>NZ_MDKE01000032.1 GCF_001870485.1 Oceanisphaera psychrotolerans | reverse complement strand
AGGGTGAGTAGACCGGCTGGAAGATCAGGATGAACTTGGGATTATCTGCCAGCCAGCTTTGCACCAGACGACTCTTGTGGATCACGTAATTATCCAAGATTAGCGTGATGTTCCGGGCTCGTCGGTAGCGTCGCCGCAAGGCTTCCAGTAATGAGATAAACAGGGCTGAGTTCTTTTTGTGACCAGCAACATAGGTTACTTGGCCCGTTGTCGCATGCAGGGCTCCGGCCAGATAGTGCTTTTCGTTGATACCCGGTGTGACGACTTTCTTCTGCTGGCCTCGCAGCGTCCAGTCTGCTCCCAGCTTGGGGTTCAGGTCGATATCAACCTCGTCGGCGTAAAGCACAGGGTTATCCTGGCAACAGTCCGCCAGTGCCTGTTTAACCTGCTCTACCTTCAGGGCAAGATTACGAAAAACCGCGCCAAATAAGGGCTTTCAGCCACTTCATGACAACAAAACCAAGTTAAAAATGTTCTTTTTTAGAACATATCATGGTCATAAAATATACATCACGATATATCGCAATAAGTTCTAAAGTTTTTTGCTCCTTTTGAACTCTAATTTGGAAACGCTACACCCTGCAAGCCCAGTAAATCCGCGGGCTTTCGTAATCTTGCCCTGGACTGAGTTCCCTTCCTTCAGTGATCTACTATTCGGAACAGCTATTTAGTAGGATCTGATTTATCATTACTGAAAATGGGTGTTGAAAAATTTCGGGTGATATATTTGATTGCTCTATCATAAGTAAACAATAATTCATTTAAAAGAGTGTAATATGGAGTTCGTTAGGAAAGTCTCACAACTACTATCTAGAAATATATCATTAAATATTTTTCCTACAAGTTGGCTCTTGAATGTAAGTTCCGATTTCAGATCCTGTAGTTCCTTTCTCAATGACGTTGAGTCATGGTCATCTGATGACGTAAAGGAATGGCAGTTCAATAAAGTTAAAGGGATTATAGTCGGAGCTTACAATAGAGTGCCGGCCTATGGTGCTTTATATGATAAGAATGGTTTTAACCCTAATGAATTGAAAAGCTTTTCCGATGTTCGCCAATTGCCGGTGATAGACAAACCTTTTGTTAAAAAGCACTATTCTGATTTGGTTGATGTATCGTTGGCTGACCGCTCAGTAGTTCGCTATACTGGTGGGTCAACTGGTACACCTATGAAGTTCCTTCTTGATAAAGAAAAAATTTTCTTTGAAAAGGCTTTTTTTTACTATATTTGGAAGAAACACGGTTACGAAATTGGAGATAAATGCCTTTTTGTTAAAGGTGAGAACATTAAAGGGTCAAGTGGTCGCTTGGCTGTGCGTGATGGTATATATAATTATTTGAAATTGGATAGTAATTATCTTAATGAAAGCTCAAACCTTCCTGATTATGATCGGGCTATTAAAAAATTCAAGCCTAGAAAGGTTTTTGGCTATCCATCGGCTATCTATCAGTTAGCTTTACTATACTCTAGGTCTTGTGTTAAGCCTCCTGAGTTTGATTTGATTATGTTGGCTTCAGAAAACACTTACCCTGATCAAATAGCTTTTATTAAGTCAATTTTTTCTTGTGATAGTGTGTTTTTTCATTACGGTCATTCTGAATATGCGGTGTTAGCAACCAAGTATCATGATAATGACTGCTTGGGTTTTAACCCTTTCTATGGGCATGCTGAGATAATCAAGCCGGATGGGCAGCTTGCAGAGGCTGGTGAAAGTGGCGAGATTATTGCAACTAGCTACTCGAAAAGTATGCCATTAATTCGCTATCGCACCAATGATTTTGCAGTGGTGTCTGGCTACCAGTCAAACGATTATATGCGTAGCTATTTGGCTGTTGATAAAATAGAAGGTCGACTTCAGGAATACATAGTTACTGAAGATCAGCGGTTGGTTTCAATATGCACAATGGGGGCGGCGCATTTTGAAGAGCTTGGCCCAGTGTTGGATTCTCAATACTTTCAAGATGAACCAGGTCGCCTAGTATTTAAGGTTTGTTGCCCTGAAGATGAATACACCAGTACGCTTGAGAAAAATATTAAGAGGGCCATTGAGCGGAAGCTGGAAAACAAAGTTAAAGTTTATGTAAAGAATGTTCCAGACATCAGGCGTACATCTACAGGTAAAAAGATAATGATTGAACAAAAGCTTGATATTAATCAGTATTTATAAGGATTAAAAGTGAAGCAAATCACCCAAACCCTCCGCACCGGAGTGGTAGAAATCAATGAAGTACCGGTACCCGCACTCACCGATAAATTTGTACTGGTGCAGAACAGTGCCTCGGTGATCAGTGCCGGCACCGAAAAAACCAAAATCGATATGGGTAAGAAAAGCCTGCTGCAAAAGGCCAAAGCCCGGCCCGATCTGGTTAAGCAGGTGGTTGGCAAGATTAAAACCGAAGGCCTGAAAAAAACCCTGCAAACGGTTAACTCCCGGCTGGACTCCCCATCTCCGTTAGGCTACAGCTGTGCCGGCACGGTTGTGGCAGCCGGTGGCATGGTGGAGGGCATTCAGCCCGGTGATCGGGTGGCCTGTGGCGGCGCCGATTATGCCAACCATGCCGACTTTGTTGCGGTGCCCAAAAACCTGGTGGTCAAGGTGCCGGATAATGTGTCCGATGAAGAAGCCGCCTTTACCACTGTGGGCTCCATTGCGCTGCAGGGTGTGCGCTTGGCGGAGCCCCAGTTGGGAGAAACCTTCCTGGTGGTGGGCTTGGGTTTGTTGGGGCAGATTGCCGTGCAACTGTTGCGAGCCAATGGCTGTACGGTAATTGGTACCGATCTGGACGCTGCCCTGGTTAAGCGCGCCGAAGGCTTTGGTGCCATTACTGTGCCGCCGGGTGGCGATGTTGCTGGTCTTTGCCACGCCAAAACAGCCGGTCACGGGGTGGATGGCGTGCTGGTGTGCGCCGGCTCCAGCAGCAATGCCATTATTGAAATGTGTGGTGAAGTTACCCGCGAAAAGGGCCGGGTCGTGGTGGTAGGTGCGGTACGCATGGACATCCCCCGTGAAGATTTTTTCAAGAAAGAGATCAGCGTGGTGATCTCCCGCTCTTATGGCCCCGGCCGTTATGATCCCTTCTATGAAGAAAACGGCAACGACTATCCGCTGGGCTATGTGCGCTTTACCGAACAGCGCAACATGTCCACCTTTCTTGAGCTGATTTCTCAGGGCAAGGTAGATGTAAAAAGCCTGATCACTCATCGCTACCCGGTAGATGATGCTGCTGTTGCCTATCAGTTGATTGAAGGCAACAAAACCGAACCCTATCTTGGCATAGTGCTGCAATACAACCCGGCCAGCCGGCCAGCCGACATGCCTGCCCGTATTGCGGTTACCCCGGCGGCAGTGGCGACAGACAAGGTCAGGCTTTCTTTTTATGGCGCCGGCAACTACGCCACCGCCAGCTTGTTGCCGCCACTTCAGGCCAGCGGTCAGGTGACCTTCTCCGGTTTGGTCACTGCCAGTGGACGCTCGGCCCAGGGTGTGGCCAAACAGTTTGGCTTTGGTTTTTGCGCCGGCAGCTATGCCGAATTGCTGCAGGGCGATACCGATGCCATTGTCGTCACCACCCGGCACGACACCCATGGCGTAGCGGTGCGCGATGCGCTAAAGGCCGGCAAGCATGTGTATGTAGAAAAGCCGTTAGCTATGTCGGTGCAAGAGCTGGCCGAGATCCATCGCGCTTACGGCGACTGCGGCCAGGCCCAGGTGATGGTGGGCTTTAACCGCCGCTTCGCTCCTGCCACCCAACAGGTGGTGGAGCATTTTTCCGGTGTAAAAAGCCCCTTGGTGGTAAATATCCGTATCAATGCCGGAGCCATTCCCGCCGATCACTGGATTCAAGACCCTCAGGTTGGTGGCGGCCGCATGATTGGTGAAGGCTGTCATTTTATCGATCTGGCTTCTGCGCTGGTAAGCAGCAACGTGAAAACCGTGTACGCCGTGGGCTCGGCCAAGGCGGAAAAATCCGCTCTGCTTAACGACAACCTGTGCCTGTCGCTCACCTTCGAAAATGGCAGCGTGGCCAATATTACCTACACCGCCGATGGTGCCAAGGCGATGGCCAAGGAATATGTAGAAGTGTTTGGTGGTGGTCGCTCGGCACAAATCAACGACTTCAAGGACGTTACTCTTTACAGTGGTGATGCAGAAACCAGGCGTTTGAAGGCAACCGTGCAGGACAAGGGCCAGAAGCCGATGATCAGCGCCTGGCTTGAGGGCCTTAAGGCCGGCAAGGCCTGTGTGGACTATGCATGCCTGATGAGCACCAGCCTGGCCACTGTGATGGCGGTTGAGTCGCTTTCTTTGGGGATACCGTTAACGGTCGATACCGCTGTTTTTACCGCCGAGTAACCAGAAGGAAAACAAGGGGGCCAGTTAGCCCCTGTTGCTATGAACACGCTGACCAATCTTAACTCTCGGCTACTCGATGCCATTCGTGGCGAGCAGTTCGCCGGTTACGACCCTTTCGACAGTTTGAACAGCACACTATTGCAGGCTACTCCGCTTAAAAATAACGAGTGGGTGCGTCTGGCCTGGTTGCAGCTGGGCAAGCGTTCACCTATCAATCTGCGGCCACTGCTGCGGGTGCCCAAGAAGCGTAACCCCAAGGGAGTGGGGTTGTTTATTCTTGGCCTGCTGGAAGATTACCGCCGCACCGGTGAGCAACAATATCTGAGCGAAGCCAAAGAGCTGGGCGACTGGTTGTTAACCCAGCAGAGCCCACGCGATCAATGGCAGCACAGCTGTTGGGGCTACCATTTCGACTGGCAGGCCCGCGCCTTTTATGTGCCTGCCGGCAAGCCCAACATTATTACCACCTGCTATGTGGCACGCGCCCTGTATGCACTGGGCGAGACGTTGGGTGAACAGGGCTTTATGGATGTGGCCCTGGATGCCGCCCGTTTTATTGTGAATACCCTGTATACAGAGGCAGATGGTCGGCGTTTTTTATGGCTACATTCCGGGCGAAACCGCCTTTGTGCATAACGCCAGCCTGTGGGGGGCAGCCTGGGTGGGCTTTGCCGGTGCCAGGCTGAATGATGCCGCCATGTGCCAGCAGGCATTGGAGGTGGCACGCCAGTCGGTGAGTGAGCAGGGGGAAGATGGTTCCTGGGTATATGGAGCCCGACATCACCATCAGTTTATCGACGGTTTTCATACCGGTTATAATCTGGAGGCACTCTGCCTGCTGCGCGATGCCCTGAGTGTTACCGAGTTTGATGCCACCATCGAGCTGGGTTACCGCTATTACCTGAATCATTTTTTCACCGAAGACGGCACCGCCAAGTACTACAACAACAATGTGTATCCCATAGACATGCACAGCGTCGCCCAGGCGGTGTTTACTTTGCTTAAGGTTGGGGGCAGTGAGGCGGATGAAGCCTTGTGCGAAAAAGTGATTGCTCGCGCACTCGAGCAGCTTTATTTGCCGGCTAAAACCCAGTTTGTGTATCAAAAAAGTCGTTGGTTGACCAACCGCATCAACTATACCCGCTGGACTCAGGCCTGGGCCTATTTCGCGCTGGCCTTTTATAACCGCCACCGAGCAGAGAAGAAAAATGAAAAGAATTAATGTACTGGGTTGCCCCATGGACGTGGCCAGCATGGCGCAGACCGTGGCGGCGATACGTGACGGTATTCGTGAGCGGCGCTTCACCCAGCATGTGGTGGTGAATGTGGCCAAGCTGGTGAACATGCGCAAAGACGCCCAGTTGCGCGAATCCGTGGAAAGCTGTGACATCATCAATATCGATGGCATGGGCGTGGTGCTGGGCGCTCGCATTATGGGTCATGATGTGCCCGAGCGGGTGGCCGGGGTGGACTTGTTCCACGAGTTGCTGGCCATGAGTGCGGTGGAGTCTTTTCCTGTTTTTCTGTTGGGTGCCAAAGACGAGGTGGTACAGACGGTGGCTGACAAGGTAACCCATCAGTACCCGGGCCTGACCATTACCGGCTATCACCATGGTTATTTCTGGGACGATGAGCAGGCGGTGGTGGAGCAGATCAAGGACTCGGGTGCCCGTCTGCTGTTTGTGGCTATTACCTCGCCCCGTAAAGAAAACTTCATCAACCGCTGGCGTGATCAGTTGGGGGTGGATTTTGTGATGGGCGTGGGCGGTACCTTCGATGTGGTGGCCGGAAAGGTCACACGTGCCCCGCTGTGGATGCAGAAGTACGGGCTGGAATGGCTGTATCGGGTTATCCAGGAGCCGCGTCGCATGTGGAAACGGTATTTGGTGACCAACAGCAAGTTTGCCTGGATGTTGCTCAAGGCAAAGTGCAGGCAGGTTGTCCGCTGAGCACGGCTTGTTCTTAACGGCCTGCTCCGCAGGCCCTGCCAACTAAAGTGGCAGCTACAACAGAACCGAAAACTTAAAAGAGCATAATAATGTCCCGGACTATAAACGGCCTTACCGAACGTTACCCGGCCCAGTTGCTGGTGCCACTGGTGGATATGCTGGCAGTGGTGGCGGGCAGCCTGCTGGCCCACTGGTGGCGCTTTGGCCACATGCAGTTGCCGGAGCGCTCCGTGCTGGCCATGGCCCTGATGGCCTTGCTGGTGGTGGTGTTCAACAGCGCCTTTGGCGGTTACCGGCGCTGGCGCATCAAGCGTATTCCCACCTTGCTGTTCCGGCTGTTGCTGGTGTGGCTGCTGGTGGCGGTGTTGGTGACCTCCATTATTTATTTTGCTCATGCGGCACACCGTTACTCCCGGCTGTGGGTGGGCATGGCGCTGTTGCTGTCGTTTGTAATGGCCGGCGGTGTGCGCATTGTGGTGCAGCAGGTGCTGCGTCATTCCCGGCTCAAGGGGCTGGCCAGCAAGAGGGTGTTTTTGGTGGGCTCGGGCAAAAAGGTGCTGTCGGTGGGGCGGGGCATGCGTAATACCCCGGAAGAAGGCTATGTGCTGGCCGGGGTGGAACGGCTCAGGGCCAAACCCGGCCCGCAGGATCTGGCTCGGATTGCCCGGCGGGTGAGTGAGTCCGGTGCCCAGGAGGTGTGGCTATGCATGCCGCTGGATTTGAGCAATGCCATTCGGGACATTTTTTATGCCTTGCGTCACCACACGGTGGAAGTACGCTTTATTCCCAACTTCTCGGATATGCAGCTGCTTAACCACAGGGTAAGCGAGGTGGCGGGGCACTTTTCCATCGACCTGAGCGTGTCGCCCATGAGCGGCATGGCCTGGTTGGTGAAGCGGCTGGAAGACATGGTGGTAGGGGCGCTGATTTGCCTGCTGATTTCGCCCATCTGTCTGGCAATTGCTATTGCCATCAAGCTCACCTCGCCGGGGCCGGTCTTGTTCAA
Organism: Oceanisphaera psychrotolerans; assembly: GCF_001870485.1. Lineage (GTDB taxonomy): Bacteria > Pseudomonadota > Gammaproteobacteria > Enterobacterales > Aeromonadaceae > Oceanimonas > Oceanimonas psychrotolerans. The sequence continues at coordinate 23,942 of NZ_MDKE01000032.1, read as the reverse complement.
GCAATATCGTACCGGGGCCAATGGCCGGCATTTCAAGGTGTACAAGTTTCGTTCGATGAAGGTGCACCAGGAACACAGCGGCCAAGTGACTCAGGCCACCAAGGGCGATACGCGCATTACTCCCATCGGCGCCTTTTTGCGGCGTACCTCGCTGGATGAATTGCCTCAGTTCTTTAACGTGCTGCAGGGGCGCATGTCCATAGTGGGCCCGCGCCCCCATGCCCTGGCGCACAACGAGCATTACAAGGAGCTGGTGGAGTCTTACATGAAGCGGCACAAGGTAAAGCCGGGCATTACCGGCTGGGCCCAGGTGAACGGCTTGCGGGGCGAAACCGACACCCTGGACAAGATGGACAAGCGGGTAAAGCACGACCTCTGGTATATCAACAACTGGAGCCTGTGGCTGGACCTGCGCATTATAGTGGCCACCGTGTTCAAGGGGTTTATCAACAAGAATGCGTATTGAGTTTTAGGGATTGGGGAATAGGGATTGGGGAATAGGGAATGGGGAATAGGGAATAGTTAGGGCAGGGAATGGTGACTGGGGATTAGGGATTGGCCCATTCCCCGATCCCCAGTCCCATGTTTACCCACTCCCGAACCCCTTGTTTATCTATTCCCCATTCCCTGCTCCCTATTCCCCGTCTCTTAACCAATCCCCATTCCCCATTCCCCAGCTTTTGAGGTATAAAAATGGCGTTGCTGTTCCGGCTCAGGCTGGTGATTTTTTTTATGTTTCTGGTGGCGTTGTTTTATGGCTTGTTTCGGCCAACGCCACCGCCCGATCTGTTTGGTGATTCGGACAAATACATGCATCTGGTGGCGTTTTTCTGCTTAGGGGTGAGCGCGCGTTTCGCCTTTGTGCGGCTGCCTGGTGCATGGGTATGGGGCGCCTTGCTGGCCTCGGCCCCCTTGCTGGAGTATTTGCAGCATTATTTTCAGCCTCATCGTACCTTCAGTTGGTTTGATGCACTGGCCAATGCCGGCGGCGTGCTGCTGGCACTGGGCTGCTGGTTGCTGGCCCGTTGGCCGGGCGTGAGGGGGAAGGAGTGAGGAGCAAGTTACCATAACCGGCAATGGTATCAGCCGACGGGTAGCGCCATCGGGTACCAGAGTGGGTATTTTGAGTGAACGAATGTATTTGCATGAAGGAAATATCCTGATGATCGACAAGCCTTTTTCTCAGGCCTGCGAAAACAACAAGCGGCCGATCCTGGCGGTGCTGGCGCGGGTGTTTGGGCGGCCGGGCACCGTGCTGGAGATCGGCAGCGGCACCGGTCAGCACGGGGTGTTTTTTGCCGAGGGCCTGCCCCATTTGCAGTGGCAGCCCAGTGACAGGGCCGAGCATATTCCCGGCATGTCGCTCTGGTTCGATGAGGCAGCGTTACCCAACTTGCTGCCGCCGCTGGTGCTGGATGTTACCCAGCCGCAGTGGTCGGCCGGGCAGTATCAGGGGGTATTTACTGCCAATACCCTGCATATCATGGCCTGGTCCGAGGTTAAGGCCCTGTTCGCCGGGTTGGAAAGGGTGCTGGCGCCGGGGGCGGCGGTTTGTATTTATGGCCCCTTCAACTACGAAGGGCGCTTTACCAGCCCGAGCAACCAGGCCTTTAACGCCATGCTGCGCAGCCAGACTCCCCATATGGGGATACGGGATATTGAAGATGTCACCGCGCTGGCCGCGCAGCATGGGCTAACCCTGCAGGCGGATCATGCCATGCCCGCCAACAACCGGTTGTTGGTGTTTGGCCTCCCGTAGCTGCCACTTTAGTTGGCAGGCCTTGCGGAGCAAGGCAATCAAAGCATGGCGCCATGCCTGCAAACCCCGGTGAGCCTGCCGGATTGCGCCGCATAAATGGGCGCCTACGGGGTAAGCGATGGCTCCTATCCGCCTATTCCTCGCTCTTGAACGGCAACTGCTGCCGGCATTGTGCCTGATAATGCTGCACCTGCTCTTGTTCCCGCCGGCAGTAGTCGGTAATGGCGTCATTGAAGCCCCGCTCGAACAGCTTGAAGTAGCCGTGGCAGAGCCGGGGTTCAAAGCCCCGCTGCAGCTTGTGCTCACCCTGGGCCCCAGCGTCGAAGCGGGTTAGTCCATGCTGAATACAGTATTCAATGCCCTGGTAATAGCAGGCCTCGAAGTGCAGAAATTCCAGTTCCTGTTCGCAGCCCCAGTAACGGCCATAGAGGGTGTTATGTGAGCGAAAGCACAGGGCACCGGCCACCATGGTTTGATCCTGCCAGGCGGCAAACAGCACGCATTGATCACGACAGTATTGGCCCCACAACAGCAGGGTTTTCTGGGTCAGGTAGCCGTTATGACCGGCCCGTTTCTGGTAGGTGCGCCGGTAGAAGTGGTAGAATTGTTGCCAGATTTCCGGTGTAAGCGCCTCGCCGCTCAGGGTGGTAAAACGGATGCCGCTGTCCCGCACCCGGGCTCGCTCCTTCAGTAGATTCTTGCGCTTGCGGGAGCTGAACCGGGCAAGAAAATCGTCCATGTGGCGATAGCCCCGGTTCAGCCAGTGAAACTGCACATTGACCCGCCGTTGCCAATTCTGACTTTGTAACACCTCTCCCAGCCCGGACTCGCAAAACAGGCACTGGTAGCCGCTGGCGCCGATTTTTTCGCTCAAGGCAAGCAGGCCCTGCTCAAACCAGGGCATTACCTGCTCTGGCCGATAACCGGGTGCCAGCCCCAGCCTGGGGCCGGTGGCGGGAGTAAAGGGAATGGCACAGACCAGTTTGGGATAGTAGGCCAGCTGGTGGCGCTGGTAGGCCTCGGCAAAGGCCCAGTCGAACAGGTATTCGCCATAGGAATGGGTCTTGATGTAGCAGGGCATGGCGGCAATCAGCCGTCCTTCCTGATACAGGCAGGCATGCTGCACCAGCCAGCCGGTGTCTTTGCCCAGGCTGCCGCCTTGCTCCAGCGCCCGTAAAAAGCCGTGGCGAATAAAGGGGTAGCCGTCGGTAAACAGCGCATCCCAGTGGGCGGCATCAATGTGGCTGATGGCGGGGATAAACACCAGTTCGGGGGAGGGCATAGAGACCTGCTTTATATCGAATACGGCGGTTGTCGAGTGTACCAAAGAACCACGAAACCCTGTAGAAGCCTGCTTCAGCCCAAGCATCGGGATTGTTTTTTGCCCTTGTAGCTGCCGCTTTAGCTGGCAGGGCCTGCGTAGCAGGGCAATACCGGCAAATAACGCAGGGCTTTAGAGCTCGCGCCATGCCTGCAGATTTTGATTCGGCTGTGGGTTTGCGCCGCATAAATGGGCGCCTACAAAATCATTCCCCATTCCCCATTCCCCATTCCCCATTCCCCATTCACCAATCAGCTCCGGGCTTTTTTGTTTCCGGCAGACTAAAGTTGGCTTCATATGGATTTTATTCTGGCGGGAGGTGGCATGATTAACGGCAAGGTTGAAGTGTTGCATCACGGAGCGGTAAAGGGGGTGACCGGCTCTTGTCACGAGCTGCGGCTGAACGGGGCCGGTATTCTCATTGACTGCGGCTTGTTTCAGGGCACCGAGCGGCGGGACGATTTGGCCATCGATTTTGATATCAGCCATATCAAGGCGCTGGTGGTCACTCATGTGCATATCGACCACGTAGGCCGCATTCCCTATTTGCTGGGGGCGGGTTTCAAGGGGCCGATCATTTGCTCGCAGCCCACGGCGCTGTTGTTGCCGGCCATGCTGGAAGATGCGCTAAAGATCGGCTTTACCCGGGATAAAAAACTGATCAACCGGGTGCTGAAAATGCTCAGGTCCCGGTTGGTGCCGCTGCCTTATGGTCAGTGGCAGTCGGTGGTGGGTACCGGGATTGAGGTGCGGCTGCAGCGGGCCGGGCATATTCTGGGCTCGGCCTATGTGGAGTGCGAGGCCGGGGGCCAGCGCATTGTGTTTAGTGGTGATCTGGGCGCGCCTCATTCTCCGTTGCTGATCGCGCCCGAGCCGCCGGAGCGGTGTGACCTGCTGGTGATGGAAAGCACCTATGGCGACAGGAATCACGAAAGCCGAATCGATCGGCGGTTGCGACTGAAAGATGCCATTGAGCATGCGCTGGCCGATGGCGGCACCTTGCTTGTACCGGCCTTCAGCCTGGGCCGTACCCAGGACTTGCTGTATGAAATAGAAAGCCTGATGGCGGAGTTTGGCACAGAGGCGGCGGCGCCGGATTTGCCCTGGAGTGAGCTGGAAGTGGTGGTAGACTCGCCGCTGGCGGCCAGGTTTACCGGCCTTTACCGCAAGCTCAAGCCGTTCTGGAACACGGAGGCCAAAGCGCGAGTGGCAGAGGGTCGGCATCCGCTGTCGTTCGAGCAGCTGACGGTGGTGAACAGCCACCGGGATCACCTGAATGCGGTCAACTACCTGGCCCGGTCACGCAAACCCTGTGTGGTGCTGGCGGGCTCTGGCATGTGTGCCGGTGGCCGGGTGGTGAATTACCTCAAGGCGATGCTGGATGAAGCCCGCAACGATGTGTTGTTTGTGGGTTATCAGGCCGAGGGCACGCCGGGCCGGGATATTCTGGAATACGGCGCGAAAGGAGGCTGGGTAGAGTTGGATGGCGAGCGTTTTAGCATTCACGCCCAGGTGCATCAGGTAAGCGGCTATTCGGCCCATGCCGGCCAGCAGGATCTGATAGACTTTGCCACCGGTATCACACCGCCACCGGCGCATATCAGGCTGATCCATGGAGACGCCGTGGCCAAGGCGGCGTTGCAGGCCAGGTTGGGTGAGTTGCTGTCGGATACCGAGGTGGTGATTGGGGAATAGGGATTGGGGAGTAGGGAATAGGGATTGGGGAATAGGGAGTAGGGATTGGGGAATAGGGAGTAGGGAAATGCAGAATCATAAGAGTCTGGAGGTATGGCAGCAGGCTATGCAGCTGGTTAAGTTGACATACCTTGTTTCCGCTTCTTTTCCGAAAGTCGAACAGTTTGGACTGACTTCTCAAATGCGGCGTGCAGCGGTATCTGTGCCTTCAAACATTGCTGAGGGTGTGGCAAGAGGGACGACGAAGGAGTACGTCCACTTTTTGAACATTGCCCGGGGGTCATTAAGTGAGCTGGATACTCAGTTTGAAATAGCCAGAATGCTGGAGTTTGTTGAAGATAGTAGCCCTGTTTTTCAACAAATTGAAAACGTGGCTCGCTTGTTAACCGGGTTGCACAGGGCAATGAGTATGAAAGTGAGGGACGGGCGGTAAGGAATCCCTATTCTCAGCTCCCTATTCCCTCTGTTTTTACAATAAAAAGGGATAACGATGACGATTCTGGTAACCGGCGGGGCCGGCTATATTGGCTCTCATACGCTGGTGGAATTGCTGAACAGCGGTCAGCAGGTGCTGGTGCTGGATAACCTGAGCAATGCCTCGGCCGAGTCGTTGCGGCGGGTGACGGAGATCACCGGCAAGCAACCGGCTTTTGTAGAAGGGGATATTCGCGATGCGGATCTGCTGGCCAGGTTGTTTGCCGAGCACAACATAGAGGCCGTCGTGCATTTTGCCGGGCTGAAGGCGGTGGGCGAGAGTGTGCAAAAGCCGCTGGAATATTACGATAACAACGTTAATGGCACCCTGGTGCTGGTAGATGAAATGCGCAAGGCCGGGGTGTTCCGGCTGGTGTTCAGCTCGTCTGCCACCGTGTATGGCGAGCCGCAGCAAATGCCAATTACCGAAGACTTTGCGGTGGGCGGCACTACCAACCCGTATGGTACCTCCAAGCTGATGGTGGAGCAGATACTGCAGGATCTGGCCAGGTCGGATACACGCTGGTCTGTTGCCTTGCTGCGTTATTTCAATCCGGTGGGAGCCCATGAGTCCGGTTTGATCGGTGAAGACCCCAACGGCATTCCCAACAACCTGTTGCCGTATATTGCTCAGGTAGCGGTGGGCAGGCTGGAGCGGCTTGCGGTATTTGGTGACGATTACGCCACGATAGATGGCACCGGCGTGCGGGATTACATTCATGTGGTGGATCTGGCGCTGGGCCACCTCAAGGCGCTGGAGCGTATTGCTAGCCATGCGGGCGTGAGCATTTATAACCTGGGCACCGGCCAGGGGTATTCGGTGCTGCAAATGGTCAAGGCGTTCGAACAGGCCAGTGGTCGCCCGGTGCCTTATGCCATAGCACCTCGCCGCCCCGGTGATATTGCCGAATGCTGGGCCAACCCGGCCAGGGCGCTTGAACAGCTGGGCTGGCGGGCCGAACGAGGCCTGGAACAGATGATGATGGATGCCTGGCGCTGGCAGTCGCAAAATCCGGATGGGTTTAAAAAAGCGTGATGGGGATAAGGTGAGGAGTGTCCCGAGCACGGAGTTCTGGTACTTTGTAGCTGCCACTTTAGTTGGCAGGCCCAGCTCCGCTGGGCGGTGGGAACGGGCACGGTGCCTGTAACATTCGATTCGCCTGTAGGTTTGCGCCGCATAAATGGGCGCCTACGCCTACGGAAATCACAACCGGTGCCCCTGTAGCCTGCCGCTTCAGCTGGCAGGCCCAGCTCTGCTGGGGGGTGGGAACGGGCGCCGTGCCTGTAATATTCGTTTCGTTTGTAGGATTGCGCCGTATAAATGGGCGCCTACGGCACCACGACCCTGCAACCCGGCATTTTGTCGCAGGCATGATGGATAACGTGCCCATTTATTGAAGCTAATAAACCTTAAAAAGCCTCACGGGTTAAATTTTTATAATAAATAACAGGATTGGGATGACGTCTTTAGTTCAGCAGCCACGGTTTGTGGCGTTACAGGAATTCAAGCAGCGGGAGCAGGCGATGAGCCTGAGCCAGCGCTTTGCCGAGGATCCCGAACGGTTTTCGCGCTTTTGTTTTGCCTTTGGCAGTCACATGCGGGTGGACCTGTCTCGTCAGCACTGGTCGAACGAGGTGCTGGCATTGCTGTGCGAGCTGGCGCGAGACATGAAGCTGGCGCCGGCCATAGAGGCGTTGTTCGGCGACAACCGCTTTAACCATACCGAAGGACGGGCGGCGCTGCACACGGCGTTGCGCATGCCGGCAGGTGCCAGCGCGGTGCTGGACGGGGTGAACGTGGTGCCTCAGGTGCATGCCGAGCTGGCGCGGCTACGGGCCTTTTGCGAACGGGTGCATGCGGGCGAATGGCGCGGTTTTGGTGGTCAGCCCATTACGGACGTGGTCAACATCGGCATCGGCGGTTCCGACCTGGGGCCGGCCATGGTGGTGGAGGCGCTGGCTCCTTATCTGGACCGGGGCATTCGGGCGCATTTTGTGTCCAACATGGACGCTGCGCAGCTGGCCTCGGTGCTGGCAACGGTGGATCCGGCCCGTACCCTGTTTGTGGTTTCTTCCAAGACCTTTACTACCGACGAAACCATGACCAACGCCCGTGCCGCCCGCGCCTGGCTGTTGGCTGCCTGTGGTGATGAAACCCAGGTTAAAAAGCATTTTGTGGCTGTGTCGACCAATGCCGCTGCGGTGCAGGAGTTCGGCATCGACACCGAGCAGATGTTCGAGTTCTGGAGCTGGGTGGGCGGGCGCTTTTCGCTGTGGTCGGCCATCGGCCTGCCCATCGCGCTGGCGCTGGGGTTCGAGCGCTTCGAGCAACTGCTGGCGGGCGCTCACGAGATGGACGAACATCTGCGGCATACGCCCTTCGAGCAGAATGTTCCGGTGTTGCTGGCGCTGCTCAGCATCTGGAACATCAATGTGCTGGGGCTGACCAGCGAAGGCATCTTCCCCTACAGCCACCACCTGAAGCGTTTTCCGGCCTATTTGCAGCAGCTGAACATGGAGTCCAACGGCAAGGGCGTGAATAGCCTCGGCGAGAAGGTTACCCACAACACCGGTCCCGTGGTGTGGGGCGAGGTGGGCACCAATGGCCAGCATGCGTTTTTTCAGTTGCTGCACCAGGGCAGCCAGGTGGTGCCGGCGGAGTTTATCGGTTTTGCCCGCTCCACTTACGACTACCCCGAACATCATCGCAAGCTGCTGGGCAACATGCTGGCTCAGGCTCAGGCACTGGCGTTTGGTAAAAACCGAACTCAGGTAGAGGCGGAGCTGGCGGCCGAGGGGCTGAATACCGAGGCCATCGCCAGGCTGGCGCCCAGCAAGGTGATGGACGGCAACCGCCCCAGTACCACCATGTTGTGCGATGAGCTTAACCCCCATAATCTGGGCGCCCTGATAGCCCTTTACGAGCACAAGACCTTTGTGCAGGGCGTGTTGTGGAACATCAACAGCTTCGACCAATGGGGGGTTGAGCTGGGCAAAAAGCTGGCAGCCCGCTTGATCACCGACTTGGCGGACGATGGCGTGACCACAAGGCACGACAGTGCCACCAACGGGCTGCTGGCGCAGATCAAGGCGTGGAAATAAAACAGATAAGGCCGGGTCGTTGTATTGTAGGCGCCCATTTATGCGGCGCAAGCCGGCAGGCGAATCGTAAACGGTCAGGCATGGCGCATGATCGGCAGGCCCGGCGTTGTTGGTATTGCTCTGCTCCGCAGAGCCTGCCAGCTAAAGCAGCAGCTACGGATGAGATCGGATTGTTGTTTCCGTAGGCGCCCATTTATGCGGCGCAAGCCGGCAGCGAATCGTAAACGGTCAGGTACCGCGCATGCGCTTCAGGCCCTTGCTCTGCTCCGCAGAGCCTGCCGACTAAAGTGGCAGCTACGGATGAGGCCGGGGATTGGTGTAACAAGGTAATGCCGTGAGCGAATGGCCTGAATGCAAAACCCCGCGTGAGCGGGGTTTTTTGTTTTAGTCTTCCAAGTCGCCGCAGAAGCGGTAGCCTTCGCCGTGAATGGTGGCGATGATTTCCGGCGTGTCGGGGATGGACTCGAAATGCTTGCGGATGCGGCGAATGGTAACGTCCACGGTGCGATCGTGGGGCTTGAGCTCGCGGCCGGTCATTTTCTTCAGCAGTTCGGCCCGGCTCTGGATCTGGCCCGGGTTTTCGCAGAAGTGCACCATGGCGCGGAATTCGCTGCGCGGCAGCTTGAACATCTCGCCGTTGGGGCTGATCAGGGCGCGGCTGTTGATGTCCAGGCTCCAGCCGTTGAAGCGGTAGGCTTCAATCTGCTTTTCTTCTTCCTGAACTTCCGGGGTCTGCATGGTGCGGCTCAGCAGGTTGCGGGCCCGGATGGTCAGCTCGCGCGGATTGAACGGCTTGGTGATGTAATCGTCGGCGCCAATTTCCAGCCCCAGGATCTTGTCGACTTCGTTGTCGCGGCCGGTCAGAAACATCAGCGCCAGGCTGTGTTGCTCACGCAGCTCGCGTGCCAGCAGCAGGCCGTTTTTACCGGGCAGGTTGATGTCCATGATCACCAGATTGATCTTGTTGCTGGACAAGGCCTTGTACATTTCTTCGCCATCGGTGGCTTCCAGTACGGCGTAGCCTTCTGCCTCGAAAATGCCTTTCAGCGTGTTGCGGGTAACCAGTTCGTCTTCAACGATAAGGATGTGGGGAGTCTGCATGAGCCTACCTGTTTTTAGATGTAAATAGAATTCAGTATCAACAGTTGCCGGAACCGGTGAGCAGCGAGTGTAATTAAATGACGTTATCGCCTTTCAATTTATGCAGGGCATCAGCCCGGTTTCGCTGTCTCTTTGAGTCGTTTTTTTATTTGCATCCCATGCAGTTACTGCTTCGCGCCCCAAAGTAGACGGACGGGACAAACAGAGGTCCATTAGCCAAAGTTGTCTTATTTTAACAGTTAACAGGGGCATAACAACAGTCTGAGGCTGATAATGTTAAATAGTTTTATGGTGATTTTTGACGCAGGTCAAGCTGCGATTTAACAACGGGAGCCGAATGTTATACAAAGGTATGCAGCAGGACGGGAGATCCTGTTTCCTGGCCTGGCAGAGGGCTCGTTCAAACAGACATTGTTGTAGTCACAAGGAGGCTAAGATGCTGGATTTGCTACCGGATTTATGTGATGAGCACGGCGACAAGGTGACGATACTGGCACCCTTGTTCAGGGATTATGGCGGAGAGGATGTGTTCTGGGGCCAGGTGGTCACGGTGCGTTGCTACGAGGATAACTCCCGGGTACGGGAACTGGTGGCCACCCCGGGCACCGGCAAGGTGCTGGTGGTCGACGGTGGTGGCATGCTGCGCAGGGCCCTGATGGGCGATCAACTGGCCGAAACCGCGGTGGCAAACGGCTGGGAAGGGGTGGTGATCAACGGCGCCATTCGCGATGCCGGTGCCATCGGCGGCATGGGGCTGGGGGTCAAGGCGCTGGCGACCTGTCCGATGAAAACCGAAAAGCGCGGCCAGGGAGACGTGGATGTTCCCGTTACCTTTGCCAGCGCCACCATCTACCCCGGCGATTATCTCTACGCCGATATCAACGGCATCCTGGTGGCCCGGGAGCCCCTGAGCCACCCGCAGTTATAAGGGCGGGGATTAGGGATTGGGGAATAGGGATTGGCCCATTCCCCATTCCCATGTTTACCCATTCCCTACTCCCCATTCCCTATTCCCCATGTTTACCCAGTCCCTGCTCTTCATACAGATAGCGGAAGCGGCGCTTGCGCCGGTAGGGATAGACATCGCCAAACTGGCCCGCATTGATGTTCTGCTGCAGCTGGCGCCAGTAGCCGGCGGTGAACAGGTCGTTGTGCTGCTGCTTGAAGGCGTCGCGAATGCGTGGGCTGCTGAGCAGAAAGGTGGCGAATTCTTCGGGGAAGATATCGTTGGGTGCCACCGAATACCAGGGCTCGGCGCTGAGCTCGTCTTCCGGATAGCGGGCCTTGGGGATATCGCGGAAGTTGCATTCGGTCATGTAGGATATTTCGTCGTAGTCGTAGAAAATCACCCGGCCGTGACGGGTAACGCCGAAGTTCTTGAACAGCATGTCGCCGGGAAAGATGTTGGCGGTGGCCAGCTGCTTGATGGCGTTGGCGTATTCGTCGATGGCATCCACCACCTGCCGATCCGATGCGTGCTCCAGATAAATATTGAGTGGGGTCATGCGCCGTTCGGTATAAAGATGGCGGATCATCAGGGTATCACCGGTCATGGTGAGCAGCGAGGGCGCGACCCGTTGCAGCTCGGCCAGTAATTCGGGGCTGATGCGGTGCAACGGCAGCTCGAAGTTGGTGAACTCCATGGTGTCGGCCATGCGGCCGACCCGGTCATGCTGTTTTACCAGCCGATATTTGGCGCGCACCGTGTCGTGACTGACTTCCTTGGGCGGGGTGAAGCGGTCCTTGATGATTTTGAACACCACGTCATAGGAAGGCAGGGTAAACACGCACATCACCATGCCCTTGATGCCGGGCGCCAGTACGAACTGGTCGCGAGAATCGTGCAGATGCTGCAGAAAGCTCCGGTAAAGCTCGGTTTTGCCATGCTTCTGGCAGCCGATGGCGTTGTAGATTTCGTAGTCGGCCTTGTTGGGCAGCAGTGGCCGCAAAAAATGCACCAGCAGGGCCGGTACCGGGCACCACACCATGAAGTAGGCGCGAGCGAAGCCGAACAGAATGGAGGCGTCGTCGTGGGAGAGGATCAGGGTATCCAGATAAAGTCCGCCCTGTTCATCGTGCAGTATGGGCAAAATGAACGGCAGTTCGACGTGGTCGTATTCCAGCTTGCCGACGAGATAGGCGCCCTTGTTGCGAAAGAACAGGTGGTTGATAAAGGTAAGGCTGACATCAATGTGGGCGAGATCGTCCGGCCCGAATTGCCGCAGGTAACGACCTACATAGTCCAGATCCTGCTCCAGATCCCTGAAGGGCACCTGCAGCTTCAGCCCTTGCAGCACCTGACGCAGGCAGTCGGTCAGCCGGTCGGCACCGGTGTGGTATTGCGAACAGTAAGGGGAGAGGTCCGGTACCGCGGTGCGCCGGATAAAGCCGTGAATATAGAGGTGGTCGGCGCGGATGTTTCGATGGCGAAAAGAGCGGCGGTACACCGAGTTGTAAAAGGACTCGGCGATTTCCGGATTGGTATGCTCGATCAGCAGATCGTTGAAGGCCTGCTTGATGGCCTTGAGCGTGTGCTGGCCGAGAGGGCCGCCGCCGCTCTGGTCGCGAATGGCCTGCACCGTGTCGTTGACATGGCGGTCGTACAGGCGAATGCGCTGGCGACCGGCCTGCTGCACGCCCAGCCAGTCTCTGGCCTCGAACCGGGCCTGAGCCCCCGCGGTGATATCGAGAAAGCAGCGATAAAAGTCATTGAAACGGGTCATGATGATCCGGGCCATGTCCCTGGCGTGATGATTCATGGGGGCTCCTGCATGGTTTTTCATCGTTAATCGAGGGTGCTGTGCATGCAGCTACCTTACGTAATTGATCTCGCTGAAAACACCCGCTTCGTCCCAAAGATGAATATTCCGGCTGAATTGTCTCCGACCCCGTTTTAGTGGGACAATGTGCGGCGTTTCGTTGGGAGATTGGCATGCAGCTTTATTTTGTACTCAAGTCGCCGGCACGGGCGGAAAACGTGGGTGCCGCGGCGCGGGCGATGAAAACCATGGGGTTTGACCGGATGCGGCTGGTCAACAGCCGGGTGCACGAGCAGGACAAGGCGCACTGGGTGGCTCACGGGGCCCAGGAGGTGCTGGAGCAAGCCGAATCTTTCGACGAGCTGGTGCCGGCACTGGCCGACATGGATCTGGTGATTGCCACCACCGCCCGGCAGCGGGGGCGCTACCGCTATTATCTGACGCCCAAGCAGGCCATTGCCCAGGTTAACAATAAAAGCGTGCAAAAGGTGGCGTTGCTGTTTGGCTGCGAGGAGTCCGGGTTAAGTAACGAGGATCTGGCGCTGGCCGACATCATCAGCTATCTGCCGCTGAAAGTGAGTTATCCTTCGCTGAACCTGGGCCAGGCCATCATGCTTTATGCCTGGGAGTTCAGCCAGGGGCTGAGTGAAGAAAACGAAGAAAAAACCGACGTTCAATCCGAAAACACCCAGTTAAGGGTGTTGCAGCAAAAAACAGAGCAATTGTTCAGTAAGGTCGGGGTATCGCAGCAGGAAAAACTGGCAGAGTGGGTGAGTGACCGTTTGCCTATGCTGGAACAGCGGGACCTCAATCTGCTGCATCTGCTTTACAAGGACCTGGACCGGGCCCTGTCGGCCGGGGATTGAAGTTGACAAGCAGGGACGCTCGGGTTATTGCTATGCCATTCGTTTTCAGAGGTTATTCGTCATGTTGCCGAGTGCAAGCCGCATCACCACCATTATTATTACCGGTACCACCACTGGTGGCACTGGGGCGGGCTGATGCGCTGACGACAAACCGATTAGAATTCTCAAGCCCGCGTCCCCATCCGATGCGGGCTTTTTCGTTTTACGCTTTTTAGTTTTATACAGGGAGTAATCAATGCGTGTCTTGAAATTTGGCGGCACTTCTCTGGCCAACAGCGAGCGATTCATCAATGTCGCCGATATCGTGGTCAACAATCAGCAGCAATCTCAAGTGGCGCTGGTTCTGTCAGCCCCCGCCAGGGTGACCAACCATCTGGTCGCGGTCGTGGAGCAGACCATTCGTGGCCTGGATCCGGCACCGGTACTGAAAGAAATCGAACAGATTTTTCACGGTATCATTCAGGGGCTCAAGGCCCAGTTTGAGCAGTTCGATGATCAGGAAATCAAGGCCCGCGTCGATCGCGAACTGGGTCAGCTGGCCCGTCTGCTGCAGGGCGTGAGCCTGCTGCAGCAATGCCCGGACAACACCCAGGCCCACATTCTGAGCCGGGGCGAGGCGTTGTCTATCGCCACCATGTCCGAGCTGCTCAAGGCGCGCGGCGAGCAGGTGGAGGTGATCACGCCCCAGACCATGCTGCTGGGCGAGGGCAGCTTCCTCGAAGCCCACGTCAATATCGAAGTGTCCCGTCAGCGGTTTATCGATCAGGGCCTGCGCAGCGATTGCGTCTATCTGATGCCGGGCTTCACCGCCGGCAACGAGAAAGGCGAAACCGTGATCCTGGGCCGTAACGGTTCCGATTACTCCGCCGCCGTGCTGGCCGCCTGTGTGGGCGCCGAGTGCTGCGAAATCTGGACCGACGTGGACGGCGTCTACAACTGCGATCCGCGGCTGGTGCCGGATGCCAAGCTGCTCAAGCAGCTGTCCTATAAAGAAGCGATGGAGCTGTCCTACTTCGGTGCCAAGGTGCTGCATCCCAAGACCATCGCGCCCATCGCCCAGTTCCATATCCCCTGTCTTATCAAGAATACCGGTAACCCTCAGGGCGAAGGCTCGCTCATCGGCCCCGAGTGCAGTGACGACGAACAGCAGGTCAAGGGAATTTCCGATCTGGTCGGCATGAGCATGATCAACATCTCGGGTCCGGGCATGAAAGGCATGGTGGGCATGGCCGGCCGCCTGTTCTCCTGCGTGTCTCGCGCCGGGGTCAGCATCGTGCTAATTACCCAGAGCTCGTCGGAATACAGTGTCAGCTTCTGCATTCACAGCTTTGATCAGGTCAAGGCGCAGAAAGCCATCGCCAGCGAATTTGCGCTGGAATTCAAGAACAAGCTGCTGGAGCCGCTGGATATCATCGAGGATCTGGCCATCATCTCCCTGGTGGGCGATCACATGCGCACCGTCAAGGGCGTGTCGGCCCGCTTCTTCAATGCGCTGGCCGAAGCCTCCATCAACATCGTGGCCATCGCCCAGGGCTCGAGCGAGCGTTCCATCTCGGCGGTGATCCACAAGACCAAGACCACCGAGGCCATCAAGGCCTGTCACCAGAACTTCTTCTCCAGCCGTCGCTTCATCGATGTGTTCCTGGTGGGCTGTGGTGGCGTGGGCGCGGCGCTGCTGGAGCAGATCCGCCGTCAGCAGTCGGTGCTGGAAGCGCAGGACATCGGCATTCGGGTGGTGGGTATCGCCAACTCCCGCAAGATGGCGCTGGACCGCAACGGCATCAACCTGAATGAGTGGCGCGACAGCCTGGAACAGGCCACCGACAGCTTCAACCTGCCGCGTCTGCAGCGGATGGTGGAAGACAGCCATCTGATCAACCCGGTGCTGGTGGACTGTACTTCCAGCGACGGCGTGGCCGATCAGTACGCCGACTTTCTGGCCGCCGGTTTCCATGTGGTCACTCCCAACAAGAAAGCCAACACCACCAGCCTGGACTACTACCGCCAGCTGCGTCGGGCCGCCCAGCGTACCCACCGCAAGTTTCTTTACGAGACCAACGTGGGCGCCGGTTTGCCGGTAATCGAAAACCTGCAGAACCTGATCCGCGCCGGCGACCAGCTCAAGGCCTTCGGTGGCATCCTGTCCGGCTCCATGTCCTACATCTTCGGCAAGCTGGACGAAGGCATGAGCTTTGCCGACGCCACCCGTGTTGCCCGTGAAAACGGCTTTACCGAGCCGGATCCGCGGGACGATCTCAGCGGCATGGACGTGGCGCGCAAGCTGCTGATCCTGGCCCGGGAAGCGGGCATGCCCCTGAGTCTGGAAGACATCGAGGTGGAAGCCTCGCTGCCACCGGAATTCGATGCCAGCGGCGATATCGAACAGTTCATGGCCCGTTTGCCCGAGGCCAACGGCTACTTCGAAGCCCGGGTGGCGCAGGCCGCCGCCGACGGCAAGGTGCTGCGTTATGTGGGTGAAATCGAAAATGGCCAGTGCAAGGTTGCGATCAAGGCCGTAGATGGCGATGATCCCCTGTTCAAGGTGAAAGACGGCGAAAACGCCCTGGCGTTCTACACCCAGTATTACCAGCCGATTCCGCTGGTACTGCGTGGCTATGGCGCCGGTGCCGATGTGACCGCCGCCGGCGTGTTCGCCGACCTGTTGCGCACCCATAATTGGAAGCAGGAGATTTAAATGAGTGTTGTTGCGTTCGCGCCTGCCTCTACCGCCAATGTGAGCGTGGGGTTTGATGTATTGGGGGCCGCCATGGCCCCGCTGGACGGCACCCTGCTGGGGGACCGGGTGCTGGTGGCCGACACCGAGGGCGACTTTGCGCTCGGCAAGACCGGCGCCTTCGCCCACAAGCTGCCGGACGACTTCAAGCAGAACATCGTCTACGACTGCTACCTGGCCTATGAAAAGGCGCTGGAGCAGAAGGGCATCGGCCGCAAGCCGCTGGTGATGACGCTGGAAAAAAACATGCCGGTGGGCTCGGGCCTCGGCTCCAGCGCCACCAGCATCGTGGCCGCTTTCGTGGCCCTGAATGCCTTTTACGACCAGGCGCTGAGCGAGCATGAACTGATGCTGCTGATGGGCGAGCTGGAAGGGCAGATTTCCGGCTCCGTTCATTACGACAACGTGGCGCCCTGCCATTTTGGCGGCATGCAGCTGGTGCTGGATGAAGCCGGTGTGGTCAGCCAGACGCTGCCCAGCTTCGACGACTGGTACTGGGTGCTGTGCTACCCGGGTATCAATGTCTCTACCTCGGCGGCGCGCAGCATACTGCCGGCACAATATCGCCGCCAGGACTGCCTCACCTACGGCCGCCGTCTGGCGGGCTTTGTGCATGCCAGCCACACCGGTCAGGAGCCGGTGGCTGCCGCCATGCTGAAAGACGTGATTGCCGAACCCTACCGGTCTCAGCTGATCCCCGGCTTCGACGCCGTGCGGGAGCAGGCCGCCGCCATGGGCGCGCTGGCCACCGGTATTTCCGGCAGCGGCCCCACCGTGTTCTGCGTGCTCAAGGACTTGAGCCAGGCGGAAAAACTGAAGGGCTGGCTGGCCGAACACTTTATTCAGAATCAGGATGGCTTCTGCCATATTTGCAAAATAGATGCCGAGGGCGCTCGGGTAACAGGAACAGAATTATGAAGTTGTACAATATCAAGGATCATGCGGAAACCATCGATTTTGCCGGTGCGGTAAAGCAGGGGCTGGGTCGTGGCCAGGGGCTGTTTTTTCCGGAAAACCTGACGCCCATCGCCAACATCGACGCGCTGCTGGAGCAACCATTGGTGCCGCGCTCGGTGGCCGTTTTGCAGCACCTGATCGGGGATGAAATTCCCGAATCCACCCTTACCGCCATGGTAGAGCACGCCTTTACCTTCCCGGCGCCGCTGGTCAAGGTAGACGACCACACCTACGCCCTGGAGCTGTTCCACGGCCCGACCCTGGCGTTCAAGGACTTCGGTGGCCGTTTCATGGCCCAGTGTCTGGCGACCCTGAGCAAGGACGGCAATAAAATCACCATTCTGACCGCCACCTCCGGTGATACCGGTGCCGCGGTGGCGCATGCCTTCTACGGTCTGCCCAACATCGAGGTGGTGATCCTGTATCCCGAGGGCAAGATCAGCCCGCTGCAGGAAAAACTGTTCACTACCCTGGGTGACAACATCAGCACCTATGCGGTGCAGGGTGACTTCGACGACTGTCAGGCGCTGGTGAAGCAGGCATTCGACGATGAAGAGCTGAAAGCCGCCGTGGGCCTAAACTCTGCCAACTCCATCAACATCAGCCGCCTGGTGGCGCAGGTCTGCTATTACTTCGAGGCGGTGGCGCAGCTGCCTGCCGACCAGCGTAGCAAGGCGGTGATCGCGGTGCCGTCTGGCAACTTCGGCAACCTGACCGCCGGTCTGATTGCCAAGGCACTGGGCCTGCCGGTGAAGCGCTTCGTCGCCGCCACCAACGCCAACGACACGGTGCCGCGTTACCTCGAAAGCGGCAGCTGGGATCCGAAAAACACCGTGGCGACCCTGTCCAATGCCATGGACGTGAGCCGCCCCAACAACTGGCCGCGGGTCGAAGAGCTGTGCCGGGTCAAGGGCTGGAAACTGTCCGACATCGCCTCCGGCGCGCTCAACGACGAGCAGACCAAAGACGCGCTCAAGCGGCTGTTCGAGCAGGGCTACCTGTGCGAGCCCCACGGTGCCATCGGCTGGGATCTGCTGAACCGGGAGCGGGGCAAGGACGAAGTGGGTATCTTCCTCTGTACCGCCCATCCAGCCAAGTTCAAGGAAAGCGTGGACGAGATCCTGGGTCAGGACATTCCGCTGCCGGGCCCCCTGGCCAAGCACGTGGCCATGGAGTCGTTGTCGGGCGTGATCCCCGCCGACTTCGCCGCTCTGAAAGCGAAGATGATGAAGTAATAGCGCGACCTATTACTCCATGTCATGCCGGGCTTGTCCCGGCATGTTTCGTTTTGGCCGGCTGACAAACTCCCCGGGCCTGCTATCTACAATTCCTCTGGCTGTGTTGCCGTGCTTGCCGTGTGGCGGGAATTCATGCGCTGGCGCTCGATCTGTTGAATCGAGTTGAGCCACAGATGGGCTCCTGCCTTCGCAGGAGTGACAAATATGGCGCGACGACATTATTGGTCATTCCCGTGCAGACGGGAGTCTACCGCAGCGGCACGTGAAGGGGACATCGAGAGGCTGGCGACGACTGACGTCAGCCTCTTTTTTTGGCAGATGCGTCATCCCTCCCTGTTCCTTGTAAGAGATCTCTCAATCGACGCGAGGATAAGGCGGTTTGTGTTGCTGCCATCTTCCCGCTTGTTGTTTCAAGATGTTGATTTTGCTTAGGTTTATATGTTTGGCTGTTTTGTGTACAGCCGGATGGCTTGCCGGGTGAATTGAGCGCGGCGATAAAAGCCGTATCATTACTACCAACAGCAAGGCAGCTGGCAGCTCGGGAAGAGCGGCGGTAAAGGATAACCACCAGGGATGACTGGCACGGAGCCGGAACAGGGATAAGGAAGTGATGTCGACGAGGAGTGTCGGCCGTCAGGATGACGAAAGGACAGGGCCCGGAAGGCCAAGAGGATAACCGCAGGATGCGGTAAGGGATACCTCCAGGATGGAGCGGATGGTGGCAGGATGCAACCAGTCAGGATGATGCAGGAACACCCCGACGGAACGGGTAGGGGAAGACTCAGGACGAGTCAGGTCAGGGAATGCAGGGAGCAATCAGGTTTAAGGAATAAGCCGACGACACTTGAAAGGGCAGCCAATTGGCTGCCCTTTTTCTTGCCCGTTTTCCGTTACCCGCCGGGGCTATCCGGGCGTTATCGGCCTGTGTTAACGTAACCGGACTCGTTGAATGAACAGGTAGCCAAGGCATGAGTCAGGCACTTGATGAACTATTGAGGCTGCTGGCGCTGGAGCCTCTGGACGACGGCCTCTATCGTGGCCAGAGCATGGATCTGGGTTTTGGCGCCGTCTTTGGCGGTCAGGTCATGGGCCAGGCACTGGCCGCGGCCAAATACACCCTGGAGCCGGAGCGGCCGGTGCATTCCTTTCACTCCTACTTCTTGCGCCCCGGTGACGTCAACAAGCCGATCATCTATGACGTGGAAAACATTCGCGATGGCAAAACCACCTCCACCCGACGGGTGCAGGCGCTGCAATACGGCAAGCCCATCTTCTATCTGACCGCCTCGTTCCAGCAGCCGGTGGCCGGTTTCGAGCATCAGGCGCTGATGCCCGAGGTGGCAGGGCCGGAGGGGCTGATTCCCGAAAGCGAGCGCATTCAGGCTCTGGCCCGCTTCATTCCCGACCGGCTCAAGGACAAGCTGCTGGCCGAAAACCCGATAGAGATGCGGCAGGTCAACTACGTCGATCCGTTGCAGCCGGAGAAGACGGCGCCGTTACGCCATGTCTGGCTCAAGGCCAACGGCCGCCTGCCGGATGACCCCCGCATTCACAAATACCTGCTGGCCTATGCCTCGGACTTCAACTTTCTGCCCACCGCCCTGATGCCTCATGGCCATTCGTTCTGGGAGCCCCGGCTGCAGGTGGCCACCATCGATCATTCGATGTGGTTTCATCAGGACTTCCGATTCGATGACTGGATCCTCTATGTCATGGAAAGCCCCCGCGCCATTGCCGGTCGTGGTCTGGTGCAGGGCCACTTCTATACCCGGGACGGTACCCTGGTGGCCACCGCCATGCAGGAAGGCATCATCCGGCCGCGCCAACCCGAGACGCCGTAGCGGCCGCCTACGGGGATCCCCGTAGCCTTGATTCTGCCGCTGTGGTCGAATAAATTCGCCCCTACCCATTTGTCGTTAACGGAAATTCCCATGTCCCAGACCTGGACCCAGCTCATCGACCATGAGCAACAACAGCCTTATTTTCGGCAGGCGATGTCTTTTGTCGAGCAGGAACGCGCCGCCGGCAAGGTGATTTATCCGCCCCGGCCGGATGTGTTTCATGCCTTGCAGTATACCGAGCCGGGCAACGTCAAGGTGGTGATGCTGGGGCAGGATCCCTACCATGGCCCGGATCAGGCCCATGGTTTGTGTTTTTCGGTACGGCCCGGGGTGCGGGTGCCGCCGTCGCTGCGCAACATCTATAAGGAGCTGGCCACCGATATCGAAGGCTTTGAGGCGCCCGAACACGGTTATCTCGAATCCTGGGCCAGGCAAGGGGTGTTGATGCTCAATACGGTGCTGACGGTGGAGGCGGGCAAGGCCCATTCTCATGCCAAACTGGGGTGGGAAACCTTTACCGACAAGGTGATTCAGGCGGTTAACGACCAGGCCGAGGGGGTGGTGTTTCTGCTGTGGGGCAGTCATGCCCAGAAAAAAGGAGCCATGATCGACCGCCAGCGTCACCATGTACTGACCGCGGCCCATCCCAGCCCCTTATCCGCCTATCGGGGCTTTTTCGGCTGCCGGCATTTTTCCCGCACCAACACGCTGCTGCAACAGCAGGGCAAGGCGCCCATCGACTGGCGTTTGCCCGCAACGGCAGAGTAGCTGTTGTGGCCACCCTGCGCACAATATCATCCGGTTCAATGTAAACAGGCCGGGCCAATGTAAAAAGGCGCCCGAGGGCGCCAGATTAACCATTACATTTCTTGTGTTTGTTGTGCTCTACAGTTCAAGCTCTGCTGCCATGTCTTCCAGTTCGAAGGTGCAGTCGAGTTGCTGAAGTTCTTGTTGTAAACGCTTTCTGTCCCTTAGTGCTTCTATTTCCCGCCATTTGCGCTTTTTGGCGGGTTCACGCGATTTACTGCGTGGGGACCGTTCAACCACAAATTCCTGATCGAAGCTGCTCCTTTCCATGGGGCTCCCTCCTGTTGGCTATCAGTTGTAGTCACATCTGGATATATCACAGTCGGTTACACAATAGAAGCTTATTGTTACACTTTGATTAAGCACAAAAAAATGGGCCGGGGAGACAATGAATGGCTCATTGACTCCCCGGCCCATCAGATGCCTGTGCTGACTTACAGCATGGCGTTGATCATGGCCTCGAGTTTGCCCTGATCGATGGCAAAGTTGCGGATGCCTTCGGCCAGTTTTTCGGTGGCCATGGCGTCCTGATTTTGCTCCCAGCGGAATTCGGCTTCGGTCATGGGCGCTGGGCGGGGCTGAGTCGCGCCGTTATCCTGCAGTTTGATCTCGACGTCGCCTTCGGCCTGGCTCAGCTCTTCCAGCAGGTTGGGGCCGATGGTCAGACGGTCGCAGCCGGCCAGTTCCAATATTTCGCCGGTGTTGCGGAAGCTGGCGCCCATCACCACGGTGTTGTAGCCGTGAGCCTTGTAATACTCATAGATCTGGGTCACCGACAGCACGCCCGGATCTTCTTGCGGGCTGTAGTCTGTTTTATCGGTGTTCTGTTTGTACCAGTCGAGGATTCGGCCCACGAAGGGTGAGATCAGGTAGGCGCCGGCTTCGGCACAGGCACGGGCCTGGGCAAAGCTGAACAGCAGGGTCAGGTTACAGTTGATGCCTTCCTGCTCCAGTACTTCGGCGGCGCGGATACCTTCCCAGGTGGATGCCAGCTTGATCAGGATACGTTCGCGGCCGATACCGGCCTGCTGGTACAGCTCAATCAGGTGGCGGGCCTTCTGGATGCTGGCGTCGGTATTGAATGACAAACGGGCATCCACCTCGGTGGAGATACGGCCGGGGATCAGCTTGAGAATTTCGCAGCCGATGTTGACCGCCAGCTTGTCGGAGGCATCGGTCAGCTGTTGGGCGGCATCCTGGCTCTGGGATTTGGCCCAGGTCACGGCGTCGGTCAGCAGCGAGTTGTATTCCGGGATCTGGGCAGCCTTCAGGATCAGCGAAGGGTTGGTGGTGGCATCCTGGGGCTGGTACTTGCGGATGGCTTCGATGTCGCCGGTGTCGGCAACGACGGTGGTGAGTTTTCTCAACTGGGTCAGTTTATCGGCCATGGAAAGAGGTCCCTTATCTGGTCGGCTTGCAAAAGAGTCATAGTATCTCTTATTCGGACCACCAAAATAAAGCCGGGGATCGAGCCGACGGGGCGGAGCCTCGGCGCTGTGGTTGGTTATCGCTGCCGATATCGGTAAAGGGTTTTGTATGAATCTCTGCGAGGTGATGGTTTTTAAAACATTTTTATGTTTCAAAGAATCATTACCTGTTGGTTTTTTGTATTATTAATTATCCTTAAATGTACACTTTATGCTGTATTAATCGCTTTTTTGTCATCGGTTATGTCTTGGTGTGATCGGGATCACATGGTGATTTTTCCTGCCTGTGCTAGATTCCGTGCGCTGCGGATCCGGGGCCGGACCAGGTGTCGGGCGGGGTTCATCATTTTAAGCAAGCAGAGATATATTAATGGATGCAATTATTGGTTTTATCAACGACCTGCTTTGGGGAAGCGTACTGATCTATCTGCTGCTGGGTGCAGGGGTATTTTTTACCTTTCGCCTCGGGCTTATTCAGTTTCGCCATTTCGGTCACATGTTTTCGGTGCTCAAGCACAGCCGCAAGTCTGATGCGGCGGGCATTTCCTCTTTTCAGGCGCTTTGTACCAGCCTGGCGGCGCGGGTTGGCACCGGCAACCTGGCCGGGGTCGCCGTGGCCCTGTATCTGGGTGGCCCGGGCGCCATCTTCTGGATGTGGCTGATTGCTCTTATCGGCATGTCCACCGCCTTCGCGGAAAGTGCGCTGGCCCAGCTGTACAAGGTCAAAGATGAAGACGGCAACTATCGTGGCGGTCCTGCCTATTATATGGAAAAAGGTCTGGGCATGCGCTGGATGGGGGTGCTGTTTGCCATCTTCCTGATCATCGCCTTCGGCTGGTGTTCAATGCGGTGCAGGCCAACTCCATCAGTACCGCCATGGACGTGGCGTTCGGTATTCCTCACTGGGCAAGCGGCGTGGCACTGGTGGTGTTGTCCGGCCTGATCATCTTCGGCGGCCTGCGCACCATTGCCCGCTTTGCCGAGCTGGTGGTGCCGGTCATGGCACTGGCGTACCTGCTGATTGCCCTGGTGGTGGTGGCGATGAACATCACCGAACTGCCCGGCGTGTTTGCGCTGATCGTCAAGTCGGCCTTTGGTCTGGATCAGGCAGGTGGCGGCGCCATGGGGTATGCCATTTCCCAGGCGATGATGAACGGCATCAAGCGTGGCTTGTTCTCTAACGAGGCCGGCATGGGCTCGGCGCCCAACGCGGCCGCCTCGGCCACGCCGTATCCGCCGCACCCGGCTTCTCAGGGTTATGTGCAGATGCTGGGTGTTTTCACCGATACCATCGTTATCTGTACCTGTACCGCGTCCATCATACTGCTGTCCGGCCAGTTTGAGCCCGGCTCCGGCATTACCGGGATCGAGCTGACCCAGCGGGCGCTGTCTCATGAGGTGGGTGACTGGGGTAATACCTTTATCGCCATCGCGATTCTGTTCTTCGCCTTCACCAGCATCGTGGCCAACTACGCCTATGCGGAAAACAACCTGATTTTCCTCGAGCACAACCACAAGGCCGGCTTGCTGGTGTTCCGCCTCTTCGTGCTGGGCATGGTGATGTTTGGTTCCATCGGTGAACTGCCCACCATCTGGGCCATGGCCGATGCGTCCATGGGCATGATGGCACTGACCAACCTGGTGGCCATTCTGTTGCTGTCGGGCGTGGCGGTGAAGCTGGCGCGGGATTACAACGACCAGCGCAAGCTGGGCAAGATCCCCAGCTTCGACGCGGCCAAGTACCCCGAGCTGCATCGCCAGCTGGAAGAAGGGATTTGGGACAAGAAGTAAACTCCGGGATTAGGGATTAGGGATTAGGGATTGGGGATTAGGCTATTCCATCTCTCTCTCCTACTCCATT
>NZ_MDKE01000031.1 GCF_001870485.1 Oceanisphaera psychrotolerans | reverse complement strand
AAGCCCGTCGCGGCGAGCTGAAAAACTTCACCGGCATCGACTCGGCCTACGAGCAACCGGAAGCGGCGGAAATCCACCTGGATACCACCGCCCTCAGCGCCGAGGAAGCCGCAGACCAGGTCATCGACGCCCTGCGCCAGCGCGGTATCATCACCGCCTGAACGCCAAGCGTTTAACAGCAAGCAAAAGGAGCCGAAAGGCTCCTTTTTTTGATCGTGGCTTTTGGTGTTTTCAGTCGGCAGCCTCTATCGTCATTCCCGCGCAGGCAGCAACCCAGTGTTCTATGCCGTGCCGGTAACAAAAAAGGCCGGATTGCTCCGGCCTCTGAAATCGGGTGTTTTACACCGCCGATGTTATTCGATGGTGGTGGCAGTCTGTTCCACCTTTTTCACCAGTTCGGACCAGAACGACAGGACCAGTTTCTGATCATCATCGTTGAGCTCGCCGCTCAGGATGGCCTGATTGAGGCTGGTGTTGACCCGGGCTTTCACGTCTCGCACATGGTTACGACCGGCGATCTCGCTCTGGGCGACCGACAGGGTAATGTGCCCGCGCAGATAGCCACCGGCAAACAGCTGATCATCGGTGGCGGTGGCGATATTGCCGTCAATTTCTGCCAGCAGCAGCCGTTCAAATTCAAAAATATTCATTTATTGCGCCTCGTCTTCCGGGTTTGCCACCCGCACCAGAACTTCATCATGATAGCCAGTGATCACCCGCATCAGGCCGCCAAGCGCTCGGTCCAGTTCGGGATCATTGGTGTCTACTCGCAACGGACGGCCTTGCAGCGAATTAAGCTTGGTTTTGGTCGCCAGTAGCCAGATATTGTCACGCCCGACGGTCTTGATCACCTCGGGGCTCAGCTGCTGATTACCACGGCCAAAAATATGGCCCTGGCCCCCGATCAGGGTGATCACCAGCTTGCTTTTCTTGTCCCTGATCTGTTGATACAGGCCTCTGGCATCCAGATCCGAAGCCACCAGGCGTTGCTGGTAAACCAGATCCACGCCCAGCAAGGTATTCTCTAGCCCCAGCCGTTCCATCACCGCCGCCACGGTGCTGCCGGAGCCCATGATGAAATAGCAGTCGTCATCTTCCTGCATGCGTTCGATGATGTCGTCGGCGATGTCGGTCAGCACCAGCTCGTCCGACTCCACGCCGGACACCTTGACCGCCTGCACATAGCTGAGCTCGCCCGGGATCAGCATTTCGCCGTAGCGGCGGGCACGCACCCGCCCCTCGCGGAAGGCGGCTTCGTCGATGTCCATCACATCCGCTTCCATCAGACTGACCGGTTCGCCACGCACCAGCTTGGCCAGCAGGCGCCCGGTGCCGGCCGGCGTGACACCGTAGACCCCGGAATGAATTTTCACTCCGGCGGGAATGCCCAGCACACAGAGGCCGTCGGGGGCGGCGGCGCAGACATCCCGCGCGGTGCCATCGCCACCGGCGAACAACAGCAGGTCGATGCCCTGCTCCACCAGACTGGCTACCGCGTTACGGGTGTCTTCGGCGGTGGTGGGACTGGCGGGCCGGTAGCAGGCATTGAAGGGCAATGCCAGCTGGCGACAAACGGTTTCTCCCATGTCCCCGGCTACGGTGAACAGCGTAAACCGGTCTTTGAGGTCGGTCAGCTCGGCCAGTGCCAGCTGAGTGCGCGTCAGCGCCCGGGGCTCGGCACCCAGAACCAGCGCCTGCTCGGCCATACCGTCGCTACCTTTGAGCGCCACACTGCCGCCCAGCCCCGCCAGGGGATTGATAATCAAGCCAATCTTAAACATCGCAGCCCTCGCTGAAACATAGCTTTAGAACATAAGCCGCCGACGGCTGATAGCACGGAATTAGCCGAAGTCGGCCGCCGTAAGTGCCGGTCGCCGGTAATGATGCCGCAGCGCCGCCATCAGCGTCTGGGCCCGGGGCGGAAACCCCTGCTCCAGGTAACGCAGTGCCTGCTCCCGCACCTTTGCCTTGAAGGCGTGACGATCCGGTTCCACGCTGCCGTTGAGGTTGTCGCAGCTCACGTTGAAGTGAAAACCGCAACACAGCGACAACGCCCATTCGATGGCCTGGGGTTTGATCTCCACCGCTTCAAACTGCTGCTGCTGCTCGCCATCACGACCGTCCGGACAATACCAATAGCCGTAATCCACCTGCGTGCGCCGGGCCTCGCCCGCCAGCAGCCAGTGAGCGATTTCATGCAGGGCGCTGGCAAAAAAACCATGAGCAAAAATAATGCGATGATGGTCCACCTCGGCATCGGCCGGCAGATAGATGGGTTCGTCGTCACCCCGCACAAGCCGCGTATTGTACGTGGCGGCGAAGCTTTGGTTAAACAGGGAAATCAGATCCCGGTAGCAAAATGACATAAAAAAAGCGGCCCTCGATTCAGGGCCGCCATTTTACCCGGCTGCGGGGGGTAAACAAGGGGGAAAGGTGACCCGACTTGTTAACGCAGCTTCGGCGTACCGGTGAGCACTTCGGCGTTCTGGCCCCGGTTGAGCAGCAGATGGTCAAGCAGCACGATGGCCAGCATCGCCTCGGCGATGGGCACGGCACGAATGCCGACGCAGGGATCGTGACGACCACGGGTCACCAGCTCGGCGGCGTCACCGGTGGTGTCGATGGTGTTGCCCGGTACCATGATGCTGGAGGTCGGCTTGAGCGCGATGCTGGCCACGATGTCCTGGCCGCTGGAAATACCGCCCAGAATGCCGCCCGCATGGTTGCTGGCAAAGCCTCGGGGCTCAGTTCATCACGATGCTCGGAGCCTTTTTGCTCCACCACCGCAAAACCGTCACCGATTTCCACGCCCTTGACCGCGTTAATGCTCATCAGCGCATGAGCGATGTCGGCATCCAGCCGGTCGAACACCGGCTCGCCCAGGCCCACGGGCACGCCCTGAGCCACCACCTGAATTTTGGCGCCGATGGAATTGCCTTCTTTTTTCAGGTCACGCATATACTCATCCAGCGCGTCCAGTTTGCCTGCATCGGCAAAGAAGAAGGGATTGGTTTCAATCAGGCTCTTGTCGAACGCCTCGGCCTTGATCGGGCCCAGCTGGGTCAGGTGTGCGAAGATGGACACCCCGTATCTGGCCAGCACCTTCTTGGCGATGGCCCCAGCCGCTACCCGCATCGCGGTTTCCCGCGCCGAAGAACGGCCACCACCGCGATAGTCGCGAATGCCGTACTTCTGGTGATAGGTGTAGTCCGCATGGCCCGGACGAAACAGATCCTTGATGGCCGAATAATCCTTGGAGCGCTGATCGGTGTTTTCGATCAGCAGCCCGATGGAGGTGCCGGTGGTCTTGCCTTCAAACACGCCACTCAGGATCTTGACCTGATCCGCTTCCCGTCGCTGGGTGGTAAAACGGGAGGTGCCCGGCTTGCGCCGGTCCAGATCCTGCTGCAAGTCTTCTTCGTTCAGTTCTATGCCCGGCGGTACGCCATCGACCACGGCGCCCAGAGCCAGACCATGGCTCTCACCGAAGGTTGAAACGCGAAAAAGGGTGCCGATACTGTTCCCTGCCATTAGTGGTTTCCTTTATTGATATTTAAAACTGGTCCCGAAAGGGTTCAAGATCGCGCCGACTGATCACGAAGACGCCATGGCCGCCGTGCTCGAACTCGACCCACAACAGCGGCAGCTGGGGGTAGGCTGCTTCCAGGTGGATCTGGCTGTTGCCCACTTCCACTACCAGCAGGCCGTCTTCGGTAAGAAAGTCGCAGGCCTGGGCCAGCAGACGGCGGGTAAAGTCGAGCCCGTCGCAGCCGGACGCCAGCGCCAGCTCGGGTTCGTGCAGGAACTCGTCGGGCAGGTCGCTCATGTCCTCGGCATCTACGTAGGGCGGATTGGCCACAATCAAATCGTATCGGTCGCCTTCAGGCAACGCCGAGAACAGGTCCGATTCTATCGGAATCACCTGCTGCTCGAGGCCGTGGTTCTGGATGTTGATTTCCGCCACGTCGAGCGCATCGCGACAAATATCCAGCGCGTCCACTTCGGCATCCGGAAAGGCGTGCGCCAGGGCGATGGCGATGCAGCCAGAGCCGGTGCACAGGTCCATGATCCGGCGGGGCTCAAGGCTTAGCCAAGGGGCAAAGCGGCCGTCGATCAGCTCGGCGATGGGCGAACGCGGGATCAGCACCCGCTCGTCCACATGAAACTCGTAACCGGCAAACCAGGCGGTGTGGGTAATATAAGGGGTGGGAATACGCTGCTCTACCCGCATCTTGAGGGCATCGAGCAGGACTTTTCGCTCACTGGTCAGCAGACGTGCATCCCGTACCTGAGGCGGGCAGTCCTGGGGAAGATGGAGCAACGGCAGTATCAGCTGCACCGCTTCGTCCCAGGCGTTATCGGTGCCGTGGCCATAAAACAGGCCGGCCTGCTGAAAACGGCTGACGGCAAAACGTAACCAGTCACCTACAGTGTGCAGCTCGATGAGTGCTTCATCATGAAAAAGCGTGTCCAAAACCCCTCCGCCTCGATAAAATGGCTGTTTTTTAATAATCGGATACAGACATGTCCCCCACCTCTAACCCCGAAGACGACGAAAAAGCGCTCTTTAAGGCGGCGGTGCAGGGTGTCCGCAAATTGAAGCAGGATACCATAAGTCCGCACCGGGCGCCGGTCAAGGTGAAAGCGCAGCGGCAAATGGTACGCAAAGACAGCGCCGAAGCGCATCCTTTTTCCGATGTATACGAGCCTTATCTGGATCAGGAAGGGCCCACCCGCTATCGCGAGCCCGAGACCTCGGCCTATGAGCTGAAAAAACTGCGCCGGGGCGATTATGTGCCGGAGTTGTTTCTGGACCTGCACGGTCTGACCCAGGAACAGGCCAAGGAAGAGTTGTCGGCATTGCTGCTGGCGGCCCGGCGCCAGCATGTAAAGTGTGTGTCCATCATGCACGGCCACGGCAAGCATATCCTGAAACAGCGGCTGCCGATGTGGCTGGTACAGCACCCCCAGGTGCTGGCGTTCCACCAGGCCACCCGGTCATGGGGCGGCAACGCCGCCCTGCTGGTACTGCTGAGAATCGAGATTTAGCGGAAAAGAAAGGCGTGAGACAAGCTGCAAACACCGCGCTGAGGGCCGAATGAGTTCGCTTCTGCAAGCGGCGTTGTGTGACCGACGGCTTATGGCCGTTCGACGATAGTCATGTATTCACACCGCTTCGGCCGGTGCCTGCATCTTGCCGATAAGCCGGTTGATTTCATGCACCGTGATACGGTGGCGCTCGTCGGCGTGCTCCGGCATCACCATAATGCCCTTGGCGTAGCTGAAGGCCCCTCGGCCATGAATGTATAACCGTCCACTGAAAAAGGTTTTTACGTACTTTGCAATCAACAAAGGCTGATATTTGTTAAATATACGCATCTCGCACCTCTGCTCGTTTTTTTGCCATTGCTTATCTGAAGGCCTTATCCCAGAGAGCCCAGTGCCTGGCAGTGTTGCGGGTAATGAGGACGCACATCATGCGGCCCTTCCAGCCAGTTGAACACGGCCCCCTGCCCTTTATCGAAGGACACCTTGGCAATACCCGAGGTCACGAAAATCGGGGCCATGGTGGCCGGACAGAGACTTTCGACCAGAAAACCGACGACAGGCATGTGACTGACCACCAGCAGGTTTCCCCTTGGATGAAGGTCGCCGTACGCCAGCAGCAGGCTGGCTGCAATATCCGCATCGGCGTTGGGCGTAAGCTCATCACAGCTTTCCACCTGAGTACCAACAATATAGTGTGAGAGTTGCTGCCAGGTTTGTCTGGCGCGTAGATAAGGGCTGACCAACACACGATCGAACACCGGCACTTGCGGTGCCAACCACTGCGCCATCAAACAGGTTTCATCTCTTCCCTGTACGGTCAACGGTCGTAATGCATCACTGGATGCTTCCGCCGCCGCCTGCCCGTGGCGCATGATAAAGATATTCATCTCCACCTCACTTTCAGGCGAACCCGCCTCATTCAACGGCGGGCATCATACCCCTGCATTTTGTTACGCTCAAGGATCCAGCTCACTCTTTGTTCACGTGGCAGGAACTCTGTTTTTATTCTTAACTTTAGCTATAACATACAGAACGCGGTACCACCGGAAATCATTCGTTTTTTACGCTCTCGGCGCGATTAAAGCCCTTTTTTCAAGCCGAAAACGGATGAGAGCCTGCCTCGGCTTGATGGCAACATGATGAAAACGAAGATAAAAAAACTGGCCATAAGGCCAGTCTGAAAAAATTCAAGCTGGTGAGCAAATATAAACCAGAGTCCGGGTTCATCAAACCGTCGAGGTGACGCCAGCCCCCGGAACCCCCTTACCACCCGGTAAAACGGATGATTCCAGTCAATAACAGGGGCTTCAGCGCCGGCGCTTGTCCAGCCACACCAGTAACAGACAGGCCCCCACCGATACGCCAATAAAGCCCAGCAGAAACATCAGCGGCATGGCCGTGTAGTCAAGGACGCTCCAGATTAGCTCTTCCAATGCACTCATGAATGCTCCAATAAAATCCCAATGGCGGCCGCCTGACAGACCTCGGCACAGACGGCTGTCAAAGCAGACTCACGCTGGTTCACATCAGGCCCGTAGCAAAGCGTAAGCCATGCCTCTGGCACAAATTAACGACCAGCGCCGCTTGGCCATAAACAGGGGAAAAGCCGCCGGCCCGAACAGACAGCCCAGCAAGGCCCAGCGGCGCGGTGGCAAGGCACTCTGCAGTGCGGCAACGTAAAACAGCCCACCAAACAAGAGAGCTGCCAGCGTAATGATAAGGATCATGATATCGACCTCCTGATGGCGAAAGATTAGCACAGCCCCTGCTGGCTTGTCAGGCAGCCCGAACCAGCACCTTTAATCATTAAAACTGATAAACAATCTAAAAAAGTTCAATTTTTATTAGATGCAAGCTCGCCATACACTGCCCTTCTACTTAATGCAGGAGGACACCAGCATGTTTGCAATTATCCAGGGGCTTGGCCTCGCCGCCTTGTTATCGGCCATCAGCATGATGCTGGTACAGCGTCTTGATACCAGCATCAGTCCACTGATTTTTGCCATCCTGCTCGGTCTGGTCCTGGGCAATGTGTTGCCCGGACTGGCCGGGAGCAAATGGCAGCCTGGACTGGCCTTCTGCAAGAAGCGATTGCTGCGGATCGGGGTGGCTTTTTACGGTATCAATATCACGTTGCAGCATATCGCCGCCGTGGGTGTCGGCGCCCTGCTGGTTGATGCGGTGATGCTGCTGTCCACCCTGGCTCTTGCGTACTGGCTGGGCCGCCGCTGGCTGGGACTGGACGCGCCGACCAGCCTGCTGGTGGGGGCCGGCTCGGCCATTTGTGGTGCCGCCGCCATTCTTGCCACCGAGCCGGTAGTGCGAGCCAAGTCACAACAGACCGCGGTCGCGGTAGGCACCGTGGTGATCTTCGGCACCGTCGCCATGTTCGCTTATCCGCTGCTGTACCCCTTGATCGGGTTTTCTCCCGAGGCCATGGGCATTTATACCGGTGCCACCATCCATGAAGTCGCACAGGTCGTGGCCGCCGGCTCTGCCATGGGTAATGACGTGGCCCAAACGGCCGTGATCACCAAACTGACAAGGGTGATGATGCTGGCACCGGTATTGCTGGTGCTGGGCAGCTGGCTCAGCCGTCGCAGCGGTGTCGAGGCGGTACGGGCACCCCAGCCCTGGTTTGCCTACGGTTTTATTGCGGTGGTGGTGTTCAACTCGCTGGTTCAGCTACCGCCGGTCTGGGTAGGCACCATACAGCAGCTCGACAGCTGGGCGCTGACCATGGCCATGGCGGCACTGGGGCTGGGTACACACATCGGCGCACTGAGGTCGGTCGGCTGGAAACCGCTGCTGCTGGCCGCGATACTGTTCTTGCATTTGGTGATGACTGGGCTAATAGTGACTCATGTAGCGACATCCTGGTTGTAATACGGTGCGCATTGATGCCACCGGCTCCAAGGACAAGGAGGTAACGATGCCCTACCGTAATATTCTGGTTGCTCTGGAGCTGAACCACAGGGAAAAGCCGCTGTTGAAACGGGCCGTGGAACTGGCCGAGTGCCATCAGGCCGGGCTGCACATCATTCATGTCGAGCCCGACCTGAGCGGGGTTTACATGGGCAGCCTGAGCCTGGACTTGCGCCAGCTCAAGAACAAGCTGCGCCTCGAAAGCGGCCATGAAATCATGCAGATGATCAAGGAGGAGCACCACAAGGTCAGCAGCGTGTCACTGCCTAACGGCGACGTTCGCCATGCGGTGCAACTGGCGGTAAAGGAAAAACAGGCGGACCTGCTGATCTGCGGCCGCCAGCTTGAACGTCCCTTCCTCGGCCACCTGTTTGCTCATTCAACCGGTTTTCTCGATATCAACGGCTGCGACTTGCTGGTGATCAAGCTCTCGGACAAAACCTGACTCGTACACCCATGGGTGAGGTGAGGCGTAAATCGTCGCTTTCCCCTCACCCCTTACCTCTCGATGAGGTCAACGCAGACAAAAACCCTGCTCTCGCAAAAACTCCAGCATGAAGGGCCGCGCCTCTTTCACCAGTGTCTCTCCTATCTGTCCGGTCCATGTCATTTCCTTGTTACCCCCGGTTCGGGTCCGGTAGTACTGCCGTACCTGCTCGTCGTAACCCTGCATCCGGGCATCGTCGAAGCGTGCCGGATAACGGTTTTCAACAAACATCAGGCTGGCCGGCAGCCGGGGCTTGGGCTCGGGATCCTGGGCGGGATAGCCAAGGCAAAGCCCGAACAGCGGGACCACCCCTCTGGGCAATGCAAGCAATTCGCACAGCGCGTGGGGCTGATTACGCACCGCCCCGATGAAAACCCCGCCCAGACCCAGTGATTCTGCCGCCGTCATGGCGTTCTGCCCCATCAATGCGGTGTCGATGGCACCGATCAGCAACTGCTCGGCAAAGCCGGTCCTGGCCTCGGGCACCCACTGCAGGTGGCGGTGGAAGTCGGCACAAAATACCCAGAATTCGGCGGCGGTGCCGATATAGGCCTGATCACCACAGAGGGCCATCACCTTTGCTCTCAGCTCCGGGTCGGTTATCCGGATCACCGCCGACGCCTGCAAGAAACTCGAACTGGACGCCGCCTGAGCCGATGCCATAATCGCCTCTCGCTGTTCGGCACTCAGGGGTTGTTCGGTAAATTTGCGGATGGAACGGTGATGACGCATTACCTCGATAGCGGCTGACATTGTTACCTCTTGCTGTCGGTCTGTGTGTATCATCACCTTAATGGAATCGAGTACCGAATGGGAGTGAGGGTGCGGGAAACACAACACATAAAACCCATGTCCCGTCACAACGGCTGGACCCTGACCCTGGCCGGCCTGGTGCTCATGCCGGTGCTGCTGCTGATCAACTACTGGCTTGACGGGCGAGGTCAGCTGGTGGTGATCTTTCTGTTTCTGGTCAGCCTGGTGATGACGGTGCTCGGCATCCTCAAGCTGCGTGAGCCGGTTTACAGTTTTTCGCTGAGCGCCGACACCCTGCATTTTCATCACAAAATCGGCGGCTGGAGCCTGCACTGGAGCAATATCATCCGGGTTGACCAGCCCCGGCTGCACAGCGGACTGGATCTGGTGGCGCTACCCTATATCGGCGTTAAAATCCGCGATTACGACGAATTTCTACCGCTGATGAGCCCACGGCTGGTGGTACACCTGCTGACCGAGCAACGTCCGCTGCTGGCCATGGCCCTACGCCACGGTGCCGTCAGCCGTCATCATCTGCAAGACTGGCTGGTGGAAGACGGAGAATACCGCTCGGCCGGCGGCCGGCATTATCATGGACTGGCCGCCATGCTGGGCCACCGCATGACTCACTTGCGCGAGCTTTATGGTTACGACCTGCTGATCCACGAGTCCAACCTGGACCGGGAAGTACCCGAATTTATCGCGTTGTTGCGTCGTTATCTGCAGCCGGTCATCTGACCGGCCCGCACTTGAACACCGGCACACACCCATACCAACATAGACAAGATCGATGAAGAATCTGGATGCGTTTTACCTGTTTATCAAGGTGGTACAACAAGGCGGCTTTTCCCATGCCGCCAGCCAGCTGGCCATGCCCACCGCCACCCTCAGCCGACGTATTTCGGCCCTGGAGCAATCGCTGGGCTGCAAGCTGCTGAGCCGCACCACCCGCAAGCTGCAGCTGACCGAGGAAGGCCGGCGTTACTATGAACGGCTCAACCCGCTGCTGGCCGAAATGGAGCAGGCCACCGGCGACATTCAAGGTCAGCGCCAACGCATGAGCGGACTGATCAAGGTTGCCGCCCCCATTGCCATCTCCAACACCTTCCTGATCGACGGTATTACCGACTTTTGCCTTAAATATCCGGAAATACGCATCGATCTGCTGCAAAGCAACGACTATACCAGCCTGCTGGACACGGACCTGGATGTGGTGTTCTTCAGCGGCGAGCTGCCCGACTCCAGCCTGCGAGCCCGTCGCCTGGGCGAAGTGCATTACGGCCTCTTCGCCTCCCCGCAGTATCTGGAGCGCGAAGGCACACTGCTGGAGCCGGAGGCGCTGGATCAGCACCACATCATCCAGTGCTGGCCGCACCGCAACTGGCAACTGACCCATGAAGACGGTCGCCGCTTTCACCTTAAACCGGTGGCTCGACTATCGGTCAATCAGATGCAATCGGCGGTCAAGGTCGCCATTCAGGGGCTGGGGATCGTCAACGTGCCCAAGCATTATGTGGCGCACCACGTCAATGCCGGGCTGCTGAGCCCGGTACTGCCCGAGTGGCTGGGCGGTAAACGCCCCTTTCATATGGTGTATCACAACCGGGAGCTGGCGACGGTTCGGCTGAATACCTTTATCGAGTTTATCGATCGGCACATGCGGGAGCGGCTGGCGTCAACCTGGGTCAGACATCGGCGGGGGAAAAACGAAGAAGAATAAACAACGGGCAAAAAAATGGGCAGCTTCCGGCTGCCCGATCCCACTAACAAAAGGTATTCTGAATTCTGTTAAAGAAGGTAACATAGCTGCTGCAGCTGCATTAGCCGTTATTACGCAAAACGAAAAAAGCGATTATTCCATTTTTGCAATAATCAGCTGTTTTCGGGCAGGTCCTGCTCCCACAGAATGACGCGCCCCTCCGGCCAGCGTTGTTCAAGATTTGCATATTGCTGTTCCAGCTGGTGGCGCTTGATCTTGAGCGTGGGGGTCATGATGTTGTTTTCTATGGTCCAGGGCGACGCCATCACCAGGATACCGCCGAGCCGCTGATGAGACTCCAGTCGCTGATTGATGTGGCCCAGGGTGGTGCTCAGTTGCTCGGCAATGGGCCCCTTATGACGCAGATCCGCGCCTTCGGCCAACTGCACCAATGCCACCGGCTGCGCCTGGCCGCTGCCGATCACACAGGCCTGCTCGATCAGGGGTTGTTCGGTCAGCATGGTCTCTATCGGAACCGGCAGTACATATTTTCCCTTGGCGGTTTTAAAGGCGTCTTTCATCCGCCCGGTAATGGTGAGATAGCCGTCATGGTCGAGTGCTCCCTGGTCACCGGTATGCAGCCAGCCATCCTGCAGCGTCTCGCGGGTGGCCGATTCCTGCTTGTAATAGCCATGCATCATGCCCGGACAGCGGCACAGTATTTCACCGTTGTCGGCGATGCGGATCTCGACCTGAACGCCCGGCTTGCCCACGGTACCGACCTTGTCGGAACGATAGGGATAGTTGAGGGTCGAGTACGCCAGATTTTCGGTCATGCCCCAGGCTTCGGTGATCGGCATATCCAGCCTTTCATACCAGCGCAGCAGAGAGGGCGAGACCGGTGCCGAGCCGCACCCCAGAATACGGGCGGCGCTCAGTCCCAGACCGGCTCGAATCTTCTTTTTGACCAAACCGGAAATAAACGGAATTTTCAGCAGCAGATCCATTTTTTTCTGCGGCAGCTTTTCCAGGATGCGACTGCGAAAGTTGGTCCACAATCTGGGCACCGAAATAAACACCGTGGGCGAGATGGTTTTCACATCATCGATAAAGGTGTCCAGGTTCTGGGCAAAACCGACCGACATCCCGCCATAGAGACTGGCCCCCAGCACATAGACCCGCTCGGTAATATGCGACAACGGCAGATAGGAAAAAGCGCGGTCCTCGCTGTTCAGCCCGACGGTTTTGACTATGCCCTGGCAAGCCGCCGCATAGGCGCCAACGTCGATCATCACCCCCTTGGGGTGGCCGGTGCTGCCCGAGGTATAGACCAGGGTCATCAGTCGATCCGGCTCCGGGAGCGGTGGCCGAGCCATGGGCTCGTGCGCCAGCAGGCTGTCCCAGTGATGATGACTCGACATGGTGGACGGATACGGCATACTGATGCGGATAATCCCCTCGGGGATACCCGGCTCCTGTACATCCGGCTCGTCCAGTTTACCGATGAAGATGGCCCGGCTCTCGCTGTGCTCCAGCACATAACGCACCGTCTCGGCCCCGGCGGTAGGATAAATGGGCACACTGACAAACCCACCCATCTGCAAGGCAAAGTCGCAGATAAACCACTCGGCACAGTTTTTGGACAGCAGTGCTACCCTGTCGCCGGGCTCTAGCCCCAGGGCACTCAGGCCTGCCACCAGCCGAGCAGCCAGTTCCAGTACTCTGGACCAGCTGTAATGATGCCAGTGGCCATTTTTAGGCTGACTCAGGTAGACGTCTTCAGGCTGTTGTTCGGCCCGGTAATACAGCATTTCCAATGGTAGTCTGGCCGGCGGTCGGGTCATGGACATCCTCGTGAGCGGGCAAGCTGGGTATCTAGTAGCATAGCCGAAAGCGGCCGCAGTGAGGTTGCCAGCGTGTTGATATGTCTCACAAAGTCGACGCGGTACGCCGGGAGGGGGATGGCTCAGCTCACCACATGAACCGGACTTAAAAGACGTACTCTTATACTTTCCTGCTCAATCATCTCGAACACTCTGGGGCGAATCTCCCGTCTCCACCACTCGTCATAGGTATTGGCATAGACTTGCTGCCGGTGTGCCTCGTTGTCAAATTCCCTCAACCACACAAACCATTCCGCATCGTTTTCATCCGTGTAGATATACGTCTGCAGGACCCTCATCCCCTTCGAGATCTGATAAGGCAGAATGTCGGCCTGCATCCAGGACAGCCATTGTTCCCGCATGCGGGGTTTCAACTTGTATTCTCTCAGCTCGACAATGGACAAGACTCAGCCTCCTGCCACGGCAGCCAGGGCAGGCCGGCTTTCACCGCTGCCACTGTCATCGCCTGTTCTGCTCCCAGGTAGCCATAGACCCGGATGCCAAAAATATGCAGCATAAGGCTGGTCGCATACAGCCTGGCCTGCTCGGGCGAATAGGCTTGCCCCAGATAGTCGGCATAGAGGCGTTCATTTTCGCTCAGATAAGTACTCACACTGTGCTGTAGTTCACCACCGGATGCCGCCAGTTCCAACTGACTCTTGACCAGAAAACAACTGCAATAATCCACCTGGCCGGACTCCTCCACCATTCGCAACAGTTGCCGGCAAATGCCCTCGCCGATGGACGGCGCCTGTTCCAGCGTCTGGCGCAGCATGGCCTGAGACTGACGGGCATAATGTTCCAGCGCTGCCAGATAAAGCCCTTCCTTGCTGCCGAACGCCAGATACAGGCTGCCGGGCTTGAGCCCGGTCGCCTTGACCACCATCTGCATGGAGGCACCGCTAAAGCCCTGCTGCCAGAATAGTCGGGTTGCATCCCGAATCACCTGCTCCCGATCAAACTGTATTCGCGTCATCTTTATTCCCACCTTGCTTCACAGGTGAAGTATACCCATTGGTTGAATGAATGTTCAAATTCAACTTGAATGCTCGCTCAAGAGGTGCTTGAATGATCATTCAAAATAATACGGAGTCCACCATGATCAAGTTCTTTTTCAACCGTGCCCCCAATCCACTGAAGATTGCCCTCTACCTGGAAGAAACAGGCCTGCCCTATGAGCTGGTGCCCGTCGACACCCTGAAGGGCGAACAGCACTCACCTGCCTTTCGCCGCATCAACCCCAACGGCAAGGTGCCGGCCATTGACGATAACGGCGTGCGGGTGTTCGACTCCACCGCCATTCTGCTCTATCTGGCCGAGCGTTCGGGCAAGCTGGCCGGCGCCCCGCAGGATCGCGCCGAGCTGCTGTCCTGGATGATGTTTGTCGCCAGCGGTGTCGGGCCCTTTTCCGGCCAGGCGGTTCACTTCAAGTACATGGCCCCGGAAAAGATCCCCTATGCCATCAACCGCTACGAGCGTGAAACAGAGCGTCACTACGAGGTGCTGGATGCGCATCTGGAAAACCGTCAGTACCTGGTTGGCGACAGCTACAGCATTGCCGATATCTCGGCCTGGGGCTGGCTCGACAAGGCCGCGTTTATCCTGGGTGAAGAAGCCCTGCAGGCCTACCCGAACCTGATGCGCTGGTTCGACCACGTCAACAGCCGCCCGGCCGTTGCCCGCGCCCGGGAAGTCGGCAAGGATATCGCGTTCAAGGCAGAGCGTGACGACGACGCCATGCGCGCCCTGTTTCCGCAGAATTATCCGAAAGCGTCCGACGCCAGCTGAGGATGGCCTGGGCCCCATGGCCGGACAGGACCATCACTGCGTGCAGTACGCCCTGTAACGGTCTACGCCATGGAAGGCTGCCTCAACGGCTGTAGGGCACAGGCTTGCTTTGAGCCCTAACTTGTCACAGTATGTTCCCCGGTCGGTTCCTCGCGGGTAGCAACACCATCCCAGCCCTGTACCTGGATGGTAGCTACGCCTTCCCCTCGCAATACGTTGAGAACACGGCATGACACATTAATTCTTATCATCTATCTGGAGAAGAAGAATGCCTGTTGAAAAAATTGTCACCCTTGAGCAGTCCGAGCCGGTATCACGCACCTCTGGGCCCAAACCCAACCCGAAATCCGGTGAGCCTTTCACCAACAACGTCACCTATTTTGATCACAGTTCAGGAAACTTCAAGGCTGGTACCTGGGACTGCACCGCCGGCAGCTGGGAGCATAACCACCCCAAGCTCGAGTTCTGCTATATCGTTGAAGGCAGCGTGAAGATCATCGAGGAAGACAGTGGCGTGACCCATGTGTATAACAAGGGAGATTCCTTTGTGGTACCAAAAGGCACCCGTGTTACCTGGGTTGTTGAAGAGTACGCCAAGAAGCTCTTTGTATCCGCGGCCCACCTTGAAGGCCTGTAATCCCCGCCCGGACAGTCTCGGGTAACGTGAATAAAACGGACACGGCAGGCTCAACACCGGAGTCTGCCGCTACAAAGAGCCGGACATATCCCCTGACTCGGGTTACGCTCAACGCAGCCTGTCGGCCCATTTTCCATCATGGTCTCGGTCGCAGTTTTCTTCGGTGTCATACGCAATGCGGCCTGCCACAGATTTTGGAGTGATGCCCGCGTCGGAGAGCCTGTTCTGGATCAGGGCATTCAATTCTTTATGGCTGCTGCCGGCAATAAAACGCGCAAGGTTTTCATTGGTATCGAATACACACACCACCCTTAGGCTTGCAGGAAAGTCCGAATAATCGACAATATGAGTAAGCCATTGAAAGCCGGTGATGTCTTGCAACGCCCTATCGCAAACGGCAGTCAACTCGACTCGAAGCCGGTTTTCTATTTTCTTGTCCGTCTTTCGCATTCGTCACCTTATTTTGTCTCATGCCCAACGCCGGCTGAGTATGGCAACAACCATTGTGCTCGCATTTTATGATTGGAGCCTTGCCATTGACTACATGGCAGATAACAGACATAAAAAAACCCGCTGATCACTCAGCGGGTTTTCTTGAAGATGGCGGTGAGGGAGGGATTCGAACCCTCGATACTATAAAAACCGCAAACAACAATCGTAAACCATTGATTAATAAAGGCTGTCGCCACTTGAGTGTGAAAATTCTGTACCAATTTTCTGTACAAATCAAGCCCTCGATAATCGAATGAATAGTAGGCATCCGAACAGTACGGCCCTCTTGAGTTCCCCGGTAGCCCGGAAGTCCTTGTTGGCAAAGCGCAGCTTCTGGCCGCAGAGTTTCCCCTCCTCGTCATAGTAGGGGGCCACCTGCACCAGCTCCCCCTTGAAGGAGCCGATGAAGTAGCCGAATTTCTTGCAGGTTTCCTCGGTGAGTTTGCGCTTGGAGAGCGCACGGTATTCCCCGAAGGGAACCAACGGTTTGTCTGTTGCCACTTGCTTGCCTCTCGGTTTGGAAGGCTCCCCGTCTTCGTCCTCCTTGATGTTCACACCACAGGAGAAACAGCGTCCCCATCCCCGGTCGTTGATGGAGTAAGCGTCAGAGGAAGCACAGTTAGGACAGGGCAAGTGGGTATGCACCCACTCGCTGCTCATGCTGATAACTTCTGTTCAGCTTGTTCAAGGATGTGGCGGGGGTAGACCTTGACCTCGGTATCCACCGGGCCTTCCTTGGTCATGTAGACACGGTGCTGGGATTCCACGGTGATACCTACTTCTTCCAGCAGCTTCTTAGCCATGAAGGCCAGACGCATGGTGTAGCTCCGGTCGAAGTAGCGGTGAGTCAGGGCTCGGTACTCGTCGAGGGTGACAAGGTTCAACTCATCGGACATCTCCTTGTTCTCGGCCTCCAGCTTCGCCGCTTGCTCGGCCAGCTCGGCAGCCAGACGCAGCGCCTCGGGGAAGGACTGGGGAACCTGCATGGTCATCGACTGTTCCGGCTTGGTGATGTTCAGCTCGGCCTTCTTGTTGAGGATGTCGTCGATGACTGCATCACAGAAGACGGCGAACTTCGGGTCGAGCCAGCGGGCAAAGAACACGGCCAGCTTCGGGTGGCCCCAAGTGCCGCCGTTACGGCCTCGCTTAATCTCATAAAGGTGGGAAAATCCCACGTTTTCCATTGCCTCCATGTACTGGATAGTCGAGGGGAGCCGGAGGAATTCCTTGGCCTCTTTGCCAAATGTGGCGGCGGCTTTGGTCATGTTGAAGTAACCGTCCTCACGGAAGGTGAAGGTCTGGCCTTGGTACTCACGGTAAATCAGGTTGCTCATTACTTGGTCTCCTCTACGGTGGTTATGGTCATACTGCTGCTTCGTCAGTCAGAAGCTGGCGGAGAGCTTCCAGTCCCTTCGCTGTGATGCGGGTTTGAGGGAAGCTCATGCCGGTATCGGCACGGACACGGGCCTTCACGGTCAGGAAGCCTTCAGTGGTTGCGTAGGTGGTCGGCGCATCAGTGGCGCTTTTCATCTTCCAGCCGATGGAGCGCAGGTATTCGTTGAGCGCACGGGCGTTACGGAAGCCCAGCGCGTTCGCCGCTTCGGTGGAGTTGTAGGAACCTTTGGTTTCGATGTAGGTATCGAAGGCTTCCACCTTCGGCGCTTGCTCGGTGAGCTGGGCTTGCAGACGTTCGGTCTTGGACTTCAGCATCTCCATGGCCTTGAGCAGCAGCTCGGCTTCTTCCAGTTCACCCATGGCTACCTGAGCGACTGCCCGGTCAGAGAAGGCCACTCCGTTGGTTTGCAGCTCGTCGTAGGCACGGATGACCTTGAGGTGGAAGGCCGGGGAGATCCACATGGCGTAGGCGTAGACC
The DNA here is from genome assembly GCF_001870485.1 of Oceanisphaera psychrotolerans. Classification (GTDB taxonomy): domain Bacteria; phylum Pseudomonadota; class Gammaproteobacteria; order Enterobacterales; family Aeromonadaceae; genus Oceanimonas; species Oceanimonas psychrotolerans. The sequence goes on along the minus strand of NZ_MDKE01000031.1, from coordinate 14,045 downwards.
AGCTCCTTGCAGACGTAGGTGCCGGGAGTTCGGCCACCGTGCATTTTCACCAAGGCGGGAATTCCCGTCTTGCTCGCCTCCTCGACAAGCTCTTGAGTTTTCTGGTTACGCAGCCACTCATTCGGCTTGTGTTTGGCCTCACCACCGGCTGCTTTGTGCAGGTCGTTCAGGCAGTAGCGGCCTTCATCGTCTTGGCGAACGGTTACATCAGCGACAATCAGTTGGCTCATTACTTGGTCTCCTCTACGGTGGCTTCAGCGGTAATCAGTTGGCGAATGTTCTGGGCGATGTTCTTGGCGGCCTGAGCCTCGGCGGTCAGGTCAAGGTTCTGCTGTTTCAGCTCGTCGATGCGGGTAGTGTTCACCTCCACTTGCTTGGTGTTCTGTTTGGTCAGGGCTTCCAGCTTGGTCAGGGTCTTGTTGAAGCCGGTCAGGATGGACTTCAGGTTCTTCATCACTTGGTCTCCTTCAGGGAATAACGGGCGTAGCGTTGGCCGGTCAGCTTGTTGTGTTCCATCACGGACTCGATGCGGTAGCCCAGCTCCTTGAGGTCAGCGATGCGCCGGGGCAGAGCGGCGACACCGAAGTCCATCAGGGCGGAGCGTTGGGTGATGGTGTGACCCTTGCGGAGATGGTTCAGGATGACCTCGCACTGAGGCGAGAGGTTGCGTTGCTTACTGATAGGCATTGGTTTTCCTCACGGTTGTTGTGGGTCTTGAAAAGAGAAAACCCCCAGCCGGAGCCGGGGGTCTTGTGGTTCTCCAATACTGTCCCCTAATCGAATTAGGGAGACGTAACCGTGAGCTGTCAGGACTGGTTGAATGTGAAGGTGTCCTGCTGGCGCAAGCCTGACCGTGAGTAGAAAACAGACAAAAAAGCCCCTTTACACAGGGGCTATACAAGCAGGAATAGGAAGGGACGATGCTATCTGTGGAAGTCGCTTGCCCTTCGAGGTCAGACGGAGTGTTTTCCGTCGGTCTTCTTCGCCTGTCCCAAAATCAAATCAGGGCTTACCTAACAGGTGACTTATGAAAAACAATCGTAGGCAGCTCAGCCACCCACTTGCTTCTGTCACTCATAAAAGTTGATGGTATTTTTCAGATCGTCTTCAAACCCAAAAATATCATCTAACGTCTCTATTGAGTGGCGGGTCTCATTTTTATCAGCATCGAAGATTCCTATGTATTTCTGCTTGGCATTGAAACGCAGACGGCACAGCGGTTTGCGATTATTGTCATCCAACAATACACCGAAATAGCTCTGGGTATCCCTTGCAACAATACGTTGTGCATCCACTTTCTGTCTGAGGATGGCTTTAACGATATTGAAGCCTTCGACCTCTTCCTCGGTAGTAACAATCTTGGGAGACTTATTATCCTCAACCTCTACAGCAACATCAGGTGCGGAAGGTGGAGCTGCTTTCGTTTCACCATCACCCATAGCTGACTTCAGACGAGCATTTACACTGTCATTCAAAAATTGCTTCAGAGCTTTAGTTGTAAGTTCCAAGAATTGAGCCTTGACCTTGGGTGTCTGAACCCCATCATAAACCTTGGAAGTAAGGAACTTCACAAACTCTTCACCAGGAGACTGGAACTGCTCTTGTAGTGCAACCTTGAGCTGATTCAGGTATTTCAACTCTCCTGCTGCATCTACCACGGATTCAACATCGAATGAGTTTTTGGTGAGCTTTTTGACCTCAGGAATGACGTGTTCGTCCAGATCTTCCAGATCAAGCGTCAGAAATGGCTTCTCATCCATGCGGTTAGGCTTGTCAATATCAGTGTAGAACTGGTACTGAACGCCGTTTGTCAGAATCGCAATGCGGGCATTTGTCACTGAAAAGTAACGAAAAAGCTGACTTGCGTGTTTGGTGGAAAGTGGATCACCATACTTTTTGCATTCCATCAGAATCTGCACTGCTCCGTCTTTCATCAGTGCATAATCCACTTTCTCGTGCTTTTTCGTCCCTACATCAGCCGTAAACTCAGGAATAACTTCGTTGGGATCGAAAATGTCATAACCGAGCACAGAGTGAAGAAAGGGCATGACCAAGGCGTTTTTGGTAGCTTCTTCTGTAGATAAACTACCAGAGACTTGCTTTACCTTCTTGGCCAGCCCATACAATCGTTCCATAAAATCCATTCGCCGTACCCCTTGTTATTATTTGACCTTAAAATACAACATTATTGGCCAAATAATGCAATAAGAACCCTTCCATAGTATGTGTACTAAGCGTGTAGTGTCACAGTGGTACTGCTTGAATGAAGTGGATTAAACCGAAAATAGTGGCATTACTTGTGGATGTCCGCCAATCGAGCAGCCAGCTCCTTACCCTTCGAGGTTAGTCTCAGAGCTTTTCGACGGCGTTCTGCTGGGTCTTCTTCTGCTGTGACCAAATCAAGTCCGGGCTTTCCCAACCGATGGATCTTGGAGAGCATGGCCAGATTGCGAGAGCAGGAAGACTGGGAGAAGCCCGTTTCTCTGATGATTTCTTTTGATGTTATACCTGGCTGCACTGCGATCAGCAGGAACATATGCGCGGCTTGCAGTGTCAGGTCACTGGATGCTTCTCTTATCTCGCCAATGGACTGAGCGAGTCTTCTCAGCGCAATTCTCTCGGAAATATCAGCGTGAGTAATCATGTTTCGATCCGTTATTTACTACTTTGACAAATGACAATGATGGGGATAAAGCTCGACCTTCACTCTGAAGGTGACGGTTTATTAAACAGTCGATTTGTGTACAGCCCCGTCGAATTCCAAGCCAGTTCCCCTATTCCGGGGCACCTCAAGTACAAGTCGCCTAGAAAGGCATGGATAACCAAACCTGCCAGCCTGAGATGAAAGCCCCAGCGGCCAATAGAGAGTTCCAACATGAGTGTCCTCCTGATTAGAAAAGTAAACCAGATCTGTCAGAGACACCCTATCTATAGCATTACAAAACAAACAAGTAAATCAGTTAAATCAATAACTTACAATCCATTCTGGCATATAATGCGAGACTGTATTGTTACGACCAACGCCACTACCGTTCGATCAATGAATGACCAAGGCTATCAGCCCTAGACAATCAATGCCTGTTTTCATCCAGTTGTTATTCTTATGCACTCACTGTCACAAAGGTCAGGAAGAAATCATATCTAACCTGATGATGTGACGAAGGGTGAGTTGCCGCTATAACTGAAGCAAAAAACAAATTCACCCCAACACCAATAAATGATATCAATTCTCATTTTTATAAAGGAAAGCTGCTGCACTTGCCTGTCTTCACTCGAAGCGCCTCCTTATCTACTGCTATTCCAAATTCAGCCTCTCAATCTGTACCTAATAAGATATACCTAAACGAGCACAATCACTCTCCCACAAAAATCGTACCGATAAGACTCTATTGACAACCCAAACGGATACACTATAAATAGATACAGTCAAATAGGTACACTAATGGAGAGAGGGTGATGAGCACACAACACTTCATCCGGGGATACCTCCGGGCTTCTACTGATGATCAGAACGCCAACAGGGCAAGGGCCACGCTTGAGCAGTTCGCCAAGGACAACGGTGCAAGGGTCGCCGCTTGGTATACAGAGAATGCCAGCGGCACCAAGACCGATCGTTCGGAGCTGATGCGCTTGCTGACAGATTCTCACGCCGGGGACGTTCTGCTGATTGAGCAGGTTGACCGCCTGACCCGACTGACCAAAGCTGACTGGGACACACTGAAGACGGCCATCAAGCAAGCTGGTGTCAGAATCGTGTCGCTGGACTTGCCCACCAGTCATGCAGCCATGACGGTCAGCAGCAACGACGACTTCACCGCCAGAATGCTGGATGCCGTCAATGCCATGCTGCTTGATATGCTGGCCGCCATTGCCCGGAAGGACTATGAGGACAGACGCCGTAGACAGGCTGAAGGCATTGCCCTTGCCAAGAGCAAAGGCGTCTACCGTGGCCGTCCCGTTGATCAGCAGCTTCGAAACAAGGTCACTGAGCTGAAGGCCAAAGGGTTCAGTATCAGGAAGACGGCAGAGCTGGCCGGGTGTGCTCCCAGTACGGTACAGCGGATTCTCAAAGAAGATATTGGGGCGTAGCTTCCCCGCAGATTGAAGGCACCGGACGGTCAACCTGTAGCTGGCAAACCAGTGCCCTTTGTATGCCCCCACTGGCTTTGCTTTATGCTGGAGCCGACCGGGGGGCCACGGGGGGAAGCAGTAGACAGCGGGCGTTCAATACCCTCTCACATTTTTGTAGCAAAAAATCCTGGGCCTAACGCCGCCTGTGTCCTGTGTCCGGCCCTTTGAGCTCCCGGAGTCTGGCCCGAGCCTCGGCTCTTGGCCCTGTCTTCCGGTTCACCTTGACCTCCTTGAGGATGGGCTTGCGCGGCTGATTACGGATGCTCAGGGTAGCCTCACTCATTGTACTGCCTCCTCGGAGGTCTCGGTCTCCCGTGCTGGCCGAACATACTCGTAGTCACCAGCTTGCCGATATTCCCTGACTGTCCGACCGCGAGCCGCAGCTACCGCCAGTTTGTCAGCCAGGTCATTCTGCGGGTGTCCGCTATGGCCCTTCACCTTGAAGAGCTGGACTTCGTGCTGGTCAAGCAGTTCATCCAGTTGCTGCCAGAGTTCCTGATTCTCCACGGGTTTGTTGTTGCTGGTCAGCCATCCCTTGGCTCGCCAGTTGAACCGCCACGTTTTGCATCCATTCCGGGCATAGGCGCTATCAGTGTAGATATGGATGGTCTGTTGACTGGCCTGAACAGCCTTGAGTCCTTCGAGAATGGCTTGCAGCTCCATGCTGTTGTTGGTCGATGGTGTGGCGTGTCCACTGATACGGAGTTGCTTATGCCCGCTCTCAAGCACTGCTGCCCAACCACCGGGAGCGTTATCAGCACCGTTTTTCAGGCACGAACCGTCTGTGTAGAGTCGTATGATGGAAGATGTCATGGTTGATTGCGTCCTCAACTTCGAAAGCGACTGGCTCCCTTCAGGCAGACAGACCAGTGAGCGGACGCATACCGCCTACCTGACCAGTCGCCTTCGAGGGTGTCACTGGGTTAATGGGAAAGATGGAATCTGAGGTCGGCTCAGGGAGAGGCCGACAGAGCTGATGGATACCGACAAGGGAAAGCTGACAACGATGAATCACCATCATCATTATCCGTGTCTGAACCCATCACGGGAGAGATCATCAAGTTGTCCTTGTGGTAGTCACTGTGAGTGAGTCTGATGGAGTGACCACAAGTCAGTCTTGATGTCAGGTCTAGTAGATAGAGACCAGTATTAGTTTTTTCTAAAGATGGTAATGGATAAGAGAAGCTCTTGTAGAACAACTATTAGTCCCACCTTTAGGTGGGGCTTCGCCCCCTCTACTTCCACCACCTGAACCGTGTCGTATCAGATGTAGCCGACCTCACCACAGTGCCCCCTCAAGTCATCTGCGCAGTCTTGTCCGGTTCATGTCTGCCTCAACTGCCACCAGTGGAAATGCTCCACAGGTGCGTTCATACAGCTCATGCCGAAAGCTCAAAGAAAGTAGGCTCATGAGCGACAGTTACTTGACCGTGCTCGGCGAGGTCTTGGCGGGAGGAGGAACGTCGTCGAAAAGCGTTCTCTTCCTCCATAAGTGTCACCTAATTCGAACGTCGTCGATCTTGCAGTTATCTTGCAACTTTTCAGTATTCGGTAGGACGTGAACAGATGCTCTTTCTCTCAGTGAATTCACGTTACAAATGGGCTGTGCCCTCCTTCATGACAACCGCTCTGAACCCTGCGTTTAAACGCCCTCAAATCGCCATACAGATCAGCTATCCTCACCCAAGGCAATCCTATACCAAGCCAGTAAAAAAGCTTCAGATTGCTTCTGCGGGGATCTGGTGATCACTGTGGGGGCTGACCTCAACCGGCACCGTTGGCTTGTTCAACAACCCGGCCTCGGCGGCAATACTGGGAAACCGTTGCAGCTCTTCAGCCATGCGCCGCAGCGGGTTACTGCCATAGCTGCCACCCACGTTGACGGGTGCATGACCAGTGATCCAGTCACTGACTGCCGTCTCGATACCGGCCTCACGACAGAGCGTCTTGAAGCTGTGCCGGAAGCCATGTGACGGGCTTGCCTGAGTCGTGAGCTTGACGACTACCTTCAAGTACTTGGCCCATACCTTTCCGATTGCATGGCCATAGCCGTTGACCGGATGCGGTTGCAGCTTGGGGAACAACCGACCGCTGACCGACAGTGAACGCACATAGTTGAGGAAACCCAGCTCCAACAGGTCTGCATGAAGTGGCACCTTGCGCCGACTGCTGCCGGTCTTGATGGTCTTGTCGTCACCGGGCTGAATTGAGAGATACCAGATACCAGTGTCCTCATCTTGGCCAACATCGGATACCAGCATCTGTGCCAGCTCCTCTCGTCGGGCTCCGGTGTACAGCATAAGCAGAGGCAGCCAGTAGAGCGCCTGACCGAAGTCGGCTCTGGGCGGCTTCCACTGACCGGTGAATACGGGGCTGCGGAAGATGGTGAGCAGTTCAGCTCGGGTATAGTGCTTGTCCTCGGCGGTGCGGGTCGCTGAACGCTTGGCGGCCTTGGCAATGCCCTTCAGCATTCCAGAGGCAGAGATTGGCTCCTCCTTGATCACATCCAGCCGCTGCACAGCGAAGTTAAGGACGGCAGAGAGGGCTCGCAGTTGCTTCCTGACGGTGGTCAGCTCCACAGTCGGCATGTTCTCCGCTTCAGCCTTAGCGATTAGCTCTCTTGCAGACAGACCACGAGTCCCTTTGCCTCTGGCCGGGAACCTGCCCAGCAGAGCACGGAACTCCTGACATTGAACTCGGGTGATTTGACTGACCGCTAAGTCCCCGAACAGCTCGATAAAGCGGTTGATGGTGGAGCTGAAGTCGTTGACGGTCTTCTGGGTGCTGCGGGTATCACCATCAGTCAGGCGCTTGTCATCTGCCCATGCTTCGAACACCTCGGAGAGAGTTGGGGCAGTTACCTCCGGCTTCTGCTGCCGTTCAGCTTGCAATGGAGCCTGAGCCGCTTGCAGGTGAAGCGGTGTTGACCAATCGCCTCGATGGCGTCGAGCTGCCAGTTGGCAAAGTTGCAGCCACCGCTGGAAGAAGGATTCCACCAACGCTCGGTGAGCTGGTTCTGCTTCGTCTGGCAGGGGCAAATGGTGAGTCTTCAGAGACTGTCTGATGAAGGGCTCAACGGTAACCAGTCGAGCCTTGGAGCTATCTGCATCCACCACATCACTTGCTGGTAACGTATCACCATCAGTGACTACCAGAAAATCGGCAATACTTTCCGGCTGACGCTCCCAGCCGTCCATGACACCGGATGCCCAGCGGTCTGCTAGCTTGGGGGCATCTGAAGCAATAACACGGGAACGACCGGCAAGCTGCTCACGGGCGGCGGCAAAGGCTTCTTCGCACCGGGCTGATTCGGCGGCAAAGCGGGGACGGGCAACGGACAGTTCCTTGGTCTTGAGTGAGACCTTCCACTCAGAGCGGCCAATGCCATTGCGAATATCAGCGGGGACTTGACGACGAAAGTAAAAGACCCCGGATTTAGGATGCTTCCACGGTGTAGCCATGACACTCATTCTGTACCACCTTTCTGTACCAATAGGAGAAAGGCGACTTGGGTTCTGAAACGAAAAAACCCTTGAGTCCGTTAAGAATCAAGGGTTTATCTTGTTTGGCGGTGAGGGAGGGATTCGAACCCTCGATACGTTGCCGTATACACACTTTCCAGGCGTGCTCCTTCAGCCACTCGGACACCTCACCATATTGTTGTGTTTTTTGATAACTGGTGTCACTTTCACCACTTTATTATCGCTGCCGGTCTGTTACTGTCCTCGGCGAGCGGGGCGTATAGTAGGCAAGCCGATGCCGGCATGCAATCTTTTTTTCCTCACCGCCGAACTGTTTGCACAATATTGCGCCACCCCGGCGTTACCCGGTCGTGACAGGCGACGACAGCGGGGGATTCTGGCATAATAGCCACCCGGTTTTTTCAGGTAAATTAGGACGATAATGACGGCAACAGCAGCGCTAACTCAGCTTCACGAACGCTTTCGGGGCTATTATCCGGTGGTGATCGACGTGGAAACCGGCGGTTTTAATGCCAGTACCGATGCCCTGCTGGAAATTGCCGCCATTACCCTGAAGATGGACAAGAACGGCTGGCTGGTACCGGATCAGACCTTTCATTTCCATGTCTCCCCCTTCGAAGGCGCCAACCTCGAGCCCGCCGCCCTGGCCTTTACCGGCATCGACCCTTACAGCGCCCTGCGCGGGGCCGTGTCCGAGCACGAAGCCCTGGAGCAAATCTTCAAGGGCGTCCGAAAGGGACTCAAGGCCAACGGCTGTCAACGCGCCATCGTCGTGGCCCACAACGCTTCCTTCGATCACGGCTTCGTGATGGCGGCGGCGGAACGCGCCGGTATCAAGCGCAATCCCTTCCATCCCTTCGCTACCTTCGACACCGCGACCCTCGCCGGTCTGGCCCTGGGTCAGACCGTGCTGGCCAAAGCCTGTAAAACCGCCGGCATGAGCTTCGACAACAAGGAAGCGCACAGCGCCCTGTACGACACCAGCAAAACTGCCGAACTGTTCTGCCGGATAGTCAATCGCTGGAAGGAGCTGGGCGGCTGGCCCCTCGCTCCCATCGAGACCGATATCGTGAACGAAGACAACAGCGGCCCGGCCGAGTCGACGCCTTCGATATAAGGCGCCGCCACTGGCATCGAGAGCAAACAATCGTCATGCCCGCTCCCCGGCCGTCATTCAACCGGGGTGCGGGCGTTTCAGTCAACCGTGACCGGCACGCTCAGGTGACCGGTCCTGACCCACAATCGGGTATCGGGGCCGGCCTGCAACGCGGGCTGACTGTCGGGCGGAAAACGCAGCCAGCTTAACGCCGGGTAGCCCGCGTCCCCTTCCCGCAGTTCACCTTCCAGCACCAGAATTTCCAGCCCGTGCCGATAACGGCACTGCGGAAAGGAGCCCCCTGCGGGAAAGTGCAGTACGCTGGTATGCACACTGCCATGATGGTGCAACGGCAAGCGACGATAGCCTGATTGCCGCTGATCCATAACCCCTGCCCGGGCAGCACCTTCAGCCACCTCGTATCATCTTCGTCAAACTGGTTCAGCTTGACGAAAATCAGGCAGCCTTCGCGGGTGAAGGAGCCGTGGCGGCTGCCGGGCGGATGACGTACATAACTGCCGGCGGGATAATCGCCGCTCTCGTCGGAAAAGGTGCCTTCCAGCACCCAGAACTCTTCACCCATGGGGTGAAGGTGCTCGGGAAAACGAGCATGAGGTTCAAACCGCACCAGGCTGGTCACATGGCCGCTTTCGGCCTGTTGTCGCTCCAGTGGATAGCGCCATACGCCCGCAGCCGGTGATGGCTGCCAGCGGCCGGCGTCGTAGTTAAGGGAAAGCGGTTGGGAAAAATTCATGTTCAGCATCGGTTCATGTCCCGACAGACGAGGGTAGGCTCATCCTCGCCCGCCCTCGCGTTTGGGTCAAGTACGAAACACCGAGAGGCTCCTTGATCTTACCGCCTCGTGCTTGGCACCTCACACCTCACTATTGATATACCGATAACCATCACCATCGGCCACGAAGGTCAGCCGGTGGCTGATGCAGCTCGGCGCATCCTGCTGGTGATGCGACACAAACAGCAACTGGGTGCCGCCTTCGGCCACCAGCAGATCGATCCAGCGTTTGACCCAGTGTCGATTGAAACTGTCCAGCCCCTGCAACGGCTCGTCCAGGATCAGGATCGGCGGATGCTTGACCATGGCGCGAACAATCAGCAGCAGCCGCTGCTGGCCATAGGACAAATGACGGAACGGCTCGTTGGCCAGCTGCTGCATGCCGAGCAGGCTCAGCCACCGGTCGGCCAGCGCCAGCTGGGCATCGCCGGGCTGCTGATAGATACCGATGGAGTCGAAGAAGCCGGACAGGATCACCGCCCGCGGGGTGGCGGTAACACGGTAATCCTGCTGCATGGTGGTACTGACATAACCGATATGCTGCTTGATGTCCCAGATGCTCTCCCCACTCCCTCGGCGGTGGCCGAACAGGGTCAGATCGTTGCTGTAACCCTGAGGATGATCGCCGGTCACCAGGCTCAGCAAGGTCGACTTGCCGGCGCCATTGGGGCCGATGATCTGCCAGTGCTGACCCGGGTCTACCTGCCAGTTGAGTCCGGTGAGAATACGCTTGTCACCGTAGCTGACGTTGATGTCACGCATGATGATACGCGGAGTATCCGCATCCAGCACCCGGCGCCGGGCTCCGGATCGGCCGGAGGCAACGCCTGGGTCGCCGCTTCCATCGCCGCCAGGTGAGTCAGCTGCATCAGCTGGGCCGAGGCCGCCACCTCGCGCGGGGGCCGGCCAGGCCCAGCTCGCATTCGGTCAGAATACCGAGCCGGTCGGAAAAATCGGGAATTTCCTCCAGACGATTCAGGATCAGCACCAGGGTCTGCCCCGCTGCCACCAGCTCCTGCAGCAGGCTCATCAGACCCTCATGCGATGCCACATCCAGGCCGTCGAAGGGCTCGTCCAGGATCAACAGATCCGGCTGTTGCAACAGGGCGCGGCACAATAGCACCTTGCGGGTCTCACCGGTGGACAAAAAACGAAAGCCCCGGTCCAGCAGCGACTGAATACCGAACCGCGTGGCCAGGCTGTCCAGCAGGGCCGCATCGCCGCCTTCCTCCAGCATGATCTGGCGGGCACTGTGGCCTTGATCCTCGTAGTCGAGCAAGTCGCTTTCGTCTTCTTCCCGCTCCCGATCCATCAGCTGCTGGAGTTGCTCGAATGATACCCACTCGATGCGTTCGAAGCCGTTGTCGGCCTCACCACTCAGCAACGTCAGCTCACCGGCCAGCGCACGAGCCAGGGCGGTTTTACCGCTGCCATTGGCACCGACAAAGCTCCAGCATTGTCCAGCACCCAGCTCAAGCTGCCGGATAGCCAGGCGATGATGCTCGCCGATGGAAAAGTCGGCGTTACTGATACGAATGGCGGTCATGGGATCAAAGTTCCTTCTCGATAAATGACAAAAAACACATCATCGGCAACCCGGCTCTGTGATGCAAGTAACAAAATGAACGGGTAAATCGTTAACTGTGAGCCAGCACTCAACCGAAGCCGACAGAACAGGCTACCGTCTGAAGGTCGTCTTTTTTCATCGAGGAATTCATATGCGCTATCATCCAGACCTGATCAACGAACTGAATCTGTTGTTGCATTTCAATCTCGACACCACTCAGCAAGGCATCAAGGTCCATCACGATGCCGAGCCGGCATTGATTGCCGCCGCTATTCGCCTGCACGACAAGGGGCTGAGCACCCAGCCAGACGGCGGTTACCTGACCGATCTGGGCCGGGAAGCCAGTGAACACGCCCAGGCCCTGCTAACCCTGTTACGCCAGCCCGAAACCGCCTGACCGGTCATCACGCATAAAAAATGCCGGCGGCTGCCGGCATTTTTATTTCGTTCGGAACCGCGAGGGGCTTACAGGCCGCTGGCGTTCTCGGACAGGTACTTGGCTACACCTTCGGTGGACGCCTGCATACCTTGCTTGCCTTTTTCCCACTGGGCCGGGCACACTTCGCCGTTGGTCTCGTGGAATTCCAGGGCATCAACCATGCGCAGCATTTCGTCGATGTTACGACCCAGCGGCAGATCGTTAACCACCTGGTGACGTACCAGGCCGTTCTTGTCGATCAGGAAAGAACCACGGAAGGCCACACCGGCTTCCGGATGCTCTACGTCGTAGGCTTTGCAGATTTCATGCTTGACGTCGGCAACCAGCGGGTATTTCACCTGGCCGATACCACCGTTTTCCACGGCGGTGTTACGCCATGCGTTGTGGCTGAACTGGGAATCGATGGACACGCCAATCACTTCAACGCCGCGCTTCTGGAACTCTTCAAAGCGGTGATCGAAGGCGATCAGCTCGGACGGGCACACGAAGGTGAAGTCCAGCGGGTAGAAGAACACTACGGCCGCTTTGCCCTTGGTGAATTCCTTCAGGTTGAAGTTTTCAACGATTTCGCCATTACCCAGTACAGCAGCAGCGGTAAAGTCGGGGGCCTGACGGCCAACCAGTACGCTCATGTCTATCTCCTTGGTGATTACACTAATGGGTTTCCAGAAAACCATCTCATTCGACTACACAGTATATGGGCGACGACGGCCAAACCCAAGGGGCAGCACAGCCAATATGTGCACGGTTGCATAAAGTTGCAGCAGCGGAAAATACCGCTGTCAGACAAAAAAGCTCGACATTCGAGGCTGAATTTGCAAACTACCCCCCCTTGTTTCCCTCAGCCAACAATACCATAAGGATAATCAATGAATCCTGTTGTCATCGCCGTCTGCCTGATGCTGGCCCTCAGCCTGCTACGCATCAACGTGGTGGTTTCCCTCGCTCTTAGCGCCCTGGTGGGCGGTATGGCCAGTGGCCTGTCTCTCACCGAAACGGTCAATATCTTCTCCAATGGCCTCGGTGGCGGCGCCACCATCGCCCTCAGCTACGCCATGCTCGGCGCCTTTGCCGTGGCCATTGCCCGCTCCGGCATCACCGATTTGCTGGCACTCAAGGTAATCAAGGCCCTGGGCCAGGATGCCAGTAGCGGCCGCATGCTGTGGATCAAGGCGCTGCTGATGTGCACCATTTTGCTGGTGGCCATTTCATCCCAGAATCTGATCCCCATCCATATCGCCTTTATTCCCATCCTGATCCCGCCATTGCTGCATGTCATGGCCAGGCTCAAGCTGGACAGACGCGCCGTGGCCTGCGTACTGACATTTGGACTCACCGCCACCTACATGATGTTGCCCATCGGTTTTGGCGGTATCTTCCTCAACAACATTCTGCTGGCCAATCTGGTGGACAACGGGGTAGCCGTCAGCAAATCGATGCTGCCGACCGCCATGGCCATTCCGGTCGGGGGCATGTTTCTCGGGTTGCTGGTGGCGGTGTTTATCAGCTACCGCAAGCCCCGCCAGTATGACGAGAGCAAGATACTGGCCGTCGAACCCGAACATGTTCAGATCAACTTCGCCCATATTGCCATCGCCGTGGTCGCCATTCTGAGCGCCCTGAGCCTGCAGCTGTACAGCGACTCCATCATTCTCGGTGCCATGATCGGTTTCGTCATTTTCACCCTGGGTGGCGTCATCAAATACAAGGAAAGTCAGGACGCCTTTACCCAGGGGGTCAAGATGATGTCACTGATCGGTTTCATCATGATCGCCGCCGCCGGTTTTGCCGCCGTGATCAAGGCCACCGACGGCATCGGCAGCCTGGTACAGTCGGTGGATTTGCTGATCGGCGATAACAAGGCCCTCGCCGCCCTGGCCATGCTGGTGGTGGGACTGCTGATCACCATGGGCATCGGCTCGTCCTTTTCCACCATTCCCATTATCGCCCCCATTTATGTGCCGCTGTGTATCGCGCTGGGCTTCTCGCCGCTGGCGACCCTGGCCATCATCGGTACCGCCGGCGCCCTGGGTGATGCCGGTTCACCCGCTTCCGACTCGACCCTGGGCCCGACCTCGGGCCTGAACGCCGATGGCCAGCACGATCACATCTGGGACTCGGTGGTGCCGACCTTTGTGCACTATAACCTGCCGCTGATCGGTTTCGGCTGGATCGCGGCCATGGTGCTGTAACTCAAGCTGTAAGCAAAACAGCGACATCTGCACTACCACTATTTCATGCCGGGCAAGCCCCGGCATTTTTCTGTCTGCCATGTAATACAGAAAGTCGGACAAAGGGCCAGCTCCTCCGACACGCCGTGAACCCCATGGGGGCTCCACCGCGCCATCCCTGGCGCGGTGGGTCGGAGGAGCAAATCCCTTTACCCTCCTTACAGCTCCGGCGTCGCCTGCTTGTGATGCCAACAGCTAACTCAGGTGTCAAGAAGAGGCAACAGGGATTGCCTCAGCCGACCGTCACATGACAGGGATGATGAGATGGACACCTCTTGTGTAACCGGCGTCGCGATGCGCCATATT
>NZ_MDKE01000030.1 GCF_001870485.1 Oceanisphaera psychrotolerans | reverse complement strand
AGACCACGATTTCCTTGCGTTCGGCCACCACGTAGGGTACCCAGTCGTCGAACAGCGACCAGATGTTGAGCTTGATGTTGCTCAGCAAGCGGTCGACTTGCTTGATGGCGTATTTACGCTCAAGACCATTGGCCTGGGCCAGGCCGTTACCAATGGCATGAATGGCCAGCGAGCTCGATTCAATGACCCCCAAGGTGGCATTGGCCAATGAAAGCACACGCTTGGCATGCATATCCTGGCCGAAGATGTCTTGCAGGTATTCTGAAATGGAAGCGCTGGTGATCATGGTTGGTTACGTTGCCGAGTTTGGTTCAAAGGCGGGTAGTTTACCTGCCAGGCCGTGCCAGCTCTAGCTCATATGAGGGGATGGCTAAGGCTAGTAGCTCATAAGTTAATAAGTTAAGTTGATAGATGTCTGTTGAGTTTACTTATTGTAATAGATAATCTCAAAGTATAATGACTTCGGATATTGCTGCTTTGTGTATAGAATAGTATGACGCAGTTTGAAGTGAATTTATTTTTAAATAATTTAACTTTTCTTTTTTGTTAATTTTTTCTAAAAAACAGGATAAGATAATTTCTTCAAATGGATCAACAAGAAATCCATTAAATTTATCAACAGTATATTCATATACACCACCGTACTTAGTGCTAATGATAAAGGATCCACATGCCATAGCTTCCAAGCCTGTTCTGCCAAATGCCTGATAATCAGACAGATCGATAAAACAATCTGATTTTTGAAGCACAGCGGCAACACCTAGCCTGGTTAGCTCACCGTTATTCGTATGTTTAAAATTTCGCTCTAGTTCCTGAAATAGTGGGTCTGCTTCTGTACAACCAAAAATTTCAATGTGTACCTTATCGCCAAAATGCTCATAGATGCGCTTAAGTAAACACATCGTCCTCTCTGCACCTCGTCGTGGCGTTTTCGGACGGATCATCGCAGAGATCACAATTTTATCTTCCAGCCCGGCGCGCTTTTTAGCCAAGGGATCGGGTTTATACACATCATGATCTATGCTCGGTGACACCTTTTTCACATGCACACCATGTTCTTCATATACTTTCTGGCAAATCCAGTCTGTTTTGGCAAAAAGTATTGCATTGGGTACTAGCGTATAAGAATCACGAGCCTCTTGCCACTCAGGTGTGTTGGGTTTTGAGAATAGCGGCTCGTAATCCTGAACATAGTATGCAGCTTGTATTCCCGGATTATCATCAACCACTTTTTTTACCAGTTTCATAGATGTGTAAATAGTACCGACGATTACATCAAACTTTTTTGACAGCTCTCCGAGTTCATGTATTTCAAATCCTAGGAAAAGATCTTCAACTACGTCTATATCTTCATATTTTTTAATAAACTTTAAGCGGTGTTTTTTAGGTACAGCAATTTTTGCTTGAACACCAATGCGTCTCATGCCTATTGTTTCCTGCACAATGGAATGAACGCCACCGCCTCCACTTGAAACAGGTAAAAGAAATAGGATTCTGTTTAGTAATGGATCGTTATTTTTATTGAAGGATGACTTTTCGATGTATTTCTTAATGCTTGAACGTATTTCATCAAGAACTGGCATGTCACGGATTTTACCTTCCAAGTAGTTTATTTTTTCTTTTCCATATTTTTCTTTTAGTGAGTCAGAGCCTATTTTTGACAGTTTTTTACGTTTTTCATGACCAAAGCTTTTCGATTTAGCGTGGAAAACATAAGTATCATCACAGATAGCTAGACTCAATCCAGCTTGTGCAACTCTAATGCAGTAATCGTTCTCTTCACCGTAACCTGTCGGGAACGTGACATCGTCAAGCAGTCCGACTGCATCGAAGGCTTTGCGTGAAATCATGAAGCAAAAGCCGTTAACAAAAGGAACTTTCGGGTAAAGGTGTTTGCTGGCACAACGGACTGCAAGAGCCATGTCATCAGGTGACCAGCCTGCAGGTAGTTCATTCACTGCAAATTGATGGTTTTCATCAAGTAGTGTCGGCACATTTTGCCAGCTTGCAGCATTTGATAAAGGGCCTACAACACCCAGACTGGTGTCTGACTTAAAACAGCGTACCAGGCCTGATATCCATCCTTTGGTGACAATGGTGTCACTGTTCAATGTGACAATATAGTCTCCTTTGCATTGTTGTAGACCGACATTCACGGTCGGAGTATAACCTTTGTTTTTTTCATTTTCGGTTAACATAAACATTGATCTTGAACGACAGAATCCTCTTAACCATTCTGTTGTAGGCGTTCCTGAACCGTCATTGATAATATGGATGGTTACATTGTAACCATCGGTGTTGAGTTCAATGGCACCCAAACAGCGTTTTACATCCTCGAGAGCGTTATAGACTGGTACCACAATGTCTATAGAAAACCGCTCGCTATTAAGCTTGTAAAGTAATGATGCCTCTATGGATGACTTTACCTTAGTATTTATAGCCCTATGATCCTTCACTTTGCTGCTGTTTAGTCGTCTGGTAGCAAGGTTAATGTTGAACTCAATGGTTTCGGTCAGTTCGGGTGTCTGTATTAATGCTGACTTAAACAATTTTATCGCGTCACTGTAATTGCATTTTCGCAGGGCTGTATTTCCCTGTGCCAGATAATTACCAGATAGGTCATATGATTTATTTTCATATTTTTTTATAGTCATATGCCCTCTCAATACTTGTTTAGATGAATTTCAAACTTCAAATTCAATATCTATAAGATATACAGGTTTGGTCATGTTGACGTGGCTAACATCATGATCCGGCTGTTCGTTGTATTGCACCAAGACACTTAAAACATGTTCCTGCTGCCAGCGCAAGCGGTCAATGACTGGTTCAGATAACCCTAATGGTTCACGATAGATAAACTCCTGGTTTTCGAGTTTATAATGATAATGCGGCGCCTTAAGGTATAAGGAAGCTAGTCTGTTTTCTGTCAAATCACCCCGGTAAATAACAAATACGTTGTCATGTTTGTCTATTACTATTTCCGGGCGAGAAATGGGAGTGCGAAGTGTGCCTCTCCCGCATAGACTAAATGGCGTTGTGCGCTGAGAAATAAATTGATGCTGCCATTTTTGGCCATCAAATCTCAGATGTTGATATTGTACTATGCCCTCATCATCGTTGGCATAAAACACGATATGTGGCCGATTCTTGCTGTCTACCGCCATGCTGGTCTGGTTGATAAGATTACTCGCGGGTGGTGTTGGCCAAATCACCTCGCATTCACCTGGGTAATAGGTAACTGAAATGGCTTCATATGGGATGAATGCCAGCTTTGGCCGTTATCAACGGATTTGGCGTAGCAGATGTTAAGGTTGTTGATCTGCTGTTGTTCACCAATACTGTGCGTGCGCCAGACAAAGCTCAAATGCAAGTTTCCATCATGGTCGCGAACCGGGTGATTCCAGTAGGCATTGCTGGTCCAGGGGTGATTGGTCGCACCGGATAAGATGGCCGTGTCCGTGTCCAACCAGCATTGCTCGACCTCATTGTATTGCTTGATAAAAGCGGAGCCCTTCTGATGGTTACCATCACGGTATAATAATTGTAGTGGAGCATGTTCGGATGGCATTAAAAATGCCGGATAGGTGACTTTGGTTTCTCGCTGGCCGGTCATGGCCAGTTCATTACTCCAGTTTTCTATGCTTTCCGGTGCTTGGCTGCGGCGATACTTCAACTGGGAGCCATGATGATCGTAGCTGATATGAAGATAACCATCCCTATCCATCCCCAGGCTGATGCTGTTATGTGCATCTTTAATGTTGTAATCACCGTTTATATCATGTTGTACCAGCACATCGTTTTTCAGATTTCGCTGTATTACTCGCAGGGTATTCTGATCAACATAAAATGCGGTGTACTGCCAACCGTTACGGGTGAAAATACCATGGTGACGAAATATCACCGTATTCACGGTGTTGCCTGCCCAGGCATCGCCCAGTGCGACATGCCTGATGGTTTTTACACTAAAACCCGGCATAGAAGTCGAGAGGTTACCTTGGCTCCATAAGCTGTCAACGCCAGCCTGGGCCAATTGCTCGCACCAACGCGCCTGGATAAGTATCTGGCAGTGATCAATAGTGTCAGCCGAGGATGCGTTGTCAAAGTGCTGTCTGGCATCTTCCATATGGCCCAGACTGGTTCTGGCTCTTGCCAGGGTGTTGAAGGCACCGGAGATAAGGATCCGTATTGTACTCCGGTGCTTTCCGGACAGGTTGCGCAGCAGCACCCTGGCTGTATCCAGCTCACCCAGCTGAAAATGCGCGGCAGCCTTGAAGCTGATTAACTCTATGTGCCGAGGGTGATGCTTCAGCGTTGTTGCATCCAGGTTCGCCAGTGCCTGCCAGTCTCCCGCCTGCCAAAACAATATGGTTTGCAGATAAAGCTGGTGCTCTTTGGGTAGCCATATTCCAGCGGTGGTGGTAGCCAGGCCAGCCTCATGACGCAGCTTCATGGTCATTGGAGCCTGTTCGTTTTGCTTGCGCTTGTTTTTACCTTTTTTCGGCTTTTTGTCTTTTCCAGCTTCAGACATGCTGTGCTCCGGCCATTCAGAAGGTGGGGCACTGGGCCAGGGGGAGGGCATCGGCATCTTTTGCGGAAAGCTGGGGAAAAGCCCCGGCTACCAGTGGCCACTCGATAGCCAGCAATGGATCGTCCCAGGCCAGGGAATATTCATCCCCCGGATTGTAATAATCCGTGCACTTGTATTGAAACTCGGCTTCTTCGCTGGTTACATAAAAGCCATGGGCAAAGCCGGGCGGCACCCACAGCATTTGCTTATTACGTTCGCTAAGCAATGCCCCTGCCCATTGACCAAAGGTGGGTGAGTTTTTACGCATATCCACCGAGACATCGAACACTTCACCATGCGTTACCCGTACCAGCTTGCCCTGGGGCTGCTTGTGCTGGAAATGCAGACCCCGCAAAATGCCTTGCTTGGATCTACTGTGATTATCCTGTACGAAATGGTAGTTGCCACAGTGTGTTATAAATTCGTCGTGGCGAAAGGTTTCCATAAAAAAACCACGATGATCGCCACATATGCTGGGGGTGAGGAGGACCACATCCGGAATGGCAAGGGATTGATATTCCATGCATCAAGCTCCTTTTGTTTGTAACAGCCCCAGCAAATACTGGCCGTATTGGGTTTTCTGGTAGTAGTCACCTTGGCGGGCGAGTTGAACATCGCTGATCCAGCCATTGTTCCAGCCGATTTCTTCCAGGCAGGCCACCTTAAGGGCCTGCAGCTGCTCGACAGTCTGCACATAGCTACTGGCTTGCAGCAAACTGTCGTGAGTGCCCGTGTCCAGCCACGAAAAACCCCGGCCCAGCTTTTCTACCCTTAACTGGCCCTGCTTCAGGTAGCGGTTGTTGACGCAGGTGATTTCCAGCTCGCCCCGGGCAGATGGCTTGATGTCTTTTGCAATCTCTATTACCTGATTATCGTAAAAATAGAGTCCGGTCACCGCATAGTTTGATTTGGGGTACCGAGGCTTTTCTTCAATGCTGATGACATAACCGCCTGGATCAAATTCCACCACACCAAAGCGTTCGGGATCTCTTACCATGTAACCGAATACGGTTGCTCCTTCTGTTTGCCTTGCTGCGCGCTGCAATTGACCGGAAAAATGCTGACCGTGGAAGATATTGTCACCCAGTACCAGACATACCGAACTGTCACCAATAAACTGCTCGCCAATAATAAATGCCTGAGCCAGTCCATCCGGGCTGGGCTGTACCGCATAGCTGAAGTTCACGCCAAACTGCTCGCCGTTGCCCAGCAGTCGCTGATACAGAGGCAGGTCATCCGGCGTTGATATGATCAAAATTTCGCGAATGCTGGCCAGCATCAGTACCGAAATCGGGTAGTAGATCATGGGCTTGTCGTAAATAGGCAATAACTGCTTGGACAATCCCAGGGTGATGGGGTGAAGACGGGTACCTGAACCGCCGGCCAGAATGATGCCTTTGATATTCATGACACATATTCCTTCAATGTGAGCTGCAGTTGCTGTCGCCAGTCAGGAAGGCGGGCATGGAGTGCCTGCTCAAGCTTGCTGATATTCAGGCGAGAATTCAGCGGGCGTTGGGCTGGAGTTGGGTAATCCAGGGTTGCAAGGGCGGTTACCTGCCCAGGGCAAATGGCCAGCTTTTCTCCCAGCTTGAGCGCATCCGTAAAAATGGCCTGGGCAAATTGCTGCCAGTGGGTATACCCATTGGGTGCCAGATGATAGATACCGCTGGCGATGTTTTTGCTCAGGGCTCGCTCCGTTACCTGAGCAATCAGCCGGGCCGGGGTAGGGGAGCCAATCTGATCGTTCACTACCTGCAATTGCACCCGCTCACGACCCAGGCGCAGCATGGTCTTCATGAAGTTGTTGCCATGTGCGGCATACACCCAGCTGGTACGAAAAATAAAATAGTTAATGCCGGCTTGTGCTACGGCCATATCCCCCTGCAGTTTGGTCTGACCGTAATGATTGAGTGGGCCGGTTTCATCCTGTTCTTTCCAGGGCGTGTCGCCGTGGCCGGGGTAGACATAATCGGAAGAATAATGCACCAGTCCGGCCTGACTGGCCCGGCAGTACTCGGCCAGTTGTGCCGGTAGTTCGGCGTTAAGGCGACTGGCCTGGGTTTGCTCTGTCTCGGCTTTGTCTACGGCGGTATAGGCGGCGGCATTCACAATCAGCTGTGGGCGATGAGTATCCAGCCAGCTGGCCACGGCCCTTGCATCATACAAATCCAGCGCACTCCGGCTGGGAGCGAGTATGTTTCCATGCAGCAACAGGCTGCGTTGCAGTTCAAACCCCACCTGGCCGGTACCGCCGGTCACCAGTATGGTCTGGCTCATGCGTTGACTCCCTGCCGCTGGTAGCTGCCATCCTGTACTCGCTGCCACCACGGTGAGTTTTCCAGATACCACAGTACGGTTTTGCGCAGGCCACTTTCAAAGGTCTCGACCGGGTGCCATCCCAGCTCTTTGTAAATTTTTCCGGCATTAATGGCATAGCGCACATCATGGCCAGGCCTGTCTTGCACATGGGTGATCAGTTGTTTGTAGGACGCTTCAGCCGGCTTGAACTCGTCCAGAAGTTCACACAGCGTGGTTACCACCTCAATATTCTGTTTTTCGTTGTGGCCGCCGATATGGTAGGTTTCGCCTGCCTTGCCCTGCTGAGCCACCAGCACCAGGGCACGGGCATGATCTTCTACATATAGCCAGTCGCGGACCTGCTTGCCGTCGCCATATACCGGCAGGGGTTTACCGGCCAGGGCATTGAGTATCATCAATGGGATCAGTTTTTCCGGGAAATGGTATGGCCCGTAGTTATTGGAGCAATGGGTGACCAGGGTGGGCAGACCAAAGGTGCGTTGCCAGGCACGGACCAGATGATCCGAGCCGGCTTTGCTGGCCGAGTAAGGTGAGCTGGGGGCGTAGGAGGAGGTTTCGGCAAAGAAACCGTCAGTACCGTCCAAATCGCCATATACCTCATCGGTGGATATATGATGAAAACGGAACCTGGCCCTGGACTCTGTGGATAATACAGACCAATAGGAGCGGGCCGCTTCCAGCAAGGTATAGGTGCCCACTATATTGGTCTGAATAAATTCGGCGGGGACGTCGATGGATCTGTCAACATGACTTTCTGCTGCCAGGTGCATGACAACATTCGGCTGGTAACGGTTGAATGTTTTCTGCATCACAGCAGCATCACAAATATCGGCCCGGACAAAGGTATAGTGGGGGTGGTTGGCTACGCTACGAAGCGATTCCAGGTTGCCGGCATAGGTCAGCTTGTCTACGATGACGACCTTGTGATTGCTGTTATTGAGCAATTCGCGCACTACGGCTGAGCCGATAAAACCGGCCCCGCCGGTGATCAGAAATGTCTTGATCATAGGTATTCCGTCATATGGTACGGCCATTGGTCATCAAGTCTTTAATCAGTTCTATCTGAGCCTCGGCTTTCAGTAATTCTTTTTCTAGTTGTTTCTGGCGGAGCTGGGTTTGCTGATTTTCGTATTTAGCCTTTTGATGATCATGCTGTAACGTCGCATGTTTTTTTTGCAGCTCAATCAAGAGTTTTTCTTTTTCTTTAAGTGCTGATTGCTCTTTTATTAGCTGGTTTTTATCTTGTAACAAAGCATCTCGCTCCTTGCCGATAGCGCAACACTCTTGCTGTGCTTGTTCCTTGGTGTTAATTTCTATCCTTAGTTGTTGCTTTATTTTTTCTTTTTCCTGAGTTTCGACAATTATTTCCTGATTCAACCTGGATAAATGCTGCAGTTGCTCAGTGTCTCTGGCTTTAAGCTCGTAGTAGTCATTAGCTAACTGTTTAAGCTGATGTTGAAGCGACTCCTGCTCTATGGCGAGGTTGTCACACTGTTGCTGGAATTTTTCTCTGGTAATTTTTTCGGTCTGAATATTTTTTTTTAGGGTGTCTAGTTGTTGCTGTTGTTCCTGGGTCAGCTTTTCAGAGGCAGCCAGTTGTAACTTCAATTGCTTGTCTTTTTCCACAGTCTGGGTGAGCAATGTTTCATGCTCTTGTCTGGTTGTGTCGCGGGCTGTTCGTTCTTTTGTGAGTTGCTCTATGGTCTGTCTGGTTTTTTGTAGTTCGGTTTGAGTTGTCTTGAGCATGACTTTGACTGGGTTGAGTACAAGCTTCCATAATGGGAAGTCCGGATCATTATTGTCTACCTCCAGCAGTTCAAAACAGTGTTTTTCCAGTTTCTTCCGCATTTCGTCTGGATTATGCCGGCTTTGATAAAGAGCCTGTTCCGGCATGATGATCTGGATATGCTGAAATAAAGAAAGCTGGTCATGGTCAAGCAGTGTGTTGATAATTTCCTGCTCTTCACCATTGGCTTCAAGGATTAGCTGGTGAGATTGCTCCGGGTTCAGTTGCAACCGTTCCATCAGTTCCTGTGGAGAAAGAGTGGTAACCTGGTGCTGTTGCAACGCTTTTAAACCGGGATAAAGTGTCAGCAAGCCTGTGGCGTTATGCAGGCTGCTAACCTGAGTCAGGTTGTATTCGGTGAGTTCTGACTTGGTTGCAGTGTGACTGCTGACCGCAAATTCCCATACTTCGCTATTTGGTATGCTGGCTGTGGCTTGGCGGAGATCTCTGGCCAGGCCGGGCAGGGGTTCTATCAGGATCAGTCGGGCGGGGTTGAGCTCCTGATAGTAGGGCAACTGGCCGCCGCAGCCGGCACCAATGTGTACCAGGGTATGGATGGGAAATGCGGTCATCTGATGTCCTGCAATAGTGGGTATTCAGAATGTGGCTTTGAGAGGCTTTCTGTTGTTGTTCGTGTTCAGTCCCGGTGATCACGTACAATCAGCACCATCATGTTGGCGATAAAGGCCAGAAACAGGGTGATGATGGCGAACACGCTGGCGTTATAGAGCCTGTCCGGTTTGGTGGCGTATTCCGGCAGCAACGGACTTTGCAGCACGCTTACCTGCTTGAGTTTGCGGGCGGCTTCTATGCGTGTGCTTTCCAGCGCGGCTAGGGCGCTGGAGTAGGTTTGCTGGGCAAACTGAGCCTTCATCTCCAGAGTCTGGTAGTCGGCAGAAATGCGATTAAGGGCGTTACCGGTTTCCTGCGCCAGACGGTTTTGTTCTTTCGCTATTTGCTTCTGAAGAGCATTGATTTCACTTTTTATCTTTACCAGTTCGGCAGAACGGGTGCTCTGGTAGCTTTGAGCGGCGCTGTAGCGAGCTTGCATCCGGGCCAGCTCGCCTTCCAGTGTGCCCACTACCTGATTGAGGCTTTCTACCGTGTGAATGGGAGAGATCAGACCATGCTCGTTCTGATAAGCCAGCAGAGTGGCTCGGGTACTACCTAATCGTTCTTCCAGCCGTGCTACCTGGCCCTCCAGAAAGCGGACCTGCTCTTCTGCCAGGCGTTGGCCCATGGCATTCATATGAGTTTCTCCGGATTTCAGTAATAGTTGAGATAATTGCTGGGCAAATTCGGGTGCAAAGGCTTCTACGGTAATATTCAATACCCCGGCATACTCATCCAGTTCGACCGAAACCCGTTTTTTAAAGTATTTGTGCAGCTCCTCTATAGGGGCGCTGGCATCTCTCAGGCGGGTAAACAGATCGCCATTCTGGCTGTAGTGTTCTCGAAAGGGGATCTCGCGTTGCACTTTACTAAGCATATCGGTAGAGAGCAGATGTTCGCGCAGTAACAGAAGATCACTGTGGCCGCCGGCACCTTTTAACAGATTGGAAAAGCTGAATTCGGGGGCGGCAATCTGCGGGCTTTCCAGTACCACGGTAGTGCGGGATACATAACGGTCTGCGGCCCACACCAACCAGTAAAGGCTGACGGCCATGATGGCGGTAAAGGCCAGGGCCCAATGTGGTTGTTTTCTGATGAATTTTTGCATTGTGTTTGTGCCGTCCCTTTTGATCATCATGCGTTTGCTTGGGAACGAGATATAGGCTGTTTTTACGGACGGGTTTCCTGGTGGTAGGCTTTGATGGCGTCGTTGACGTCGTCATACCAGTTGGCCTGGCCGTTTTTAAGGTAGATACCTGCCTGACACAGCTCTTTGAGAATACCCTCGGCATGGGAGACAATGATGAGGCTGGACTGGCCTACCTTGTCCTTAAAAGCCTTGCTGGCTTTATTTTTGAATGTTCTGTCACCCACGGCGATAGCTTCGTCCGAAATATACACATCAAAGTCGAATGCCAAAGACAGACCAAAATTCAATCTGGCGCGCATACCGGATGAATAGGTTTTTATCGGGTGATCGAAGGCGCTACCCAGATCGGCAAAGTCTTCTACGTAATCGATAATGCGTTGTACGTTAAGACCGCCACCCTGAACCCGGGCCACGAACTTCACATTTTGTCGTCCGGTCATGGAGCCCTGAAAACCGCCGGAAAGACCGATGGGCCAGGATACCCGGCATTGCCGCTCTACTTTGCCCCGCTCAGGGCTGTCCATGCCGGAAATCAACCGCAGCAGGGTACTTTTTCCGGCACCATTACGGCCAACCAGTCCCACGTTCATGTTTTTGGGAATGATGAGATTGATATTTTTCAGAACCCAGTCGTTTACAGTGCCATCGCGGCTGTTATAGCGTTTATACAGGTTCTGTATCTTGATCATTGTGCTTTCAACCGGTCTTTAAAACGCAGTTGCATCAACAGTCCGAGTGCGTTCAATGCCAGTATGCACAACCAGAGGTAGATTTCGCTGGTGCCATTCACCACCTTGTAGCTGTTGAAAAAACCCAATCGTAGTAGCTCCAGACCGTGGGTAATCGGGTTGAACATCAGATATTTCAGCAGGTAATGAGGAAGTATATGGAGCGGCATGATGACACCGGAGATAATCAGCAGGGGGAACGAGATCATGTTGATGATCTTGGCCGTTTCCGGCACCAGAGTACCTGTTACCGATATCACCAGGCCCAGTCCCAACCCCAATGTCCATAACGATATCCAGCCGAATAATGCGAAGAGGGCGTTATCCGGGAAGATATCCAGCCCCAGCAAGAGTCCCCCCAATACAAACAGCAGGAATACAAAGGTACGTAGCATACCTTCCAGAAAGACCCGTACCAGAACAGGATCCACCGGTTGTACCTGACGATAGGCGAATAGCGCCCTGTTGGCATTGATTGCGCCCTGACTGCGGTTCATTCCATCACGTACCAGATAAAAACCCATCATGCCGGTGATCATCCAGGGGACGAAGCTTGCCCCTATAATCAGTTTTCCGCCGTCGATAAAGCCGCGAATAATCACCATGATGGCGATCACGGCTACTGGCTCTACAATCATCCAGAACCAGCCCAGACGGTCGGTCGTGGTGCGGGTGACCGCTTCGCGCATGAACATGGCAAACCAGACACTACGGGTTACCTGCCATGATGTGCGTGTATGCATGGTGCCCATTACAGATCAATAGCCACTTTGGCGGCAATGGCCAGCTGGTAGAGGATCTGGGTAATGCTGGTGGCCAACTGCAGGTTCTTGGTGGGCACCACAGGCAGTACCAGAATTTCATCCCCCGGGCGCAGGGTTACATTGCCAGCTTCACGTACTTCGCCATTCTGGCGCACAACCAGAATGCGTTTTTCATCCGCATGCTGGGTAAAACCGCCGGCGCCTGCTATGTAGTCTTTCACGCTGCGACCAGAATTGAACACTACCGACTGGGGGACCAAAACTTCTCCGCTGATCAGCAACGAATCAGACTTTTCGGGAATAGTGATCACGTCACCATCTTGCAGGCGAATGTCGCTGATGGTGCCGTTGCTGGCAAGCACCAACCGGCCGTTGGGCTCTACCTCACGGGCACGCTCGATGAAGCGGCTGATCAACTCGGCCTCGCGTACCCTGATTTCCGCTTCTTCCGGGGTGGCGGACGAAGCGCCCAGATAGGTGGTTTCGAGACGGGCCAGGCTCTCGTCCAGTGCCTGTTTCTGCCGTTCGGCCACGCTCACCCGCTTGAGCGAGATGCTGTTTACCTCGGTCATGGTTTCTGGCACCGCAACGGCATCCAGCAGTTCATGCAGGCGGGCATCCCGCGGCAGAGCAAAGCGGGAGGGGCCGTAGTAGCTGCCTTCCAGCTGCACCACTATGGTGTCGTCGCGCATATCACTGCTGAATACCACCAGATCACCACCGCTCAGCGGCTGCCGGGCGAAATCACTCAGTTCGAGATAGTTCGACACAGGGCCTGATGCCCGGGTGCCGCGCAGCAGCGCATGGGTGACATTGGATTTCAACCGGGCCAGTTGTTGCAGCTCCTGGCCGGTCATGGAGCCGGTTGTCAGCTCGTAGCGGTAGGGACGGGCGACATCGCCTTCAACGGCGATGGTGGGGCCGCGCTCTGCCACGACGATGGTGTCACCGTCCTTGAACTGCGGGCGGGGCAGCTTGCCATTAATCAGGAAGTCGTACAGATCGGCGCTGGCAATGGTCTTGCCGTGGCGTATCACCTTTACCTTGCGGTAGCTGCCGGTGGCATCGTCTATGCCGCCGGCCTGATCCAGAAAATACAGCATGGAATCATTGGGCGTGCCGGCAAAGCGGCCGGGGTTCTGTACATAACCGGTTACGAATACCGATACCGGCTGTACGCCCTGCAGGTTGGTGTATACCTGCACGTTGTTGGAATAGATGGAGTTAACGGCACTGCGCACGCGGCCGTCCAGTTCACCGTGGCGGATACCCTGTACCTTGACGGGGCCGACGCCAGGAATAAAGATATTGCCCTGGGCATCTACCGGCAACACCCGATCAATTTCTATCGCGCCCCATACCCGCAGGGTCACCTGGTCGCCGGGGGTGATCACATAGTCAGGATTCAGGCCATCGGCACGTACGCCACGAAAGCCGCCGGAGAACAGGTGGCTCCCAAAGCTGGGCGGAGAGGCGCTAATGGATCGGGTATTTTGACTTACGGGTCCGTAGCGCCCGCTTTGCCAGTTGGTGTTATTGTTGATATCGGCTTGTTCGGCAGGGGAAAACGGCTGGGCCTGGTCTGCTTGTGGCAATTCACCGGCGTTAACGCCGATAAGCTGTGCGTAGCAGACATAGGGGAATGATGTCAGAGCGACAATAAGGCCTGTTCGTATAAACCTCCTGTAAAAGCTACTCATTGAATATCGTCCCATGTTGCTGTTTGCTGTGATATTTGGTGATTAAGTACATGAGTTATCGGGCGTACCGTGTTCCAATTCCCTTTCTCTATCTGACAAGCGATGGCGTGCGATATATGTCCCGCGGAGGAAGTTATTGCCAGTTCGCGGCAGGTACGGCCGCTGGCTGCAAAGTAGGGCTTTTGTGCCATAACCAATACATTGCTACCCCAAGGAGAAAACGGCAGAGATTTAGCACTGAAGTTGGCAGCCGAAGAAAGATAGGCGTTAAGTTCCAATGGCAGTGCTTGTTGGTTACTCTGGACAGGGCCTGAGTCAGCAGGTGACGAATTAATGTTGTGTTGGATTGAACACCCGCTGATGGATGCGACGTTAAAGAATAACATCAAATATAGTGGCTTCCAGTTGGGTTTAGATATCATCAGATATTTTCACTCTTGTGGTTTTTAAACAAAGATGACCGGATGCATCATAGCCTGGTTCAGTAACCTCTGGAATGCATCATAGCCTGGTTCAGTAACCTCTGGAGGGTTGAGGGCCATTTGATACGCTACCGCCCTTAGGTTGCAGCCCCTAATTTGCTGATGTAACCAAGTCTTTGAAAATCATGTTAAAATCATCATCGCAGACTGCGAGGTCAATCCTTTATATCGTAACCAGATAGTGACTTTTATTTTTAATCACTGCCCATCTTCATTCAGGCTGCTGGCTTGGCCTGTGATGCCAGTACACTTAACGGTTTTGTCTGATAATCTATATTGTGGACTGTGGTGTGAGCAGTGCTGTGCGAGTTGAGTGAAAGCAACCGTTGCCCAATTTGTTCACAGGTTTTTTTGTATTCCCCATAAAAACTGCCGTTGAGTTGAGTATGGTTCAACATGAAATATCGCAGCTGGTGGATCAGCTTTTTATTTACCGGGCATGGTTTTTTCCAAAACCGGTCCAGGCCATGTTGACTGGTTAAACCCGGAATGTCGTATATTGCCTTGCCAAGAGTTATGGTTGGTACTGAATGCTGCAGGGCAGACATGCCGACGGTGCTGTTGACCGTGACTACGCCTTTACAGTGAGGATAGAGTTCGGGTAAAGACAGCTCGTAGCCATAGAATACTCGTTTATCTATGTTCAGACGCTTACATTCATGTGTGATAAACGGCTTGTAGTTGGTGTAGCCGCGATCCATAGGGTGATGTTTGAATACCAGCACATCATTTTCGTTAGCATTGTTGGCAAAGGACATCAGGGTATGGTGAATAAATTGATGAATGTTTTCAAAGCTGGAGTGAATTCGTATCTGAAAGTCATCCGTTACCTGCAGGGGGACCAGAAAAAAGTGTCCTGAATGTTCTATAATCAGCCTTTTATTCAGGCTTTTATCTCTTTTTTTGTTAATGTTTTTGGCGTGAAACCCCTTTAGCCAAGCCAGCCCTTCTGACAAGCAAGTACGACCTCTGTGGTGCTGGTAGTGTGTAAAACGCCGGTAGTAAAGTTGCATAAAAATATAATAACGGATGGCATAACCAATGCGGCGTTTGAAAGTAGGGTTAATGACGAAATGGTCGTTTTTTTCCACCGGTAATACACCCGGTAGTAAGGTTTCAATGCAACCATACCAAGGGCTGTGAGCGTTGACGCCGTTGGATTCCAGAGTTATGTAGTCAGGTCTGAGATAGCCTTCTTCAAATACATAAAAACCTATGAGCTGCTCTTGGCAATACTGGCGTGCATACTGATGGTAGATGCGGCAATCGTTATAGCAGAATACCGTATCTATGTGATGGTGCGTGATGGTCTCGTCAAGAAAAGCGGGCCAGTCAGCTAGGCTGCCACTATAGCTTATGTTAGTGCCTGCACATCGCCAAGACTCATCTCCACCATTGAAGTTGAGCTTATGTACCCGGATGCCCTGACTGGCTAAAAACCGGGAAAAATGCTGAAAAAAAGGCCCTAAGGGTCCTTGGAGTAGCAAAACCGACTGCATGCTTGCACCCACCTTTCTTTCTTTTTTAAATTATATTTTTCAGCTGACCAAAAACAGTCAGCACCTTGAAATCCCTTTACTTTAATATAGACGGGTTCTCTGCGGGTTCAACCTTTGAGATTGCATTGCCCTGTTACTAACTCGCCACTGCACCACGGTGATGATTCATTTGCATCCTTCAGGCGGTCGCCCTTTTCATGCTCACTCCATGGTTTGCTTGTGCAGGCCTTTCTGCAGCATCAGGTCTATCAGGGGTTGCTCTCGTTTGTTGGCGCGTTTGCAGTGGTCTTGCTGGAACTTGTTGGTCAGCCAGATCACGAATTTGGCCCATTGCCTGTTATTACGCTCTCGCCAGGCGTGGGATGACACCGACTCCCAGGCATAACCGTTGAACACCGAGGCATTCACAAAGTGATCCAGGGCGCGCACGCCGCTGCGGCCCCGTTCTACCCGGCCAACAAAGCCGACGTAGCAGATAATGAGGTAGCCGAGAATGGCCAGCGGCACCACGGCGCACATCAGGATAAAACCGGCGAGTCGTTCTTTCATTTTATTGGTTCTCTAGGAGTCAAAATCAGGCGCATGCCGTTTTGCGAGCGAATGGTCAGCCGGCCGACCGGCTTGGGTACAAAGCCGTCGGCCAGGTTAAAGTGATAATCCCTGAGCAGGGTGGCCAGGATCAGGCTGGCCTCCTGCTGGGCAAAGGCGGCGCCAATGCATATGCGTGGTCCGGCGCCAAAGGGCAGATAGGATTTACTCAGCGGCGTTTTCAGATTTTTGCCGGTAAAGCGGCCCGGATCGAAACCGTTCGGATTATCCCAGAAGTCCTGATGGCGGTGAATAAGCCAGGGCGAAATCATCACCGAGGAGCCGGCAGGCATCCGTTTGTCGCGCATTTCGGTGGCATGGCTGCACTCGCGGGATAAAAAGCCCACCGGCGGATAAAGCCGCAGCGCCTCGCGGAAGCTGTCGCGCACCAGCACCATTTTACGCAGCGCCTCCACACTCATCGGTTGCTGCGCCAGTACCTGTGTGACCTCGGCGTGGGCCTGTTCCTGAATATCCGGATACAGGGCCAGCAGGTACAACGACCAGGTCAGGGCGCTGGCCGAGGTTTCGTGGCCGGCCAAGAACAGCATGGAGATCTGGTCCACTATTTCGCTGAACGAGAACGGCTGGCCATTTTCGGTGTCGGTGGCCTGCAGCAGCGAGGAGAGAATGTCCTGCTGCTGTTCCAGTGCCGCCCGGCTTTGCGGGCAACCGGCGCGGGCGGCCTCGGCCTGCTGGTAGCGGGGGCGAACAATGTCTTCGATGGTGCCGCGTATGTCCCGGGCCGATTTGAGGCGTTTGCGTTCACTCAGTCCGCGTTGAATGAAGCCGGGAACGCGGTACATCTTGAGCAGCGCCAGTTTGGGCGATTCGGCCTGAAAATGCGTAAAGGCGTCCAGAATGCGATGGGCCTGCTCGGGGGCCAGTTCGGTCGACATGATGGTACGAAAGATGATGTCGGCGGTGACAAAGGTCATTTCCGGATCGATGTCCTGCCCCGGCTGGTGTTGCTGCAGGCGGACAGACATGTCCGCCACCGCCGCCTGCATCAGCCCGAACACCTGCTGTACCCGGGCGTGTTTGAAGGCCGGATCCAGCATGTTGCGCTGTTTTTGCCATTGCTCGCCGTTGGTGGTGAAGATGCTTTCGCCCAGCAGAGGTTCGAGGATCTCGCCCAGCAGGCGGTTTTTGGGAAAGTTGCCGACATCCTGCACCATGATTTTGCGTACCAGCTCGGGCTGGTTCACCATATAAAGCCGCAACCCCGGCAGCTTGAACTCGCCCATTTTCATGCCGTAGCTGCGCTCGTACAGGGCATCTAGCCAGGAGTGGCGTTTGGTGAAAAAAACCTTCCACAGCGAGGCTTTGTTTTTGGCGGGTTTGGGAAATACCGGGCAGGTCATGACGGTTCCTCTACCTGGTGCGCAATGGTCCGGGGGCCGGCGGTAAAGGCAAAAAAGTCGTAAGGGCCGGGTTTATCGGTGGCCATCAAATACAGGAAATGCATGCTGTACCAGGCGCGGCGCAGCTTTTTGTAGCGGGCCGGGTGATAGAGAGTAAAAAAGCGCGGCGACAGCAGCCGGGGGCCGGCCTGGGCGACTCGGGTCAGGCCACAGGACGTGACCGGATCCAGCAGCGGGAAGCAGGCACCGTCGGTGGGAGCGGTGTAATCCAGCCACAGCAGACGCGAGTCCTGCCCCAGTTGTTCAAGTGCGGCTCTGAAGTCATGGGCGCCGGGCTGAAAGCTGAGCAGCGGTATGCACTGACCCAGGGTGATGAGCACCACCCGCTGATTGGCAAAGGCAGAGCCATCGGGCAGGGCGGCCAGAGCCCGGGCCAGGGCGGGGACCACCATCATGGTGCCCACGCTGTGGGCGATGATCACCACTTCGTCATTATCGGGGTTTTGTATGGCCTTGATGATGTCATCGGCAAAGCGTTCGGTGCGTTCGTTTACATGGGGGATTTGATTGACGGCCCATTTGGCCGAAAACGCATAGATGCGTAGCAACCAGAATACCGCCAGTCGATCACCCAGCGTTTTTAATGCCTGCATGCACAAGCAGAAACAACTGATGCCAATGAGCCATGCCAGAACGTATTGTACTGTGTCGGGCAAGGCTGGCAGGGGCAACCAGGATGTGACGAACACAGACAGAGCTGCACTCGCGCCGGCACCGAGCAGGAGATACAGCACTGGGTAAAATCCGGCTATCATCTGCCGATGAGAGGCGCGGGCAAAGGTGACTATATTGCCGCTGGCGAGATATGCCAGTATCACGACATAGAGGTCACTCATAATCTGGCGCCAGCCTTTGCTCCAGTTTCGGCGCACAAGATCGTCCCAGCCCAGGTAGCAGTAGTTGGTTCGAGTCTGTGTTGTGTGCAGTTGCCAGTGGTGGCTGTGTACCGCGCGACGGTGGCGGCGTGATACGGTGATATTCAGTCCGTTCACCGCAGCTTGTTGTGCCGACTGGGAACAATAAAGCCGGTGATAATGGCCGGCCCCTCGGGGATCAAACCCGTGAATATACAACACCTGGCGTTGTTTGACCGTCAATCCGTTGTTCCTTGGTGAAAGGGGGATGAAAGCGGCGATAAAGTAGCCAAATAGTAGCAAAAAAGCCGGCAGCAGGAAATCAGGCGGTAAAAAGCTGTCAGCTTTAAGCGGCTCTCCTGCTCTTTCAGAGGTTGTGGTGTCTGTGGATTTTGGATGCGGTTGCGGCTTTACGCCGGCTAAAAGCAGCTGCTTATCCGCAGCCATGGATGTTTTGCTTACGGCTGGCCGCTTATTGCTCAACGCTCCCCGAGGGATTTAGGTGGCAATATCATCAATAGGTCTAACAGGGCCTTGCTGTTACTTGTCCCCATGCCGGTGTCGTGACACAATCAGGCCCCAAATTATGAAATAACTAATCACGAAGAGGACGCTGTTATGCGCATCGTTTTGTTGGGTGCTCCGGGCGCGGGCAAGGGAACGCAGGCTCAGTTCATCATGGAGAAGTTCGGCATTCCACAAATTTCCACCGGTGACATGCTGCGTGCCGCGATCAAGGCCGGCACTCCGCTGGGCTTGAAAGCCAAGGAAGTGATGGATCAGGGTCAGCTGGTATCCGACGATCTGATCATCGGACTGGTGAAGGAACGTATCAGCCAGGACGATTGTGCCAAGGGCTTCTTGCTCGACGGCTTCCCGCGCACCATTCCTCAGGCCGACGCCATGAAGGAAGCCGGTGTGGCGGTGGATTATGTGCTGGAATTCGCGGTACCGGACGAAGAAATCGTCAAGCGCATGAGCGGCCGTCGCGTGCATCCGGGCTCCGGTCGGGTGTATCACCTGATCTACAACCCGCCCAAGGTGGAAGGCAAGGATGACGTAACCGGTGAAGAGCTGGTGATCCGCGCCGATGATGAAGAAAGCACCGTGCGCAAGCGTCTGGGCGTTTACCACGAGCAGACTGCACCGCTGATCGACTACTACAAGCAGGCCGCTGACGCCGGCCAGACTCGCCATTACAAAGTGGATGGCACCCAGTCTGTTGACACCGTCAGCAA
The DNA here is from genome assembly GCF_001870485.1 of Oceanisphaera psychrotolerans. Classification (GTDB taxonomy): domain Bacteria; phylum Pseudomonadota; class Gammaproteobacteria; order Enterobacterales; family Aeromonadaceae; genus Oceanimonas; species Oceanimonas psychrotolerans. The sequence goes on along the minus strand of NZ_MDKE01000030.1, from coordinate 12,035 downwards.
AAAGCTGGCCGACATCCTGTCTTGATCCCATTGTTTTAACCGGGCGCCTGTGGCGCCCGGTTTCTTTTGTTCCGCTTTATATTCCGCTTTTTTGCAGACATGGGTAACAAAGTGAAAACAGGCGTTTTACTGGTTAACCTGGGTACCCCCACCGCTCCCACCGCCAAGGCCGTAAAGACCTTTCTCGGACAATTTTTGCACGACCACCGGGTGGTTGATGTGCCCAGAGCAATATGGTGCCCGGTGTTGCACGGCGTGATATTGCCGTTTCGTTCGCCCAAGGTAGCCAAACTCTATCAGTCCATCTGGTGGCCAGAAGGCTCGCCGCTGATGGTGATCAGTCGTCGTCAGCAGGCGGCCCTGAGCCAGGCGCTGCAAGAGGCGGGCATCGACATGCCGGTGGCACTCGGCATGAGTTACGGTGAGCCGTCCATGGCCGCGGCCTGGCAGGAGCTGAAAAGCGCAGGGGTAGACCGGGTCATATTGTTGCCCCTGTATCCGCAGTATTCGGTCAGCACCACCGCTTCGGTGTTTGACAGCTGGGCCCGGCTGATGAAAAGCGAGCGACGGCTGCCGGCGTTTCGCTTTATTCACGATTACCACGATCACCGTGGCTATATTCAGGCGCTGGCGCAGTCGGTGCGTGACCATTGGGAAGCACAGGGCCGCAGCGACCTGCTGTTGCTGTCCTATCATGGTATTCCCAAGCGTTTTGAAGACGAAGGTGACCCCTATGGTCAGCAGTGCCACCGCACCTCGGAGCTGGTGGCCGCCGAGTTGGGGCTGGAGCCTCACCAATGGCGCACCACCTTTCAGTCCCGCTTCGGGCGTGAGCCCTGGTTGCAGCCCTATACCGACGAAACCATGAAGGCGCTGCCGGGTGAGGGCATCAAGCGCATCAGCGTGATCTGCCCCGCCTTTTCTTCCGATTGCCTGGAAACGCTGGAAGAAATCGCCGAGCAGAATAAAGACATTTTTATCGAGGCCGGTGGCGAGGCCTATCACTACATTCCCGCCCTTAACGACAATCCCGCCCATATCCGCATGATGATGGATCTGGTCTGCCGGGAGCTGGCGTAACCATAAAAAGGAATCGGGGTCGCTATCGCTCGCTGCCATATCGACGCCGATTCCTCCCCCTGGCGCCCTGCGGCCAGACATCCCGGCCATGGTTGTATATTCTCGACCGAGGCTGACACCATACCGTCTTCGTTACTGCGATTGTCTCTTTCGCCAGGGCCGGGCACCGGCACGGTAAATCTATATCTTCTTAAACCCGTCCATAAAGGTTCCCCGGCGCGTTAATGCAGTGCCGGAGGGGTGTCGTGCTGGTGGATCATGAACAGATTTTGGCGACGGTGACCGGGAGTGGGCAGGGGCGCCCCCGCCGACTGCCAGCATACCACGGCGGCAATACCGGCGCAGTCCACGGCGCGTTGCAGCAGCGGCCCGGACATCCTTTTCGCATCTATTACCCGTGCCGGATCAATACCGGCTTGTGTCAGCGCGCTGCGTGACAGGCGGGCGGGGGCATTAACAACAAGAATCCAGCCCCGGTTGTTCTGGCTGATAACGGCCAGACTCGCCAGCAAACCCGTCTGCAGTTCACGGTTCCAGTGCGAGAAGTGCACCAGGGTGCCGCCTGTTTCATCCTGCGGGGAGTGACTCCAGAGGGGGGATGAAAAAACCTGCTCACGAGATAACAAGATGGTAGCCATATGGGATCCTTGTTGTTCGGTTACTGTTTTTATATACAGTATTTCCCGGCGAAGTATTGGTCAAGTTTTTTACTGTTTAAATTTACAGTATGTTGAGCCGGGCAGTATTCCCCGGCCCGGCTATAGTATTCGTTGTTCCTTTTGATATTGAGCCAAAAAAACCAGTCAGGAGAACCACATGGACAAGGCGTTACTGGAGCGGATGGACGATCATATGGTGCTGAGCATCCTCAATGAAAAGCTGCGGCTGGAATGCGACAGCCTGAGCGCACTATTGTCGCTCTATGAGCTGGACGGTGGTCGGCTGATGGCCCGGATGTCGCAAATTGGCTATCGCTACGATGCCAACAGCAACCAGTTCAAGCCGGGGGCTTGATAGAGGCGGGAGCAAGCTGCGATAGTCCGGGCTTTATGAGTCACGGGAGTCATTATGGAAGCAGAATTCTGGCATCAACGCTGGCAGTCTTCGCGCATCGGGTTTCATCGTCAGCAGGTGAATGCCCAGTTAAGTCAGTACTGGCCCTTGTTGGGGGTGCCCCGGCATAACGAGGTGCTGGTGCCCCTGTGCGGCAAAAGTCGGGACATGCTCTGGCTGGCCGAGCAGGGGCATGAGGTGGCCGGGTTTGAGCTGTCGCCGCTGGCGGTGCGGGATTTTTTTGCCGAAGCCGGGCTTCAGCCAGAGGAAGGGAAGCTGGATCATTACCATTGTCGGCAGGCCGGCAAGATCCGCCTCTATGAAGGGGATTTCTTTCAGGCCGACAGCCTGGGTCGCCGTTTCGATGCCGCCTATGACAGGGCGGCGTTGATCGCCTTGCCCGAGTCGATGCGTATCGCCTACGTCGACTTGCTGGCCCGCTTGCTCAATCCGGGGGCGACGCTGTTGTTGATCACCGTGGATTACGCACCGGCACAGCAACAGTCGCCGCCCTTTGCGGTACCGGAGCGGCAGGTGAAGCGGCTGTTTGATGAGCATTTCACCATCGAACGGCTGGGGCATATCGCGGAAGGGCAAAGCAATCCCCGGGTGGCATCCGGTGAGTGGCGTTTCTTCGACGAGCTATGTTTTGTGCTACGGCGCAAATGAGTCTTTTCAGGCTGCTTCGGCAGCCTTTTTTGTTTTTGTGCGCCGGATTGGTTTGCAGGCCGGCATAAAATCCTTATACTCCCCGCCTGATGTTAACAAGTCAGAACATATATCTAACAAAATTCATCTTTGTGGATGTATGTTTTGATTTTATCTTTTGATTAAATATATTTGGCTGTAAAATAAGTATTCAGCAAGATTGCCCTTTACCGATGCTTTATTCATTTGAGTGTTGGCTTTATTCGGTGCCACCCTGCTGTGCTGCATAAAAGTGCGGTTTTTACCTGTTTTTAGCCGAGTTGGGTGTTGTTGCCCGATAAGGAAGGAGTGACCATGGAAAAGACGTTAACGGCGCAGGCTGCGGCCAGCAAACGAAATATGCTGATGTTCTTGCTGCCTTCGCTGGTGGGCATACTGCTGTTTATGACCCCGGTCAGTTATAACGGCGACCTTACCATCATGATTGCGATACTGGCGAAGAGCCTGCAGGCGGCCCTCTCCGGATGGCTTACCCTCATCGTGACCGGCGTTATCAGCCTGTCGGCGCTGGTGTCGTTATTCGCCACCCTGTTCAAGCCGGGGCTCATCACCCGCAGTCCCTTCTTGAATACCTTGTTCAATGTGAGCCCGGTGTGGCTGCTCAGCCGGCTGCTCGGCGCCGTGTTCGTGGTCATGGTCTATACCCAGGCCGGCCCGGAAATTCTGTACAGCGGCGACACCGGCGGCCTGGTGCTGAATGATCTGCTGCCGGTGCTGTTTGCGGTGTTCATCTTTGCCGGTCTGTTGCTGCCGCTGCTGCTGGACTTCGGTTTGCTGGAATTTGTGGGCACGCTGCTCACCAGGCTGATGCGCCCGGTGTTTCGTTTGCCCGGTCGTTCGGCGGTAGACTGCATGGCCTCCTGGCTGGGTGATGGCAGCGTGGGTATTCTGCTGACCAGCAAACAGTACGAAGGTCACCATTACACCCAGCGTGAAGCGGCGGTGATAGGTACCACCTTCTCGGCGGTCTCCATTACCTTCAGCCTGGTGGTACTGGCCCAGGTGAAGCTGGAGCACATGTTCGTGCAGTTCTATCTGGCGGTGTGCCTGGCCGGTATTGTGGCGGCCATAGTGGTGCCGCGTCTGCCGCCCTTGTGCTGGAAGAAAGACACCTTCATCAACGGTGCCGCCCGTCCGGCCGATGACGAAGTAACCCCGGCCGGCTACTCTCGCCTGAGCCATGGTTACGCGCTGGCGCTGGCCCGTGCCGGCAAGGTGGAAAGCCTGGGGCAGGTGGCCCGCACTGGTATACACAACGCCCTGGACATGCTGCTGGGGGTACTGCCGGTGGTAATGGCATTCGGCACCCTGGCGCTGGTGATTGCCGAGACCACACCCTTGTTCACCTGGCTGGGCATGCCCTTTGTGCCGCTGCTGGAGCTGCTGCAGATCCCCGAAGCCGCCGCCGCCTCCGAAACCATCGTGGTGGGCTTTGCCGACATGTTCATTCCGGCCATTCTTGCTACCTCCATCGAGAGTGACATGACCCGCTTCGTGATTGCGGCGCTGTCGGTGACCCAGCTTATCTACATGTCGGAAGTGGGCGCCCTGCTGCTGGGCAGCAAGATCCCGGTCAACATCGTAGAGCTGTTCGTCATCTTTCTGCTGCGTACCCTGGTGACCCTGCCGGTGATTGCGCTGATCGCCCACCTGGTGTTCTGATCACCGTTCAGCCAGACAAAGCCCCGCACATGCGGGGCTTTGTTGTTTCTGCCCATCGAGCCGACGGGCGCCAATGGATGCGGTACTCTGCTAATGTGGTGATCTACCGTCGCAATCCATAAGGAGTGGATATGTATCACTCGGTACTGCAATTCTGGTTTGAGGAGCTGACGCCGGCCCAGTGGTGGCAGAAGAATGCGGCGCTGGATGACGACATTCGGCATCGCTTTGGCGACCTGCACCGGCGGGCTTGTCTGGGGGAGCTGTTCGAGTGGCGTACCCGGGCGGAGGGACGCTTGGCGGAGATCATCGTGCTGGATCAGTTTTCCCGCAATATTCACCGCGACAGACCTGGCGCCTTTGCCGCCGACGGCATGGCACTGGCGCTGGCGCAGGAGGCGATTAGCGCGGGAGCGGAGCAGGGGTTGACGCGGCAGCAGCGGGTGTTCTTGTACATGCCGATGATGCACAGCGAGTCGCTCAAGGTACACGAGGTGGCCCTGGCCCTGTTCGAGCAGAACGGTATCGCCGACAACCTGGACTTCGAGCGGCGGCACCGGGATATTATCGCCCGTTTCGGGCGTTATCCGCATCGCAATGCCATTCTGGGGCGGGAGTCCACGGCGGAAGAAATCGCCTTTCTGCAACAGCCGGGGTCGGGGTTCTGAACCCGGCGCCTTGGGCTGGGTTCATGGATTCCTGCCTGCGCAGGAATGACGGAATGGCGGAATGACGAAATGATGGGGCGGGTGGGGTGATCTGTCTCCCCTGCGCAGGCAGGGGCCCAGGTGTGGTGCTGTGCCCGAGCATCAGGTCGGATTCATGGATTCCTGCCTTCGCAGGAATGACGGAATGACGGGGCGGGCGGGGTGACCTGTCTCCCCTGCGCAGGCAGAGGCCCAGGTGTGGTGCTGCGTCCGAGCATCAGGCCGGGGTCATGGATTCCTGCCTTTGCAGGAATGACGGAGGGACGGGATGGCATGACCATATCTACACATAAAAATGCCGGGCAGTGCCCGGCATGTGCATTGGGTGACCCGGCAGGCAATTACTGCTGCTGGATGGCCCAGATCTGGAAGGCGCGCTGGGTATCCTTGTCGGCGGCGTTCCACCAGTGCTTGAGCATCTCCAGGGCGTCGGCATCCACCACCGCATCGCCGAATTTGGCCTGGGCGGCGGCTACGGCGGCGTCGGTACGGCCGTTGAAGGCCATGCCTTTTTCTGCCAATGATTCCTGAATACCACCGGCGGTATCCAGACCGGCCGGCATCGGGATCAGCGTCAGCTCTGCCGGTACGATATTACCGGTTTTTTTGTCCACGATTTTGAGCTGGGCGTCCTGCTCCCGCAAAAACTGCCGTGCCAGTTGGTAGTTAATGGGGGCCTTATAGTCGAGCGTCAGTTCGGCATCCGCAGGTACATCCAGGTTGATAACGACCGGATCGCCATTCAGCACGCGCAGCTCGGAGCGATTTGAGAAGTCCTGGGTATAGGAAATGGCAACTTGCTGCTTGCCTTCAGCAAGATCCACTTTATGGATGGACTGGGTAATGCTGTTGGCGGTTTTGTTGCCGTTGACCAGATGGATCTGATAAGGCTGTTGGGCTTCGAAGGTGGCGGCATTGGCGCCAAAAGACAGGCCGGCCACGGCGAGGGCGGCAAGGGTAAAGCGTGTTTTCATCTGGGGCTCCTGAGCCATGAGTATTTTTATTCTAATGTGCAGTTTTCATGCAGAGAAGGCTGCCAAGTAATTGAAGCGGCACTTAAGTTTACCGCCGGATTGTGACAATTTATGGGTAGCAGCGCAATATGCGATAACAGGCGGGCAACGCCGGCCTATCCCAGCTCGCGGGTAAAGGGCGGCAGGGCGTCGAGCAGGGCGGGGCCATAGCGGCGGCTGAGCAGTCGTTTGTCCAGCAGCACGATGCGCCCGCTGTCGGTTTCGGTACGCAGCAGGCGACCACAGGCCTGGATCAGCTTGCGGGAGGCCTCGGGCATGGCCAGTTGCATGAACGGATTGCCGCCGCACAGGCTGATCCATTCGGCCATGGCGGCTTCCACCGGCGAGGTGGGCACCGCAAAGGGCAGCTTGGTGATGATGAGGTTGGTCAGGTAATGGCCGGGCAGATCCAGCCCTTCGGCAAAGCTGCCGGTACCGAACAGCACGCTGGGCTGGTTGCCGTCGCATTTCATCCTGTGCAGTTGCAGCAGGGCCTGACGGCTGGCCTCGCCCTGCACCAGCAGCGAATGGCCCTTGGCCCGCAGCGCCTCGGCGGTCTGATTCATCTGCCGGTAGGAAGAAAACAGCACCAGGCTGGCGCCCTGGCTCTTCAACCACAAGGGGATTTGCTCGACCAGCAAGGCGTCAAAGTCCGGGTCGGTCGGCTCGCAGCCCAGCGGCGGGATGATCAGCCGGGCGCTCTGGTAATCGAAGGGCGAGTTCAGGCGCAGATAATGGCTGCCGTCGTCGGGTCTGAGCCCCACGGCCCGGCGAAAATAACCGAAGTCGTTCAGGGCGGTGAGCGTCGCCGACACCATCACCACCGCCGCCGCCCGCGACCAGCACCATTGCTCCAGCAAATGGCCCACCGCCAGCGGGGTGGCACACAGCAGCAACTCCTGTTTGTCTTGCTTGTTGTGCTGATCTTGCCGCGCGAGCTCCAGCCAGCGAGCCGGGGGGGGCTGTTTGGGGCCGGTGGCTCGCAGCAGCAGCTCGCAACCATCGCGCAACTGCTCGCCGTGCAACTGCTGCTGGCTCAGGGTGGCCAGGGCGGCCTCCAGGGCGGCGGCCTGGCCGGGCCTGAGCTTGAGTTGCTCGCTTAACTGGCTGTGCAGGGGCCCGAGGGCGCGGCAAAACCCCTGGGCGTCTTCCTTCAACACGCTCAGCAATTCGTCCAGCCGGCCCGGCAGTGCGCCGGGGCTGAAGCGCAGGCAGCCCTGTTCATCGGGTAACAGCTCCCGGCGCTGCAGGGCGCCGTGCAACTGACGATACACCTCGTTCAATGCCGGGATCAGTTGCGTCAGGGCCTGCTGCAGCCGACCCAGGGCGGCCTGAGCTTCCGGCCCTGCCAGTTCGTTCAGTCCCCCCAGCCATTTGTTGAACTGTTCAAGCTGGCGCCGGCTCTGGCGCAGCGCCAGCCGGGCCGAACCCTGTTCCCGGGCCACCGGGGCGATATGGTGGGCCTCGTCCAGTATATAGAGGCACTGTTCGGGCTCGGGCAGCACGATGCCGCCGCCCATGCTCAGGTCGGCCAGCAGCAGGGCGTGATTGACCACGATCACGTCGGCCTGCTCCAGCTCGGCCCGGGCCAGATGAAAGGGGCACCGCTGATGGCCCAGGGCCGGCTGGCAGCTGTGCCGCTCTGCCTGCAATTGCTGCCACAGGGCAGGGTCGATGGGCGCCGGCCAGCTGTCCCGGTCACCGGCCCAGCGGCCCTCCGCATAGGCCAGCCATAACTCGCTCAGTTGCTGTTGCTGGCCGGGGCTTAATGCCTCGGCGGCGTCAAACAGGCTTATTTGCGCCTCGCCTCGCGCCAGTGCCTCCAGCCGGCGGGCGCAGCAGTAGCGGGCCCGGCCCTTGGCCAGCACGAAGCGAAAGGCCGGCTGGCAGTAGGGCAGAAACAGCGGCAGATCCTTGTCGACCAGCTGTTCCTGCAGTGCCAGGGTGGCGGTGGAAATCACCAGTTTTTTCTGGTTCATCCGGGCCCAGGGAATGCCCGCCTGCAGATAGGCCAGCGACTTGCCGATGCCGGTGCCGGCTTCGGCCACCAGAATTCGACGAGCCCGATCGTAGCGGCCGAGCAGCACCTTGCCGATTTCCGCCACCAGATAATTTTGTTCCCGACGGGGTTTGAAGCCGTTGATCCCGGCACTGAGCCGGCGGTAATTGTCGCGTACAAGGGTGCGGTACTGGATGTCTGTCATCGGCCGTCCCGGCATAAAATATGGCAAAGAGTATACCGACTGGAAGAATTATCGCCAGATGCAAGGCAATGGTGCAAGAAAGGCGGCGACTGTCACATTTGTGTAACCGACGAGCGTTAATGTCCCAAAAAGTTCCCGGGTAATTGTTGCGCGGCCAAAAATCCGATGATAGGCTGCTTGCCATAGTAACGTGATACGTTGCTAACACAGGGAATTACAAGGACTTAGTGTTTAATAACAGTAGGCATATATAAAATGAAAAAAACTATTCTTGCATTGACCATTCCTGCGCTGTTCGCCACTTCCGCCAGCGCCGTGACTGTATACTCCGACGAAGGCGCCCAGGTTGACATCTACGGCCGTGTTCAGTACGAAGCCGGTGAGCGTGGCTACCAGGATGCTGGCAAAGCCGAGAACTTCGGTGGTGATGGTGAAGCCCGTCTGGGTGTTAACGTCAAGTATGACCTGAACAACGACGTTGACCTGATCGGTAAACTGGAGTGGAGCGCAGTTACCGAAGCTGATGGCGCATCCGATGGCGCTTCAGCGGGCAACTCTCTCAAGTCTCGTTACGCTTGGGCCGGTTTCCGCTTCATGGACACCACCGATCTGACCTTCGGTCGCAGCCAGGACCCCTATGCCCAGACCATGTATTACACCGATGTACTGAACATCTACGGTGGTTCTGCTGCCTACGGTAGCATTGGCCTGGCCGATGACAAGACTGATGATCAGATTCGGGTAAGCTACGCCGCCAACGGCGTGGATCTGCGTGCCGGCTATGCCTTCGCCGATGCCGACAAGAGCGACGTGAACGAAGCCAAAGACAGCCAGTGGTCGGCTTCTGCCGGCTACACCACTCCGTTTGGTCTGGGCGTGAGCGCGGCCTATGAGCAGCAGAAGTTTGGTACTGCTACAGTCAATGATCTTGACTTCGGCGGTGCTGGTGACCACGACTTTGATGCCTGGATTGCTGGTGTAAACTACAGCATCGACGGCTTCTACTTCGCCGCCATCTACACCGAGCAGGAGCTGAAAAACGACAGCGCCAAGCTGGAAACCGAAGGCTATGAGCTGCATGCTCAGTACAGCGTGGATGCCTGGACCCTGCTGGCCCAGTACTCCAACGAAGAAGCCAAAACTGGTGACCTCAAGTGGGATAGCATCGACTCCTTCACCCTGGGTGCCCAGTATGCTCTGACTCCCAAGGCCAAGCTGTACGCCGAGTATGTTATCTCTGACTCCGAAGGTCTGAACGATGATGACAGCGTATATACCAAAGACGACGTCTACGGCGTTGGTATCCAGTACAACTTCTAATGTGCGACGAGAGTCGTGCGAGTCCTAGTCTAAATCTTTGATTTAGCTAGGAAAAAAGTGGTCAGGGGTTTATCCCTGGCCACTTCCTTACCTCCGTAGATGGCTGAATCGGAGGGCCCATTCAGGGTTCCATCACTATCCAATAAGCGCATTTTGCGCACTCAATACAACCAGGGATGAAAATCCTGTGGTACAAACAGCGGCTCATGGCTGCCTGTTACTCAATGAGAGCTTTCTGCTCACATCTCAAATGCGATGAATGATCATCCTGTCCTCCAAACAGGTGCGGTCTGACCATCCACATTTAAGTCTTCGACCTATTCCATGTACGGAAGAGGCGCGTGTTTGCGCCTGTCCAGTGGTCACGTCGTGATTGAATGCCAACCAAGGGAGATGGCCGCCTACGCCATTCTTGAAACTCGCACGCGTAAGCTATGTGTTCGATTGTTCCATCCGCTGCTGTGCTTCCCTGTGGAGCAGCGGACATGGGAACCCATTGTTCAGCCAATGGTGGTCTAGGGATAGGGCATTTCTGGTAACGGATTTGTCCGAAGCTTCCTGACAATGTACTCACCCGCAAGGGCCCGGATTCTGTGAAGAAATCGGTAGATTCTGCCAGCAGCAACGGTGGATGAGAGGCTAGACCAGCAGGCTAGGGTGAACGTATGTGAATCACTGATAAACCTCGTCATTGTAAACCGGCGCAAGCTGCTGAATTCGCCGGAGCCAAAATGGCACATAGCCGGTTAACCCTTTGTTAGATGGGGTTACGCTGACATCAGGCTATCGGGGAAGAGGTGGCACCTAAGGCCTTGCAATCATTCGAACACATGGAACTCGGCAATCCCGTTATCGTGCCCATTCGGGCAGGCGAACCGCAAGGGGAGCTGTTGCGGTAGCGGGCATGGGAGGCAGGAAAAAGCGAATGCCAGTCTGTAATGGATTGGATAGCGGTCAACATGCCGCACCCGAAAGGGGAGCAGACGTCCTGCTGGTCTTCAACTGCGTGAAAACGTGTAAAGCGTCCAACGTGACTTCATGAAAGTTGAGGGAAGGTGTTGCTGCACCTTCCCTCTGTACCCTGACGGGGATCGGCTCTCCCCGTCAGGGGTGAACCGTATTTCCGCCGGGGTGCTTTCAACACAAAAGCACTTCGGAGGATAGCAAGATGAGTGCATCCAAACCAGCGGCAGCCGCCGCGACTCTGGTTGTACCTGCATTCTCCCATCCGACCGATTGGCACAGTATTCACTGGCGTCAGGTTCATCGACGGGTGCGGGGGCTACAGGTACGGATCGCAGAGGCAACCAAGAACCAGCAATGGCGACGCGTCAAGCAGTTGCAACGCCTGTTGGTACGATCGTTTGCAGCGCGTGCGCTGGCCGTCAAACGAGTCACTGAAAATCGAGGCAAACGGACCGCCGGGGTGGACGGAGCAATCTGGAGTACGCCCGACACTAAATGGCAGGCCATAGGTCGTCTGACGCGAACGGGGTATCGCCCTCAGCCGCTCAGACGGGTCTACATTCCCAAGAGTAACGGTAAACGCCGTCCGCTCGGGATCCCCATCATGCACGACAGGGCCATGCAGGCGTTATATCTGCTGGCACTGGAGCCGGTGGCGGAGACCACGGGAGACCTTAATTCCTACGGCTTCAGGCCCCACAGATCCACTGCTGATGCGATAGCGCAATGTCGTAATGCGTTGTCGCAGAAGAAACAGGGCCCTTGGGTTCTGGAAGGGGATATCAAGGGGTTCTTTGACAATATCAGCCACGACTGGATACTGCGCCACGTCCCACTGGACCGGCAGGTGCTCAGAAAATGGCTGGCATCCGGGTACATGGAGAAAGGCAGGCTGTTTGCAACCACGGCAGGCACACCGCAAGGTGGCATTATTTCGCCGGTCATTGCGAACATGGTGTTGGATGGGCTCGAAACTCGTTTGGCTGCGCTATGCCAAACTCGAGCAGACATACTGGCGCTGCGCATCAAATATGTCAGGTATGCTGATGACTTCATCGTGACCGGCAGTTCGAGAGAGCTGCTGGAAACAAGGGTAAAGCCGCTGATCGAAGCCTTTATGGCCGAGAGAGGGGTGGAGCTGTCGGCAGAGAAAACCCTGATCACGCATATTGATGATGGTTTTGACTTTCTCGGCAAGAACTTGCGTAAGTACAAGGGTAAGCTGCTGATCAAACCGAGCAAAAAGAATGTGAAAGCGTTCTTGAGCCAGGGCAAGATTACGAAACCCCTTGCCCCGCAAGGACTCGCGATAGGTAGTCGTT
>NZ_MDKE01000029.1 GCF_001870485.1 Oceanisphaera psychrotolerans | reverse complement strand
AACGACTACCTATCGCGAGTCCTTGCGGGGCAAGGGGTTTCGTAATCTTGCCCTGCGGTCAGGCTCAGGCCGGTGAGATCCTGATGCTGGCGTTTGCCAACAAGGCTGCGGCTGAGATGCAGGAGCGCATCGATCACCGGCTGGGGCCGTGCGGCATTACCGCCAGCACCTTTCACAAACTGGGCAAGGAGATCATTGCCAAAGTGGAGGGAAGGCAGCCCTCGCTGTCGCCCCTGGCGGAAGACGACAAGCTGTTGGCCCTGCAGGTGAACCAGTGGTTTGAAGAGCACCTGAAGACGCCGGATTATCAGCAACTGACCATCAAATACTTTCAGCGCCATCTCTACCCGGCGGCAAACCCCTTTGATTTTGAGTCGGAAGGGGCGTATTTCGACTATATCCTTGCCAATGACATTCGCACGCTCAAAGGCGAGGCAGTGAAAAGCCTGGGCGAGTGCCTTGTCGCCAACTACCTGTTCAAGCAGGGCATTGAATACCAGTATGAAGCCGCCTACGAGCACAGCACCGCCAGCCCCCTTCACCGGCAGTATCACCCGGATTTCTACCTGCCCGAGCATGGAATATACATTGAGTATTACGGTACAGACCGAGAGGGTAATACCGCGCCCTATGTGGACCGTGAAGCCTACCATCAGGCCATGGCCTGGAAGCGCGGGCTTCACGCCGAGAAAGGGACGCGCCTGATAGAGCTGTACCACTATGAATTGCAGGAAGGCGGGTTGTTTGATGCCATTGATGCGCAGCTCACCGCATTGAATGTGGATTATCAGTCACTCCCGCCGCAAGCCGTGTTGGCTACCTTGCGCGAGTTCGGTGCCATCAGCGCTTTTGCCGCGCTGCTGGCGGAGCTGCTGAAACGCTATCGCGCCAATTGCTATGAGCCGGGGCAGGTACAGGCGGCCATCGCCAATGCCAGCAATCCGGAGCAGGTAGGGGCGGCGCTGAGTTTGCTGCAACCCATTCTGAATGACTATCAGGCATTGCTGGATCGTGAAGGCCACATCGACTTTGACGACATGATCAGCAAGGCCATTCACTATGTTCGGGAAGGGCGTTTTCGCAGTCCCTGGCGCTATATTCTGGTGGATGAGTTTCAGGATATATCCGAGGCGCGTGCCCGGCTGGTTCGCTACCTGCGGGATGCCGTCGAGGCGTGTTCGTTGTTCTGTGTGGGGGACGACTGGCAGGCTATCTATCGTTTTACCGGCAGTGATCTGAGTTTCACCACCGCCTTTCGGCAAACGTTCGGCGCCACGCAGGTCACCTCCCTTGATCTCACCTTCCGCTTCAACAGTGGCATCAGCGATGTGGCGACACGCTTTGTATTGCAAAACCCGGTTCAGGTAAGGAAGCAGCTCAATACCCTGGAAAAAGTGAAGCATCCCACGGTATCGCTGCTGCGGGAGGATAACCGGCCTCGGCAGAATGCCGATGATCCCGGCCGCCTGGAAAGGGTTATCTCGCGCATCGCAGCCATCGCTGAGCCCGGCAGTCGTGTTTATCTGCTGGGGCGGTACGGATTCAACCTGCCAGACAGGAAAGAGATGCAGCGGCTCGCGGCACGGCACCCCTCAATAGTGCTGGAGTGCCATACGGTTCACGCCTCCAAGGGCAAGGAGGCGGATTACGTTATCGTGCTTGGCCTCGAGACCGGAAAGTTCGGTTTCCCCAGCGGTAAAACCACGCATCCCCTCCTTGAGGCATTGCTTCCGCCACTGGATGACTACCCGCACGCCGAGGAAAGGCGCCTGTTGTATGTGGCGTTAACGCGGGCCAGGCGTCGAGCGTACCTGATTGCCGATATGGCTGTGGCCTCGGATTTTGTTGTGGAGCTGATGAAGGGTGAATATGGCATCGAGCTGAACGAGTTTCCGACCTCACTCAGCCAGCAAGTGCTGCACATGCTGAAATGCATCAAGTGCAAGACCGGTACCCTGGTTGCGAGACAGAGCCAGTTCGGTCGCTTCTTTGGCTGTAATAAGTTCCCGCTTTGCGCGCACAAGGAGCGGGGTTGCCAGCGTTGTGAATCACAGATGCGCCGTGCGGGCCGTTTCAAGATCTGCATCAACCCGGATTGCTCAAGCTGGGTTCCGATCTGTCCGCGGTGCGGCGCGGAAATGGTCCGGCGAAAAGGTCGTCATGGTGAATTCTGGGGCTGCAGAAACTACCGGTATGAAGGGGAGTGCTGTAAACATACGGAAAACGCCATCGTGCCTGATCAGGAGCTGCTGATGGCGGAGCACCCTTAACAACACCGCCAGCGACCGCTGATGGTAGCCGGACGTGGTTTTCCAGTCGGCCAGGTGACCTGATTTCAGCGCAGTGACGGCCTCGTTCCTCGGATGTCCTTCGTCCCAATAGCCGGATTCTTGCGGTGTTCAGCTGGCAAGTGACCGCCCGTTGCTGATGTTATGTCGTGCCTTGCTCATTGTTCTGCTTCTGAGACCGTTCGTCAGAAGATCGGGTCACGGGAGAAGCAGATAGTTTCCTGATTTAGGAAACAACGCCGAAACAACGCCGTATAAACATGATTACATCGCTTTCGGCTGAGTGTTTTTTGTTCTGAACTGGCAAGAGACCACAAAAATAGTAGATGTACTCGATATTTCAGCAAGCAGCCTTTACCATACCGCTCAAACCTGTTTGAAGAAGAAGTCATCCATGTCATTTCCTCCATGCCCCCAATGCCAGTCCGAGTTCGTTTATCAGGATCAGGATAATCTGATCTGCCCCGAGTGCGCCCACGAGTGGAATCCCGCTGAAGTTGATGCCGAAGATGCGCCCCTGACTGCCAAGGATGCCAACGGCACCCTGCTGCAGGAAGGTGACAAGATTACCGTGGCCAAGGATCTCAAGGTAAAAGGCAGCTCCATGGTCATTAAAATCGGCACCAAGGCGGTGATCCGGCGCATCGTGGATGGCAAGGATCACGAGCTGGACTGCAAGGTGGACGGTGCCGGCGAGATGATGGTGACCGCTGCGTTTGTGAAAAAAGCCTGAGTCTGCTCTACCTGTCAAAGACCGGGTTTAAAACGCCATGCCAGGGTGCTGGCATGGCGTTTTATATTTGCGCAATCATCTTCTGCGGGGCAGAAAACCGCAAAAACTGGCAGTGATCTGCTGGCCATCCATGTAGAATGCGCTTATCAACGATCATTTAGCCCTAACTCTTGAGTGCACTTCTGTAGGAACTCCATGAAAAAGACCATCGCATTAACTCACCCCAAGCTGAAACCTGCTCGCCTGGTGGACTCAATCAAGCATGATATTAAAAAGTACCTGAACAGAGAGCGTCGCAAGTCCCTGCCTGCAGGCATGGACTACTGGACCTTCGATTGTCGTTTTGGTGCGTCCGAGGCAGCAGCAGAAGCGATCTATACCTCTGAAATCAATAAACATATCGATGCCGCCGTGGCACAGGAACTGCCCGAGTTCTATGTAGAGATCCTCGCCAGAGCCTGTAACCATGCGCCGCGCTCGAGTGCTGCCGAAGCCGATGACGAAGCGTAACAAGGGCGTTACTTACTGAACATGAGAGCGCCATGTTGCTTGGGTGATCCAACCGCCTGACGAGCCGGCCCGAAAGCAGACCAACGGTGCTGCATATTGCTGTGGGTCAGGCTTCAGCCCGACAGGGCAGTCAGCATAAATTCTGACCTGCAGCAGACCGACGATCCTGCATATTTCTGCAGGTCTTGTTTCAGCCTCACGGCGCCCGCCCAAGATCCCGCAATTCCCTGACGGCTATGTCGAATTCCGCTGCTATTCACAATCAATCCTCACCTCCATCGCTAAAATACTGTATATTCTGCCCTCGTTTTTTGGACTGTAGCGACTCTACAGAGGAACTCTCATGCAATTTTCATCTTTAGATTTGGCCCCGGATCTGCAACGCGCTCTTGTTGAATGTGGCTACAGTGCTATGACACCCGTACAGATGCAGGCCATCGTGCCCGCGCGTCGCGGTAAAGACTTACAAGTGGTGGCGCAAACCGGCACCGGCAAAACCGCCGCCTTTGCCATTCCTGTGTTGCAGCGCATGCTGGACAACCCCAAGGCTACCGTCGAGCGCCGCCCTCGCGCCCTGATCCTGACGCCCACCCGTGAACTGGCCGAGCAACTCTCCGATGCCATCGGTGCCTATGCGCAGTTTTTGCCGCTCACGATAACGGCATTGTACGGTGGCGTTAAAATGGGCGGCCAGGCCAACAAGTTGAAGGCGGGCGTTGATATGGTGATCAGCACCCCCGGTCGTTTGCTGGAGCACATGACCCTGGGTAACGTCGCCTTGAGTGATGTTGAATTTGTGGTGCTGGATGAAGCCGACCGTATGCTCGACATGGGCTTTATCGCCGATGTGCTGAAGCTGATGCAACTGACCGCGCAAAAACGCCAAACCCTGCTGTTTTCAGCCACCACGTCACCCGCCGTCAATGAGTTGTCCCATAAAATCCTGAACAATCATCAGCAAATTCGGGTGACCAAAATAAACAGTACGGCCGAGACCGTCAGGCATGCGGTATATCCGGTAGAAGAAAGCCGCAAGATAGAACTGTTTGAACAGCTGCTGGCCGAGAAAAACTGGTTCCAGGTGCTGGTGTTTACCAGTACCAAGGAGCAGGCCGATCGACTGTTGGCCGGTCTTAAAAAGAGCAAAATTGAAGCAGCGGTGTGTCATGGCGACAAAAGCCAGGGCTCGAGACGCCGTGCCATCGCCGATTTCAAATCCGGCAAACTGCAAATATTGATCGCCACCGAAGTGGCCGCCCGTGGTCTGGATATTCAGGGCCTGGATTATGTGGTGAACTTCAACCTGCCGTATCTGCCGGAAGATTACGTGCATCGTATCGGCCGCACGGGGCGGGCAGGGGCGAAGGGGAGTGCCATTTCCTTTGTCAGCCGTGAAGAAGAGCAGGCTCTGGTGCGCATTCAAAAGCTGATTGGCACCGACATCAAGCGCATTATCAAGCCGGGCTTTGAAGTGGGGGATCGTGGCACATTGTTGAAAAGCATCTCCCACAAGGTGTTGTCCGGGCGTTCAAACCGGGCCAGTGAAACCGTGATCGAGCTGGAAGGCTCCAACGGCCAGCACAAGGGCAAACCACGCCGCGCCAAGCCGGCAGAGGGGGCGAATAACAAGACCGGCGCCAAGCCCGTGCGCCTGAAAAAGACGAATGCTTCAAAAGGTACCGGGCCGAAGAAAAAAATATTACGCGGCAAACGCGCCGAGAAATATTCCCGTTAAGCACGGTTAGTCGTCAGTAACCCCCGTGCGCCGAAACGGATTATTCACCGGCGGCACGAGCCATGGTTATCTATTGCGGGGAAAGTCGAATGTCCGGTTCCGGCCCGCCCACGCCCACCATCGTCGATGACTTTGTGGCGCCAGTGTGTGACGATGTGGTGGTGATCCTGTATCAGGATGACGACATCTTGCTGATCAACAAACCCAGTGGCCTGCTCAGTCTGTCGGGTAAAAACCCCCTCAACCGGGACTCGGTACACCACCGTCTGGTACAGGGCCAGGCGGGGGTGACGCCGGCATTCCCGGAGGCGAAACTACCCCATCGACTGGACTTCGGTACCTCGGGCATCATGGTGGTGGCGCTGAATGCAGCGTCGGCGCAACAGCTCAATAAACAGTTTCAGGCGCGCACCATTCAAAAGCGGTATCTCGCCCTGCTGGAAGGCTGGGTTGCCGATGATCAGGGGCAGATTACCGCCGCCATCGCGAAAGACAAGACCCATTTTCCCCGGGTAAAGATTTGCCACACCACCGGCAAAACGGCCGTCAGTGAATACCGGGTATTGCAGCGTCTGGAGCAACCACGTCGGAGTCTGGTGCAATATATTCCTCATACCGGACGCACCCACCAGTTACGGATTCACAGCCAGGCAATAGGGCACCCCATTCTTGGGTGTGACCTGTATAACAGCGTGCATAGTGAACAGCTGGCCGATCGTTTGTTGTTGCATGCCAGCGATTTGTATTTCGACCATCCGGTCAGTGGCGAACCATTCCATGGACAATGCCCCTGTCCATTTTGAGCCGTGACCTTGCTGGCGGCAAAGCCCGCCGCTATCGCAATGGCACCCGCATCATCACCTTCTATCTGCCAAAACAAACCTGCTAGAACAAAGCCCCGGATCATAGTGTCCGGGGCTTTGTTGTATTCGGCGCCCAGACAAGCGGCTACTCGGTGCAGGCTGAACTCGTTAACGGCGGCGGCATGCTACGGGCGGCGCCGGGCCGGTAGTGGTTGGCCACCATGGGTGTGCAATACTTATTCCCATGTTGGTACGCCATTGGCCTGATAAACGCTTCGAGAGGTACCTTATGAAGAGCCTGCTCGCCCACATTATTGGTGCGGTGATCCTCTCTGGGTGCGCATCGGTCACCGGCATCTCTCCGGACTATCCCGCCGGTTGGCCGCCGGTGTCTTCCACCGCGGATGATGCCTGCCCTGATCTGTCGGGGCGGTATCAGAACCTCGCCATTTACTCGTTTCTACCGATGAGCGGAGCCAACTCGCTGGCATTCAGGCTGGGTGGCGAGACCAGAAACACCGACACCGTGGTCCTTGCTTATGCTGCCGGTACGCTGCGAGTCGAGGCCCTCAGCGGCGAGGATATCGTCGGTGAAAAACGGTTTTCGAAAGCCAGCGGCGATTTTTCCTGTGCCGAAGGGGCTGTCGTCTTGCCCATTATCGTTGACAAGAACGCGGACGGAACCGGTGGTTACCGCTCCGAGCGTCGTCTCTACCTGAGGCGTGCCCGGGGAGGCGCGCTGATTGGCGAAGAACGCTCTTCCGGTGTGGGGGCTGTGTTCTGGCTGGTGCCGGTCGGGGGCTGGCAAACATTCTGGTTTCAGTGGCATCAGGCAGAATAAAGACTGACCCATCGTTAACGTGGGCATATGCTCATGTCCGGCGCCGTTCCATTCGGTGTTGGGCGGATCCCGGCTCGGCAACATTTACAGGCTGACATTATGGAATTTAGCGACGTCATATCCATTGCGGGATACGCCATCGAGGCGGTCGGGGTGCTGGTGGTGGTGGTCGGATCGATGCTTTCCTCTTTTGTGTTTGTCCGTTCGTTTCGGCAACTGCCCGAGGGCATTGCCTACCGCACCTACCGCAGGCAACTGGGGCGATCCATTATTCTGGGTCTGGAGTTTCTGATTGCCGGTGACATTATCCGCACTGTCATTGTGGCGGACACCTTGGAGAATGTGGCCGTGCTGGGCATGATCATCCTGATACGTACCTTTCTTGGCCTGACGCTTCATCTTGAAGTCGAAGGACGATGGCCCTGGCAACCGGACAAGAACGACCCCCCTTGACCTGGCGCGCCTGATGAGCTGGCCGTCATGGTGGTTTGGCTGTTATTGTTGAGGCCGGATTCAGTAGAGCAGCGCGGGCAAGTCAATGAGGGGTGCAGATGTCATCGGACAATTCTAGAGGCAGTGTGTTCATGGTGCTGGCCATGGCGCCTTTGCCATTGAAGACATGCTGGTCAAGGCGGCGGCAGAGACGGTGGCCATTGGCCTGGTACTGGCGCTGTTTGGTCTGGGGGGCATGCTGGTCTTCATGGTGCTGACCCGGAGAAGGGGAGAAGCGATTCTGCATCCTGCGCTGTTTTCACGCCCCTTGCTCATTCGCGCCGGTTGTGAAGTGATTGCACGGCTGACGTTTGCCCTGGCCATTACCCTGACGGCCTTGTCGAGTGCGTCGGCCATTCTGCAGGCGACGCCTCTCATCACGATAATCGGTGCCGCTTTCTTCTTTGGCGAGCGTGTTGGGCTCAAGCGCTGGCTGGCGGTGGCCGTGGGCTTTGCCGGGGTGCTCATGATTATTCGCCCCGGGCTGGATACCTTTGAAGTCACCTCGTTGTTTGCCGTTATTGCCACTCTGGGCTTTGCCGGGCGCGATCTGGCCACCCGAGCCGCGCCCAGGGTGTTATCCAACATGCAGCTGGGCGTGTACGGTTTTTTTGTGTTGATCCCCACCGGACTGGCGATGCTGCTTTACAGTGGTGGCGGCGTGCAGCTTGACTGGCTTGCCGGCGCACAAATTGCCGGCGCCATCTTCTTTGGCGTGATTGCCTATAACGCGTTAACGATTGCCATGCGTACCGGCGATGTGTCGGTCGTCTCGCCCTTTCGTTATACCCGGTTGCTGTTTGCACTGTTGTTCGGGGTGTTTGTCTTTGGTGAGCAGCCGGATGCCATCACCCTGTCGGGCAGCCTGCTTATCGTGCTGAGCGGCGGCTATACCCTGATGCACAGCCGCAGAGCGGCGCGGGTGGCCGCGGCTTAAATGTAGGTTAAGGGCGTTATCCTTCGTGGTTTGGGCCGAATTATCGTCAGTCGTGTTCAGCCCGCTTTACCGCCAGGCGCGGTGTTAACGGCGTGCCAGACCGATTAATGATGTGCCTTCGGCGCCGGGCACGTTGGTGGAGATGGATACAGAAGGAGACCAGGTGAGGAAAAGTACATGGGATGCGGGCCCAAAACAGGACCGCTTCGACCCGGTGGCGGGCCAGAAAACGATGCAGGCGGTGGTCACCGCCGGCAATGGCGGCTACCACCAGCTCCAGTGTCGCGAGGTACGTCTGCCCGAGCTTGAGCCGGGCGAGGTGCTGCTGCAGGTGCTCGCCGCCGGGGTCAACAACACCGAAATCAATACCCGGGTTGGCTGGTACTCATCTTCGGTCACCACCGGAACGGAAGACGCGGCCACGGTCGAGGAACAGCTGACTACCGAAAAGGCCGACGGCGGCTGGAATGAGAGCACCCCTTTTCCCTTCATTCAGGGCACCGACTGTTGCGGCCGTATTGTTGCCGTTGCCCCCGGCGGGGATGAGAGCACCATCGGTTCACGGGTGCTGGTGCGGGCCTGCATGCGCCGGTCGGACTTTACCTCGATGGATAACATCTGGATGGGTTCCGATTTCGATGGTGCTTTTGCCCAGTTCGTCAAGGTGCCCGCCGGCGAGGTGTTTGCCGTCGACTGCGACTGGAGCGATGCGGAGCTGGCCACCATTCCCTGTGCCTACGGTACGGCAGAAAACATGGTGCATCGCAGCAAGGTGAGCAAGGGAGAACATGTGCTGGTGGCGGGTGCGTCCGGCGGGGTCGGCTCGGCCGTGGTGCAACTGGCAAAACGGCGGGGCGCTACTGTGACCGCCATTGCAGGCAGGGCGAAACGGGAACAGGTGCTTGCCCTTGGCGCGGATCGCGTGCTCGACCGTGATGACAACGTCGTCGATTGTCTCGGCGAGAACGCGGTGGATGTGGTCATAGACAACGTGGCGGGGCCGGCCTTCGGCGATCACCTCAAGGCCCTGAAACGGGGCGGGCGATACGTCAGCTCCGGCGCCATCGGCGGGCCCCTGGTCACCCTGGACATGCGGACCCTGTACCTGAAGGATCTGACTCTGTTCGGCAGTACCGCCTGGGACGAGCCGGTGTTCCCGAACCTGATTTCCTACATCGAACGCGGCGAGTTGCGCCCGCTGGTGGCGAAGACCTTTCCCCTCGAGCAGATTGCGGAGGCGCAACGGGCGTTTCTTGAAAAGAAACACGTCGGCAATTTTGTTCTGATCCCACCGCCCTTGAGATAAACCAAAAAAAGGCCCCGGGCCATGATGCCCTGGGCCTTTGATCCGGCTTGTTCAACGCCGCTCGCGTCGGTTAGCCGAACAGCATGTTGTACAGGGTATAGAGGCTCATCGCCGCCATCATGATGGTGATCAGCCAGCCAAACAGTGACATCCAGACGGGGTGTTTGTAGTCACCGATGATGGATTTTCTTGTCGCGGCCACCAGCATGATGCCGAGGGTAACAGGCAGAATGAAACCGTTAATCGCGCCGGCAATAATCAGTAGCGCAATGGGTTTTCCGACAAAACAGAAGATGGCGGTCGAGGTGACGATGAAGCCGATGATGAAGGCGCGGGAATGTTTTTCAATGAAAGGGTGCAATGTCTTAAGAAATGACACCGAGGTATAAGCCGCCCCGATCACCGAGGTGATGGCCGCAGCCCACAGTACCAGGCCAAAGAGTTTATAGCCGACATTGCCCGCTGCGTGCTGGAACATGGACGCAGGCGGATTGGCTGGATCCAGGGTTACGCCCTGGCTGATGACGCCAAGGGCCGCCAGAAACAGGATTACCCGAACCAGAGACGCCAGGCTGATCGCCGAAATCGAGCCACGGTTCACCTGCGGCAACGCTTCCTGACCGGTCACGCCGGCATCAATCAGACGGTGGGCGCCGGCAAAGGTGATATAGCCGCCAACGGTGCCGCCCACCAGGGTGATAATGGCGATGACATCCACCTGTTCGGGCCACACGGCACGGTACAGCGCTTCACCCACCGGGGGTTCGGTTGAAAACAGCACGTACAGGGTCATGGCGATCAGCGCGCCACCCATGACAATGGTGAAGCGGTCCATGATCTTGCCGGCGTCTTTCAGCAGGAAGAGGGTCACCGCGATAATCGCACTGATCGCGGCGCCGACCACCGGTGACAGGGAAGGGAACAGTACGTTCATGCCCATACCGGCACCACCGACGTTACCGATATTGAACGCCAGGCCACCCAGGGCGACGGCACCGGCAATGGCAATCCCCAGCCCCGGCAGCAGTTCATTCGCAATGTCTTGCGCGCGTTTTTTCGCCACTACTATCACTCGCCAGATGTTCAGCTGGGCGCCGATATCCAGCAGGATAGACACCAGGATAACGAAGGCAAAACTGGCGCCAAGGGTCTGGGTAAAGACGGTGGTCTGGGTCAGAAAGCCGGGCCCGACGGCGGAGGTTGCCATCAGGAAGGCGGCGCCCATAATGAGCGACCAGTTGAATCCGGTGCGGGGGGCGGACGATGCCGACGCCGAGAGTCCGCTCGCCGGTGAAATCACTTTTTCTGCTGACATGTTGCTACTCCTGTATGTGAACAGCCCTTATCCTCTGGGCCGTACGCTGTTTGTTGATATGCGGTCATGTTGCTCTCGGGATGATTCCTGGAGGGCCATGGGGTGTTCGTTTTTGGCCCGGCATTACTCGGCCGGGCCTGTGAGTTGGTTCAGGATCTGCTCGGCATGTTTTTTTCCTACGTATCCCTGGAAAAAATGGTGTTCGATCACTCGTTCGGCTTCTGCCTGATAGAGGTCTTTTTCGATAAAGCGCACTTTGGCTCCAGGCTGGCATTGAGCAAGGGTGCTCAGATCCCGTGCGGTCACGCAGCCGATTTTCGGATAACCGCCGATGGTCTGGCGATCCCGCATCAGGATGATGGGCTGACCATCCGCCGGGATCTGGATAGCGCCAAGGGCGATGCCTTCCGAAACAAGGCTGGTGGTCTGGCAATGAATCGCCGTGCCGGACAGGCGATAACCCATGCGGTCCATTTGCGGCGTCACGGTATATTCAGCGCTGAAAAAGCGCTCGCGCTCTGCTTTGTCGAACCGGTCATACTGATAGCCCGGGATCACGTTCAGGCTGATGTCCTGACCGTATTCGGGGATGAACTGCTGCGGCACCTGACGTGTGGGGATGGGCGAGGTGACCTTGTACTCCAGCAGATCCTGCGCCGCCAGCTTGCCGCCCCGGCGGTCTGCGCCACCCAGGCCATCGCGCATAACGGTGGCACAGCTGTTGAGTATACCCGTGACCCTGAACCCGTCCTTGACGGCCAGATAAGTGCGGATGCCGCGACGGGCACCGCTGAGTGACAGTTGGTCTCCGGCGCGGATGTGCAGGCTTTGCCACACGGCAACCGGCTGGCCATTCACGGTCGCACTCATGTCTGCCCCGGTCAAAGCGATGGTGGTATCGGCCTGAAACTGACAGCTGAACTGTCCCATCGTAATTTCAATCTGCGGGGCATTGAGCGGGTTGTCCAGCAACCGGTTTGCCCATAAAAAGGCGTGTTCATCCATCGGGCCGCCCGGGCTGACACCAATATGCTGATGACCATGACGACCCAAATCCTGTATCAGGCTCAGTGGGCCGGGCGTAAAATACGTAATGTCATGCAGGCTCCCGTGGTGAGCGCGGAGCCGCCGCGTCGGATACGCGGGCGTACTCATCGGCTTCAATGACACCACCCAGTGCTAAAAATTCGGCTCGGGTAATGGGGTTGAATGTTACCCGGGCCCCCATCTCGAACATGGTCAGGTTGTCGCGTTCGAAGTCGATCAGCTCCATCGGCGTACGACCGATGATCTGCCAGCCACCGGGTGAGGCTTTGGGATAGATGGCGGTTTGCTGATCTGCCAGCGCCAGGCTGCCTTTGGGCACCTTGGCTCTTGGTGTCTGTTTGCGTGGAATGTGAATGCGCGCATCGGTGTTGCCAAGATAGGCAAAACCCGGCGCAAAGCCGATGGCATAAACGCGGTAAACCGTGCTGGCATGGATCTCGATTATCTGCTCGAAATCCAGGCCGGTATGACGGCTGATTGCTTGTGCATCCAGTGCGACTTCGGGCCCGTAATAAACCGGCAGTTCAATCATCGTACTCTGACCGGCCTGATGCTGCATCTGTTCGGCACGAGCCAGCACCTGTTTGAGCAGGCGACTGAAATCCCGCAGGCCAATGGAAACCAGATCGAAGGTCACCAGGATCGAGGTGTAGGAAGGCACGATATCAATGAGATACTGGCCGAGCTCCGCTCTTAACTGGGGACAGGCCGCCGCGATGTTATCGGCTGTTTCCGGACTGGTGTGGTCGGCAAAGTAGACCATCACCGTGTTTTCATTGACCGGGGTAATGGTCATGAACGACCTCCGGCAGCTCCGGTTGGCAGCAGCTCACGCAACAGCGCTGCTGTTGGCAGCGCTTGTGGACCATCGCCGTGAATGCACAGGGTGTCGGCATGAACGGAAATGGTCTGACCATCGAGGGTGGTGACGGTGCCTGCGTCGATCATCTGGCGCGCTTGCCGACGGATGTTATCCAGCTCGTGATAGCTTGAACCGGGTACATGACGTGGAACCAAACGGCCGTCCCGATCATAGGCACGGTCAACAAAGGCTTCGAACCACAGGCTGATGCCGTGTTCGGCGGCCAGTGCCCGGTACTTTTCATGATTTGGCACCGCCATCACGACCAGAGGCAGCGTCGGGTCAACGCGTTTCAGTGCTTCAAGCAGGGTCACGAAGACCTGATCGTCTTTCATCATGGTGTTGTACAGTGCGCCGTGCGGCTTCACGTAATCCAGCGGGACAGACTCGCTTTTGCAAATGGCCGCCAGCGCGCCAATCTGGTAGATGAACAGGGCGGTCAGTTCATCCTTGCTCATGGCGATATTCCGGCGACCAAAACCTTGCAGGTCGGCGTAACCCGGGTGGGCACCGATGCTCACCTTATGCTGTTTTGCCAGGCGCACTGTGCTCAGCATCACGGTGGGATCGGAGGCATGCATGCCGCACGCGATGTTGGCCATGTCCAGATAAGGCATGACCTGTTCATCATTGCCCATTTTCCAGATACCGTAGCTTTCGCCCATATCACAATTGATTTTCATGCCCTATTCTCCCTGTTTACAGCACTGACAGCGCATTGTTCAGCAAGTCGGTAATGAGCATCTTGCCCGGCGCGTGGGTGATGCAGATTGGCGGCTTGCTCTGACGGATGACGTTCTGCGGGGTGACACCGCAGGCCCAGAACACCGGTACTTCACCGTCATGAATATCGACGGCCTCACCGTAGTCTGGTGACTGAATGTCGCGGATCCCGATAGCATCCGGAAAGCCGAAGTGCACGGGAGCGCCGTGTGCTTTCGGGTAACGACTGGTGATCTGAATGGCGCGAATGGCATCTTTGGGCGTGAACGGGCGCATGGAGACCACCATGTTGCCCGAAAAGCGTCCGGCAGGCTGACAGGCAATGTCGGTGTCGTACATGGACACGTTACGTCCTTGCTCGATGTTACGCACGGTCAGGCCAGACTGGATGAGTGCTTCTTCGAACGAGAACGAACAGCCCAGTACGAAAATAACCAGATCATCACGCCAGTGTTCGCTCAGATCGGACACGGAAGTGGTGAATTTGCCGTCATGGAACACCTGGTATTCCGGTACATCGCGACTGATATCGATGCCGGCCCCGATGTCGGCCAGGAAGGGGTTGCCCGGCTCGGTCACACCGAGCAGCGGGCAGGCGACCGGGTTCTTCTGGCAGAACAGCAGAAAGTCATTGGCCCAGTCGGCCGGCAGTATGACCAGGTTGGCTTGCAGGTAGCCGGGCGCAGCCCACTGGTGGAGCCGGTATAGGCATTGGCGCGAATTTTTTCGCGAAGGGCAGACAGGGTAAGCTGTGCAACAGATGGCTGTTCACCTGAGGTTAACATCACACCACTCCTTGGCTATTTCCGAGTTAATAATCGGTAACAATACGACTTCCTGAGATAATGTCTATTCGTGATTTTGTTGGTTATCCGATAAAAAAAATTTATCTCGTGGTCGTTTATCCTGTATTTTCTGGTTTCATATCGGGATCTACCACACAAGGAGAGGTGGATATGCTGAACCTGAAGCAGTTGGAAACCTTCGTATGGATTGCAAATCTGGCCAGTTTTCGTAAGGCGGCGGAGCACCTGTGTACTACCCAACCCGCGATCTCGACACGGATTGCCAACCTGGAACAGACGTTGAATACCACGCTGTTTTATCGGGAAGGGGGGATGGTGTCGCTAACGGCAAAGGGGCGGGAGCTGTTGCCGCTGGCGGAAAAAATCCTCGCCCATGCCGAGCAGTTGCAATACAAGGCGGATGCCGCCCAGGCACTATCCGGGGTACTGCGTATCGGGGTGTCCGAAACCCTGGTGCATACCTGGCTGCCGGACTACCTCAAGCTGATTCACCAGCAATTGCCGAATGTGGAAGTCGAGCTGATTGTCGATGCCACGGTGAATCTGCGTAAAGAGTTGCTGGCTCGAAATGTCGATATTGCGTTGCTGATGGGGCCGATCTCAGAGCCATCGGTGATTAACCGGGTCATTTGCGAGTATCCGCTCTATTGGGTCGCCAGCCGGGACCTGCTTGACGGGCCTGAAGCCCGGCAGGAAGATTTTGCCCAATGGCCACTCATCACCTACGCCCGTAATACGGCTCCCTACCATGAAATTTCCCGGCACTTCAAGCAGCAGCAAGGTCTGACGGTCTGTTTTTATTCCGCCAGCTCGCTCTCTGCCAGCGTTCGGCTGGTAGAAAAGGGGGTCGGGATTGCTTCACTCCCCAAAGAGGTAATAGGCGAGCAACTGGACAGTGGCAGACTGGTGCTGCTGGATGCCGATTGGCAGCCCAGCCCGCTGCGATTTACGGTGTCCTATATCAATGCGCCAGCCAGCTTGCTGATTGAGCAGGCGGTGGAGCTGGTGGGCGAGGCGCGAGATAACCATGAAACCACTCGCTGAAGGTGCGTGGCCCTGACCGGCTGCGGCCGAACCGTCATCACCCCCATGAAAAGGCAACCGCAAGAGAACCGGAATGAGAAAAACACGACAACTTCACCGCCTGCTGGGGCTGTTACTGCTGCTGCCGTTGTTCGGCTGGGCGCTGACCGGCCTGGTGTTTTTTATCAAGCCCGGGTACGAGGGCGCTTATGAGCAACTGGCGGTCAAGACCTATCCGTTGCAGCAGAGGGTGCTGGTCAGCCCCGAGCCGCACTGGCAGCAGGTGCGGTTGTTTAGAACGGTGCTGGGCGAGCATTTGCTGGTAAAGAGTCATGACCGGTGGCTGCATCTGCAACCGGACAGCCAGGCTCCCTTTGCGTTGCCGGATGAGACGCGGCTCAGGTTGCTGCTGCAGGATGCCATGACGGCCAATCCGGCACGCTACGGCGACATTGACACCCTTGCCGGCACCCGCGCCCTGACCAGCACCGGGGTGAGCATCGACCTGGACTGGGATACTCTTTCTTTACGCCAGCAGGGGGCTGACACCCGGCTTATCGACGGCCTTTATCGGGTGCATTACCTGCAATGGCTGCCCTCCGGGCCGTTCAACCGGTGGCTGGGCATGCTGGGCCTGGGATTATTGCTGGCCATGGCGCTGGTGGGGCTCAGGTTGTGTTTCAGGCCCGCTCCTACGGCTTCTCGTACTCGGTGTTAGAATTCATATCACCCAGGTCGAGTCGGGATGCAGATGAACGAACAACGGAATTGGCATGAGTTGTCACAGGAACAGGTGCTCTTGGCGCTGGAGGCGACGCCGGCGGGACTGAGCGCCGACGAGGCAGTGGTGCGGCTCGGCATTCACGGCCCCAACCGGCTACCCCCACCACCCCGGCAGAGTCTGCTGCGGCGTTTTCTGACTCACTTCCATAATATTCTTATCTATGTCCTGCTGGGGGCGGCCCTCATTACCGGTCTGCTCGAACACTGGGCGGACATGTCCGTGATTTTGGCGGTGGTGATCGTTAACGCCATTATCGGCCTGATCCAGGAGGGCAAGGCAGAAAAGGCGATGGACGCCATCCGGCAGATACTGGCGCCGCGGGCGGCGGTGCTGCGCGATGGCCAACGGCATACGGTGGCAGGTGACCAGCTGGTGCCCGGTGATATCGTGTTGCTGGAAGCCGGTGACAAGGTACCCGCCGATCTCCGGCTGCTCAAGGCGCATGGCTTGCACATTCAGGAAGCGATTCTGACGGGGGAGTCGGTGGCGGTGGAAAAGCACCCGCGGCCGGTGGCATCCGGCTCGGCTCTGGGCGACCGTTTCTGTCTGGCCTTCAGCGGTACTACCGTGACCAGCGGCCAGGGCATGGGAGTGGTGGTGGGGACGGGGGCGCGGACCGAGATCGGGCGTATCAGCGGCCTGCTTGCCGAGGTCAAGTCGCTGACTACCCCCCTGGTCGAGCAAATGGCGGTGTTCGCCAGGTGGCTCACCCTCTTCATTCTGGCCATTGCGGCGTTGATTTTCGCCTATGGCATTCTGGTACGGCATCACGATGTGACCGAACTGTTCATGGCGGTGGTGGGCTTGTCGGTGGCCGCCATACCGGAAGGCTTGCCGGCGGTACTGACCATTACACTGGCGGTAGGGGTGCAGGCCATGGCGCGGCGCAATGCCATCGTTCGCCGGCTGCCGGCCATCGAAACACTGGGGGCGGTTTCGGTGATCTGTACCGACAAGACCGGCACCCTTACTCGTAATGAAATGAGTGTGGTATCGGTGGTCATGGACGGGCAGCACTACAGCATCGAGGATACGGGCTATGAACCGCGGGGCGAGATGGCGATGGCAGGCCGGGCCATCTCGCTATTGGATCATCCGTCATTGACCGAGCTGGGCCGGGTGGCCGCCCTCTGTAATGATGCCGAACTTAAACGACATCAGGACAAGTGGGCCGTCGAAGGTGACCCTATGGAAGGCGCCCTGCTGGCGCTGGCCGGAAAGTGCGGAATGGACGGTGGCGACGAGCGCGGGCAGTGGGCGCGAACCGATGTCATTCCCTTCGATGCCCGGCATAAATTCATGGCCACCCTGCATCATGACCATGAAAACCATGCCTTTATCGCCATCAAGGGCGCGCCGGAACAGATCCTGACCATGTGCAAGGCGCAGCGAACCGCCGTGGGCGGCATGGCTCCACTGAACCAGGGCGACTGGCGGCAACTGGCGGAGCAAATCGCGGCGCAGGGGCAGCGGGTGCTCGCCCTGGCGGTGGTGCCGGTGTCACCAGAACACACTGTGCTTGAGCATGGTGACCTGACCGGCTCCCTGATTTTGCTCGGCCTGGTCGGGTTTATTGATCCGCCGCGCCCGGAAGCGATGGCGGCGGTAGCACAATGCCAGGCGGCGGGTATTCGGGTGAAGATGATCACCGGTGATCATGCGGCCACCGCCGCGGCCATTGCGGGGCAGATTGGCCTGCAGAATGCCGCCACTGTGCTGACCGGGGCAGAGCTGGACCAGCTTGATGACAGGGCGCTGGGAGAGGCCGCCATGAACACCGATGTCTTTGCCCGCACCAGCCCGGAGCACAAGCTGCGTCTGGTGATGGCGATGCAGGCGCATGGCCTCACGGTGGCGATGACCGGCGACGGGGTCAACGATACGCCGGCCCTCAAGCGTGCCGAAGTGGGCATTGCGATGGGCATGAAAGGCAGCGAGGCGGCCAAGGAAGCCGCAGAGCTGGTACTGGCGGATGACAACTTTGCTTCCATTGTCGCCGCCGTGCGCGAAGGCCGAACCGTGTATGACAACATCAAGAAGGTGATCAGCTGGACGCTGCCAACCAACGCGGGGGAAGCCTCGACCATCATGGTGGCGCTGATGCTCGGCATGGCGCTGCCAATCACGCCTGTCCAGATTTTGTGGGTCAACATGATCACCGCCGTGTCGCTGGGCATTGCCCTGGCCTTCGAGCCGACCGAAGAGCACACCATGCGCCGGCCGCCGCGCCCCCGCGATCAGCCACTGCTGACCGGCACTCTGGTGTGGCACATCGTGCTGGTGGCGGCGCTGTTTCTTGGCGGCGTGTTCGGGGTTTATGCCTATGCCGTCGAGCAGGGGTATTCCCAGGAACTGGCCCGTACCATGGTGATGAATACGCTGGTGGTGATGGAGATATTTCACCTGTTCTTCATCCGCAACATGTACGGCACTTCCCTGACCTGGCAGGCCATACGCGGCACCAGGGTCATATGGTGGGCGGTGCTGGTGGTGACTGCCGGTCAGTTCGCCGTGACCTACCTGTCGCCCTTGCAGGCGGTGTTCGCCACGCAAGCGATACCTCTGCTGGACGGCGTGCTGATCGTCGGTACCGGCATGGCGTTATTTGCGGTTATCGAGATTGAAAAACAGATACGAATCCGGCTTTTCCAGCCGGATCGTCGTTAACCATTCAATGATGAATGTTGTAAGTGGTTTGATCGTAAGGCTCCAACTCGTACTTCGATTCCAGAAAAGCCACCAGATCGACCAGCTCGGACACGGTAATGACATCGTTGTAGACCGGCATCACCGATGTTCCTTCCACCTGAATCGTCGAGGTGTCATAGCCTTTTGCCAGTTGATGCGAAGGATTGATCACCGAGGTGACCAGTTCGGCATAGGTTTTCAGGCTTTTCACCTGACCACCAAGGCCGACAGACAATTCCTGAGCTCCCTCCGGTCGTTCATATCCTTCCAGGGTATGGCAGCTGAGGCATTGCAGGTCCACAAACAGCTGCTCCCCCCGCTGGATATCACCGGGCGGCAGGCTGAAGCCTTTCGAACTTTGATCACAGCCACTCAGTCCAAGAGCAACGAGTGAAATAATGAATAACTGCGGGTGTTTCATGACAACCTGCTCCTTCTAAGCAGAGTCCACCGGATGACATTCTGGTGGCATCAAGTTCAGTCTAGAGCAAGAAGCGCGTTCAGTGTTCCGGCAATACATCCGCAAACACATAACCGTCGCGGGTAACGATGTCGCCAATGCGAACATCGATTTTGTGCCGGAACATGGGGCCGTCGAAGGCAAAGCTGTGAAACTCGCCGTTTTCGCCGCAGTGGTCGGTGCCGTCGGGCAGCTCGGCCAGCAGGGCCGGGCTCAGTTCCTGCCCGGCAAGGTGGGCGGGAACCTTGCTCGGGTCCAGACAGGTGATCAGGGTGCGCAGGCCGCTGGCAAACATCCGGGCTGGCAGGGCAGCGGTGTCTGCGCCCCAGATGGGAAAGACGGCTTCGATGCCGGTGCCCTGCAGCCGTTGTTCCCGATACTGGCGAACATCTTCCAGCAGCAAATCGCCGAAGCCGAAACAGGCGATGCCCCGGGATTTTGCGTTATCCACAAAGGCGCCCATGCGCGCCGCATACTGCTCGTTGCTGCAGGGGAAGGGGATATAAATGATCTCCAGCGGCAGGCCGATGCTGTCCGCCTGCCGGCGCAGCAGCTCGGTTCTGACGCCATGCATGGCGACTCGCTGGAATTCCTCGTTGACGGTGGTGAACAGGCCCACCACCTCGAACTCGGGATCCTGTTGCAGGGTGTGCAGGGCCCAGGCGCTGTCCTTGCCGCTGCTCCAGGACATCAGGGTTTTTCTTTTCATTGTTTTCCTTACTGTTTCCGGTGGCCAGAGGCCGACTCATGAGGCGATGTCCGGACTCTATCATGATGATCGCATCGATGTGAGGCTGGCACTGCTCCGGGTTCCTGATACCCTGTCGCCCAGACCTTGAGTCCGATACCGGCGTAACGGCGTCGGGAGTCCCCTTGCTTGCTGTAGCCATGCGTTGGCGGCATGGGGAGCGGGCGGGGTGATAATCAGTATGGAATTGTAACAAACGGCCGGATAGCTGATCCGGTATCAGTAGGGTAGGCCAACATGACGAGCAATAACGGCGGTAATATCATCAGTCCCTGCATCAAACAGTGTGCGCTCGACGAGCAGGAAATGTGCCGGGGCTGTTATCGCACCATATCGGAAATCATCGAGTGGAGTGACGCGTCGGATGAGCAAAAAAAGCAGATTCTGGTCAACTGTATCCGGCGGAATCAAGCACAGGCGGTGAGTTAAGCGGTGAGAGAAAAGCCAGCCCCTGAGGCTGGCTTAGGTCGGCAGGGCGTGATCAGTAATTGAAGCCAATACCGAACACATAGGCCCAGGCACCATCGTCAAAGTTGTCGTTGGCGCTGCTGCCGCTGTCGAACAGGAACTGGTATTCGGCACGCGCCAGAATGTAGGTGGAGTCGAGTACGTAGTATTTCAGACCGGCCTCCAGACCTGCGGTTCCGGTATCCTTGACACCGTCACCGTAGATGCCACCGAGTGAGGCACCGACAAAGGGGCGAGCTGCGTTGCTGCCGAAGTGATAGTCGATATAGCCGCGGGTACTGCCGTTCCAGAAATCGTCGGAGATATCCTCGCCCTCGATATCGGCATAGGAGATGCTCTGACGCACCCCGGCTACCGTTCTGTCAGACAGATACCAGCCGACATCGGCCGACACACCGAAGCTGCTGTTGTCGAAATCCTTGCTGCTGGTACCGGTACCGGACAGTGAAAACTCACGGTCACCCTGATGTGGCCCCATGCTGTGGGATTGCATACCTTGAGCTTGGCTATAGACGGGGATCAGCGCGGCGCTGGTAAACAGTACAAGTGAAAACTTCTTGATCGTATTCATGAGAAACTCCTTGAGTGGACTCATCATAAAAACACTAACCAAGCACTCAAATCGTCCGGTCGGTTGTCCGGAGTATTGCCGGAATCACGACATTAAATTAGACGCATCTGAGACCAACCACTGCTTTCTGTTTATTTCCTTAAATCTGTCGCGTGGTTAACAGATCCGCTTTCTATCCTAATGCAGCATCTGGCCGGCGACCAGATATAATTTCAATCTTCATCCCGCTCCGTGCAGCACAAGGAAAGCCATTTAATTATGGTACATCAATATTAATCAAGATTCAAGCGACGCTTTTAGGATTCATGTGTGGCTTTTATTTTTGCGGCCGTGAATAGAAAGGATTTATTTTAAGATGATTAAATACAGAGGGTTGCACTAATACCGCACGCTTAATATTGCGCTCTTGTTTTGTGCTGGAAAAAACAGTTCCGTTTTCGCGGCAAGACCGGAGTTCGGGCGGAAAACGGAACCAGAAAACAACAGGGTTTATCGATATTAATCTTTTTTCTGAAAACACAGCTTAACAGTGCGCGATGGCGCTTTCAGCCCGGTGATTCCATCTTTGTCCGTCAGTATGCACCGGCGCTGTAAATCAGTTCATAGCTGTGGCTGTAAATCTCGAGAATATTGCCAAACGGGTCTTCCATATAGATCATGCGATAAGGCTTTTCTCCGGGATAGTAGTAACGCGGTTGTTCCATTCTTTTTTTGCCCCCGGCGGCGACGATACGCTCGGCCAGTTCTTCTACATTGGGATCCTGCACGCAAAAATGGAAGATACCGGTTTTCCAGTATTCGAAGTTGTTTTCCGGGTTGACCTGATTCTTGAATTCAAACAGTTCGACTCCAACCCGGTCGCCGGTAGAAAGGTGGGCGATGCGGAATTTCTGCCAGTTGGGGCCGAATACATCGGTGCACATCTCGCCGATGGCACTGTCGTCTTCAACAATCTCGGTTGGCTTCATGATCAGATACCAGCCCATCACTTCGGTATAGAAGGCGACGGCCTTGTCCAGATCCGGCACCGAGATGCCGATGTGAGAGAAGTTGCGCGGATAAACGTTAGCCATGATGTTTGCTCCTGTGTGGTGGTGACGAGGAGATTACAAAACCCGAATCATCAAGTAAAATTATCATTAATTATAATTTTGAGTTCATTTTGTAATGATAAATCCAATTTGGCTACGCAGCTTCTGTACCCTGGTGGAGGTGGGGCATTTCACCCGCACTGCCGAACGTTTGCACATGACGCAATCGGGGGTCAGTCAGCAGGTGCGCAAGCTGGAAGAGCAGCTTGGTCGGCCCTTGCTGGTTCGTCATGGCAAGGGATTCACGCTCACGGATGCGGGCGAGCGGCTCTATGACGAAGGGCACCATATCATTCGCTTGTTGCTGGATCTGGAACAGCAGGCCGGTGCCGATCCAGCCTATGAGGGGCTGGTGCGGGTGATGTCACCGGGGAGTGTGGGACTCAAACTGTACCGTCATCTGCTGGGGTTGCAACGCCAGCACCCCGGACTGAAGATGGACTACCGCTTTGCACCCAATGCCGAGGTGGAAAAAGCCATTGTCGAGCACCGGGTGGATATCGGCTTCATGACCCGTCCTTCTACCCAGGTCGAGGTGAGCTGCCGGCCGGTTGCCGAAGAAAGGTTGTTGCTGGTGACGCCGGTGGCCGTGACCGATCCGAGCTGGGAGCAATTGATGCGGTTGGGCTTTATCGATCATCCGGATGGCGTTCATCATGCCGGTTTGCTGTTGGGCGCCAATTATCCGGCGTTTCGGCACTGTCACCAGTTTGCCAAGGCCGGTTTTTCCAACCAGATTGGCCTGATCCTCGAGCCGGTGAGCATGGGACTGGGCTTCACGGTATTACCCGCCCATGCGGTGGCGGCGTTTCACCAGCCCGAGCTTATCGCGACCCACAGCCTGCCACACCCGGTCAGCGAAACGCTTTATCTGGGTGTGCACCCTAATCGGCCGACACCGAACAGGGTGAACACGGTGATAACAGAGGCACTCAAATGGCTTTAATGCCGGTGTCGTGATGGCGCTTATTCCACGCCGTAGATGTCGTAGGGGAAGTAATTGCCGGCAATCTGCTGGTGAATCCCCTTGTCCCGCAGAGCCCGGATCCCCTTGTTCAGCAGCTCGGCCAGTGACTCATCCTGCTTGCGTACGGCAATGCCGATACCTCTGCCGAACCACTTCTCCTCGGTGAAGGAGGGGCCGGAAAAGTGGAAGTCTTTGCCGTCGGGCTGATCCAGCAGGCCGCTCTGCAGGCCGATGGCGCCGCCGAATACGGTATCGATGCGCCCGGATCGCAGATCCATGAAGGCTTCGTCGAAGGTGCCGTAGCGGGCAACGTCCACATCGGGATGTTGCGCGGCAAGATACTTGTCACCGATGGTGGCGCGCTGAACCCCGACCTTGAGTCCGTCCATGCCTTCGTCGCTGAATTCAATTTCCCGATCCACTTTGGTCACGAACCGGGTGGGCACCCGGGCGTAGGGAATGGTGAACAGCACACTCTTTTCCCGTTCGGGAGTAATGGTCATGGCGGCGATAATGGCGTCGTTCTTGCGAGACAGCAGGGCGGGGATGATACCGTCCCAGTCCTGGGCCCGGATGGTGCATTTGACCTGCAGTTCTTCGCACAGGGCCCGGGCCAGATCCACTTCAAACCCCTTCAGCTCGCCGTCGGTGGTGGTCCAGCTGAACGGCGGATAGGCTCCCTCCACACTGAACTTGATTTCCTTCCAGTCCTTGGCCACGGCACTGCCGGTGGTGGTTAAGGCCAGGCCCAGCAGTGCGGCTTTCCAGACGCCTTGTCCCATAGGGTGACTCCTTGTTGTGGTATATGTCCTTGTACCATGCCCGTCGGGGCATGGAGGTAAATGCAACATGCGTTGGCGTCAGAAGACAGTAATGCCAAGGCAAGAGGGGCGTCAAGTGGAAACTTCTGTAACCGGGGCCGGATCCCGGTATTATCTTTGCCATGGTGACGGTTTCGCCGGGCCATACACAGGTAGCTACTGTGCTCGCCCTGCTTCCAAGTCATTGACAGTGCAGCGGATGCTATAGTGTTAGCAGCCGGCATCGTGCGTTTCGGTCGTTTACCGACGATGAGCCGGCACCGTTAGCCTGATACAAGGATGTGATGATGGCAGACTCCAGTATTTCCCTGTTGTGGCAGCAATTTCAGGAAAGCCTGACCGATACCGGCGACGCCTGGGGGTGAGCGGGCTCAACTGGCAGGAGCTGGCGGTGGCCGTGGTGGGCCAGTTGCTGGTGTCGTTGATGATTCTGGTGCTGTTCGGCACAGTGTACTGGTTGCTGGCCAGCCTGCTCAGGCTGGTACTGGGACGATCGAACTATGGCACCAGGCCGCTGATGTCTGCGAGAACGGTACTGCGTTACCTGTTGGGTCTGGCGGTCATCGTCGCCATTCTGGCCCAGTACGGTGCCCCGGATGGGATGCTCAAGGGGGCGGCCCGGGCCGGACTGATGGCGCTGGCCTTTTATGTGCTCTGGCTGCTGCTGTCCCGTGGCCTGACTTCCAGCCTGTCGCGGCATCATATCGATTCATCACTGGAGCAGCTGTGCAAGAACACCCTGTCGGTCTCTCTTATCGCCCTGGGCGCCATTACCGTGATGGCCCAGTTCGGTTTCGATGTGCTCTCTATCATCGCCGGTCTGGGTATTGTGGGTATCGCCGTGGGTTTTGCCGCCCAGTCGACCCTGGCCAACTTCATTGCCGGCATTACCTTGCTGATCGAGCGGCCTTTTCGTATCGGTGACTGGGTGCAGATCCATGGTCAGGAGGGCAGGGTGGTGCGCATCGCCTTTCGTACCACCTGGCTGCGCACCCGGGACAATGTGTTCAGCATGATCCCCAATGAAAGCGTGGCCACCTCGGACATCATCAACTTCAGTGCTGAAGGACCCACCCGCATCCGTATCCCCCTGGGTATTGCCTATAAGGAGTCGGTCGAGCGGGCGAGGGAGGTGATCATGCCGCTGCTGAGCGCCCATCCCATGGTGATCACCAACGATCAGATGCAGCCCAGGGTGCAGCTGCGCGAGCTGGCGGACTCGTCGTTGAACCTGAGTGCGCAGGTCTGGGTACGGGCGGAAGATGTGGAAGTGAAGGGGCGCATTTCCTGCGAGCTGCTGGAAACCATCAAGCAAGGCCTGGATGACGCCGGTATTGAAATGCCCTTTCCCCATCTGCAGTTGTTTATCGACGAAGCCAAGGGGCTGGCCCCTTGGCTCGATCGAGAGCACAAGACGGTGGTCTCGAAGCACGAGCCGGGCGGCGATTGATCCGCTCATGACCCGGTATTAGCTCGTACTCGGGGTGAGTCGGCTAAAGCGCCGCTTGAGCGGGAGTGGCGGCGGGCTGGCCCAGCTCTGCCGCCAGCTGGTCGGCCAGTTGCTCCCAGGCGGCACCCAGGGCGCGTACCAGCGCCGGATAGCCATCGTCGGCCAGCGGTTGTTCGACACTGAAATTGGCCTGCTTCAGCAGGCGGCCGCCGCCATCCAGCAGTTGCCACTGGCCTTCGGCCAGGGCGATGCCGTCGTGGTGCCCCTGAAAACGACTCACCTGCACGCGAATTTCCCGTACCGGCACGCCCTCTTGCAGTGGCTGGCCTTTGCTCACCACCTGCGCCTGGTTCAGGCTTTGCGTCAGCCGTTGCTGCAGCCGTTGCTGTAATTGCTTGCCGATGTCTTCGGCCCACCGGTGCTGGCGTGCCTGATATACCTCGATATCGTTGAGCTGCAGCATGATACCGTCACCGTCCAGGTGGCCGGCGATACCGACCGGCGCCACGGCCACGGCCATGGCGCGCGGGTAGTGGGTGGCCGGCGCGGTCGACGGCAGCAGGTAGCTGGACGGTCCGGGATCGCTGCCGGCGCAACCGCTCAGCCCGGCGAGTAACGGGCCCAGCAGCGTCAGTAACAGGCCGGTCATGAATGCCGGCCGGGAGCGGAGAGTCGTCATCATTTCTTGGCCCTCGGTTGTGGGTCTTCGGTTATCTGTTTGTCAAAGATCAGGGCATTGGGCTGATCGTTCAGGGTGCGTATTACCGGCTGCAGGTCCCGCATCAGGCTTTCCAGCCGAGACAGGGTCTGGGTCAACTCGTTGTAGCCTGGTGAGTCCGGGGCAAAGCCCTGCAAGGTGTCGCGTAGCTGGCGCATGGTGCTGTTGACGTTGTCCGGCAACTGACCGGTCGCCGGATCCGCCAGCAGCGCATCCACCGAAGCGGCGATGCCATTCATCTTGTCCATGGTCTGCTGGGTGCTGAGCAGGGTCTGGTTGAGGGTGCCGAGAATCGGCTCAATCTGCAGGTTGTTCAGCTTGTCCAGCAGGTTTGACACCTTCTGTTCGATCTGGGCGAAGCCGCCGGAGGTGGTGGGGAACACCTGTTTTTCCGCAAAGGTCATACGCTGGAAGGGCACGGCCTCCGGATAGAAATTGAGATCGACAAACAGGGCACCGGTGAGCAGGTTACCGGACTTGAGCGAGGCGCGCAGACCATGGGTGAACATGCGCTCCAGTCGCCGCTGCCACTGTTCGGCGTCCACGTCCTGCACGCTGTCGTCGAAGCGCTGAGGCTCTATGCGGATCAACACCGGAATGGCGAAACGGCTGAGCGAGTCGGGCTGGGGGGCGGTAAAGTTCCAGGGCACGCTGACCACGGTGCCGATACGTACCCCCCGGTATTCTACCGGGGCACCGGGGCTCAGGCCGCGGACGGTGTCGTCCACCAGCAGCACAAATTCCAGATACTGGCTGTAACGGCCTTCCTTGGCGCTGTCTTCATCGTTGAACAGCACATAGTTGGCGCCTTCCTTGGCCTGACGGCCCATGGTGGCGTTCTCGGGTACGCCAAAGGTGATACCGCCGCCGACCAGTGATTCGAGCGAGGCCACATTGACCCTAAACCCTTCGGAGTCCAGCCGAACGTCCAGCCCGGAGGCGGTCCAGAAACGGGTGGTGTTGGTGACCAGTACCTCGTAGGGGGACTGAATATAGAGCCGGTGGCGCATCTCCCGTTTTTCCGGATCGAAATGGCTGTCTTCCACCCGCCCCACGGTATAGCCCTGATAGGTGACCGGGTCGCCGGTAGAGATGGCATTGCCGATTTCACTGATCAGGTTGATGCGCAGGCCTTTGGCATCGGGTGGCGCCACCGGGGGTTGCTCCAGCACATCGAATACCTCTTTTGTTTCCTTGCTGGTGCCGGGCAGCAGCTGGATATAGGCACCGGACAACACCGTACCCAGGCCGCTGATGCCCTCCCGGCCGATACGGGGTTTGACCACCCAGAACCGGGTTTCGGCGTTGAGCATGTCCTCGGCCTGAGGGCTCATGCGGGCGGTGATTTCCGCATGATTGAGGTCATCCGACAGTTTCACTGTTTCTACCCGGCCTACTTCCACGTTACGGGTCTTGATCAGGGTCTTGCCCGCCTCTATGCCTTCGGCATTGTTCATGATCAGGGTGATGGAGGGCCCGAGCTTGCTCAGGTTGTCGTAAATCATCCAGGCCCCGATCAACAGGGCCACCAGCGGAACAATCCAGATGGGCGAGAGGGAGCGCTGGGTCCGGCGCTCGGCGCGCTGGGAGTCAGACATGGTTGGATTCCTTGGATTGAAGGTGAGGTCCGGGAGACGACAGATCGGCGTGAATGTCGGGCGCGGCACCGTGCCAGATGCTGCGCGGATCGAACATCATGGCGGCGAGCATGGTCAGTACCACCACGGCGGTAAAGGCCAGGGCGCCGGCGCCGGGCTCGATGGACATGATGGAGCCGTTGCGGATCAGGGCGACCAGAATGGCGACCACAAACACATCGACCATCGACCAGCGGCCGATAAATTCGGTAATACGATACAGACGAATACGGCTCAGCCGGTTCAGGGAATGGTGTTGCCGGCGGACGATATAACACAACCACAGCAGCGCCAGCATCTTGCTGACCGGCACCAGTACGCTGGCGGTAAAGATAATCAGGGCGATGGGCCAGTCCCCGTTCTGAATAAACAGCAGCACACCGCCGACGATGGTGGAGGGCAGTGTTTCACCGAGCGAAGTGGTGATCATGATGGGGTAGAGGTTGGCCGGCAGGTACATCACCACCGAGGCGGCCAGTAACGCCAGGGTCGCCTGACTGCCCACGCCGTGATAAGGATGCAGCGGTTCGTCACAACGCAGACAGCGCCCCTTGCCACTTTCCGGCAGGCGGTTGACCAGACCACAGGTATGGCAGCCGGTCAGGCCCTGTTCGGCGGCCGAGTAGCCAACCCGGGCGCCGGCCGGAGCCAGGGGCTCCTGATCGAGAGAAAACCACAGCCAGTCACGGTCGACCGACTGGGTGGTCAGCAGCAACAGCAGCGCATAGGCGCAGAAGGTCCAGAATGACAGCCCCAGCTCGATATGGGCCATGCTCATGATCTTGATAAGGCTGACCAGGGTGCCGATCACGAACACATCCGCCATCATCCAGGGCGTAACGTGGCGCAGGGTTCGGGCTACCTGCCGGCTGCGGGGCAGGGGGTGGCGCAGGATCAGGCCGGCACAAAGCCAGGTCAGGCTCAGCAGATACACGGCGGGTAGCACGATTACCGTCAGTAGTACCGAGAGCGCCACCAACGGCTGATGCAAACCAATCAGGGTCGAGGCGGCTTCGGTCAACTCGATACGGTTGCCGATGCCACTGATATCGAAGCTGATAAAGGGAAAGGCGACCGACAGCGCCAGGGTGATCAGGGTGGCAATGGCCAGTGCCAGGCTGCGTTCGGCCGGGTTGTTGTGACGGCGTACCAGAGTGTGTCCGCAGCGCGGGCAGTCGGCTTTTTCACCCGCTTTCAGCGAGGGCAGGGCCAGCAGCAAGTCGCACTCATGGCAAACGCGCAGCCGCCGTCGAGACACCCTCTTGCGGGGGTGTCGGAGGGCCGCCGATGCGGGAACCGTACCATGTTCAGCCAATGAGGATCTTGCCTCCGGAATACTGCCAGTGAGTGCTTGATACTACGACAGTTTTCGGTTGTCCACCAGCACGGGATCACGACGCCGATGGCGGAGCGGGAAGGCGGGCAAGCCCGGTTTTGTCGGGGAGCGGAAGCGCCATTAACCGGTTGTCGGGTTATCGATTGATATGTATCCATTTTAAACTGTGGTGTTTTCCTTATAATGTACCGCTTGTCATCAACCCCCCCGTTTCTGGAATACCTCAATGAGCCATACCCACGCCATGACCCTGCTGCTGGTAGACGACAGTAAAGTTGCCCGCCTCAGC
Source organism: Oceanisphaera psychrotolerans (assembly GCF_001870485.1). Taxonomy (GTDB): domain Bacteria; phylum Pseudomonadota; class Gammaproteobacteria; order Enterobacterales; family Aeromonadaceae; genus Oceanimonas; species Oceanimonas psychrotolerans. The sequence goes on along the minus strand of NZ_MDKE01000029.1, from coordinate 2,844 downwards.
CTGATTCGTCAGCTGCAGGCCCTGCCTGTTGAACTCGATATACTGCAGGCCGCATCGGCGGATGAGGCGCAGGCACTGATGCAGGAGCGGCAGGCCGATGCGGCGCTGATCGATTTCAACATGCCCGGGCGCAATGGCATCGAGCTCGCCGTCGAATTTGGGGCAAGTCATCCGCAGATGAAGTTGGCGCTGGTGACCGCCAATATTCAGGACGCACTGGTTCAACGGGCGCAAGAGCTGGGCATGACCTTTCTGGCCAAGCCGACCCGTCCGGACGAGCTGGCCCGCTTTATTGAGGTGGTCGGATGACCCCCGTGCTGACCGCCGATGAACATGATGTCATCGTCGAACTGATGAATATCGGCGTTGGCCGCGCCGCGCATGCCCTGTCGCAACTGGTGCAGGACGAAGTGCTGCTGTCGGTGCCCAAGCTGCAGTTTCTCGAAGCGGCCAATGCCAGAGAAGTCTTTTGTCGCTCGATGCCGGATTTGCTGGCGGGAGTCATGCAGGGGTTTCAGGGGTTTATGAGTGGCCGGGCGGCCTTGCTGTTTCCCGAAGAACGCAGCCTTGAGCTGGTGCGGGCCATATTGGGCGCAGACATGTCGGTGGACGAAATTACCGAGCTGGAACAGGAAACCCTGGCCGAACTCGGCAATATCCTGCTCAACAACTGCCTGGCGACCCTGGCCAACCTGTTGCACCGGAAAATTCAGACCGACTTGCCCCAGGCCTTCAATGTGGATACCCCGCATCTGCTGAACCGGTTGTCGTTACATGATCAGGGTGATGGCTCCATGATCATGCTGGTGCAGATTGATTTCAGCCTGCGCGCGAGTGATCTGCAGGGCTACCTGGCCTTCCTTATCGATTTGCATTCGGCGGACGCTTTTATTGAGGCGTTGCGCCAGTATCTGGTTGAGCTGACGTCATGACGATGGTAATTCAGGCACTCGCCGCCAACCCGGAGAGCCTGTGCATGGTGACGCTGGATCATGTCGAGAGCGGGATCATGCTGCTGGACGGCGAGCGGCGGGTACGGTTCTGGAATCAGTGGCTGGTGCGCTACACGGGGATTGCGGCCGATACCGCTTGTGGCCAGCGGCTGGAGCAGTTGTTTGACGAGCCGCTGCCGGCGGTGGTGCTATCGGCGATTGGCGATGCCTGTGAACACCGCCTGTCTCGCTTGCTGTCCCACCAGTTGCATGCCCAGTTGCTGCCGCTGCATAGCCACACCGTGTCCGGAGCCCGTACGCCGGTTTATCATTCCATGATGTTGCGCCCGCTGGATGATCACCAAGGGTTGACGCTGGTGCAGCTGCACGACACTACCAATGCGGTGCGGCGTGAGCGTCATCTGCGCGACAAGGAGCAGGCGTTGCGCAAGGTGCACCAGACGCTGTCCGAAGAAAAAAAAGTTTATCGATACGGTACTGAAAACCATCAGTGCCCTGGTGGTGGTGACCGACACTCATGGACGTATCGTCAACATCAATCGCAGCTGCGAGCTGCAAACCGGCGTCAGTGAAGAAGAAGTACGCGGCCAGCCGCTGAAAATGCTGCTGGGCCTCGACAGTCTCAAGCACCTTCCGGATGGTCGCTGGCAACATGATGAACCGAGGCCGTTTACCTGCCGCATGAGCAGTGCCTGCGGAGAGTCGATGCATATTCGCTGGACGGTCAAAACGGTGCGCGATGATGAGCATCTGCTTCGTTATCTGATCTATACCGGGCAGGATATTACCGAGCGGGAGCGGGCCGATGCCCTGTTGCGTCTGGAGCGGGAAATGCTGGAAATGGCCACCGCCGGTGAACAGTCTGCCAACATACTGACCCATGTTTGTCGGGCGCTGGAACGGCAGCTGGAATCCTGTCAGGTGGCGGTGTTACAAATGGACTCGAATGAGCGGTTGCGGGTCGATCATGCCCCCGGCTTGCCGGAGTCCTTCTGCCAGCGGTTGCATCAGCTGCAAACAGACAGTTTGCTGCGGGTATTGCAGCCGGGGTTGCATCACGGTCAGTTGCAGGTCTTTGTGGCCCAGGACCCCGGCACCCAATGGCAGCAATGGCTGACACTGGCGCGGGAATATGAGATGAGCGGTTGCTGGTTGATGCCGATTCAGGTCAGCCCGCAGATGTCGCAGAGTCTGCTGGCGGTGTTTCCCCGCCATCAAAGCCACCCCAGAGTGCATGAACAAATGGTGATCCAGCGTATTGCTCATTTGACGGCGCTTATCCTGGAGCGGCAGCAGCAGCAGGAACAGATCCAGTATCTGGCACTGCACGACTCCCTGACCGGCCTGGCCAATCGCAGCCTGCTCAATGAGCAGCTGATGCGCAGTATTCACCGGGCCCGGCGAGAACAGCAGTCTTTTGCCCTGCTGTTTATCGATCTGGACGGTTTCAAGGCGCTGAACGATACCCATGGCCACGATGCCGGCGATGCCTTGCTGACGGCGCTGGGCCTGCGGTTGAAAAACCGGTTTCGCGCCACCGACTGTTGTGCCCGTATCGGCGGAGACGAGTTCGTGATCCTGCTGGACTCGGTGGCCGACGAGGCGGTCGCCCGAGAGGTGGCCGAGTCGATACTGGCACTGGTGTCGGCCCCCTTGCCCTGGGGAGATCATCAACTGCGGGTCTCGGCCTCCATCGGCATTGCCTTGTACCCGGAAGACGGTGACAGCGCCGATGAACTCCTGACCCGGGCCGACAATGCCATGTACGGCGCCAAGGGCAGCGGCAAAGGCTGCATCTTTCGTTGAGATGACCGTAAAAAAGGCCCCGCGATGCGGCAAGCCATTCCCCTTTCGTGTGCATAAGGTGAGTGGTTGATAACACATGGATGCA
>NZ_MDKE01000028.1 GCF_001870485.1 Oceanisphaera psychrotolerans | reverse complement strand
ATAGCCAAAAACACGGAAACCTCACTTGCGAAAAGCGAGGTGTCCATATATGGGTCCACGGCGTGCCGGATAAGCAGATGTGCTTCCCGTATGATACAAAAACAAAAAACCCGCCGAAGCGGGTTTTTTTGGTCTTGAATTACCGAAGGGTAATTACAGAACCTGAATCTGTGAAGCCTGCGGACCCTTGGCACCTTCAGTAGCGGTGTAGGATACAGCTTGGCCTTCTGCCAGAGTTTTAAAGCCACTACCGACGATTTCGGAGAAGTGGGCGAACAAGTCTTTGCTGCCATCAGCCGGAGTGATGAAACCAAAACCTTTTGCTTCGTTGAACCATTTTACGGTACCGTTAGCCATTTTATTCTTACCTTTATTTTAGTGACGAGCTCATGCTCGGAAAATGCAACAAATATCAAATAAGGGAAGCTTGGGACTGTAGTGCCGTAAGGAACGAACAATGTACAAAGGCCGCGCTAACTTGAAACTCTTGCTGACGTGCACTCTACGGGAGTAAGGGGGTGGCGTCAAACACTATCGCGAATATTTCCGTATAATATTTGAACAATAAAAAAGGCGCCTTTCGGCGCCTTTTTTATTCTCACGGCAATGCTTATTTGCTCTTGCCGATACGGGCATGCATTTCCTGCACCGAAATCACCGACGCGGTGGCATCATGCGCCATCGCCATCACGGTGGCGAAGGCACCGTTCAGCGTGGTGGTGTAAGACACCTTCTGTGCCAGGGCACCACGACGCAACTGCCGCGAGTCTTCGATGGCCTGACGACCCTCGGCGGTGTTGACGATGTAGCTGTACTCGTTGTTCTTGATACGGTCAAGAATATGAGGACGGCCTTCATGCACCTTGTTCACCAGCCGCGGGTTGATGTTGGCTTCGCCCAGTACCACGGCGGTGCCGTGGGTGGCATCCAGCTGATAACCGGCTTCCAGCAGGCTGGCGGCCAGGTCAACCACGCGCTGCTTGTCGCTGTGACGTACCGACAGCAGGGCGCGGCCCTCTTTCGGTACTGCCTTGCCTGCACCCAGGTGAGCCTTGCCGAAGGCTTCGGCGAAGGTGTCACCCACACCCATCACCTCACCGGTGGAGCGCATTTCCGGGCCCAGCAGCGGATCGACACCGGGGAACTTGTTGAACGGCAGCACCACTTCCTTGACCGAGTAGTACGGCGGAATGATTTCCTTGGTCACGCCCAGCTCGGCCAGTGACTTGCCGGCCATCACCCGTGCGGCGACCTTGGCCAGCGGGATGCCGGTGGCCTTGGACACGAACGGAACGGTACGGGCGGCACGCGGGTTGACTTCGATAAGATAGATATCGTTGCCCTTGACCGCGAACTGAATGTTCATCAGACCGACCACGCCCAGCTCCAGGGCCAGCTTGCGCACCTGCTCGCGCATCTCGTCCTGAATGGCCTTGCTCAGGGTGTAGGGCGGCAGCGAGCAACCGGAGTCACCGGAGTGAACACCGGCCTGCTCGATGTGCTCCATGATACCGCCGATGACCACGTCCTTGCCGTCACAGATGGCGTCGACATCCACTTCGGTGGCATCGTCGAGGAAGCGATCCAGCAACACCGGCGATTCGTTGGATACCGTCACCGCTTCGTTGAAGTAACGACGCAGGTCCTGTTCGTCATAGACGATTTCCATCGCCCGACCGCCCAGTACATAAGACGGACGCACCACCAGCGGGTAACCGATCTTCTCGGCCAGGGACACGGCCTGCTCCATGGCGGTCACGGTGGCGTTCTGCGGCTGCTTGAGCCCCAGGCGCTCTACCGCCTGCTGGAACCGCTCGCGGTCTTCGGCGCGGTCGATGGCATCCGGGCTGGTGCCGATAATGGGCACACCGGCCGCTTCCAGGGCGCGAGCCAGCTTAAGCGGGGTCTGACCGCCGTACTGCACGATCACGCCCTTGGGCTGTTCGATGCGCACGATTTCCAGCACGTCTTCCAGGGTCACCGGCTCGAAATAGAGACGGTCGGAGGTGTCGTAGTCGGTGGACACGGTTTCCGGGTTACAGTTGACCATGATGGTCTCGAAACCGTCTTCCCGCAGCGCCAGCGAGGCGTGCACGCAGCAGTAATCGAATTCGATACCCTGACCGATACGGTTGGGGCCACCACCCAGTACGATAATCTTGTCTTTATCGGACGGGTTCGATTCACACTCTTCATCATAAGAAGAGTACATGTAGGCGGTATCGGTGGAGAATTCGGCGGCACAGGTATCCACCCGCTTGTAGACCGGGAAGATCTCGTGGCGGTGACGCAGCTTGCGCACTTCACCTTCGGCCACACCCAGCAGCTTGCTCAGGCGCGCATCGGCAAAGCCCTTGCGCTTCAGGGTACGCAGCAGTTCGGGCGTCAGATCGGCCATGCCGAGTTCCTTCACCTGCTCTTCCAGCTTGACCAGCTCTTCAATCTGCACCAGGAACCAGCGGTCCACGTTGGTCAGCTTGAAGACGCCATCAACGGACATGCCGGCACGGAAGGCATCGGCGATATACCAGATACGCTCGGCACCCGGCTCCTGCAGCTCGTGGCGAATGCGGGACAGGCTCTCGGCATCATTAAGGTCGACCATGGGATCGAAACCGGTCTGGCCGGTTTCCAGGCTGCGCAATGCCTTGTGCAGCGATTCCTGGAAGTTGCGACCGATGGCCATGACTTCGCCCACCGACTTCATCTGAGTGGTCAGACGATCGTTGGCGCCGGCAAACTTCTCGAAGTTGAAGCGCGGGATCTTGGTCACAACATAGTCGATAGCCGGTTCGAACGACGCCGGGGTCAGGCCGCCGGTAATGTCATTCTGCAGCTCGTCGAGGGTATAACCGACGGCCAGCTTGGCTGCAACCTTGGCGATGGGGAAACCGGTCGCCTTGGAAGCCAGGGCAGAAGAACGAGACACCCGCGGGTTCATCTCGATGATCACCATGCGACCGGTCTTGGGGTCGATACCGAACTGGACGTTGGAGCCGCCGGTTTCCACGCCGATTTCACGCAATACCGCCAGCGAGGCGTTACGCATCAGCTGGTATTCTTTATCGGTCAGGGTCTGGGCCGGAGCCACGGTAATGGAGTCACCGGTGTGCACGCCCATGGCATCGAAGTTTTCGATGGCACAGACGATGATGCAGTTATCGTTACGATCCCGCACCACTTCCATCTCGTATTCTTTCCAGCCGATCAGGCTTTCGTCGATCAGCAGCTCGTTGGTCGGCGACAGATCCAGACCACGGGTACAGATTTCCTCGAACTCTTCCCGGTTGTAGGCGATGCCGCCGCCGGTGCCGCCCATGGTGAAGGAAGGACGGATGATGCAGGGAAAGCCCACTTCTTCCTGTACCTTGTAGGCTTCTTCCATGGAGCGGGCGATGCCGGCACGAGGACAGGCCAGGCCGATGCTCTTCATTGCCTGGTCGAAACGGCTGCGATCTTCGGCCTTGTCGATGGCATCGGCGGTGGCACCGATCATCTCGACCCCAAACTCAGCCAGTACGCCGTGCTTTTCCAGCTCCAGGGCACAGTTCAGTGCGGTCTGGCCACCCATGGTGGGCAGAATGGCATCGGGACGCTCTTTTTCGATGATGCGGCGCACCACTTCCCAGTGGATCGGCTCGATATAGGTGGCATCGGCCATCTCCGGATCGGTCATGATGGTGGCCGGGTTGGAGTTCACCAGAATGACCCGGTAACCTTCTTCACGCAGGGCCTTGCAGGCCTGAGCGCCGGAGTAGTCGAATTCACAGGCCTGGCCGATCACGATGGGGCCAGCGCCCAGGATCAGAATGCTCTGTATGTCTGTACGTTTTGGCATGACTCTTCCCTACTCCTTACGCGCGGTACTGCTTAATCAAATCGATAAAGTGGTCGAACAGGTCGGCGGCTTCATGCGGACCCGGGCTCGCCTCGGGGTGGCCCTGGAAGCTGAACGCCGGCTTGTCGGTGCGGTGAATCCCCTGCAGGGAACCGTCAAACAGCGACTTGTGAGTCACCCGCACGTTGGCCGGCAGGGTCGCCTCGTCCACCGCAAAACCGTGGTTCTGGCTGGTGATCATCACCACGCCCTTTTCCAGGTCTTTTACCGGATGGTTGGCACCGTGATGACCAAACTTCATCTTGATGGTGTTGGCGCCGCTGGCCAGGCCCAGTAACTGGTGGCCCAGACAGATGCCGAACACCGGAATATCGGTTTCCAGGAAGGTCTTGATCGCCTCGATGGCGTAGTCGCAGGGCTCGGGGTCACCCGGGCCATTGGACAGGAAGATACCGTCCGGGTTCAGTGCCAGCACCTCGGCGGCCGGGGTCTGGGCCGGTACTACGGTCAGGCGGCAGCCACGGTCTACCAGCATGCGCAGAATGTTGCGCTTCACACCGTAATCGTACGCCACGACATGATAGGGCTGGTCGGCCTCGGCTGGCTGGCTGTGGCCTTCGCCCAGGGTCCAGCTGCCTTCGGTCCAGGCATAGGTTTCGCGGGTGGTCACTTCTTTTGCCAGATCCATGCCCTTCAGACCCGGGAACGCACGGGCTTCGGCCAGGGCCGCCGCCTCGTCCAGATCCGTACCAGCGATGATACAGCCGGCCTGTGCGCCTTTTTCACGCAGGATTCGGGTCAACTTACGGGTATCGATATCGGCAATACCCACTATGTTATGGGCTTTGAGGTAATCAGACAGAGAGCGCTGGTTGCGGAAGTTAGAGGCGATAAGGGGAAGATCGCGGATGATTAGCCCTTGGGCATGCACCTGATCGGACTCTTCATCTTCAGCATTAGTGCCGGTATTGCCTATATGAGGATAAGTAAGCGTAACGATTTGACGGGAATAAGACGGGTCGGTGAGGATTTCCTGGTATCCCGTCATCGACGTATTGAATACCACTTCACCAACGGAACAACCGTCGGTACCGATGGCTGTACCGCGAAAGACTGAACCGTCTTCCAATACGAGCAGCGCTGAGTGAGTCAAGACAACCTCCAAGTTAATTCTTATAAATCAACAATTTACCTGGCTGTCCCGAGTTGCAGACAAAAAAATTCTACTGCATCCCGGCTAATACTGGGCAAATTCTGCGTATTTTATATAAAAGCGGCGTTTTCGACAAACTTTTTCGTGAAAAACCTTTCAACAGCTCAGAGAACGGTGAAAGGTAGAATAAAAAATCGAAAAAGATGAATAAAAACAAAAACCAATGGATTTCAATCACACAAACGCGGGACTGATGCAAAATATGAAGAATAGATGACAAAAATAAAAAAAACGTAATTAATTACATATAAATCAGCAACATAAAAAAACAAACTTGTGAAAAACCCGACCTTGACGCCCCGTTTTTTGAGCAAAAACATGGAATCAAAGCCGGGATTATCGCATAAACCAATTATTTTAAGTTCAAGACATCCTGCATATCATACAACCCCGGCTGCTGTGCCGCTATCCAGGCCGCCGCCCGCACGGCACCGTTGGCGAAGGTCAGACGATTGGACGCCTTGTGGGTGATTTCGACCCGCTCACCGATATCCACGAACATGGCGGTATGCTCACCGACGATATCGCCGGCCCGTACGGTGGCAAAGCCGATGGTGTCTCGGTCCCGTTCACCGGTGATCCCTTCTCGACCGTAAACCGCGCATTTTTTCAGATCCCGCCCCAGAGTGTCGGCAATCACCTCACCCATGCTCAGTGCGGTACCCGAAGGGGCATCCACCTTGTGGCGGTGATGGGCTTCGACGATTTCGATATCAGTGTAGTCACCCATCACTTTCGCCGCCTGCTCCAGCAACTTGAACACCAGATTGACGCCGACACTGTAGTTGGATGCCATCACCATGGCGATATCGGCGGCAGCGGCGTGAATATCGGCCTTTTGCGCCTCGTCGAAGCCGGTGGTACCGATGACCAGCCGCTTGCCGTACTGTCGGGCCAGGGCGATATTGGCCAGGGTGGCTTCCGGGCGGGTAAAGTCGATGATCACATCTACCTGCTCGATCACCGCCTCCAGGTTGTCGGTCACCATGAGTCCCAGGCGGCCGACATTGGCCAGCTCGCCCACATCAACTCCCAGTACCGTAGAGCCGGCATGCTCGATGGCGGCGGTCAGAGTGACGCCCTCGGTATGGGTCACGGACTCTACCAGTACCTTGCCCATACGCCCGTTACAACCAGCCACGGCGATGCGAACCGGATTTGTCATGCTGTTCTTCCTTTCTTCATGCTAAGCCAAGGGTAAACCGGAAGTTTGCCAGATAAGGACTGGCTTTAAAACGAAAAACCCTGAGGAGCAAGGCGTGAACAGTAATGACCCACTCACGCCTTGCTTCTAAGACCTTTCCCTCTTTCAAGGGCATAAAAAAACCGGCAATTGCCGGTTTTTTCAGGATCAGGCGATTTCGAGCAGTTCAACCTCGAACACCAGGGTAGAGCACGGCGGGATGGAGCCGGCACCCTGTTCACCGTAGGCCAGATCGTGGGGCACATACAGCTTCCACTTGGAGCCAACCGGCATCAGCTGCAGGGCTTCAACCCAGCCTTTGATCACACCGTTCACCGGGAACTGAGCGGGCTCGCCACGCAGCACGGAGCTGTCGAATACGGAACCATCGATGAAGGTGCCGTGGTAGTGTACGCGCACGGTGTCGGTGGCGGCCGGCTTCGCGCCATCGCCCTGAGTCAGCACTTCAAACTGCAGACCAGACTCGGTCTGCTGTACTTCGGCGCGCTCCCCGTTGGCGGCGAAGAAAGCCGCTTCTTCTTCCTTGGCCTGGGAAGACTGGGCAGCCTGCTGCTCTTGCATGCGTTGAGTGATGACCTGAAAGGCACCATTGATGTCTTCGCGGGAAACGGCGAAATCCACGCCGGCCAGGGCGTCGGCCAGGCCCTGCTGTACAGCGGACACTTCCAGCCCTTCGAACGACTGCTGGGCCAGTTGATCACCGATTTGACGACCAACACCGTAGCTGGCCTTTTGTTCTACTGTCTCATATGACGACATGACATTCCCTTCGTTTGGGTACAAAAAAGTCATGCTAACAAAATAAAGCGGTCAGCTAAATGGCAAGGCGGCGTGCCTGGCCAATAATGCCGCACCCCGCACCCCGCCGCTGCCGCCAAAAACCGGTGCCCGCACCGGGGCCGGGGTTACCTTGGTCATCACAAATTCCGGCAACCGCTGTTCAAGCTCCCGGTATAGCCAGGGGTGTTCGCTGAGCCCGCCCCCCAGCACCACCACATCGGGATCCAGCTGTGTCATCAGGGTGCCGAGCCCCGCCGCCAGAATATCCAGATAGAGCGACAGGCTGTCTGCGGCCAGCCGCTCTCCCTGCTGCCAGGCACTGATAATGGCCGGCCCCGACAACGGTGCTCCGCCGCCATGACGATAAAGCCGGCTGAGTCCGGTGCCGGACACATAGGTCTCCAGACAACCACGCAGGCCGCAACCACAGGGAAACAGAGGGAGCTCCCGGTGACGCTCGAGCAGCATGGCATTGATCCCCCCGTGTCCAAACTCGGCACTGCCACCACGCTTGCTGTTCACCAGCTGCCCCCGGTACATCAAGGCACCGCCAACCCCGGTTCCCAGGGTCAGAGCCAGCGCCAGCTCGGCCTCGGCCGCCGCCCCCTGGTGATATTCCGACACCAGAAAACAGTTGGCATCATTGTCGGCGTAGACGGTTCTTCCCAGTTGCTGTTGTAAATCGCCCTTCAGATCATGGCCATGGATGGCCGGCACATTGGGCGCCAGCATCAGGCCCTCGCTATCCAGCACACCGGGAAAGCCGATACCAACGCCGCCGGTCACCTGCCAGCGAGTATCGGCCGAGCGCACCAGTTCAACCAGTAACGCCATAAAGGCAGCATAAGTGGTCTGCGGGGTCTTGTGCACCGAGCGTTCCAGCTCAACGCCGTGCACATCAAAGACGGCAAAGGCTACCTTGCTGCCACCGATATCAACACCGTAAAACATCGAGAAACCTCTGAAGACAACAGCGGGGGATCCTGTCCCTGAACTTGAGTTTACCGTTACCGCGAAGAGGCTGACGACATCGCGATAGGGAGGACGTGAAGGCGGGGCCTGGGCATAAATATGGTCAGCCGGCAGTCTCTGTTATTCAGTGATCCTGTTCTGGCCTCACCTGACCGACACTTTCTATGGTCTTGTCTGACAGCAACCAGAGGGTGTATTTGTGCAGTTCTGCATGCTGCGCCAGAGCCACCAGAAACGCGCCGCCCACTTCCCGGTATCCCAGCTCGTAATTTTTCAGGGTAGTGGGAGGAACCTGGAGCAACTCAGCAAATTTTGGACGACTGAGCCCCATCGCCTCACGGATTTGCCGGATTTTTTTTCCGACCAAACTGGTATCTGGATTCATAACCTTGCTACTCCTATCGAAGAATTCCGATAACCACTGGTATCGCTGTTTGTCTTATTAGTTTAACACCGGTAAAGAGACTCGTTATGCACTGGTCTCATTTTACCGAAAATAATTTCAACATGGACTCACATAGCGCCAACTTTACGTTACATAGCACCAACATAGCCGCAAACTGCGTCAGCGCATTGCAAAAGCTGCGACATATTCGGCCCGGTCACTCCCCTGTCTGCTTGTCGCCGAATATAAAACCCGATAATCTGGGCGCCGTGCGGATACACCTGTATGGGATCCATGTTTCGACAGGGCACTCCCTGAACAACAAAAACAGCAACAGGTCCTCCGCACAGCACCCCCCACGGGGCAGGTGTGACATTCATTTCGGCCACGGCCGAAAGCTCATATAATGAGGAAGACGATTATGAAAAAGACAGTGGCTCCTTCTCTGATTACAATTGCACTCGCAGCGGCCGGCATCTCTGCCAGCGTACAGGCTAATGACTGGTACCTGGGTGCCGGTGCCGGTTACGCCCAGTATGAAGATATCGACAGAAACAACAGCAACCTCGACAAGGATGCTGAAGCCGTCAGCATGTTCGGTGGTTACAACTTCAACCAGTACTTCGGTGCCGAGCTGGGCTTCAACTACTTTGGCGAAGATGCCGATACCAAGGCCCTGAATCTGTCCGCCATCGGTCGCCTGCCTCTGAGTGAGCGCGTGTCCCTGTTCGGTGAGCTGGGTGCCCTGGGCTGGGATACCGACACCGGCGCCGGTGACGAAGGTGTTTCCCCGCTGGCCGGTATCGGTCTGACCTATCGTGCCTCCGACCTGGTGGACGTACAGGCTCGCTACCGTCGTATCGAAGACATGGGTGATCTGGGCAACAACGGCTTCGAAACCGACGTCAACAACGTGATGCTGGAACTGGTACTGCACCCGAACCGCGGTGTGGCTACCCCGCCTCCGGTCGCCCCGGTAGCTCCTCAGCCGGCTCCCGAAGTGACCTATGAAACCCGTACCGTCACCGCCGATGGCTCCATCTATTTCGCCTTCGACAAGTCCGAGCTGTCTGCCGACTCTCGTGCCACCCTGGACGAAGTAGCACGCTTTGCCCAGCAGAACCCGGATCACCAGGTTGAACTGGCCGGTTATGCCGACCGTCTGGGTAGCGCCGAGTACAACCGCAAGTTGTCCGAGCGTCGTGCGCTGGCCGCCAAAGACTATCTGGTTCAGCGCGGTGTGGCCGCCCAGAACATCCAGACTGCCTGGTACGGCAGTGAACTGGCCGAAGGCGTGACCGAAGCCGAGCGTCAGCGCGACCGTCGCGTGGATGCCAAGGCTCAGGCCACCATCCAGGTTGAAATCATCGAGTAACATCGATTCGCTCCCTGAAGTTAAAAACGGCTCCAAGGAGCCGTTTTTTATTTTTACCTTTTTACTGCCATGGCATACTGTTTTTCTTTTTACCCCGGACTTCCCATGCGTTGCTATTGCCACAGTCAGCAGCCCTTCGAGCAGTGCTGCAACCCTTACCTGCAAGGTGTTTCCCCGGCACCGACGCCGCTGGCCCTGATGCGTTCCCGCTACAGTGCCTATGTGCTCGGGCTGGGCGACTATCTGCTGCAAAGCTGGCATCCGGACACCAGAGGGACACTGACTGCCGACGAGCTGGCACAAAGCGGGCTCGGCACCGACTGGCTGGGTCTGACCATCGTTTTTGCCCGGGGGGCCTCCTCCGATGAGCAAGGCACCGTGGAATTCAAGGTCCGCTACAAGGAAAACGACCGGGTGGTCACGCTGCACGAACGCTCCCACTTCGTCCGGGAACAGGGCCGCTGGATGTACCATTCAGGCCAGCTCAATCCGCCCAAAACAGGTGCCAATCAGCCCTGCCCCTGCGACAGCGGCAAGAAATACAAGCAATGCTGCGCCAGACACTGATTCCTTCACTTAACTAGCTGACAGACCGATTATAATGGAACGAAAAATACTGCTGACCCATTGCCCCGATGCCAAGGGGCTGATTTCGAAAATTACCAATATCTGTTACAAGCACCAGCTCAACATCATGCGTAACGACGAGTTCGTGGACTACGACAACGGCCATTTCTTCATGCGCACCGAGCTGGAAGGCCATTTCAACGATCACACCCTGCTCGCCGACCTGGACGATGCCCTGCCCGCCGGTAGCCAGCGCCGGCTGATGCCCGCCGGCAACAAGCGCGTGGTGATCATGGTCACCAAGGAAGCCCATTGCCTGGGCGATATTCTGATGAAGTCTTTTGCCGGCGCCATGAACATCGACATTGCCGCCGTGATCGGCAACTACGATACCCTGGCCGGACTGACCGAAAAGTTCGACATTCCCTATCACACCGTATCTCATGAAGGGATGAACCGGGCCGAGCACGAGCGGCTGCTGGCGGAAATCATCGATCGTTATCAACCCGATTACGTGGTGCTGGCCAAGTACATGCGTATTCTCAGCCCCGAATTCGTGGCCCGTTATCACCAGCGGCTGATCAACATTCATCACTCCTTCCTGCCCGCCTTTGTCGGTGCCAGCCCCTATCGACAGGCCTACGAGCGTGGCGTGAAGATGATCGGTGCCACCGCCCATTTCGTGACCGACGATCTGGACGAAGGCCCTATTATCGAGCAGGACGTGACCCATGTGAATCACACCCTGAGCGCTCAGGACATGGCCAAGGCCGGTCGTGACGTGGAAAAATCGGTGCTGAGCCGGGCGCTCAACCTGGTGCTGGAAGAAAAGGTCTTCGTCTACGGCAACAAGACGGTGGTGTTCAAGTAACAGCGGGGACTGGGGACTGGGGACTGGGGACTGGGGACTGGGCAGGGTATCACCCATCCCTGCTCCCAAGTCCCCCATCCCGCCGGCGTCAGCCGGCAAAATCATCAGTCGTGTTTCTGACTCCGGGCGAAGGCCGCCTGCTGCTCGGGCGTTGCTTCCTGCTGGTATTTCGCCTTCCACTCATCGTAGGGCATGCCGTAGACCCGCTCCCGGGCCTGATCGTAATTCAGCTCCACTCCCTGCTCTTCGGCGGCGGCCAGATACCACTTGCTCAGGCAGTTGCGACAGAAGCCGGCCAGGTTCATCAAGTCGATATTCTGTACGTCCTTGCGCTTGTCCAGGTGCGCCAGCAGGGTACGAAAGGCAGCCGCTTCCAGTTCGGTCTGGGTTTGCTTGTCCATGTAGTCTTCTCCATTGGGGTCGGTTAATGCCATTATAACGATATCGTCCTCAACAACACAGGCAAGCCCATGAAACGCAGTCATTTCTTCGCCCACATGGCCCGCATGAAACTGATCCAGCGCTGGCCGCTGATGCGCAGCATAGAGCAGGAAAACGTCGCCGAGCACAGCCTGCAGGTCGCCATGGTGGCCCATGCGCTAGCGGTGATCAGCAATACCTTTTTCAAGGGCACCCTGGACCCGGCGCAGGCCGCCATGCAGGCGCTGTTTCACGATGCCAGCGAGGTACTGACCGGTGATCTGCCCACCCCGGTCAAGTATTTCAACGAGGACATCGCCCGGGCCTACAAGGACATAGAACGCAATGCCGAGCAGAGCCTGCTCAAGATGCTGCCCGCCGAACTGCAGGCGGCCTATGCCCCCCTGCTCTGCGGACACGAGCAAGACGAGTACAGCCATCTGGTGAAGTCGGCGGACATTCTCTGTGCCTATCTGAAGTGTGAGGAAGAACTCAGTGCCGGCAACCGGGAGTTTGCCGCGGCCAAGAAGCGACTCACCGACATGCTGGCAGCACGCATGAACGATGAAGTTCGCTATTTTCTCGAGGTATTCGTGCCCAGCTTTTCGCTGTCGCTGGACGAGATTTCCAGTCCGGAGTTTTAATTGGTGCTCGGTGAGGCATGTTTACGTTCGATCCACAGGGTGACCTCGCCGACCTTAAAGCCCCACTTGGTCATCTCGGCGCGATTAATCAACCGATCTTCATCCAGCAGGTACATCCAGTCGTTGAAGTCGATATTCCAGGTTTCGCCATCTACCGGCACGGCCAGGGTGTAACGCCAGTTGAGGGCAAAACCCCGGGTCTGCCCTCTGGCCGGCACCACCACATCGGCGGCGGTGCCGCTGTAGTGGCCGTCGGCACCCTTTTCTATATGCCAGACCCGACGCTGCCGCTCGCCGTCATCGTAGACGAAGTCCTCTTCCAGCACGCCCCGATTGCCGTCCCAGCGGCCAGTCATGTCAACCCTGAAACGGCGCAGCACCCGGCCGGATCTGTCCTGGACCATGCCGAAGGCACCAGTTCGCCGTCGAAGAAACGCTCCAGCTCGAACGCCGGTTGGGTATCCGCATAATCCTGAATATCGCTGCTGCACGACATCAGCAGCAGACTCGCGCAAAGAGACAGACTCAGTATCAGAATACGCATATCAGTTTCCTTTCAGTTGTCGGGTCAGACGGGGATCCCGGCTGTCCGGTGACAGCCAGATGGCCAGAAAGGCCGGCCCGAAGTCCGGGTCTGTAATTTCCCCCAGCAACTCCCAGTTGAAATAGAAACGACTGACCCCGGCAGAATCGACCCTGAGCACCAGCTCGTCTCGTTTTTTGACTGAAGGCCAGATGGCGCTGAGTTCCCTCCGCCATTGGGGCCTCCAGTCGATACCAAGGCGCTGCCATTCGGTCACGGTGGCTTCGAGCAGGTCCTCCTTGCCGATATCCCGCTGATAACGCAAGGCCAGCGCCTGAGGAAAACCGTCGGCCTTGTACTGACCGTCGGCACTGTAAAAGCGAGCCTGATACAGATCCCAGAACAACCAGCGCATGCTGCCCTGACCGACCAGGTTCAAATCCGCCGTCGGGTGGGCCCAGGACGGCAATGAGAATGACATGGCCAACCACCACAGTAGCCACAGATATTTTTTCATCATGCATGCCTCCGCAAACGCTGATCCAGCCGAACCAGCACCGGTAACAAAACCGACCACAACAAGGCAAGGATCAACACACTGGGCCAGAACCCCAGCGGCAGGCTGACCGCCCCCAGTTGCCAGCCGGCCAGATAGGATCCGGTGCCGGCCAGTGCGCCGGTAATCATCAACAGCCAGAGCGATAATCGCCGCATCCAGCGCAGGCTGTGCCCCAGGGTCAGTACAAATCCGATCCACAGCACACCCAGCCACAGCGGCCAGTGGTCGAAGGAAAAAAACCCCGCCACGGTCAGGATAAAATCGACCGTCATCCCCGCCAGCGCCAGCCACAACACCCGTATATCGGCCCGGCGGCTGGGGGTAAACATGAAGTGCAGCCCCAGCAACAGGATCGTCAGCAATACCCACGGGTTCTGCCCGGCCACCGCCAGCAGCCAGAAGCCGTCAAAGGCTAACAGCTGAGTCCATTGCCATTTAGACATTGTCTCGCTCCCGGTTTGGCCGCCTCGAAGTGCACCAGTCCGATGGTTCCCTCGCGAAAGCCGCCTTCACAGTAGGCAAAGTAGAAGGCCCACAGCCGATGAAAGTCCTGACTGTAGCCCAGCTCGCTCAAGGCCGGCTCCGTCAGGTGAAAACGCTCGGCCCAGATTTGCAGGGTGCGGGCATAATGCTGGCCGTAATCCTGCAGCCGGGTCAGCGTCATGTCGGTCTGCTCTTTCAGATGTCGGCACATTTCACTCACCGACGGCAGGCAACCGCCGGGAAAGATATAGCGCTGAATGAAGTCCACGCCCTTGCGATAGCTGTCATAACGCTGATCGGACATGGTAATGGCCTGGATCAGCAGTTTGCCGTGTGGCTTGAGCAGCCGGTTCAGCGCGCGGAAGTAGGTTGGCAGATACTCATGCCCCACCGCTTCGATCATCTCCACCGACACCAGCTTGTCATACTGACCGCGCAAGTCGCGATAATCTTGCTGCAGCAGGGTCACCCGATCTTCCAGCCCTTCGCGGGTGACTCGCTCCCGGGCATGGCTGAGCTGCTCGGTTGACAGGGTGGTACTGGTGACCCGGCAGCCATAATGGCGGGCGGCAAAACAGGCCAGCGCCCCCCAGCCGGTGCCGATTTCCAGCAGATGATCGCCGGGCTGCAGTTCGAGCCGTTCGCAGATCAGCCTGAGCTTGTGTTCCTGTGCCGCTTCCAGGCTGGCCTCGGCCGTCGGAAACACCGCCGAGGAATACTGCATCAGGGGATCCAGAAACAACCGGTACATGTCGTTGCCCAGATCGTAATGGGCGGCGATATTGGCCCGGCTGCCGTTCGGCGAATTGCGATTCAGACGGTGTTTGAGCTTGTGCCAGGGCGTGGTCAGCCAGCCCAGGCGTCGCTCCAGCCGGTCGAGCACCGCCATGTTGCGGGCAAACAGCCGTACCACCGCCGTCAGATCCGGACTGTGCCAGCTGCCATCCACCCAGGCCTCCGCCGCCCCGATGCTGCCGCCGGTCATCAGCCGCCGGTAGGCACTTGGCTCGAGCACCCTGATCTGAGCCTGCAATGGCGCATTCCTGTCACCAAATACAAAGGTATCCTGGCCTTCCCTGATGGTCAGCCCGGCATCTTTCAGCCCGGACAGCAGGGAAAAGGCCAGACTGCGCGCCCAGCGTTCCAGGCGGCGGGGTTGCGACATACTCAAAGTCGTATCCATTCTTGGCTTCCTTCAGGGATGTGAATGATAGGGAACGCGTTTCAAAAACAGCCGCAGTGCCTGCCAGTAGATGCCACGCACTATGGTCAGTGTCATCATCGGCCACTGCAGCAGGGCGGCTTTCAGCACGGTCCGGTCAAAGGGGTGCCGCTGCAGGCTGAGGGTGGCATCAAACAGCAGCGCCGGATCCCGGTTTTCGATATGCACCAGAGCCCGCCGCGCCGGCGGTTTGATGCGCCAGTGGTAGCGCATATTCATGCCCATGAAAGGGGAAACATGAAACGCCTTATCCGTCGGAGTGGCCTGTTCAAGGTTCACCAGATAACAATGACGCTCATTCCACGGCGTGTTATGCACCTCCATCAGCGCATAACGGGCCTGCTCGCCCCGATAACAAAAAAACACGTTAATCGGGCTGAAATACAGGCCGAAGCAGCGCACCTGTCCCAGCATCAGCACCCGGTCCAGCCCGCCGGTGTCGCCACCCAGCCGCCCGACCTCGTCCAGCACTGCCGTCTTCAACGGCAGCGCAGGATCGCCCAGGTAGTCCCGGCGGCAAAAACTCAAGGGGGCAAAGCGTTCGCAGGCGAAGAGCCGGCTGCGAGCGGCCAGCTGTTCCAGCTCGTCCAGATCCAGCGCCAGCATGTAGAGGCCGTAACTGAAGCCGTGTTCGCGGGGAACATAACGGCGGTGGCGAACCTGGCCCTGATAGATGGCGCTGTAACTCATAGGCTCACCCCGAAACGGGCACATACATCGAGTGCGCTCCTGACGCCGTCTTCATGAAAGCCGTTATACCAGTAGGCGCCGCAGAAGTGAGTATGTTGCCGGCCACAGATCTCGAGGCGCCGAGCCTGGGCCTTGATCGCCTCCCGGTTATACACCGGATGGGCATAGGTGAAACGACGCAGTATCTTGTCGGTGGCGATGGCCTGACTGCGATTGAGGGTGACACAGAAGGTCTCTTTTGCGTCGAGGCCCTGCAGAATATTCATGTTATAGGTCACCGCCGGCAGGGCATCTTCGCCTCCGTCCAGCCAGTAATTCCAGCTGGCCCAGGCGCGGGGCTCCCGCGGCAGCAGCCCGGTGTCGGTATGCAATACCACTTCGTTATCGCGATAGGGCAGCCCGCCCAGCACCTGCCGCTCGGCCTCGGTGGCATCAGCCAGCAATCTCAGCGCCTGATCCGAATGGCAGGCCAGGATCACCTCGTCGAACTGCTCGACACCGACGGATGTTTCGATGTTCACGCCGGTCTGATGTCGACGAACGGACAGCACCGGGGTGCTGAGACGAATATCCCCGATTGGAGCGGTAAGGGCCGGAATATAACTGCGCGAACCACCTTGCACCACATACCACTGCGGTCTGTCCACCAGATTGAGCAGGCCGTGATGGTTGAAAAAGCGCAGGAAGAAGGCCAGCGGAAAATCCCGGCTGTCGGCCAGCGACGACGACCAGATGGCCGCCACCATCGGCAGGATATAGTGGCCGGCAAAGAAGTCGGAAAATCCGTATCGGTCGAGAAAAGCGCCCAGGGTCTCATGCTCGCTTAACTCCCCGCCCCTGATGATTTTCTTGCACAACAGATTGAAGCGCACAATCTCGGCGAGAAAACCGTAGAAACGCGGACTCAGCAGATTGGCGCGCTGGGCAAACATGGAACCCAGGGTATGGCCGTTATACTCCAGCCCGGTCCGGGCCTGATGCACGCTGAAGCTCATCTGGGTGACCCGGGCCTCGATGCCGATACGGGCCAGCAGCCGCCGGAAGTTCGGATAGGTGCGGTCGTTGAACACGATGAAACCGGTGTCGACCGCATGCTGTTTTCCGCCCACCATTACATCGACGGTGGCGGTGTGGCCGCCGAGATAATCGTTGGCTTCAAACAGGGTGATCTGGTGCTGGTCGCTCAGCAGCCAGGCGCTGGTCAGGCCGGAAATACCGCTGCCAATTACGGCAATTCTGCTCATTTTTCACCCCTTACCGTGCGCTTCGCCAGCCAGGCCCAGAGCCGGTGGGGCAGCCAGGAAAGCAGACGCAACACCGAGATGAAGCCAAAGGGAAAACTGATCTCGGACTTGCCCCGGGCCAGCCCCTGGCGAATGGCTTGGCTGGCCTGCTCCGGTGACACCCGCCCGGGCATGGGGAAGTCGTTTCTGCGGGTCAGCGGCGTGTCGACAAAACCGGGCCGGATCAGACTTACCCCGATATGATGTGGCGCCAGATCGATCCCCAGGGTACGCACCAGATAATCCAGCCCGGCTTTGGAGGCGCCATAGGCTTCTGCCCGGGTCAGTGGCAGAAAGGTCACCGAAGAGCTGACCACCGCCACACGCCCGCCGTGCTTGATGCGCGGGAGCAACGCCGACAGACAGTTGGCGGTGCCGAGCAGGTTGGCGTTGACCACCCGGGCAAAGAGCGCGGCATCAAACTGGCGGGCATCGTCGATATATTCACAATTACCCGCATTGAGGATCACCAAATCCAGGGGCGCCAGCCCGCTCAACGCCTGCTTGGTCTGTTCGGGTTGTTGCATGTCGAATTCGCACAATTCGCATTCGATGCCCGCCAGCGCCTGCTCCAGCTTCTCCCGGTTGCGACCACAGGCCACCAGTTGCCAGCCCTCACGGTGATAGTCTCGTGCCAGCTGCAGCCCGATGCCCGAGCTGGCGCCGGTAATCAATACCCGTTTCATTGGCCAAGCCTCCGTTTCAATCCCCGGATCACGCCACCCAGCAGCGGCAACTGCTCATACAGCATGGCGCCCATGTCGAAGTAATCTTTGTGTTCATGCACCTGCCCGGCAAAGCGCAGATGACTGACGCCGGGCACGCTGACTTCCCTGCCGCCATTAAGCCGGGGATGGGCAAACGTCATTTGCCAGCGCACAAAGGCCTCACCGTCCTGCTCCATCACCTGCTCGATCTCGAAGCGGCAGCTCGTCACCCGGGCAAAGAGGCCCTCGAAATACGACAACAACGCCGCTATGCCCTGAATGTGGTGGGCCGGATCGCTGAAGCAGATGTCGGGGGCATAGATCTCGCGCAGCACCTGCAGGTTATTCCCCGACAGACGCTGGTATTCGCGGCAGAACACCGTCAGCGCCGGGCTCATACCGTCTCCCGGTCTTTCAGGGCATCGAACATGGCGATGGCATGAAGCCGGGCCCGACCATGATCGACAATCGGTTTGGCATAACCATGGCCCGGGCTGTGGTTATCCAGCCAGTCGTGAGGTGAGTGAATCACCCGGGCCGGCACCTCGGCCAGCTCCGGCAGCCAGCACCGCAAGAAGTCGCCCTCCGCATCGAAACGCTCACCCTGGGTGGTCGGGTTGAACACCCGAAAATAGGGGGCGGCATCGGCGCCGGTGCCGGCGGCCCATTGCCAGCCACCGTTGTTGGCCGCCAGCTCACCGTCGATAAGGCGTGACATGAAATAGCGTTCGCCCCGGCGCCAGTCGATATGCAGATCCTTGGTCAGAAAGCTGGCCACGATCATCCGCAGCCGGTTGTGCATCCAGCCGGTCTGGTTCAGGCAACGCATGGCCGCATCGACGATGGGATAGCCGGTGTGACCTTCGCACCAGGCCCGGAAGCCTTCATCGTCCCGGCTCCACTGCAACGCCTCGGTTTCCGGCCTGAAGGCGCGATCCATCGACAGGCGTGGAAAGGCCACCAGCAGATGCCGATAGAATTCCCGCCAGATCAGCTCATTCAGCCAGACGAAGCCCGGTTCACCCCGGCTGAACGGCAACTGCCCCAGCTCGGATTCCATGGCCGACAGACACTGGTTGGGAGACAGGACGCCAAGTGCCAGATAAGGCGACAGGCTGCTGGTGCCGTCCTGAGCCGGATAATCCCGGCGCTCGCCATACTCCCGCAGCGACCGCTGGCAGAATTGACTCAGTCGCTGGGCGGCGTCCGCTTCTCCTGCCGGCCAGTCGTCACTGGAGACTCGCTCGCCACTCAGGCTCAGGGGCTCGCTGGACAGCGCCTCGGCCTGAGCCGCGGGCACCGGCAGCAAGCGATAACCACCGGCTCGCAGCTTGGCCAGCCAAGTCTTGGAAAAGGGGGTAAACACCTTGTACATGTCACCGCTGCGGGTGGTGAGGCTGCCGTGATCGAGCACGCAATCGCCGTTATACACCCGGCAGGGAATCGAAAGCCGCCGTTGCAGCTCCTTGTCGCGCCGGCGTTCGTCGATGCCGATTTCCCGGTTGGCATAGAGCGCATCGAAGTGACGCCCTTCCAGCCACCGGACCAGCAGGTCGGGCGTCTCGGAAAAGGTGTCGGCTGTCAGCACCGTCAGCGGTATGCCCAGGCCAGCCAGCTGCTCGTTCAGCGCCTGCAGATTACGGGACAGAAAGTCACGCTGCATGGCCGATTTGCCATGCTCTTGCCACTGGCCCGGGCAGTCGACATACACCGCCTCCACCTCGGCGTCGTCGGCGGCGGCTTCATACAGGGCGGGATTATCCGCCACCCGCAGATCAGTTCTGAACCAGACTAAATGACGCATCATGCTCCCTCGTTATGTCGCTCACAT
This sequence comes from Oceanisphaera psychrotolerans, assembly GCF_001870485.1. Lineage (GTDB taxonomy): Bacteria > Pseudomonadota > Gammaproteobacteria > Enterobacterales > Aeromonadaceae > Oceanimonas > Oceanimonas psychrotolerans. Next base: position 12,779 of record NZ_MDKE01000028.1, on the reverse strand, counting down.
TGGTCGAAAAAGGCCGGTTCAGCCAACCTTGCTGCCGGTAGAGGTTGCCCAGCTCGCCGATAAAGAAACAGTGTGCCGGCAAGGCGGCATCCATCTCGCTGAACCAGCCCTGGCTCAGGCCAGCCCCCAGTATCACCACCAGGGCATCGTATTTGAGTCTTCCTTCTGCCAGCGGTAATGTCAGCGGGTCGAGCACGCCCAGATCCAGGCTGCGGCATTCCAGCCCCTGCAGCTCGAACTGGGTCAACACCGCCTGCTGTTCCCGTACCTGCCCCACCCGGGCCACGGCGATCACCGGGCCGGTCTTGATGGTCAGCAGCTGGTGCAGCAGCCGCTTGAGCAAGGCCCGGGCACTTTGTTCGATTAACTGTGCATCCGGCCGCTGCAACCGGGCCAGGGCCAGTAACCAGGGCTCGATGACCCGGCGCAATACCAGCTCGGCCGGATAGAGGCTGGTCAGCTCCAGCAATTCGGCCTCCAGCCGGCCAGCATTAAGCTGCTGCGCGGCCGTCATCAGCCGGTCCCCGGCCTGCTCCCAGTTGGAGCCACTGGCCACCGGTGCCGGCTCGGCCAGCAGCCCCTTCACCTGACCGATACTGACCCCCTGATCCAGCCAATGCAGGATCCGGCGGATCAGGGCGATGTCATCGTCGGAATACAACCGATGGCCTTTTTCGGTACGGGCCGGCTTCAGCAGGCCATAACGACGCTGCCAGGCCCGCAGGGTGACCGGGTTGATACCGGTCAGCCGGGAAACGTCCCGGATCGGGTACAGAGGTTCAGATGCCATAACGCAGTCGCAATGCCTCCGGGTGGGGATTCAGATACACCTGCTGATGCAGATAGTCGTTGGGGTGCTCTTCCAGGTAGTGACGCAGCAGTGTTATGGGCGCCAGCAGGGGCAGTATGCCCTGCCGATACTGATGAATGGTGCGGGCCAGCTCCTGGCGCTGACGGGAAGTGAGCTGCTGCTTGAAATAACCCTGCAGGTGTTGCAGCACATTGGTGTGATTGTTACGACTGGCTTTGTTTCCCAGCGCCTGCATCATGCCGCTGATATAGGCATCGGCTTTTTGCTCTACGTCACATGACAGGTCGGACAACAGCTTGCCAAGCCTCAGGTAGCTGTCACGATGATGTGCCATCAACAGATATTTGTAACGGCTGTGAAAGGCAATCAACCGGGCGGCGGTGAGTCCCTGGTGCATCAGACACTGCCAGTCATGCAGGGCATAGACCCGGGTCACGAAATTTTCCCGCAGCACCGCATCGTTGAGTCGACCGTCCTCTTCCAGCGGCAGCAGGGGCAGCGCCCGCATCAGCTCGGCGGTATAAATGCCGGTGCCTTCCTTGGCATTACCCTTGCCGCTTTCATGGTAGACCCGCACCCGCTCCATGCCGCAGCTGGGGGATTTGGCACAGAGAATATAGCCACTCAGGCCTTCGAAGCCCGCCGCCATCTGCCGGCCATAGTCACGCAGCGCGGCGGTCACGTCTTCCCCCTTCGCCGTCTGCGCCAGCAGGCTGCCTTCATGGTTGATCAGCCGGATGCTGGGGCGAGGCGTGCCCAGGCCGATGGCCATTTCCGGGCACACCGGCACAAACTCCACGAAGCGAGCCAGTTGCTCGGTACAAAAATCGGAACGTTTGTGGCCACCGTCGAAGCGCACCTGTTGTCCGGTCAGGCAGCCACTGATACCGACGCGGATCACAGCCGGGTCAAACTTGTACATACCATACCCTCTTGTACAATTATTCCTTATAACATAGTCGTTGTTGTACAATTAGATCAAGTTTGTACAAGAAAAATTTCAAAGGGATTGGGGATTGGGGATTGGGGATTGCACGGTGCAACCGTTATGGACTCCGGGTCAAGCCCGGAGTGACGAATGATGCCGTCATTCCGGCCCTCGAGCCGGAATCCATTTTACAGACGGGCATGTTCTTCTGGCACAACAATCAGTAACAGGCTCCGCCACATACGGCTAACAGCTGACCGCTTAAAGCTTCATACGGGCTCAGTTCAGTTTCTGGCGGGTGATCTCGGCTTCATCACGAAACTGGCGACGCAACTCCGACTTGCTCTTCATCACCAGCTCGCCCCCCTTGCCGATGGTCATGTGCTCGGGGTTGTCGTTGTGCATCGCCTGCCAGGCCAGCACCGCCTGCATGCTGCTTTCCTTCTGTGCGGGAGTCAGCACGGCACCATCCGGCCATTTACCGAGTTCGACGGCGGTTTTCAGCCGCTGGTAAACGTCTTCGGGCATATTGGCGATGGCTTGCTGAAAAGATGACATGGCATTTCCTCCTCTAGTGGCGGCAATGAGGCTACCACCACAAACATAAAAGGGGTAGCCCACGGCCACCCCTTGTCACTGGTTACGGCGCTATCCGCCTCAGACGGCAGGCAGATCCATCAGTTCGATGCCGGCCATTTTCTGCATCACCCGCACCACCTGGCAGCTGTAACCGAACTCGTTGTCGTACCAGACGTAGAGTACGGCTCTGTCACCTTCGACAATGGTCGCCAGAGAATCGACGATACCCGCGAAACGAGAGCCGACCATATCGGTGGATACCAGCTCGCTGCTGGTGCTGAAGTCAATCTGGTTATGCAGCGGTGAATCCAGCGATGCCTTGAGCAGATATTCGTTCAGCTCTTCTACCGTGGTGGCCTTGTTCAGATTCAGGTTAATGACCGCCATGGAGACGTTGGGCGTCGGAACCCGAATGGCGTTACCGGTCAGCTTGCCTTTCAGCTCGGGCAGGGCCTTGGCCACGGCAGAAGCGGCACCCGTGCTGGTCAGCACCATGTTCAGCGCGGCACTGCGGCCACGACGATCACCCTGATGGAAGTTATCGATCAGGTTCTGGTCGTTGGTGTACGAGTGTACGGTTTCCACATGACCGTTTTTCACGCCATAGGCATCGTTGACCGCCTTCAACACCGGGGTAATGGCGTTGGTGGTACAGGAAGCGGCCGACATGATGCGGTCTTCCGGCAGAATCATGTTGTCGTTGACACCGAACACGATGTTCTTGATGTCGCCTTTGCCCGGCGCCGTCAGCAGCACCTTGGCGGCCCCCTTGGACTTGAGGTGCAGACCCAGGCCTGCTTCGTCACGCCATTTACCGGTGTTGTCGACCACCAGCGCATCATGGATGCCGTACTGGGTATAGTCGATCTCTTCCGGGCTATTGGCGTAGATCACCTGAATATAGGTACCGTTGGCGATAATGGCATGGTTTTCGGCATCCACTTCGATGGAACCGTTGAAACGACCGTGTACGGAGTCGCGACGCAGCAGACTGGCGCGCTTTTCCAGATCGTCGCCATTGCCGCGCACCACGATGCCACGCAGGCGCAGACCATTATTGCCACCGGCACGCTCGATCAGCAGACGCGCCAGCAAACGACCGATACGACCGAAGCCGTACAGCACGACATCGGTAGGTTGGCTGCTGTGATCGGTGTTCAGGGCAGGAGCCAGTTCACGGCGCAGGTAATCGGCCAGACCGGACTCGTCCTGGTGCTCTTGCCAGTAATGTACTGCCAGCTTGCCCAGATCGATGCTGGCCGGGGCCAGATCCAGCTCGCTCATCGCCTTCAACACCGGGTAGCTCTGGCTGACCGGCAGTTGCTGACTTTCGTGGCGACGCACCACACGGTGAGCCTTGAGAATGTCAATGGTAGAGGCATTCAGCAGGGGGCGTGCATAAACGCAGGTTTCCACTCCCTGTTCGCGGTACAGTTTGCCGATAAGGGGCTGCATGGACTCTGCCAGTTCCTGGCTCTGCTGCCAGGCGGACAAGTAACTCTCGTGGGTCATCGACCAGATCCTTTTGTTTCAGGTAACCGTCATTAACATTGATGGCGGGTTATTAAAAACATGCCGCATCAGCTCTATTTTAAGCGCGCCTATTTTAGTGGATAGGGGGTATGATTACCAGACTAAGGACTGGTCGAGCAGGCTCCATATGAATACAAAAAGTGCCTTTTTAATACTGATGACTCCCCTCTTTTTGGCAGCTTGTGAGCAAGATCGCATCCAAACCATCTGCGAAACAACGCCACACTTCTGCGTCGACCTGCATGAAGACAGCTGGTGCAAATTCGAACGTTCGAACCTTATCAGGGCGCGACGGCAGCAAGCCAGCTCACCGGATGATGCCAGCGACTATCAGCTGATGGTCAGCCTGAAGCGTTATCACGACTGCCTGGATCCCCTGCTGGACATCGAATACACCAAACGCAAGGAGCGGAAGAACGACAAGCTGGAAGCCATCCTCAAGGCCAGAAACGCATTGGCACAACTGGAGCAACAGAGCCTGAATTCCGATTACCCGGAGCTGCTGCTCTGGCACTGGCAGCATCACGGCAACCTCAGCGCCAGAGCCCGCTTCATCAAACTGGCCGACCGGCCGGAAATGCTAAAGCCGGAGCTGCAGAAAGCCCTGGCAGCTTTACTCACCCTGCGCGACAGCGCGGCGGCGGAGCAGGCTCTGCACCGGGCGCTCAGCCTTTACGAGGCCGATGCCACCATAGATACCGACATTATCGCCAACCTGATCGGCCTCTACGTTCGTGAACAACGCTATCGCGAGGTGTGGATCTGGTCTCGCGTACTGGCCAAGCTGAATCCGGACAACCGGGTCGACCTGACCCGCATGAATGTCTATGCCCGCTTCGACAACATCCAGCAGCAGCAGATGCAGCAGCGCGTCGATACCATCATCGATCTTCTGCAAGAAGGCACCTACAACCGGAGCTGACACTGCCAATCAGCTTCTATACTCAGCAGACAGCCTGGCAAGGTGCCCGCCGCCGGTAACATGTGGGTAATCCCAAGGTTCAATCATCCAAAAACACGAAATAAAATTTCAAAATAAGGCATTAAAAAACGAAAAAAACCTTTATTAGATTGACTGATTCGATTTTTTTTGTAATTTTAGCAACATAAAATTTCATTAAAATTACACTTTAACCATTCAGGAGCTAGGTGAATCTTATGACAATCAAGGTTGGTATTAACGGTTTTGGCCGTATCGGTCGTTTCGTCTTCCGTGCCGCGTTTGAACGCAATGATGTAGAAATCGTTGCCATCAACGATCTGCTCGACGCAGACTACATGGCCTATATGCTGAAATACGACTCCACCCATGGCCGCTTCAAGGGCACCGTCGACGTCAAGGACGGTCAGCTTATCGTCAATGGCAAGACCATCCGCGTTACCGCCGAGCGTGATCCGGCCAACCTGAAGTGGGATGAAGTGGGTGTCGACGTGGTAGCAGAAGCCACCGGTCTGTTCCTGACCGACGACACCGCCCGCAAGCACATCCAGGCCGGTGCCAAGAAAGTCGTACTGACCGGTCCGTCCAAGGACGACACCCCCATGTTCGTCATGGGCGTCAACCACGACAAGTATGACAACCAGGACATCGTCTCCAACGCCTCCTGCACCACCAACTGCCTGGCGCCCCTGGCCAAGGTTATCAACGACAACTTCGGCATTGTCGAAGGCCTGATGACCACAGTACACGCCACTACCGCCACCCAGAAAACCGTTGACGGTCCTTCCGCCAAAGACTGGCGCGGTGGCCGTGGTGCCGCTCAGAACATCATTCCTTCTTCCACCGGTGCCGCCAAGGCCGTGGGCAAGGTAATTCCCGAGCTGAACGGCAAACTGACCGGCATGGCCTTCCGGGTACCGACGCCGGATGTGTCTGTAGTGGATTTGACTGTGCGTCTGGAAAAGGCCGCCAGCTACGAAGAAATCTGCGCCACCATCAAGGCTGCTGCCGAAGGCGAGCTGAAAGGCATCCTGGACTACACCGATGACGAAGTGGTTTCCAACGATTTCATCGGTGAAACCTGCACCTCGGTATTTGATGCCAAGGCCGGTATCGCCCTGAACGACAACTTCGTCAAGCTGGTGTCCTGGTACGACAACGAAATCGGTTACTCCAACAAGGTACTGGATCTGATCACTCATATCTCCAAGTAACCTTCGACCGTAGTCATCGTGACCACAAAAGCCGGGCTTGAAGCCCGGCTTTTTGTCTCTGCTCGATATCAAGCGCCCGAGGGCGTAAAATAGCACTCCCGGTCGCCATCTGGTGGTGGCCTGCTGACCTGATATCAGACGAGAATGACATGTTGACCACTGAACCGTTCAAACCCGAATTGCTCTCCCCCGCCGGCACCCTCAAGAATATGCGTTATGCCTTCGCCTATGGCGCCGATGCGGTCTACGCCGGCCAGCCTCGTTATTCGCTGCGGGTACGCAACAACGAATTCAATCACGAAAACCTCAAGATTGGCATCGACGAAGCCCATGCGCTCGGCAAGAAATTCTATGTGGTGGTCAACATTCAGCCCCACAACGCCAAACTGAAAACCTTTCTGCGCGACATGAAGCCGGTAGTGGAAATGGGCCCGGATGCCCTGATCATGTCTGATCCCGGACTCATCATGCTGGTGCGCGAGCACTTTCCCGAAATGCCCATTCACCTTTCGGTGCAGGCCAACGCCGTCAACTGGGCCTCGGTCAAGTTCTGGCAGGACTACGGCATCGAACGGGTGATACTGTCGCGCGAGCTGTCGCTGGAAGAGATCGAGGAAATTCGCACCAACTGCCCGGATGTCGAGCTGGAAGTGTTTGTTCACGGCGCCCTGTGTATGGCCTATTCCGGACGTTGCCTGCTGTCCGGCTACATCAACAAGCGCGATCCCAACCAGGGTACCTGTACCAACGCCTGCCGCTGGGAATACAAGGTGCACGACGCCAAGGAAGATGATGCCGGCCAGATAGTGCACAAGCAGGAGCCCATCCTGGTGCAGCCGGTAGAGCAAGTGCAACAGGTCGAGCCCACCCTCGGCGCCGGCGCTCCCTACGATCAGCCGGTGCTGCTGGAAGAAAGCAATCGCCCCGGCGAATACATGGCCGCTTACGAAGACGAGCACGGCACCTACATCATGAACTCCAAGGATCTGCGCGCAGTGCAGTATGTGGAGCGACTGACTCAGATGGGCGTACACTCGCTGAAAATTGAAGGCCGTACCAAGTCGTTCTATTACGTGGCGCGCACCGCTCAGGTTTATCGCAAGGCCATCGACGATGCGGTGGCGGGCAAGCCCTTCGACGCCACCCTGATGAATACCCTGGAAAACCTGGCCCACCGTGGCTATACCGAGGGTTTTCTCAAGCGCCATGCCCACGGCGACTACCAGAATTACGAGACCGGTTATTCAGTTTCGACCAGCCAGCAGTTTGTGGGCGAAATCACCGGCCGCGATGGCGACTGGGTAGAAGTGTCGGTGAAAAACAAGTTTCTGCTCGGCGACCAGCTGGAACTGATGACGCCCAACGGCAACCTGACCTTCACTCTGGATCAACTGAAAAACCGCAAAGGTGAAACCATCGAGGTCGCGCCCGGCAGCGGCCATGTGGTCTGGCTGCCGCTGCCCGAGTCGGTGGACGCCGGCTTCGGCATCCTGCTGCGCCACCTGGGCGAGCAGCAAGACAGCCGTCAGCCGTCAGCCGTCAGCCGTCAGCCGTCAGCCCCATGCTAAACCGCTGACAGCCTGATTATCGTCAGGAAGAGCGAAAACAAAAAAGCCGGGAATTATCCCGGCTTTTTTGTTGCGATATGATCTGGGTGTCGCGTCTGTGTATTGAGGAATTATCTTATAAACAATGATTCTCTTTTCATGTACTCAGTCGATTCTATCTTCAAAGGTACTGAGTGCCCTGACTCTGTCCTCGTCGATCCAGATGCCAAGCCCGGGGGCATCGGACAACTCGATATGGGTCTCATTGCCGGGCATGTCGGCAACATCACGAGCAATCATGGCCGGTCCCACCATGTCGTTAGCCACTATGTTGCAATGGGCCACCGCCAGGTGCGCGCCCGCTAGGGTAGCCACCGATGACTCCACCATGGAACCTACCTGGCAGGAAATATCGGCGGCGAGACCGATCTCTGCCATGGCGCGGGCGGCGTGCAATCCCCCGGACTTCATCAGTTTGATATTGACCATGTCCGCCGCCTGGCGGCGAACCACCTCGAGCATGTCGCGCACGCCGTGGATGGGCTCGTCGGCCATGATAACCGCCTCGGTGGCCTGAGTTACTCGGGCCAGTGCATCCAGATTCTCGATGGAGACCGGTTGCTCGAACCACTCCACCTGATAGGGCGCAGCCTGACGGATAACCTGCAGAGCCTGCTTGGCACTCCAGCCCTGGTTGGCATCTACCCGCAGCGCCACGCCCGGCGCCATCGCCTCCCGGACGCGAGCGATGCGTTCGACATCCAGCGCCGGGGCATCACCGAGTTTGATCTTGACTGATGTATAACCACGCTCACAGGCTTCCCGCGCCTGGCGCGCCATCTCCTCCGGTGCCAGCATGCTGATCACGCAAGGCAGTTCGAGACGGGCATGGTAGCGTCCCCCGAGCAGGCTGTAGAGTGGCACCTTACAGTGCCTGGCCAGCAGGTCGTGCAGGGCAATATCCAGAGCGGCCTTGGCGGAAGGGTTATGGCGGATACGTGCCTCGGCCATGCTGTGGAAGGTGCCAATACTGTCGATTGGGCGCCCGATCAGTAGCGGCGCCAATTCTCCGGTGATGATCTGTCGAGCTGCCTGCCAAGTCTCTCCCGAGACGTGCTGGTCGACAACCGCTTCCCCCCAGCCCACTTCTCCCGAAGTCGACTCGACCCTGACCAGGATACTTTCGATATCTTCATAGGTATCGTAGGCAATCTTAAATGGCTGTTTGAGTGGCAAACGAATGCCATAGACGGTGATCTGTTTAATCTGCATAGGAAAACGTCCTTCAAGACCAGGAAATATAATAGGCAAGGGTAACCATGCCGGCGGCCAGCATCAGCTGTATCAGGAACAATGGCAGAATCCACTTGATCCATTTGCTCCAGGAAACACCGGCCACCGACAGTCCCGCCATAAAGTAGCCGGAGGTGGGGGTGATGATGTTGGTGATGCCGTCGCCCAACTGAAAGGCAAGCACCGCGGTCTGGCGAGTAACGCCCACGAGATCGGCAAGCGGCACCATCAGCGGCATGGTCAGGGCGGCCTGGCCACTGCCGGAGGGGACCAGGCAGTTAAGCAGCATCTGTACCAGAAACATACCGACGGCCGTGAACACGGGTGGCATGCCGCCAATCAGCTGTTCGAGATGATATAGAATGGTATCGAGGATGCTGCCGTTCTTGAGCACGATCAGGATACCGAAGGCGAAACCGACCACCAGGGCCCCCATGGCGATGTCCTTTAGTCCATTCACAAACTGTTCGGCGATCTCGTTGGGGCTCATGCGGGCAAAGGCCCCGACCATTATGCTCATCAGCAGGAACACGCCGGACATTTCGCCGATATACCAGCCATGACGGATGACGCCATAGGCGATTAGCAGGATGGAACCGGCGAAGGCCGACAGGATCAAGCGGTCGGAATGACTCAGGGGGCTTTCGTCGAGCACATCCTGACCTCCTGCTACTCCAGACACGGGAGTCGATTTCACCCTGGCGGCATAGTAGGTCACGAAAGCGATGCTCACGCCGACAAACACCAGCCAGTAAACAACCCGCAGGCCCATGCCCGAAAACATCGGCAACTGGGCAATATCCTGGGCCACACCGACGGTAAAGGGATTCATGAACGCCGCGGAGAACCCGGCCCCGGCACCCACCAGCGGAACGGCGGCGGCAACCATGGAGTTATAACCCAGCATCCTCATCATCGGTGCCAGTATGATGATGAAGGCGATGGTTTCCTCGGCGAGACCAAAGGTGGCGCCGCCGATGGCAAACAGCAGCATCAACAACGGGATCAGGATGATGTCATGACCCGACAGGCTGCGGCTGATACTGGCCACCAGCTTCTGCAGTACTCCCGTCGCCTTGAGTACCCCAAAGGCGCCCCCGGAAATAAAGATGAAGAAGATGATGCTGCTGCCTTCCTTCATGCCCTCGAAGACCGCGATGAACGGAGTGAGCAAGGTCGCTGGCTGGCCATCGATGGCAGCATAGCTGCCAGGTACCACCACCGTCTTGCCCTGCTCGGAAAGCACTCGCTCATAGCTGCCGGCATCGATCAGATAGGTCATAGCGGCCGCGACACAGATGAAAGTGAACAAGACCACGAAGATATGTGGAAAACCGAGCTGCCGGCGTGGTGCTGCCTCGAACTCGGCAGCTCTTTCTAGATGACTCATATTACCCCCTGAACTCACTGGTTGCTGTCGAGAAAACGTCGAGCAGCATGGGAAAGAAAACGGCTGCCTTTATCCAGAATGTCGTCGTTGAAGTCGTAGTCGGGCTGATGCAACCGTGGGGCCGAGTCACCGCCCCCATTGCCAATCCACGCATAGACGCCAGGTACCTTTTCCAGGAAAGCGCCCATGTCATCGGCGCCCATGCTGATCGGATGATCCACCAGCAGAGACGTGCCCCACAGCTCTTCGACCACGCTGCGCGCGAGGGTAACACAGGCCGGGTCATTGGCCACCGGCGGGGTCGAGTGCCTGTAGTCAATGGCCGGCGCACACCCCGTCGCCAAGCCAATACCTTCCACGATATCGTGGATACGTTGTTCGATATGCCGTCTGACATCGGGCTTAAAACTGCGGGCTGTGCCCTTGATCCTGGCCATGGCCGGAATGATGTTGCTGGCATGACCGCTCTGAAGACTGCCGACACTGACGACTGCGATATCCTCGGGATTGGTATTGCGACTGATGACCTGCTGCAAGGCGGTTACGAACAACCCGGCAGCAAAGACGGGGTCCGTGGTCAGGTGGGGCATGGCGCCATGACCGCCTTCGGAGTTGAACTGCACCTCGAAATCGTCACTTGAGGCCATGTGCGGCCGGTCATGGATCACAAAGTGCCCAGTCTCGACCCCGGGCCAGTTGTGCATGCCAAATATCGCTTCGATGGGAAAGCGCTCCAGCAGTCCATCGTCAAGCATCGCGGGCGCCCCAGTGCCGAGCTCCTCGGCCGGTTGGAAGACAAGTACCACACGACCGGAGGCTGGACGGTTCTGAACCAGCTCAAGGGCAGCACCGACCAGCATCGCCGTATGACCATCATGGCCGCAAGCATGCATGACACCCTGATGGCGGGAACAGTACTCGGTGGTGTTGTCTTCTGCCAACGGCAGGGCATCCATGTCGGCCCTCAGGCCCACGCTGCGACCGGCCGACAAGCCGTTGATGATGCCGACCACGCCGTGGCCGCCGATGCCCTGATACACCTCGTCGACACCGATTTCCCGCAGCATGCCAACCACCCGTTCGGCGGTCTGTTGCTCATGACAGGAGAGCTCGGGAAAACGATGCAGCTCACGCCGAAAGGCAGTCATGCGCTCTATATCACACTCTTTCATTAGATAGATCCCTCTATTGCCCATTACCTGGAACCGGCTTGGTCTTCCGTAACTGACTATCATCCTCCCGGCAAGCAGCACGTCGCCAAGGGGAAAAGTCCATGAAACCACCGTTTGTGCTGTTGCACTCAGCGGCGTTTTTCATCATATTCAATGAGTTAAAGGCCGAAAAATACTTCTTCTCGATGATGCCATGCCTTTTTGATATGCCACAGGCTGTTTGAGCGAAATAACAACATGGATATAAGAAAACTGAGGTACTTTCTGTCAGTCGTCGATGAAGGTTCAATCACTGCGGCGGCAAGAAAAATTCACATTGCCCAGCCGGCATTAACACGGCAAATCCGGCTGCTCGAAGAAGGGCTGGGTACCCGGCTGCTCGATAGAAATCACAAGGGAGTGATATTAACCCGGGCAGGTGAATTCCTGTATGACAATGCCCTGCGCCTGGTGGCCGACGTTGATAATGTTGCCAAGAAGACAAAAGCCATCGCAGAAGGGTATGCCGACAGCCTGTCCATCGGCATCACCACCATTCACCCTTACATTCCCAGCATTTCGGGAGTGATCAGTCGGTTTCGTGCGCAGTATCCGGATATCCGGCTTGCACTCGAGTCCATGTTATCCGGCCCTCAGTCCACGGCCATCGTCCAGGGCAGCATTGATGCCGGCCTGCTGTTCATTGAACCAGACGATGAGCCTCTGCTGGATACCCTGCCCATCGGCACGTTCCGCATGGCGGTGATCATGCGTCGTCACCCCGGTTTCCTGGACAAGGCGCCCACATCGCTGCGCGACTTTGATGGAGCCCCCTACATACGCTTCAAGCGTGATTCGACCCCGGGCAGCTACGATCGTATCGACCGGTATTTTCGTGATGCGGGCGTCACGCCGCATATCGTGCAGGAGTGTCACGATGACATTACCATTCGCGGCCTGGTAGCCACGGGGATGGGCTACGCCATCATGCCGAGCATTCTGGCTGCAGGTGATGATAACCTCATTGCCTACGAACTTGATGATCTCCCCGTTTATTGCCCGCTGATGCTGGCCTGGCGTAAAGGCTGCAAGTCGCCCGAGGTAGACTTGTTATGCCGTGTTGCGATGGATGCAGGCCAGTTAGCGAGTGAAGTAGAAGAACAAGCATCTATATTGCCCAGTCAACAACGAGTTTTGTTATTCAGTAAAAGCTGATTGGCATTGAGGCTACTGCTGCGCCACCTGAACGCTCAGCAGGACAGCCGCCGGCCTCATGCCCAACCACAGACGGCCTGATTGTCTGAACGATAACGAAAAACAAAAAAGCCGGGAATCATCCCTAATGCCGATCAGTTAAGCCAGATCGCTTGACGATCCCGCTCAGAAGATCAAA
>NZ_MDKE01000027.1 GCF_001870485.1 Oceanisphaera psychrotolerans | reverse complement strand
CCCTGGATAACCGGAATGTCGTCGCCCGGGAAGTCGTACTCGGACAGCAGTTCACGAACTTCCATTTCTACCAGTTCGAGCAGCTCTTCATCGTCAACCATGTCACACTTGTTCATGAACACAACGATGTAAGGTACGCCTACCTGGCGGGCCAGCAGGATGTGCTCACGAGTTTGCGGCATGGGGCCATCGGTCGCAGCAACAACCAGGATAGCACCATCCATCTGGGCAGCACCGGTGATCATGTTTTTCACATAGTCGGCGTGGCCAGGGCAGTCAACGTGTGCGTAGTGACGACTTTCGGTGTCATACTCAACGTGAGAGGCGGCGATGGTGATACCACGGGCTTTTTCTTCCGGGGCATTATCAATTTGATCGAACGCGCGGGCGGCACCGCCAAACTGCTTGGCAAGGACGTTGGTGATGGCAGCGGTCAGGGTCGTTTTACCGTGGTCAACGTGGCCGATGGTGCCGACGTTTACGTGCGGTTTGTTACGTTCAAATTTTTCTTTAGACATGCTCGTCCCTCTAACTGGTTGGGTGGTGAGCTATACCACGCGAGTCGCAAGTAGGAAGTATATAACAAAAAAAGGCTTGAGGTGCTCGAGCAAAGAAGTGGTGCTGATACCCGGATTTGAACTGGGGACCTCACCCTTACCAAGGGTGCGCTCTACCGACTGAGCTATATCAGCATCTGGAGCGGGCAGCGGGAATCGAACCCGCATCATCAGCTTGGAAGGCTGAGGTAATAGCCATTATACGATGCCCGCGATACTCTTTACTTTTTACAACCGTCAAACCGCTTTATTTCAGACCCGTCGCGATGAACAGATCCGGAAATTTGGTGGAGGGAGCTGGATTCGAACCAGCGAAGGCTGAGCCGTCAGATTTACAGTCTGATCCCTTTGGCCACTCGGGAACCCCTCCAGATTTTTATGGTGCCGGCACCAAGAGTCGAACTCGGGACCTACTGATTACAAGTCAGTTGCTCTACCAACTGAGCTATGCCGGCACTAGAACGAGGCGAATTCTAGAGCAAGGGCACAACCCGATGCAACACCTTTGCCGAAAGTTTTTCACTGCGGCGGGCTCAAGCGCACAAAAAAACATCAAAGCCCCCTATTCTGGCGCATTCTCGTGCATATTATCGCCCGCCGCGTCATCGCCGCGGGCCGACGCCCAACGCCGGGCATGGCCGTCTGCCGCCTTGTTCATCCCCAGACCATGGTGTATCGTCCTCGAGCGACCCACAGGACACGCCCATGACGATAGACAACTACTCTCCCTATCTGGCCTTTTCTCGCGAAACCTGGTCAGAATTGCGTGATACAGTACATCAGCCCCTGAGCGAGGCGGAACTCAAGCGTCTGCAGGGCATCAACGACAAGGTATCACTGGCGGAAGTCAGAGATATTTACCTGCCTCTGTCCCGCCTGCTCAACCTCTATGTCAAGGCCAAGCAACGCCGCAATCGCGTGCTGGATCAGTTTCTCGGCAAAGAGCCCCGCCATGTGCCCTATGTGATCAGCATTGCCGGCTCGGTGGCCGTGGGCAAAAGCACCACGGCGCGTATCCTGCAAGCACTGCTTGAACGATGGCCTCAGCATCCCAAGGTAACGCTGGTGACCACCGACGGCTTTCTCTATCCCAATGCGGTATTGGAAGAACGCGGCCTGATGGGCAAGAAAGGCTTCCCACAGTCTTACGATATTCGTCGATTGGTGCAGTTTGTATCCGATATCAAATCCGGCAAACCCAGTGTCACGGCACCGGTGTATTCTCATCTGGTGTACGACATCGTTCCGGGTCAGAAAGCCGTGGTGGAGCAGCCGGACATCGTGATCATCGAGGGTCTGAACGTGTTACAGAGCGGCATGGATTATCCCCACGAACCACACCGGGTATTCGTCTCGGACTTCGTGGACTTTTCCATCTTCGTGGACGCCGACGAACGGTTGCTGAAAACCTGGTATGTGGAGCGCTTTCTCAAGCTGCGCTCCGGCGCCTTTGCCGATCCGGAGTCTTACTTTCATCACTACGCCCAGCTGTCGGAAGAAGAAGCGGTGGCCACGGCCAGCCGCATCTGGCACGAAATCAACTACAAGAACCTGAAACAGAACATCCTGCCCACCAAGGACAGGGCCGAGCTGATCCTCACCAAGGGCAGAGAACACGGCATAGATCAGGTGTGGCTGAAGAAATAACGCTTGCGGACCAGGGGTTATTTACCGCGCAGAGAGATTTCACCGCCGAGAAAGTGTTTGAGCTCCCCGTTTTCAAGCTCCAGCAGTAGGGCACCCTGTGAATCGATGCCCCGGGCGACACCCTGCACCTCCTGTTCGCCCATCAATACCCGTACCGCCCTGCCGTTGAAGTAGTCCAGCCGGTTCCACTGCTCGCGAAAGGCGGCAATCCCCTCCCGTTCGAACACCAGCAGACTGCGCTGCAACTGGCTGGCCACGGCGATGACCAGAGCGTTGCGATCCTCGATGTTGCCGAGCTCGGCCAGCTCCGCCCAGGGCTGATCGATACGTTCCTGCTCGCTCCGGGGCAGCAGCAGGTTGAGTCCCATGCCGATCACCAGCTGACAGGGGCCGCCGGCGGTGCCGGACATCTCGACCAGAATCCCCGCCAGCTTGCGACCGTTCAGATAGAGATCGTTGGGCCATTTCAGCTGTACCCCGGCAAAGCCTTGCGCCTCCAGCGCCTCGACCACGGCAATGCCGACCACCAGACTCAGCCCCATGGCCGCCGCCATGCCCTGCTCCAGCCGCCAGTACATGCTCATGATCAGCTGACCGCCGAAGGGAGAAACCCACGGCCGTCCGCGTCGCCCGCGACCGCTGGTCTGGCATTCGGCCACACAGATGTCGCCTTTTTCCAGCCGGGAGAGCGACTCCAGCCAGTGCTGATTGGTGGAGCCGATCACCGGCACCAGCTCGGCCCGGCTCGGCGCCAGCGCCTGAGTCAGGCGCGCCTGATCCAGCAGCTGCAGGGGGACCGCCAGTCGGTAGCCCTTGCCGCTGACGCTGTATACCTCCAGTCCCAGCGCCTTCAGCGCCTGCACATGCTTGCCGACGGCCGCCCGGCTGACCGACAGCCGCTCCCCCAGCTGTTCACCGGAATGAAACTGGCCATCGGCCAACAACCTGAGCAACGTCTCGCGCAACGGCGTCAGTTCAGACATGCCAGCGCCTCATCCAGACAGGTTTCACCGTCGGGGCCCATCATGCGAACCTCGGGCTCGAGCCGCACGCCGAACAACTGCTCCACCCGCTCCCGCACCAACGCCGCCAGCCGCAACACGTCCTCGGCGGTGGCGCCGCCGTGGTTGACCAGCACCAGCGCCTGCTCGGTGTGCACGCCGGCACCGCCGACCCGCGTCCCCTTGAGGCCTGCCTTGTCGATCAGCCAGCCGGCCGCCAGCTTGCTCCGCCCGGCTTCTGCCGCAAACACCGGCAACGCCGGCCAGGCCAGCCGGAGCGCCTCGGCCTGGGCGGTGACCACCTTGGGATTCTTGAAGAAACTGCCGGCATTGCCCAGCACGGCAGGATCCGGCAGCTTGGCCTGACGGGTGGCGCAGACCCGCTCGAAAATCTGTTGTGCCGTGGCGGCCTCGCCCAGCTCCGCCAGCGGACCATAGCCCAACACCGGGTGCCATGCCTTGGGCAGCCGCAGGGTGACACTCAGGATAAGATGATGACGCGCCTCATGCTTGAACACGCTGTCCCGGTAACCGAAGGCGCACTCGGCCGCCGACCAGTGACGGGTTTCACCACTGTGCCAGTCGAAACTCTCCACCTGCTCGCAGAATTGCGCCAGCTCCACCCCGTAGGCACCGATATTCTGGATCGGCGAGGCGCCGACGGTACCGGGGATCAACGCCAGGTTTTCCAGCCCCGGCATTTTCTGCTCCAGGGTCCAGCACACCAGCTGGTGCCAGTTTTCTCCGCCCGCCACCTTCAGCAGCCAGGCGTCGCCGGTCTCGTTGACCACGATACCCTTGAGCCGATTGACCAGCACCAGGCCATGAAAAGGCGCGGTAAACAGCAGGTTGGATCCTTCCCCGACTATCAGCAGGGGCTCATCCTGGCGGGCCTGCCACAATTCGAGCAATTGTTCCCTCTGCTCTATCACCGTCAAACGGTCGGCGGTCTGGGTCAGGGCAAAGGTGTTATAGGGGGCAAGGGATGCCGGGGTGAGCTGCATGGTCACGGTTCCTGAATAAATGCCGCCCAAGTGTACCCCAAGTACCGAACCGGGTTAAGCCGCACCGCAGCGTCCAGGCCCATATCCGGCATCACTGTTACCGAGCTGAAAAAGTCATTTGCCGGCCGTCCCGACCCGCCGGTCTTGATCGCGCCCTCGCTTTCACCGAGATTAACCTGCTCATCAGCCAGAATCAGGATCATCATCATGAGCAGAGCCCGTACCGAACAACTGATCGCCGACTATTACCAGGCCTTCAACGCCGGCGACATGGACCGCTTTCTCGGTCTGCTGACCGACGATGTGCGGCACGACATCAACCAGGGTGAGCGCGAAACCGGTCGCGAGGCCTTCGCCGCCTTCATGGAACGGATGAACCGCAATTACCGGGAGCAGCTGGTCGATATTCAGATCATGAGCAGTACCGATGGCAGCCGGGCCGCCGCCGAATTCGTGGTGCTGGGCGAGTACCTGGTCACCGATGACGGCCTGCCCGAGGCCCGCGGCCAGCGCTACCGGCTGCCGGCCGGCGCCTTCTTCGAAGTGCGCGACAACAAGGTGGCCCGCATCAGCAACTACTACAACCTCAACGACTGGATAGCCCAGGTCGGCGCCTGATGAGCCAGCCCGTGCACATCCTGACGGTCACCGGCAAGACACTGGCGCCCTGGCTGGATCGGCTGGCCGAGCTGCGTATCCGGGTGTTCCGCGACTTTCCCTATCTCTATGACGGAGATCCGGTTTACGAAGCCGACTATCTGAGCACCTATCTGGACACCGACCACAGCGTCTGTGTGCTGGCCCTCGACGGTGACCGGCTGGTAGGCGCTTCCACCGGCCTGCCCCTGAGTCATGAGACCGCCGCCTTTCGCCGCCCCTTCGTCGAGCAAGGCCTGGATACCGACCGCATCTTCTACTGCGCGGAGTCGGTGCTGTTGCCCGCCTATCGCGGACAGGGACTCTACAAGGCCTTCTTCAACGGTCGCGAGGCCCACGCCCGACAACTGGGTGGCTTCCAGCAGGCGGCCTTCTGCGCCGTGGTGCGGCCCGCCGAGCATCCGCTGCGACCCAGCGGCTACCGGTCGCTGGAGCCGGTCTGGCAGCACTTCGGTTACCGGCCCGAGCCGGGCCTTCGCGCCCGTTTCGGCTGGAAGGATATCGACCAGCCGCAAGAAACCGACAAACCAATGCAGTTTTATCTCAAGCCACTGGAGACCTCCCGATGACTCCCTCTCTGCGACTGGCCTGCGCCCAGTATCACATCGATTTCCTGCCGGACTGGGCCGCCTATGAGCACAAGATCCGGCGTCTGGTGCAGGACGCCGTCGATCAGGACGCCAACTTTCTGCTGTTTCCGGAGTATTTCAGCATGGAACTGGCGTCTCTGTTCGAGGAAAGCGTCTATCGCTCGCTCCATGGACAGCTCGACGCCATGCAAGGCCTGCTGACGGACTTCAAGACTCTGTTCGCCGATCTGGCCCGGGAGCACGGGCTGCATATCCTGGCCGGCACCTTTCCGGTGCGCCAGGCCGACGGCAGCTATCGCAACCGCGCCTTCCTGTTCTATCCCGACGGCGATACCGACTGGCAGGACAAGCTGCAGATGACCCGCTTCGAGAATGAACAGTGGCAGATCCAATCCGGCACCGAGCTCAAGGTGCTGGACACCGCCTTCGGCAAGGTCGGCGTGGCCATCTGCTACGACAGCGAATTCCCGCTGCTGGCCCGCCGTCAGGTCGAAGCCGGCGCCAGCCTGATACTGGTACCGAGCTGCACCGACACCGAGGCCGGCTTCAACCGGGTGCGTATCGGCTGCCAGGCCCGGGCGCTGGAAAACCAGTGCTTTGTGGCCCAGTCCCCCACCATCGGCATGGCGCCCTGGTCGGAGGCGGTGGACATCAACACCGGTCGAGCCGCCATCTATACCCCGGTGGACTACGGCTATCCCGACGACGGTGTACTGGTCATGGGTGAGGCGGATCGGCCCCTGTGGGTAGTGGCCGAGCTGGATCTGTCGGCCCTGGCCGAGGTCAGAGCCCGGGGGCAGGTATTCAACCACAGAGACTGGGACGGTCAGATGCGGTTTTGACGCGCCCTTTCTTCCAGTCACACCAAGTATCTGCGCATGCCGTGGGTTACGGCTCCAGAAGCAACACAACCGCTTCTTGGGAAGGATTTATGGCGAGTCGGCGGAGCGGGCCCTTTGTCCGATATACAAGGTGTACAGGGTGAAGACCCTCTACTCCGCCAGAAAGGCCTGTACCTCATCCATGGCCACGGCAAAGTTGAAGTTGCCCCAGGCCTGTACCCCCTTGGTGGTGATGCCCAGCAGTCGTCCTTCGGCATCGAACAGGGCGCCGCCCGAGGAGCCATAGCTGATGGGAGCCGTGGTCTGGACAAGCCTGACCCCGTTTTCGGTTCTCAGCGCAGAAACGATGCCTTCGGTCAGGGTTTTCTCCAGTCCGGCCGGCGCTCCGATGGCGAACACCTTTTCGCCGACCCGTACCCGCTCGTATGGCTTGATGGTATTGGTGAAACTCAGTTGGCGGCCGGGATCGTCCAGCACCAGCAGCGCCAGATCCCGCCTGGGGTCGACCTTGACCACCTGCCACTGCTGCACATCGGCCTCTCGTACATATTCATTGTCATTGCGGCGGTCGATGCTGACCGGGATGCCCCCGGCCTGCAGCAGGTGATAGCTGGTGATGGCACGGTACGGGTCTATGGCAATGGCCGAGCCGACGCTGGTGGGTTCCAGTCCAGCATCCAGTTGCGCATACACCACTATCTTGTACACGCTGGGGGCACGACGGGCATAGAGATCAACCGCGGCCTGGCCGGGAGGAGAAGCCTCGACGCTGGCAGATGACACCTGCAGGGACGGCGGAGTCAGCAGCACCAGCAGCCGGGTACAGGCTGTTTCACCCTGTTCGGCACAGAGACGAAACTGCTCCGCCGCCGCAGGCCGGTCCAGATACGCCCGCCCATGATCACCCCGGTAGATAAGGCCGAGCTGCCGGTGGGCCTGAGGACTCCACACCGGATCCCGGGACTCCGCAACTTGCCTGAACCAGCTGATGGCCTGCCCCGTATCCTGCGAGGTTCCCCTGCCCGCCAGGAACATTTCGGCCACCCGGTACTGAGCCTCGGGATAATCGTTGCTCCGGGCCGCCTCCTGATAATGTGCAAAGGCCCTGTCGTCATCTCCGGCGAGCCTGGCGGCGTAACCGGCCTGATAACGGGCATCTCCGCCCAGGCCACAGCCGGTGAGCAGCAGGGCACAGAGGGTGAGCAACAGCGATATTCTGTCCATGATTGGCTTCCATCAGCGGCGCTAAAAGCCTAAGCATAGCAGCCCGCCGAGGCCAAATTTCGCTGACGCCCGCCTAGCGTTTCGCTGCCCGGGTCGAGCCGCCTGCGCCCGTTTTTCGCGGCTTGCGCTTGCGGAATGACGTCGCTTGCCGCCCCCCTGCAGCCCCCTGAACGCCGCCGGATCCACCTGGCTTATCAACCCGGGTAACGAGCCTCCAGCTCGGCCATAAAGCCCTGATAGCCGGCCTGCTTGCGGCTGATGGCATCGAGGACCGCCTCCCAGCGGGCGGTCATGTCCGGGGTAGTGGCCGATTCGGGCAGGCTGGCAATGAGCTTGCGGCCCGCCTCGGTTGCCCGGATCTGCTTGCCTTCGCGTCTTAAAAACTGGCGACTGAACAACAGCTCGATAATACCGGCCCGGGTCGCCTCCGTGCCCAGGCCATCGGTGTCGCGCAGGATTTTCCTGAGCTCGGCGTCGGTGACATAGCGGGCGATGTTGGTCATCGCCGCCAGCAGGGTGGCATCGGTAAAATGCTTGGGCGGCTGGGTCAGTTTATCGAGTAATTCTCCTTCGAGACACAACAGCGGATCCCCCGGCTTCAGCTCGGGCAGCGTCGGTTGTAATTCGGGGTCTTCGTCTGCTTTCTTGTCCGACCGAGCAAACAGGACTTTCCAGCCCGGTTTCACCTGCTGCCGCGCCCTGGCTACAAAACGGCCACCGGCTATATCGACATCCAGTTGCTTGTCGGCATATTCCCAGGGCGGGTAGAACTGGGCCAGATACTGACGGGCAATCAACTGATACAGGTTCTGCTCGGGCCCGGACAGCTTGCCGCCGTCCATCGCCCGGGCGGTGGGGATGATGGCATGGTGCGCGTCGACTTTCTTGCCGTTCCATGCCTTGCTGCGCAGCGTCAGATCGGCTTCGGCCACCGCCGGTGCCAGTTCCGGACTGGTGCGCGCCAGGGCCTCGGTGACCGCCGCCGCCTGATGAAAGTGATCTTCGGGCAGGTAACGGCAATCGGAACGGGGATAGGTGATCAGCTTGTGCCGTTCATACAGGGTCTGACAGGTATCCAGCACCTGCTTGGCACTGAGTCCGAAACGACGGGCGGCATCAATCTGCAACGTCGACAGATTGTAAGGCAGGGGCGGCGCCTGCCGATGCTGCTTGCGTTCGGCCCCGACCACTCGCCCCGGCTGGCCCTGAATCCTTTGGATAACGTTTTCCGCCAACCGCCGGGAAAGCACCCGTCCCTCCTCATCCTGCCAGGGCTGGCAGGCTTCGCTGGGTTGCCATTTGGCCTTGAACCGCTCGCCAGCCTCGGTCTGCAACAGCGCCAGCACCTCGTAATAGGGCCTGGCGATGAAGGATTCGATTTCCTGATCCCGGCGCACCACCAGCCCCAGCAGCGGAGTCTGCACCCGCCCGACCGACAGCACCCCCTGGTAGCCCATTTTCTGGCCCTGGATGGTACAGAGCCGGCTCATGTTGATGCCATAGAGCCAGTCGGCCCGGGAGCGGGCCAGCGCCGACACCGACAGCGGAACAAACTCCCGGTTGGGACGCAGCGCCGCCAGCGCCTTCTTGACCGCAGCCGGGTTGAGGTCGCTGATCAGACAACGTTGCACCTTTTCCCGCCGGGTGGCGGAGACGCCGCAAAAGCTGATCACCTCGTCGACCAGCAGCTGGCCCTCGCGGTCCGGATCGCCCACATGAACGATGTCGTCTGCTTGCTTCAGCAATTTTTTCAGCACCGTCAGCTGGCTGCGGGTCTTGGACCTGGCTTCGAGCTTCCACTCGCGGGGGATGATCGGCAGATGCTCCAGCCGCCATTGCCTGAACGCCGGATCATAGGCGTCGGGCTGGGCCTGCTCCAGCAGGTGGCCGATGCACCAGCTGACCACGTCGCCGTTGCCGACACGAATAAAACCATCCCCCTTTTGATGGGGCCTGGGCAACACTTCGGCCAGGGCGCGGCCCAGACTGGGTTTTTCGGCGATATAAAGGATCATAGGGGGCGCGGATGGCTGCACATGGTGACTGTATATGAATACAGGTTAAAGCAGCCCGGAGCCGACTTCAATAATCGTCCTGCAGCAGAAAATCGTCCATGGCTTCCACCAGATAGATCCAGTCGTCTTCCGCTACCGGGGTGGCGGGGTCTTCGTCGTCTTCGCCGTATTCTTCCCAGTAATAGGCACGCAGTGCCAGGGCAAAATCGCTGTAGTCTTCGGCCAGCGCAGAAAGCGGACCAAACCAGAGGATGCGAGTCAGACCGCTGGTGAGATCGTTGAGATACTCCACCAGGGTTTCCGGCTCCGGATACTGCTCCATCAGCAACTCGAATCGCTCCCGGGCCACCAGGGTCTGCTGTTCGTCCAGCTCACCCAGTTCGGCCACGTGTTGCAGGTATTCATTGAGCAGATAATGCCGGGCCTGATCTTCATCGCTCAGCCACTGGCAACGGGTTTCTTTGCGGCTGATCACCGACAGCGCCACGCCCTCGTCGAGAAAACACAATGACCATAACCGGTTGTCCATTCAATACTCCGCAGCTTGTCTGAAAGGCCGCCAGTGTAGCCTAAAGCCCGTCAAGATGTGAGGGGTGGAGCGGACGCCCTCCCCTCTCTCTTCACCGCTTATCTCGCACTCCTCGCTTGCGTTCTGGTTCGCCACCAGCGGCTCAGCTTGTCCCGTCGCCACCCCAGCAGGCCCAGGCTGAGCGCCAGATAGATGACCGGCTCAATCCAGCCGGACTTGACCGCCCACCAGAAATGTATCGGTATCAGCAGGGCGACCAGGTACACCCAATTGTGCAGTCGCTGCCAGCGGGGTCCGAGCCGTCGCTGCCAGCCGCGGGTAGAGGTGACCGCCAGCAACAGCAGCAGCACCCAGGACACCATGCCCAGGGTAATAAAACCGCGCTTGACGATCTCAGAGCCAATCTGGCCCCAGGCCAGCTGCAGGTCGAGCAGCAGCCACACCAGCAGGTGCAGGCTGGCATAGGCGAAGACCCAGAGTCCCAGCAGTCTGCGCACCTTGATCAGGGCCCCGCTTTTCAGCTTTTTGGCCAGCGGCGAGATACAAAGCGTCAGCAGCAACAGCCGCAGCGCCCAGTCGCCGAGATACTGCAGCAGCTCGGGAACGGGATCGGCGCTGAAACGCCCCGTTTCAAAGGCCCAGGGCAGCCACAGCAGCGGCAGCACCGCCGCCACATGCAGCAGTGCCTTCAGCCCGGTTACCCCCTTGGGAGACAGCCTCATCAGTAGAACTTCCTCAGATCCATCCCCCGGTAGAGGCTCGCTACTTCGTCTTCATAGCCGTTGAACATCAGCGTCGGCTGCCGTTCGCTGCCAAACAGTCCCCCTTCGGCCAGCACCCGTTCGCTGGCCTGGCTCCAGCGGGGATGATCCACCTCTGGATTGACGTTGGCGTAAAAGCCATATTCGTTGGCAGCCAGCTGGTTCCAGGTAGTGGGTGGCTGCTTGTCGGTCAGGTGGATGCGGACGATGGACTTGATGCCCTTGAAGCCGTACTTCCAGGGCACCACCAGCCTTATCGGCGCGCCGTTCTGGGGTGGCAGCGTCTTGCCGTACATGCCTACCGTCAGCAACGCCAGCGGATGCATGGCTTCGTCCAGCCGCAGTCCTTCCACATAGGGATAGTCGATGCCGCCGCCGGTAAAACGGGAGGCCTGACCGCGCATCTGCTCCGGATCGTAGAGGGTTTCAAAGGCCACGTATCTGGCCCTGGAGGTAGGACCGGCCGCCTTGATGATGTCCGCCAGGGGAACCCCCAGCCAGGGGATGACCATGGACCAGGCTTCGACACAGCGGTGGCGATAAATGCGTTCTTCGAGTCGCTGCTTTTCCAGCCATGCCCACACATCCAGGGTCTGGGGCTTGTCCACTTCCCCGGAAATGGTCAGGGTCCAGGGTCGGGTCTTGAACTGCTGGGCATAACGGGCCGGATCCGACTTGTCGGTGCCGAACTCGTAGAAGTTGTTATAGCTGGTAGCCACCCGTTCGGCCGTTTGCGGTATGGAAACCTGATAGGCGTCGGGGCGTGCGAAGGTCAGGGGCGTGGTGGTGGCCGCGCCGGTGGCGGGCGCGGGCTCCTTGTTCCCCAGCAGGGAGTCGAGCAAACCGGCACTGGCCGGGCCGCTCAGTGCCGCCGCACCCAGACCCAGGCCGAGCCCCCGCAGAATCTGCCGGCGCTGGCGGTAAATCGGCTCCGGGGTTACCTGGTTTTCACTCAGTTCTGATTTTTTCTTGTTGTGTATCCGCATGATGGGTCCGTGGTGATTATCTGGTTGCATACAGCTGGTTGCATACAAAGAGCGCCATCCGCGGGGAAAAATTTCACCCCTTGCCTTTTTCCTTGTAGGTGCCGGCCTCGATGCCGTGCCGGTTCAGCAGCTTGTAAAAGTCGGTTCGGTTACGCCCGGCCAGCCCCGCCGCCTGGCTGACGTTGCCCTCGGTCATGCGCAGTATCTTGTGCAGATACAGGCGTTCGAACTCGGCCCGGGCCTCGTTGAAGGTCGGAAACAGCTCCCCACTGTCCGACAATATGCCTTCGAGCAGTTGCGGGCCTATTACCGGCGCCGACGCCAGTGCCACCGCCTGCTCCACCACATTCAGCAATTGCCGCACATTACCCGGCCAGCTGGCCGCCGCCAGCATCGACAGCGCCTCGGGGGAAAAACCGGTCACTTGGGTAGACTGGCGCTGCCGGAGCTGCTCCAGCGCATGACGGGCCAGCAGCGGAATATCTTCGGGTCGTTGCTGCAATGACGGCAGGTTCAGGTTCACCACGTTGAGGCGATAAAACAGATCTTCCCTGAAGTCGCCCCGTTCCATGGCGGAAACCAGATCCCGGTTGGTAGAAGACAGCACCCGCACATCGGTCTTGATGCTGCGGGTAGCCCCCAGCGGGCGCACCTGCTGCTGTTCCAGCGCCCGCCGCAGTTTTATCTGCAGCGACGGCGGCAGCTCGCCGACATCTTCCAGCAGCAGGGTCCCGCCCTGGGCGGCGAGAAAGACCCCCGGATGGTCGGACACCGCACCGGCAAAGGCGCCTTTGACATGGCCGAACAGCTCCGACTCCAGCAGTTGCTCGGTCATGGCGCCGCAATTGAGCACAATAAAGGGATAATCCCGCCGCGGACTGGCATCGTGCAGCGCCTCGGCCATCAATGCCTTGCCCGAGCCGGAAGGTCCGGTCAGCATCACGCTGATATCCAGCGGAGCCATGCGCCGGGCCTGCTCCAGTAACGCCACCATGACCGGGCTGCGGGTCATGATCCTGTGTTGCCAGTCATTTTCCATCGCCGGCAGCGACACCGACAGGGCCTCGTTGATGGTTTGACGCAAGGCTTCCTTGTCGATGGGTTTGGTCAGAAAACCGAAGACACCGGAACGAGTGGCGGTGACCGCATCGGTAATGGAGCCGTGAGCAGTCATGATCACCACCGGCAGGCCCACATGCTGACGCTGAATCCGGTCGAACAGCGCCAGGCCATCCATGCCATCCATGCGCAGATCGCTCAACACCAGATCCGGCCTTTCCTGCTCCAGCCATTCCAGCGCCTCGGCACCGCTGGCGGCAGTATTCACCTCGAAGCCTTCGCTTTTCAGCCGCAGTCCCAGCAACTTCAGCAGGCTGACATCATCGTCCACCAGCAGTATTCTGGCTTTACGCTTCATGGTGTCTACTCTCGAAATTTACGTTCGTTGATCTGTTGATCGATGCTGGCCAGCTCGTTCAGTTTGCGGGTCAGGGTATCGATCTGTTGCTGCCGATCCGCCAGTTGCCGATTAAGCGCCAGCAGTTCCTGATTATAACGCTGATAAACCCCGAAGAACTGCTGCACCCGGGTATTCACCGCCGGCAGATGTTGTTTGAATAGCTGCTGGGCCTGCTGGCGCTGACTGTTGCTGGCCCGCGGATGGCTGAGCCATAACGCCAGTTTCAGCTCGTTGCCGGCGGGCATGCTCTGCCAGCGCAGCAGCTGCTGCTGGCGCTCCGCATCGCTGCTGTGCGTTACC
This sequence comes from Oceanisphaera psychrotolerans, assembly GCF_001870485.1. Taxonomy (GTDB): domain Bacteria; phylum Pseudomonadota; class Gammaproteobacteria; order Enterobacterales; family Aeromonadaceae; genus Oceanimonas; species Oceanimonas psychrotolerans. Next base: position 18,881 of record NZ_MDKE01000027.1, on the reverse strand, counting down.
TCGCCGGCCAGCTGCAACCAGTCATTCAACTCCTGATTGTCGGATGCCGGACTCCAGATTGGTTCGGGTTGCTGCTGATAAGGCAACGAAAAAGGCAATGAGCAGCCGGACAACATCAATGCCAGCACACCGCAATACCAGGATCTAGTCATGTCTTGTTCCTTGGTTTTTGTTTGTGGGCAGGCTCAGTTCAAAACAGACCAGCTCTGCCATGGATGTATTCAATATCAGCCGCCCGCCCATGCTGGCTGCGGCCTCCCGCGCGATACTCAGCCCGATACCGGAACCTTTCAGCACGCCCTTGCGTATCTGGCTGCCCTGCACGAAGGGTTCGAAGATGCGCTCTCTGTCCTGCTCCGGTATCGGCTGGCCGGTGTTGGCCACCGTCAGCACATAATCTTCCGCCTCGACCCGGGCCTCCACCCGCAGCTCGCCGCCGGCATCGGCGTAGTTGACCGCATTGGAGATCAGGTTATCCAATACCAGCTTCAGTCGATGCCCGTCCGCCAGCGGGCATGTATCATCCAGCGCCATGCTGACCCGCAGCGCCTTGTTCTCGATGGTCAGCCGATGGGCCTCCAGGCTCTGCTCCAATAGCGGCAGCACCGCCACCGGCTCCTGATAGACCTGCACCTGCTGAATCCGGTTGTAATCGAGCAGTTGCTCAATCAGCCCCTGCAGGCGGAAGCTGTTATGCACCAGCAGCTCGCAGATTTCTTCCTGCTCGGCAGTCAGCGGCCCGGTCAGCCGCTCCAGCAACAGGTCGGCCCCCTCCCGCAGACTTGCCAGCGGGGTTTTCAGTTCGTGGGAAAGATGACGCAAGAACTGCAGCTTCTGCGCTTCCAGCTCGCGCAACCGCTGGTGCAGCCACTGCAATTTGTCGCCCAGTGCCACCAGCTCCGCCGGCCCCCTCACCGGCTTTTCTTCCGGCTCGACCCCGGCCCCCAAACTAAGAATACTTCGTTCCAGCTGGCGCACCGGACGAATGATGAGGTAGGTAAACAGCAGCACCAGCAGCAGACTGGCTCCCCCCAGGGCGGCACTCAGCATCCACAGTTGTTGCCGCACCTGGGTGACGTGTGCCCGCACCTGTTGAATGCGCCCGTCAATCTGCGCCCGGGTGAGCTGATCCAGCGCCAGGGTGGCGCTGTTGAAGGCATTGAACATCACCACCCGATCGCGAATTTGCTCACCGCTGGCCTGGGCCAGATCCACCAGATACACCAGCTGATGCTGCAACGAGGTACCCAGGGTGCCCCCCTCGATGCCCAGCAACAACTGATCCAGCTCCAGCCGATAACGCTCCAGTAGCCGCAGATAGGACTGGCGCAATTCCGGATCCCCCAATACCGCATAGCGGCGGATGGCTCGCTCCATTTCGAGCGCCAGATCGTTCATGTCCGACGCCCGCCGGGTATCGATGACCGCGCTTGCTATCCCATCCTGGGCCAGCAGGTTGACGCGCTCCAGGCTGCGGCCATTCTGGATGACCAGCAGGATCAGCGGCAGCAATACCAGGGTAAAGGCAATCAACACCAGTCGCAGCAAAGAACGAGGAGCAAATCCCCTGACCGCAGTATCAGACATCATCCACATACTCACTCGATTATCGGCATGGCAGGATAACAAAAATGCTCCCCCACGCAGACTACGGAAATAAAAAACGGTTACCTTGGCGCGCTGCACCCGCAAACCCGCGCCGGCCTGCCCCGGTTTCGCAACCGCGTGACCCCGCCGCTGCCATGTAACTACGCTATGCTGATAAAGAGTCGAGGCGCTGACTATCAATGGTGCAGGCGGTACCGATTGGATCATCGTTCGGAACGATGCCACACTCGGTTTATCAGGCATGCAAGGAGAATGGCGATGGCAACAGTAAGCGAAATCATGCGGCACAGCCTGCCGATGCTGAGGGCCGACATGTCCATCACGAGTGCGCTGGACAGAATGCTGGAGTCCGGACTGAGTGGCCTGCCGGTGGTGGATGCACAGCGGCATATTATCGGCTTTCTTTCCGAACAGGACTGTATTCCCAAGTTGATCAACGCCAGTTACCACTGCGATAACCGGGTTACGGTCAATGATTTGATGCGCAAGGATCCCCTGACGGTCACCCCCGAGGACGATGTCTTCGAACTGGCTCGTATCATGGGCGGTGCCAAACCCAAGCTCTATCCGGTGGTGGAAGACACCAAGGTAGTCGGTATCGTGACCCGGCATCAGGTGATGTTGTTCCTCAACAAGCAGTTGCAGAGCTGCTCCATCAACTACTGATACACGGCCGGATCCGGAATGCAGAACGGGAACCCTGAGGTTCCCGTTTTTTTATGCTCTCTGCGCCGCCGATTACAGCAGACCCTCGATCGACTCGCTCAACTCGGCCGGCCACACCCCGCACTGCACCTGACCGATATGGGACAGTTGCAGCAACAGCATGGCGAGCCGAGACTGGCCGATGCCGCCACCTATGGTCTGGGGCAACTCTCCGGCCAGCAGGGCCTGGTGCCATTCCTGAGCGGCGCGGTCTTCGTGACCGGTCAGCGCCAGCTGGCGGCGCAGTGCCTCCTGGTCGACCCGAATGCCCATGGAGGAAATCTCGAAGGCGTCTTCCAGTACCGGGTTCCACACCAGAATATCGCCGTTCAGGCCGGCCAGACCGTCCTTGCCGGCGCTGGACCAGTCGTCGTAGTCCGGCGCTCGCACATCGTGAATGTCGCCGTGGCTGAGTTTGCCGCCGATGCCGACCAGGAACACCGCGCCCAGCTCTTTGGCAATGGCGCGCTCACGCCCCTTGGCGTCCAGCTCCGGATAACGGGCCAGCAGCTCTTCGGAATGCACGACCTGAATCTGCTCCGGCAGAAACGGCGTCAGGCCAAATTCGGCAGCGGCGGCCTGCTCGGTACGCTTGATAGCACCATAAATGCGATTAACGGTGCCGACCAGGAAATCCGCATCCCGGTCCTGCGCCGACATCACCTGCTCCCAGTCCCACTGATCCACATAGACCGAGTGAATCGGGCTCAGGCGATCTTCATCCGGACGCAGCGCCTTCATGTGGGTGTAGATGCCTTCACCCGGCCCAAAGCCGAAACGACCCAGGGTGTGGCGCTTCCACTTGGCCAGGGAATGCACCACTTCGAAGGAAGCGGCGGGAATGGCCTTGACCTTCACCTGTACCGCTTTTTCGGAGCCGGACAGGTTGTCTTGCATGCCGTCACCCAGGCGGCTGAGAATGGGCGCCTGTACTTCCAACAAATTGAGCTGCTGTGCCAGCTGACCGGAGAAATACTCCTTCACAAAACGGATCTGGCGTTGGCGTTCAATATAGGCTTGCTTCATCTCATTCACCTGGGGTTGTTGTCTGGTTTTGATGAATAATCAGGGAACGAGAACCTTAGTTCAATATTGGATAGAAAAAACTCTATATTTGATTTAAATTCATCAAAATATCACCTTATTTTTGCAGGATATTCAGAATAAAATGGAAAAAGGCGACCTTCATTACCGAATCGATAATCTGGACAAATCCATCCTGATGGCACTGATGGAAAATGCCCGGGTGCCTTATGCGGAGCTGGCCAAGCGTTTCGCGGTCAGCCCCGGCACCATTCATGTACGGGTAGAAAAAATGAAGCAGGCGGGCATCATCGAAGGCACCCGAGTGCAGGTGAATCCCAAGAAGCTGGGTTACGACGTCTGTTGTTTTATCGGCATCATACTGAAAAGCGCCCGGGATTATCCCCAGGCACTGGCCAAGCTGGAACAGCTGGAAGAAGTGGTCGAGGCCTACTACACCACCGGCCACTACAACATCTTCATCAAGGTGATGACCCGATCCATCGACGAACTGCAACAGGTGCTGATCCACCGGTTGCAGCCCATCGACGAAATTCAGTCCACCGAGACCCTGATCTCCCTGCAGCAGCCGATAGACAGGGACGTGACGCCTTAAAGTACAACCCAACACCGGCCCATCCTATTTACTCATGGGCCGGGTTTGTCTACCTTCAGTTAAACTTGCTCAGGGTCTCTTGCATCTGCTTGAGGCGCAGCTGCTTCACCTTGCTGTCGGCGGCAATTTGCTCCAGGGTGGCGGCTTTAAGCTCCGCATCTTCTATCTTGTCCGCCTTGTGCTCGGCCATCATCTTGTGCAGCAACATCTGCTGCTCCATGGCCGCCAGGCGGGCCTGGCGCGTGGCTACAAACTGCGCCTTCAGCTCGGGACTCTCCAGCTTTTCCAGCCGCTTGTTCAGATGCTGTTCGAAACGGACCGGGTCCATCATCTTGCCACCCATCCTTTCGTGATGACGCTGACCGTGATGGCCCCGCTCTTTCATGCCGCCGCGTTCACCCTCGCAGCCTTCTTTCATTTGCGCCTTGTGCGCTCCTGGCTCACCGTCGGCTCCGTGGCTCGCGGCACTCACCAGAGCGGGAACCGTCAGCAAGGTGGCGGCAAGCAACAGGGCGCTGTGTTTGGCTTTCATCATAATGACCTCTATCTGTGGTGGTTTCGCTATCAATTAAAGCAATCCCTTGTCAGCAAACTGTGTCACCCACCGGCTTTTTTGTCACAAAGTGTGACGCCTTTGCCCGCTGTCATACTTTGACATTATTTCCCCTTTGAAGACGCTTATACTGGCGGGGTCACGATGAGAGGTAAGATATGAACAAAGGCAGGCAGTTGCTGGTAGTGGACGATCACGGGGAAATCCGCGATTTGCTGAAACGTTTTCTGGAACAACACGGTTATCAGGTACAGGGCGTGCGTGACGGCCAGGAAATGCGTCAGTATCTGAGCCGCCAGAGTCCCGATCTGATCATTCTGGATTTGATGCTCCCCGGAGACGACGGCCTGACCCTGTGCCGCGAACTCCGTGGCCAGGGCAATGAGGTGCCCATCATCATGCTCACTGCCATGGGTGAGGAAACCGACCGCATCGTGGGTCTGGAAATAGGGGCGGACGACTATCTGCCCAAACCGTTCAATCCCCGTGAGCTATTGGCCCGGATCAAGGCGGTATTACGCCGCCAGCCGGAGGCGGGGTTATCGCCCGCGGCCGATGAACCCAAGCGGCTTGGCTTTGGTCAATGGACCCTGGACCTGGCCCGCCGGGAATTGCTCGACGACAAGGGTGTGACCATCAGCCTGAGCACCGCCGAATTTGATTTGCTGCGCGTCTTCACCCGGCATCCCAACCGGGTACTGAGCAGGGATCAATTGCTGGATCTGGCCCGGGGGCGGGAGGCCCAGGCCTTCGACCGCGCCATCGACACCCTGGTCAGCCGGCTGCGGCGCAAGCTCGAATCCGACTCCCGACACCCTCAGCTTATCAAGACCATCTGGGGCGGCGGCTATATGCTGGTGGCCGATATTCGCCATGGGGACTAAGCGTCTTCGCTACTGGCTGGGCAGCCTCACCGGCCAGGTGATAGTGGTCGCGCTGTTTGCCCTGGTACTGATCCAGCTGGTGGGCGTACAGATTTACCGCATGGAGCGGGAAGAAACCCTCGGGATGGTCAACAGCCGCTTTACCCTGCAACGACTGATTGCGGTTACCCGTCTGCTCAACCAGTCTCCCCCCGCCCTGCACGACGAAATTCTGCGCGCCAGCCGCAGCGAAACCCTGCTGCTGACCGTGACCGACACCCGCCCCCAGCCCGGAGAGCGGAGCGCAAACTTCGAACGTATCATCCGCAACAAGCTCGACTACCCCGATCAGAGAGACATTCATATCAGCATCGAGTCCCGTCAGGGCCTGCGTGACTGGCCCCCCCGGGAACGAGAGCGAGAGCGAGATCGACGTCGGCATCCCCACCCGCCGCCACGGTCCGATATTCGTCTCCATGGCGTAATCGAACTGGCCGACGGCCACTGGCTGAGCTTCACCTCGCTGACCGACCGGGACATTCCCGCCTGGTCCGCCAAGGCGATACTGTCCTTCGTCGTACTGGCCGCCCTGCTGGCCGGGATGATGATCTGGCTGCTGCAACGCACCACCCGCCCCCTGAAAGAACTGGCCCGCCAGGCCGAACGACTGGGCCGGGGCGACAAGCTCGAGCCACTCACAGAAAGCGGACCGAGCGAAATCCGTGAAATGCTGTCGGCCTTCAACCGCATGCAGGACCGGCTCGATCGATTCGTCTCCGATCGAACCCGCATGCTGGCGGCCATTTCGCACGACCTGCGCACACCCATCACCACCTTGCAGCTACGTTGCGAGTTTCTGCCCGAGGGCGAAGACAAACAGAAACTTCAGCAAGGACTGAAGCGCATGGAGCAAATGCTGAACGCCACCCTGCAGTTTGCCCGGGAAGACGGCCTGGCCGAACCGGTACGGAATCTGGATCTGCCCAGCCTGTTGCAAAGCCTGTGCGACGATCTGCAGGACAACGGCCATGAGATCAGCCTGGAAGAACAGGATGCCATTATCTACCGGGGACGCCCCACCGCCCTGCGACGGGCGCTGCAGAATTTGCTGGAAAACGGCGTCAAATACGGCGGCAAGGTGGAAGTGAGATTGCTCGCCGAGCCGAAACGAGTGCGCGTGCTGATCCGAGACTTCGGCCCCGGCATTCCGCAAGAGCAGCTGGAAGAGGTATTCAAACCCTTCACCCGGCTGGACCCGGCCCGCAACCAGGAAGACGGCAGCATCGGGCTGGGGCTGGCCATCGCCCGCACCCTGATCCATCAGCATGGCGGCGAGCTCACACTGGAGAATCACCCCCAGGGAGGACTGCTGGTTCAGGTACTGTTACCGCGCTGAGCGTACCTTTACAGTCAGGATGAAAGCTCCTACATTGGACGACTTTACTCCTACAAGGAAAGTACCCGATGAAAGACGAAACCCTGGCTGTCCACCACGGCTACACCACGGATCCCACCACCAAATCGGTGGCCGTGCCTATTTATCAAACCGTGGCCTTCGAATTCGACAGCGCCCAGCATGGCGCCGACCTGTTCAACCTGGAAGTGCCGGGCAACATCTATTCCCGCATCATGAACCCCACCAACGACGTGCTGGAACAGCGGGTCGCCGCCCTCGAAGGCGGCATCGCCGGCCTGGTGGTTTCGGCGGGCAGTGCCGCCATCCACTATGCCATCCTCACCCTGGCCCAGAGCGGTGACAACATCATCACCACCCCCCAGCTGTATGGCGGCACCTACACCCTGTTTGCCCACATGCTGCCGAGCCTGGGGATTGAAGTACGCTTCGCCGAAGATGCCAGCCCGCAAGCCATTGCCAAGCTGATCGACGCCAACACCAAGGCCGTGTACTGCGAGAGCATCGGCAACCCGGCGGGCAACGTCGCCGACATTCAGGGCCTGGCCGACGTGGCCCATGCCCAGGGCGTTCCCTTGATCGTGGATAACACCGTGGCCACCCCCCTGCTGTGCAAGCCCATCGAATTCGGCGCCGACATCGTGGTGCACTCACTCACCAAATACATCGGCGGCCATGGCAACTCCCTGGGTGGCATCATCGTCGACAGCGGCACCTTCCCCTGGGCCGACCACAAGGAACGCTTCCCCCAGTTCAACGAGCCCGAGCCGGCCTACCACGGCGTCGTCTACACCGAGGCCTTCGGCCCTGCGGCCTTTATCGCCCGCGCCCGAACCGTGCCGCTGCGTAACACCGGCAGTGCCCTGGCGCCGCTCAATGCCTTCCTGCTGCTGCAGGGCCTGGAAACCCTGCCGCTGCGCATGGAGCGCCACGTGGACAACACCTTCAAGGTGGCCGAGTTCCTGAAAAATCACCCGCTGGTAGCCTGGGTCAACTACGCGGGTCTGGAAGATCACCCGGACTACGAACGTGCCCAACGATTCATGAAAGGCAAACCCTCGGCCATTCTGTCGTTCGGCCTGAAGGGCGGCTATGAAGCGGGCGTTCGTTTCTACGATGCGCTCCAGCTCATCAAACGACTGGTGAACATAGGTGACGCCAAGTCACTGGCCTGCCACCCGGCCTCCACCACCCACCGCCAGATGAGCGCAGCCGAACAGGCTCAGGCAGGCGTGAAGCCGGAGATGATCCGTCTGTCCATCGGCATCGAGCACAGCGACGACATCATTGCCGATCTGGAGCAGGCGCTGAAGGCCTAAGCTCTTAAGCGACGTTATACGCGGGGGAGCCGACCCAGCAACAGAAGGGGTAGCTCCCCCGACGCGCTGTAGATACCTCCCCGTACGCTCAGCCGTAGCAATGACAGTGAACATTGCCCAAAAGCTCAACTCCCCACTCTCCCTCGATTCAGTACCGACCAACAAGTTACCTATGAACGAGTTATGACGTGTACTGTTGAATGCCCAACAACACATCAACGTCAGTTATTAATTTCACTACTGGAACCATTAGCAAACCGATTATCAGTTGTTTGCCGGAAGCTGATAGCGTGATGCAATCCAATTAGCCGTCGGAAATATTGATGTCTCCCTTAGAACAACTGAATGAATGGCAGTCAGAAGCACAAGCCATTCGTCGTCGTATCCATCGTCATCCTGAGCTTGGCTTTGAAGAACGTAATACCCAAGCGCTGGTCGTAGAGCATCTGACCGCCTATGGGGTAGACGAGATTTGTACCGACTTTGCCGAAACGGCAGTAGTAGCGGTGATCCATGGCAACCAGGGACCGGGCAAACGTATCGGTCTGCGTGCCGATATGGATGCACTACCGATTGATGAAGAAAACACCTTCGAACACAAATCCGGCTGTGCCGGCAAGATGCACGCCTGTGGTCACGACGGCCACACTACCATGCTACTGATGGCGGCAAGATACCTTGCTCTGCACAAGGATTTCAAAGGTACTGCCGTCCTGTTCTTCCAGCCAGCGGAAGAAGGAGTGGGGGGTGCCGAACGGATGATACATGAAGGCGTACTAGAGCGTTTCCCAGTGGACAGCTGCTTTGCTCTGCACAATATGCCTGGCATTCCTGCAGGCCAGTTTGCCTTCCGGGAAGGACCCATCATGGCCAGTTCGGATCGGCTGTTCATTACCGTCAAGGGTGATAGCGGTCACGCCGGTCTCCCCCACAAAACCCGGGATCCCTTGTTGGTGGCGACCCATATCTATCAGGGTATCCAGGCTCTGGTCAGCAGGACTTTTAGTCCGCTGGAGCCTGTCGTCATTTCGGTAACCCAAATCCACGGCGGTGAAACCACCAACGCCATCGCCGACGAGGCTCATATCAGCGGCACCTTCCGCACCCTGGCACATGATACCCGCAATAACGTCATCACCAGGCTGGAAACCCTGGTGCCTAATCTGGCCAAAGCCTTCGAAATGGAAGCTGAATTCCGACTCGGCCCTATCAGTCACCCGCCTACTGTCAACACTCCCGCAGAAACTGCCATGGCGGTTCAAGCCGCTACTGCGGTAGCCGGTGAGGCCGGAGTAGATGGGGCTACCGAGCCACTGATGGGAAGCGAGGACTTCGCCTATTTCCTCGGCAAGGTGCCGGGCTGCTACGGCTTTATCGGCAACGGCAGCAACGACCCCGGCTGCAGCGTAGGGCTGCACAACAAGCGATATGACTTTAACGATTCAATTATACCGGCGGGTGCGGCCTATTTCGTGACCCTGGTACACCAGATGGGATAACCCCGGAACGGCTCTCCAGAATCGGGGGAGCCAATTCTGTTAATTAAAGAAAGGACTCCAGCAATGTCATCCATCAATACCGGCGCGGTCTCTCGCCCCTCCAACATGATCCAGCGGATCGAGCGCATTGGCGATAAACTGCCGCATCCCTTTTATCTGTTTATCTATCTGTGCGGCGCCGTCATGGTATTGTCGGCCCTGATTAACGCCATCGGCGGCAGTGTGATTCACCCGGGCAACGGCAACGAGATAATGGTGCGCAGTCTGCTAAGTGGTGAAGGACTGATCTACATCCTCCAGTCCATGGTCGGCAATTTCGTGTCATTCAAACCGCTCGGCCTGGTGCTATGCATGATGCTGGCGGTGGGGCTGATGCAGGAAGTGGGTCTGGCCGAGGCGGCAATCAAGGCCTCTTTGCTCAATGCCCCACGCAAGTTTGTCACCGGCACTGTCTTTATGGTGGGTATCATCGGCAACCTTGCCTCGGACGCTGCCTTTATCCTGGTGCCGCCGCTGGCTGGTATTGTCTTTGCCGCCACCAACCGCAACCCCATCGTCGGTATTGCCGCCGGCTTCGTGGCGGTGGCCGCCGGTTTTACCGCCAACCTGTTTATCGCCGGTACCGATGTACTGTTGTCGGGTATATCCACCGAAGCTGCGGCCGTGGTGCAGGCGACAGAAGTATCTCCGGCCGCCAACTGGTACTTTATGCTGCTTTCAGTTCCCTTACTGGTGATCGCGGGCACCTTGATTACCGATAAATATATCGAACCCCGCTTTGATTCACTGCGTAGTCGTGAAGGCGCCGATATGGGGCAGAGCTATACCGTCTCAATCCAAGAAAAGCAGGCGCTGAAATGGACTCTGGCCGCCGCTGCCATCTACCTGGCGCTGTTCCTGCTGGTACTGCTGCCGTCCGGCTCTCCGCTGCGCAACGCCGATGGCGGACTGGTACCGTCGCCATTTCTGAGCGGTATCATCCCGGTAATCATGGGCTTCTTTATCCTCTGTGCCGTGGTGTTCGGCGTGAAGTCGGGGGCCATCAAGCAAGCTGACGATGTGCCGGAGTTGATGACCAGAGCATTGAAGAGTGTAGGCGGCTACATAGTCCTGGTGTTCGTGATCGCCCAGTTTATCGGCTGGTTCAACTGGTCTAATCTGGCCATCTACGTGGCAGTAAATGGGGCCGAATGGTTATCCGGGCTGCAGTTGCCCAATATCGTGATGCTGGCGTTGTTCATGGTGCTGGCCGGAGCCATGAACCTGATCGTATTCAGCGGCTCGGCCCAGTGGGCCATCATGGCACCGGTATTTATACCGCTCTTTATGCTGCTGGGCATAGACCCTGCCAATACCCAGATGGCCTACCGTATCGCGGACTCCACCACCAACATTATCTCGCCCACCAACCCTTATATCCCCATGGTGCTTGCGTTGATCGCCCGCTATAACCCCGAGGTACGCTTCGGTACCTTCCTGGCGATGATGTTACCCTATGCCCTGTTGCTATTCACAATCTGGGGTGGCGCTTTTTTGCTGTACTTCATGCTGGGGCTGCCAGTCGGGCCCATGTGATCACACTGCTGCTCCCGGTTGGCCCGGGAGCAGTACTAGCCCCAGCTTTACCGCCTGCCAACTCATCACCTGATCCTGAATCTTGAGACAGAACTCGTCGATCAGCGGTCGCTGGGCATCCTTGCGTAGCAATAGCCCGACCTGACGGTACTGGTAAGGCGCGCGGATGGGCAGAAAGCGGATGCCAGGTGTATTGTCGATGGCAAAAATGGTCGAAGACAGAATGGCCGAGCCCAAGCCACTGGATATCATGCCCAACAGGGTGGAGGTGTGGGAAGCATTGAACTCGGGATCATAGCTTAACCCGATACGATGAAAGGCCTCGTCGGCCAGGGTGCGCAAACTGTTCCCCGGGCTGACACCGATACTTGCGTGCTCGTAAGCCTGCTCCCAACTGATTCTGTCGGCGTTTGCCAAGGGATGATCTTCGCGGCAAGCCAGACACAGATAGTCTTGAAACAACGGGATAAAATGGAGTTCGGGATGATAGCTCGGGGTATTAATGCCCACATCGGCCCGGCCTTCAAGCACAGAACGCGTGATGTCATCCACCCGCTCTTCGATCAGGCGGAAAGTGAAATCGTTATATTGGCGTTTCATGCTGTTCAGAGTCATGGGAGCCAACGAGGCGGACAAGGTGTAGAGAGACGACACCACCAATGACTTATGAAAGCCGTGACTACGGTCGCGGTTATCCCGTAACAGCTTATCCAGTCGATTGACGATGACACGGGCCTCCCGATACAGTGCCTCACCGGCCTGGGTCAAGCTGAGCTCCCGTCCTTCCCGTATAAATAATTCACCTTCCAGTTGCTGCTCCAGCCGTTTAAGCATCTGACTAAGAGCCGACTGGGTCAGATGAACTCGCTCGGCGGCACGAGTAATATTACGCTCTTCCACCAGGGTGATAAAAGCCTTGAGCTGACGGTAACTGATATCTATGAGGTGCAACTCCAAGCTCGATAATGCATGCAACTATAACACGCCATAACCACGCTCAGCGGTCGAACAGAGCTGTCTGAACGTGGAACTGGAGCAAGATAAAAGAGCTGTCATTATCCCGGGCAACCCTCTTCAGGGTAGATGCGAATACAACAGGCCGGCTTCTCCATCTGGCCCTTTCAGCCTTCCTCGGCCATGCTTGAGGATATGCCTGAACAGGAGCCAGACATGTCTGTTAATCCGGAGTTGTCACCCCGTCGTCATTCCAGCCAGGCCAAGGATGAACAGGCCCTGGTCACCGAACAATTGCAGCATTTCGGCATAGACCCACACAGCCCCTATGGCCAGCGCCTGGGTCAGGCGGTGCTTAATCTCAACCGCACCAATCAGGACATTCACGCACTCTGGCAGCTGACCCAAGACACCCTCGCCAGCCTGCCGCCCGAGCAGCAGATCAGCCAGTTCAACGCCAAGAAATTTCTCTCCTTTCAGCTCGCCAAGGTACTGGAAAACCTGCAGACCCCCTTTCGTCAGCAATGGCGCGGCCTGAACATGGAGCTGGGCTCTCGGCTGGCCAAAGGCCCCTACCCGCTGTTTGATCGGGTACCGGCGCTGTTTTCCGCCAACCCGGTGATCGTGCGCACCGCCACCTATGTCTATGCCTGTACCGAATGGATCGACGATGCTTTTCATGGCCGGGAGTCCAGTCATGCCATCTATACCCGGCTGCTCAACCCCACCTCGCTGGCACTGGCCAATACCATGGTCGAGCTGGAGGCCGGCCCCCACGGAGCGGATTATCTGGCCTGGAACTTCAACTCCGGCATGGCCGCCATCGATGCCCTGCTGGGCACGGTGCTGGAGCGTGACGACATCCTGCTGGTCAGCCGCAATGTCTATGGCGGCGTGCATCAGCTGCTGCAGGACTATTACGCCCGACCCCAGAAGCTGGGCGTCACCCTGGTGTGGTTCGACGGCACCACAGCCGATGAATTCCGCCAGGCGCTACAGCAGGCACTCACCGATCATCAGGAAGCGCTGGACCGAGGCGCTCGACTGCGGGTCTATATCGAGTCGCCCTGCAATCCCCATGGCCTGATGCTGGACGTGCCCGCCATCTGCCGCCTGAGCCACGAGGTCGACGCCCTGGTGATGCTGGATGCCACCCTGGCCACCCCGGTACTGTTTCGCCCACTGCAGCGTGCCGACAAGGCCGAGCGACCGGATTTTGTCATCCACTCCTATACCAAGGATCTGAGCGGCACCGGCAGCACCACCGCCGGGGTAGTGATAGGTCAACAGCCCCGCATGTTCCTGCCCAAGGGCGAACCCGGCTGGGAGCAGACCCTGTTCTGGCAGGTGTATTACATCAAGGGGGCTTTTCTCGACGGCGACAAGGCCTATGAGGTGATGACCGGGCTCAAGACCCTGGAACTGCGCATGCTGGCCAAATGTATCAATACCCTGGTGTTTACCCGCTTCCTGGACTCCCATCCGCAGATACGGGTCAATTCCCACGCGCTGGAGCAGCACCCCAATGCCGGCCTGCGGCATCAGCTACTCGAGCTTGGCCTGCCCAGCCCGCTGTTTACCTTCGATCTCGAACCGGCCGGACTGCCCAGAGACGCCTTCGTACGCTTCTTCGACGCCCTGGAGCCAGCCTTTTCCCATATGGTCAGCCTGGGCCAGACCAATACCCTGGTGCTCTGTCCGGCGCTGACTTCCCATTCCGAACTGGACGACAGCGCCCTGGCCGCCGCCGGCATCAGCCGCACCACGATCCGGGTGGCCATGGGCATGGAGCGGGTGCGCGAGCTGATCGCTCATATCATCCTGGCCGCGCGGCTGCATATCGATCCGGTCAGCCCCGGCTTCAGCCGGCAGTTCATGGCCAGTGAACAGGTGGATCGTCTGGTGGACGCCACCACCCTGGCCGTGTACCGGGAGCGACTGGCACAACAGCAAAGGCTGGATCAGCTGTTATAGGATGTCACTCAACCCCAGCGCCAGCCTGGCGGCCAGCAGCCACATCAGGGTGCCGATGGTGGCATCCATCACCTTCTGCACCACGGGCCGGTTGAGCCAGTTGCTCATCCGTGCCGCCGCCAGCGCCAGGGTAAAAAACCAGATCAGCGAGGCGCTGAAACACCCGAGGGCGAAGGCCCATTTGTCCCGTTCGGCAAAACCACCGCCGACCGAGCCCATTATCATCACGGTTTCGATATAGACCTGGGGATTGAGCAGCGTGACCGCCAGCACCCCGATGATCACCGCCTTCAGACCCCGCTCTCGCCCGCTCAGCGCCACCGACTGCCCTTGCTGGAACACCCGGCGCCAGCAGTGCGCCCCATACAACAGCAAAAACACCATGCCCGCCAGGCTGATGCCCCAATAGAGCACACCGTGGGACTGCAACGCGGCACCACCACCGAACACCCCCAAGCCTATCAACAACACATCGAACAGGCTGCAGATGGCCGCCACCAGCAGGTGGTATTGCCGCCGCATCCCCTGATTGAGCACGAAGGCATTCTGCGCCCCGATGGGAATAATCAGCCCCGCCCCCAGCGTAAAACCCTGCACCCAGGGAAACCAATACATAACGCCGCACTCCTGCTAAATCACGCGAGGGGCAGGTTGTTCCGCCCCCCTTCAATACCCGACAGACTATTCAGCTCATGCCGTGGGCAAACTCTTTCAAGGCCGACAAGGCCGCTTCTGCTTTTTCCGATTGCACAAACACATGATCGTGATAATAGGCGGCGACCACATTTGCACTGATGCCATTTGATGCCAACTTTTCCGCTACCGCCGCCGTCAGACCCACCGCCTCCAGGCTCGAATGCACCGTTAACGTGATTTGCCTGAATCTGGCGTCAAATGTCAGCCCGGCCTGTTGTGCCGTTTCGGCACACAGGATCAAGGTCAAACCTTCTGCCTCCCTGAAACAGGCCAACGGATTCAACTGCACATAGTCCGAATAATCACCCTCGACCGTACAGAATACATATTCACCCTCTTGAATCTCGGGTGACATGGATGTCAACAATTCATCCAACTCAACAATTCCCGGCATAGCCTTGTCCTCGTTATTGCAGAAACTTGATTGCCTGAATGCCCCCGATACCTGTCGTTACCGGCTTGCTCTTCATAGGCGGCTTAAACAATGGAAGCCAGACTAGAGAAAGGCTAAAGTTAAGTAAAACTAATAAAACTTCATCATCATAAGAATAATTAATAACGGAAGGCATTAATGAGCGAACTGGACTACAAGCTGCTGGCCGCCCTGGACAAAGTGGTGAGCGAACAAAGCTTCGAACGCGCCGCCCGGCTGCTGCACCTGACCCAGTCGGCGGTGTCCCAGCGCATCAAACAGCTGGAACTGCGACTGGCCCAGCCGCTGCTGATACGCAGCCAGCCACCGCGGCCCACCGAGGCGGGCCGGCAGTTGCTGGCCCATTACCGGCAGGTGAGTCAGCTCGAAAACGCGCTGATGGCCGAGCTGCTGCCCGATGCCCCGCAAAAACCGCTGGGGGTCACCATCGCCACCAATGCCGACAGCCTGGCCACCTGGCTGATCCCGGCACTGACGCCGCTGCTGCATTCCCATCCCATCGAGCTGAACCTGCTGGTAGAGGACGAATCCCGCACCCTGGACAAGCTGAAAAGCGGCGAGGCCTTCGGCGCCATCAGCCTGTCCGACGAGCCCCTGCCGGGCTGCCGCTGCGACTGGCTGGGGCAGATGGACTACATCCTGGTGGCGACCCCCGAGTTCAAGGCCCGCTACTTTGCCGATGGTATAGGACTCGACGCCCTGCGGCGGGCACCGGCGGTGGCCTTCGATCAGAAAGACGACATGCACGCCCGCTATATCACACAGCACTTTGGCCTGGCCGCCGGCGACTACCCCTGTCATACGGTGCGCTCCTCCGAGGCCTTCGTCGCCATCGCCCGCGCCGGTGCTGCCTATTGCCTGAATCCCCGGCTGATGATTGCCGACGATCTGGCCCAGGGCCGGCTGGTGGAGCTCTATCCCCAGGGCACGCTGATCCAGCCCCTGTACTGGCACCGCTGGCTGCTGGAGCGGGGCATTCACAAGGATCTGTCCCGCCGCCTGATCGACTATGCCCGACAAGCGCTGCCGGCTATTGACTCTGGAGGCACCTCCAGGGTCTAAACTGTGCCCGAACACCTTATTCAGGAGCACACCATGAAACACTGCTGTGACCACACCAGACACCAGACACCCCGGGCCGAACATCATCACCATACTCATCATTGCCAGCCCCGCAGTGAACCCGTCGGTCAAACCGTCTCCTGCGTGAGCGATGACCACGGCACCAGCGAAAAGGTGGCAGCCGGCGACGACGATGGCCCCGGCAGGGCCCACTCCTGGCGTATCGGCGGCATGGACTGCCCCAGCTGCGCGAGCAAGATTGAAACCGCCGTTCGCCGCCTGCCCGGCGTGCTCAGTGCCGAGGTCCGCTTCAGCACCGAGCGGCTGCTGGTGCAGCTGACCCCGGAGGTGAGCCCGCACGCCGTGACCCAGGCCATCCGCGGTGCCGGCTTTACCCCTATTGACGAACAGAAAGCCGAGCATCGGCCTGCCACCGTTCCGTCCACGCCATGGCAAGACAACCGGTCGATACTGGTGCTGTTGGCCCTGATAGTGGCCGCCGGCGGTGCCAGCCTGTTGTTGCCCGTCGTCGCCCCGGCGCTGTTTACCCTGGCCACACTCTGGGGTATCTGGCCCATCGGTCGCAAGGCGCTGCAACTGGCTCGCAGTGGCTCGCCTTTCTCCATCGAGACCCTGATGACGGTCGCCGCCTGCGGCGCCCTGCTGCTCGGCGAAACCGCCGAGGCAGCCATGGTGTTGCTGCTGTTCCTGATAGGAGAAAAGCTGGAAAGCCTGGCCGCCAATAAGGCCCGCAAGGGGGTGAAGGCGCTGATGGCACTGGTGCCAAACCAGGCTTTGCGCGTCACCGCCAACGGCCTGGAAAAAGTCACCGCCGCCAGCCTGCGGCCAGACGATGAAATAGAAGTGCACCCCGGCGGTCGGTTGCCGGTGGACGGCACGCTGCTGACCGAACTGGCAGCGTTTGATGAAAGCGCGGTGACCGGCGAGTCGCTGCCGGTCGAGCGCAGCAGGGGCGAGCGGCTTGCCGCCGGCAGCCTGCTGGTGGATGTGGCGGTTCGGGTACGGGTGACCTCCACCTCGGGCAACAACACCATAGACCGCATCCTGCACCTGATGGAGCAGGCCGAGTCCAACCGGGCCCCCATCGCCCGCTTTATCGAACGCTTCAGCCGCTGGTATACCCCGGCCATGATACTGGCCGCCACCTTGGTGGCGCTGGTGCCACCGTTGCTGATGAGTGCCGACTGGGCCACCTGGACCTACCGCGGTCTGGTACTGTTGCTGATCGGCTGCCCCTGCGCCCTGGTAATTTCCACCCCGGCGGCGGTGACCTCGGCCCTGGCCAGCGCCAGCCGCATGGGCATTCTGATCAAGGGCGGCGCGGCCCTCGAACAACTGGGCAAAATAAACACCCTCGCCTTCGACAAGACCGGTACCCTGACCCAGGGCGAGCCCCGGCTGCAACAGCTGATCATCTTTCCGCCCTTCGAACGCAAACTGGTACTGACTCTGGCCGCCGGGCTGGAAGCCGGTTCGCATCATCCGCTGGCCAGGGCGCTGGTGACCGCCGCCGAGACCGAAGGCATCCAACCCGAAAATCTGCCCCACAGACGCACCCTGCCCGGCGCCGGCATCGAAAGCGAGTGGCAGGGACAGCCGCTGAAGATTTGTACCCCGGCCCATCTGAATGCCGGTCAATTGACCGCCGGGCAGCAGGCCGAGATCGATCGGCTGCGTGCCGACGCCCATACTCTGGTGGTGTTGGTGATCGGCGAACAGATCGCCGCCCTGTTCGCGCTGAGCGACCCGCTGCGAGCCGATGCCAGAGTCGCCGTGGCAGCACTGCAGCAACTGAATATCCGCTGCCTGATGCTGACCGGCGATCACCAGACCGCCGCCGCCCGTATTGCCGATGAACTCGGCATCGATTACCGTGCCGAATTGAAACCCGAGGACAAGCTGGAAGCCATCATGCAACTCGGTGCCTCTCGCCAGCTGGCCATGGTCGGTGACGGCATCAACGATGCCCCGGCGCTCAAGCAGGCCAGCGTGGGCATCGCCATGGGCCAGGGGACCGACGTGGCGCTGGACAGCGCCGATGCCGCCCTCACCCACAACCGGCTCACCGGCCTGGCCGATGCGGTGCGGCTGTCTCGCGCCACCCACCGCAACATCCGCCAGAACATCACCCTGGCGCTGGGGCTGAAGGCGGTGTTTCTGGTGACCAGCGTCCTCGGTATCACCGGCCTCTGGCTGGCGGTGCTGGCCGACACCGGCGCCACCGCCCTGGTGACCCTCAATGCCTTACGATTACTGACAGTACGGAGTCAGGAGTGAGGGCACCTCATACCAATCGGACTAAAGACTGGGTCGTTGTTGAGTTCGAGTGCAGAGACAACACAGCCACCTTCCATGGCATGTCACGGTCGTGGGAAACGCTCTCTGTTGCCTCTTTACGAGCACCGAGCTGTCTGTAGACGACACCTGCAGGCCACTCCCTGCCATCAGGGAGAATAAAGGACGCAGCGCCGCCGACCCACCGCGCCAGGGATGGCGCGGTGGAGCCCCCATGGATGATGAGATGGACACCTCTTGTGTAACCGGCGTCGCGATGCGCCATATTTGG
>NZ_MDKE01000026.1 GCF_001870485.1 Oceanisphaera psychrotolerans | reverse complement strand
CCAAATATGGCGCATCGCGACGCCGGTTACACAAGAGGTGTCCATCTCATCATCCTTGGGGGCTCAGCCGCGCCATCCCTGGCGCGGATGGTCGGCTGAGCAGATCCCTTTGTCTCCCTTGAATCTCCGGGCGTCACCTGTTGGTGATGCCAGCAGCTAACTCGGGCGTCAAGAAGAGGTAACAGGGATTGCCTCAGCCGACCGTCACATGCCATGGATGGCATGTGCTGAGCGTTACATGGACGTACTTGAAGCGTGTCGGAGGAGGCAACTCTGTTGCCTCTTCGGCGTCAAAGCTATCGATATAAACAGGTGAGCCCTTTGTCCGACGCTGAGCGCCAACCCCGTCGGAGATTGCAAATCCACCCCGGCGCGGTTAGTGTTGGCGGCCTGTTTAAAAAACAAGTCATCCCCATGTCTGTTACCAAAAGCGGCACCCAAAACGCCACCGACTCTGCCCGTTCCCGACTCCCCATTCGTCGACGTGACACCGTACCTCATCAGCTGCCGGCCGACTTGTCGCCCATATTGCAGCGGCTCTATGCCAGCCGGGGTCTGGTGCGGCCCGAGCAGCTCAATCTGCAGGCCGGTGCCCTGCTCAAGCCCGGCTTCAAGGGAATGGCGGAGGCGGTGATGCTGCTGGAGCAGGCTCTGGCCGCGCAGCGCAACATATTGATAGTGGGCGACTTCGATTGTGACGGCGCCACCAGTTCGGCGTTGATGGTGCATGGCCTGCGTGCCATGGGGGCCCAGAAGGTCAATTATCTGGTGCCGAACCGTTTCGATTACGGCTATGGTCTCAGCCCGCAGGTGGTGGAAGAGGCGGTCGGACTGGGTGCCGAGCTGCTGATCACGGTGGATAACGGCATCTCCAGTATTGCCGGGGTGGCGGCGGCCAAGGCGGCGGGCATGCAGGTGATCGTGACCGATCACCATCTGCCGGGCGAAGAAGTGCCCGACGCCGACGCCATCGTCAACCCCAACCAGCATGGTTGTGACTTTCCCTCCAAGAATCTGGCCGGGGTCGGGGTCGCCTTTTACCTGTTGCTGGCGCTGCGTGCCGCCCTGACCGAGCATGGCTGGTTCCGGAAACTGGATATCACGGCACCCAATATGGGGGAGTATCTGGATCTGGTGGCGCTGGGCACGGTAGCGGATGTGGTGGCGCTGGATGAAAACAACCGGGTGCTGGTGCATCAGGGTCTGCAACGGATGCGGGCGGGGCGACTGCGGCCCGGCATCCAGGCGCTGATCGATATCTCCGGGCGCAATCAGCAGCGACTGGTGGCGACGGATCTCGCTTTGCCCTGGGGCCCCGGCTCAATGCGGTGGGCCGGCTCGACGACATGTCGATGGGAGTGGCCTGTCTGCTCAGCGACAATCTGGATGAGGCCCGCAAGCTGGCGGCGATGATGGACGAGCTCAACCGGGAGCGCAAGGCCATCGAGGCCAGCATGCAGCATGAAGCACTGGCCAGCCTGGCCAGGATACGCATCAGCGATGGCGAGCTGCCATCGGGTCTGGTGCTGCATCAGGATGACTGGCATCAGGGGGTGGTGGGGCTGGTGGCCTCGCGCATCAAGGAACGCTACTTCCGCCCGGTGATCGCCTTCGCCGAGGCCGGCGACGACGAACTGAAAGGCTCGGGCCGCTCGATTCCCGGCCTGCACCTGCGCGATCTGCTGGAAACCATCAACAGCCGTCATCCTGGGCTGATCACCAAGTTCGGTGGTCATGCCATGGCGGCGGGACTGTCGCTGACCAAGGCGGCGCTGGCGCCGTTCAAGGCGGCGTTCGAGCAAGTGGTGGACGAGTGGGTCAGCCCCGAGTTGCTGGCCGGCGAGATACTGAGTGATGGCGAACTGGCGGTGAGCGAGCTGACGCTGGAACTGGCCGAGCAGCTGCGTTTCGCCGGCCCCTGGGGCCAGGCCTTTCCCGATCCCCTGTTCGACGGTGAATTCCGTATCGTGCAGCAGCGACTGGTAGGCGAAAAGCACCTCAAACTGGTGCTGAGCCCGGACGAGGGACACACCGTCATTGATGCCATTGCCTTCAATGTGGATTTAAGTGTCTGGCCCAACGCCGCCATTCAGCGGGTGCAGCTGGCCTACAAGCTGGATGTGAACGAGTGGCGGGGAAAACGACAGCTGCAACTGATGGTGGAGCAGCTGGCGGCGTTGTAACAGCAACCCCCTGGGGGGGAAGACGTGAGGAGGAAAATTACTCCTCACGCCTCCATTGCCATGGTTACAAGGTAAAGGCGCTGACCAGGCCGTTCAGTTCACCGGCCTGCCTGTGCAGATCTTTCGATTGTTCCAGCGACTGCTCGGCGTCGTTGGCCAGTTCGTCGGCCACGTCCTTGATGGTGGTGGTGTTCTGGGTGATTTCACCGGTCACCTGACTCTGCTCTTCGGCGGCGGTGGCAATCTGGCTGGCCATGTCCGAAATCAGCCCTACGGCGGCGGTGATCTCGGCCAGCGCCTCGGCGGCGGCCTCCGCATCTTCCACACTCAGCTCGGCGAGGTTGCGGCTGGTATCCATCAGCTGTACCGCCTCGGCAGTGGCCTGTTGCAGGGTGCTGATGGTGTCCTGAATTTCCTCGGTAGAAGCATGAGTACGCTGAGACAGTACCCGCACCTCATCGGCCACCACCGCAAAGCCACGGCCCTGCTCGCCGGCCCGGGCGGCCTCGATGGCGGCATTCAGTGCCAGCAGGTTGGTCTGCTCGGCGATGCCCTGGATGGTGGACAGCACGCTGGAGATCTCCTTGGCATGCTGGTCCAGACGCAGGATCACCGAGGCCGCCTGGGTCATTTCCCTAGACAGCGATTGAATGGAATCCCGGGTCTTGTGTACCTGCTGCTTGCCCTGTTCGGTGCTGGCGCTGGACTGCTGGGCGGCGGTGGCGGTCTGTTCGGCGTTATTGGCGATTTCATGGGTGGCCGACGCCATTTCGGTCACCGCGGTGGCGACCATGGTCACTTCCTGCTGCTGACGGCCCAGTTCGGTCACGGTCTGATTGGCCCGCACCGTGGCCTGTTCGGCATTGCTGCCCAGAGACTCGGCCTGATTGCGGATCTGGCGGATCAGTTCGGCCTGACTGGCGACGAAGCGGTTGAAGTTGCCGGCAAGCTGGCCGACTTCATCCCGGCTTTGTACGTCGATGCGGCGGGTCAGATCGCCCCGGCCACCGGCAATTTGCTCGAGTGCGACAGAGACGCGCAGCAGAGGGGCCAGCAGCAGTTGTATCAGCAGGCTGATCAGCACAGCGGCGACGATGATAACCAGAGTGGCGGTGCCCAGTTGTTGTGCCAGCAAGGGGGCGAGAGGGGCTTCCAGTGCATTCTTGTCGAGCACCAGCAGCAACTGCCAGTCACTGTTGGGCACATCACGGGCGTAAACCAGCTTGTCTTCGCCGTTCAGTTGCACCGGGTGCAGCCGTGG
Source organism: Oceanisphaera psychrotolerans (assembly GCF_001870485.1). Lineage (GTDB taxonomy): Bacteria > Pseudomonadota > Gammaproteobacteria > Enterobacterales > Aeromonadaceae > Oceanimonas > Oceanimonas psychrotolerans. The sequence goes on along the minus strand of NZ_MDKE01000026.1, from coordinate 34,666 downwards.
TTCCTGGCGCCATTGCTGCAGATTGCGGGTCGACAGGTTCGGGTCCAGCCTGGTGGCCGGTTGCAGGCTCAAGGAGGCGTCCCGGTAGGCGAGCAGGGTACCGTCCTTGCTCAGCATCATGGCATAGCCCTTGGCCGGCAGCCGGACGGCGTTGATATCGTTAACCAGTCTGGTAATGGGCACATCGGCGCCGATAACGCCGGTCATCCGGCCATTGGAGTGTACCGGCGCCGCCAGGGTGACGACGGTGACCTCGTAGGTGACGTCTTCATAGGGCGGGGTAACAATTGCCTTGTTTTCCTGTACCGCCTGCTTGTACCAGGGGCGGCTGCGGGGGTCGTAGCCGGTACGATCGAGGCTGGCATCGGCATCGTGCATCACGCCCTCGGTGGTACCGAAGTAGGTCAGCTGAAATCCGGCCGCTTCATGGGCCTGTTGCAGTGCCGGCCGCGGTACATCGCCGAGCTGTCGAGCCGCCGCCGCCAGCATCTGCTGACGGCTGTCGAGCCAGGTGGCTATTTTTTCTGCTTCTTTCTGTCCCAGACCGGATACCAGTTCTTCACTGCTCTCATACAGCTGGGTTTTCATGTCCTGGAAGCTGATGGCACTGATGGCGGCGACGGTAATAATAATGGCAGCGATAAAACTCAACAGAATCTTGTGCTTTAATTTCAATTTATTCATTTTTTATATGTTGTCATAGGTCGGGCTATCAATATCGACCGCCAGCATTAAAAGTTTAACTGAAATTTAGTACGGTGACTTCGCCGAAATGTGTTCACTCCTTGCTGCGTTTAGCCCCGGCTTTCGGTAGAATCGTTGCCCTGATTTTGGCGTTTCGCCAAACACACTCACTCAGTACAACAGAGAGTCTGTCGACCCATGTTTGAAGTAAACCCTGTGTACAACAAACTCAAGGAGCTGGCTGAACGGGCCGAGCTTCTTAGGGGGTACCTTTGACTATGATGCCAAGAAAGAGCGTCTGGAAGAGGTAAATGCCGAGCTGGAACAGCCGGATGTGTGGAACCAGCCCGAGCGTGCCCAGGCACTGGGTAAGGAAAGATCCAGTCTGGATACGGTGATCAGCACCCTGGACGCCCTGGCCCTGGGCATCGAAGACATCGGTGGCCTGGTGGAACTGGCGGTCGAGGAAGAGGATGAAGATACCTTCATCGAAGCCCAGACCGAGCTGGATACCCTGGACAAACGGCTGGCGGATCTGGAGTTTCGCCGCATGTTCTCCGGCGAGCATGATGCCTCCGATTGCTATCTGGATCTGCAGTCCGGCTCCGGTGGTACCGAAGCTCAGGACTGGTGCAACATGGTGTTGCGCATGTATCTGCGCTGGGGCGAGTCCCGCGGCTTCAAGACCGAGATCATCGAACTGTCCGAGGGTGAAGTGGCCGGCATCAAGTCCGCCACCGTCAAGTTCACCGGCGAGTATGCCTTCGGCTGGCTGCGTACCGAATCCGGCGTTCACCGTCTGGTGCGCAAGTCGCCGTTCGATTCCGGCGGCCGCCGCCATACTTCTTTCTGCTCCGCCTTCGTTTATCCGGAAGTCGACGACGATATCGAAATCGAAATCAATCCGTCGGATCTGCGGGTCGATACCTACCGCGCCTCCGGTGCCGGTGGTCAGCACGTTAACCGGACCGACTCGGCGGTGCGTATCACCCACGAGCCGACCGGTATAGTGGTGCAGTGTCAGAACGACCGTTCCCAGCACAAGAACCGCGATCAGGCGATGAAGCAGCTGAAAGCCAAGCTGTACGAGTTCGAGCTGCAGAAGCAGAATGCCGAAAAGCAGGCGATGGAAGACAGCAAGTCCGATATCGGCTGGGGCAGCCAGATCCGCTCCTACGTGCTGGACGATGCCCGCATCAAGGATTTGCGTACCGGAGTCGAGACCCGCAATACCCAGTCGGTGCTGGATGGCGACCTGGACAAGTTTATCGAGGCCAGCCTCAAGTCCGGGCTGTAATTTTTCTGCACCACTCAGCCAGAGGCGGAGAGCCGACTGAGCCAACCGTCGATGGCAAGGATGCCATCGTTAAGCATACAGGGGCGAGCTTAGCTCGCGTGTACCGAGCTGTTGGCCCGACCGAATACCCAGTGGGCATTCGCAGCGGGGCAACAGCGAAGGTGGCAATAATATGCTGCGAGTTGGCGTGCCGGTCTTCGCCTCTGGCGGGTAAAGGGCGAAAACAAGATTCAAACAAGGCTTAATCATGACAGAGCAGCTACAAGACGAGAACAAATTGATCGCCGAGCGCCGCGCCAAGCTCGACCAGATCCGCCAGGATTGCCCGGCCAACGGTCACCCCAACGATTTTCAGCGTGAGCACCTGGCCGCCGACCTGCAGGCCGAATTTGGCGAGCACGACAAGGACGCCCTGGTCGCCCTGGGCAAAACCGTGTCCGTGGCCGGCCGCATCATGGCCAAGCGTGGCCCCTTCCTGGCACTGCAGGACATGTCCGGCCGCATTCAGGCCTATGCCACCAAGGAAGCCCAGCAGATCATCAAGGATCGGTATGCCGGTCTGGATATCGGCGACATCGTCGGCGTGACCGGCGTGCTGCACAAGTCCGGCAAGGGCGACCTCTACGTCAACATGGATCAATTCCAGCTGCTGACCAAGGCGCTGCGTCCGCTGCCCGAGAAGTTCCACGGCCTGTCCGATCAGGAAACCCGCTACCGCCAGCGGTATCTGGATCTGATCACCAACGAGGATTCGCGTCGTACCTTCCAGGTGCGTTCGCAGGTGATGGCGGCCATTCGCCAGTTCATGAACGGCCACGGCTTCATGGAAGTGGAAACGCCCATGATGCAGGTGATCCCGGGTGGCGCTTCGGCCCGTCCCTTCATCACCCATCACAATGCCCTCGACATGGACATGTACCTGCGTATCGCCCCCGAGCTGTACCTGAAGCGGCTGGTAGTGGGTGGTTTCGAGAAGGTATTCGAGATCAACCGTAACTTCCGCAACGAAGGGCTGTCGCCACGCCATAACCCCGAATTCACCATGATGGAATTCTACTGGGCCTATGCGGACTACCGGGATCTGATGGATTTCACCGAAGAGATGCTGCGTACCGTCACCACTCAGGTGCTGGGCAGCGCCGAGGTGAAATACGGCGAGGAAGTGTTCGACTTCGGCAAGCCGTTCGAACGCCTGAGCATGAAAAATGCCATCCTCAAGTACAACCCGGAAGTGACCCTGGACCAGTTGGCTACTTATGAGACCGCCTGTGAAGTGGCCAAGGATCTGAAGATCAAGGTCGAGAAGTCCTGGGGCCTGGGTCGGGTGATCACCGAGATCTTCGAAGAAACCGCCGAACATCGTCTGATCCAGCCGACCTTCATCACCGAGTATCCGGAAGAAGTGTCGCCGCTGGCGCGTCGCAACGACCAGGATCCGAGCATCACCGATCGCTTCGAGTTCTTCATCGGTGGCCGCGAAATTGCCAACGGTTTCTCGGAGCTGAACGACGCCGAAGATCAGGCCCAGCGCTTCCGTGACCAAGTCGATCAGAAGGACGCGGGCGACGACGAAGCCATGTTCTACGACGAAGATTACGTGACGTCGCTGGAGCACGGTCTGCCGCCGACCGCCGGCCAGGGTATCGGCATCGACCGCCTGGTGATGCTGCTGACCGACTCCCACACCATTCGTGACGTGATCCTGTTCCCGACCCTGCGCCCGCAGCGTTAAATTCAGGTTTTTCATGTGCTTAAAAAGCCGGTCTATATGACCGGCTTTTTCTTTCCCGTTAGCTAATACCGCTTACAGTCGTGACGGATGGCTGTCCGGGTCACCTTCTTCGTGGGGCTTGTCGTCATGGGATACACCATGATGCTCCGTGTCCGGGGTTTCCCAGCTGCCCTCTTCGGTCCAGGGATCGTCTTCCGGAAACGCCTCTATATGGATCTCCTTTACTTCGTAGTCGGGCTGGTAGCGCAGGTCGTAATGGGCCGCCCGGACGATCGAAATACAGAGCAGCAGGGCAACCAGCAACAGCGGAACCCCGCCGATCACGCTGGCCGTCTGCAGGGTCTGGAGCCCGCCGAGAAACATCAGCACGATCGGCATCACCGACAGGGCGAAGGCCCAGAACAGCCGGTTCCAGCGTACCGGCTCTTCGTCGACTTCCTTCTGCACCACGGCGGCGAGAATATAGGAGATGGAGTCGAAGGTGGTGGCGGTGAAGATCAGCGCCAGCAGGGTAAACACAAAGATCACTAGATAACTCAGGGGCAGGGTGCCGAGCATGGCGAAAATGGCCGCGGTCGGGCTGTCGTTGTTGAGGATGGAGATCACATCCAGGGTACCGGACAACTGCAGATAGACGCCGTAATTGCCGAGTACCATGAAGAAGGCGAAGCAGCCCAGGGTGCCGAAGAAGATGGAGCCTGCCACCATGGTCTTGATGGTGCGCCCGCGGGAAATGCGGGCGATGAAGAGCCCGACGCTGGGGGCGAACACCAGCCACCAGGCCCAGTAGAAAATGGTCCAGTCCTGGGGGAAGTGGGTATCCTTGAAGTCGGCAAACTGGGCGAAGGGCTCGGTCCAGCTGGCCATGTGCACCAGGTTGTCCAGCACGCGGCCGAGCGCATCCAGCCCCGTATTGGCCATAAACAGGGTCGGTCCGGCCAGAAATACGAACAGCAACAGGGCCAGAGCCAGCCAGAAGTTGATGTCGGAGAGCAGTCGGATCCCTTTTTTCAGACCCACGAAGGCGCTGTAGCCAAAGATCGAGGTGCATACCAGCAGCACGATGATCTGGGTGGTCAGGTTTTTTGGCACGCCGAACAGCACATGCACCCCTTCGTTGATCAGCGGGGCGGCCAGCCCCAGAGAGGTGGCACCGCCGCCGAGCATGCCGAAGATGAACAGCACGTCGACCAGCTTGCCGAGACCGCCACGGGCATGTTTTTCGCCAAACACCGGCATCAGCGCTTCGCTTATCTTCAGTACGCTGTGGTTGCGGACATAGTAGAAGTAGGCGATCGGCAGCGCCGGAATCAGGTAGATGGACCAGGCCAGGGGGCCCCAGTGAAAAATACCGTAGGCCACGGCCCAGCGGGCGGCCTCGACCGTTCCGCCCTCTATCTGGAACGGAGGAGCCTGGAAGTAGTAGACCCACTCGATCATCGACCAGTAGAGAATGGAGGCGCCGATACCGGAACAGAACAGCATCGCCGCCCAGGAAAGGGTCGAAAATTCGGGATTCTCCTCCGCTTCTCCCAGTTTTATCTGGCCGATCTCGCTGAAGATGATGTAGACCATGAAGCCGCCGGCGCCCAGGCCCAGCATCAGGTACAGGATCCCCAGCTTGTCGGTGACAAAAGTCTTGGCCGCCAGCACCCAGGTTTCTCCGGTTTCGGGAAACAGGATTAGCGGGACCGTGACCGCGAATAATAGAAACAAAGCCCCGAAAAACGTGGGCTTGTCGATGACTTGCCACCCGGTATGAGTACTCAAAGTCGCTCTCCCTGCCTGATGTAGATGCCTTGGCATGATTATAAGGTCAATCCTGCGGGCCCGCGAATCGATGGTGTTCGACTACCTGGGCCGAGAAACCGTGCCTCGCCTTACTCAACCTTTTCTACAAACCTTAAAACTTTGTGAGGGTTCTCACGCTGTGGGTTATTTATTTGGATATCTGGTTGCCGAACTGTTTTTTAAATGTAAAATTCCGCACCTTGCAATCTGGCCAGTTTACTTGTCTATAAAAATGACCAATGGCAGATCAATCGTTCAGGTTTTGCTGAGGAATACATGATGAAAGGTTCTCTCTCTACCCGCATCTTCGTCGGCCTTTTTGCCGGTTTGATCATCGGGAGCACGATCCAGTATCTGTTCTCTGGAGTCTCGTTTTTAAACGGCAACGTCGTGAGTCTGGCCGAAGGGCTGGGTGGCATGTTTGTGTCACTGATCAAGCTGATGGTGGTGCCTCTGGTCTATATCTCCATCGTGACCGGCATCTGCGAACTGCGGGATATCGCCAGTTTCGGCCGGCTCGGCAGCAAGACCTTCGGGCTCTACATTATCAACACCATGCTGTCTATCGCCGCCGCCATTCTGGTCGGGGTGATGTTCCAGCCTGGCATGGGCGCTACCCTGCCACACGGTGCCAGCGGTGCGGTTGAACTGAGCACCACCGAAACTCCGGATATCGGCGCCATGCTGATCGGCATCGTACCCAGCAACCCGGTCCAGGCTTTTGCCTCCGGCGACATGCTGCAGATTATCTTCATGGCGATTATTACCGGCCTGGCCATTCAGGCCATGGGCAGCGCCGCCGCGCCGGCGATGCGTACCTTCCGGGTGGCCAATCAGGTGATGATGAAGCTGGTCGGTCTGGTGATGACCCTGGCTCCTTACGGCGTGTTCGCGCTGATGGTCAGCCTGGGCGCGACCCTTGAAGCGAACACCCTGATGTCGGTAGCCGGTTATGTGGGCATGGTAGTGCTGGTGCTGGTGTTCTGGATTCTGGTGGTCTATCCGATGGCGGTGTGGTTGACGACCGGTGTCAAGCCGGGCGAGTTCCGCAAGGCCACCCGTGAGCAGCTGCTGTTCTCGCTGTCTACCGCCAGTTCCAATGCCACCATTCCGGTGACCATGCGTACCCTGACCGAGAAGCTGGGTGTGTCCCGCGCCATCGCCGGCTTTGGCGTGCCGCTGGGTGCCACCATCAACATGTCCGGTTCCGCCATTTATATCACCCTGGCCGCGATGTTTGCCGCCAACATCTCCGGTACGCCGATCCCGACCGGTGATCTGCTGACCGTGGGCGTGACCGTGCTGCTGATGTCCGTTGGCGTGGGCGGTGTACCCGGCGGTGCCGTGGTCATGGCCGGCGTGCTGCTGCACCAGATGGGTCTGCCGATTGAAGCCATGGCCATCATCATGGCAGTGGACCGCATCAACGACATGTTCTGCACCGCGTCCAACGTGGTCGGTGATACCGCCGTCAATACCATAGTGGCGAAGATGGAAGGTAATCCCGAGGCACTGGACGATACCGCCGGCCTGCAAGCCGAACAGAAAGCCTAGACCGCAAGCCGAAACAACCGCCACATTCAGTTCAATGTGTTGTGACTGAATGATGTGACGGATTGTGGAGATGAGAACGGCCCTGCCTTGGGGCCGTTTTCTTTTTTAGGGCAGGATATCACTCGTCGCCCGCTCAAGCCTGGTGGCGCGTTTTTTGGGAATGCGGGCCGGGGCGCAGCAGCCGACCGGCCCCGGCAATGTCTGGTTGCTGACCGGCCAGCTGCAGCGCATGCCAGAGTAGGGCCTGATTGGAAGAAACCATGGGCAGGCCGAAGCGTTGTTCCAGTTGCTCCAGTACCCTGGCCGCACGCAGGTTGGTGCAGGAGAAAAAGACGCCCTCGGCCTGGCCGTCAGCCAGCAGTCTGGCGGTTGCCTCGATGATGGAGTCGGTATGGATGGCGGGAATGTCGGTGTCCAGCGTCAGGCCGAAGGCACCGAAGGCAACCACCTCGAAACCGGCCTGTTGCAGCATCCGGTACAGGGGCCGGTTCACCCCGGTATTATAGGGTGTCAGCACCGCCAGCCGGCGAACGCCCAGATGGCGCAGGGCCGTAATACTGGCAAGCCAGGGGTTGGTGGCAGGAATTCCCGGACGGGTTCGGGTCAGTCGCTCGGCCACGCCTTCATCGCCGATCAGCATGCTGGCGGCAGTACAGCCGAAGGCCATCACATCCAGTGGCAACCCCGGTGCCACCAGCTCGGCGGCACCGGCAATATGGTCGCCGGTCGCCCTGAGCGAGTCGGGGGTCATCACGCTGTCATAGGGCATGCGGGTGCTGTAGATCTCTACGCCCGGACCAGCCAGCCGGTGCCAGTCGTTTTCCAGGGTGTAATCGGTGGCCAGTTGCACCAGGCCGATACGGATCGAAGCCTGGCGTGGTGCCGTGGTAAAGGGGCAGGCCTGTTCCAGGGTGGCAAAAAGGTCGTGGGGGTGGTTCATCATGCGTATCCTTGCGCAATCACGGCCGAACAGGATCGGCCATCCGTTAATGCTGTTTTTTTATTCCCGACCCATGCCGCTTAGCCTGCCAGGCGGGCGGCGGTGTAGTCGGCGATGGCGGTATCCTGTACCCCGGTGCCGCTCAGATCGCAGACGGTGATCTGCGCCGGGCTGGTGCGGGGTTGCATATGTTCGGCAATCAGGGTGCCCAGCTCCAGTACCGGCCCGGTAAAGTCACCGGGGAAGTGATGCAGTTCGCCGATGGTTTCCGACTGGCTGCGTCGGTCAACCACCAGGACATCGGCGTTGGCCAGTATTGCCGGTTCCAGTTCCTGCTTGTGGCTGTTGTCCGAGCCCATTGCGGTGACATGGGTGCCGGGACGCAGGTCCTGCCAGTGCAGTACCGGGCTGGACGCCGGGGTGGTGGTCACCACGATATCGGCCTGCGCACAGGCCGACGCCGCGCTCGGGTGCATGGTGACCGGCAGGCCGTATTTCTGCTCCATCAGCTCCTGATAGGCTTCCATCCTGTCGGCGTTGCGGGCAAACACATGCACTTCCCGGATGGGGCGAACCAGCCCGAGGGCGGCGACCTGCAGTTCGGCCTGCAGGCCGGCGCCGATCACGGCAACGGATCTGCTATCCTCCCGGGACAGGTGCCTGGCGGCGATGGCACCGGCCAGAGCGGTACGGATATCGGTGAGATAACCCTCGTCGAACAGCACCGAGTCCACCATGCCGGTTTTTGCCGAAAACAGGACCATCAGGCCATTGAGGCTGGGCAGGCCCAGCTTGGGGTTGTCGAAGAAGCCGGGGCTGATCTTGATGGCAAACCTGTCCTTGCCGCGGATATGGGCGGTCTTGACGTCCACCTCGCCGTTGCTCTCGCTGATGTTCATGCTCAGCACCGGCGGCATGGTGACCTCGCCTCGGCCCAGGGCGGCGAAGCCGGCCTCGACCGCTGCCAGGGCATCTTCTGTCAGGCCGGTGACGGCGGTGATCTGCTCTCTGTTGTATATCTTCATGGTACTGCTCCAAAGCTGAATTGGGCAGGCCAGGGCCGGAAGCCGGATACGGGGGCGGCGGCTGGCCTGCGCCTCACATTCTGTCCTGTCAGCGTGCCTTCGCCGCCAGCGCACGCGCCTTGTCGAAGGTTTCCAGCGCCACATTGTGGCCGCTGACCACAAACACCACCTTCTTGCCGCGCACATCCAGCCGGTGCTGCTCGATGGCGGCCACGCCGACCACGGCCGCGCCTTCCACCAGCATCTTTTCCTGCTCGACAAAATGCACCATGGCGCGGGCAATGGCGGCTTCGTCCACCAGATAGGATTGATCCATCACCCGACGCAACACCTCGAAACTGTATCGATTGTGCAGTCCTATGCCGCCGCCCAGGCTGTCGGCGAAGGCTCGTGCTCGGTCACCTGTACCGGCTTGCCGGCCTTGAGGCTTTCGACCATGGCCGCGCCCCGGTCCATGGACACGCCAATCAGTTCGACGACAGGGTTGACGCCCTTGACGGCGATGCCGATGCCACCGGCCAGGCCGCCACCGGACAAGCCGGCAAAGATGGTGTCTACATCCGGCAGATCTTCCAGAATTTCCAGGCCTATGGTGCCCTGGCCGGCAATAATATCCGGGTGATCGAAGGGCGGCAGATAGGTCATGCCCTGCTCCTCGACCAGCCGCAGGGCCTCGACTTCGGCCTGATCCTGGGAATCGCCGATAATGCGCACCTCTGCACCCAGCGCCCTGATGGCATCGACCTTGTTGGGCGGCACCAGCCGGGACATGCAGATAATGGTGTTAACACCGAGCTTTTTGCCGGCATAGGCGATGGCCCGACCGTGGTTGCCGGTGGAGCAGGTGACCACGCCAGCTTGGCGCTGCTCTGGCGTCAGCCTGCTCATGGCAAAGGTGGCACCGCGCAGCTTGAAGGCACCGATGGGTTGCAGGGTTTCCAGTTTGAGCCAGGCTTCGCATTCGAAGCGACGGGACAGGGATTCGGAGCGAACCAGGGGAGTACGGACCACCTGGCCCAGCAGTGCCTGCCGGGCCAGATAAACCTGGTGAAGATCGGGGGTGGAATGGGTTGCTGGCATCCTTTGCCTCTTTCTTGGTGTGCTGTTACCGCAAAAGCCAGGATCGATGCGATCCTGGCCTGTTTATTGCGATTTTTTATTGCAATATTGTCACCGGAGCGACAGGCTTCGCCTTATTTGGCGTTCCAGTCGCCGCTGCTGATCAGCTTGTCGGTGACCTTGTTCACGGCCCGGACGGTCCGCTCTACGATATCGTCCACTTCATTGCGGGTGACCACCAGCGGCGGGGCAAAGCCCAGGATGTCGCCGTGGGGCATGGCGCGGGCGATCAGGCCCTGCTCCAGACAGGCGGCGGCGATTTGCGGACCCACCTTGAGGTTGGGATCGAAGTGCTCGCGTTTGGCCTTGTTGCTGGAGAACTCCAGGGCGTGCAGCAGGCCCACACCGCGGCTCTCGCCCACCAGCGGGTGATCGGCAAAGCTTTCACGCATGCGCTGCTGCAGATAGGCGCCGGTGTCACGGGCATTACCCACCAGGTTCTCGCGCGCGATGATGTCCAGATTGCACAGGGCAGAGGCGGCGCCGATGGGGTGACCCGAGTAGGTGTAGCCATGACCGATGGCGCCCCACTGATCGGTACCCTGCTCCAGCACGCTCCACACCTTCTCGCCCACGATCACGCCGGACAGCGGCTGGTAGGCGGAGGTCAGGCCCTTGGCCACGGTGATCAGATCCGGCTTCATGTCGTAGTGGATGGAGCCGAAGTCGGAACCCAGGCGACCGAAGCCACAGACCACTTCGTCGGCGATCAGCAGGATGTCGTACTTGTCCAGTACCTTGCGGATCTCGGCCCAGTAGCCCTCGGGTGGCGGCACTATGCCACCGGTGCCCAGTACCGGCTCACCGATCATGGCGGCGACCGTATCCGGACCTTCGGCCAGGATCATCTCTTCCAGCTTGGCGGCGCAGTATTTGGAGAATTCCAGCTCGCTCATGTTGTCGTCTTCACGACGGTAGTAAACCGGCGCTATGGTGTGCTTGATGCGCTCCAGCGGCAGGTCGAAATGGGCATGGAACAGCGGCAGGCCGGTCATGGAGCCGGAGGCGATGCTGGAACCGTGGTAGCCGCGATCCCGTGAGATCACCTTTTTCTTCTGGGGCAGGCCACGGGCATTGTTGTAGTACCACACCAGCTTGAGCTGGGTTTCGTTGGCATCACTGCCGGACATGCCGTAGTACACCTTGCTCATGCCGGCGGGGGCCATCTTGATGATGCGGTCGGACAGCTCGATCAGCGCCTCGTTGGTGTGGCCCACATAGGTGTGGTAGTAGGCCAGCTTCTTGGCCTGTTCGTAGATGGCTTCGGCCATTTCGGTGCGACCATAGCCGATGTTCACGCAATACAGGCCGGCGAAGGCATCCACCAGCTCCACGCCTTCGGAATCCTGGATACGAATACCCTGGGCGCCGGTGATGATGCGGCCGCCGATGTCCCCATTGGCATATTGCTTGAGGTGGGTTGAGGCATGGAATACGGTATTGCGGTCTATTTCGAGCAATTTTCTGGTATCGATGGTCATGGTCGTTACTCCTGCATTAATGCGATCAGTTGCTGTGATGTTTGTTCGGCCCGGGCTCAGCTACCGCTGACAGTGGGCATGGCACCCAGGCAGTAATATTTGATCTGGCTGTATTCGTCGAAACCGTGGCGGCTACCTTCCCGGCCCAGTCCCGACTGCTTGACGCCGCCGAAGGGGATGCCGTGGCCGGTCATTTTCACCGAGTTGACCGACACCATGCCGAACTCCAGGCCGCGCATCAGCTGCCAGATATGACGAATATCGTGGCCGTAGACATAGGCGGCGAGACCGTACTCGGTATCGTTGGCCTGGGGGATCAGCTCATCGATGCTGTCATAGGGCAGCACCCCGGCCACCGGACAGAAATTTTCCTCGCGGAACACCTTCATCTGCGGCGTCACGTCGGCCAGCAGGGTGGGCATGAAGAAATTGGGACCAGGCGCCTGGCTCTGGTCGCCGGCAATCAGCCGGGCGCCTTTGGCGATGGCGTCGTCGACGATTTCTTGGGCCTTGCTCACCGCCTGACGGAAGATCAGCGGGCCCATGGTGACGCCGTCATCGAAACCGTTGCCGACCTTGATGCTGGCCATCTCGGCGGCGAAGGCCTCGAGGAAAGCCTCGTACCTGGCACGCGGCACGAAGATGCGGTTGGCGGCCAGGCAGTCTTGCCCGGCGGTCTGGAATTTGGCATCCACCGCCGCCCTGGCGGCCGCCGCTATGTCCATGTCGGGCAGGACGATAAAGGGCGCGTTGCCACCCAGCTCCATGGAGCATTTCTTGACGGTGGCGGCGGCCTGTTCCAGCAGCAGCTTGCCGACCCGGGTCGAGCCGGTGAAGGACAGGGCTTTTACCTTGTCGGACTGGCACAATACGCTGCAGACTTCGGCACCATCGCCGGTGATCACGTTGTAGACGCCGGCCGGGAAGCCGGCCCGCTCGGCCAGCTCGGCCAGCGCCAGGGCCGAGAACGGGGTCTCGTTGGCCGGCTTGACCAGCACGGTACAGCCGATGGCGAGAGCCGCGGCGGCCTTGCGGGTGATCATCGCACTGGGGAAGTTCCAGGGCGTGATTAGCGCCGCGACCCCGATGGGTTCGCGCAGGGTGGCCAGCTGGGCGTTGGGGATATGGCTGGGAATGGTTTCGCCGTAGGCGCGGCGGCCTTCTTCCGCAAACCAGCGGATGAAGGAGGCGCCGTAATCGACTTCGCCGCGGGCGTCACTCAGTGACTTGCCCTGCTCCAGCACCATCAGGATGGCCAGGTCTTCCTTGTGTTCCAGGATCAGATCGTGCCAGCGCATCAGGATAGCAGCCCGCTCGTCGGCCATCAGGGCACGCCAGGCCGGAAAGGCCTGATCGGCGACATCGATGGCATGACTGATCTGCAGTGGCTGCAGCTGGGTGCAGTGGCCGATGATGTCATCGGTGGCCGGATTGAGCACGGCGACATCGCTGTTGCCATTGACCCATTTTCCGTTGACGTAAGCCAGCTCGCGTACCAGCCGGGGATCCTTGAGGTAAGGCATGATGGCTTCGGTGACTTTGCTGTCGGATATTGGTTTGAGGGAAAGGCTCATAAACACCACCAGTTGCATTGTGTGAGTACGGGTTGTTGCTATGAGGTCATTCTAGAGGGGCGGGCGGGGAGATACTTTTTGTTGCCACGTTTTTAATGGCGTGATCTTTCTTATAACAGGGGTGAAAAAAACGGTTTTTTTCTGGGGGAGGGCGAGTGGCCGGGTAGCTTCATCGCCGCTCCCGGTTATGCCAGGACGGAGGGGGAGAATTCCAGTTTGGATACTTGCTGCTTGATGGTCTTGGTGACGATATAGGTAAAGTAGCGCTCGATGCCGAGCTCCGACTCCAGCCAGCTGTCGATCAGTCGCTGGTACTGATCGATGCCGTCGCACATGACCCGCAGAATATAATCCACGCCGCCGCCGGTGGCGTAGCAGTCCACGACTTCCTCGCAGCGGAGCATGGCCTGCTCGAAACGGTGAAAGGCCTCGGCGCTGTGCTGCTTGAGGCTGACTTCAACCAGTACCGGCGAGCGCCTGAACAGAATTTCGCTATTGATGCGGGCGCCGTAGCCCTGGATGATACCCGCATCTTCCAGCCGTTTTACCCGTTCCCAGCAGGGACTGATCGAGAGGCTGATGGCCTCGGCCAGGCCGGATTTGGTGATGCGTCCCTGCTGGTGCAGGATATGCAGAATTTTGATGTCGTAGCGATCCAGTCGCATGCTTGCCACCTGCCTGATTATGGTGAAAGTGATGAATTCGGAATGCAAAAGGCTACCAGTTGTCACCAGTAGCCATTTTAAATCAAATAGTTATCTTGTTCTTATGATGGTCATTACCGTACCAGATCCCCGGCCGGAGGGGCAACGCCACCGCGGTGTGTGAGGTGGCTCGCCTTACTTTACGCATTCATTTCGATGGCCAGTACCGCGAAGGTGTCACCGATATCCACCAGCGCCGGATGACGTCGGCCGGCCAGGATCCCATCTCGCCTGGCGCGGTATTCTACCGGTGGTTGCCCGGTGCGTTCCAGCGTGTGAATGCGGGCCACCAGATCCCCTTTTTTCAGTTCATCGCCGAGCGAGACGCACAGTTCCAGCAGGCCCTTGTGCTCACTCATCATATAGCAGGAACCGTCGGGCATATCCAGTAGCCGTGGCGGGGTGTCGGGCAACTGATAATCGCCTCGGGTAATGCCGGCGAACAGCAGGAAATTATGTACCCCCCGATCGGCCAGGGCGATGCTCTCGGGAGTGCTGGTGCCGCCGCCACACAGTTCGGTGGTGACGAATACCTTGCCCTGGGATTCCACCGCGGTGTCGTACAGGGAGGCGGTGTCCAGTTCGAACATCACCACCACGTTGGGGGTACCGAACAGCCTGGCGCCTTCGATGCAGGCGGCTTCCTGGCCCGGGTTCGGCAGCCGGTGAGCGGCGGAAAAGGGAATGAAGTCCAGGGTTCTGCCACCGGAGTGAATGTCGAGGGCGTAGTCGCACAACGGCACCAGATAGCGGCTGAAATAGTCGGCGATACGCTCGGTCATGCTGCCCGCCGGGTGGCCGGGGAAACTGCGGTTCATGTTGCCCTGATCGATGGGGGACGTACGGCTGCCATTTTGTACGGCCGGGTAATTCATCGCCGGGATGATGATCACCCTGCCCTGTATCTGCTCCGGTTCCAGATTGTTGGCCAGCTTGAGCAGGGCGGTGATGCCCTCGTACTCGTCTCCATGGTTGCCACCGGTCAGCAGGGCGGTAGGGCCGGTGCCGTTTTTCACGACCGTTACCGGGATCATGATGCAGCCCCAGGCGGAATGATCGCTGGAGTAGGGTAGCTTCAGAAAGCCATGCTGCTTGCCGTCCTGCTCAAAGTCCAGCGTGGCGGAGATGGTGGTTTCCTGCATGTCTGTTACCTCTTCACAAACAGTTGGCGCGGATAGTTGCACAGGGTTTCTACGCCGCTCTCGGTGATTACGATACTTTCGGTGGTTTCCATGCCCCAGTTATCCAGCCATAGCCCCGGCATGAAGTGGAAGGTCATGCCCGGTTCCAGTATGGTCTGATCGGTATTACGCAGGCTCATGGTGCGCTCGCCCCAGTCCGGCGGATAGCTCAACCCGATGGGGTAGCCACAGCGGGCGCCTTCCCGGTCGAAGCCGAACTCCGCCAGGGTGGAGTTGAGGGCGTCGGCAATATCGGCGCAGCGGTTGCCGGGTTTGGCGGCAGCCAGGCCCGCTTCCAATCCCATGTTGAGGGCCTCTTCGGCGCGCAGGAACTCATCGCTGGGCTGTCCCAGATAGATGGTGCGCGACATGGGGCAATGATAGCGCCGGTGGCAGCCGGCAATTTCGAAGAAGGTGCCTTCGTTATTGTTGAAGGGGCGCTCGTCCCAGGTCAGGTGCGGCGCAGAGGCGTCCTTGCCGGAGGGCAGCATGGGCACGATGGCCGGATAATCGCCGTAATGGCCATCATGCCCTTCCATCGCGACCCGGTATATTTCGGCCACCAGCCGGTTCTTGGGCAGACCGGGCTCGATCATGTCGAAGGCGGCCTGATGCATGTTTTCCACGATACGTGCGGCGATACGCATGTATCTGAGTTCCGTCTCGGACTTGACCGCCCGACACCAGTTGACCAGTGCGGTGGCGTCCACCAGTTTGGCATCGGGCAGGTTTTCCAGCAACGCCAGATAGGCGGTAGGGCTGAAGTAGTAGTTATCCATCTCGATGCCGATGTTGCCGTAGGCCCAGTCGCGGGGCTTGAGGATCTGGTTGGCCAGATATTCCATGGCATGCAGCGGCGGGTTCATCACATAAT
This sequence comes from Oceanisphaera psychrotolerans, assembly GCF_001870485.1. GTDB lineage: Bacteria > Pseudomonadota > Gammaproteobacteria > Enterobacterales > Aeromonadaceae > Oceanimonas > Oceanimonas psychrotolerans. Next base: position 18,710 of record NZ_MDKE01000026.1, on the reverse strand, counting down.
GATCCGGGTACCAGGTAATATTCTCTTCCTGCAGATAGACTGTCCGTTTGGCGCCGTTAGAATCCATCTGTCGGCCGTACCAGATGGGCTCGCCGCTCATGCCGACCACCACCACCTGAGGGGTGTAGAAGGACCAGCCGTCATAGCCGGTTATCCAGGCGATATTGGACGGATCATGCACGATCAGGGTCTGGATTTCGTGCCGGTCCATGGCGGCACGCACTTTGGCCAGGCGCTGCTGGTATTCCTCGATAGAGAAATTAGGGACATGGTTATGCATATAAAGTATCTCTGTAGCTGATGATCAAGACCGCCAACCCCTGCCGGCCCGGAGGCAAGCAGTCGGTGTTGGACTGTGGTGTTGCTTGTGGGGGTTAGCGGTTGAGCCCGCGGCAGGCAGCCGCAGACTCAACCGCTAATCAGCGATCGAGCCGGTGCTGGCCTTGCGTTCGAGGGAACCAGGAGATATGCGTCAGCATCCGTGGCAGAGCGGCGTCCGGATGAAGCTGGATGGTGTTCAGGCTGTGTTTGTCCATGAGTATTATCTCGTCAGGCCCGTAAGCCGATAGCGCCTAGGTAGTACAATTAGTCCCTTTAATCATGACAATCCTCCGAAAGACTGGATTGACGGTGATCATTGTCCTAACGTGTTGCTGCTTTTATCAGTACACACCAGCATATTTATTCATGTCAATAAGATTATTGAACTATGACAATTAGCATTGAACTTTTACTGAACACGGAAATGCCCAAGTATCTGGCCATTGCGAAGGCGCTGGAGGAGGCGATTGCCCGCGGAGAATTACTGCCCGGTAGCCGTTTACCAACCCACCGAATGCTGGCCGAGCAGTTAGGGGTCAGCGTACAAACGGTCAGCAATGCCTATGCCCACGCGGAGAAACTGGGCCTGATTTCGGCCTGCGTCGGCAGTGGCACTTTTGTCAGCGATTACGGTGCCGACAAGAAAACCAAGCTGATGCTGATCGACGACAAGGACACCGAGGGCCGGGTCATCGACCTGTCTATCGCACACCCCATCTGTACCCCTGAACTCAGTCGGTTGTTTGGGGAAGCTCTGGTGCGGATCGGTCAGGGCAATACCGAGCATTTAATCCGGCACATGCGGCCGGTACAGGGGCAGCGGCCGCACCTGGAGGCGGCCGCTCAGTGGCTCGGGTTGCAGAAGATTCCGGTGGAACCGGAGCGGATCCTGCTCTGCAACGGGGCGTCCCATGGCCTGATGCTGGCAATGGGCGCCCTGTTGCAGCCCGGGGATCTGGTGGCCTGCGAAGAGCTGGTGGATCACGGCCTGATCGCCCGTTCGCGTATGCTCAATGTCCGATTATGTGGTCTGGCGACCGATCGGGAAGGGATTATTCCCGCTGCGCTGGAAGATGCCTGCCGCAAGAAGAAAATCAAGGTGTTGTGTTGCACCCCCAGCATGAGCAACCCGTCGAGCAGTCATATGAGCCTGGAGCGGCGTCAGGCGATCGCCGAGCTGGTACGGCATTATCAGCTGATGGTGATCGAGGACGATGTTTACGGTGCCCTGGAACCGGAGCGCCTGCCGCCCCTGTCCAGCCTGTTGCCGGATCAGGCATTTTACGTGACCAGCCTGACCAAGACGGTGGCTCCGGGTCTGCGCTGCGGCTTTGTGGTGGTGCCGCGGCACTTGCTGCAGCATTCGCTGGCTCAGCTGGCGGCATCGAGCTGGATGGCCACGCCACTGGGATTTGAGGTCACCAGCCAGTGGATTCTGAATGGCACCCTGGCCCGGCTGATTGAATATCAGCAACAGGAATTTGCGGCCAGACAGCAGCTGGCCAGGGAGATACTGGCCGGGTTCGAATACGACAGCCATCCGAACGGCATGCATCTGTGGTTGCAGTTGCCCCCGGGCTGGGGGGGCGAAGAGCTGCTGGGCTCGGCGCGTCAGGCCAATATACTGATTACCGGTTACCAGCCCTTTGTGGTGGATGCAGAATGCAAACCGGGTCGGGTACGCCTCAGCCTGGGTTGCGAAAGCAGTCGCTCCCGGCTCAGGCGTGGGCTGCAGTTTTTGGCCGATATGCTGAACGCCCCCCCTCCGCCTACACATTTTCTGTTGTGAAGGCGAATAACAGAAGAAGTCGTCACTCTGGTGTCGTTTACACAAAAAAAAGTTCCGGCATTGTCCGGTACAGTAACGCTGTCATGGCATCGTTACGATGAATCTTCAGGAAGCATCGTAGCTGGATTCATCGAACTGAGCGCTCGATGAGCGACATGAATCTTTTTTTATGTGGAATCGACCATCAGAGGGATTACTGATATGAGCAAGCAAGCACTGGGCATGACCTTCCGTCTTTCTGCCGTGGCGCTGGCGCTGGCAGCTGTGCCGGCGAGTGCCGCTAACTGGAAATATGCGATTGAAGAAAGCCTGAACGAAGTTCAGGGGGTGTATGCCACCAAGTTCAAGGACGTAATCGAAGCCAACTCGGCTCACAAAGTGCAGATTTATCCCTTCGGTACCCTAGGGGAGTCGGTGGATGTCATGGAGCAGGCTCAGGCGGGAATTCTGCAGTTTGTCGATCAGTCTCCCGGCTTTACCGGCAGCCTGATCCCCGAGGCGCAGGTTTTTCTGATGCCGTACGTGCTGCCCGAGAAGCCGAGCGAACTCGACTACTTTTTCAAGCACTCCAAGGTGATCAACGAGCATTTTCCCCAACTGTATGCCGACAAGGGGCTGGAGCTGCTGAGCATGTTCCCGGAAGGTCGGGTACATATCACTACCCAGAAGCCCTTTACCTCGCCCGAGGAACTGAATGGGGTCAAGATCCGGGTAATGACCTCGCCATTGCTGGTGGAAACCTACAAGTCGTTTGGTGCCGTCCCCACTCCGCTGCCCTGGGGGGAGGTGTTTGGTGCCTTGCAGACCAAGATGATTCAGGGCCAGGAAAACCCGATGTTCTACATCGAATCCACCAAGACGTATGAAGTAACCGACGTCATTACCGATATCGGCCATAACATCTTTACCACCGCGGTCATGGCCAATAAAGCCTTCTATGACGGCTTGTCCGAACAGGATCAGATGCTGATCCAGAAGGCAACGGCCGAGGCGACCGACTATATCCTGCAATACCGGGAAGGTCTGGAAAATGACTCTATCGCCAAGATAAATGCGGCAAAACCGGACATGCAGTTTGTTTCCCTCGACGAGCAACAGCGGGAGCTGTTCCGTACCGCTTCTGCGCCGGTCAAGGAGCGCTTTGTCGCCATGACCGGCGACTCCGGTAAAGCGGTGCTCGATCAGATGAGTGCGGATCTGCTGGAAGCAACAGGCAAGTAACGGCACAGGTGGTGCCGGCCCCGGCTCGGCACCACCCTGGTGTTTCTCTCTCTTAGGAGCTGCGGATGACTCACTCGTCTCCCGGCCTGATCCGCTCAGGCTATCGTTATGGTATTGGCGTCATCAACAGGGTGGAAGGTGCCATCCTGATTGCCAGCGTGCTGTTGATGGCCACCAACAATATTGCCAATGTGATTGGTCGTGTCCTGTTCAATCAGGGCCTGTTCTTTGCGGAAGAGGTAAACAGCATTCTGATTATTCTGGTGACCTTTGCCGGTACCAGTTTTGCGGCCAGGCATGGCAGCCATATCAGAATGACGGCCATTTTTGATGCCCTGCCCAAGCGGTTTCAGAAGTTCCTGATGGTCATCATTACCTTTGTCACCTCCGCCTGTATTTTCACTATCTGTTACTTTTCGGTGCAATACATACAGTGGGTGGCTCCCCGTGGCCAGGTACTGCCTGCCTTGCAAATACCGGTGTACAGCATTTACCTGTGGGTGCCGGTCAGTCTGTTTATTACCGGGTTTGAGTACTTTGTAGCCGGGATAAAAAACCTGAGCAACAAAGCCATTTTCTTGGCCAGTGATGTCACTAGCGAAGAGTATGAATCCATGGCGGAAATTTAGGGATTTTAATATGGATATGACCTCCTTGATGCTGACGGCCATGGTGGTGTTGCTGTTGTTCGGTTTCCCGATGATGGTACCGATGATGGTCGCGACACTGATTGGCTTTTACGTGCAGTTCAACGGCTTCGGCAATTCCCAGTTCATGATCCAGCAGATGTTTGCCGGGATCCGTCCCGCTTCCCTGATTGCGGTTCCGATGTTTATCCTGGCGGCGGATATCATGACCAAGGGGCGCTCGGCGACCAGGCTGATTGACATGGTGATGGCTTATATCGGGCACTACAAGGGGGGCCTTGCGGTCAGTACCGCGGCGGCCTGCACCATGTTCGGCGCGGTATCGGGCTCTACCCAGGCCACCGTGGTGGCGGTGGGCTCCCCCTTGCATCCCAAGCTGATCCAGAATGGCTATAAGGATTCGTTCTCGTTGTCGTTGATCATCAGTGCCAGTGGCATTGCGCTGCTGATCCCGCCGAGTATCGGCATGATCATTTATGGCGGTATCGCACAGACCTCCATTTCCGAACTCTTCATTGCCGGTATCGCCCCCGGCCTGCTTATCCTGGTACTGTTTTCCATCTATTCGGTGTTTTTTGCCATCAGGAACGAGGTGCCGACGGTAGCCAAGGCGACTCTGGCCGAGCGGCTCAAGACAACCCGGGATGCCATCTGGCCGTTGGGTTTCCCCATCATAGTGATAGTCGGTATTTACGGCGGCATTTTCAGCCCGACCGAAGCCGCTTCGGTCTGTGTACTCTATGCGCTGTTGCTTGAGGTGGGGCTGTTCCGGGAACTGAAAGTGAAGGATGTACTGGACATTGCCAAGTCCACCGGCGTGATTACCGCCGTGGTCTTCATTCTGGTGGCGACAGGCAGCGCCTTTTCCTGGGTGATTTCCTTCGCCCAGATCCCTCAGGCCATCATGGCGGGACTGGGGCTGAATGAGGCGAATGAGTTCGGCCTGTTGCTGGCCATCTCCATCGCCTTCTTCGTCGGCTGCATGTTCGTCGACTCCATCGTGGTCATCCTGATCATGGTGCCCATCTTTCTGCCCGAGATTGATCGTCTGGAACTGGACAAGGTACTGGTCGGCGTCATCATCACCTTGCAGGTGGCCATCGGTGCCGTCACACCGCCCTTTGGCTGCAATATTTTTACCGCGGTGGCGGTGTTTCGGCGTCGGTACATGGATGTGGTACGTGGCTCGCTGCCCTTTGTGCTGATCCTGGTGATGGTGTCGTCGCTGTTAATCCTTTTCCCCTCGCTCGCGCTGTTCCTGCGGGATCTGGCGTTCTCTCGCTGAGCCCTTTCCGAACCTGTTCGCAATAACGGCAACCTTTGGGTTGCCGTTATTGCGAGAGCGTTTTTCTATTTCTGAACGGCCCGGGTCGGCTGGGGGATAGGGAAAACCTGGTCGTAGATCAGGTTGTAGACGAAGGCATAGATCAGATAAAAGGTGGCCATGGCGATATCCATCATGAAGGCCTCCCACAGGGTGATTCCCAGGTACCAGGCGATCATCGGCATGAACAGCAGCAGCAGACCCCCCTCGAACAGCAGGGCGTGGAACACTCGCAACGGGACTGTTTTGCGCACATCACCGCGCAGTCTCAGCATGGCGTGATCGAACAGCAGGTTGTAGACATAGTTCCACAGGGTGGCGATGATGGAACCGACCACCGCCATGACACCCATCAGGTGGAGGTCGAAGCCGAATACCCAGCTGGCCAGCGGGGCGAAGATAAGCAGACCTATCACCTCAAAACCCAGGGTGTGGCGAATTCGATCTTTGGTGGTGCGCATGAAGATTCCTTGCTGATTTTATCGTCTGAGAGGCTGATTCTATCTGCTAATATCCTGTATCAAAGTTGGAATGTATCGGATTTATAGATAGATGAGTTTCTCATTGGAGCAGTTGCAGGCCTTTGTGGCGACCGTGGAGACCGGCTCTTTTTCTGCCGCCGCCCGCCGATTGGGCAAGGTGCAGTCGGTGATCAGCACCGCCGTGTCCAACCTGGAAATCGATCTGGGCAACAGCCTGTTTTTGCGTAGCGGCCGCTATCCCCGCCTGACGCCGGCCGGGGAGCGGCTACTGGTGGAGGCGCGGGTGATACTCGAGCGCTGCGAGCACTTTCGCGGGGTCGCCAAAAGCCTGGGCGAAGGAGTGGAGAGCCGGCTGGTACTGGCGGTTGATGAACTGTATCCCCTGGAGCAGCTGGGAGCCCTGATGGACGAGTTTGCCCGCCGTTTTCCCAGTGTGGAGCTGGAGCTGCTGTTTCCGCTGATGGAGGATGTCAGCCGCATGGTGCTGGAAGAGCGGGTCGATCTGGGCATTATGTGGCGTCAGGAAATTCTGCCTTCGGCACTGAATTTTCATGCGTTGGGCTGGGTGCCGTTGAAAGTTGTCTGCGCGCCAGAGCATGATCTGGCTCGTCAGCAGGTGGGGTGGGAAGAGCTAAAGCGCTATCGGCAACTGATGGTGGCGACCCGTAACGACAGTGAAGAAAAGGTGCGGTTACGGGTGGCGGCCGATGTCTGGTGGGTTGAAAGCCACTGGGTCATTGTTGAACTGGTGCAGCGCAATCTGGGCTGGGCCTTTGTGCCCGAACATGTGGTGGCTGGCGCACTGGATAATGGTTATCTGGTCTCGCCTGCGCTGGCATTTGACGATCATGACTGGCCGGTGGCACTGGAACTTATCTGGCACAAGCAGCGGCCCCTGGGCAAGGCCGCCGCCTGGTTAAAGGAGGCGGCGATTGGTGCTCAGTCCACCAGATCGTAAGGCAGGGGTTGCAGAGTGAGGCGGCTGTCATCCTGCCCCTTGAGGCGGAATACCGCGTCGGCCTCCAGATCCTTGTTCAGCACCGCCGTCAGCAGGCAGTCGCCATCCTGCTGCCAGACACTGAGCACGGTGCCGGCCCGGCGCCAGTTATCGCCCAGTTGCAGCTCCAGATCCTGATTGGCGGCGATGCTGTCCGAGGCGGTGCCGGCCAGTATAAACATCGCTTTCTTGTTGGCGCCCCGGTATTTGGCGCGGGCCACGGTTTCCTGGCCCATGTAGCAGCCCTTGGTGAAACTGATGCCACCGATGGCCTGCAGGTTGAGCATCTGCGGAATATATTCCCCCTGATGCTCGGCCTCCATGTCGGGCAGGCCGGCATGGATCATCAGCCCCTGCCATTCCTGCTCGCTGCCGCGCGGGAGTTCGGGTACCTCGGCGTCCAGCGGCAGCAGCAGCAGTGCATGTTCGGCCGCCACCGGTATCACGATGCCACCTTGCCACAGGTTGCCGTCGCCGACATGATTATTGAGCCAGTGGGACAGACCTTCGCCGGCCAGGCCAAAGACCTGCCAGTGTGCGGTGACGTCCTCCACCTCGGTGTTGGCAAACACCGCGAATTTTTTCAGCTCCGGCAACTGGCGTGCGAGCAGTGACTGGTTGAGCACCAGCAGCAGCTGTTCGCCCAGGTTGGCCAGCCAGAACGGCGCCCACAGCTTGCCTTTGCTGTCGCAGTGGCCACCCGGTGTGGCGTCGCCGGCATTCAGCCTGTTTACGTCACAGGTGACCTGTCCCTGCAGATATTTGGTTCTGTCTGCACCGGTCAGGCCGATCACGCCCCTGTCGCCGAGGGGGTAAAGCATGGGAGAAGAAGCAAGAGTCAACACGGGCACTCCCTTTGTTAGCTATCAATCAGTTAGTGTGACCTTCATGGTAAAGATGGCCAACACATTTGTCAGTATTGATTCGACCTTATAACATGAGCTTTGTTTTATTTTTCTGGAAGCCATCATGCTCAATATTTCCGATAAACCCCGTCTGATCTGGGCCTGCCGTCGTGGCATGCTGGAACTGGACGTGATCCTGGCCCCCTTTGTCGAGCACGAATACGATGGGCTGAGTGAAGCACATAAAGTGGTATTCCGGCATCTGCTGGAGTGCGATGATCCTGACCTGTTCGCCTGGTTCATGGGGCATGAGCGTTCCAAAAATGCCGAGTTTCAGGCCATGGTGGAACATATTCTTGAGCGTAACCAGATTCGCAATCAACGCTGAGCCCTCCCGGCTGCATCGTTGTTATCTGCTGGCGGCGGCGACCTGCTTGTGGTTGCCCGCCGTACTGTTGCTGGCCGCGGATCGCCTGTTCTGGTTTGTCCCCGGCTGGCTGCTGGTGTCGATAGTGCTGTGGCGCCAGAGTGCGGCTTACCGGCCGCAGGGAGAATACAACAACGGGGTGCTCAGTCTGAACGGGCGTAGCGGCGTCCTGTCGCGATACAGCCGGGCCGGACCCGGCTTTTTGTTGCTGGTGCTGGAAGGCGATCCCTGGCCGCCGCTGTGGCTGTTTCAGGATGCGGTGCCGGATACGGTGTTCCGGCGCCTGTCGCAGCGGGTGCTGCTGGCCAGCTAGCGGGTTGCTTTCCTGACCATATAGTTGCTCGGGACCATGATGGTCGGCTTGGGGTCCGCCAGCTGCTCGGGGTAATCCAGAGTGTAATGCAGACCGCGGGATTCCTTGCGTTCCATCGCCGAGCGCACGATCAACTCCGCCACCTGTACCAGGTTGCGCAGTTCCAGCAGGTTGTTGCTGACCCGGAAGTTGGCGTAGTACTCCTGAATTTCCTGTTGCAGCAGGTCGATACGGCGCTTGGCGCGCTCCAGCCGCTTGTTGGAGCGGACGATGCCGACGTAGTCCCACATGAACAGCCGCAGCTCATGCCAGTTGTGGTGGATCACCACTTCTTCATCCGAGTTGGCGACCTGGCTTTCATCCCATAACGGCAATACCGGCGGTACCGGTGTGTCCGCCAGTTTGTCCAGTATGTCTTCGCCGGCGGCGCGGGCAAAGACAATACACTCCAGCAAGGAATTGGAGGCCATGCGGTTGGCGCCATGCAGTCCGGTATAGGACACCTCGCCGATGGCGTAGAGGCCCTCGATATCGGTGCACCCCTGCTGATCCACCATAACACCACCACAGGTATAATGGGCCGCCGGCACCACCGGCATCGGTTGCCGGGTGATGTCGATGCCGACCTTGAGACAGCGCTCATAAATGGTGGGGAAGTGCTTGAGGATGAAGTCCGCCGGCTGGTGGCTGATGTCCAGATACATGCACTCGGCGCCGAGACGCTTCATTTCATGGTCGATGGCGCGGGCCACGATGTCACGAGGGGCCAGTTCGCCTCGTTCGTCATAATCGGGCATGAAGCGGCTGCCGTCGGGACGTTTGAGCAGCGCGCCTTCGCCCCGCAGTGCCTCGCTCAGCAGAAAATTGTTGTCTGCCGGGTGGAACAGGCTGGTAGGGTGAAACTGGTTGAATTCCATGTTGGCCACCCGGCAACCGGCGCGCCATGCCATGGCAATACCGTCGCCGGAGCTGACATCCGGGTTGGAGGTATACTGATAGACCTTGGAGGCGCCACCGGTGGCCATGGCGATAAAGCGGGCTCGTACCGTTTCCACCCGTTCCTTGTTGCGGTTCCAGACATAGGCCCCCAGCACCCGGTTTCCGGGCAGCCCCAGTTTGGCGCTGGTGATCAGATCCAGGGCATTGACCCGCTCCAGAATATGGATGTTGGGATGCTGCTGTACCTGTTCGGTCAGCGTCATCTGTACCGCCCGCCCGGTCGCATCGGCGGCGTGGAAGATGCGTCGGTGACTGTGGCCGCCTTCTCGGGTCAGGTGATAAGAAGACTCACCCTGAGCAGACTCTTCGGTATCGAAGGGCACACCCTGGCCAATCAGCCATTGAATGGCGTCGGGGGCGTTGCTGGCCGTCAGTTGCACCACGGCTTCATCACAGAGCCCGGCCCCGGCGATCAGGGTGTCGGCAACGTGGGATTCAATGCTGTCGGTTTCATCGAATACGGCGGCAATGCCACCTTGGGCATAGAGCGTCGACCCTTCGGCCAGCGGGCCTTTGCTGAGCACATGAACCCTGGCGTGATCGGCCAGTTTCAGCGCGAGTGACAGGCCAGCGGCACCGCTGCCAATGATGAGTACGTCGCAGAGGTATTCAACGGGATCCTTCATAAAGTATCATGAGCCCAGAATGGATAATTTTTCTATGTTATCCCAAGCTGGGCGCAGGCGCAGCCGGAATCACATTTCTCAAATGAGTTCAGAACTTTTCTCCGCACCGGTAGTCTATTTAGGTGCGCTTGTTACGGGCCGGTGTGGCAAATACCGGATTAATCGGAGGTTACGCGGCTCGCATGAGCGATAATTCAACGGACCAGCAGCTGGTTGAACGGGTCCAGCGCGGCGATAAAAATGCGTACAGCCTGCTGGTAAAAAAATATCAACATAAAGTGGCGAACCTGGTGTCTCGGTATGTGTCTAACCCAGGAGACGTACCGGATGTGACGCAAGAGGCTTTTATCAAGGCGTACCGGGCCTTGCCCGGATTCCGGGGCGAGAGCGCCTTTTTTACCTGGCTGTACCGGATCGCGGTGAACACGGCGAAGAATTATCTGGTGGCCCAGCGCCGACGTCCTCCGGGCAGCGATGTTGAAATTGACGATGCGGAATATTACGACGGCGGCGATGGTCTGAAAGAGCTGGCGTCACCGGAACACCTGGTGTTGTCGGAAGAGATCAAGCGGGCGATATTCGAAACCATTGATGCACTTCCGGAAGATCTCAAAACGGCGATTACCTTGCGAGAGATGGAAGGGATGAGCTACGAGGAAATTGCCAACGTGATGGACTGTCCGGTCGGAACGGTTCGCTCCCGCATTTTTCGGGCGCGCGAGGCGATCGACAAGCGGGTCCAGCCGTTACTTCAGGGTTGAACGGAGAACAACTGTTATGGCTAACAAAGAGCACATCTCGGCACTGGTTGATGGAGAAATTCAGGATAGTGCCTTGCTGGAGCAGCTTGGCAACGATCGTGAGCTGTCCGACACCTTCGGCCGTTATCACTTTTACGGCGATGCCTTGCGTAATGAATTGCCACATCACCTGCAGCTTGATTTAAGCGAGCGGGTGGCGGCGGCCCTGGCCGACGAGCCTGCTATTATTGCGGCGCCGGCGCCTTCGGCACCGCGGGTGGAGAAAGCCGGGGTGGTACGACCGCTGTTTGGCCGGGTAGCCCCCATGTTGCGCCATTTGGGGCAGTTTGCGGTGGCGGCCTCGGTGTCGGCGGCGGTGATCGTCGGGGTGCAGCAATACAGTCAGAACGATCTTCAGTCTCCCGTATTGAATACGGTCCCCTTGAGTGGCGGGGCGGCCCCGGTGAGTCTGAATTATCAGTTCGAGTCGCCTGGCCGTTCGAATGAGCAGACCCTGCTGGAACAACAGCGCCGCATTCAGGAGTTGTTGGTGGATCACGAGTTGCAGCAACGACTGCACCAGAACTGAAGGTAATACGTCTTGAGAATAAACGGACTGCGTGCGGTTGCCCTGTTGTTTGCGTGGGCATGGTCCTGTGTTGCCGTGGCCGAGAATGAATCGGCCGAAGCCTTGTTGCAGCAAATGCAGCAGTCTTATCGGCAACTTAATTTCGAGTTGACGCTGGTTGAATACAGTCAGGGGCAGCTTGAGTCCAAGCGCCTGACCCGCGGCCATCTCGATGGCGAGGCGCTTACCCACCTCACTTACCTCAATGGCCGGCCACGGGAATTCGTGCAGCGGGATGGCGAAACCAGCTTTTTTGATGTGAGCCACCATGGTTATACCCTCAAAGGATCCAGCCTGCCCGGGCTTTTTTATCGTTTGCAGCGAATACCGCTGGAACCACTGCTGACCCAGTACGATGCGGTGTTTGCCGGGCGCAGCCGAGTGCTTGGGCGGGTGGCGCAGGTGGTGCGACTGGTGCCCAGGGCGGAGCATTGTTACGGCTATGTGTTGTGGCTGGATCAGGAAAGCGGCCTGCTAGTGAAGCTGGATACACTGGATCCGGAGCTTGGGGTCGTCGAGCAGAGTATGGGGGTGGCCCTGCGCATCAGCGAGGAGCCTAGCGCCCTGATTCACGAGTTGAAAGCCGCCCGCCTGCCACCGGTGATGCCGGCGGTGGAGCAGTCCCCGAATGCTCAACACGGCTTGCCCTGGCAAACAGGCTGGGTGCCCGAAGGGTTTGAACTGCGCTCTCAGGATAAGCACAAATTGCCGGTGACCGAACAACCGGTGGATTACCTGATGTTGTCCAACGGACTGGTGGATGTGTCCGTTTATGTGGCCCAGGCCGGCACCGGAGGCGAGGCGCAGCAGCAACTGGTGCGTCAGGGAGCGACCCACCTGGTCAGCCTGATCAATCCGGCCCGGGTCGAGATTACCGTGGTGGGGGCGATTCCCGCCGACACCGCTCGCCGGATAGCCGAGTCGATTACTCCCGGGATGACACCATGATTGAAGAGATCGCTACCGTCATGGCGGTGCATGAGAACGGCGTGGAGGTGGCTTGTTTCAGCAAGTCGGCCTGTGGTCAGTGCAAGCAAAACAGTACTTGCGGTACCGGTCTGGTGTCGAAGGCGTTGCCCGGGCGGGATCACCGTTTCGTGATTGCCACCGACTTGCCGCTGGCCGTGAATCAACAGGTTCGCATCGGCATTCCCGAACAGAGTCTGCTCACCAGCGCCCTGCTGGTGTATCTGCTGCCCTTACTGCTGCTGCTGGGTGGTGCCGGGTTGGCGAGCATCGGACTGGGGCTGGGCGACGGCGGCACCCTAGCGGGGGCGGCTATCGGCGGCAGCGCGGGGTTTGTGCTGGCGTCCCGCCGGGCCCGAGGCTCCGGCAGGATACAGACCGAGCCGGTGATTATCGGACCGGTGATCCCGGTGGCCAATATCGACTAAGGATTGGCCACGGTAGGGCTAATCCAGTAGAATCCCGCCTTTGACTCTCGCTTTTCAGACTACGGACTCCTTATTGCATCATGAAGCATATTCGTAACTTTTCCGTCATCGCTCATATAGACCACGGCAAGTCCACCCTGTCCGATCGCCTGATCCAGGTATGCGGCGGTTTGTCCGATCGGGAAATGCAGCAGCAGGTTCTCGATTCCATGGATCTGGAGCGGGAGCGTGGCATTACCATCAAGGCCCAGAGTGTGACCCTGAACTACCAGGCCAATGACGGCGAACAGTACCAGCTGAACTTTATCGATACCCCGGGACACGTCGACTTCTCTTACGAAGTATCCCGTTCTCTTGCCGCCTGTGAGGGCGCATTGCTGGTAGTGGATGCAGGTCAGGGCGTTGAGGCACAGACTCTGGCCAACTGTTACACGGCGCTGGACATGGACCTGGAAGTGGTGCCGGTACTGAACAAGATCGACCTGCCTCAGGCAGAGCCGGAGCGGGTGGCACAGGAGATAGAAGACATCGTCGGCATCGACGCCATCGATGCGGTACGCTGCTCGGCCAAGACCGGTCTGGGGGTGGATGCGGTGCTGGAAACCATCGTCAAGCAAATCCCGCCGCCGGTCGGCAACCCCGAAGGACCGCTGCAGGCGCTGATCATCGACTCCTGGTTCGACCCCTACCTGGGCGTGGTGTCGCTGGTGCGCATCAAGCACGGCAACCTGAAGAAAAACGACAAGATCAAGGTGATGAGCACCGGTCAGGTGTGGGGCGTGGACCGTATCGGTATTTTCACTCCCAAGCAGAAAGACACCGATGGCCTGAACTGCGGTGAAGTGGGCTGGGTCGTCTGCGGCATCAAGGAAATCCACGGCGCGCCGGTGGGGGATACCCTGACCCACGCCAAACACGGTGCCGAAAAAGCGCTGCCCGGCTTCAAGAAGGTCAAACCGCAGGTTTATGCGGGCCTGTTCCCCATTTCCAGCGATGACTATGAAGCCTTCCGTGATGCCCTGGACAAGCTGTCGCTGAACGATGCCTCGCTGTTCTATGAGCCGGAAACCTCCAACGCCCTGGGCTTTGGCTTCCGCTGTGGTTTCCTTGGCATGCTGCACATGGAAATCGTTCAGGAGCGACTGGAGCGGGAATACGATCTGGATCTGATCACCACGGCGCCGACCGTGGTGTACGAAATCGTCAAGACCGATGGTGAAACCATCCACATCGACAGTCCGTCCAACCTGCCGCCCACCAACAACATCGAGGAACTGCGCGAGCCCATCGCCGAGTGTAATATTCTGGTGCCGCAGGAATATCTGGGCAACGTGATCACCCTCTGTATCGAGAAACGGGGCGTGCAGACCAACATGGTCTATCACGGTAACCAGGTGGCGCTGAGCTATGATATTCCGATGGCGGAAGTGGTGCTCGACTTCTTCGATCGTCTCAAGTCCTGTAGCCGGGGCTATGCTTCGCTGGATTATGGCTTCAAGCGTTTTGAAACTGCCGACATGGTGCGGCTGGATATCCTGATCAACGGCGATCGGGTCGATGCGCTGGCCATTATCACCCACAAGGACAACGCCCCCTATCGTGGTCGTCAGCTGGTGGAAAAAATGCGCGAGCTGATCCCGCGGCAGATGTTCGATATCGCCATTCAGGCTGCCATCGGCAACCAGATCATCTCGCGCAGCACGGTCAAGGCCCTGCGCAAGGACGTGACCGCCAAGTGTTATGGCGGCGATGTCAGCCGGAAGAAAAAGCTGCTGGCCAAGCAGAAAGAAGGCAAGAAGCGCATGAAGTCCCTGGGGCGGGTCGATATTCCCCAGGATGCCTTCCTGGCCATCCTCCACGTGGGAAAGGATAAGTAACCATGGCAAGTACTTTTGCCCTGATCCTGGTGCTGGTGACGCTGGTCACCGGTATCATCTGGGCTTGTGATAAATGGATCTGGGCGCCACAACGGGCCCGCAAGATTGCCGAGGCCCAGCTGGCCCACGGCAACAAGGTGGATGCGACGGTACTGACCCGGGTGGCCCGGGTACCGGGCTGGATTGAACAGGCCAGATCCATCTTCCCGGTGATTGCGGTGGTACTGGTGCTGCGCTCCTTTATCTATGAACCGTTTCAGATACCGTCCGGTTCCATGATGCCGACCCTGCTGGTGGGCGACTTCATTCTGGTGGAGAAGTTTGCCTATGGTCTGAAGGAGCCGGTCGGCAATACCCGGATCATTCCGACCGGCACGCCCGAGCGGGGCGACGTGGTGGTGTTCAAGTATCCGGAAGATACCCGTATCGATTACATCAAGCGGGTGATCGGCCTGCCCGGGGATCGCATCGTTTACCAGGACAAGCAGCTGTTTATCAAGCCGGCCTGTGACGGTGACGCTTGTCCCGACTTTGCTCCGGTCGCACTTGAATACAAACAAAGTGGTGAGTTTACCCAGATGGGCATTCCGCTCGAGCATTACCGCGAGCGTCTGACCGACGAGCCCCATGACATACTGCGTAATCCGCTGTTGCCCGACCGGGTATCCATGTATTACCGTCAGCCGGACACGGCGCGGAATGAGTGGGTGGTCCCCGAGGGGCACTACTTTGCCATGGGTGACAACAGGGACAACAGCACCGACAGCCGCTTCTGGGGCTTCGTGCCCGAAGAAAACCTGGTGGGCAAGGCGGTGGCTATCTGGATTAGCTTTGAGTTTGAACGTAACGCCGACAGCTGGTTGCCCGCATGGGTGCCGAGCGATGTGCGTTTCAGCCGCATAGGCGCGATTCGTTAATGAAAAAATTGAATATTCTGCAAAAAAAACTGGGCCATACCTTCAATGATGAAGCCATGCTGGTACGCGCCCTGACGCACAGAAGCGCCGGCTCACGCCATAACGAGCGGCTGGAGTTTCTGGGTGATTCCATTCTCAGCATGGTGATTGCCGATGCCCTGTTTCACCGTTTTCCCAAGGTGAACGAAGGGGACATGTCGCGCATGCGTGCCACCCTGGTGCGGGAAAAGACCCTGGCCGAGCTGGCGCGGGAGTTTGAGCTGGGAGAGTATCTGATCCTGGGGCCGGGCGAGCTGAAAAGCGGCGGTTACCGGCGGGAGTCTATTCTGGCCGATGCGGTAGAGGCTCTGATCGGCGCCATTTATCTGGATACGGATATCGGGCGGATACAGCAGCTGTTGCTGGCGTGGTATGACGAGCGTCTGAATGATATTCAGCCGGGCATCGACCAGAAAGATCCCAAGACCCGGCTGCAGGAGTTGTTGCAGGGCAAACGCAAGCCCTTGCCAACCTACACCGTCGTGGACGTGATCGGCGAAGCCCACAATCAGAAATTTACCGTGCATTGTCAGATTGATGGTGTGCCTCAGCCGGTGGTGGGCATTGGCACCAGCCGTCGCAAGGCCGAACAGTCTGCCGCCGAACACGCCCTGGATATCATGCTATGACCGAACAAGAACAGACCTATTGCGGCTTTATTGCCATCGTCGGCCGCCCCAACGTGGGCAAGTCGACCCTGCTGAACCAACTGCTGGGGCAGAAGGTCAGTATTACCTCGCGCAAGCCGCAGACCACGCGCCATCGCATCATGGGTATCGATACAGAAGGTGCCTATCAGGCTATCTATGTGGATACTCCCGGCCTGCATATCGAGGAAAAGCGCGCCATCAACCGTTTGATGAACCGTGCCGCCTCCAGTTCGCTGGGCGACGTGGAAATGGTGGTGTTCATGGTGGAAGGTACCAAATGGACCGCCGATGACGAGATGGTGCTGAACAAGCTGCGCCGTATGGATTGTCCGGTGGTGCTGGCGATCAACAAGATCGACAACGTCGAGAGCAAGGACGAACTGCTACCCCATATGCAGTGGCTGGCACAACAGATGGACTTTGCCGACATAGTGCCGATTTCTGCGGAAAAAGGCACCAATGTGGACACCATCGCCAAGCTGGCCCGCTCACGACTGAAGCCGTCCCTGCATTACTTCCCGGAAGATTACATCACCGACCGCTCGTCCCGCTTCATGGCGGCGGAGATCATCCGCGAGAAGCTGATGCGTTTCATGGGCGAAGAGTTGCCCTATTCGGTGACGGTGGAAATCGAGCGCTACCAGGTCAACGAGCAGGGTATCGTGCACATCAACGGCCTGATCCTGGTGGAGCGCAGCGGCCAGAAGCGGATGGTGATTGGTAACAAGGGCGAAAAGCTCAAGATTATCGGTACCGAGGCGCGACTGGATCTGGAGCGACTGCTGGAGCAAAAGGTCTTTCTCGAGCTGTGGGTCAAGGTCAAGTCCGGCTGGGCCGATGACGAGCGGGCCCTGCGCAGTCTGGGGTATGGTGACGACTGATCATGGCGCATGCCGCCTTCGTCATTCATAGCCGGCCCTACCGGGAAACCAGTCAGCTGGTGGAGGTGTTTACCCGGGAGCAGGGGCGCCAGAGTCTGGTGGCCAGGGGCAGTCGCCAGCCACGTTCATCACTCAAAGGGCTGTTACAGCCCTTTGTGCCATTAAGACTGGGCTTTGCCGGCAAGGGCGAGCTGAAAAACCTGCATCATGCGGAAGCCACCGCCCCGGCGATCCGGCTGACGGGGACGGCCCTGTACAGCGGCCTGTACCTCAACGAACTGATTTACTACCTGCTGGAAACCCAGACCCCGTTCGACGAGGTGTTTGACGCCTACCATGATACGCTCAAAAAACTGGCAAATGGCGACGGTATCGAGCCCTGTCTGCGTCATTTCGAGTTTTATATGCTAAACATACTGGGTTATGGCGTCGATTTTACCCAGGATGCCCGGAGCGGCTCGGCGGTTTGTCCCGAGGGGTGGTATCAGTATCAGCCTGAATCCGGCTTTATCGCCCTGGCAAAGCATGAACCAGGTGCCTATCCGGGCGATCATCTTTATGCGCTGGCCGAGCTCGATTTGAGTCGTGCCGAGGTGCTGGTGTCTGCCAAACGTTTCAGTCGGCAGGCGTTGGGTCCCTATCTCGGCGGCCGGACCTTGCGTAGCCGAGCCCTGTTTATCAAAGGAAAGAGAGGAAGTCGCAGTGAGTGAATTGTATTTAGGCGTCAATATCGATCACATTGCTACCTTGCGTAATGCCAGGGGCACCAGTTATCCGGATCCGGTGCAGGCGGCGGCGCTGGCCGAACGGGCGGGAGCGGATGGCATTACCGTGCATCTGCGTGAGGACCGGCGTCATATCATCGATCGGGACGTGGAAATCCTGAGCCAGACCATTCAAACCCGGATGAACCTGGAAATGGCGGTCACCGATGAAATGCTGGATATCGCCTGTCGCATCAAGCCGGCTTTCGTGTGTCTGGTGCCGGAAAAGCGGGAAGAAGTCACCACCGAAGGCGGCCTGGATGTGGCCGGCCAGCTCGACAAGGTCGGCGCGGCGGTTGCCCGGCTGAGCGAGGCCGGCATCAAGGTGTCGCTGTTTATCGATGCCGATCGGGCCCAGATCGATGCGGTGGTGGCCACCGGTGCACCTTACATCGAGATCCATACCGGTCATTATGCCGATGCGCCCAATGAAGCCGAGCAACTGGCCGAGCTGAAACGTATTTCAGCCTCCGCCTCTTACGCTCACGATCTGGGCTTGAAGGTCAACGGTGGCCACGGCCTGCATTATCACAACGTCAAACCGATAGCCGCCATCCCCGAGATGCTGGAGCTGAACATCGGTCATGCCATCATCGCCCGTGCCGCCTTCGACGGTCTGGAAAAGGCCATTCGCGACATGAAACGGTTGATGCGCGAAGCCCGTCAGGGCGTCTAAGCAACCGGGATTCGGGACTGGGGAATGGGGATTTGAACGTCGCCGTCCACAGGCCCGAATCTTCTAATCTCTAATCTCTAATCTCTAATCCCTAATCTCTAATCTCTAATCTCTAATCTCTAATCTCTAATCTCTAATCTCTAATCTCTAATC
>NZ_MDKE01000025.1 GCF_001870485.1 Oceanisphaera psychrotolerans | reverse complement strand
GCATCCATGTGTTATCAACCACTCACCTTATGCACACGAAAGGGGAATGGCTTGGCGTGATGCCTTCCCTTTTTTATCCGTGCTTCGGGCCTTCTATCAGCGTTGCAGACCGTTGTTGATATCCACCAGATCCTGTTCGGTCAGGTTGCCGGCGGCCTGCTTCAGCTGCAGCTGACTCAGGATGTAGTTGTAGCGAGCGGCAGACAGATTCTGCTTGGCATCGTACAGCTGGCGGGTGGCGTCAAGTACGTCGACGATGGTGCGGGTGCCCACTTCGTAACCCGCCTCGGTGGCGTCGAGTGCGCTCTGGGCCGAGATGACGAATTGTTCGAAGGCGCGAATGGATCCGATGGACGCATTCACGTCGTTGAACGAAGAGTACACCTGGCTCTGTACCGAGCGGAAGCTGCGCTCCAGCTGCTCGCTGGCCGCCACATAGTTGTGCCGGGCCTGTTTCACCTGCGAGCTGGTGGCGCCGCCGCTGAATACCGGCAGGGAGAGCGTCAGCCCGACGGTGCCTTCGTTCAGGGTGCCATCACTGGAGTCGCTCTGCTCGTAATTGGTGTAATAGCTGTTGAGTCCCGCACTCAGATCCAGGGTGGGCAGGTGACCGGACTGAGCCAGACCAATCTGCTCGTTGGCGATGTCCTTGCCGATGCGCTGGCGGTGCAGTTCCAGGTTCTGTTCCAGGGCGATCTCCAGCCAGGCATCGGCTGTCGTCACCGAGGCCTGAGGGCTGAAGCTGTCGGTATTGAGCTTGTTCAGCCGGCTGTAATTCATGTTGGTCAGTTCACGCAGGGCTTCCCTGGCGTTGTTGACCGCATTCTCGGCGGCAATCTCTTCGGCCAGGGCTTGGTCAAACTGGGCCTGGGCCTCGTGCACATCGGTCATGGCGCTCAGGCCCACTTCGAAACGCTGTTTGGTCTGGTCGAGCTGACGGCTGACCGCCTCCTTGTTGGCCTGCACGAAACTCAGGGCATCTTCGGCGTTCAGTACGTCGAAATAGGCCTGGGTGGCACGCAGGATCAGCGTCTGCTGCACCTGCTTGTAGCTGACCTCGGTCTGGGTGGCAGCCTTTTCGGTGATGTCCAGATTGATCCAGTTGGACTGGCGATAGAGGGCCTGGCTCAGGTTGACGCCGGCATTGGTGCTGCTGCCAGTGGTCACGTCGTCCTGGTTGCTCTTGGTGTAGCCGGCTCCGGCATCCAGACTTATCTGGGGCAGCAGGGGAGCCCGGGATTCATTGATTTTTTCGAAGGCGGCATCACGCACCGCCTTGGCTTCGCGTACCTGGGGGTCGTTCAGAGTGGCCTGTTGGTAGACCTCCAGCAAGTCTTCGGCATGAGCGGGGCCCGCCGCACAGAGCAATATCAGGGTCGACAACAGCGTTTTTTTCATGGTGTAGCCTTTCATAACAGGGTGAGCAATTATCGCCGTGCTGGGGGCAGGCATCTGGTTTTGTTCATTCAGTATAACGATAACATCGCGGTTACTGGTTCGGTATCATGCCGATGGATATCAGCACCATGCTGAATAACTCATGAATGAACGTTCATTCACTTTTGATGGTAGTCTAAAATCTGCCGGTTAAATGTCAAGAAAGGAGTCTCAATGAGCACGAATAATCGCGTTGGTTTTGGCCGGGAAGATATGCAACTGCTGGCCGAAGAGGTGGGGTACAGGGGATTTTTCCGCCTGTTGCGGCTGCGGTTGCGACACCGGCTGTTTGCCGGTGGCTGGAGCCAGGAAATTACCCGCGAACTGTTCGACCGGGGCCATGCGGCGGCGGTACTGCCCTATGATCCTGTGCGTGACGAGGTGGTGCTGGTGGAGCAGTTTCGGGTCGGCGCCGTCTATGCCGAGGGCAACCCCTGGCTGCTGGAAATTGTCGCGGGCATAGTGGAAGAAGGGGAGTCGGAAGAAGCCGTGGTCCGTCGTGAGGCTCAGGAGGAGGCGGGTCTGACCCTGAAAACCCTGACCCGGGCCATGAGCTACTTTTCCAGCCCCGGCGGCTGCAGCGAGCGCATCACCATTTTTATCGGCGAAGTGGATGCCAGCGAGGCGGCCAGCCACGCCGGGCTGGCCAGCGAAAGCGAAGACATCCGGGTGCATCGCCTGCCCCGGGAGCAGGCGATGCAGTGGCTGGCCGAGGGCAGGATCGACAATGCCGCCAGCGTGATCGCCCTGCAATGGCTGGAGCTGCAGCGCAGATCCTAGTCTTTCTGGCTGTCCAGCTCCTTGCGCCAGCGGCTTTCCAGGTTGTCGGGCTGAGCCACACCGTAGCAGGCCTGGGTGCTGTTGCTGTACCAGGCCCACAACTGGTTGCCGAAGTCGTAATGCCACCATTCGCTGGGCAGGTTGGTAAACCCCGCCGCCGTCATCACCCGATAGAGCAGTCGGCGATGGCCGATAATCTGCTGCTCGTGCGGGGTCGGATTTTCCAGCAGCTCGAAGGCGCCGCTATGAGAGCCGCTGCTGGCCTCGTCGAACAGGGTTCCCATGTCGAGCATCAGCCCCTGCTCATCGATCAGGGTCACATCGACCGAGCCACCGGTCAGATGGGGGCTGGGAGTCTGAGGATGAGTGCTGGGCAGAGACACGAATTCGCGTGTCAGCTGCTCCAGCGCCGTTGGCGACTTATCCGGCCAGCGGGTTTCGATGGCGTTATACAGGGTGTCGTACAGATATTGCTGCACGGCATAGGGACGCCAGCTGTCCAGTACCAGCAGGGAGATGCCTTCCGGCAACAGCTCGGCGGCCTGTAACAGGCGCAGATATACCCCCTTGCGTACATGACATTCCGGAATGGCGTTGGGGATGCCGAGTTTGTAGTAGGCCGGATAACATTTCAGCTTTCCCGGTGCCAGGCTGACCGGCACCAGGGGCTCGGCATTGTCGCAGATCTCGATGGCCGAGATCTGTTTCCAGTCCGGATCCGGTTGTTGCGGGATGGAATGGATCATGAATCTGCTCCCAGTACGGTAGGCAACCACAGGGTGAGTGACGGAAAGAGGATCAGCAGCAGCAATACGCCGAGGGCCACGGCCACAAAGGGCCAGATGGTTTTGAACAGCGCGGTGATTTCCAGCTTGCTGACGGCGGCCGCAACAAAGACACAGGCTCCCATGGGCGGCGTGATCAGGG
Organism: Oceanisphaera psychrotolerans; assembly: GCF_001870485.1. Classification (GTDB taxonomy): domain Bacteria; phylum Pseudomonadota; class Gammaproteobacteria; order Enterobacterales; family Aeromonadaceae; genus Oceanimonas; species Oceanimonas psychrotolerans. Next base: position 37,789 of record NZ_MDKE01000025.1, on the reverse strand, counting down.
CGATGGTAATGTTCAGGGTAATGATAATCCCCAGATGAACCGGATCGATATTGGCGGCCATGGCCACGGGCAGGAAAATGGGGGTGAGCAGCATCAGTGCCGACACCTCTTCCATGAACATGCCGGTGACGAAGGTGATCAGGCTCAGCAGCAACAGGACCAGTATCGGTTGTTCGAGCAGGGGGTCAAACAGGACGGCAAAGGCCTTGGGCACCTGGGCATAGGACAGCAGCCAGCTGATCACGGCAGACGCCGCCATGATCAGGAAAATGGCGCTGGTCAGTCGTGCGGTTTCCACCAGTGCCGACCAGAGGCGATCCCAGGATAACTGACGGCCGATCAATCCGGCCAGTGCCACGTAGGCGACGGTCAGGGCACCGGATTCTGTCGGCGTGACCACGCCGAACACGATGCCACCCACGATGATAAAGGGCGCGAGCAAGGCCGGAATGGCCCCCAGCAATGCCTGCAGAAAGACCGCGCGGCTGGGGCGTTGTTCCGATACCGGCAGTTGGGCCTTGCGGGCATAGAGCCAGTTCATCCCCATGAAAGCCATCCCCAGTACCAGCCCGGGGATCACCCCGGCCAGAAACAGGGAACCGACCGAGGTGTTGGTCAGCGAGGCGTAGAGAATCATGAAAATACTGGGAGGAATAATGGGGCCGATCAGCGAGCTTCCGGCGGTCAGACCGGCGGCATAAGAGGCCGAATAACCTTCTTTTTTCATGGCCGGTACCAGCAGGGAACCCAGCGCCGAGGTGTCGGCCACGGCCGAGCCGTTGACCCCGGCAAAGAACACGCTCGACACCACATTGACATAGCCCAGGCCGCCGCGCAGGTGGCCGACCAGTACCCTGGCCAGCGTCATCAGTTGCTGGGTCAGACCGGCGCTGTTCATCAGGTTGCCCGCCAGGATGAACAAGGGGATGGCCATCAGGGAAAAAACGTTAATACCGCCGAAAAACTGCTGCGGTACCATGCGTCCGATCATGGACGGGTCGATAAACAGAAAGCCGACGACGGCGGTGACCAGCAGGGCGATGAATAACGGCAGGCCCAGCAGCACATGGATCAGAAATGAGGCAAACATCGCCAGTGTCATGATGAGGCATCCTTGGCATTGAAGGGGCCGCGTAGCAGCGCGAAGACGAACAGCAGGCCAAAACCGATGGGCATGGACAGCATGGGCCAGGTGCGGCTGATGCCAAGGCCCATGGTAGAAAAGCGGCTGACGGAGAAGGCGTAGTGCCAGGAGAACCAGGCGAAACCGGCACTGACGGCGAGCACCAGCAGCCACTGATACAGCTTGAGTATGGTGGCAAGGGAAGCAGGCAGCCGCTCTTCGAGCAGGCCGATGCGCATGTGTTCATTGCGTACCCAGACCACTCCGGCCATCAGCAGGGCACAGCCAATGATCAGGAAGCGCGACAGTTCGTCCATCCAGATCGGAGAACGGCCAAGCAGATAGCGGGCGCTCACACCATAGAGCAGCACCAGCAGATTGCTCAGCACCATGAGACCGACCACCAGCTCGATGGCCTTGCTCAGATTTCGAATCATGATTGTTTTCATAGGGGAAGCAGGGCGGTACCCGCGGGTACCGCCAACAGACCAGAGGTTAATGAGTCAGGGTTCAGGGACGGGTCGCATCGGTCAGGGCCAGATCGATCCATTTCTGTTCGATGTTCTGTTCTTTCAGCCAGCTGACATAGGAGGGTTTGGCCTTCTGCTGGAACTGAGCCAGTTCTTCGGCGGTGGGGCGGTAAACTTCCATGCCCTTGTCTGCGAGGAATTGCACCCGCTCTTCCACCTTGGCTTCAACCGATTCTCTGTTCAGCTGGTTTGCTTCCTGCACCGCGGCCTCCAGCGCCTGTTTCTGCTCGGCAGAGAGCGACTTCAGCAGTTCATCGTTGGCCACCAGGAACTGATCCGAATACTGGATGTTGGCCAGGGTCAGATACTTCTGCACCTCATGCAGGCTGCCGAGGATGATGTACATGGGGGGGTTCATCTGACCATCGGCTACGTTGGTACGCAGCGCCATGTAGACCTCGGTCCAGGGAATGGGAGTGCCGGAGGCGCCGAATGCGTCGTACAGTGCAACCTGGCTCTTGTCCATGGCTCTGAAGCGCAGGCCGGCAAAGTCTTCCGGTTTGCGAATGGGGCGTTTGTTGTTGGTGAAGGCCAGGAAACCACCCTCTTCCACCACCGCCATGATGCGGGTGCCGGTACGCTGGAAAAACTCTTCCTGGGCGGCTTTCCAGTATTCGCCCTGGTCGAAGAATTCGCGGGCATGCGCGAAGTCCTTGAACAGGAAGGGGATGGAGCTGACGTAAATCTCGGGGAACAGCGGTGATATACCGGCAAAGGAGGCGATATTCAGTCCGGGAGCACTCATCACCTGTTCCATGCGCTGGACTTCTTCACCCAGCATGCTGTTGGGATACAGGGTGAGTTCCAGCTCGCCGCCGGTCTTCTCTTCTACCAGGCGCTTCAGATTGGATGCGAACAAATGAACGGCGTTTTTGTCTGCGTCGGGGGCGCCGTTATAGGACAGGTCGATGGTGGTCGCCGCACTGGCCAGCCCCGACATCATGAGGCGCCGGCGCCGAAAGAAGCAGCAACCAGTTTGGCCAGAATATTTTTTTTCTCTTTGTGCATCAGTCTGATCTCCATATCTAAACGAGGGTGTCATACCAGTCGAGCTAGCATAGGTGTTGCGATGTTGACTTTTCAATACAGCAAGCGTTGCATTTAAGTCAACGATTGGTTGATTGTTTGTTTTTTTGGTTTGGTGAAGAATAACATGCCGTCGTTAAGGTGGCGGGTAAGCTGCACGGCCGATACGGTCAGCTCTCTGCCCCGGTGGCTGACGATATGCGCCTTGGCCCCCGAAAGGACAGGGTGTGGTGCCGGAATACAGGCGATTTTTCCCGAGGTCACTTCCTCCTGAACCGTCAGGCGAGGCATGAATGTCACCCCCATTCCCGACAGCACAAAATTCTTCAGTACCGCCACCGAATTGGTTTTTAATTGTGGTTTAAAACGAAGATGCTCCAGCTCTTCTACCAGGCTAATCAGCTGCCCCATGCCGAACTGCTGATCCAGCAGTGCCAGCGGATAGCTCTGTATCTGTTTGATGGCGATGCTGTGCGCCCGGGTCAGGGGATGAGCGGGGGGCGTAATCAGGTCGAGCGGTTGGTGGCTGGTCGCATGAGAGAGCAAGTCCGGATCGGGTGATGGCGCATAGACCAGCGCCAGGTCTACCTTGTCTTCCTTTACCAGCCGCGCCGCTTCATTGGCTCCGGCCATTTCCACCGTGATCTGGATATCCGGGTAACGCTGCATGAAACTTTGCAGTGGCGCCGAGATCAGATCGGCGATAAAACCTTCTCCTACCGCGATCTTGACCTGCCCCCTGCGCAGATTCTGCAGATCTTCTATCCGTGAAAGAGTGGCGATTTCACTCGCCTGTTGCTGACGAAACAGCGAGATCAGCTCTTCTCCCGCCGCCGTGAGCGTAAAGCCCTGTCCATGGCGATGACCCACCGGGCAGCCCAGCTCTTCTTCAAGTTGGGTCAGCTGACGACTGATGGCCGATGCGTCCACGTTCAACCGGGCGGCCGCTTTGCGCAGAGAGCCCTGGTGGGAAACCTCGTTGAGGTAACGCAGCGCCCGTGGGTTGAGTTTCCACATATCAGATCCTTTGTATTCGCAAGGCGGCAATTGGGCCGCCGGTATGGGAAGGGATAGCATAACCATGTTAACCCCCCGACATCGCCCCTGTTTTTCCTGGGTTTTGGCCGCGGAGGCCAAAACCTGTTGTAATGGACGCATGGAAAGGGTTTTCACTACAATGGGTCCACATTGGAGAGAATGCATCCTGGAGGTAAGTTGGTTTGGCATGCGGTATCGCAAGGAGAGGTTAATGTGATTGCCAGGGAGAATACACGCAAACATGTACCGGATTTGAAGGCGTTGCAGCGTACCTGCGACGTCAACTATCTGGCCCTGATGAAACTGCTGCCCAACGGGGCGGCGGTGGGTGAGAGCGTGTCGGTCGGCATCAGCGAACAGGTGCTGTTCGTGCTGCGGGTACTGGAAACGGCGCCCTATACCTGGCATGTCTCCATCGAGCAATGCACGCCGGGCCTGCCCTGTTTTATGCGAATGAAGGTCAAGGTGCGGTTGTATCACGATGTACGGATGGCCGAAGTGTGTGCCAGTCAGCAGATTTTCGCCCTGCAGCCAAGTTACCATTACCCCAATGAAAACATGCATCACCCCAATGAAAAAGAGCAGGTTAACCTCTTTCTGGCCGAGTGGCTGAAATGTTGCCTATACCACGGATTCAGCACGGTTAAGCAGCTTTGAACCAGGCCAGTACCTTAGATACCACAGAGCTCAGCCCCCACCGCGCCGATGGGGTGGTGGAGTTACTGCAAATCACCGATACCCATTTGTTTGCCGATAAAGACACGGACTTGCTGGGCATTGCCAGCTGGCACAGCTGTCAGGCGGTAGTGGATGCCATTCTGGAAGACCAAAAACCGCGTGACATGGTGCTGGCAACCGGTGATCTGTCTCAGGATCACAGTGCCGGCTCTTACCGCCGCTTTGCCGAGCTGATGAGCAGGCTGGCGCCGCCGGTGTTTTGGCTGCCGGGTAATCACGACGATGCGCCGGTGATGCAGGCGGAGCTGGACCAGGCCGGCATCAGCGATACCAAGCATCTGCTGTGCGGGCAGTGGCAGATCTTGCTGCTCGATACCCAGATCCCCGGCGCCACCCACGGCGAGCTGTCTGCTTCCCAGCTGGCGCTGCTCGAGCAGGCGATTGCAGGCTACCCGGATCATCATTTGCTGGTGGCGGTACATCATCAGGCGGTGCCGGTGGGCTGTGCCTGGCTGGATCAGCACAACCTGCGCAATGCGGATGCCTTTCGCGCCATCCTCGCCCGCCATCGGGCGCAGCGGGTGGTGCTGTTCGGCCATGTACATCAGGGGTTCGATCAGGTGCATGACGGTGTGCGTTATCTGGCCAGCCCCTCTACCTGCATCCAGTTCAAGCCCCTGTCCGACGATTTTGCCCTTGAACATACCTCACCGGGCTGGCGCGCGCTGTCGCTGTACCCGGATGGTCGCCTCAGCACCCAGGTATGGCGGCTGCCGCCCGATACCTTCGTACCCGATTTCAGTGCCAAGGGATATTGATCATGCCGACCATGCTGTATCTGCACGGGTTCAACTCGTCGCCCAATTCAATCAAGGCCCGGCTGATGCTGGAGCACCTGCGGCAGAAACGACCCGATATCCATTTTGTCTGCCCGCAGATTGCGGCCACGCCGGCGGCGGCCTGGGCCCAGATCGCGGCCATCTGTGACCAGATTGAGGGGCCTTTCGGCGTGGCCGGCAGCTCCCTCGGCGGTTTCTGGGCCACCCGGGTGGCCGAGCGGTTCGGGGTGCGGGCCGTGGTGATCAATCCGGCGGTCAATCCCCATATCCTGCTGCGTGACTATCTGGGCGAGCAGCAAAATCCCTACACGGATGAGCACTATCAGCTGAACGAGGCGCACATGGCCGAGCTGGAAGCCCTGCGGGTCGATGCGCCCTCCTGTCTGGATCGCATCTGGTTGTTGCAGCAGCAGGGTGACGAGGTGCTCGACTACCGGGAAGCGCTGGAGTACTACCGTTTCGCCCGGGTCTGCATCCAGAAGGGGGGCGATCACGCCTTCGTCGGCTTCGAACACTACTGCGCCCAGGTCGTGCGTTTTCTGGAACTGTAGGCCAGCCATTTCTTTCCTGGTTACCCGTTTCTGTTGCCGCTGATGGCCGCAGTCAATCGAGGCCCTTTATCCGATTTTTGGACTCAAGTATCGGCCACCGGTTTTTGGGCCGCTTTGCGCCTGAGGCCGCAGGTAGTAAGATGCGGCCAACGAATTCTGATTGCGAAGGTCAATATGACATCGAATCAATATACTGCCGACGCCATTGAGGTACTCAATGGTCTTGAGCCGGTGCGGCGTCGCCCCGGCATGTATACGGACACCAGCCGGCCCAACCATCTGGGTCAGGAAGTCATCGACAACAGCGTGGACGAGGCCCTGGCCGGCCATGCCAGTAAGGTTGAGGTGATACTGCACGAAGACCAGTCGCTGGAAGTGATCGACGACGGTCGCGGCATGCCGGTGGACATTCATCCGGAAGAAGGCATCTCCGGGGTCGAACTGATCTTCTGCAAGCTGCATGCCGGTGGCAAATTCTCCAACAAGAACTACCAGTTTTCCGGTGGTCTGCACGGGGTGGGTATCTCGGTGGTCAACGCCCTGAGCTCCCGGGTGGACGTCACCGTGCGTCGCGGCGGCCAGGTGTTCGAAATGGCCTTCGAGCACGGCAACAAGGTGAGCGAACTCACCGTCACCGGCACCTGCGGCCAGCGCAACACCGGCACCCGGGTACGGTTCTGGCCCGATGCTGGCTACTTCGATTCGCCCAGATTCTCGGTCAGCCGGCTCAAGCATCTGCTCAAGGCCAAGGCGGTGCTGTGCCCGGGGCTGAGCATCCGCTTCCAGGACAAGGTCAACGACGAAACCCTGGAATGGTGTTATCAGGACGGCCTGAAAGACTATCTGGTGGAGTCGGTTAAAGACTTTACCTGCCTGCCCGAACAGCCGTTTACCGGTAACTTTACCGCCGAACACTCGGCGGTGGAGTGGGCCCTGACCTGGCTGCCCGACGGCGGCGAGGGGCTGGGCGAAAGCTACGTCAATCTGATCCCCACCGCCCAGGGCGGTACCCATGTCAACGGCCTGCGCCAGGGCCTGCTCGATGCCATGCGTGACTTCTGCGAGTTCCGCAACCTGCTGCCGCGCGGCGTCAAGCTGACCCCGGACGATATCTGGGAGCGCTGCGCCTATATTCTGTCGGTCAAGATGCAGGATCCCCAGTTTGCCGGTCAGACCAAGGAGCGACTGTCGTCGCGTCAGAGTGCGGCCTTCGTCTCCGGCATCGTGAAGGATGCCTTCAGCCTGTGGCTGAACCAGCATACCGAGCTGGCCGAGCAGATTGCCGAATTGTGCATCAGCAGCGCCCAGCGCCGCTTGCGTCAGGCTAAGAAGGTGGTGCGCAAGAAGGTCACCCAGGGGCCGGCGTTGCCCGGCAAGCTGACCGACTGTGCCTGCTCCGACCCCATGCGGGGCGAGCTGTTCCTGGTGGAGGGTGACTCCGCCGGCGGCAGTGCCAAGCAGGCGCGGGATCGGGAGTTCCAGGCCATCATGCCGCTGCGTGGCAAGATCCTGAATACCTGGGAGGTGGAATCCGGACAGGTGCTGGCCTCCCAGGAAGTACACGACATATCGGTGGCCATCGGCCTGGATCCCGACTCTCAGGATCTGTCCGATCTGCGCTACGGCAAGGTGTGTATCCTCGCCGATGCGGACTCCGACGGTCTGCATATCGCCACCCTGTTGTGCGCCCTGTTCGTGCGTCACTTCCGCCACCTAGTGGAGCAGGGGCATGTCTATGTGGCCATGCCGCCCCTGTACCGCATCGACGTGGGCAAGGAGGTCTTCTACGCCCTCGACGAAGACGAGCGCGATGGCGTGCTGGAGCGGATCCGGGCCGAGAAGAAAAAGGGCAAGGTGCAGGTGACCCGTTTCAAGGGTCTGGGCGAGATGAATCCCAAGCAATTGCGCGAAACCACCCTGGATCCCAATACCCGCCGGCTGGTGCAGCTGACGGTGGACGACAGTGAGGCCACCGAGAAGCTGATGGACATGCTGCTGGCCAAGAAGCGTTCCGGCGACCGCCGGGAATGGCTCGAAACCAAGGGCAACCTGGTCGACCCCCTGGCCTGAGGAAAGAATTGAATGAGCAACAACGATTTTACCATGGAAGGGGTGGAGCGCCTGCCGCTGCACACCTTCACCGAGCAGGCCTATCTCAACTACTCCATGTACGTGATCATGGATCGGGCCCTGCCTCATATCGGCGATGGTCTCAAACCGGTGCAGCGCCGTATCATCTACGCCATGAGCGAGCTGGGGCTGTCGGCCCTGTCCAAGCACAAGAAATCCGCCCGTACCGTGGGCGACGTGCTGGGTAAATACCATCCCCATGGCGACTCGGCCTGTTACGAGGCCATGGTGCTGATGGCACAGCCGTTTTCCTACCGTTACCCGCTGGTGGACGGTCAGGGTAACTGGGGGGCGCCGGACGATCCCAAATCCTTCGCCGCCATGCGTTATACCGAGGCGCGGCTGTCCCGCTTCTCCGAGCTGTTGCTGTCGGAGCTGGGTCAGGGCACGGTGGAGTGGATCCCCAACTTCGACGGCACCATGAAAGAGCCGCGCATGCTGCCGGCGCGGCTGCCGCACATCCTGCTCAACGGCGTGACCGGCATCGCCGTGGGCATGGCCACCGATATTCCGCCTCACAACGCCCGTGAGCTGGCCCATGCCTGCGTGCACCTGCTTGAAAACCCCAAGGCCACGGTGGAAGAGCTGATGACCTTCGTGTCCGGTCCCGATTACCCGACCCGGGCCGAGATCATCACCCCCAGGGCTGATCTGCAGAAGATCTACGAGACCGGCCGGGGCAGCATCAAGATGCGCGCCGTTTATCAGATGGAGCAGGGTGATATCGTGATCACCGCGCTGCCCCACCAGGCCAGCGGCGGCAAGATCCTGGAGCAGATCGCCGGCCAGATGCAGGCCAAGAAGCTGCCGATGGTGGCGGATCTGCGCGATGAGGCGGATCACGAAAACCCGACCCGACTGGTGATCATCCCCCGATCCAACCGGGTGGATGTGGATCAGCTGATGCAGCACCTGTTTGCCAGCACCGATTTGGAGAAGAGCTACCGGGTCAACCTGAACATGCTGGGACTGGATAACCGGCCTCAGGTGAAGAGCCTGGATCTGATCCTCGGTGAATGGTTGCAGTTCCGCCGGCAGACGGTGCGCAACCGGCTGCAATACCGGCTGGACAAGGTCGAGGCCCGGCTGCATATCCTGGCCGGCCTGCTGATCGCCTTCCTCAATATCGATGAGGTGATCGAGATCATCCGAGCCGAGGACGAGCCCAAGCCGGTGCTGATGGCTCGTTTCGAACTCACCGAAACCCAGGCCGAGGCCATCCTCGAACTGAAGCTGCGTCACCTGGCCAAGCTGGAAGAAATGAAGATCCGTGGTGAGCAGGACGAGCTGGCCGCCGAGCGCGACAAGCTGGCGCTGTTGCTGGGCTCCGAGCGCCGACTCAGCACCCTGCTGAAGAAAGAGATTCTGGCCGACGCCGAGAAATACGGTGACGACCGCCGTTCGCCGCTGGTGGAGCGGGAAGAAGCCCGTGCCCTGAGCGAGAAGGAGCTGATCCCGAGCGAGCCGGTGACCGTGGTGCTGTCGGACAAGGGCTGGATCCGCTCGGCCAAGGGCCATGAGGTGGACGGTACTGCCCTGAGCTACAAGGCCGGCGACGCCTTTCTGGATGCGGCTGCCGGCCGCAGCAACCAGATGGCGGTGTTCCTCTCGACCATCGGCCGGGCCTACGGTCAGGATGCCCACAGCCTGCCCTCGGCCCGGGGCCAGGGCGAGCCGCTCACCGGGCGCTGCAGCCTGAGTCCGGGCGAGCAGGCGCGCTTCGTGCTGATGGGCGATGACGACCGGCTGTTCCTGCTGGCATCCGATGCCGGTTACGGTTTTGTCTGCCGTTACGGTGACATGGTCAGCCGCAACAAGAACGGCAAGGCGTTGCTGACGGTGCCCGCCGGCGGTGTGGTGCTGAAACCCGTGGCCATCGATCAGCTGGACAGCAGCCAGTGTCTGGCGGTGACCAACGAGGGTCGCATGCTGCTGTTCCCGCTCAAGGATTTGCCGCTGCTGGGCAAGGGCAAGGGCAACAAGATCATCGGCATTCCCGGCGCCAAGGTGCAGGCACGGGAAGACTTCATCAAGCAATTGGTCGTGGTGCCGGAAAACGCCAGCGTTACCCTGCATGCAGGCAAGCGCAAGCTGACCCTGAAGCCCGCCGATCTGGCCCATTACCAGGGCGAGCGCGGTCGTCGCGGTGCGCTGTTGCCCCGCGGCCTGCAACGGGTGGACAGCCTGGAAATCGAAGCCTGACCTTCTGTGTTCACATCGCCCAAACGAGCCGGGGCCCACAGTGTGGGCCCCGGTGCTTTATGGGATTCAGTAACGTCCGTCCAGCAGTTGGCGCAGGTGTCAGGGGTTGTCGTCCTGCAGTGCCTCGGGCAGCAGTTCTGGTGGGCAGTCCTGGTAACAGACCGGGCGCAGGAAGCGCTGTATCGCCGCCGAGCCGACCGAGGTGGTGCGACTGTCGGAGGTGGCCGGCCAGGGGCCGCCGTGCACCATGGCGTGGCACACTTCGACTCCGGTGGGAAAACCGTTGAACAGCACCCGGCCCGCCTTGCGTTCGAGCAGCGGCAGCAGCCGCCGGGCCAGGGCATGGTCCTGATCGTCCATCTGGACGGTGGCGGTCAACTGACCCTCCAGTGCGGTCAGCACCATCACCAGCTCGGCTTCGTCCCGGCAGCTCACGATCAGGGCGCTGGCACCAAACACCTCCTGCTGCAACTGTTCGTTGGCCAGAAAGTGCGTGGCGGTAGTACGGAACAGCCGGGGCTTGCAGCCATTCGGCCTGGCGTCCTCCCGGCCGGTGGCCAGGGTTTCCACACCCTCGACCCGGCCCAGGGCATCGACGCCCTCTTGATAGGCCTGATGGATGCCCGGGGTCAGCATGGTCTGGGCGTCGGCCTGTGACAGCGCCTCGGCAGCCAGTTCGGCGAAGTGGTTCAGTGCCGGACCTTTCAGCCCCAGTATCAGTCCGGGATTGGTACAGAATTGACCGGCACCGAGCTGGAGTGAACCGGCGAATCCTGCAGCCAGCGTTTCGGTGCGGCTGTCCAGGGCGGCGGGCAACAGCAGGACCGGATTGATGCTGCTCATCTCCGCATAGACGGGGATGGGTTCGGAACGGGACTGGGAGGTGGCGAGCAGGGCCTGGCCGCCTCGGCGGGAGCCGGTAAAGCCGACCGCCTTGATGCGCGGATCCGCCACCAGTGCCTGGCCGACACTGTTGCCGCTGCCGTAGAGCAGGGAAAAGACGCCGTCCGGCATGCCGCTCTCCCGGGCCGCGGCCACGACCGCCCGACCGACCAGCTCGGAGGTACCAGGATGGGCCGAGTGGGCCTTCACCACGACCGGGCAGCCGGCAGCCAGGGCCGAGGCGGTGTCGCCGCCGGCCACCGAAAACGCCAGCGGAAAATTACTGGCACCGAATACGGCTACCGGCCCCAGGGGAATATATTGCAGCCGCAGATCGGATCGGGGCAGGGGCGTGCGTTCCGGTTGGGCCGGATCGATACGCACGCCCTGCCAGTCGCCGGCGCGCACCACATCGGCGAACAGGCGCAACTGGCCGATGGTGCGGCCCCGCTCTCCTTCCAGTCGGGCCCGGGGCAGGCCGCTTTCAAGCATGGCCCGTTCGATCAGTTCATCACCCAGCGCCAGTATCTGTTCGGCGATGGTCTCGAGAAAGACGGCCCGGGCCTCCAGCGGGGTGTGGCGGTAGGGCTCGAGGGCAGCTTCGGCCAGGGCACAGGCCTCCGCCACCTGGGCCGGGCTGGCGCCAGGGTAGCCGGGTTCGAGTCGCTCATTGGTGGCCGGATTGATGCCATGAATGGCGGCGGCCTCGCCGTTCGCCGGTTGCCCGCCCAGCAACAGTTGTGCGCGTAATGTCATGTTTTCCTCCTCAGTTCCAGTGGTTGACGGTGGCAGAAGCCTCTTCCTGTTGCCAGGTCAGGGGGTTGCGCAACGGGCGACCGAAGGCGGGCAGGCTGATCTCGAACACATCGCCGTCCCGGGTCTGGATGCCATCGCCGAAGCTCAGGGTCGAGGTGCCGAAAAAGTGCACGTGTATGTCCCCCGGACGACGGAACTGGGCATATTTGAAATGGTGATGCTCCAGGTTGGCGAAGCTGTGGGCCATGTTGTCCTCGCCGGTGACGAAGGGTTTCTTCCACAATACCTCGCCGTCGCGCAGGATCCGGCTTTGTCCCTCGAGCCGCGCCGGCAGCGGATCCAGCAGCAATTCCGGGCCGAAGCTGCAACTTCTGAGCTTGGAGTGGGCCAGCCACAGGTAGTTGGCTTTTTCGGTGACATGATCGGAGAACTCGTTGCCCACCGCATAGCCCAGACGCCAGGGCTGTCCCCGGTCGTCGACAAGGTAGAGCCCCACCAGCTCGGGTTCCTCGCCCGCATCCTCGGCGAAGGCGGGCACCGGCAGTGGCGCCCCCGGGCTGACGACGATACTGCCGTCTCCCTTGTAGAACCACTCGGGCTGGGCGCCGGTCTCTCCGGCCACCGGCTTGCCGCCTTCCAGCCCCAGTTTGAACATCTTCATCGAATCGGTCAGCTGCTCCTCGCCCACCGCCAGCTTGGCGTGCATGGCGGAGCGGGTATCGGCGCTGCCCAGGTGGGTCAGGCCGGTGCCGGTCACCAGGCAATGAGCCGGATCCGGATGGCTGAGGGGCGCCCGCAGCCGTCCTTCATTTACAATCTGCTCGTAGTAGAGACGGGTATCGCCGGCCCGGAGCCGGGCCTCTTCCGCCAGGGCACGGTTATTGGCCAGGGCGTCCCGGGCCAGCTGGTAGGTGCCGCCGTCCACCTGGATCAGGCGGATATGCTGCTCGTCTTCTACAGCCCCGACGGCCAGCCGGCCCTGATATTCGAATTGAATCAGGCGCATGGTCTTACTCCATTATGTTGAACTGGTCGAGGTAACGCTGGGAGAGGGTGAGTCCCAGACCGGGTTTGTGCTCGTCGAGGTCGATAAAGCCGTTTTCCGGCGTGGGATCGCCTTCGAAGATGTAGTAGAACAGCTCGTTGCCCACCTCGACGTCGTGTACCGGGAAGTATTCGGACATGGGCGAGGCCAGGGTGGACATGGTCAGGTGATAGTTGTGCATCTGTCCGGCGTGGGGGATCACCGGTACGCCATACACTTCGGCCAGGGCGTTGATCTTGTGGGCGGCGGTGATGCCACCGACCCGGTTGGTGTCGTACTGGATTACCGACACCGCCCGCTTGTCGAGCAGTTGCCTGAAACCGTGGCTGGTAAACTCGTGTTCGCCGCCGGAGATGGGAATGCTGGTCAGCTGATTCAGCTCGGCGTAGCCGTCGATGTCATCGGCGAGCACCGGTTCTTCCAGCCAGCGCGGTTCGAACTTTTCCAGTTTGGGCAGCATGCGCTTGGCGTATTCCAGATTCCAGCCCATGTAGCATTCCAGCATCAGATCCACGTCCGGCCCGATCACCTCACGTACCGCGGCGACGCTGTCCAGATTCTTGCGCACGCCTTCCGGGCCATCCTTGGGGCCGTAACCGAAGCGCATCTTCATGGAGGTGAAGCCCTGATCCAGATAACGCTGGGCCTCGGCCTGCATCTCGTTCAGATCGGTACGATAGAGCTTGGAGGCATAGCAGGGGATTTTCTCCTTGGTGCGGCCGCCCAGCAGCTTGAACACCGGCCGGCCGGTGGCCTTGCCCATCAGATCCCAGAGCGCGATGTCGATGGCGGAAATGGCGGCCATGGCGACGCCCTTGCGACCCCAGGCGTGGGTGGAACGGTACATGCGCTGCCACAGGTATTCGTAATCGAAGGGGTCGTGGCCGAGCACCAGCGGGGTCAGGTACTGGTCGATAATCGCCTTGGCGATGCGGGGGGCCAGGGCCACGTTGCCGATACCGACCAGACCGTCATCGGTCTCTACTTCTACCACTGTCCAGCCGTGGAAACGGAAGGTGCCCATGGAGTCGCCCTTGTCCCACAACAGGTCCATGGCGTTGGAGCAGAAATGGGGCTGAGGCGGTACGGTGTGACCTTTCCATTCGAATACCCTAGCGCGTACATTGATGATTTTCATGTTATTTATTCCCTATAAAACAAAGTGTTGTTAATTGTACGTTTCCTGCGAGCAAAGCCTGCCCGCACGGACCCGATTTCGGGCCCGCGTTGTTTCATTGGGCTCTGTACTTAACCGGTGGCGGCCAGGGTCCGCTTTCGCTGCGCAATACCCATGCGACAGGCGATATCGAAGGCGTTGCGGGTCGGACCCACTTTGGCCTTGCCCTGGCCGGCGATGTCGAAGGCGGTGCCATGGGCCGGGGTGGTGATGGGAATGGGCAGGCCGCCCTGCACCGTCACTCCCTGGGAGAAGCCGAGCAGCTTGATGGCGATCTGGCCCTGGTCGTGATACATGGTCACCACGGCATCGAAGTCACCGTCCCGGGCGCGGATGAACAGGGTGTCGGCCGGATAGGGACCGCTCACCGGGTAGCCTTCGGCCTGACACTGGGCCACCGCCGGCGCGATCACGTCGATTTCTTCCCGGCCGCAGGTACCGCCTTCGCCCGCGTGGGGATTGAAGGCGGCCACCGCCACCCGGGGCGCGGTGAAACCGGCTTGTTGCAGCGCCTGGTAGATCAGCTTGGAGGCGGCCTTGACCCTGTCCACGGTCAGATAGTGATAGGCCTCTTTCAGTGGCACATGCGAAGAGATGCGCGAAGTCCAGAGGTGGCCCAGGGTATTGAACTCACAGAAGTAACCTTCGGCCCCGAGGTATTCGGCGAAGAAGTGCAGCTCGTCTTCATGTTCGAGTCCGCCCAGCTTCATGGCGTGCTTGTTGAGCGGGGCGAAGCAGATGGCATCCACCTCGCCGGCCTGGGCGGCATCCATGCACTGGCGCAGTATTTCCAGGGTGGCCGCGCCACAGGCGCCACTTACCTCGGCATATCGGGCCTGTTCCGGGGCCAGGGTGTTGACCGGCAGCAGCACCGGGCCCTGGTGTTCATGGGCCTCGGCAAAGCGGCTAACGGTGGGCAGGCGATGGGCGGTGCCGGCCACCTGCTGGCCCTGCTGCCATTGCCATTCGTCGGCCACCAGCACGATCCGGGCCTGCTCGGTAACGCCGGGCTCGGCCAGCAGTTTGGCGATCAGTTCGGCACCGATGCCGGCGGCATCGCCCAGGGTCAGGGCGATAACGGGTTTCAGTTCAGTCATAACGCAGCTCCGGAAGAGGGATAGAGATAGTCAACCAGCCCCATGGGGATAAAGGGTACATAGGTCACCAGCATCAGAATAAGGAAGAGCACCAGAATCATCGGCAGATTGACCCGGGTTACTTCCCACATGTCCGCCTTGGCGATGGAGCAGGAAGTGGCCAGCACCGAGGCCACCGGCGGGGTCTGCTGACCGATGGCCAGGTTGAGGGTGACGATGATGCCGAAGTGGATGGGATCGATGCCGATCTGCTGTATCAGCGGCATCACGATGGGCACCACCAGTATGATGGCGGCGGCACCGTGCAGGAACATGCCCAGCAGCAACAGCAGTACGTTGAGCAGTGCCAGCACCAGTACCGGCTCGGAAGTGATCGCCAGGATCTGCCGGGCCAGTTGCTGGGGCAGTTGCATCTCGGTGAGGAAGAGACCGAGGATGGCGGAGGTGGCCACCAGCAGCATGACCACCGCGGTCTGCACCACGCCGTCCAGCACCGCCCGGTACAGCAACTGCAGGTTGAATTCCCGGTAGATGCAGCCGCCGATGACGATGGCCGCCAGCACGGCGATACCCGCGCCTTCGGTCGCGGTAACGAAGCCGCCGAAGATACCGCCCAGGATGATCACCGGTAACAGCAGGGCCCAGAAGGCTTCCCGGAAGGCTTTGCCCAGCCGGCTCAGGGAAAAGGCTTCTTCCCGCGGCAGGTCGTACTTCACCGCGTAGTAATAGCAGAAGCCGGCCAGCATGGTGGCGCCGAGCAGACCCGGAATGATACCGGCCACGAACAGCTTGATCACCGAGGTGTTGGAGATGGCACCGTAGAGGATCATCGGGATCGACGGAGGAATGATGATCGCCAGCGAAGCCGAAGACGAGGTAATGGCGGCGGCGAAGTTCTTGTTGTATTTGCGCTTCTTCATCTCGGGGATCAGGATGGAGCCGGTGGCGGCCACGTCCGCCACCGCCGAGCCGGAGATCTCGGCGAAGAACAGCGATACCCCCACGTTAACCATGGCCAGACCGCCGCGCACAAAGCCGACCACGGCGGTGACCAGGTTGATCAGCCGCTTCGACAGACCCGAGGTGTTCATCAGGCGCCGGCGAAGATAAACAGCGGGATGGCGATCAGCGGGAAACTGGTGGCGCCGTTGTACAGGGTGAGGGGGGCGTTGACCAGGGCATCCCAGCCCATGGTGAACCAGACACCGACCACCGCCACCACGCCGATGGCCACGGCGATGGGCACGTTGATCAGTACCAGGGCAAACAGCGCCAGTATGACGATCAGCAGCATCATGACTTGCTCTCCTTCAGATCTTCCTCGGCCTGACGAATGGCCTCGTCGATGGCTTCGTGCTCGGGATCGATGCCGCTGCGCATCTTCTGCCAGGCGCCGGGCAGGCTGACCAGCTCGCAGAGAATGAACAGCGCGGCACTGATCGGAATGACCGACTGGGTAATGTCCATGGTGATGCCGGGCAGGGACACCATGCTGTCCCAGGACAGCACTTCCAGTACCTGGTAGCCGAACCAGCCCATGATGGCGAAAAAGCCGACCACGATGATTTCCGAGACGGCGAACAGCAGGCTGCGCAGGGCGACGGGGGCGGCGGTGATCAGGCCGGGAAAGCCCATGTGCGCCCGCTTGAGTGCAGCCAGACAGGCACCATAGAAGCTGAGCCAGGCCAGGCCGATGGAAGCCACCTCGTCATACCAGATCAGCGAGCTGCCAAAGGCCCGGTAAAATACCGCCGCCAGCACTATGGTGGTCAGCGCCAGCAGCAGGCCGATGGTGAACACCTCCAGTCCCCGCTCGAGCCAGGTTTTCAGGGACGAGCACAAGACTGGCACCCTTGTTGCTTGAGTTTGATAAGGTGCCGCCGTGGCGGCACCGTGGGTCAGGATTCGAGGCATGAGTTATTTCCCCAGGGCGATGGCTTGCTCGACCAGTTGTTTGCCGCTGGGAACCTGCTCGGCAAAGCGGTCGTAGACCGGCTGGCTGGCGGCGATGAAGGAGGCCTTGTCGGCATGATTGACGTTCATGCCGGCGGCCTGGAACGAGGCCAGCAGATCCTTGTCCATACGTTCACCTTCGCTCAGTGACCATTGCTGGGCTTCCCGGGCGGTTTCCCTGATCGCGCTTTGTACCTCAGCCGGGAACTTGCTCCAGTTGCCCATGCCGGCCATCAGCCAGATGGGGGAGTAGACGTGATCGGTCATCGACAGATACTTCTGCACCTCGTTGAGTTTGGCGCCCTCGATATTGGTCAGCGGGTTTTCCTGGCCGTCCACGACGCCGGTCTGCAAGCCGACAAAGACTTCGGAGAAGGCCATGGGGGTGGGGTTGGATCCCCACTGGGTGAACATCATGGTGCGCCATTCGCTTTGCGGAGTACGGATCTTGAGACCTTTCAGGTCTTCCGGGGTATTGATGGGCCTGTCGTTATTGGTGATCTGACGGAAGCCGTTTTCCCAGGTGGACAACACCTTGAGTCCGCGGGCCTCGGCCGAGGTGGCAAGCTCGGTCATCACTATCTGTTCGTCTATCTTGAGCAGGTGCTGCCGGTCCTGTACCAGGAAGGGCAGGTCGAACAGCGCGAAGTCATCGGAAATGGATGACATGATGGAAGAAATAGCCGCCAGATCCACGGTACCCAGGCGCATTTTCTGCACCAGCTGACGTTCGTCACCCAACTGGGCACTGTCGTAATATTCCACCTGGTGGGCATCGCCGAGTCGTTGTTGCAGCTTGTCGGCAAACAGCTTGGCAGTCTGTCCCTGAAGACTCTGCGGGCTGCCACCGATGGCGAACACTATCTTGTCGGCATGGGCCTGGGTCGAGGCCAGCGCCAGGGTCAGGGCAGAGGCGGTAAGCAGTTTCTTGAACATGGCATGATTCCTTGTGGTTCCTGTGAGCCGGAGCTCGGCAGGGAAGAGTGTCCTACTCGTATCCGGTGATAAAACTCAACTGGTATTCTGGTTGGTTTACCGTACCAGTTGGCATTCAATTTAGTCAGGCACTGTGAAAGGTGTCAAGCAGGATTGTTAATTTTTTGTTTGTTTTGCTTTTCGTTAATGTTTCAAATTTCTGCTTGTGAAAAAATGTGATGTCTTGCTATGTTAAATTGAGTGGTCTAGTATTCAGTCCAGTTTGCTTGGGGAGGCAACCATGAGTTCGACACAAGAGACGGTGTTTGCCTTTGAGCAGACCCTGGAAAACAAGACCAAGAAAGATATTCTGGCGGAAAAGATCATCGAGATGATTGTCACCGGCCTGTTGCGGGACAATGATGTGCTGCCCAGCGAGCGGGAGCTGTCCCAGTTATTCGGCGTCAGCCGGGAAACGGTGCGGGGTGCCTTGCGGCTGGTGGTGGCCTATGACCTGATCTCGGTCTCTCACGGCAGCAAGACCCGGATTAATGCGGGTGAAGCCCAGCTGGCCCGTTTCCACGAAAGCTACGGCCATATGAGCTCGGCTGGCGTCAACCGCTACGATATCGACACCGTGTTCGAAAGCCGGAGCCTGATCGAAGCCGCCATTGCCCGCAAGGCGGCGAAGCGCATCGACAGGAAGGGGCTCGAACAGCTGAACAAGATGCTGGCCGCCCAAGCGGAGATGTTCGACAACCCGGTGCACTTTCAGCTGTCGGACAAGAACTTTCACAAGCTGATTGCCGAATACGCCGGTAACGAGCTGTTGCTCAAGTATTCGGAAGAACTGTATTCCTACGGCTTGAATATTCGCCGCAGCGTCATGCTGGAGTCCGGCTCCATCGCCCGCAGCTACCGGGAGCACTGCCAGATCGTTGAAGCCCTGGCCAGGGGCGATGAGGACGCGGCCGAGCAGGCCATGCTCGGCCATCTGAACAGTGTCTACCGCACCACCCGGGAAAAAATGCCGGACTGAAGCGGCCGGCAGACAATGCCGGACGCTCACAGGCACAAAAAAGCCGCAAGCTGTTTTGGCTTGCGGCTTCCTTCTCCTCGTTCCCGGTTCAGATCCGGAACTGATTGACCAGTTGCCCCAGCTCACCGGCCAGATCGGCCTGGCGGCCGGCGTGATCGGCCACCCGGGTCGACACCTGATTGACCTCGCTGGCAGCGCTATGGATGGCACCAATATGGGCGTTGATGCTTTCCGTCACCAGGTGTTGCTGCTCGGCGGCGCTGGCGATCTGGGTGGTCATGTCGGTGATCTCGTCGACCGACACCTTGATGGTCTCGAATGCCTCCCGCGCCTGGCCCGAGCGTAGCACCGCCTGTTCCGACTGCTGTTGGCTGGCCTTCATGTTTTCCACTGCCTGACGGGTCTGCAGGTTGAGGCTGGCCAGCAGGCTGTCGATCTCGGCGGTGGACACCTGGGTGCGCTGTGCCAGGGTGCGTACCTCGTCTGCCACCACCGCGAAGCCACGGCCCTGCTCTCCGGCCCGGGCTGCCTCGATGGCGGCGTTGAGTGCCAGCAGGTTGGTCTGTTCGGCGATGCCGCGGATCACCTCCAGAATGGAGTTGATGCGACCGCTTTCCGCTTCCAACTGGTGGATATGCAGCGCCGACTGGCTCAGCTGATCGCTCAGGGCCCGCACGCTGGCCTCGGTGTCCAGCATCACGGCCTTGCCCTGATCGCCGGCACGCTGGCCCAGCGCCGCCGCCTGGGCCGACCTGGTGCAACTGCGGGCCACCTCGTTGGCGGAGGCCGACATCTCGGTCAGGGCGGTGACCATGCGCTCTACTTCCTCCAGCTGATGGCCGCTGGCGGTGTCTACCGCCGTTGCATTTTCGCGACCGAGAGTGGACACGGCGTCGACCTGATGGGCGGTGTCCTTGATGCGGACCACCAGCTGCTGGATGGATTCCAGGAACTGATTGAACCAGCGAGCCAGCTCGCCGGTTTCGTCCCGGCTGCCGATGGTCAGGCGCCGGGTCAGATCTCCTTCGCCCTGGGCGATGTCCTTGAGCCCCCGGCTCACCGCCAGTATGGGTTTGACCAGCAGTCCGGACAGCCACCAGGCCAGCAGTAGCACCAGAACCACCACCAGGGCGGTACTGCCCAGCGTCGTCCACAGCATCTGCCGGGCCGGAGCCAGGATCTCGTGTTCCGGCATCAGGGCAATGAACTTCCAGCCGAGGGAGGGTGAGGGGTATACCAGAGCCCGGAAGCCCTCACCGCCGAGTTCCAGCTCAAGCCGGCCTTCGCTGGTGTCGGACAGACGGCGGTAACCTTCTTCCTCCAGGCTGGCCAGGAGACGGAAGTTGTGTTCCGGCCTGGCGGCATCCACCAGCACGGTGCCACTGTCTTCGATCAGCATCAGGTAGCCCCGCTCTCCGAGCCGGGCCTGTTGAGCCATGCTGGTCAGCTCTTTCAGAGACACGTCCATCGACATGACTCCATAGTCCTGGCCATCACTATTCTTGAAGCTGCGCGATACGCCGATCATGGTGTTGTCGTCTGCCGCCCAGTAGTAGGCGCCGGTACGTATCACCTGGCCGGGGGATGACTGGGCTTTCTGGTACCATGGGCGCTGGCGGGGATCATAGCCGGAGGTTACTTCGCCCAGTGGCCATTGCACATAGCCGCCGTCCCGGGTGCCCATGTAGACGTAGGCCAGCCCCGGATGGCTGTCGGCGAAGCGTTCGAATTCCCGGTAAATCTCGGTCTCGATGCCGCCGTTACGATCCGGCGTCATCCGCAGAGCTGGTCCCTGATGATAAGTGCTCAGGCTGGTGTCGGCCCGGGCCAGCAGGGGGGAAGAGGCGAGAAAGTCCACGTTCTGGCCTATTTGATCGAAATGGGCACTGAACGCCTGATCCAGCTTGTGAATTTCACTTCGCCCCTGCTCCAGAAAACGCTGCTCTGCCAGCTGGCGGGCCTGATGGATGGTGAAGGTGGACAGCAGCCCTATCGGCAGCAGCGTGGTCAGCAGCAAGGCCAGGATCAGTTTGTGTTGGATGCGCATGGGAGCGATGATTCACGAGACGAGTTGAAAGTGCACTAGAGTTGCGCCAGGCGGCACCTGGCGCTGTATTGAATACGTCGTGATCTGTTCCGTTTGCGACCACCGTCGGAATAACAGCACTCGCCGGCCACAGCTGGTGGAGATGGAGTGGCCTCAGTTTCCGGCTTCGGTCAGCAGTTTGTCGACGATGGGGCTGTTGGCGGCGGGAAAGTCGTAGCTGTGCAGCTCGGTCACCGGCACCCAGCGGCTGGGCTGGCCTTCGAGGCCCTGTGGTTTGCCGGTAAAGGCGGTGACCTTGCGGATGTCGAGTATCACCTGCTTGTCGCCGTAGTCGTGCTCGATACGCATGAAAGGCTGGCAGGAGCGCACGGCAATGCCGATTTCCTCGGCCAGCTCCCGGGCCAGGGCCTGGGCCACGCTCTCGCCGGCTTCCACCTTGCCACCGGGAAATTCCCACTTGTAAGCCTGGTGCTGGCTGGCGCCGCGGCGACAGATAAAGATCTCGCCATCGGTATTTTCAATGACGCCGACGGCCACCAGCACCGATTTTTTAATGGTGTCAGACCTCATTTTCATCATCCTGCTCCGGCAGCCAGGCGGGGTCACCGGGAATGCGTTTTTCTTCGTCGGCCCATTCGCCAAGGTCGATCAGCTGGCAGCGTTTGCTGCAGAAGGGACGGAAGGGGCTTTGTTCGGTCCACTCCACCGGTTTTTTGCAGGTGGGGCAGAAAACGGTTGTGATCTTGTTCATTTGATATTGGCCAGTTCAAAGTCGATGTTGCCGATATCGGTATTACCGATCGGCATGAAGCGAATGGTATAGCGGTACTTGTTGCCGCTGACCACCGGATAGGCCGGCACATCGGTCGGCAACTGCAGGCGGATCATTTCGGTCAGTTCGGCATTGTCCTGAAAGAATCCGTTGATGGCCTGCTGGGGGCGAAACTGGCCGACTTCACGCCACAGGGTCAGCAGCAAGTCGAGGCCTTGCTGCAGTAACTGCAGTTGTGCCTGCCAGCCGTCGATATCCCGTTGCTGATTTTCCCGGGCCTGATTCAGCCAGTAATGCAGCTGGGGCACGTCGAAGGCGCAGAGGCCGCCGGGAATGGCGAACCGGCTGCGCACGGCCGACAGCAGCTTGTCTTCCCGCAACTGCTGGCCCAGACGGGCGGCACGGGGCAATTGCTGGCCGAGCTGGCCCAGCTGCTGTTCCAGCTGGGCCAGGGCGGCGGCATCGATGCCGGGGGCCTGGGCCCAGGCGGCCAGCTTGTTTTTCTGGAGCTCCAGATCCTTGGCCAGATCGGTGCGTACGTCGCAACGCTCCAGCAGCTCCATGATATCGAGCAGTGCCTTGAACAGGGCGGTGGCCTGACCGCTGGCGGTCAGGCTGCGACAGTGCTGGATCTGCAGCAGCAGCTCGCTGAGGCGCAGATAGTTGCGGCACTTTTCGTTAAGAGGAAATTCGTAAACCAGTGATGACATAAAGCTCCGGCCCGCAGAGTGAAGGCTGTAATAACGGCAAGTTTACCCGCATCAGTCGGTAATAAACAAATCGAGCAGCCGGTTGAGGAAGCGTCGTCCCAGCGGCGTTACCTGCCAGTGTGAACCGTCATCGTCCAGCAGCCCCAGTCGCAATGCCTCCGCCAGCGGGGCCTGCAGCCGGTCGGCAGACAGTCCGGTCAGGTTTTGCAGCTCTTGCTGAGGAATGGGTTCGAACAGTCGCAGCCGGTTCATGAAGTATTCCAGCGACAGGTCCTGTGCTGCTATGGGCCAGTACTGATCCAGGTAGGGGCGGGCCGGCTCCAGATAGCCTTTGGGATGCTTGACCTTGACGGTGCGCACCAGCTTGCCCTCCAGTGGCAGGGTAATTTTGCCGTGGGCGCCACAGCCGATCCCCAGGTAGTCGCCGAAGCGCCAGTAATTGAGGTTGTGCTTCGCCTCATGCCCCGGTTTGGCGTAGGCGGAGACTTCGTACTGGCAATAACCATGAGCCAGCAGCAGGGCGTGGCCCTGTTCGTAGATATCGGCCAGCACCTCGTCTTCCGGTAGCGCCGGCGGGCGCGAGGCGAACGGGGTATTCGGCTCTATGGTGAGCTGATACCAGGACAGATGCGGTGGTGCCAGCGCGATGGCCTGCTCCAGATCCGAAAGCGCATCGTTCAGGCTCTGCTCGGGCAGGCCGTGCATCAGATCCAGATTGAAGGTGTTCAGCCCCACGCTCGCCGCTTCCCGGGCGGCGAAGCGGGCCTGCTCCGGATCGTGGATACGACCGAGGCGGTGCAGTTTGTCGGACTGGAAGCTCTGAATGCCGATGGAGATACGGTTGATGCCGGCGGCCCTGAAACCGGCGAAGCGGCCGGCCTCCACCGTACCCGGATTGGCTTCCAGGGTGATTTCGATGTTGTCCTCGAAGGGGATCAGGGATTGCACCCCGCTCAGCAGCCGGCTGATGGCCTCGGGCGTCAGCAGGCTGGGAGTACCGCCGCCGATAAAGATGCTGTGCAACGGACGCCCCTGCGCCAGATGCAGATCCTGGCGCAGGTCATCCAGCAGTGCCGCCACATAGGCCTGCTCGGGAATGGTGTCTTTCATGGTGTGGGAGTTGAAGTCGCAGTAGGGGCACTTCTGCACACACCAGGGAATATGGATATAGAGGCTGAGCGGAGGCAACTGCAGCATCAGACTTGCTCTTGTAGCTGGGTCAGCAGCTGGCGCAGGGCCTGGCCGCGGTGACTGAGACGGTTTTTCTCGGCGGCGCTGAGCTCGGCGGCGGTTTTGCCGGCCTCGGATACGAAGAAGACGGGATCGTAGCCAAAGCCCTGCTCGCCCTGGGCTTGCTCGGTAATGCAGCCTTCCCAGGAGCCGCTGCAGATCAGCGGGGTGGGGTCGTAGGCATGGCGCATGTAGACCAGCACACACCAGAAGGTGGCCTGACGTTGCCCGGTGGGCACGCCCTTCAGTTCGGACAGCAGCAGTTCCAGGTTTTGTTGATCGCTGGCTCCCTCTCCGGCAAAGCGGGCGGAATAGACTCCGGGGCGGCCGTCGAGGGCCTCCACCGACAGTCCGGAGTCGTCGGCGATGGCCGGCAGTCCGGTCACGGCGGCTGCATGGCGGGCCTTGATGATGGCGTTTTCCACGAAGGTGGTGCCGGTCTCAATGGCGTCACTCACCCCCAGTTCGGTCTGGGGCGTCACGGTCATGCCCAGCTCGCCGAGCAGGCTTTGCAGTTCGGCAACTTTTTTGGCGTTGCCGGAGGCCAGTACGATTTGTTGAGTCACCTTTCGCTCCTGAGGAATACCGCGAGCGGGCATGATACCACTGTAGGGGAAAGATGTGAGGCGAAAGGGGGGAGGAGTAAAACGGGTTACTCCTCCCCAGCGAAGCCTTAGTCGGTATAGAAGGTATGACGGAAGGAAAACTCTCCACCCTGGGTCGGGCTCTGAATATCGATGGTGAACAGCACGTTGTCTTCGTTGCGGTAAGGATATTCGGCGATGTAGTAAATGGCGTCACCTTCGCGCACCGTCTGGAACTCCAGCTTGCGCACCGTGCCGATCAGGGTCTTGCCTTCGCCGTTGAGGTTTACCTGCAATGGCGTGCCGTCCTGATCCTGTACCGCAATATTCAGGATGCCGTTATAGCGGCTGCGCTCTATCTGGTAGGTACGAGCCACTTCCGGAGTCAGGAAGGTGGAGGGCAGGGCACTGTAATGAACGGTCCAGTCGCCGACCTTGATTTCCGTGGCCAGACTGTGAGACGCAAACAGCAGCACCAGGGCCGAAAAAATAGCTTTGAACATAGCCGTTCCTTATTTCAGAGGGCGTTATTGTTAGTTTAGGCCGAGTTGGCCAGGAGTTCCGCCAGCATCGGCGGGATTTCCCGTGGGGACTCGATGAGCAGCTTCTTGTGACGACTGCTTTCGCCCGCCAGCAACACCACCTGCGACTTGGCCACCCGGCATTGCTTGGCCAGCCATTTCAGCAGGTGGGCATTGGCCTTGCCGTCCACCGGTGGCGCGGTAATGGCGACCCTGAGTTCCTCGCCGTGCAGGCCGAGGAACTGATCCCGGCTGGCCTTGGGTTGCAGATACAGGCTGAGATAGAGCCGGCCCTGCTCCAGCCGGACCGGCCGAGTTAAAGTTGCCACCACAGCTGGCCGAACAGATCTCCCATCAACCAGTTGAGGGCCTGCAGGCCGATAAAGGCCAGCAGCATGGATAAGTCCAGGCCACCCATCGGCGGAATAATACGGCGCAAGGGCGCCAGCAGCGGTTCGGTCAGCTGGAACATCACGTATTCAATCTGGCTGCGGCCCTGGCTGACCCAGCTCAGCAGCGCACGGATGATCAGGATCCAGAACAGCATGACCCCGGCCTTTTTCAGCACGGTGATCAGTCCCACCAGCACGACCGTGCTCCAGTCCGCATAGAGCAGGTTCATGGCCTTGAACAGCATCAGCTTGGCGGTGGCCACCAATATCGCCAGTACCACGGCGGCAAAGTCGATACCGAAAAAGCCGGGGATGAAGCGGCGCAGCGGTTTCAGCACCGGATTGGTGGCCTTGACCACGAACTGGCTGAACGGGTTATAAAAATCCGCCCTGACCAGCTGCAGCCAGATCCGCAGCAGCACCACCATCAGGTAGAGGTCGAACACGGTGTTAATCAGGTAGTAAGCGGTATTCATCATGTTTCCTTAGAGCTGCGTTTCCAGTTCCCGCGCCCGCGCCACGGCGGCGGCCATGGCATCGGCCACCAATTGTTCCAGCCCCTGCTGCTGGAAGCTGCGTATGGCCTCGGCGGTGGTGCCCCCCTTGGAGGTCACCTGGGCCCGCAGATCACCCAGACTGGTATCGGGGTTGGCAGCCACCATATTGGCGGCGCCC
This sequence comes from Oceanisphaera psychrotolerans, assembly GCF_001870485.1. GTDB lineage: Bacteria > Pseudomonadota > Gammaproteobacteria > Enterobacterales > Aeromonadaceae > Oceanimonas > Oceanimonas psychrotolerans. Next base: position 11,877 of record NZ_MDKE01000025.1, on the reverse strand, counting down.
AGGGCGGTTTGCTGTACCAGCAAGCGGGCTTCCTGTTCGGTGAAACCCTGTTTTACGGCTTCCGTCGCCATGGCTTCCATGAACAGGAAGAAATAGGCGGGGGCGCTGCCGGCGGCGGCGATGACCTGATTGATACCGTCTTCCTGTGCCACCCACAGGGTCTTGCCTACCGCCTGCATCATCTGCTCGCAGTAGTCCCGGTCCGCCTGCTCGACATGTTCTCTGGCATAGAGGCCAGTCATGCCCAGTCCCAGCAGCGACGGGGTATTGGGCATGGTGCGTACGATGCGGCTTTGGCCGGCCATCTGCTCCAGGCGGGTCACACTGATGCCGGCGGCGATGGAGATCAGCAGCTTGCCATCGAGTCCGCCGGTTGAGCGTACCAGCGCTTCCAGCATGGTGGCCATCATCTGCGGCTTCACTGCCAGTACCAGAGCCTGGGCCCAGTTGGCGGCCTCGGCGTTATTCTGGGAGGTATGAATGCCGAAATCGGCGGCCAGCGCATCCAACTTGGGCCGGGACGGGTTGACCGCCATAATGGCATCGGCCGGATAGCCTGACTGGATCAGTCCGGAGATCAGGCTGCGTGACATGTTGCCCGCGCCGATAAAGGCGAGTTTTCTGTGTTCCATCAATGATCACTCAATAGTTGCGAGAGCCAAATATAGCCGTGCCAACCCTTACCAGGGTGCTGCCACAGGCCACTGCGAGTTCGAGATCCGTGCTCATCCCCATCGACAGGGTGTCCATCTGAGGATATTTTTCCGCCATTCTATCAAAGAGTTGCTTCAACTCTAGTAATTGCGTCTTCAGTCGGTCGGAATTGTCGGTTGCCTCCGGTATTGCCATCAGCCCGCGCAGGCATAATCCGGGTAACTGGCTGACTTGCCGGGCCAGTTCTTCCACCTGGGCGGGCTGCAGGCCGGATTTGTTTTCTTCGCCACTGATGTTGACCTGCAGACAGATGTTGAGCGGCCGCATGTTACCGGGCCGCTGGTCACTGAGCCGTTGTGCTATTCTGAGCCGGTCCACACTTTGTACCCAGTCGAAGGACTCGGCTACCAGGCGGCTTTTATTGGACTGCAGCGGGCCGATCAGGTGCCAGCGGATGCCGGGGCACTCTGCTTTCAGGGCACTTATTTTATCGACGGCTTCCTGCACGTAGTTTTCACCGAACTGGCGTTGTCCGGCGGCGTAGGCGGCCTGCACGTCGGTGGCGGGCTTGGTCTTGCTCACCGCCAGCAGCTGGATATCATTGGGACTTCGCTCACAGATTGCGGCGGCGGCTGCGATTCTGTCGTGAACTTTTTGCAGGTGCTGTACGATAGTATTCATATGGGTAATAAACCAAGAGCGACAGGGAGAGGATATGGATATTACGGAATTATTGGCGTTTAGTGTAAAGCATAATGCATCGGATCTGCACCTGTCCGCCGGGGTTTCGCCGCAGATACGGGTGGACGGCGAGGTGCGCAAGATCAACCTGCCGGAGCTGGATCATCGCGAGGTGCAACGGCTGGTGTATGACATCATGAACGATCGTCAGCGCAAGGAGCTGGAAGAAAACCTCGAGGCCGACTTCTCCTTCGAGCTGCCGGGCCTGGCTCGTTTCCGGGTTAATGCCTATCATCAGTCCCGTGGCGCGGCGGCGGTGTTCCGGGTGATCCCGAGCGAGGTCTGGAGTCTGGATCAGCTGGGCGGGCCGGATATTTTTCGTCGCATCTCCGAATTCCCCCGTGGGCTGGTGCTGGTGACCGGGCCGACCGGTTCCGGTAAATCCACCACCCTGGCGGCGATGATTGACCATATCAACGAGAACTACAACAAGCATATCCTCACCATCGAAGATCCCATCGAATTTGTGCACAGCAACAAGAAGTGCCTGATCAACCAGCGTGAAGTGCACCGTGATACCCATTCGTTCAGCAACGCCCTGCGTTCGGCCCTGCGGGAAGATCCGGACATCATCCTGGTGGGGGAACTGCGGGATCTGGAAACCATCCGTCTGGCGCTGACCGCGGCCGAGACCGGCCACCTGGTGTTCGGTACCCTGCATACTTCGTCTGCGGCCAAGACCATCGATCGTATCGTCGATGTCTTTCCCGGAGCCGAGAAGGACATGGTACGATCCATGCTTTCCGAATCGCTGCGAGCGGTGATCTCGCAGACCCTGCTGAAGAAGGAAACCGGGGGCCGTATTGCCGCCCACGAGATCATGCTCGGTACGCCGGCGATCCGTAACCTGATCCGGGAAGACAAGGTGGCGCAGATGTATTCGGTGATCCAGACCGGCATGGCCCACGGCATGCAAACCATGGATCAGTGCCTGAAACTGCTGGTCAGCAGCGGCATGGTCGCCCCGGTGGAAGCCCGCGTCAAGGCGGTGGATCCGCAAAGCATTTGATAGCTGGAGGTAATATGACACTCACGCCTTTGCTGCAGGCCATGCTGGACAAGCAGGCCTCGGACATGTACATCTCCGTCGGCGTGCCGCCAACGGTCAAAAGCCAGGGGCGGCTGCTGCCGGTGACCGACACGGCACTGAGCCCGGAGGAGGCGCTGGCGTTGGTGGAATCCTGCATGAACGATGACTGGCGCGAACGCTTTCACCGGCAGAAAGAAGCCAACTTCGCCATCAGTGACGAGCAACTGGGTCGTTTTCGGGTCAGCGCCTTCTGGCAGCAGGATCAGGCCGGCATGGTGATCCGGCGTATCGAGAGCCGGATCCCGACCTTCGAGGAACTGTATCTGCCCGAGGTCTTGCAGGAAGTGGCCATGGCCAAACGCGGCCTGGTGTTGTTCGTCGGCGGCACCGGCTCCGGCAAGTCCACCTCCCTGGCGGCGATGATTGGCCACCGCAACCGTCATTCGGACGGGCATATCCTCACCATCGAGGATCCGGTGGAATATATCCATCAACATGAAAGATCCATCATCACCCAGCGCGAGGTGGGCACCGATACCGAATCTTTCGATGCGGCGCTGAAAAGCTCCCTGCGACAGGCGCCCAACGTGATTCTGATCGGCGAAATCCGCTCGGAAGAAACCATGGGCTATGCGCTGTCCTTCGCCGAAACCGGTCATCTGTGCATGGCCACCCTGCATGCCAATAACGCCAACCAGGCGCTGGATCGGATCATGCATCTGGTGCCGGAAAGCAAGCATCGCCAGTTGCAGTTCGACTTGTCGTTCAACCTCAAGGCGATAGTGGCGCAGCAGCTGATCCCGACCCAGGATGGCCGCCAGCGCCGTGGCGCCTTCGAGATCCTGCTGAACACCCCGCTGGTGGCCGACGTGATCCGCAAGGGAGATATGCACCGGCTGAAAGAAATCATGTCCAAATCCCGCGAGCTGGGCATGCAGACCTTCGATCAGGCGTTGTTTGATCTCTATAGCCAGCACCACATCGGTTACACCGAAGCGCTGGCCTATGCCGATTCGCCCAACGATCTGCGGCTGATGATCAAGTTGCAGGGCGGCGGCGGCATGGATGCCGGTCTGCTCGATAACGTGACCATCGATACCGATTAATTCATACCGCGGTTTGCCCCATCGTGCGTGGCCTGTTGCCATGGTGGAGCAAGCCGTCATAGATATTCAGAGGACCCCCATGTTAATAGTGGTTTCCCCCGCCAAGACCCTCGATTTCGACACGCCGCCGGTGATCGACGCCTTCACCCGGCCCGAGCTGCTGGCGCACTCGGCCGAGCTTGTCGAGCGTGCGCGCCGGCTGACGCCGGCCGAGATTGGCAAGCTGATGGGGATCAGCGACAAGCTGGCCGGGCTCAATGCCGCCCGCTTTGCCGACTGGCAGCCGGACTTTACCCCGGCCAATGCCAAGCAGGCGCTGCTGGCGTTCAAGGGCGATGTCTATACCGGGCTGGACGCCGAGAGTCTGAGCCCGGATGATTTCGCCTTCGCACAATTGCACCTGCGCATGCTGTCGGGACTCTATGGGGTGCTGCGACCGCTGGATCTGATGCAGCCCTACCGGCTGGAGATGGGAACCAGGCTGGACAACGAACGGGGCAAGGATTTGTACCAGTTCTGGGGCGATATCATCACCGACAGGCTCAACCAGGCGCTGGCGGAACAGGGCGATAACGTGCTGATCAATCTGGCCTCCAACGAATATTTCAAGGCGGTGAAACCGAGAAAGCTGGACGGGCAAATCATCACGCCGGTGTTCAAGGATTGCAAGAATGGCCAGTACAAGATAATCAGTTTCTATGCCAAGAAGGCGAGGGGCATGATGGCGCGCTATATCATAGAGCACCGGCTGACCGAGGTGAGTCAGCTGACGGCCTTCGACAGTGCCGGTTATTATTTTGTGGAAGCGGAATCGACGGCCACCGAGCTGGTGTTCCGGCGGGAAGAGCAATAAAAGCGGCTTCGGCACAAAAAAGAGCAAAAAACCTTGAACCTTTCGTCCCGGCTGCTCTCTTATTAGGTGTGCTTACTGAATTTGAATTCTCTCTCTTCTTCATTTTTTGACCGGTCCCAATGGACCGGTTTTTTTATGAGCTGCACTTTATACCTATCGTATTAAACTTCGATCTTTTTGATGCTCATGTCCTTCTTGATGCTGCAGAGTCGTCTGTTGGCACTGTCTGCAGGCAACTCGGAGCTCAGGAAGAGGCAGCAGAGACGATCTCCCACGACCGTGAAATGCCAAGGATGGCATTTTCCGAGCCCTCAGGGATGAGTTTATGGCGTGTCGTGGGAGACGGTTGTGTTGCCTCTGGTGAGACGGCCTAAAGTCTGAGTAGATGTTTAGTGGTGCGGATATTACCGATCCCACAGGGTCTTGGCGTTATCGACGGTGCGTCTGCCGCGTTGGTGACGGCGTTCCTGCCGTTCCGGTTCCCAGCGGAGCAAATCCCGTCGATCCAGGATCTGCCGGCGCTGCAGCCGCCGCCGTTCCGTACCCGAATAATACTTGAACATCAGAATGCCTCCCTGCCTGCTGTTGCCTAAGCATAGTCGAGCAGGAAACGGCCGCCGTTGCGCGTTTCGCCGAGCGGCGGCTAGGAGTTTATTCGTCGTCCTTGCCGCCTTCCACCTTGTTGCTACCGGCTTTTCTGGCGCCCGACGGCTTCTTGGTTGCATCCTGCTTGGCGACGGCCCATTTCGGTTTGCCCTTGGCTTTGGTATCCCGCAGACGCACCTTCTCTTTTTTCTTGGGCTGAGCGGTTTTCTTGCCTTTGCTGTCGCCGTCTTTCTTCTTGCGTGAAGCGACCTTGGCCTCTTTATGCTTGGGACGCAGTTCGTCGATGACCCGGCGCTTGAGTACTTCTTCGGTATATTTTTCTACCCGAACCAGCAGGGGCATGTCGTGGGCTTCCACCAGACTGATGGCGGTGCCTTTCTGACCGGCACGACCGGTACGACCGATGCGATGCACGTAGACATCGGCGGTGCGCGGCATATCGTAGTTGATCACGTGGCTCACCTCGGGTAAATCGATACCGCGAGATGCCACATCGGTGGCCACCAGAATATTGACTCTGCCGATACGAAAGCGACCCAGTGCCTCGATACGTTTTTCCTGCTCCATTTCACCGCGCAGCCAGGCATTGTGCAGCCCTTCCTGCTGCAGACGGCTGGCCAGTTCCATCAGCCGATCCCGGGTCTTGACGAAGATGATGCTGCGGGTGACGTCGGGCTGGCGCAGCAGATGGAGCAGCAGGGCAAACTTGTGCTCGGGGTTATCCGCCAGGTGCACCCACTGGTTGATTTTTTTGCGTTCGCTGCGTGGCGGCTCGGCGGTAATCTCTACCGGATCTTTCAGCAGATCGGCGGCAAACTTCATCAGACCGCGGCCTTCCAGGGTGGCGGAGAACAGCATGGTCTGCCGGCGCCAGCGGGCCTCGGCGGCGATGCGGTCCACATCCTTGATGAAGCCCATGTCCAGCATACGGTCCGCTTCATCCAGCACCAGCATTTCGATATCGCGGCTGTCGAAAGATTCTTCATCTATGTATTGCAGCAGGCGGCCCGGGGTGGCGACCACGATATCGGTGGTTTTGGTCAGGGCAGGCAGGTGCTGGCTTTCATGTACCCCGCCGGTGATCACTTCCACCCGCAGCGCGGTGTTTTTCAATATCTTTTTGGCATCGTCGGCGATCTGTATGGCCAGCTCGCGCGTGGGCGTCAGGATCAGGATACGGGCTGGACCTGCCTGGCGACGAGGAAAGTCCAGCAGGTGCTGACAAATCGGCAGCAGAAACGATGCCGTCTTGCCGGTGCCGGTGGGGGCGGAAGCCATGATATCCCGTCCGCTCATGGCTGCGGGGATGACCTGGCTCTGAATGGTGGTCGGTTTGGCATAGCCCATGTCAGCCAGGGCGCGAACCAGGATGGGATCCAGTTCCAGTTGCTCGAAGGTCATACTGCTCATGATCGGTCTCGTCAGCCTAAAAGGCGGGTATTATAGGGGAACTTGGACAAAAAAACCTGACAGGATCAGCATGAGCAGCCACGGCTTTACTTTCAAGCAGTTTCATATCAATCACGACCGTTGTGCCATGAAGGTGGGCACCGACGGTATTCTGCTCGGTGCCTGGGCGCCGACAGGCGCTGCCCGCCGCATTCTGGACGTGGGCACCGGTTCGGGGCTGGTGGCACTGATGCTGGCTCAGCGCAGCGATCCCGGGGTAAAAATAGTTGGATTAGAGCTGGATGAAGCCGCCGCCGGACAGGCGCGGGAAAATGCGCTGGCATCGCCCTGGCCGGAGAAGGTCACCATCGAACGAGGCGCCCTGCAACAGTACTCGGCGCCGGCTTTCGACTTGATTGTCTCCAACCCGCCTTACTTTGTGCATGGCCAGGACTTCCGCTGTGCCGCCCGGGCCGATGCACGGCATACGGTCAGCCTGACGCTGGCGGAGCTGTTTTCTCATAGTCGGCGCCTGCTGGCCGAGGCGGGCAGCTTAGCCGTGGTGTTGCCGATACAGGCGCTGGCGGAGGCGATGATTCAGGCTGACTCAAATGACTTCTATCTGGTGGAAAGGCAAGACGTTATCACTAGGGAGGGGAAGGAGCCGGTTCGTTTTTTGATGTTATTTTCCAGAGTTAAGCACTGCAAAATGGTATCAAGTATTGTCATTAATACTAAAAATAATGGTTATGGCGATACATACAAAGGAATGGTGGCGCCCTTCTACCTGAAGATGTAAATTTCGCCTTGAATCTGTTTTTCACATCATTATGCTACTGCCGTGCTCGGCGGCTGTCGGATTTCAGGATTTTTCCGCATATTTCCGGTGGTCAGCCATATCGTTAATGTCGTTAGTTTCCAAACGAAACTTTCATTATGCGCGCTGCCGCAATGAGGTTTGCTGTGAACAGATCGTTATCCACGTTTGATGTGATGGGCCTGGGGTTCATGACCTTCGCCTTCTTTCTGGGGGCCGGGAACATCATTTTCCCCCCACTGGCCGGCTTTCTGGCCGGTGAAAATCTGAACAGCGCCATGTTCGGCTTTTTGATCACCGCCGTCGGTCTGCCGCTGGTCACCCTCATCGCCGCCGCCCTCGCCGGTGGCGGTTTGCCGACCATGGGCCGTTATCTGCCCGCGGCCGTGGTGACCCTGATGGCCACCGCCATCTTCATCATCATCGGTCCGGCCTTCGCCGCACCCCGTACCGGCCTGGTGGCCTACGAGATGGGCCTGAAGCCGTTTTTGAATGATCCGGGCCAGACGACCCTGACCCTCTATACCATCGGCTTTTTCGGTCTGGTGCTGGTGCTGTCACTCAATCAGGGTCGATTGCTGGATGCGGTGGGCAAGGTGCTGACCCCGATACTGCTGCTGCTGCTGGTGGCACTGGCGGTGGCGGTATTCGTCAGCCCCCAGGGTACTCAGCCACAAGTGGCCGAGGCCTATCTGGCTCAGCCGTTCGTGAAGGGCTTTATCGAAGGCTATAACACCATGGATACCTTCGCCGCCCTGATGTTCGGCATGCTGATCCTGGACGTGTTGCGCCAGAAGGGCGTGACCGATACCCGTGCCCAGTCCCGCTATCTGATGATAGCGGCGCTGATTGCCGCCGCCGGTCTGGGCTTCGTCTACATATCCCTGTTTATTCTGGGTGGCACCAGCCTGGGCGTAGTGGAGTCGGCCAGCAACGGCGGCGAGATCATCAGCGCCTATGTGCTGTCGCTGTTCGGCGCGCCGGGCCTGTGGATACTGGCGGCCATCGTCTCGCTGGCCTGTATCACCACCGCGGTGGGCCTGGTGTCGTCCTGTGCCGATTACTTCCATCGCCTGACCGGCAAGGGCAGTTACCGGAGCTGGGTCGCCATCAACGCCCTGGCCTGTATGCTGGTGGCCAACGTCGGTCTGAGCACCTTGATTTCGGTGTCCATTCCGGTACTGGTGGCCTGTTATCCGGTGGCGGTGGCTCTGGTGCTGGCCACCTATCTGCGGCCGCTGATGCGTTCACCGGTGTTCGCCTTCCGCCTGATCATGACGGTGGCCTTTGCCTTCGGCCTGATCGACGGCATGCAGGCGGCCGGCCTGAACATGAGTGTCTTCACCTTCCTGCCGATGTTCGATATCGGCATGGCCTGGGTGCTGCCGACCCTCGCCGCCGCCGTGATTGGCCTGGCGGCCGGCAAGGCCAGGCAGGCAGCCATCGCATAAACTGGACGTTACTCCGGTATCATCCCCAGGGGGCGGCGCAGGCCGCCCTTTTTAATGGCCGTCTTTTATTGTTTTTTAGATAGGCTCAAGGGGCTGACTTATAAAATCGGTTACTAAATTTTTGAAATGGGGCCAGTAGGTTAGACTTAGGTTTACCGGGCTGCGCCAGGCGGCCACGGCATCGGCTCAGAGGGACTGACTTATTGCGCCATCACAGGGATGTAACATGACAGAAAACACCTTCGCCTCGTCGAGCAAGTTTATGGATCTCTTGCTCGATGCCATTTGCGTGGTGGATAAAGAAGGGCGCTTTGTCTACGTGAGTGCTGCTTGCGAGCGTATATTTGGTTATACCCCGGAAGAAATGGTCGGCAGGCCCATGATCGAACTGGTCTTTCCCGAAGACAGGGAGTGTACCCTGCAGACCGCCGCCCAGGTCATCTCCGGCGAACCCCAGCCCCACTTTGAAAACCGCTATGTACGTAAAGATGGCCAGGTAGTCAACATCATGTGGTCGGCCCGCTGGTCGGAAACCGACCAGGTACGAATTGCGGTTGCCCGGGACATCACCCGCAGCAAGCAGGCGGAGCAGATGCAGGCGGCACTGTACGCCATTTCCGAAGCCGTTCACGAGGTGGATGATCTGGGCACCTTGTTCCAGCGGATTCACCGGATCATAGGGGCCTTGCTGCCGACGACTCATTTTTACATTGCGCTTTATGATGAAGCGAGCGGCGAGGTGAGCTTTCCCTATCATGTTGACAAGTCTGATCCCCTACCAGCCCCGCAACAGATAGACTCGGACACACTTTGCAACCGGGTCATTCGTGGTGGCCAGACCTTGCTGCTGACTCCGGAAGATGAAGCGGAGAGCGCCGAAGCCTCGGTAGCTTGTGCCCTGTGTGGCCACTATTTGAAAAGCTCGCTGGGTGTTCCGCTTCAGTCCCGCAATGGCACTATCGGCGCCTTGATTGTGCAGAGTTGTGCCGAGCATGGCCGTTATACGGAAAAGGATCGGGAACTGCTGCAGTTTGTATCCAGGCAAGTTGCCGATGCCATCGAGCGCAAACAAATGATGGCCCGCCTGCAGCATATTGCCCTCCATGATCAGCTTACCGGCTTGCCCAATCGGGCGCTGTTCCATGACCGCATGCAGCTGGCACTGGCCAAGGCACGACGCCATCAGGGGCAGCTGGCCCTGTTCTATCTGGATTTGGACAAGTTCAAGGCGATCAACGACACCTTCGGCCATATGACCGGTGATCTTCTGCTGGAAAAAGTGGCCCGGCGGCTTGAGTTGTGTATACGCGAGTGCGATACGCTGGCGCGGTTGGGTGGCGATGAATTTGTGGTATTGCTGGAGTCCATCGAGCAGCCAGAGCAAGCCACTCTGGTGGCAGAAAAGATCCGCCAAGTATTCGCCCGCCCCTTTGATCTGGCGGGGCGCCAGGTGCATATTTTGCCGAGTATCGGCATTGCGCTTTTTCCTCTTCATGGGAATGATGAAGAGCAGCTATTACGCCATGCGGATGACGCCATGTACTCGGCAAAAAAAAGCTGAGGCCCCGGGGCGAAAGTGATCCGAACATATTTCTGCCCCGGAAGCCCCGACCGATAAACCCTGGGCGTTACAGGCTGGCCATTTCTTCCAGTATCTGCGCTACCCAGGTCTGGATGCGGCTGTCGGTGTCGTCGTACTGGTTGGCTTCATCGAGCGAGAGGCCAACGAAGTAGTCGCCGTCTTCGGTGAGTGCTTTGGAGGCCTCGAACTCATAACCCTTGTTGGGCCAGTAGCCCACCAGGGTGGCGCCACGGGCGACGACCTTGTCGTGCAGCATGCCCAGCGCATCCTGAAACCACTCGCCATAGCCGAGCTGATCACCCATGCCGAACAGCGCCACGACCCGGCCTTCCAGATCCAGGTCGTCGATGTCGTCCCAGTGGGACTCCCAGTCTTCCTGCAGTTCGCCGAAATCCCAGGTAGAAATGCCGAAGAGCAGGACAGGATAGTCTTCGGCGCGCTTGAGCGGCACATCCTTGATATTATGCAGGTCGACCAGATCGGCGCCGAGCTGGGCACCGATTTTTTCGGCAGCCATCTCGGTATAACAGGTGGTAGAGCCGTAAAATAAACCGATATTCATGGGGTTCCGTTATCGCTTCAGACAATGGCCCCATCATAACAGAAGCCCGTGTACAGGGCAGAGCCCGGAGTATGGATGAGCTACCCCCTGGTGGAACAATTTGTGGATGCCCTCTGGCTGGAAAAAGGTCTGGCGGACAACACCCTGGCCTCTTACCGCAGCGACTTGTCGCACTTCGCCGCCTGGCTGGACGGAGAGGGCAGCAGCCTGCTGGCGGTGGACGGCCTGACCCTGCAGCAGTACCTGGCCCATCGGCTGGATCTGGGGTTCAAGGCCAGCAGCACCGCTCGCATGCTGAGTGTGCTGCGCCGTTTTTTTCAGTACCTGCATCGCGAACAGTTGCGGGAAGACGATCCCAGCATCCTGATCGCCGGTCCCAAGCTGCCCAAACGACTGCCCAAGGATTTGAGCGAGCAGCAGGTTTCCAGCCTGTTGCAGGAGCCGGAGGTTGAAGATCCGCTGGAACTACGCGACAAGGCCATGCTGGAGCTGCTGTACGCCACCGGCCTGCGGGTGACCGAACTGGTCAGCCTGACGATGGAAAGCGTCAGCCTGCGTCAGGGGCTGGTGCGGGTGACCGGCAAGGGTAACAAGGAACGGCTGGTGCCGATGGGAGAGGAGGCGCTGTACTGGCTGACCCGCTACCTGAAAGAGGCGCGGGCGACGCTGCTGGGTGAACAATCGTCCGACGTGGTGTTTCCCTCGCGGCGATCACGGCAGATGACCCGCCAGACCTTCTGGCATCGCATCAAGCTCTATGCCCAGCGCGCCGGTATCGGCATCGAACTGTCGCCACACACCCTGCGTCACGCCTTTGCCACCCACCTGCTCAACCACGGTGCCGACCTGCGGGTGGTACAGCTGCTGCTGGGTCACTCGGACCTGTCCACCACCCAGATTTACACCCACGTCGCGACCCACCGACTCAACGCCCTGCACGAAGAGCACCACCCCCGGGGGTAACCTCTTTCGACTCTGATTGCAGCATTAAGTCGGACAAAGGGCCAGCTCCGCCGACTCGCCGTGAACCCTATATGGACACCTCGCTTTTCGCAAGTGAGGTTTCCGTGTTTTTGGCTATCAGGA
>NZ_MDKE01000024.1 GCF_001870485.1 Oceanisphaera psychrotolerans | reverse complement strand
TCGTCACACCGGGTATCAACGAAAAGCACTATCTGGCCGGAGCCCTGCATGCGACGACGGGCAAGGTAACCTATGTTGCTGGTCACAAAAAGAACTCAGCCCTGTTTATCTCGTTGCTGGAAGCCTTGCGTCGACGCTAACGACGAGCCCGGAACATCACGCTAATCTTGGATAATTACGTGATCCACAAGAGCCATCTGGTGCAAAGCTGGCTGGCAGATAATCCCAAGTTCATCCTGATCTTCCAGCCGGTCTACTCACCCTGGATTAACAAGATAGAGCTGCTTTGGCACAAGCTGCATGAGACGGTAACCCGCAATCACCAGTGCTACAGCATGGTATCGCTGCTGAAGCGAGTCAGACATTTTATGGATACCGTTTCGCCATTTCCAGGGAATGGTTATGGCACAGCCAGAATGTAGCACTATTAGGATCAGTTATTTAATCGTACCATCCACAAGATCTTCACTCCCCATTCCTCTGCCATAACGACCTTCGAATGCCAGATAAGGGGAAGGCTGCACCCCCAGGTTAATGCCTACCGTATTCCAGTCGATTGATTCATCAAGAGCATCGTCAATAAAGTCATTCTCGATATCAAATTGTAACTGAGCATAATTCAGCCCTACATAAAACTCGGGCTGTGCGTACATATGGGGAGTTGTTGAAGAGTATGGCTGGGCATGGGCACCCGCCATCGCCAGCAGACATAAACCCGCACTCAATGAGCGAATCATCATTAGCCACCATCCTTGTTGTTTTTGTTTGAATATTAATAATCATCCTCGTGCGAAGAAAAGCTTAGGCAAAGTTTCATATGGCAGCCAATGCATAATCGCCAACTTATTTACCCTCTCCTTCATCCCGACTTTCGTGCCTGCTCATGCCAATTGCTGAACTCCGATTCGAGCAGGCGGGGATGATAACAGTCGGTGCGCAGCAGCCTGTTGCTGGTTCACGGCAGACTGTGCTTCAGGGCGCTACTATTGAAGATATTCATTGATGCAATCTCTCAAGGAGGCGCCATGAGCAACATTCGCTGGTCTTCGGGGTTCGGTTCGTCCCGGGAATGTCCGCAGCAAAACGGTCGACGGCAGATTCAGCGGCTGGCGGCGCGCACCGCCGATGTAGGCGGCATTCCGGTGGCCCGGCTTATTCCCGGCCAGCAGCGTCGGGTGATTGGCGCCTGGTGCTTTCTCGATCATGCCGGCCCGGCGCACTTTACCGCCGGCGACCAGGGGCTGCGAGTGGGACCGCACCCTCATATCGGTCTGCAAACCTTCACCTGGATGCTGCAAGGCAAGGTGCTGCACCGAGACAGCCTCGGCAATGAACAGCTGATCCGCCCCGGCCAGGTCAACCTGATGACCGCCGGCCATGGCATCTCCCACACCGAAGAGTCGGTACCCGGCGAGTCAGACCTGCATGCCGCCCAGTTGTGGATTGCCCTGCCCATGGCCGACAAGGACACGCCGCCCCGCTTCGACCACTACCCGAAACTCCCGCACTGGTCTCGGGATGGCATGGATTTCACCCTGCTGGTCGGCGAGTATCAGGAGCACAAGGCCCCCGTTCTGACCTTTTCGCCTTTAGTCGGGATAGATATGTACGCCAGCCGGAATGTCACCGTCGGCCTGACCCTGCAAAAGGATTTTGAATACGGCCTGCTGGTGCTGGAAGGCAGTATGGAAGCACAGGGAGACTCGTTTACGGTGAACGAGCTGGCCTATCTCGGACTCCATCGCAGCGAGATGACCATTACCCTGGCACCGGGATCGCGCGTACTGCTGGTGGGCGGAGAACCGCTGAACGAGGAGATTTTTGTCTGGTGGAACTTCGTCGGCCACGACAAGCAGGATATCGTCCAGGCACTGGCCGACTGGAACGATAACAGTGGCCGTTTCGGGGAAGTCCGCGGCTATGATGGCACACCGCTGCAGGCTCCCCGACTGCCTTGAATACACAAGAAAGCCGATAACGGCGACATCGCACCACACCATCATGGAGCATTCCATCAACCGGGTTGTCTATGTTGGTCCGTCACCCGGCCCAGAGCGCCCATCAGGCGAAGACTCCCCGGGTGCCGGTCACAGGGCAAACCGGTCAGCGCCAGCCCTGGACTTGCGCCTTGGTTAGCAACTGTTCCAGTGCCGGTTTGGCAAACAGATAGCCCTGCAGGTAACGTACCCCGGCATTGACCAGAAAGTCCCGCTCTTCCACGGTTTCTATGCCTTCGGCCAGAATGATCACCCCCAGCTCGGCGCAGACCCGCTGAATATCGACCAGACGCCGCTGACGGGCACTGTCCTGATGAATGTTGCGGATAAGATCCATGTCCAGTTTTAAAATGCTCGGACGCAGGCTGTGCAGCCACTCCAGGCTGGCAAAACCGGCACCAAAATCGTCGATGGCGGTGCGAAAGCCGTGCCGAGCATAAGACTCGAAAATGCGCTTGAGCTTGTTCTGATTCAGGATCTGCTCACCTTCCGTCACCTCGAAAATAATCTTTTCAAGATCAAACCGATACAGTTCGGCGGCCTCTATGGTCGCCCGTATGCAGGTTTCCGGGTTGTAGATCGCATTGGGCAGGAAATTGATGCTGAGCAAGGTGTCACAACCCAGCCGGGCGGCGGTTTCTATCGCCTTCACCCGACAGGACTGATCGAAGTAATATTTATTGCTGTCGTTGATGCGATCGAACACCCAGCCGGCCCCCTGACCTGTGGGGCCACGCACCAGCGCCTCATAGGCAAAAATGCTCTGTGACTGCCAGTCGATAATCGGCTGGAACGCCATTTTGATTTCAAACCCCAGCGGCTGCCCACTCAGGCAATCCATGCATGTTTGTTGCTTTATCTGTATCGGGATATCCATTGTCTTGCCCTGTACCGCGATAGGCTATCCACTTGTAGCCAATGTGTTGTAGCCAATGTGTCCTTCATCAAACAAGGCACAGACCGGTTTTATGGCAAGCCCCCCGAGCCGGGCCGGCTTGTAAACAAGGCCATGATATGGCCCGCAAGGCGGATTCCACAATAAAATTTCCTGTTTAATGAAAGACCTGCCAAGAGATCCCGGTCAAGAAAAATGCCACGGCACCTTGCGTTCATTGATGCAGCCTGAAAAATCGACATGCCGGTACTGTCGGCCGTGTCTAGGCTGCCGGCTTTTTCTTTGCTGGCACTCACGCCAGTCTCGCGTACAGCAAAACACATCAGAACAATGCAGCTTAGGACAATAAAAAGGACCAATATGAAACCAAGCATTGCGATTATCGGTGCCGGTATGGCCGGGCTGACCCTGGCCCGCGAGCTGGCCCCGCACGCGGAACTCACCCTCTTTGAAAAGGCCCGTGGCCTGGGCGGCCGCATGTCGACCCGCCGTAACGGCACCCACCAATGGGATCATGGCGCCCAGTTCTTTACCGCCCGGACGGCTGCTTTCAAGGCCCTGCTGAGCCCCTTTATCGACAGGGGCATCGTCGCCGAATGGCAGCCCAACATTACCACCCTGAGTCCGGCAAAGCCGCCCTTCAAGCGCCTCTGGTTCGAGCCGCACTATGTGGCGGTACCGGCCATGAACCAACTACTCAAGACCCTGGCCGACGGGCTGGATGTTCGGCTGCAAACCCGTGTCGGCCGTGTGGCACAGCAGCAGGAAAAATGGCAATTGCATGATGAGCATGACCGGCCATTGGGTGAGTACGACTGGGTCATCAGCTCGGCGCCACTGCCGCAGACCCGAGCGCTGTTGCCAGCACCGCAGCTGGGGCACAATGCCCTCGACGGTTTTGCCATGCAGCCCTGTTATGCCCTGCTGCTGGCCGTGGACGATGCCGCGTTGCCGGTGTGGGATGCCGCCAGGGTCAACAACTCACCCATCAACTGGATTGCCTTCAATCATCGCCTGCCGGGGCGCCAGCGCCAGGTCGGGGCCGTGGTGGTACATAGCACTCCGGAATGGGCGGCCATTCACCTCGAAAACGATCAGGAACAGGTAAAACAACGGCTTATCGACCATTTCTGTACGCTCACCGGAGTCGATGCCGGTGCCATAACACAGGCACAGTTACACCGCTGGCGCTATGCGATCAGCACCGAGGTGGCAGAACCGGATCCGGGTTTTGTGATGAACGAACACGGCAGGCTGGCCGCCTGTGGCGACTGGTGCCTGGGCGGGCGAGTGGAAGCGGCCTTTACCAGTGCTCACCGGCTGGCCGGCGCCCTGCGTACCCGGTTGTGAGGCTCCTCCCTAACGTAACAAGATGACAGCCTGATGAATCCGGGGCACCGATGTCGTTGACATAAGGGGGGCCATATATATGATGTGGCCATCATTCAGGATTCAGATTCCGCCATGACTTCTGTGCTTTTTGTCTGTCACAGCAACGCCGTCTGCTCTCCTATCGCCGAGGCGCTGCTCAAACACCTTGCCGCCGATCGCTATCAGGCCATCAGCGCGGGCGTGCAGCCTACCGACATAGATCCCCTTGCCCTGGCCGCGCTGCAACAGCTTGGTGTCAGTACCGAGGGGCTCTACGGCAAGGGGCTGGACTCCGTTGAAGAACGATACTTCGATATCGTGATCAGCCTCTGTGAACAGGCTGAAGATGTTGCCAGAGCCATACCCGCCAATCAGTTCATGGCCTGGCATTTCGAAGACGCCCAGTGCTGCTCCCGACCACAAGCGGCGAAGGTGGTACACGAAATCTTTGAACGCATCAAACTGCTGGTGCTGGTGCAGGATCGCAAGGGGAAACCCCTGTGGTAACCGATGGCTATCCTCATATCCTGTGCAAGGTTTATGCAGTGCGAGACACAGCTTGAATACCCTTAAATACCTGGCCGGTTATCCGGAACAGATCCAGCAACAAGCCGGTGAACTGATTACCAGCGGCCGACTGGGGGATTACCTGCTCCGCAAGTACCCGGACCAACACCAGATCCAGAACGACAAGGCGCTGTACGGCTATATCAATAACCTGAAAAATCAGTACCTACGCAAGAGTCCGCCACTCAGTCAGGTGCGCTACGACAGCAAACTCAATGTGCTCAAGCAAGCTCTGGGAATGCACACCTATCAGTCTCGGGTGCAGGGCAACAAGCTCAAGGCCCACAACAGCATTACCGTGGCCGCCCTGTTCAAGGAAGCTCCGCCGGAATTCCTGCGCATGATAGTGGTACACGAGCTGGCCCACTTTAAGGAGAAGGATCACAACAAGGCCTTTTACCAACTATGCTGTCATATCGAGCCCGGCTATCATCAGCTCGAGCTGGATACCCGGTTGTGGTTGCAGTGGCGAGAGCTCGGGGCATAATGTCGCCCCGGCTTTCGTGACACAGGAAAAGGACAAGGGCCGGTTATCCGGCTCTGGTTTTATCCGCTATTTTTCTGCTCGATACTGAGAGTCGGGTACCCCGTGCGCCGGCATCAAAACGAAATGGGCAGACTAAAGTTCACTTCTACATCGGGCGCATCTTCCGTCAGGCCCGCCTGCAGGTTCATATTGAGGGCCGTCTTGTCGGTCAGTGCCAGCGAAAAGCCGGTCGAGAGGCTGTCCAGCTGCAAGATTGAACCGGTTTTCTGGCCATTTACGCTGGACTTGAACACAGTGCGGTGATTGACACCCAAACTGAACGACAAACGATTGTTGACCGCAAAGCCCATGCCCATGCCCAGGAAGAAGCTGTTGCCCAGATTGAATTTATCATTTGCCAGACCATCATCGTCCAGATCCCGACCGGCATCGGCCCCCAGGTTCCAGGTGTAGCCCGCTGTACCAAACAGCACGGCAGGATCAGAGGGATAAATCAGGGTCATGCTCGGCTCGATAGACCAGGAGCCAGAGCCGGTCGGGGGATCCAAGAATATCCCTTGGTCATTGACTTCATTATCGAATGGGGATTCACCCGTGTCTGACTTTATTCTCAAGCCGCCGATCCAGAACGGAGGCGACTCCAAATTGTACTGATAGCGAATGGCCGCTTCGATGTCTCCCAGAGCAGAGCCTTCGGAGTTAAATCTTCTGACTTCATCTCCTCCTCCATCAGATGCGGCCCTTGTTGTAAAAGTATCATAGCGATACACCCAGGGTGCTCTCAGCTCCAGCTCTATCCGGTTGGTCAAGCCATAACGAGCGGCCATCCCGACGGTGAAGGTTGCCTGATCTGCATCTGACGCCTCAATCAACCCCACCACCAGAGCGGGTAACACGCTGTAACCCACAATGGAAATACGGTTGGATGTATTCTGGGAATAACTGAATGAGGGCTCAATTTCAAACTGCCCCTTGGGGGTCAACAAACCTCGGGTTTCCAGGGTGTTGGCTATCGAATCAACAACCTGCTTGTCTTGTGCCTGCACTGTACCGATCACGGAAAGCAGCAAGCCGGCTGATAGTATCCTTTTTTTCATCATTATCTCCTGATTCCATATCTTGCTATCAATCGATGCAACGAAGCCCTGGAAATACAAAGCAGCTCGGCAGCCCTTCCTGGTTTCCCCGACACCAGTTCAAGCACTTTTTTTTATGGCAAGTGCTTCGGCTTCTTCCCTTGCCTGCCTGAGACTCAAATTATTATATTTTTTTGAAAGACCGTGTTCATTAAGTCCCATTGACTCTGCGTCTAAATAATCTCCCTCGCAACAAAACAACCCCGTCATTATTTTTTCAATAAGTTCGTCAATATTGCCAGGCCAGTCGTAAACGGAAATGGCATCTTCGGCGTCACTGGTAAAGCCAAGAAATCGTTTATTCTGCTCCCGGCTCAACTTATAAAGATAGTACTTTGCCAGAACAATCTTGTCCTGCCCCCGGTCTCTTAATGGGGGAATGTCAATCCAGTTCTTCTTCAAGACGGTCAGGAATTCTGGCGTAACAGAACCTGAATCATCAACTTCATCAACACTCAACTCGCAACAGAATACAAATTCACACCCCCTCACCTCCATCAACAAAAAATTACAGATGTTAGATTGCTCAGAACCCGACAGCTCTACAACATCATTGATACAAAGACAGGCTTCAATATTTGAATTTTTATATGTGTCGCCATCAAGATGGGAAAGGTAACTTTTCAACTCGACACTACTGGCATCGAGTGCGATGAATTCAAACCCATTCAACCTGGCCCACCGTTCGGCGAGCAAATGTTTTCCCGTACCCGCCTCGCCAGACAACGTCACTGGACCACGCTTGTATCGATACATTTTTCGCAGGGCATTCTGGAATATTTCATGCCGACCGATCACTTCCCCTTTCTGAAATGACAGGCTCAACTTGTTCTTCAGTTTACTCATTCCATAAGCTCTGCCTATGGTGACAAACAACTTCCCTTCCGATACAGGAACGGTGTGGTAGTCGTAACAATGTGTGGCTACGAAGAGCTGCCACTCTTTTTTCGACAATTGCTCTTTTGAAAGAATCGCAATCCAGGAGACCCCCTTGTAACAGCTCAACCAGCGCTCCACTTCCACATCAGGTTGCATGGCACTGCTGCAATCTAGTATCCCTATCGCTGTATCTTTACTGTCCAGGTATAATCCTGCCGCCTCAAGATTAGAATATCTAATCAAGGACCAGTGCTCATATTGATTACTCAACAGCCGCAGGCCCGAAGAGTTCGAGAGTTGAAGAACCAGAATCTCCCTTTCCAAGTCCATCCTGTACCACCACCTTTCATCCAGTGATAGATACCACTATAGAACAGAATTTAACCAATCAAGCAACAAGCAAGACAACCACAACATAACCATATGAAAAATTTGAACAATTAAAAATAACGTTTTATTGTTCAACGCCTGCAATACTCAAGGAGGGACTCGTATTAAACCAAGATTTTTCACTCAGCCAGGCTGGTCAATCTTATCTGGCTATTGCTTGGCTCCCTCCCAAGTTGTTGATTATAAATGATCTAATATCTGATGATGGGAGAGTGATAAACTGCAGCCATCAGGCACAAAAAACTCGGCAAGAATTAACATATCTCGCCGAGTTCACCATACAACACAACAACCAAAAAATATTAATAATCAAAGACATACTATCAATAACCTAACCGCTCCGTTGCTGCTCGAATCCTACTGGACACTCGCTGTTGAGATCGGTATTGCTTCATGTTTATCGGAGTAATCACGTCAACATCAACCCTGGCATCGGTTACAACTCCATTCGCCGAATTTTTAATTATATAACCCAGCTGCCCCCTCCCGAGCAAAGGAGTAATATCCAGACCTGAAATCCCTCCTGCATCCTTGATTTCGGTATTCGCTGCCCCATTGACCAAGTTGATTATGTTACTGTTAAAAACATGTGTACCGTTAACCAGCACACTCATTTTAAGCCCAATTGAATAATTCCCTCCCAGTGAAATAAAACCACCTCGTTGCTGGTCCAGTACGCTTTCCGATAAGGCAGGTACGTTGTCAAACAAAACGTCATAACTTTTCGAAAAGGCCATAGCATGAACAAACAACAGTGAAACTATCAGCCATTTCATCATTGTCACCTCAATCAGTAGTCATACTCGGATGGCAACATCAGGTCTGTCAGGTGTGGCAATCTCTGCATCAATGCCATACGGGATGGCGCGTTGGGGGCCGAGTGCTCCCAGTCTTTCACCTTGTTAAAGCCAGACTTCGCCAGGTCGATTTTATCCCTTACAAAAAGAAAAATACCATTACTGCTTTTATCAAAATCATCAGCACTCATGATATGTAGTCCTAATGCAGGGTCACCAACCAGCACCTTATCATCCATCACGCCCTTCACTATAACAAAGTGGTTATAACCGCTGTAGTTAACCAAGGCGATTGCCGGAATTCCCAGTTCTACTATATCTTCTCTTCCCAACTCGAAACCATCTGCTCTCAACCCCCTTCTCGCCAGGAAATTCTTCATATCCAACATGGAAAAACCTTGCTCTTCTATTTTACTTTTATCGCCATATTTAAACATCTCCTCAAATGCTTTCTCTTCGGTCATCGGTATTCCATAGTGATGACTCAATAAAGAAGCCAAGGCCGCCGAACCACAGCTGAAGTCGTACTTCTGCTTTACCACCTCCCCAAATTTTATTTCGGAAAAACTCTGCACCGGCACTCTCAGCCGGGCCCCTCCAGCGCCAGGAAAATTCAATGCAAAGCTAAACGCTGGAAAAAAAATTATCATCCATAGTAATTTTCTCATATTATTTAGCCGAAATGATATTGATATTAGAACTCATGTTGGAAATATTTGAATTACCTGACACCAGGTTAATCATGAGTATCCCATGGGCATTATTAAAAGCCCCCGGACTTATAGTATTACTCCCTGTTATCAAATCACTCATATTACTCTCACCAATGCTGCCGCCCTGCTTGCTGTCGTTGGACTGCACCAGAATCGACATACCACGGCTTTTTTCAAGCAAGGTGTCATCAGCACTCTCAAGCATATCCAAGCCTTGACCAGCAAAAAGAGAGCAGCTAAAAAAAGCAGATAAAAAAATCAACTTTTTCATATTCCCTCCAGATAAACAGCCGGCCCTACATTGAGCCGGCAATAAGGCTTAGATTAGAACTGACTACTGGCATTTATATTAACACTATTCTGAACGCTAACAGACATACCTGATACAGCAGTCTGCGTGCCAATACCATTCATTGCAGCGCTATTACCAATTGTATTGTCACCAGTCTTCACTTTCATGCTGGATGTAGCCATGGCACGAGCAGTACCGCCATCGGCTGAATTGCTATCCAGGTCGGCTTCGCTACTTGGTTTTCTATAACCATAATGACGTTTGTATCCACCCTGACGACCTGACGTCAAATCGGGGTTAGCCTTTGCATCGGCATCTGCTGTGGCATCATTTTTTTCCTGATCCCAGTCAAAGTCGAAATTACCCAGTTCTGCTTTCTGTTTTGATTCAATAGACTGCGTAACTGCAAGAGCGTTGATTTCTACATCTCCTACACTCAAACGCAAACTATCACCCCGACTATAACTGTAACCACCACCCCGGCCTCCTCTTTTTTTACCTTTCCAATAATCACCATGCTCATGGTCATATCCATTGTTATGACCATTACCATTATTGTGGCCGGTGCTACTACCATTAGCCAGTGCACCGAATGAAGCACCAACAGACAGGGCAACCAATATTGCCAAGGTTTTCTTTTTCATAGACATAATAAAATCCCTCTTCATTCACCGTCTAGTTATTTAACCGCCCATGGCTCCCGGACATATAAGATCATTCACCTTAAATATATCAACCTGGGTGTTCTGGTCGGGTTCAGGGTTTTCTCTCTAACCCTGAGTTAAAGATTAGCCGAGTGAAAAAAGCGGGGTGTATCAAAGACAACATTTAATAAATCACTTTGTTATATACAAAACCAAACTGATAAAAAATAACGAGCTACCTGTGTCACATTTGAGACGATGCACGATGGAAACACGGCATATAGAGATGAAACGGAGAATTAAATGGCCTTTAATTACCTAGCAAGTCATTGATAAAAATAAAAATTATCAAAACGTTGCTACTCCGCAACTATAAACAGGTATCAAATGATACTGACACCAGTATAGATATACATTTGGAACTTTATTCATTAAAAATAGAAGGAACTTTTCCGAGCCTTTATTTTCGTATCGAAACCGAAGCCAAGAAAGGGCCAATTGGCCTTTTCTTGTTTCATCTCGCCCTACCCCGCCCGGCGAATGTTATCCTGGCCGGCGTCAGCGGCTGCCGTTCGCCCCAGCGAACGCATATCGTAACCTGTTGGTGCCTGATGCGCCCGCAAGTCGAACTCCGGCAGCACCGCAAACACGTGGTCGAAGATATCGCCCTGAATGCCTTCGTATTCCACCCACCGGGTGGTGTTGGTAAAGGCATAAATCTCCATCGGTATGCCGTTGGGAGTGGGCTCAAGCTGGCGCACCATCAGCGTCATCTGCTGATGAATACGGGGATGATCTTTCAGGAAAGCGTCGAGGTAGGCGCGAAAGGTACCGAGGTTGGTCAGCCGCCGGCCATTGACCGGTGACGACAGATCCAGCTGCCGTTCACTTTTATAACGGCTCAACTCCTGTGCTTTGGCATCCAGATAAGGCGCCAGTAAGCTGGCACGCTGCAGGCGGTGCAGATCATCTTCATTCAAAAAACGCACACTGCTGCTGTCGATCAGCAGGCTGCGTTTGATGCGTCTTCCGCCCGACTCGCTCATGCCGCGCCAGTTCTTGAACGAATCGGAAATCAGCGCATAGGTGGGAACCGTGGTAATGGTGTTGTCCCAGTTTTGCACCTTGACCGTGGTCAGGCCGATATCGATCACCGCACCGTCGGCGCCGTACTTGGACATTTCCAGCCAGTCCCCTACCGACAGCATGTCGTTGGCCGACAGCTGGATACCGGCCACCAGCCCGAGGATGGGATCCTTGAACACCAGCATCAGTACCGCCGTCATGGCGCCCAGGCCGCTGAGCAGGAGCAACGGCGACTTACCGATCAGGGTAGAGATAATCAAGAGTCCGATAAAGATACTCGCGATCAGCTTCAGGCTCTGGAAGATCCCCCGCAGCGGAAAGGTGCGCATGGCCGGCTGCTGCTGAAAAATATCCAGCAAGGCATCGAGCAGCGCATACAGCGACAGCAAACCATAGAGCAGTATCCACAGGTGTGATGCCGTCTGAATAACGGGTAACGACAGGCTCCGCCGTCGAGCCAGAGTCCGGCCTGAATATAGATGATGATGCCCTGCAGGGTCAGCGCCAACCGATTGAACAACTTGCGTTCAAAAAATGCCTGGCGCCACACCCGGCGAGAACCTCTGGCACGCCCCTCCACCCATTTGAGCACGACCCGGTGCAGAACAAAGTGGATCGCCGCCGAGATGAGCACGATCAACAGCAAGACGGCGGCGGTATAGGCCAGGCCCGAGAACTGTGGAACATGAGCGTTCAGCCAGGGCATGATCCATCCCTTCAGGTCTTTTACCTCGTTCATCTTGTTTTTCCGTTCAGTAACAATAAGGCGTTCATGCTAATGGCTATCACTACCACTATCAAACTGCGTCTCTGGGGCCGTAAAGGTAGGGGCCGCCTTTCGCCAGCGCCTTGAGATAAGCGGGTCTGGCCTGTAGCTGGGCGACATAGGCCTTGAGCCGGGGATAACTGTCGGCCAGCTCGGTCCGGTGCATGGCCGCCTCCAGCGGAAAGCTCATCTGGATATCGGCCGCGCCGAAGTGATGGCCGCCCAGCCAGTCATGACAGGACAGATGGTCCGCCACAAAATTCAGATGGGTCTTGATTTGCTGGCGCAGAAAGGCCTTGTCGACCCCCGCCACTATTCTGCCGACGACAGGCCGGACAAAAAACGGCACCGGCGCCTGCTGTATCCGGTCGAACACATGGCGCAGCAGCAGCGGCGGCATCAATGAGGCTTCCGCATAGTGCAACCAGTACACATAATCCCACCAGGCCGGACTGTTTCTCGCCGGCAACAGCGAGTCCCGGCCGTAGGTCTGTGCCAGGTAGTCGATGATGGCACCGGACTCGGCCAGCGTCATGCTATCGTCGGTCAGTACCGGTGCCTTGCCCAGCGGATGTATTCGCTTCAGACTCTCGGGAGCGAGAAGGGTATCCTGATCTCGCTGGTAACGGCTGATCTCGTAGTCCAGCCCCAGCTCTTCCAGCATCCAGAGGATCCGCTGAGAGCGGGAATCATTCAGATGATGCACTGTTATCAACGGCTTATCTCCCTTGTCGGTTGTTGGTCACCGGTCGGCATGTCAGCTTGGCACAAAATCGGCCCCATCCCCACCGGATGGCGCTGAGCCCGCATTTGTTAATGAATTGTTCTACTACTTATGTCCAATACCACAAAACATTAACACCCGCGATAATCAGGCCCTGAGATGACACCCAGACGATGACCATCATCAAGGAGACTACCGTGTCAGAGACCCCCACTCCCAGCTATCGCGAACAACGCAAACCCCGCAGCGACTTCGAAAGCCGCGCCGCCTACCTGGAACATGAACTCTCGATCATGTCGCCCAAACGCTGGCGAATGAACCTGCCGTTCAGGGATTACAGCTTCGAGCTGGAAGATCTGGTCCCCGCCCTCGCCGCCACCATCGGCAAAATCGTGATGGTCGCGGCCGTAGTCGCCGCCTTCGCGGGACCATTGGGGCTGTCCGATGCCTTCGTGGTGGAAAACGTCCGCTTCGAAATGCTGATAGCCGCCGTGCTGTTCGTGATCCTGTTCTCCGGGTTTATCAATCCGACCGCCAATCTGGCCGGTACTCATGGCCCCATGATCCCGCTGATTCCACTGATCGTCGCCTCCGGGGGCCATCCGCTGGCACTGGGGCTGCTGGTCGGGCTGTTCGGTCTTTTGCTCAGTATCAGCAAGGGGGGCAGCAAGCTGATGGCGCTGACCAGCGACGGGGTACGCGGCGGCCTGCTGATTTACCTCGGTGCCGTGGGGCTGCTCAGTCAGATCAAGGCACTCACCGCCTGGGCCAATGGTCTGGACATGGGCTACGTGGCTTTTGCGGTGATCCTGAGTACCATCGTCATGTATGCCCTGCTGGCCCGGCTGGAAATGCGCTGGTTGTCCATTCCGCTCGGCTCCGGCATCGCCTTCGTGATTGCCATTGCCCTGGGCGCGCCCTTCGAGTTTGTTACCGAACCGGGCATGCCGCACCTTTCTCCTTCCTACTGGTGGGGTGAAAACACCGGCTGGCAGATGGGCTGGCCCGATCTGCAGCACTTCATCAGCGTGGCGCCCTTCGCGGTGCTGGCGGTGGCCATGTGGTCGCCCGACTTCATGGGACACCGGGTATTCCAGGAGCTGAACTATCCGAAGAAAGCCGACAAGGTACTGATGAACGTGGACGACACCATGGGCATTGCCTCGGTCCGTCAGGCGGTGGGCAGCGTACTGGGTGGCGGTAACCTCACCTCTTCCTGGGGTACCTACATGATCCCCGCCGCCATCGCCAAGCGCCCCATTCCCGCCGGCGCCATACTGACCGGCGTCATGTGTATCGTGGCCGCGCTCTGGGGTTACCCCATGGATCTGGCGGTGTGGGCACCGGTACTGCGGGTAGCGCTGATCGTGGGGGTATTCATGCCGCTGCTGGAAGCGGGAATGCAGATGACCCGCAACACCACCAGCAGCCAGTCTGCCGGCATAGTGGTGTTCGCCTCCGCCTTCGTGAACCCGGTGTTCGGCTGGTCCATGACCATGCTGCTCGACAACCTGGGCCTGATTGGCGACAAGGAACGCGGCAAGACACTGCGCCGGACCGACCGCTGGGTGATCCCCGGTGTCACCTTTGTCATCCTGCTGGGTATCATGGCCGCCGTGGGCATGCTGCCGGGGATCCCGGCGCTGATCACCGCAGACTGACAGTTAGCTACTATATGATGAACAAAGGGCCGGTTTTCCGGCCCTTTTGCTTTCGAACAGTCATCTTGCATGCTAAAGGGAGGTCAAAGGGAACCGCTCGGCCGACCGTCAAATGCCACGGATGGCATTTGCCGAGCGTCACATGGATGTGCCCGAAGCGTGTCGGCGGAGCGGACCCTTTGGCCTACGGTTTCTGCACAAACAACGCAATCCCAAGCATAAGGCCGGTGTCCGGCCTTATGCTTTTCTACACGGCAAATTCCGGCGCCAGCCGGCTCAGGCCCAGACCCTGGCTCTTGCTCAGCTTGATCTGCACCGGCACCCGCTCTTTCAGCGCCTCGATATGGCTGATCACCCCGATCATCTTGCCGCTGGCGTTGAGCGCATCCAGCGCGTCCAGCGCCACTTCAAGGGTTTCCGCATCGAGGGTGCCAAAGCCTTCATCCAGAAACAGCGAGTCGATGCGGGTCTTGCTGCTCACCAGATCCGACAGCGCCAGCGCCAGCGCCAGACTGACCAGGAAGCTTTCACCGCCGGACAGGGTCTGGGTATCTCGTGCCACGTCTGCCTGCCAGGTGTCGATCACCAATAGTTCCAGCTCGCCGCCGGTTTTACGCGCCAAGCGGTAGCGGCCGTGCAACCGCACCAACCGCTGATTGGCCAGCTGCACCAGATGTTCCAGCGTCAGCCCCTGGGCAAAACGGCGATACTTGGCGCCGTCCGCCGAACCGATCAGCTGGTTCAGCTGCTCCCAAAGCTGCAGCTGTTGTCGCTGCGTTGCTATATCGGCAAACAGCGCCTGCTGGCGTTGGCGACGCTCGGCGTCGGCTTCAAGGCTGACCCGCAGACCACCGATATGTTGCTGTATACGACTGAGCTCGGCTTGCAGCTGTGCCACCCGCTCGACCAGCGGCGCCTCTTCCTCTGCCGGGTCACATTCGCCCAGCTCGGCCTGCCGCTGCCGGGCCTGCTCCAGCAGGATATTCGCTTTGTCTAGCGACTGTTGCAGTTGCAGCTGTTGCTGCTCCAGCAGCTCTCGCTCCTCATCGCTCAACACCGCGGCCAGAAAGGTCGCCTCGTCGGCAAACGGACTCTGCTCCAGCGCCTGCTGCCAGCGCTGGCGCAGATCGGCCAGCTCTCGCTCCAGCTCGTTCAGCTGACGGTCTTGCAGGCGAATGCCGGCCTCCAGCTCCTGTAGCTGCCGCTCCAGCGGGTGCAGCTCTTCTTGCACCAACACCAGCGCCTCACCCGGGTTGGGTTGCTCCGTTATCGTCATCCCGTCGGCCTGCGCCAGTTGCCGCCAGCGCGATTGCCACCGGGCGGCCTCGGCCTCGGCCTGCTGCTGCTGGTGTTGCAGCCGTTGCTGTTCGGCCAGCCGTTGCTGTTGGCGCTGCTGCTGTTGCCGCCACTGCTGCCAGTCTTGCTCACGGCTGTCAAGCCAGCTCTGCCAGTCGGTGGGTGCCGGCCAGTTCAGCTCAGCCAACGACGCCACCAGCGCCGCCTGTTGCTGTTGTTGCGCCTGTTGTTGCTGCTGAATACGTAACTGCTGTTGCTCGGCTTGCCGGGTTAACGACTGTAGCTGCTGCACCAACAGGTGTAGCTGATGCTGTAATGCGCCTTGCTGACTCTCTGCCGCCTGTCGCCGCTGCCGAGCCTGATTGAACCGCTCCTGCTGTTGCTCCACCTGTTCCAGCCGTTGTTCCAGCTGATCCAGTGCCTGCTGGCGTTGGACAATGTTCTGTTGCTGAGCGTCGGCTTCGAGTTCGGTCATACCGAGCGTCTGCAGCCAGCCCTGCAACTGCCCGGCCAGCGCCGAGGCGGCTTCATCCAGCTCCCGGCATTGCTGAGTATCCTGCTCTTGCTGAGCCTGCAGCCTGGCCAGCTGGCGGTTGAGTTCCTGCCCTCGTTGTTCCAGCAGCTCTCGCTGCTGCTTCTTCTCGGCCAGACTCCGTTCGGTACTATCGTCCAGCGCCTGATAAGCCTGAATGGCCGGGTGCGATTCGCTGCCGCACAGGGGGCAGGCTTCGCCCGGCTGCAACCGCTCGCGATGCTGCTCCAGTGCTCGAATGCGCTGCTCCTGCGCCAACAGTGTTTCCTTGTCGCGGATCTGCTCCTGCAATTCCTTGTAATCCTGACGAGACTTATTCCGCTGCTGTTCGAGCCCGGCCAGTTGTGACGAGCATTCATCCTGGCGCCGACGCAGCACCTGTTGCTGTTGCTGCTGCCGGGCTCGCTGCTCCCAGGCGCGCAAAACATTTGCCCATAGCGGCTGCTGGTTCCGCAGGGCCTGTACCTGATGCCGCAGCTCCTGGTGGGTTTGACCCGTCAGGAGCAGAGTCAACGCCTGCTGCTGCTGTTGCTCCTCCGCCGCGGCCTGCTCGACCCCGGCCACGGCGGCAGCACATTGCTGTTGCAGCTGACCCTGCTGCTGCTCCAGCTCACTCTGTTGCTGCAACCCTTGTTGCCGTTCCCGAGCCAAGTCTTGCAGCTCACCCTGCTGATCTTCCAGCTGACGCACCTGTGCACGCCAGCCCGCCAGGTATTCCCCCAGCCGCTCCCCCACCGGGTTGGCCGCCATGGCCTGCGCCAGTTGTTCCAGCTCGTTGGCCAGCTGTTGCTGCTGTTGTTCCAGCAATCGAGCCTGCTGCCCGCTGAGCTGCGAGCCCTGCCAGCACAGGGTATTTCGCCGTTCGGTCAGCCGCTGCAGCTCATCCTGCTGCTCTGCCAGCCGGCGGCTTTGTTGCTGCTGCCGGGTCTGGCTGTGCTGCAGTTGCTGCCACATGGGCTGCAATCGTCCGGCCGGTTTCGCCGCCGCCAGCCGGCTCAGTTGTGGCTCGGCCTGTTGCCATTGTTGTTGCGCTTGCTGCTGCGCCTGCCCGGCCTCGGCCAGCCGTTGTGCGGCCTGCCGACGCTCTCGCCCGCGCTGCAAGGCCGTTTGCGTCTGTTGCAGTTCGGTGTCCCGCGCCAGCCGTTCGGCCTCGGCGGTATCAATATCGCGCTGGTACTGCCGGCGCTGCTCGTCACTGAGCAGCTCCATACCCTGGGCTCGGGCTTCCAGCTGACCCAGCGCGTTTTGCTGCTCCCGGGTCTGTTCGAACACCCTCTTCGAAATCTGGGCGTAGATATCGGTGCCGGTCAGCTCTTCCAGCAATTCGGCCCGCTCGTTGGCGTCCGCATGCAAAAAGGCGGCAAAGCCCCCCTGGGCCAGCAGCATGGACTTGGTAAAGCGGCCGAAATCCAGGCCGCTGAGTTGTTCGGTCAGGCTCAGCTTGTCGTTGATCCTGGTGGTGAGAATGGTGCCGTCCAGGCGGGCCAGTTCCACCTTGGGGGCTTGCAGCTTGCCGTCGAGCTTGTCCCGGGAGCGCCGTTGGCTCCAGAAGGCGCGATAGCCCTCGCCCTTGATCTCGAACTCCACTTCCGCCAGGCAGTCGGCGGTATGACGGGTCATCAGCTCGTTACCGCTGGCGGACACCGATTTCATCCGCGGCGTCTGGTGATAGAGCGCCAGACAGATGGCATCGAGCAGGGTGGTCTTGCCGGCGCCGGTAGGGCCGGTAATGGCGAAGAGGCCACTGTCCCGGAACGGCGACCGGGTAAAATCGATTTTCCACTCCCCTTTAAGGGAGTTCAGGTTTTTCAGGCGCAGGCTTAGGATCTTCATTCTGTTTCCTCCATCTGCACCAGTAACTCACGGTACAAAGCGCTCAGCGCCTGTTGCCGCTCCGCCTCCAGCGGCTCCGGCGCCAGCCGTCGCTCGAACACCTCCGCCGGCGTCAGTTCTCTCAGGGTCACGCCCTGCTCTGCGGTCAGGCCATCATGACTTGCTGTGCGCTGGCGCCGCACCAGCAGTATTTCCAGCGGCAGGTCTGCGGCCAGCTGTTCCACCCGGGATTGCAGGTCGCTCAGGTAATCGTCTTCGGCCACGGTCACTTCCAGCCACACCGGCACCCTGCTGTGTTCCGCTACCTGCTTCATCTGTTCCGCCAACTGCTCCAGATTACCCTGCACCCGAGCCAGAGGCTGAAAGGTCGGCACCGGCAGCGGCGTCACCGCCTGCAGGCCGGTGCCGTTCACCTCGACCAGCAGCACTTCTTTCTGTTGCCCCACTTCATCGAAGCTCAGCGCGATGGGCGAACCGCAGTAACGGATATGCTCATGACCACCCACCTTCTGCGGCCGGTGGATGTGCCCGAGGGCAATATAGTCGGCCGGGGGAAAGGCGCTGGCAGGGAAGGCCTCCAGGGTGCCGATATAAATCTCCCGCACCGAGTCGCTGCTGCTGGCGCCCACCGTGGTCAGGTGGCCGGTCGCGACGATGGGTAACGGCAGTTCCAATTGCTGCCGCTGCTGCTCCGCCCGCTCGAATAGCTGTTGATAATGGTCGGCAATGGCCTGCTGCAGGGTCTGCTGTTTGTCGGCGGCACTCTGCCCGGCTTCACTGGCCATCACCTCCCGCGCCCGGATGAAGGGCACGGCACACAATACCGCCCCCGGCTGTCCGTCGAGATCCGACAGCACCAGCACCTGGTGCCCGGCGTCGTCCAGCATGCCCGGTATCACCTGCACATTCAGGCATCCCAGCAGGGCGCGGGATTCATTCAGCATGGCCACCGAGTCATGATTACCGCCCAGAATCACCAGCTGGGCGCCGGTTTGCTGCAGCTCGACAATAAAGCCGTTATAAAGCTCGCGGGCATAACTGGGCGGGGTGCCGGTATCGAACACATCGCCCGCCACCAGCACCGCCGCCACCTCGTGTTCCTTTACCTGTTCGACCAGCCAGCGCAGAAAGGCCTTGTGTTCATCGAGGCGGGTCTTGCCCATGAAGTGCTGGCCCAGATGCCAGTCGGAGGTGTGCAGTATGCGCATGGTGACTCTTGTTGGTGACGGCGATGTCCGCTATTAAACCCGCTAAGCCGATGGCTGGCAAATCTCCCTTGGCGGCGAAGCAAAACTTGCTAGACTGGGCCTTTCCCGCTGATTTTTCGTGATACATGTCTTTTTCATATGATTACCTCGCCCTGGCGGCGGCGGCCTGCTGGGCCGTGGCCAGCCTGCTGTCGGCCAATGCCGCCCGTCACCTGGGCGCCTTCGCTTTTTCCCGCTGGCGCATGTTCTGTGTCAGTGTGATGCTGTGGTCGGTGGCGCTGCTGACCGGCGGCTGGAGCAGCCTGAGCAGTCACAGCCTGAGCATCATGGCCATTTCCGGCCTTATCGGCATCTTTATTGGCGATACCGCCCTTTTTGCCGCCATGAACCGACTGGGTCCTCGCCGGGCCGGGGTGCTGTTTGCCACCCATGCGCTATTTTCCGCGGTGCTGGCCTACCTTGTTTTCGGGGAAGTCATCGCCGGTTGGACTCTGGTCGGTTGCTTTCTGCTGGTGGGAGGCGTGATGACCGCCATCTTCATGGGCAAACGCAGCAATGAAACCCACGCCTGGGAGCAGGATAATGGCAGCCCCTGGCCGGGCATCGCGCTGGGGTTGTTGTCGGCGTTATGTCAGTCGGTGGCGACGCTGATGGTGAAACCGGTGATGATGAGCGAGATAGACCCGATAGATCCGGTGTCGGCCTCGGCGGTGCGTATGAGTACCGCCTTTCTGGCCCATATCGCACTGCTATGGTGTGGGCTTGCGGTCGCCAGACCCCTGCGCCGGATCAACTGGCCGGTGTTCGGCATGGTGGCACTGAATGCCTTTCTGGCGATGGGGGTGGGCATGACCCTGATCCTGCTGGCCCTGCGCCATGGTCAGGTGGGCATGGTGGCCATGCTGAGTTCGGTGAGTCCGGTGCTGGTGCTGCCGTTATTGTGGCTGATCATGAAGCGCCGCCCGGCCAATGGAGCCTGGCTGGGGGCGCTGGCGACGGTGATAGGCACCCTGCTGATCGTCGGGCGTCATTGAATCGTCAGGCTCAATGAATTACAGCGACAAGCCTTCCTTTTCGAGCACCCGACACACCGCAGGATCGGCTTTCATGTCCTGAAAATGGCGGGCAATATGAGGGTAGCTACCGAGCCCATCGGGCAATACCCGTGTGGCCCAGAAGGTAAACACGAAGGCGCAGGCATCCACGATGCTGAGATGATCATCCATATACCAGGTATGGCTGGACAGATGACGATCCATCCGCTGCAGCAGAGGCTCGACCTGCACCAGTGCCGAGGCCCGGATGGCATCCAGCGCCGCAGCACCGGTATCCGTGGTGTACTTGCCAGGAACAAAATAGGGAACCAGAGCCCGATATACATCGGTGTTGAAAAAGCTCAGCCAGTAATCGCACTGATATTGCAGCACCGGGTCGGAGCCCGGTCCCAGGTGCTCGCCTTCGGGCAAGCGCGACAAATAACGCAAGATGGCGCTGGTCTGGTACAACGCGCCCATGTCTTCGGTAAACAACACCGGCACCGCGGCCAGGTAGTTAATCTTGAGAAACTCGGGATCCCGGGTATTCGCCAATTCCAGCTCATAGGGTATGTCCAGCCAGGACAACACGATATGAGGGGCGAGTGAACAAGCTCCAGGCCTGTAATATAACTTCATTCAATAACCTCCTTGGTGGTCATCAGACCGCTCTATTTGCATGAACTCATGAGATGATGCCGGCCCGACCTTCCGGCTTCACTCTCGATTCATTATCAGCAGGAAACCGAAAATGCGCGATATTCCTGCCCGGACTTTGCCACCCGGATGGTAATAAAGTTGAAACAGGCCTCAGTCTTCCACCGCCAACAGCATTTTTTTAAGCAGCGCGGCAAACTGTTGCTGCTCCTCGGTCGTCAGGGCGCCAGCCAGCTCGGCTTCGGCGGCAAGATGATGTTTGACCGCCTCTTCCACCACGTTGAAGCCCTGTTCGGTCAGCGTCACTATCACTCCCCGCCGGTCGTGATCCGCCTGCGCCCGGCTGACCAGGCCCCGGCTTTCCAGTCGATTGATACGGTTGGTCAGGGCGCCGGAAGAAATCAGCACCATGGACTGCAACTGGTTGGGAGACAACTGGAAAGAAGGTGGATGGCGGCGCAAGGCCGCCAACACATCGAATTCGCCCACATTCAGCTCGTAACGGGCCAGATCCTGCAGCACCCGGCGAGTAATGAAGTATTCGAGACGAACGACGCGGCCGATGACCTCGGTACTCTCGAACGCCAAATCGGGACGCACACGCTGCCACAAGGTGGCGATGCGGTCGATTTGGTCCATCACCTGGTCGCCGGTGGAAGCAGTATTCTGCATGTGGTTATCATTCATTGTTATCTGATGCTCCGTTATGCTCGCAGCAATTTTCATATCAAGAGAATATTGATAATACCATAAAGGATCCCGTTGCGGCGCCGGCGCCCTGCTTTCCCGCTCGAGCCACAGACGGCGGTTTCTGCCCGACACGGTGAAAGCAGATCGTTTAATGACCGCCACACTTGGGGTATACTCCGCGGGTTTAACGAAATTCGATGGATACAAATAAGCCAACTGGGAGAATAAAAAGGTGAGCCTGTTAAGAAACCTGTTGCTTGCCGGTGTTGCCGCTGCCTCTTTGAGTGGCATGGCCTACGCCGCCAATGATATGTCGCCTGAAGCCATTGCCGAGCGTACCAAGCCGGTAGGCAGCGTCTACACCGCCGCCGATCTGGAAGGCATTGTCGACTCCGCCGCCGCCGGTAACAGCGACGAACCCGCAGCGCCGCGCAGCGGTGAAGCCGTGTTCACCGCCGCCTGCTCGGCCTGTCACGCCACCGGCGCGGCCGGTGCGCCCATCAAGGGTGATGCCGCCGCCTGGGAACCCCGTGTCGCCAAGGGCCGTGATACCTTGCTGAGCCACGCATTGAACGGCTTCAACGCCATGCCCCCTCGTGGTGCCTGTGGCAACTGTTCGGATGAAGAGATTGCCAACGCCGTTGATTACATGCTCGACGCCATCTGAATAAAACGGCAGCCCTGAGCCGTTTTTGATAAAAAGCCGCAGAAATGCGGCTTTTTTGTTTTTATCGGTGAGGAGTAAAGCGTGAGGGCAAGGGGAAAACACCTCACTATTTCTTGCCGAACATGGCTCTCAGGTTGGCGATGCTGGCCTGGCCTTTTTCCATGCGTTCACCTTCGCTCGGTGGCTTGCGGTTGTGCTCCCAGTCCAGATCCTGCTGCGGCAGCTCCAACAGGAAACGGCTGGGCTCGGGCCGGATCTGTTCGCCAAACTGACGCCGCTCCCGGCACAGGGTAAAGGTCAACGCCTGCTGGGCCCGGGTAATACCCACATAGGCCAGCCGGCGTTCTTCCTCGATGTTGTCTTCATCGATGCTGCTCTGATGCGGCAACAACCCCTCTTCCATGCCCACCATGAACACATAGGGAAACTCCAGGCCCTTGGAAGAGTGCAGCGTCATCAGCTGCACCTGCTCGCCGTCGTCCTCGTCTTCGCCCCGCTCCATCATGTCGCGCAGGGTCAGTCGGGTCACCACCTGGGGCAGGGTCATGGCATCGTCCAGCTCCGAGCCTTCCAGCATCTGGCTCACCCACTTGAACAGGGTGGACACGTTCTGCATGCGCATCTCGGCGGCTCGGGGGCTGGGCGAGCTCTCGTAGAGCCACTCTTCGTAGTTGATGTCCTTGATCATGTCGCGCACCGCCTCGACCACGTTGCCGCGGGCCGCCTCGTCGCCCCGGCGCACCAGCCAGTCGCTGAAGGCACGAACCGCCACCAGACCACGACCGCTCAGGGTCTGCTCCAGTCCCAGTTCGAAGCTGGCGGCAAACAGGCTCTTGCCTCTGTTGTTGGCGTAGGTGCCCAGCTTTTCCAGGCTGGTGGGGCCGATTTCCCGCCGCGGGGTATTCACCACCCGCAGGAAGGCGTTGTCGTCATCCGGGTTCACCAGCAGCCGCAGGTAGGCCATGATGTCCTTGATCTCGGCGCGAGAGAAAAACGAGGTGCCGCCGCTGATCTTGTAGGGGATGCGGTTGGTCATCAGCGTCTTTTCCAGCATGCGCGACTGATGATTGCCCCGGTAGAGGATGGCGTATTCGCCGAACTTGCTGCCGTTCATGAACTTGTGGCCCATGATCTCGGCAACCACCCGCTCGGCCTCGTGCTCCTCGTTCTTGGCAAACAGCACCCGTACCGGCGCCTCGTAGGCCATCTCCGAAAACAGCTGCTTCTCGAACACATGGGGGTTATTGGCAATGAGAATGTTGGCACATTGCAAGATCTGCCCCCGGGAACGGTAGTTCTGCTCCAGCTTGATCACCTTGAGGCCGGGGTAGTCTTCCTTCAGTAGCACCAGATTCTGGGGCCGGGCGCCCCGCCAGGAATAGATGGACTGATCGTCGTCACCCACCACGGTAAAACGGGCCCGCTCGCCGGCAATCAGCTTGACCAGTTCATACTGGCTGGTATTGGTGTCCTGGTATTCGTCCACCAGCAGATAGCGGATCTTGTTCTGCCAGAAGCTCCGCACCTCGCTGTTGGTCTTGAGCAGCAGGGTCGGCATCAGGATCAGATCGTCGAAATCCAGCGCATTGTAGGCCTTCATCTGCCGCTGATAACGCTCGTAGCACTGGGCGAAGAGTACGGTTTCGGGATCGCTGGCCAGTCGGGCCGCTCGCGCCGGCAGCACCAGATCGTTTTTCCAGTTGGAAATGGTGCCGATCAAACGGGCGATCTTTTCCTTGTCGCCTTCCAGCTCCTGCTCGGTCAGATCCTTGATCAGCGCCAGCTGATCCTGATCGTCGAACAGCGAAAAACCGGCCTTCAGGCCCAGGGTCTTGTGCTCGCGGCGGATGATATCCAGCCCCAGGGTATGGAAGGTAGACACCATCAGCCCCCGCGCCTCGCCCTTACCCAGGGTCTGGGCCACCCGCTCCTTCATCTCCCGCGCCGCCTTGTTGGTAAAGGTAACGGCGGCGATATGCCGTGCCTTGTAGTCGCACTGGCGCACCAGATAGGCGATTTTATTGGTAATCACCCGGGTCTTGCCGCTGCCGGCACCGGCCAGCACCAGGCAGGGTCCGGCTATGTAGCGCACGGCGTCGTCTTGGGCTGGATTGAGTTTCATGGCGTTTCCGACAGCTGAACAGGGGCGCTTATTCTACCGGCTGCGACTCTGGGGGTGAAGGGCCGAGCGCCGAAAGGTGTCTTGTCATCGACCCGGCTTTGGCTCATGATCCCGGTCAGCGCTCATTCACCAGACAGGCACATGGCACCGGACATCCTCACCCTCAGACGCGACTTCCCCACCCTGGCACAAATCGTCAACGGTCATCCGCTGGTGTATCTGGATAACGCCGCCACCACCCAGAAACCCCAGGCGGTGCTGGATGCCCTCAATCACTATTATCGTGATACCAACGCCAATGTGCATCGCGCCTCCCACGCCCTGAGCGGCCAGGCGACCCGGGCCTTCGAGCAGGCCCGCATCAAGTTGCAGCGCTTTATCAATGCCCCCGCCCCCGAGCAGCTTATCTGGACCCGTGGCACCACCGAGGCGATCAACCTGGTGGCCTACAGCTTCGGCATGCACCGGCTCAAGGCCGGTGATGAAATCCTGATCTCCACCCTGGAGCATCACGCCAATATCGTGCCCTGGCAGCAGGTAGCGGCGACCACCGGCGCCGTTATCCGGGTGATCCCGCTGATGTCCACCGGCGATCTGGACATGAAAGCCGCCGCGCAACTGATCAACAGCCGCACCCGTTTGCTGGCCATCGGTCAGGTCTCCAATGCCCTCGGTGTGGTCAATCCGGTGAAGCAGCTGATCGCCATGGCCAGGAGTGTAGGCGCCGTGACCCTGGTAGACGGCGCCCAGGCCATGGGTCATCTGTCGGTGGATGTACAGGAGCTGGACTGTGACTTTTACGCCTTTTCCGGCCACAAGATGTATGGCCCCACCGGTATCGGCGGCCTCTATGGTAGAAGAGAACTGCTCGAACAGATGCCACCCTGGCAGACCGGCGGCGAAATGGTCAGTCACGTCAGCTTCGAGCAGACCCGCTTCAACCGACTGCCGTTCAAGTTTGAAGCCGGCACCCCCAACATCGCCGGCGCCATCGCCCTGGGTGCCGCCGTCGATTACCTGTCTGGTCTCAATCGCACCCTTCTGGCCCAACATGAACACCGCCTGCTGGACGCCCTGGTCACCGGTCTGGAGGCCATGCCCGGTGTACGCATCATCGGCCGGCCCGATGAACGAGTCGGGGCCGTTTCCTTCGTGATGGACGAGGTGCACCCCCAGGATCTGGCGACCCTGCTGGATATGCAGGGCATAGCACTGCGTACCGGCCACCACTGTGCCATGCCGCTGATGCAGGCTCTGGGGCTGGAACAGGGCACCATTCGCGCCTCGGTGGCCTTTTATAACACCCAAGAAGAAATCGCGGCCCTGCTGGCCGGCATTCACAAAGCCCGGGAGTTTTTCTGATGCATCCGTTCGGCGACACCATTACCGACACCGACATTCGCGCCCTGTTTAATGCGGCCCACGGCTGGGAAGCCCGCTACAAGGAGTTGATCAGACTGGCCAAACAGCTGCCGGCCCTCCCCCCGGAACACAGGATCGAAGCCAACGCCATCCATGGCTGCGAAAGCCAGGCCTGGCTGCTGAGCGAACAGGATGAAAAGGGCGTCTGGCAGTTTCATTGCGACTCGGATGCCCGCATCGTCAAGGGACTGATGGCGGTGGTGCTGGCCGCGCTCAGCAACAAAACGGCCGCCGACATCGCCACCTTTGATATGGAGGCCTACTTCGAGGAATTGCAGTTGCTGAACCACCTGAGCCCGTCCCGGGGTAACGGCCTGTGGGCGGTGGTGGAAGCGATTAAACACCGCTGTCAGCGGTAACAATCAACATATCATGGTGGGCCTAACCGTCGAGGGTGCTCCTTCAACCAGCCCAACGCTCTCTCGATGAGGCCACGCTTTTGGTAGTTGCTGCGTTTACTCTTGTGCGTCGCCCTGTCGAACCACGAGAATGATTATTAAGATATGAGCTTTGCTTTTCGGGCAACATACATGGCGCCCATTGCCGATAGGTCGTCAACGTTTTCACATTGAATGACGTCATTGCCGGGAAAGTTTCTGGCAAGCAGAGAGGCGGTGGCATCACATAGAATCCCTTTACCGCCAATATAGACCGGCGTCTCAGGCGTAAAATGCAGATGAGGGGTAGCCGTGATCGCCTTGATATCGGAATGCAGGATAATGCCCAACAGGAAGCTCGCCAGTTGGTGGTGTTGCTTGCCACCGAACTGTTCATTCAGGCGAACCGAAAACAACGCCTTGCCAAAGCCATAACGCTCTGCCTCATCATAACCCGCCACCAGGGACGCCTGGCACAGAGTGTCGGTATAACGATTTTCCAGCGAGCTGGTCAGAATGGTATGACCGGTAATAATGGCATTCAACTCCCCCGCCAGAGTGGTGCAGCATCCCAGAATAGACTGATTGGCGTCCATGGCCACAAACTTAGAATGTGAGCCCGGTAGGGCTATGATAGCGTTGTGCCGGATATGGTAGGCGTCGGCAATCGCCAGTGCCTCCACTTCTTCACCACGCATAATATCCAGCCCCTCAATGGAAGCCAGGTTGTCGGTATCGACGTTTTTCACACCCGGAATAAAGTGGATTGGTTGTGAAGATATCTCAGGAATGACGGCTGAATGAATGTTGTTGGCGAAATCGTCCAGTGACACCGGGGCGATCAAGTGGGGGACTTCAAGCAACCCCAGGTTGGAGGTAATCATGCCAGCGGCAACGATGGCATCGATATCCTCTTCATTTAACTTCTGGCGCAGCTTTATTTCACTCACCGCCTCGGCAATGGTGTTAAGCAGCAGCTGGTTATGACCGTCAATGCTCGTATTCCTTACACCGACACTGGCCTTGACCAAATCAACACGCCGCTTTCCATCAAACAAGGCAACCCGGGTGTTGGTGGTCCCGGTATCAATTGTAATGATCATCGACACATTCTCATGAAAAAGAGCCTGGCAAGGCAGGCTCAATGCAGTTTGTTAAATACGGCCGAATTTGGCCAGTAGCTCTTCCACGGTGGCGCCATTCAAGATTTCAGCGCGAGTGGCCTCTTCCTTGGCGGCCTGTTCTCTGGCGAGCGGATACACTTCGGCCAGCAGGTCGTAAGGCACCACTGTCACCCCCAGCTCGTCAGCAACAACGAGATCGCCCGGATTAACGATCTGTCCACCACAGGTGACAGGCACGTTTATTTCAATTGGCTTTGTGCGCCCGGTATAGGCCGAGTGTGCTGCACGCGGCGAGACAGAACGGGCGGCGACCGGGAAATCCAGCAGTTTGGCTTCGTCAGTATCACGTACTGATCCGTCAACAACCGCGCCCACCACGCCGGCCGCACGAGCCAAACCAGACATCAAGCCTCCCCAGATGGAGGTATTCGGGGTGCCATTGGCATCAATCACCACGACATCACCCGGCTTGGCAATATCAAAGATCGGCAAACAGTCAACGATATCGCCCGGTTTGAGTTTGACGGTCAGTGCCGTACCGATAAATGGCTTGTTGGCTGACTTGAACTTGATCTCGTGGTCCATGACGCCGTCGCGGTTCAGGGCATCGCTGAAAACCGCACTCACACTCAGTGTGTCTTTCATCTCAACACAGTTGGCAATCAACTCCGGGTCCAGATCGTCACGACGTGGGTTAATGATCTTCTTTTCGTATTCCATGATTAGCTCCTTAGTGAGTCTATGGCCTGCTTGAAGCGGCAGGCATTTCGATAAATCGCGTCGAAGTCATTGGCCTCGACCAGCTTGTTGTTAACCAGGTTTGAGCCGATCCCGAATCCCATCGCGCCCACCTCAGAGAAGTCCGCCAGATTGTTTTCATCCACACCGCCGACGGCGATGAATTTCAGATCGGATAATGGAGCGGACACCGCTTTCAGATAGCCGGGGCCGAACACGCCGCCCGGAAACAGCTTGATAAAGTCGGCACCGGCGTGATGAGCCACCAACGCCTCTGTGGGTGTCAGGACCCCAGGCAATGACACCATCTCCGCTTTACGGGTGGCGGCAATGACTTCCGGGTTGCAGTCGGGCGACACAATGAACTGTGCACCCAGCGCCTTGACTTGCTCTACCTGGCCGACGCTGGTCACGGTTCCCGCCCCGAAGACCAATCTGTCGCTGAATTCATCACGCAAAATTTTCAGTGCGGCCAGCGTGTCGCCATCGCCGTTTTCACGATCGAAGGTCACTTCTACCAGACGGATCCCGCCGTTATAGAGTGCCTCCATCGTCGGCCGAATATGTACGGGGGCAATCCCGCGCACAATCGCAAACACCTTATGGGTTTCGATTGCCTCGATAACCTGTGCTCTACTCATGATTCTGCTCCGACAGCGGGGTTTTTACGCACTTGACCGGATTCAACGGCTCACCGCCCAACAGCACCGCTTTGGCATTTTCTGCCGCAATGCGTCGACACTCCTGAAAGGCTTCTTCCGAGACGTACGCGACATGGGGGGTGACAATACAGTTATCCAGGCTGAATATCGGATTGTCATCCGGATGCCAGTGGTCCAGTTTTGCGGGCTCTTCTTCCGGATCATCCAGTCCTGCCGCCGCAATCCAGCCTTCGGTCAATGCCACGTACAGCGCCTTGTTATCCACTACCTTGCCGCGGGCACCGTTAACCAGAACCGCATTAGGTTTCATTTGACGCAGACGATCTTCGTTGATCAGGCGGTCGGTTTCCGGGGTATGCGGACACATGACATTCACCACATCGGCGGTGTTGAGCAGGGTGTCCAGGTCCACTTTCTGAACCCCAAACGTGTTCATGTATGAATCGGAGACATAAGGATCACAAGCGATCACCTTAAAGCCCAGTGCGCTGACTTTACGGGCGATATTCTGAGCGATACGGCCAAAGCCGATCAGTGCCCAGGTTGATGAGCGGAAGCGCTTGGGCAGGAGACCATCCATATTCCAGTGCCAGTTTCCCTCATGGGTAAACTTGTTGTAGGCCGGAATGCGACGCAACAGGGTAAGGCCCAGAGTCATTGAGTGCTCGGCCACTTCATCGATGC
The DNA here is from genome assembly GCF_001870485.1 of Oceanisphaera psychrotolerans. Taxonomy (GTDB): domain Bacteria; phylum Pseudomonadota; class Gammaproteobacteria; order Enterobacterales; family Aeromonadaceae; genus Oceanimonas; species Oceanimonas psychrotolerans. Next base: position 12,904 of record NZ_MDKE01000024.1, on the reverse strand, counting down.
AGTAGTCCGGAACGTTAGACACTTTGATGCCATGGTCATAGCAGCTTCGACATCCAGAATGTCCACGCCAATCCCGTAGCGGCAGATAATCTTGCAGTTTTCAAGCTGCTCAATGGTACTGCGTGGGATCTTTGCGTACTGCTGCAAAATTGCATCGGCATCTTTTGCCAGCTCCGCCAGGCCAATACCCGTTTTGCATGTAAGACCGATAACCTCAGCCCCGATCGGCTCTAGCACGCTGCGTTCTATATCCAGATTCGGGTAGTCATAATCGGATACGTAGACCTTGAATTTTGTGGCTGTTTTCATGGGCTCTTCTCTTTTTCACTCGGCCAACTGAAATATGATATCTAACATATCAGTAAAAAATGAACGAGGAAGCCCCGGATGAAAAAAGTGTGATCAATCACAAATTTATTACAATCAGTAACAATAACGTGACATAAGTCACTTTATTTTGCCCACTCAACTGATTAACTTTACTGGTATGTCAGATATCAGGTGTCAGGTGGTGTGGTATGAAAGCAATGATAAGATGGCTGGATAGAAATCTGGAGGCGATGCTCGGTGGTACTCTGCTGGCCGGGATTGTCTTTCTCATTACCACGCAAGTGGTGATGCGCTATGTATTTGGAAATGCCTTGTCATGGTCGGAAGAGCTGACCCTTTGGTCGTTTATCTGGTTTATCTGGCTGGGAATTTCCTACGCATTTAAAGAGCGCAAGCATGTAAAGGTCACGTTCTTTCCGGATCTCCTGCCGAAAAAGTTTGGTAATGGCCTTGAAGTAGTGATTGACGTGATGATCGTTATTTTCCTTCTGATGATGACCTATCAGTCATATAAACTGATTAGTCTGCCTTATGTGCTCACCCAGCAGTCGGTTGTATTGAACATGCCCATTCCTGTGCTTTACGCGTCGGCGCCCATCGGATCGCTGCTGTCGGTGTTCCGTATCGTGCAGCATCATGTCAAGAAATTCAGCGGTCATCCAACCCCAGTGGAGGCATAAAAATGTCCGGAATTGTTTTATTTGCAGTATTAGGTCTGCTGCTGGTGCTCGGCATGCCGATCGCCATGAGTCTCGGGATGAGCTCACTTTTTGTGATGAGCTATGTTGACGGTGCACCACCGATCAGCCTGATGGCACGTTCGATCGTTACCGGTGCCGACTCTTTCCCGTTGATAGCCGTGCCCCTTTTTATCCTGGCCGGCGATTTAATGCAGGTGGGAGGCCTTTCAAAAAGGATCATCAACTTCGCCTCATCACTGGTTGGCCACATTCGAGCTTCGCTCTGTTACGTCAACGTGCTCGCCTCCATGTTCTTTGCCGCAATATCCGGCTCAGCCCCGGCAACCGTGGCTGCCATTGGCTCGAATATCATTCCATCAATGAACCAGCAGGGTTACCGCAAGGAGTTCTCATCGGCACTGACCGCGTCTGCCGGCATGATCGGGGTCATGATTCCGCCGAGTATTCCCTTCATCATCTACGGGGTGTCGGCCGAAGTATCGATAGGAAAGCTGTTTCTGGCCGGGATTGTTCCGGGTATCCTGTTCGGGCTTGTTTTCATGTTCATGAGCCGGGTTGTGGTACGCAACCAACCGGTCATGGATATGGAGATAACACCCTTTTCATGGAAAAATGTAGCAAAAGAGTTTAAATCCTCTATCTGGGCACTGATTGTGCCAGGTATCATCCTCGGTGGCATTTACGGTGGTATATTCACACCGACAGAAGCCGGCGCGGTAGCGGTGGTCTATGCCATTTTCTGTGGTGTCTTTATCTACAAGGAGATCACGCTTTCCGACTTGCCAAAAGTGTTTGCCCGTTCAACCCTGACCTCGGCCACCATTCTGGTTCTGGTGGTATTCGCCGCCGCTTTCGGTCGTTTGATTACCTTTGAACAAATTCCAGCCGAAGTCGCAAACACGCTGATCAGCCTTTCCGATAACCCGATAGTTATTTTGCTACTCATCAACCTCTTGCTGTTATTTGTCGGTATGTTCATGGAAACCATCTCGGCGATTATCATCCTGACTCCCATCCTGTTGCCGGTAGTAATAAAAATTGGTGTCGACCCGATTCTGTTTGGTGTCATCCTGACGGTGAACCTCGCCATTGGCTTCTGTACTCCACCACTGGGTGTGAACATTTTTGTGGCTAGCCAGATATCAAATATTTCGATAGAGAAAATATCACGAGCACTGATACCATTCTTGTATGCCATGCTGGTATTGCTGCTGGTCATCACCTTTGTTCCTGGGATTTCTCTAACCCTTACAAACTTTGCCAACTAATCATATTATTTTACTCTGTGTTGTGAACCGGCTCGGTCATCCGAGCCGGTTCACAACCGAAATTAATAACAGCTCACCCCGCCATTATTTTTATACAACTGCGCCATTCAATTCATCGATATTATTTATCTGACAAGTGTCCAGGTCTGCAGAGTTCTATATATAAAGTAAAATGGTGTATTCATTGATTTTCATGCATTGATCACAATTCCACCCAGTGGAACTTTATATTTAAAAAATAACTGATATGTTAGATATCACAACTTGCAGGCAACAAGGTTATTACACCGAGTTTACCTTGATGACTTACCAAAATGATTACGCTTATATTTAATTTTACTATTTAACAAGTGAAACGAGGTCTTTCATTATGAAGCTAAACAAAACCCTGATTGCTGCTGCTCTTGGTATCACCAGTGTGTTGGCATCCACATTTTCTCTGGCGGCGGAAACCATACGTATTGGTCACGGCACCAATGAAAGCTTCCACTTGCATCGTGCCTTGTTAAAGTTCAAGGATATTGTCGAGCAGGAGTCGGACGGACGTTATGAAGTACAAATTTTCCCACAGGCCCAGATGGGGCCGGATCGGGAAATGGTCGAGGCGACTCAATCTGGTATGCTGCAAATTGCGGTTCCTCCATCATCCATTCTTTCCAACTGGGATCAAGCATTCGATGTTATCGAGCTCCCATTCATTTATCCAAGCAAAGAAGCGGCATTTAATGTAGTCAATAGCCCGCTGGGAGATAAACTGCTTGAGCGCCTTAACCGGCTGAACCTGGAAGGACTCGGCTTCATGGAAAGCGGCGTCCGCTATATCACGAACAATAAACGCCCCATCACCAGCGCTGAAGATTTGAAAGGTATTAAACTGCGTACCATGAAAGTACCTTCTCACCTGGATACGTTTAATGCCCTGAATGCGTCGGCAACCCCGATGAATTTTGGTGAAGTCTATTCTGCCCTCCAGCAGAAGGTGATCGATGGTCAGGAGAATCCAGTTTCCATCATCCACTCACAGCGCCTGTTTGAGGTACAGAAATACATGTCCATGACCAATCATGTTGTGACTTTCTATCTGCCGGTTATGAACTATGAATTTTGGTCAATGATGTCACCGGAAGACCAGAAAATGATAAAAGGTGCTGTCCAGCAGGCGTTTGATTACCAACAGGAAATTATCGCCGATGAAGAGGGCAAGCAAATTGCGGATATGCAGGCTGCGGGGATGGAAATCAATGAGTTAACACCCGCGGCAATGAAGGAAATCGTCGAGCTGACCCGGCCGGTTCGTGAAAAGTATCGCAGTAAAATTGGTGAAGAGCTTTATGACGAGTGGTCTGCAAGCGCCAATGCCTCAAATTAATCATGCCAGCCCCCTCCCTCGAGGGGGCTGCAACATGACGATTGATCAGGTAAAATAACGACTGGTATAAAACAAAATGACGGTAACAACCTTGAAAAGTATTACCCGCCCCAAAAGTCTGACCGAAAACGTTGCAGAAAACCTGCGTCTGTCCATTGTAAGTGGCGAACTGTCCCTGGGTCAGCCCCTTTCTGAAGCCTCATTGTCCGAAACCTTTGGGGTGAGTAAAACGCCTGTGCGTGAGGCGCTGTTTATCCTCAAACAGGAAGGCCTGATTGATATCATCCCGCAAAAAGGAAGCTTTGTTTTCCAGCCTGATGAGCAATCCATTCTTGAGCTGTGTAACTTTCGCAGCTACCTTGAGCCGGTCGCCATTGAAGAAGCCATGCGCAATAATCCACAGGCATTTCTGGAAAGCCTCGAAATTTGCATTGTTAAAATGGAACATAAATTCAGAAATAAAGATTTTAAGGCTTTCCTGCTGTTGGATGGCGAGTTTCATGAAACCTTCTTCAAGTATTGCAATAACTCTTTCCTGAAAAAAAGCTACCATCTGGTCCAGTATCATATCGGCGCCATCCGTAGTCACCTCACCAGCACAGATACCGCATTTGAAGAAATTCTCAACGATCATCGCTTTATTTATCAAAAGCTTAGCAATGGCGAGCTGGAAGAAGCCAAATCACACCTGAGGTCACATGTCCTTGAGATAAAGTCACTAATCAATGCATGTGTGCTGAAGTAAAATCCTCGAATTGACATCAGCGGCGCCTCTTTGCCGTTGTCATGCTCTACCGCTCCCGGACGAGTCTGAACACGCGGTCACTCAGGCTGCCAGAGCGCTGAATAACGACCTAACTACGCGGCGGCCACCTCGCTGAACCAGCGCAAGCAACCGGTAACGAATAGACAGACTTAACGCTCAGGCTATTTTGCCGTCAGCTTCGCCAACACCCTACTGACCATAAAGAAACCGAAGGTAGCGGTAATATGGGTGATGGCGCCGAAGCCGGAGGCGCAGTCCATCTTCATGGTGCCGTCCGATTCCTTCTTGGTGCTGCAGATGCCACCGGCGCCGTCCGGATAGCGCGGCTGTTCGGTGGAGAAGACGCAGTCCACGCCGAACTTGCGCTTGGGATTCTTGCTGAAGTTGTGAAATCGACGCAGATCGCCGCGTACCTTGGCGGCCAGCGGATCCTGAATGGTCTTGCTGAGATCGGCGATCCGGATCTGGGTGGGATCAAGCTGGCCACCGGCGCCACCGGCGGTGATCACCGGGATCTTGTTGCGCTTGCAATAGGCGATCAGCGCCACCTTGGCCTTGACCGAATCGATGGCATCCACCACATAGTCGAACTCCGCCAGCAGGTGCTCGGCCAGATTGTCCGGACTGATGAAGTCGTCCACCACCCTCACCCGACAGTCGGGGTTGATCAAGGCGATCCGCTCGGCCATGGCCACGGTTTTTTCCTGGCCAATCTGGTTGTTGAGCGCGTGGATCTGACGGTTGGTGTTGGTGATGCAGATGTCATCCATGTCGATCAGGGTGATGGCGCCGATACCGGAGCGAGCCAGGGCTTCCGCCGCCCAGGATCCTACCCCACCGATGCCGATCACACACACATGGGTCTTTGCAAACCGGGCCAGGGCATCGGCCCCGTACAGCCGGGCAATACCACCAAAACGCTCATCAAAACTCATCGACCCCTCCCCCTGATTAAGCGCGCATTATAACCGAAGAACCTGCCCGATAGCCCCGAGTTCGGCGAGATTTATTCGCTCCCAGCCGGTCGTCGAACCTCCCCCTGGCAAGGAACGCCGCACGATCCAAATGTAAACAAAATGAAAATAAAGTGAAATTATTCTAATTTTTTTCATTGAAAAAAGCATAACTGGTGCTATTTTCACCTATGTGGATAAGAATGGCGCGGCTATCAGCTGTATATCCACTATCTGTACAACTACACGGAGGTTAAGCTGGTGAATGATACAGTGATCAGTAAGGTCGGCAGTTATCCACCCAGGACGACAATGGGTCCGAGCGGTGGCATTACCACCCGGCTGTTTGGTGAATATGACAGGACCCTGTTCTGGCCGGTTCTGGCGATATATACGTCCCTGATGATTTACGCATTTTTATTCCCCGACGCGATGGGCAATACCTTGTCTTCCATCAGGGATTTCTTGATCTTCAACTTTGGGTGGAGTGTTTTACTCGGTGTAGGCGCGACCCTGATTTTTTGCCTGTACCTCTTTATCAGCCCCTACGGCGATCTGAAACTGGGGGCGGATGATACGGTACCGGATTTCTCGTTCGGTTCCTGGGTGGCGATGATGTTCAGCTGCGGCCTGGGTATCGGCTTTGTTTTCTTCAGTGTCGCCGAACCACTGACCCACCTTTACGAGTCACCCCACGTCATCGATATGGGGCAGGCCGGCCAGGCCGGTGGGGTCGCCAAGGCCGTGCAGATTACCCTGCTCGACTGGGGCATGCATGGCTGGGCACTCTTTGCCGTGGCCGCCTGGGCCATCGCCTTTCCCGCCTATCGATACGGTCAGCCCCTCACGGTAGCAACCGGCCTGTACGGTATTCTCGGAGATCGCTGCAACACCAGTATCTGGGGGCGCCTGGCCAACGGTCTGGGCATTATCGGCACCATAGGTGGTAACGCCACCATGATAGGGCTTGGTGTCGCCTCCATCAGCTATGGGCTGAATACCCTGTTCGGGCTTGATCTCGGCCCGGTAGGACAGGCGCTGGTGATGATAGTGGTCATCATCGCCTATGTGATCTCTGCCGCAACCGGTGTTGAGCGTGGCATCAAGTTGCTCAGCCAGGCGAACATGATCATGGCCGGTATAATTCTGCTTGCCATCCTCTTCTTCGGGCATGCACCCGCACAGTACCTGTTGAACCTGGCTACCCAGCAGGTTGGCGACTACTTCGGACAGGTCTTCTCGTTGCAGTTCTGGTCCGATGCCGGCAGCTTCGAACAGCGAGAATGGCTGGGCTGGTGGGTCGTGTTCTACTGGCTGTGGTACATCTCCTACATTCCCTTCTGCGGCGGTTTCATTGCACGCATTTCCAAGGGCCGCACCCTGCGGGAGTTCATTCTCGGCGTCATCCTGGTGCCCATGGTGCTGACCATCGGCTGGTTCAGTATCTGGGGAGGATCGGCCGGCTATATCGAAGTGAATGATATTGCCCCGCTGTGGGAGAGCGTTCAGGAGAAACCCGAGTCCGGTATCTACCTGCTGCTGGGAAGCATGCCCGGCGGCTGGTGGCTCAGCCTGATGGTGCTGTTCAATATCGTGGTGTTCGCGGTGACTACCTCCGACTCCGCCTCCTTCTTTGCCGCCATGCAGGTATCCAATGGCAACGAAAACCCCAAAGTCTCCATGCGTCTGCTGTGGGGGGTCATCATCGGCTTTACCGGCATCATGTTTCAGATATTTGGCGGTTTCTCGGCAATAAAGAGTCTCGCCATTGTCGTCGGCGCGCCTTTCTTCTTCGTGGGTATCGCCTACATGTACTCCGTCTACCGGATGCTCACACTGACAAAGCCGAAAGCAACATGAGCGTGCTCTTTCCGGTTTCGAGGTGAAAGGCAAGTGGTCTGTTTGCCTGCCATCAACTGGCTGCGCGAGCGGACCACAGGAACTGAACAAAGAGGTTCAAATGCTTTAGAGGAGGTGTGAATGGACTCTTTAACGAGATAGTTATGTGAATCTTCAGTTTCGAACGATGCCACCTTTTTCATGGCAATTTGGTTTCCATATCAGCATAGAGCGAACTAAACGATGTCTACATCTCAGCCTTATTATCCTCATTATGATCCGCTGCGTGACTCGTCACCGGGCACCGCGATGGACTATCCACCGAGTTACTGGCGATTTCACGCGGGAGAGCCACCGCAAGATGACGGTCCGGTCAATGGCGACATGGACGCCGATGTGGTGCTGATTGGCGGGGGATTTACCGGACTGGCTACCGCCATGTTCCTGGCCCGTGAGTACGGCATCAAGGCGGTAGTACTGGAAGCCAACCAGATTGGCTGGGGTTGTTCGGGCCGTAATGGCGGCCAGGGCCACCTCGCCTGGGGCCGCCTGAGTCGCAGTCAGTGGGTCAGGAAGTGGGGAGCCGATGTGGCCCGCCGCCTGCATGCCAACAGCCTGGAAGGCTTCGAGGTGTTTCAGTCGATGACCGAGGATCCGGAAATCGATTGCGAACCCCAAAACCTGGGCAACCTGCTTATCGCTCACAGCAAGCAGGCACTGGATGGGTTGAGAAAGGAATCACAGCTGTGTAACGAGGTACTGGGCTACAAGACAAGGGTGATCGATCGCGACACCGTGCTGAATCAGTATGTTGGCGATCAGGAATGTCATGGTGCCATGCTCGAGCCCGTCGGTATTGCCGTGCAGCCACTGAAACTGGCCTATGCTACGCCCGGGTGGCGCGCCGGCTGGGCGCGAAAATCCATACCGGAAGCCCGGTCCAGAACTGGACGACAGATGGCAAGATCCACTACCTGCAAACACCGGGCGGGACGGTAAGGGCTCGTGCCGTGGGCATTGCCACGGCGGGATATACCAGCCCGAACCTGAACAAGCTGACCGCCTACCGCAATATGCCGATTATGGCCAATTCGGTATGGACCCGCACCCTGACGGACGATGAAATCGAGGCCTGCGGTTTCCGCTCCACCATCTTCATGACGGATACCCGCAAGCTTCGTTACTACTACCGTTTTCTGCCCGAGAAACGGTTGCAGATCGGCAGCCGCAGCGCCATCAGTGGCGCCGACGCGCAAAACCCCAGGCATTTGCAGATAGTGCAGGAAGCGATTGCCCGCAAGTTCCCGGCGCTGGCAGGCATCGAAACCCCCTTCTTCTCCCACGGCTGGATGGACATCTCTCACGACATGATGCCACGTATTGTGCAGCCCGATCCCAAGCAAAGCGTGTTCTATGCGCAGGGATACAGTGGTAACGGCGTGTCCTTCTCTGCCTATGCATCAAAGCAAATGGCGACCCTGATTGCCGGTGAGAAGATCAAGGAGGCGGATCTGCCCATCTTCAGCTCCCCTCTGCCCAGTCATCCGTTGCGGCCCCTGCGTCGGCTCGGTCAACGGGCGCTCTATAAATATTTTCAGGTACTGGACACTGTACGTTAAACCAGGCGCATGCAAACAGAGGGCAGTACCCGGTACTGCCCACACAAAAACCGTCAACTCAATGGAGTAGAAAAATGACCAATCAGGATATGTACGATCTCTTTCACGCCTTTAACCGCCATGATATCGAGGCGGTCATGGAGTACTTTGCCGACGATATCGTATTCGATACCGTCGCAGGCAATGAAGCCTATGGCACCCGCATCAAAGGCCGGCAGGCGGTCAGGGAACGCTTCGAAGACACCTGGGGCACCATGCCCGATGTGCAGTGGATCAACGGCAATCATTATTTTGCGGATGATCGAGTCATCTCCGAATCCACCTTCGTGGCGACTCAGCCCGACGGCAAGCGTATCGAAGCCGACGGCGTCGACATCTTCACCTTCCGTGATGGCAAGATCATCGGCAAACAGGCATTTCGCAAACAACGGCCTCCTTTCGAACCGGCTTGATCCACGCCCTCATATGTATGAGCCGGCTTGCCGGCAGGCCATGGGCGACCAAGATTCGCCGCCCATGGCCCTTGCTCCCCGCTCCAGAGAGGCGCAAGGCTGGCGCCTCGATTTTCACCAAAAATACGTTTCTGGCGTATTAGTGAAAAGTCTTGTTTTTTCTTCAAAAAATCACCTGCACATCTGTTAGGCTTTACTGCATAACGATCTCAAGGGGTATACATGAGACCATGTCAGTATCAAAAGACACTAACCGCCCGGCCGCAGAACATGATGACTTGCGAATAGGTCAGCAAATTCGCGATTTACGCAAATCCAGGAAAATGACGCTGTCGACACTGGCGGCGAAGGTCAACAAGTCGGTCGGATACTTGAGCCAGGTGGAACGGGGGGTGTCGTCTCTGCCCATAGGGGTGTTGCAAACGATTGGCGATGCCCTGGGAGTCCGTGCCAGCTGGTTTTTTCAGCCCGGCGATGACCTGCCCAGCCAGGAACGCGAGTATATCGTGCGCGCCGACCGGCGGCGATCCATGGCATTTTCCGGAATCGGTGCTCGCGAGGAACTGCTTTCGCCACGCCTTAGTGGCCAATTGATACTGATCATGACCCGACTCGCCCCCGGGGGAAGCGGAGGCGAAGTTCCCCGGCAACGCAAGGGGGAAGAAGCCGGCTATGTGGAAGCGGGTCAACTGGAACTCACCATCGGCGAGCAGACATTCTTGCTCGAAGCCGGCGACAGTTTCTCGATTACGGGAGAAGAGCCCCACCTGATACATAACCCCGGCGACACCGAAACACGTGTGGTGTGGGTCATGGCAGGCGTGGATTACTGAGCCTCTGCTGTCCGCAGGCGCCAGCCGATAACAGTGGCGCCAATGGCGACGAAAACAAAAAGGGAGGCTTGCGCCTCCCTTGTCTTTTCAGCTCTGTTTATTGTTATCTATCAACCGCCAACGGCGATGTTCTTCATGTCGGTCATGTAAGAACGCAGAGTCTTGCCGATGGTCTCAACCGGGTGGTTGCGAATGGCTTCGTTCACGTCGATCAGGCGACGGTTGTCAACGGAGTTGGACTCGACCTTGATGGTCTTGCCAATCACGTCGGTGCCCACTTTCGGCATGAACTGCTCGCGCAGCAGCGGTACGGCGGCGTGAGCGAACAGGTAGTTACCGTACTCGGCGGTATCGGAGATAACCACGTTCATTTCGTACAGACGCTTACGGGCAACGGTGTTGGCGATCAGCGGCAGTTCGTGCAGAGACTCGTAGTAGGCAGACTCGTCGATGATGCCGGAAGCGGTCATGGCTTCGAAGGCCAGCTCGACACCGGCTTTCACCATGGCCACCAGCAGGATGCCGTTGTCGAAGTATTCCTGCTCGTCGATCACTTCATCGGAAGCCGGGTACTGCTCGAAGCTGGTTTCGGCAGTTTCTTCGCGCCAGGTCAGCAGGTCTTTGTCGTCATTGGCCCAGTCGGCCATCATGCCGGCAGAGAAGTTGCCCTGGATGATGTCATCCATGTGCTTGTTGAACAGCGGACGCATCAGCTCTTTCAGCTCTTCGGCCAGGTCGAAGGCCTTGATCTTGGCCGGGTTGGACAGACGATCCATCATGTTGGTGATGCCGCCCTGCTTCAGGGCTTCGGTGATGGTTTCCCAACCGAACTGGATCAGCTTGCCGGCATAACCGGCGTCGATGCCGTCGGCGACCATCTTCTCGTGGCACACGATGGCGCCAGCCTGCAGCATGCCGCACAGAATGGTCTGCTCGCCCATCAGGTCGGATTTCACTTCGGCCACGAAGGAGGATTCCAGTACGCCGGCACGGTCGCCGCCGGTAGCGGACGCCCAGGCCTTGGCGATGGCCAGACCTTCACCCTTGGGATCGTTCTCGGGGTGTACGGCGATCAGGGTCGGTACGCCGAAACCACGCTTGTATTCTTCGCGTACTTCGGTGCCGGGGCACTTGGGCGCTACCATCACGACGGTGATGTCGTTACGGATCTGCATGCCTTCTTCAACGATGTTGAAACCGTGGGAGTAACCCAGGGCGGCACCGTCTTTCATCAGCGGCATAACGGCGTTAACGGCAGAGGTGTGCTGCTTGTCCGGAGTCAGGTTCATGACCAGATCGGCGGTAGGAATCAGCTCTTCATAGGTACCCACCTTGAAGCCGTTCTCGGTAGCCTGCTGGAAAGACTTGCGTTTTTCGGCAATGGCTTCGGCACGCAGGGCATAGGCCACGTCCAGGCCGGAATCGCGCATGTTCAGACCCTGGTTCAGACCCTGGGCGCCACAGCCGACGATAACGACCTTCTTGCCTTTCAGGTAGTTACAACCATCGGCAAATTCGGCGCGATGCATGAAGCGGCATTTGCCGAGCTGTTCGAGCTGCTGACGCAGATTCAGGGTGTTGAAATAGTTAGCCATGACCTTTTGCTCCAATTAATCCGTTTAATTTGAATGCTTGCACCGCTTTCCCGGTGACGACCCAGACACTATACCCCAAGCGTATCATTGCTTAAAATGATATATTCGAAATAGAGTATTTCATTTTTTGCAACGACAACCTGTGGGGCCCCATGGATTTCCGTCACCTCGAACTGTTCGTCCATCTGAGCCAGAGCCTGCACTTCGGCCACACCGCCGATGCCATGGCGGTGAGTCCTTCCACCCTCAGCCGGGCCATACAACGACTGGAACAGGATACCGGCTGTGAATTGCTGGTAAGAGACAACCGCAGCGTCACCCTGACCCCGGCCGGCGCCAGGCTGCAGCAGTTTGCCCAGGGCTGGCTGGCCGACTGGCAAAACCTGAAGCAGGAGCTGAAGCACGGCGACGACAACCTGCAGGGGCGGCTGCGGGTATTCTGCTCGGTCACCGCCAGCTACTTTCTGCTGCCCGGTATATTGGAACGTTTTCGCAGCCGCTACCCCCGACTGGAAATCCGGCTGGAAACCGGCGACCCGGCACTGGCCATCGACAAGATACTGGACGACGAATCCGAGCTGGCCATCGCCGCCCGCCCCGACGCCCTGCCGGCCAAGGTACATTTCATCAACCTGCAGACGGTGCCCATGGTGTTTATCGCGCCCACCTCGCCGGGACCGATCAGCGAACTGCTGGAGCAGCGGCCGCTGGACTGGCGGCGGCTGCCGGTGATCGTGTCGGAACAGGGCGTGGCCCGCAAGCGGGCCAACCAGTGGTTCAAGGCCAGGGGCATCAACCCCAATATCTACGCGGAAGTGGCCGGCAACGAGGCCATTATCGGCATGGTGGCGCTGGGCTTCGGTATCGGCGTGGTACCCAGGGTGGTGATCGATCACAGCCCCATGGGTGACAAGGTGCGGGTGCTGTCACACAGCCCGGCACTGAAATCCATCGAGGTGGGGGTGTGTCTGCTGAAGAAACGGCTGGACGATCCGCTGATCCGCGCCTTCCAGCAGACGGCGCTGGAGCCTTTGTAATACTGACCTGTGATACCAATTCCATAACTATCGAATGACCTCAGACTAGAGGCAACACAGCCGCCTCCCTCGACACGCCATGAACCCTATATGGACACCTCGCTTTTCGCAAGTGAGGTTTCCGTGTTTTTGGCTATCAGGA
>NZ_MDKE01000023.1 GCF_001870485.1 Oceanisphaera psychrotolerans | reverse complement strand
CTTCATAACGCAGTAGGATGGCCATGACTCGACGGGCATGCTGCTTGTCGCGCGTAGTCTGAATAATCTTGTGCATTCGGCGTCGCTCTGGGCGAGGTAGGGGTGGTAAGATCGGCATGAACTCAGTCCTTTGGGTGTCGTTTTGTTTTGTTTGGCGACTGATCAGATCGCACAAACTGGACTGAGTTCCCTTCCTTACAGTGATCTACTATTCGGAACAGCTATTTAGGGCGATTGGAGAACCACATTAAGCAACGATCAATGGTCGCTGATAGAAATGTTGACGCATAATAGTTCAAAAAACCACCAAAAAGCAACTGAAATCGACATGTAGTAAATTAGTTGAGCAAATTGGTTCACTATATGTCAAAATGAGTTCATCAGCTTCCTTGTTGGCTCGAAAGATGAAGTACTATACTGAAATATCTAACATTGTGCGCGGTGCTCTAGCAAGTGACCGTAAGCACGTTTCTATTTATATCCAACAACTCATTGAAAAGTTGAAGGCCGATGGTGAAAACCTTGCGGTTAAAGGGCTTATTGAGCAGCTAGAAGGAAATGTACATCCGGTTACAGCGAAAGGAGCGTCAGCAAACTCTGCTTTTCAGAGGCCTATACCGGTCGAGAAAGACAACCGTTTTTCTCTAGCGGATATGTCCCATCCATCGATTATGGATTCTCAGGTTTTTCTACCAGAAGGTTCAAAAAAGATAGTTGAGTCATTCTTAGGCTATATAGATAAAAAAGAGAAGCTGATTGAGCTAAATATACCTATTAATCCAACGTTACTTTTACATGGAGCCCCAGGCACAGGTAAAAGTAAATTAGCTAACTATATTGCTGCAAAGCTAGAGCTTCCTTTAGTTACTGCACGTGCTGATGCTCTAATATCATCCTATTTGGGCTCTACATCGAAAAACATAAGAGCTCTGATTGACTATGCGCAGTCTCAGCCGTGCGTCCTTTTTCTTGACGAGTTCGACGCTATAGCCAAAGCCAGAGATGACAAGAACGAGATCGGGGAATTAAAGAGAGTTGTAGTTAGCTTGCTTCAGAACATAGATACTCTAACAGATACGATCGTTGTAGCTGCAACTAACCATGTCCACCTTTTAGACCCGGCAATTGGTAGAAGATTTCACTACAAGTTAGAACTTAGTCCACCATTAGAAAAAGAAAGATATGCAATTTTCAATTCTTTGCTTTCGAAACATGAGTTTACTGAAGAAGATTTGAAGTTATGTGTTCAAGTGTCGGATGGAATGACTGGTGCAGAGATCGAAATGGCAACATATGAGTATTTAAGATACTCCGTTATTAACGAGCTGCCAGCCTCAAAAATTAGTCTTGTGAGAACTATTTTGCTCTCATTATACCCTTGGCTAAATTTCGAAGATGATGAAGCACGCAGTATAAACATGCAAAAACTAAAAGAGTTAAATGGGGACCTTTTCACAGGGAAACTATTCTCTTTATTATGGGATATATCACCGAGCTATGTTAGTCGGCTACTCAAGGATAATAAAAAATGAGCACCCCTAAGAATCCTATAAAACATGTCCAATTTTCTACTACTGATTATTTTCAGCCGCCAGTGAACACAGGGGGGTCTTCTACTCCATTGAAGCCTGTGACAGCAGAGTTTAGATCTGAACTACTTTCATCTATTGATGCTGTATCCCACTCCTTAGAAGTTGGAACAAAAATTGGTGGTGTTAATACATGTGCAGCTGTTGTTGAGTTGGAAAAAAATGCCATAGCAAAAACACATAGACCTACGGCACTTTTCAATGATAAAACATGTCCTTTTTTTGGCGATCAAGGGTATGGTAAGTTTTTAGTGCAAGTAAATGCAGAAGGTCTTGCTGTATTACGTGACAAGATTCAGAAGGCCGCAACCAAGAGTGCAATTAAGGCACTGTCAACTATTAAAGGCATTAGCAAATACACTCCTAACCTCGATTGTATCGGAACAGATTTAGAACCAATAATTATTCGCTTGTTTCGTTATCGAGATGATAAACTCAACCTAGTTGTTGACCAAAAGTTCGAAGCGTTGCTAAATAACTATGAGGCTAAATGGGTAAAGCACCCTTCAGAATCGGTACGTCTTTATAAAGTTTTTTCTTATCCTAAATCTTTGTTAGAACTTTTACCGTTTATAAGCTCAGTACAAAGCGCTATTCGTTCGCAGAGCATAACCGTAAAGCCAATGTCTGATTCAACTGTTCAGCCAGAGCAAGCAGAACTATCAGAACCTCTGGATGATAGATTGTATCCGATAATTGGTGTGGTCGATAGTGGAGTCAGTAGTGATTGTCCTGCTATCCAGAATTGGGTTGTTGGTTCGAAATGCTATGTTCCAGAGCCTTTGAGAAACTTTTCTCACGGTACATTTGTGAGTGGCTTAGTATCGAATTCATTCCTCTTTAATCAAGATGTGCGCTTTCCACTGAGTCAATCAAAAATATTCAGTGTTGAAGTGCTTGGTGATGGTGTGGGTGATGTGTTTGAAATTATTAATGCAATGCATGAAGTGGCCCAAGAGCAGCCGCATATTAAAATTTGGAACTTGTCTCTAGGCTCATCTTCGCCTGTATCTCTTGATGAAATTTCCACAATGGCTTTAATGCTTGATGAGTTTCAAGATAAATATGATTGCTTATGTATCGTAGCAGCAGGTAATTATACTGATTCGCTCAGGAGTTGGCCTCCAATTTCAAAACTTAATGATGGTGTATCTAGTCCTGCTGATTCTGTCCGCGCGATTACAGTTGGCGCTTTAGCTCATATTGATGGACATGTACTTAATGAAGAGCCGTCACCATTTAGCCGTAAAGGACCAGTTTCGAACTACATACAGAAACCAGACTTAGTACACTTTGGCGGGAACTTACTTTCAGTAGGGGGAATGCCAATCCCATTGGGCGTAAACTCAGTTTGTCCCCTAGGCAACAAGAGAAACGATATTGGCACTAGTTTTTCAACGCCGATTATTGCCACTGTCGCTGCTAATATCTATCAGCAACTAGGTGAAAGAGCCTCCCCAAACCTTGTAAAGGCTTTATTAATTCATAATGCGAATATGAATCATGGTTATAAGCTTGATAAAGAACACAAGTTATATTATGGCTGGGGCTTACCTCAAGATATTAACAGCATTGCTGAAGTGAATGATTTTGAAACAACCCTCGCGTTTCAGGGGCACGCCCAAAAGAGTTTTGAAGTGGAAAAGTTACCGTTTCCTATTCCTGAGTGTCTCCGCACAGAAGAAGGGAAAGTGAGAGCTGAATTCTTCATAACTTTAGTATATCAACCCAAACTAGATCCAAATAGAGCATTTGAATACTGTCAGTTTGATGTGAATGTAGGTTTTGGTGAATATAAAGATGGTAGCTTCTCATCAAAGATTCCACGCCAGCAAGAAGCACATAGCTTTGAGTCGGAACTTATTAAGAATGGTGATAAATGGTCTCCAATTAAAGTCTATTATAAGAGATTTTCCAACGGCACAAACATTGAAAACTGGAGGTTAAGAGTATCCGTTCTAGACCGTGAAGGTGTCGAAGCTCAAGGGGTTCAAATCCCATTCACAATACTAATTACAATTCGTGACATTGACAAAGAAAAGCCCGTTTACAATGAAATGGCGAAGTTAATCGATGCATATAACTGGGAGGTTTCTGACCTAGTTGTCGAGCAAAGAATAAAAATTTAATACCTGTCTCATAGAGGCTAGAGATTGCATTACTAGCCTTAACTTCCCCGGTAGTTTAATGTCGAAAAGATCAGTTAGACGACTAAATTGAACGAGATTATAAACAATAATTTAGGGTGAATAATAAAAAGTATACATCTCAACACCCCGAACTTTAGAATTATTTTCCGGTGGTGTCGATTAAACTTCCTTTTTGTTCAACAAGGAAATCTGAGGGCAATAATTTACTGTGACCCATTCGTTGAATCCGATAAGATAGTTGATATTTACGAGCAAATCGATAAGCACCTAACCATCAAATCATTTCTGCTTAATCACTTGTTACAAGCAAACTCTGGATCAGAGAAAATGAGTATATTGTGACAGAAGGAAGAGAATTATCGTTCTCTTCGCTTATTAACGAGTTAAACCATCCACTCATCAAGCATATCAGCCCAGTCCTGTAGCATGGCGGTACGCTGCTCGCGATACTCTGCTTTGTTGTAAACCGCCCTTACGCCCTTCTGCTCGTGAGCCAGGCATTTCTCTATCCAGTCGGTATTGTAGCCAGCTTCGTGCAGCAGAGTGCTAGCGGTGCGGCGCAGATCGTGAGGGCCAAACTTGGCAAGGGGCTGCCCTTCTTTCTGAGCCAGCTTATAAGTCAGGTCCAGCACGCGGTTCAGGGTGGCGCTGCTCATGGGCAAGTCGGAGTCGTAGCGGGACGGCAGTATATAGTCTGAGCCACCCGAGAAGGTCTTCAGGGCAATCAGGATATCCAGGGCCTGCCTGGATAGAAACACCAAATGGGGATTTCGCCGTTTCATCCGCTCCTTAGGGATAGTCCACAGCGCTTCGCTGAAGTTAATTTCACTCCAGGTGGCATTGGTCAGCTCGCTTTTGCGTACCATGGTCAGCAGCAGCAGCTTTACCGCTGCCCGAATGGACGGTGATGTACCAATCCGCTCAATGTACTGATACATGAGTTTGATTTCTTCCGGCGACAGGGTGCGATCGCGGGGTTCAAACCTGGCAATGCTGGATGGCCTTACCGAATCGGCCGGGTTCTCTACCTTTTGCCCTCGTTCAATGGCCCAGCGGTATACCTGGAGCACAATATCACGGGTATGAACGGCAGTAGCAGGAGCTCCACGGTCTACAATGGCATCGGTCAGCGCTCGTAAGTCTTCATGGGTTATTTCGGAAAGCTTCTGATTGCCGAATTTTTTCTCCAGCTCTCTGGCATACACAGAGCGGCGCATATCCCGGGTGGAGTCCGCCATCTGGTAGCCCCGCAGCCACTTCTCTGCCCAGACACCAAAGGTTTCCGCATCTTTTACCCGTGCCTTGTTCCGAGCTTTCTCCTTGGCCGGTGATTTGCCATCGGCCACCATGCGCTTGGCCTCATTCAGGCGCTCCCGGGCTTCGGCCAGGGTAATGCCCCCTACGCCATAGCGGCCAAAGGTGATCGTCTCCTGGCGTCCATGAATGGAGTAGTTGTAGCGGAACGAGACGGTGCCGGCCGGCGTAACGGCCACATAGAGGCCATCCCGATCGTTCACCTTGTAGAGCTTCTCTCTGGGCTTGAGGTGGCGCAGCTTGGTATCGGTCAGCATGAGTCTGGTCCTTAGTCGATTTTGATACCATGCTGAAAAAGCCTTATGAATCGGCTCTTTATTTCTTTAAAAACAGTGCTTTATGTAAATTTGATACCATGTAGTCATAAGGTAAGGCAGCATGGTATTGGCTCTCACTTATGGTATCGCTCACCGATAATACCAAGTTAAATACCACGCTCAAGTCGTGCTTCCCGCTGCTAATTGTTGCCAGACAGTGCAGGCTGTAAAAACAAAAAAGCCCATGTAAACATGGGCTTAAGTGTCATTTCATGCCGGTTACTGCCAGCTGTTACCTAACGAGTGATTATTCCCACTCGATGGTGGCGGGCGGCTTGCCGGAAATATCGTAAACCACTCGTGAAATGCCGTCGATTTCGTTGATGATGCGGTTGGACACATGCCCCAGAAAATCATAAGGCAGGTGCGCCCAGTGCGCGGTCATGAAATCGATGGTTTCCACTGCCCGCAGCGACACTACCCAGTCGTATTTACGCGCATCGCCCATCACGCCCACGGAGCGTACCGGCAGGAACACGGTGAAGGCCTGGCTGACCTTGTTGTACAGGTCGTGCTTGTGCAGCTCTTCGATGAAGATGGCATCGGCCCGGCGCAGCAGGTCGCAGTATTCCTTCTTCACTTCGCCCAGCACCCGAACACCCAGACCCGGGCCCGGGAACGGATGACGATAGAGCATGTCGTAAGGCAGACCCAGCTCCAGGCCGACCTTGCGTACCTCATCCTTGAACAGTTCTTTCAGCGGCTCGACCAGCTTGAGTTCCATGTCTTCCGGCAGGCCACCCACGTTGTGGTGCGACTTGATTACATGGGCCTTGCCGGTGGCGGAGCCGCAGACTCGATGACGTCCGGATAGATGGTGCCCTGAGCCAGCCACTTCACATCCTTGATCTTGCCCGCTTCTTCATCGAACACTTCGATGAAAACGCGGCCGATGATCTTGCGCTTGGCTTCCGGATCGTTTTCGCCGGCCATGGCGGCCAGGAAACGGTGCTCGGCATTCACGTGCACGATGTTCAGGCCGAAGTGGTCACCGAACATGTCCATCACCTGCTCGGCTTCGTTCAGGCGCAGCAGGCCGTTGTCCACGAACACGCAGGTCAGCTGAGAGCCGATGGCACGGTGCAGCAGCATGGCGGTCACGGAAGAGTCGACACCACCGGACAGGCCCAGCAGCACCTTGTCGCTGCCTACCTGCTCGCGAATACGAGCAACCGCATCGTCGATGATGGTGGCCGGGGTCCACAGCGCTTCACAACCACAGATGGTGCGAATGAAGTGCTCCAGCATGCGCGCACCCTGGCGGGTGTGGGTCACTTCCGGGTGGAACTGCACGCCGTAGAAACGACGCGTCTCGTCCGCCATACCGGCAAAGGGACAACTGCCGGTCTGGGCAATCTTCTGGAAGCCTTCGGGCAGGGCCACAACCTTGTCACCGTGGCTCATCCACACGTCCAGCAGCGCGGTGCCGTCGGCGTCGACCGCATCTTCAATGTTGGCAAACAAGGCGCAGTCGGCCACCCGCTGAACCTGGGCGTAACCGAACTCGCGCTCGTTGGAGCCGGACACGGCGCCGCCCAGCTGCTCGGCCATGGTCTGCATGCCGTAGCAGATGCCAAACACCGGTACGCCGGCGTTGAACACGTATTCCGGTGCCCGTGGGCTGCCGGCTTCGGTGACCGACTCCGGTCCCCCGGACAAGATAATGCCATTCGGATTGAAGTCGCGGATCTGGGCTTCGGTGACGTCCCAGGCCCACAGCTCGCAATACACACCCAGCTCCCGAACCCGGCGGGCAATCAGCTGAGTGTACTGAGAGCCGAAATCCAGGATCAGGATCCGGTTATCATGAATATTTTTGGTCATCGTCTTCCTACTCGTTACAAAGACCGCCTGTGGGGGGCCAGACGGCAATAGAAAAAACGGGGGGACATGCCCCCCGTTTAATGCGTTTCGGGATCAACCCAACCGGTAGTTGGGGGCTTCCTTGGTAATGGTCACATCGTGCACGTGTGACTCCTGGATGCCTGCGCCGGATATCTTAACAAATTCTGCCTTGGTGCGCAGGTCATCGATGGTGGCACTGCCGGTCAGTCCCATGGCGCTGCGCAGACCACCCATCTGCTGATGGATAATCGCCTTGAGCATGCCCTTGTAGGGTACCCGTCCTTCGATACCTTCCGGCACCATCTTGTCGGCGGCGTTGTCGCTCTGGAAGTAGCGGTCGCTCGAGCCCTTGCTCATGGCACCCAGGGAACCCATGCCACGATAGGATTTGAAGGAACGGCCCTGATACAGCTCGATTTCACCGGGAGACTCTTCGGTACCGGCAAACATGGAGCCCATCATCACACAGTTGGCACCGGCGGCCAGCGCCTTGGCGATGTCACCGGAGAACCGGATACCGCCATCGGCGATCACCGGAATATCCAGCTCCTTCAGTGCGGCGACGGCGTTGGCCACGGCGCTGATCTGAGGCACACCACAACCGGTCACGATACGAGTGGTACAGATGGAGCCCGGGCCGATACCGACCTTGACCGCGCTCACACCCGCTTCGGCCAGCGCCAGGGCACCGGCAGCGGTGGCCACGTTACCGCCGATAATCGGCAGGTTCGGGAACGCCTTGCGGGTTTCGCGGATGCGTTGCAGCACCCCTTCGGAATGACCATGAGAAGAATCGATCAGCAGCACGTCGAGACCCGCATCAACCAGCGCCTGAATACGAGCTTCGTTGCCCGGTGCCGCGCCCACTGCCGCACCAACACGCAGACGACCCTGCTCGTCCTTGCAGGCGTTAGGCTTGCTTTCGGCCTTCTGGAAATCCTTAGCACTGATCATGCCGGTCAGCTGGCCGCTGGATCCGACCACCAGCACTTTTTCGATACGGTGCTGCTGCATCAGTGCTTCAACCTGATCGCGGGAGGCGCCAACCTTGACGGTGACCAGGCGAGATTTTTCGGTCATCACTTCATGAACCAGCTTGCTCATGTCCTGTACGAAACGTACATCGCGACCGGTGATGATGCCTGCCAGCTCCCCCTCGGCACTCACCACCGGGTAACCGGCAAATCCATTCTGCAGGGTCAGTTCACGCACCTCGGCGATCGACATGTCGGGACGTACGGTCACCGGATCGGATACCACACCACTTTCGAATTTCTTGACCTTGCGAACCTGGGCCGCCTGGGCTTCAATCGACATGTTTTTGTGAATGAAGCCGATACCCCCTTCCTGGGCGAGTGCGATCGCGAGGTCGGCCTCGGTCACGGTGTCCATGGCGGCGGAAACAATGGGAATGTTAAGATGGATGTCCCGAGTCAGGCGGGTACGAAGATCCGCAGTATTGGGAAGTACGGTGGAATGGGCTGGGACCAGCAGTACATCATCAAAGGTCAGGGCGTCTTGGGCAATCCTAAGCATCGCAATATTCACCATTAGTTGGGGGAAAAATATTGCCGAAGAATTTTAGGCATCCGAGCCCCTTCGGTAAAGCGATTTTTGTGATTTTGGCAAATTAAGCGCAAAATAGCCGTAAAACCGGCTTATTTTAACATAAAGATACTCATCAGGGGCCATTTTGCATCAGGATAAATTAACAGAGGTGTATACGGTCACCCGTCTTAATCGTCATGCCCGCATGTTGCTGGAAGGCGAAATGGGCGCGGTCACCTTGAGCGGGGAAATCTCCAACCTCGCCACTCCGGGTTCCGGCCACTGGTATTTTTCTCTGAAAGACAACCAGTCCCAGCTGCGTTGCGCCATGTTTCGCGGCAACAACCGCAGCGTGAGCTTCAAGCCTAAAAATGGCGATCAGGTACTGATCTTCGGCAAAGTCACGCTATATGAACCGAGAGGTGATTATCAGCTGGTGGCGCAAACCATGGCCCCCGCCGGTGAAGGATTGCTCAAACAGCAATTCGAGGCCCTCAAGCGCAGCCTGGGGGATGAAGGGCTGTTCGACAGTATTCGCAAGCGCCCGCTGCCCGAGCACCCGGCCCGTATCGGTATCATCAGCTCCCCCACCGGGGCAGCATTACACGACATTCTGACGGTGCTGGCTCGCCGGGCGCCGCATTTGCAGGTTATTGTCTATCCCAGCCAGGTGCAGGGCGAGCCCGCGGCCATGCAACTGGTGTCCGCCCTGGCCACCGCCAACCGCCGGGCCGAAACCGACGTGCTGATTCTGGCCCGCGGGGGCGGTTCGCTGGAAGATCTGTGGTGCTTCAACGACGAACGACTGGTGCGTGCCATCGCCGCCTCGCACTTGCCGGTGGTCAGCGCCGTCGGCCACGAGGTGGACATTACCCTGAGCGACCTGGTGGCGGACTTGCGCGCCCCTACCCCGTCCGCCGCCGCCGAACTGATAAGCCGTGACGGCAGCGCCCAGCAACAGCAGTATCTGCAGTGGCAGCAGCGGTTGCAGCTGGCCCAGCGTCGCTATCTGCAGCAGCACCGGCGTCGGCTGGAGCTGCTCGGCGCACGCCTCGACCGCCAGCATCCCCGCCAACAGCTGCAACAGCAGGCACAGCGGCTGGATCAACTGCAGGCCCGGCTGCAACGTGCCCAGCGTTTACGCCTGGAGCAGGCCCAACAGCGGCTGAGCAACGCCCGGCTGCGTTTGCAACACCAACACCCGGCCCAACGACTGCAGAGCCGTCAGACGCTGCTCAGCGGCCTTCAGCTGCGTCTGAACAGCCAGTTGAAAGCCCGCCTCGACCGCTGCGCTCATCGACTGGCTCTGGCCGGCTCCCGGCTCAACGCCATCAGCCCGCTCGCCACCCTGGCCCGCGGCTACAGCATTACGCAACATCAGGACCGGGTGATCACCGATGCCGGCCAGTTGCAACCGGGGGATACCCTACGCACCCGTCTGGCCCGGGGGGAAGTCATCAGCCAGGTGCTGGAAAGCCATGAGCCATGAGACGTCAGAACAATGGCTCGCAGGGCCATTTGAGGCATTTTAAAGTCAACTTTCCATAGACGGACTATACTGGGTAGGCAGTAGAAGAAGGCTGCCGACATGGCATCGCCTTCGGGAGGTATCTATGGCTATGTCAATCAGACTGAAGCAGTACCTGGATCAACACCATATCCCCTATGACATGGTGCACCACAGCTACGCAGAAGGCGCGGCGCAAAGCGCCATCGCCAGTCATGTCCCCCTCGCGCAGATGGCCAAGGCGGTCATTCTGGAGCGGGACGACGGTAAATCCATCATGGCGGTGCTTCCTGCCGCCGACAAGGTCGATCTTCAACGCCTGAATTACCTGATCCACCGCGAAGTACAGCTGACGCCGGAGCACACCCTCGGGAAGTGGTTCGATGACTGCGATCCCGGTGCCATACCCGCCCTGGGTGAAGCCTATTCACTGGACACCCTGGTGGACGATGAAGTGCTCGGCATGGCCGACATCTACATGGAAAGTGGCGACCACCGGGATTTGATCCACATGAAAGGCGACGACTTCCGCCGTCTGGCCAGCCGCTGGCAACACGGCCACTTCAGCATCAAGCCCGATCCCTGGAGCCGCGTCGAGCGGATGTAACTCAAGCACAGCGATAAGCCGTGAGCGTTACACGGTAAGTGAAACATACCCGGGTTCGGCTACTGGATGCCTGGCTTCGCAGGAACGACGAACCCGACCGCCACAGAATGGGGTTGAAACCATCATAAAAAAGGAGCCTTTCGGCTCCTTTTTTGTTGCTTCCAACTTAATGCTGATGGTTTTACCAACCGGTCACGTCTCGCAGCGCCTGGCCGATGTCGGCCAGGGAGCGCACGGTTTTGACACCGGCGTCCTGCAGGGCGGCAAATTTTTCGTCTGCGGTGCCCTTGCCACCGGAGATGATGGCACCGGCATGGCCCATGCGCTTGCCCGGAGGGGCGGTGACGCCGGCGATGTAGGAGACCACCGGCTTGGTGACGTGCTCCTTGATGTAGGCGGCGGCTTCTTCTTCGGCAGTACCGCCGATTTCACCAATCATCACGATGGCTTCGGTTTCCGGATCTTTTTCGAACAGCGCCAGAATATCGATAAAGTTCGATCCAGGAATAGGATCGCCGCCGATGCCGACACAGCTGGACTGGCCAAAGCCCTCGTCGGTGGTCTGCTTGACCGCTTCATAGGTCAGGGTACCGGAACGGGACACGATACCGACCTTGCCCTTCTTATGGATATGGCCGGGCATGATGCCGATTTTGCACTCGTCGGGAGTGATCACGCCCGGGCAGTTGGGGCCGATCATGCGTACGCCGGTTTGCTCCAGCTTGACCTTGACGTCCAGCATATCCAGGGTCGGAATGCCTTCGGTGATGGTGACAATCAGCTCGATGCCCGCATCGATGGCTTCCAGGATGGCATCCTTGCAGAAGGCGGCCGGTACATAAATCACCGAGGCGGTGGCACCGGTCACTTCAACCGCGTCACGTACCGTGTTGAACACCGGCAGACCCAGATGAGTGGTGCCGCCCTTGCCGGGTGACACGCCACCCACCATTTTGGTGCCGTACTCGATGGCCTGTTCGGAATGAAAGGTCCCCTGGCCACCGGTGAAACCCTGACAAATCACCTTGGTGTCTTTGTTGATCAGAATGCTCATGCTGTTATTTCCCCTGTGCGGCGTTGACGACCTGAACGGCGGCGTCGGTCAGGCTGGTGGCGGCGATGATGTTCAGGCCGGACTCGGCCAGCCTGGCGGTGCCGGCTTCGGCATTGTTGCCTTCCAGACGCACCACCACCGGGACTTTTACGCCCACCTCTTTCACCGCACCGATGATGCCGTCGGCAATCATGTCGCAACGGACAATGCCACCGAAGATGTTGACCAGCACCGCTTTCACATTGCTGTCGGAGAGAATAATCTTGAAGGCTTCGGTCACCCGCTCCTTGGTGGCGCCACCACCGACATCCAGGAAGTTGGCAGGTGCACCGCCGTGCAGGTTGACGATGTCCATGGTGCCCATGGCCAGGCCGGCACCGTTGACCATGCAACCGATGTTGCCGTCCAGCGCCACGTAGTTCAGTTCCCACTTGGCCGCATGGGCTTCGCGAGCATCGTCCTGAGACGAATCATGCATGTCACGCAGTTTGGGCTGACGGTAGAGGGCGTTGGAATCGATGTTGATTTTGCCGTCCAGGCAATGGAGATTGCCGGCGGAGGTGATAACCAGGGGATTGATTTCGAGCAGGGCGAAATCGTAGTCCAGGAACATCTGTCCCAGACCCAGAAAAATGTTGGTGAACTGCTTGATCTGGTTGCCTTTGAGGCCCAGTTTGAATGCCAGTTCACGGCCTTGGTAAGCCTGCGGGCCAACCAGGGGATCAATAGCGGCTTTGTGGATCAGTTCGGGCGTCTCTTCGGCCACCTTCTCTATTTCCACACCACCTTCGGTGGATGCCATGAACACAACCCGACGGGTACCACGATCGACCACGGCGCCCAGATACAACTCTTTATCGATATCGGTACAAGACTCGACCAGGATCTTGGCAACCGGCTGACCTTTGGCATCGGTCTGATAGGTCACCAGGTTTTTACCCAGCCAGTGTTCGGCGAATTCTCGAATCTCTTCTTTGGTTTTAGCCAGTTTGACACCGCCGGCCTTACCTCGGCCTCCGGCATGAACCTGACATTTTACCACCCACATACTACCACCGATCTTGCTGGCGGCTTCCACTGCTTCCTGTGGATTATCACATGCATAGCCTTCCGACACGGGTAAACCGTACTCGGCAAACAATTTCTTTGCCTGATATTCATGCAAATTCATGTTGTGCGTCCATTGTTGTGTTGGGATTAGAGTATGTTGTATTTCCGTTATTGTGTTTTAGTCAAAGGGATAAAAAAGGGTCGGGCTAAAGCCCGACCTCATTATTATTGTGTTATACGTCCAGCAGCAGGCGGGTCGGGTCTTCCAGCAGTTCCTTGATGGAAACAAGGTAACCCACAGACTCACGGCCGTCGATCAGACGATGGTCGTAAGACAGTGCCAGATACATCATCGGCTGGATTTCGACTTTACCGTTAACGGCCATCGGGCGATCCTGGATCTTGTGCATACCCAGAATGGCGCTTTGCGGCGGATTGATGATCGGCGTAGACATCAGTGAACCGAACACACCACCGTTGGTGATGGTGAAGTTACCGCCAGTCATGTCGTCCACGGTCAGCTTGCCGTCACGACCCTTGATGGCCAGTTCCTTGATGCTCTTCTCGATATCGGCCAGGCTCAGGCGATCACAGTCGCGCAGTACCGGTGTTACCAGACCACGAGGAGTGGATACCGCGATGCTGACATCGAAGTAGTTGTGATAAACGATATCGTCGCCATCGATAGACGCGTTCACTTCGGGGTAACGCTTGAGCGACTCGACTACCGCCTTCACATAGAAAGACATGAAGCCCAGACGAATGCCGTGACGCTTCTCGAACACCTCCTGATACTGCTTGCGCAGGCTCATGATCGGACCCATGTTGACTTCGTTGAAGGTCGTCAGCATGGCGGTGGTGTTCTTGGCTTCGAGCAGACGTTCGGCGACTCGCTTGCGCAGACGAGTCATCGGTACCCGCTTCTCGGTACGCTCACCCAGCGGTACTACCGGTGCTTCGGCCTTGGCAGCAGGTGCGGCGGCAGGCTTGTTGCCACCCTTGATGAAGGCTTCCACATCTTCCTTGGTGATGCGACCGCCCTTGCCGGAACCGGACAGCTTGGTCACGTCGATGCCGTGCTCTGCCACCAGGCGGCGAACCGCCGGGCTCAGGCTGTCATCGTCAGACTTGGCGTCGGCTTTGCTTTCTTCCCTGGCTTCACCATTGGCGGAAGAAGCGGCCTTTTCTTTGGTGGCTTCACCGGCCACGGCACCCTGCTTGAGCTTGCCGATCAGCTGCTGACCCAGCACTGTCGCGCCGGCGTCTTCGAGTATGGCTTCCAGGATGCCGGCTTCGGGAGCCGGCACTTCCAGTACCACTTTGTCGGTTTCGATATCGACGATCACTTCGTCGCGCTCAACCCGGTCACCCGGCTGCTTGTGCCAGGTGGCAATGGTGGCATCGGCGACAGATTCAGGAAGGTCGGGAACCTTGATTTCGATGGTCATCAGTATGTCCTATGTGCGTTATGCTTTGGTCAGCGTCAGTGCGTCTTCAACCAGCGCTTTTTGTTGTTGTAAGTGAACAGAGGTGTAACCTACCGCCGGTGATGCCGAGGCTTCACGCCCGGTGTAGCGCAGGTTGGCTCCCTTCGGAATAGCAGCCCAGAAATGGTGCTGGCTGCAATACCAGGCCCCCTGGTTTTGCGGCTCTTCCTGACACCAGACGAAATCGGTCACGTGCTGGTAGTCGGCAAGAATCGCGGCAACCTCTTCCTGAGGGAACGGATACAATTGCTCGATCCGAATAATGGCCACATCCGTTTGTTCATTCTTGCGCCGTGTTTCCAGCAAATCGTAATACACCTTGCCGGAACACAGAACAACACGCTTGACGCCTTTGGGATCCAGGTCATCAATTTCACCGATGGCATTCTGGAAAGTACCGCTCGCCAGGCTTTCCAGCTCGGATACCGCCAGCGGATGACGCAGCAGCGACTTGGGCGTCATCACCACCAGCGGGCGACGCATGGGGCGCAGCACCTGGCGACGCAGCATGTGGAACACCTGCGCCGGGGTGGTAGGCACACAGACCTGCATGTTGTGCTCGGCGCACAGCTGCAGATAACGCTCCAGACGGGCGCTGGAGTGCTCAGGTCCCTGACCTTCGTAGCCATGCGGCAACAGGAGGGTCAGACCGCACATCCGGCCCCATTTCTGCTCACCGGAGCTCAGGAACTGGTCGATCACCACCTGGGCGCCGTTGGCGAAGTCACCGAACTGAGCTTCCCACACGGTCAGGCCTTCCGGCTCGGCGGTGGCATAGCCGTATTCGAACGCCATGACCGCTTCTTCGCTCAGTACCGAGTCATACACCTGAAACTGGCCCTGATTCTCGGACAGATGACACAGCGGGGTATAGGTGCTGGCATCGTTCTGATTGTGCAGAACCGCATGGCGGTGGAAGAAGGTACCCCGACCCGAGTCCTGACCGGTCAGCCGGACTTCATAATCGTTGTCACACAAGGTGGCATAAGCCAGTACTTCGGCAAAACCCCAGTCCGCCAGCTTCTCGCCTTTGGCCATCAGCTTGCGATCGGCGTAGATTTTACCCACCTGACGCTGCAGGGTATGGCTCTCCGGGTAATCGGTCACCCGTTCGGCCAGATCTTTCAGCTTGTCCAGCGGGTAGGCCGAATCGTAGGCCATGTCCCACTCGTGGCCCAGATAAGGCGTCCAGTCGACGGAGTGCTTCTCCATCGGTCGCCATTCCTTGACCACGCACTCGCCGTGATCCAGGGCGTCACGATACTCGTTGATCATGGAGGTGGCGTCTTCCGCAGAGACGGTACCCTTGGCGATCAGCTTATCCGCATAAATCTTGCGCGGGGTCGGGTGTTTCTTGATCTTCTGATACATCAGCGGCTGGGTCGCACTCGGCTCATCGGCCTCGTTGTGACCGTGACGGCGATAACAGACCAGATCGATCACCACATCGCGACCAAACTCGTTACGGTAGTCCAGCGCCAGCTGAGTTACCTGCACCACGGCTTCCGGATCATCCGCATTGACGTGGAAAATCGGCGCCTGCACCATCTTGGCGATATCGGTACAGTATTCGGTGGAGCGGGTATCGCGCGGGTTGGACGTGGTAAAGCCAACCTGGTTGTTGATCACGATACGGATGGTGCCGCCTACGCCATAGCCGCGGGTCAGCGACATGTTGAAGGTCTCGGCGACCACACCCTGACCGGCAAAGGCCGAGTCACCGTGAATGGTGATCGGCAGCACCTGACGGCCATCCGGGTTGTCCAGTCGGTCCATGCGCGCACGTACCGAGCCGATAACCACCGGGTTGACGATTTCCAGGTGCGAGGGGTTGAACGCCAGCGCCAGGTGTACCGGGCCTCCGGGGGTGTCGAAGTCGGAGCTGAAACCCATGTGATATTTCACGTCACCGGAGCTTTGTACTTCATATTTGCCGGCAAAGGCATCGAACAGGTCCTGAGGACGCTTGCCCAGCACGTTGACCAGCATGTTCAGACGACCGCGGTGGGCCATGCCGATCACCACTTCCCGGCCACCCTTCTCACCGAAGCGACGGATCAGTTCCTTGGTCATCGGGACCATGGCATCGCCGCCCTCGAGAGAGAAGCGCTTGGCACCGGGGAACTTGGCACCCAGGTACTTTTCCAGGCCTTCGGCAGCGGTCAGGTTGTCCAGAAACCGCTTTTTGTCTTCCTGACTGAACTGGGGCTCACCGACAACCGGCTCCAGACGACCCTGGATCCAGCGCTTCTCTTCGGTGCTGGTAATGTGCATGTACTCGGCGCCGACGGAGCCGCAGTAGGTCTTTTTCAGCGCTGCCACCAGATCCTTCAGCTTCATGGTTTCCTTGCCGATGGCGTAGGAACCCACGTTGAAGGTAGCGTCGAGATCGGCGCCAGTCAGGTTATGGTATGCCGGGTCCAGCTCGGCCACCACTTCACGGTTCCACAGCCCAAGCGGGTCAAGGTTCGCATTCTGATGGCCCCGAAAACGGTAGGCGTTGATCAGCTGCAGAACTTTAACCTGTTTAGCGTCAGTGTGGGGATCGCTGACCGGAGTGGCATAACGGGAAGTGTCTTTGGCGAGGCGGCGAAAATAGTCTCTTACTTGCGAATGAGGTTGGTCCTGAACGTTTTGTTCCTGAGCGGGCAAGCCGTCAAACACGGACTTCCATTGCTCGGGAACCGAGTCAGGATCCGCAAGATAAGTTTCATAAAGGTCTTCTACATAGGTCGCATTGGCACCGGCCAGGTGAGAAGATTCCAGCCAGGCTTGCATTACGCCATTGTGCATCTTTATCCCTTTAACTTCTCGACAGTATTACTGTCGTTCTAGTCGTCGAGTCAAAGCCGCCCGGGGAGGGCGGCCTGGGTTACAGCTTGAGCAGTTTACACTGCCCGCTTCAACAGCATGGACTTGATATGACCAATGGCCTTGGTGGGGTTCAGGCCCTTGGGACACACGCTCACGCAGTTCATGATGCCATGACAGCGGAATACGCTGAAGGCGTCATCCAGTTCGGACAGTCGCGCATCGGTCGCGGTATCGCGGCTGTCGGCCAGCCAGCGATAGGCGGCCAGCAAACCGGCCGGACCGATGAACTTGTCCGGATTCCACCAGAAAGACGGGCAGGAGGTCGAGCAGCAAGCGCACAGAATACACTCGTACAGACCATCCAGCTGGGCACGTTCTTCCGGTGATTGCAGCCGCTCGCGGGCGGGAGGCTGCTTGTCGTCGGCAATAAGGAAGGGCTTGATCTTTTCCCACTGGGTATAGAACTGGCTCATGTCGACCACCAGATCACGCACCACCGGCAAACCGGGCAGCGGACGGATCACCACCTTGTTGCCCTGCTTGAGCAGGTCAGACAAGGGAGTGATACAGGCCAGACCGTTCTTGCCATTCATGTTCAGACCATCGGAGCCACAGACCCCTTCCCGGCAGGAGCGACGGAACGCCAGGGTTGCATCCTGTTCCTTCAGCGCAATAAGGGCATCCAGCACCATCATGTCGGAGCCTTCGGCCACGTCCAGCCGATAGTCCTTCATGTGCGGCTTGGCATCGGTTTCCGGATTGTAGCGGTATACAGAAATAGTAACTTGCATCATCCCCTCCCCTTAGTAAGTACGCGCTTTCGGCGGGAATGCGTCACGGGTGTTCGGTGACATATTCACGGACCGTCTGGTCATGGACTCGGTTTCCGGGCTGTACAAGGAATGGCACAGCCAGTTCTCGTCGTCACGCTCCGGATAGTCGAAGCGAGAGTGAGCGCCCCGGCTTTCGGTACGGAAATTCGCGGCCACGGCGGTGGCGTAGGCGGTTTCCATCAGGTTGTCCAGTTCCAGACATTCGATCCGCTGGGTATTGAAATCGCGGCTGGTGTCGTCCAGACGGGCATTTTTCAGACGTTCACGGATGGTTTTCAGCTCGGCCAGACCGGCGGCCATGGCATCGCCTTCCCGGAATACAGAGAAGTTGTTCTGCATGCACTGCTGCAGATCTTTCTTGATCTGTACCGGGTCTTCACCGTCGCGGGTATTTTCCCAACGGTTGTAGCGGGCCAGGGACTGCTCCAGATCCGATTCGGTGGCGGCGCGGACATCGCCCAGCTGATCCAGTGCTTCGGTCAGGTGACGACCCACGGCACGGCCAAACACCACCAGATCCAGCAGCGAGTTACCGCCCAGACGGTTGGCACCGTGTACCGATACGCAGGCGATTTCGCCGACCGCGAACAAGCCTTTCACCGGTACGTCCTTGCCATCGGCATCGGTCTTCAGAGCCTGACCGTGAACGTTGGTGGGAATACCGCCCATCATGTAGTGACAGGTAGGGATAACCGGAATCGGTTCTTTCACCGGATCCACGTGTGCGAAGGTACGGGACAGTTCGCAGATACCCGGCAGGCGGGACTCGAGTACGTCCTTGCCCAGGTGATCCAGCTTCAGCTTGATGTGCGGCCCCCAGGGACCATCGCAACCACGGCCTTCGCGGATTTCGATCATCATGGAACGGGCGACCACGTCACGACCGGCAAGGTCTTTGGCGTTGGGAGCATAACGCTCCATGAAACGCTCACCGTCCTTGTTCAGCAGATAACCGCCTTCACCACGACAGCCTTCGGTCACCAGCACACCGGCACCGGCGATACCGGTGGGGTGGAACTGCCACATTTCCATGTCCTGCACCGGAACGCCGGCCCGCAGGGCCATACCGACACCGTCACCGGTATTGATATGGGCATTGGTGGTGGACTGGAAGATACGGCCGGCACCGCCGGTGGCCAGAATGGTGGCCTTGGCCTTGAAGTACACCACTTCACCGGTTTCGATGTCGATGGCGGTACAACCGACCACGTCGCCGTCCTGGTTTTTCACCAGATCCAGCGCATACCACTCGGAAAACACGGTGGTCTTGTGCTTGACGTTTTGCTGATAGAGCGTATGCAGCAAGGCGTGACCGGTACGGTCGGAAGCCGCGGCGGTACGGGCCGCCTGCTCACCACCGAAGGCCTTGGACTGGCCACCGAAAGGACGCTGGTAGACCTTGCCGTTGTCGAAACGGGAAAAGGGCAGGCCCATTTGTTCCAGCTCGAGAATCGCCTCGGGGCCGGTCTGGCACATGAATTCGATGGCGTCCTGGTCACCGATGTAATCGGAACCCTTGACGGTATCGTACATGTGCCATTCCCAGTTATCGTCGTGGGCATTGCCCAGCGCCACCGTGATCCCGCCCTGGGCGGACACGGTATGGGAACGAGTCGGGAACACCTTGGACAACAGCGCACAGCTCTTGCCGGATTCCGCTATTTGCAGGGCCGCGCGCATACCGGCGCCGCCTGCGCCGATTACCACGGCATCGAATTCGCGAATTGCAATAGTCACCTTATACACCCCACAGTACGACGATGCCGGTCAGCACATAAACCAGCAGTAAAACCACTACCCCAAACTGGGCCAGGCCACGCCACAAGGCCGGCTTGACATAGTCAGACAGTACCTGCCAGGCGCCAATCCAGCCGTGCATCAGCACGCTGGACAAGGCCAGTAGCGTAAATACCTTGGTAAAGGTCTTGTCGAAGAAGCCCGTCCAGACATCATAGGTAATGTCGTTAAAGGCAATGAAACCCACCAGATAGAGGGTGTATAAGGTCATAATAACGGCCGTCGCGCGGATCAGCATGAAATCGTGTACGCCGCTGCGGCCAAAGGTTGCAGAATTGGTTACCATACCATTACCCCCGCCAGCAGTGACAACACGATGGTCACACCGAATGCTACTTTGGCACTCAGCGCACCCGACTCCAGCTCTTCACAGTAGCCTAGGTCCATAATGAGGTGACGAATGCCGCCCACTATGTGATAGGCCAGCGCAGTCAACACACCCCAGAGGATAAAGCCGACGAAGAAACCGTCGAGAATATCCACGACTGCCAGAAATCCGGCTTCCGAAGAAAGCGAATAACTGAGCAGCCACAGCAGGATGGCGAGAGCGAACAGCATGATGACACCGGAAACCCGGTGCAGGATGGATGCGATTGCAGCGACAGGTTGGCGAATAGTCCGTAGGTCGAGGTTTACTGGTCTCTGTTTTTTAGTCACGGTCTTGCCCACTAGCTCCATTGAGCACAGTTAGTTATTGTTTTAACAGATATAGCCCGGATATATGAAATGGGAATATGACAGAAAGCGCACACTGGCACCGAGGTGGCCGACGGCGTTCACGGCACCAGCTTCTGCACTTGCAACACATCCAAAACTGCACCATATACCCTCGCCGGCCAGTATATGGAGGGGGGGGGACAATTACAACGAAAGGGGCGGTAACAATTGCCAAATGTGTAAAGTCGATCGCACAACGGGCGTAGCGAACCATCGCCGCCGCGAACGAAAATTGACATTACCCCCCTCTTCTGTTTTCAATATGCCCGCACCATGGGAGGTATGCTGGTTAAAAATTCATTTAATCGGTATAAAAATCCCTACCCGTGGACCTAATTATAAAAATGCAAAGGAGACGTGCTATGGCTGACCAAAAGGCCACACTGCATTTGCCAGGCAAGGAGCCCATTGAGCTTCCTATCGCTTCAGGCACTGCCGGTTATGATGTGATCGATATCAGTTCACTGGGCTCACATGGCTACTTTACCTACGACCCCGGTTTTATGGCTACCGCATCCTGCCAGTCCGAAATCACCTATATCGACGGTGATAAGGGCATATTGCTGCACCGCGGCTACCCGATCGACCAGCTGGCACAAAATGCCAACTACCTGGAAGTCTGCTATCTGCTGCTGTATGGAGATGCGCCGACTGCCAAGCAGTTCGATCAGTTCCAGCGCACCATCATGCGACACACCATGGTACACGAGCAGCTGTCGTCCTTCTTCAAGGGCTACCGCCGCGATGCCCACCCCATGGCCATCGTCTGTGGTGTCATTGCCGGCCTGTCTGCCTTCTATCATGACCCGATGGACATCAATAACCAGGAACACCGGGAAATTGCTGCCTATCGCCTGATTGCCAAGATGCCGACCATCTCTGCCATGGCCTACAAGTATTCCATCGGTCAGCCGTTCGTTTATCCGCGCAATGATCTGAGCTACGCGGCCAACTTCCTGCAGATGATGTTTGCCGTGCCCTGCGAAGACTACAAGGTCAACCCCATCGTCGAGCGCGCCATGGACCGCATCTTTACCCTGCATGCGGATCATGAGCAGAATGCCTCCACCTCTACCGTGCGTCTGTCCGGCTCCAGTGGTGCCAATCCCTTTGCCTGTATCGCCGCCGGTATCGCGTCGCTGTGGGGCCCGGCTCACGGTGGCGCCAACGAGGCCTGCCTGATGATGCTGGAAGAAATCGGCTCCGTGGATCGCATTCCCGAGTTTGTTGCACGCGCCAAGGACAAGGACGACCCCTTCCGTCTGATGGGCTTCGGCCACCGGGTATACAAGAACTTCGATCCCCGTGCCACCGTGATGCGTGAAACCTGTCACGAAGTGCTGGACGACCTCAAGATCGAAGATCCGCTGCTGGACGTGGCCATGGAGCTGGAGCGTATCGCGCTGTCCGACCCCTACTTCGTCGAACGCAAGCTGTATCCGAACGTCGATTTCTACTCGGGCATCATCCTGAAAGCCATCGGCATTCCTACCAGCATGTTCACCGTGATCTTCGCCCTGTCTCGTACCGTCGGCTGGATGTCGCACTGGAACGAGATGATGTCCGATCCCAAGCAGAAGATCGGTCGTCCGCGCCAGCTGTACACCGGTGCTCCCGAGCGCGAATTCAAGACTCAGGTTGAAAAATAAACGCCATTAGGCGTCACCGCTAAACAGCAAAAGGCCGGCATCCAATGCCGGCCTTTTTTGTGCCTGATAACAGATGGGTCCTCACCGAGCGGAAAAATCAAAAAAGGCGCCGAAGCGCCTTTTTGTCAACCAACCGCTAATCCGGACTTATTTCGCGTCCTGGCTGGAGTACTGGGCCATCAGCTCGCCGGCCTTGTCGACCATCTTGCTCGAGCCCACAAAGTAGGGCGTGCGCTGATGCAGCTCGGTAGGCTTGATTTCCATGATACGGCGGAAACCATCGGTGGCCTTGCCACCGGCCTGCTCGGCCATGAATGCCAGCGGGTTGCACTCATACAGCAACCGCAGCTTGCCATTGGGGTTACTGGTGCCGGACGGATAGATATAGATGCCGCCCTTGAGCATATTCCGGTGGAAGTCCGATACCAGAGAGCCGATATAACGGGAAGTATAGGGACGTCTGGTGTCCGCATCCTTCTCCTGACAGAACTTCAGGTACTTCTTCACCCCTTCGGGGAACTTGATGTAGTTGCCTTCGTTGATGGAGTAGATGCTGCCCTGCTCGGGAATGCGAATGTTCTCGTGAGACAGGCAGAAGGAGCCCAGGGTAGGATCATAGGTAAAGCCATGCACGCCATGACCGGTGGTGTAAACCAGCATGGTGGAGGAGCCGTAGACCACGTAGCCGGCCGCCACCTGGTTCACGCCCGGCTGCAGGAAGTCTTCGATGTTCACCGGTTCACCGGGTTCGCTGATACGACGATAGATGGAGAAGATGGTCCCGACAGACACGTTGACGTCGATGTTCGAAGAACCATCCAGCGGATCCATCAGCACCACGTATTTGGCATTACACTGGCGTTTGTCATCGAAGGCCACGAAGTGGTCTTCTTCCTCGGAGGCGATGCCACAGACTTCACCCCGGGCTTCCAGTGCGGCCTTGAACATGTCGTTGGCAAACACATCCAGCTTCTGCTGCGTCTCACCCTGCACGTTTTCGCTGCCGTTGCTGCCACCGATGATATCGGTTACCAGGCCGGCCCGGTTGATTTCCCGGTTAACCACCTTGGCGGCGCGACGAATGGAAGACAGCAGTGATGTCAGTTCACCGCTGGCATTGGGATATTCAGCCTGATTCTTTACGATGTATTCACCCAGGGTAATCATATTCTTCCTCGAACGTTTCCTTGTGACGTTTAGTCGCCATAACTGCGGGGCAATGTACCCCGTTAACTCTCTTATTGCAGAATTTTTTGCTCGTTTTTCCGGCCTCGTCTCAGCGAGAGGCCAGTTGACGACGCACCGCGTCCAGATCCGCCGGCGTATCGACACCCGGTGGCGGAATTTCCGCGGCATCGGCCAGTACAATCGACTCGCCATGCCAGAGCACCCGCAGCTGCTCCAGTTTTTCCAGTTGTTCCAAGGGACTGACCGGTAACGCCAGGTAACGGCGAATAAAGCCGGCCCGGTAGGCATAAATGCCGATATGGCGCCGGCAGTGGCTCAAATCCGGGGTGCCGCCGGCCGTGCCATCCCGGTCGAAGGGAATGGCGGAGCGGCTGAAATACAGCGCTCGCCCGGCCTGGGTCTGCACCACCTTGACCACATTGGGATCGGTCAGCTGGTCCTCATGTTCAAGCGGTGTCGCCAGTGTCGCCATGGGCGCATCACTGCCGGCCAGCAGCCCGGCCACCTGGTCCACCAGTGCCGGCGGCAACAGCGGTTCATCGCCCTGCACATTCACCACGATGTCGTCCGCCGCCAGTGCCAGCAGCTCGACCACCTCGGCCAGGCGTTCGGTGCCGGACTCATGATGCGTGCCGGTCATGCAGACCTCGACGCCGCTGTTTGCCAGGGCATCACGAATGCGGACATCGTCGGTGGCCACCACCACCCGAGCGGCGGCGCTTTGCTGTGCCTGCTCCGCCACTCGGAGGATCATCGGCTTGCCATGAATATCGGCCAGCGGTTTGCCCGGCAGGCGGGTCGAACTGAAACGGGCGGGGATCACGACCACGAAGCTCATCCGGGCAGCTCGTCCATGCTCAGTTTGCGGGCCCGGTTTTCCAGCAGTACCGGTATGTCTTCCGTAATGGGGTAAGCCAGTCGGTCGAAACGGCAGACCAGTTCGTTATGCTGACGGTCCAGCTGTAGCTTGCCCTTGCATACCGGGCAGGCAATGATTTCCACCAGTTTGGCGTCAATCGCCATGATCTAGCTCCTTGAGTCGAGTTGAAAGCAATTGTTCGAATGCGGCGGGCAAGCGGGCATCCACCGGTAAAAACCAGGTATCCTCATGGCCGCCCGGCCATTTGACCGCGTCTTTTTCGGTGATCAGCAGGGGCGCCTGGCGCAGCGATGCCAACCGATCCGGGGAGACCGCCTGATGATCGGCCAGCGCCAGCCGTTGCTCAAGCACAAAGCCCAATTGCTCCAGCGTAGCAAAAAAGCGCGGCGGATGACCGATGCCCGCCAGGGCATGCACACTCGAGCCTGGCTCGGGGGCCGCCTGCTGGCCACTGACCGGTTGCAAGGCGCCGGGCTCGAGCGTCATCAGATATTCTCCGGTGTCGGTGGGGCCGCCATTGTTGATAATGGCATCCACCTGCTTCAGCCGCCACAGCCCTTCGCGCAGCGGCCCCACCGGCAACAGGTGACCGTTGCCGAAACGACGTTTGCCGTCCACCACCACCAGCTCGATATCCCGGTCCAGGGCGTAATGCTGCAGGCCGTCGTCGCTGATGATGATATCCACTCCCTGAGCGGCCAGCAGCGCCGCCGCCTCGCAGCGTTTGGGTCCCACCACGACCGGACAGCCGGTGCGCCGGTAAATCAGCACCGGCTCGTCACCGGCCTGCTCGGGTCTGGTATCCGCGTTCAGCAACAACGGATACCGCTCGGCTTTACCACCGTAACCACGGCTGATCACCCCGGGGGTATAGCCCTGCCGGCGCAACCATGCCACCAGCCACACCACCAGCGGCGTCTTGCCGTTGCCGCCCACTGTCAGGTTACCGACCACGATCACCGGCACCGGTGCTCGGTAGCGGGCTTTTATACCGTGACGAAACAGCCGGCGGCGCGCCGCGCTTATCAGCGCAAAGAGGCCACTCAGGGGGGCCAGCCCCCACAGCCAGCCGGTGCGCTTCCGGTACCAGGCCTGCATCAGCCCTCGCCGTACTGGATGCTTCTGAGCTGGGCATAAACGCCCTGCTGTTCGAGCAGTTCGAGGTGAGAGCCCC
Source organism: Oceanisphaera psychrotolerans (assembly GCF_001870485.1). GTDB lineage: Bacteria > Pseudomonadota > Gammaproteobacteria > Enterobacterales > Aeromonadaceae > Oceanimonas > Oceanimonas psychrotolerans. The sequence goes on along the minus strand of NZ_MDKE01000023.1, from coordinate 18,747 downwards.
GCTCCACCACCCGGCCTTCGTCGATCACCAGGATCTCGTCGGCACTTTCGATGGTGGACAATCGGTGAGCAATCACCAGCGCGGTTCTGTCCTTGCGCAGGGCATCCAGCGCCGCCTGAATATGGCGCTCCGACTCGGTATCCAGCGCGAGGTGGCTTCGTCCAGGATCAACAACGGCGCATTGCGCAGCAGCGCCCGGGCGATGGCGATACGCTGACGCTGGCCACCGGACAGGCTGGCGCCGTTCTCGCCGATGATGGTGTCGTAGCCCTGATCCAGCTTGTTGATGAATTCATCCGCATAGGCCACTTTCGCGGCCGCGATAATCTGCTCGCGGCTATACTCGCCTTCGGCCGCATAGGCGATGTTGTTGGCGATGGTGTCGTTGAACAGGTGTACCTGCTGGGACACCAGCGCAAACTGGCGGCGCAGGTCGCTCAGGCGGTATTCGCGCAAATCCACGCCATCGAGGCGGATTTCACCGTCATCGATATCGTAGAAACGGGTCAGCAGGCTGGCGATGGTGCTCTTGCCGGAGCCGGAACGCCCCACCAGCGCGATGGTCTTGCCGGGCTCGAGGGTAAAGCTGACCTCCTTCAACGCCGCATTTTCCTTGGTGGGATAGGTAAAGGTGACCCGATCGAATTCGAGGCGGCCCTGCGCCCGGTCCAAAGGCCGGGTGCCCGTATCCTGCTCGCCTTCGCTGTCGATCAGGCCGAACAGGCTCTGACAGGCGGCGATACCGCGCTGGTAGGAGGCATTGACCTGGGTCAGGCTCTTCAGCGGCCGCATCAGCATCATCATGGAGGTGACAATCACGGTAAAAGTGCCGGGAGTCAGCTGGTCCTGAATGTTGTCGAAAGTAGACACGTACAACAGGATGGCCAGGGCACTGGAGGCGATCACCTGCACCAGCGGCGTGCCGATGGAGTCCGCCGCCACCATCTTCATGTTCTGCTGCCGCACCGCATTGCTGACCCGCTGAAAACGACCCGACTCCACCTGCTGGCCGTTGAACATCAGCACTTCCTTGTGGCCCTTCAGCATCTGTTCGGTACTGCTGGTGATGTTGCCCATGGCGTCCTGCATGCCGCGACTGAGGCGCCGAAAGCGGCGGCTGATCACCGCTATCATCACCCCGACCACGGGGCCGACCGCGAAGAAGATCAGCGACAGCTGCCAGGAGTGATAAAACATCAGCCCCAGCAGGCCGATGACGGTGGCGCCTTCGCGCACCAGGGTCACCAGGGTCGAACTGGCCGCCGACGACACCTGGGAGGCATCGTAGGTCACCTTGGACAGCAGGTTACCGCTATTATTGCGGTCGAAAAACGCCACCGGCATCGCCATCAGCTTGCCGAACACCTGCTGCTGCAGCGACATCACCACATGGTTGCCGACCCAGGCCATGCAATAGCCGGACAAAAAGGTACAGACGCCGCGCAGAAATACGATGCCAATCACGAACAACGGCATCCACTTCAGTACATCGGGATCCTGACCGGTGAGTCCCTCGTCGATCAGCGGCTTGATGGAATAGACAAAGGTGGTATCGACGGCCGCATAGCCGGCCATGCCGATAATGGCGGCCACCAGACCGAGCTTGCGCTCCTTGACATAACCCAGCAGGCGCTTGAGCACCGGCCAGGACGAGGAGTGTGCATCTTGGGACATAAAGTCTCTGCCTTGAAAAACGAGGCGCTATTCTAACGGTTTAGTGCCATTCAACCAAGCACCGAGCCGATGATACCAGGGGCCGGGGCGCCCGGCGTCCACCAGCCGCCAGCGTTTTCCCTCCGCCACCAGATGCACCATGCCATGTTCGCCGGTGATCAACTGGGATACTCCCATCTGCTCGAAGCGAGCCACCACCTCGGGGGACGGAAAGCCCCAGCGATTGGCAAAACCGGCGGTATGCACCACCCAGTCCGGTGCCACCGCCCGGTTGAACGCCTCGGTAGAGGAGCTGCGGCTACCGTGATGAGGGCTGAGCAACAACTGGGCCGCCACCGGCCGCCCCGAGGCCAGCAGGCCCCGCTCCGCCAACGCCTCGATGTCCCCGGTCAGCAGCAGCGACAACCGGCCATCACCGATATGCAGTACACAGGAGTCGTTGTTGCGATGGCCACTCGGGGTGACTGGCCACAGCACCCGCAACGTCAGGTCCCCCCAGGTTTCCACCTGTCCGGCACGACAATGCTGCCCGTCCGGCCAGGTCCCCCGGCGATGCTGCACCGGCAGGGTCGCGGCCAGATAATCCCGGTTACCGCTGTGATCCCGGTCGTCGTGACTCACCACCAGATAGTCGAGCTCATCGATGCCCAGCCGGGTCAGCAACGGCAATATCACCCCATCGGCCATATTGAAGCCCGAATCGAAACGGTTACCGGTATCATAAAGCAAGGCCCGCCGGCCCTGAGTCACCAGCACCGACAGCCCCTGCCCCACATCCAGTATCCGCACCTCCCAGTGGGGACGCGATGCCGGAGGCAGCAGGCTCAGCAGCAACAGATACAGCCCCAGCGTCATCACCTGACGGCTGCGGGGCAGCAACGCCGACAGCATCAGTAACCACAACAACAGCCAGCCCCCTTGCGCCAGAGCCGACAGCGACTGCCAGGGCGACAAACTGTCATTCAGACGGTGCAGAGCGGCCATCAACGGTTCGAACAGGGCATTCAGCCCCAGCAGGACCAACATGGCCAGCCCGGGTACCGGCAGCAGCAACAGACAGGCCAGCAGTAGCAACGGGATCAACAGCAGTGAAAACAGGGGGATCAGCAGCATGTTTACCGGCAGCGACGCCCAGCTGATGCCGCCGAACAGCAGCATAATCAACGGCAGCAACAGCAGGCTCAGCCCCAGTTGCAACCGCCACAGGCTGCGCCCCGCCAGCCAGCCGGCACTCACCAGCAAGGCCGCCACCGCCAGCACCGACAACCAGAACCCCAGATCCAGCGCCAGCCAGGGCATGGCTGCCAGCAGCAGGGTCATGGTCAGCAACAACAGCCGCCGGCCGCTCCAGAAACGCCCCCGGCAATACAGGCCCAACCACAGCAACAGCATCAGCAGCGCCCGCTGGGTCGGCACCGAAAACCCCGCCAGCCAGGCATACCCCAGCGCCAGCGTTCCCGCCAGTATCGCGGCCAGCAGCCGACTGCCACTCAGGCGCCCGGCCAGCAGGCCCAGCCCGGCCACCAGCCCGATATGCAGGCCGGAAATGGCAAACAGATGACTCACGCCCAGGCCCCGCAGCATGTCCCAGTCTGCTTGATCCAAGCCGCTGCGATCGCCCACGCTCAGGGCCAGCAACCAGCGTCGCGCAGGCAAGTCGGCGGTCATGGCCTCAATATGGCGAACCAGCCGGGTCCGGTGCGAGGGGGTGGCAACCTGATGTTCCAGGGTGCCGGTCAGGTAGCCCCGGGCCGTGATCCCCTGCCCCAGCAGCCAGCGGGCACTGTTGAAGCTGCCAGGATTATGCAGGCCATGGGGAGGCTGTAACCGACTGATCGACTGGATATTATCCCCGGCGGCTGGCGCCTCGTCTGCACCATACCAGGACAACAGCACCCGCGGACGGGGGGAAAGTGCTTGACCGTTAAGGCTTTTCAGACTGACAATCAGTCTACTTGCGCCACCTTCCCGGTGCTGAACACTGTCTACGGTGCCGGCAATAAGCTGGCTGCGCTGGAACAGCTCGGGAGCCTGCAGCCAGCTCAGTTGCCAGTGGCTGTAGCAGAGCGCCCAGACCAACCCGAATAACAGGCAGGCCACTGCCGGCCTTGGCCGCCAACACAACCAGCCTAAACAGGCCAGCGGCAACCACCAGTCCCAGCCGGGGAGCCAGGGCCAGATCATGATGGTTGAGATGCCGAAGCAGAAGAAGAACAGCCGCTTATCCATCCGATAAGTATTGCGGACCTGGAACAGATGCCAAAAAAGACATTGAAACGCCTGATGCCCGACCCGGGCACCATTAAAAATCATAAATACCTGAGCCTGCTTGGCAGCAGACTGCACGACAACAACCTGTGGCATCTCAACCGACATTCGGCCGCCGGCGCCTTTGCCGTCGGCCTCTGCTGTGCCTGGCTGCCCATCCCCTTTCAGATGGTACTGGCCGCGGTGCTGGCCATGACCTTCAGGGTCAACCTGCCGTTATCGGTGGTGCTGGTCTGGGTGACCAACCCGCTGACCATGCCGCCGATGTTCTATTTTGCCTACCGGCTCGGTTCTTTTCTGCTCGACAAACCGCCCCATTACCAGCACTTTGAGCTGAGTCTGACCTGGCTTGGCAGCGCCATGAGCAATGCCGGCCCGTCCTTTCTGCTGGGCTGCGGGGTGATGGCGATGGTCAGCTCCGCGACCGGTTTCATGGTGATGCACGGACTATGGCGCTGGACGGTCTCCCGCCGCTGGAAACTCCGCCGGCGGGGGCGCTGATGCTGCGCCAATGGTTGCGGAACCGGATGCCAAGCCAGGAAACCCTGCGCGAACACCGGGTGCTGGCCCTGTTCGGCGAGCGCCTGCTCGACCCCGACTACTGGTGTTGTAACCGCCACTCCGCCGCCGTCGCCGTCGCCGCCGGTCTCTTTGCCGCCTGGCTGCCGCTGCCCTTGCATACCCTGGTGGCCATCGGCCTGGCCGTGCTGTTTCGCGGCTATCTGCCGCTGGCCATCGCCATGGTGTGGGTCAACAACCCGCTCACCCTGGCCCCGATGTTCTACTTCGCCTACCGGCTCGGCGCCTGGCTGCTGGGCACCCCCGAACTGGTGTTCAACGGCTCCCTGGAGCACGAAGCCCTGGCCATGGCGGTACCGCTGCTGACCGGCACCCTGCTGATGGGACTGACGAGCGCCCTGCTCGGCTGGGTCATCACCCGCCTGGGCTGGCGCTGGAAGGTACAACTGGCGTGGAAGTTAAGGCAGGAAAGACGCGATCAGCGGTGAGGGGGGAATCATCCCCCCTCCGTTTTTTACGCTTCTCCCAGCAACTGCCTCGGCAGCAGCTTGCCGGCGCGCCAGGCCGGATAGAGGGTGGCGATGAAGATCAGGGTCAGCGCCGAACCGGTCACCAGCCACAGATCCGCCCAGTGAAACTCGGTGGGGATGAAGTCGATGAAGTATACCTCCGGGTTAAGCAGCTGATGGCCGCTCAACCGCTCGTAACCGGCCACCAGCTCCGACAGCCGGGTCGCCAGCAGCAGCCCCAGGGCACCGCCAATCAGCACCCCGGTCACGCCGTTGAGCATGCCCTGTACCATGAAGGCGCCGCGGATCTGCCAGGGTCCCGCGCCCATGGTCTTGAGGATGGCGATGTCACCCTTCTTCTCGTTCACCGCCATCACCAGGGTCGAGACGATGTTGAAACTGGCCACCGCCATCACCAGCAGCAGCACCACTATCATCAGGGTGCGCACCAGCTGAATATCCCGGTAGATATTGCCCTGGCTTTCCATCCAGCTGCTCACATAAAACGGCGCCGGCAGCCCCATGGCGGCGTTCATGGTCAGGCGGTCGGCCGCCAGCACCTCATTCACCCGCAGATGAAAACCGGAGATGGCATCATTCAGCTCTTTCAGCTCCTGGGCGTCCTGCAGATGGGTATAACCCAGTACGGTATCGAGCTGGCCGCCCAGATTCAGCACCGCCACCAGGGTAAAGCTTTGCCGCCGGGGAGAACCAAACCCCTGGCTGCCCGGCGCCGGCAGCAGCAACGACACCCGCTCCCCCACGGCCAGCCCAAGCTGGTCGGCGATGGCCTTGCCCAGCACCAGACTCCGCTCGCCGGGCTTCAGCACAGCCAGGCTGGCACCGCCGAGATAGGGCGACAGCTCGGACACCTTCGCCTCCTGCTCCGGTATCACCCCCTGCAGTTGCACCGCCTTCAGCTTATCACCCTTGCTGAGCAGCCCTTCCAGCGGCACATAGGGCGATACCGCCAGAATACCCGGTGCCGATTCCATTTCGCTGACCATGTCGCGCCAGCCTTCGACCGGCCCCTCGGCGGCCCGCAACTGGCCGTGAGGCAGCACCGACAGGATGCGGTTTTCCAGCTCGCGCTCGAAACCGTTCATCGCCGACAACCCCAGGATCAGCGCGCCGACCCCGATGGCGATGCCCAGAATCGAGGCCACCGAAATAAAGGAAATAAAGCGATTGCGTCGCCGGGCCCGGCTGAAGCGCCAGCCCAGAAAGACACTTAACGGACGAAACATCAGCCTTGCTCCTGCTGCCGGCTGTCAACCAGACGGCCATCCACCAACCGGCACTGCCGATCGAGCCGGGCCGCCAGCGCCAGATCGTGGGTCACCACCACCAGGCCGGTGCCCAGCTCGCTCTGCAGTTCGGCCAGCAGGGCAAACACCTCGGCGGCGCTGTGGGCATCCAGGTTGCCGGTGGGCTCATCGGCCAGCACCAGCCGCGGGTTGTTGACCAGCGCCCGGGCAATGGCCACCCGCTGACGCTCGCCGCCGGACAGCGCCGCAGGCCGGTGATCCAGCCGATGCCCCAGCCCGACCCGCGTCAGCAGGGCCTCGGCCCGCTCCCTGGCCTCGTTCACCGGCCGGCCGGCGATCAGCAACGGCATGGCGGCGTTTTCCAGGGCACTGAACTCGCCCAGCAGATGATGGAACTGATAGACGAAGCCCAGCTTCTGGTTGCGAAAGCGGGCCTGGGTACGCGCCGATAAATGATGCACATCTTCCCCTTCCACCAGCACCCGGCCCTGAGTGGGGGCGTCCAGGCTGCCGAGCAGATGCAGCAGAGTGCTCTTGCCCGAACCGGAACTGCCCACCACCGCCAGGCTTTCGCCGGCGGCCAACGTCAGGCTGACGCCATCCAGTATGGTGACCGGCTGCGCCCCGTCCTGATGGGTTTTACCCAGATTTTCGACCACTAACAGGGGGTTACTCATAACGCAATGCCTCGGCTGGATGAACCCGTGATGCCCGCCAGGCCGGATAAAGGCTGGCCAGTACGCACAGTAATAAAGTGGAAAACAACACCATGAACAGTTGCCCGGGCAACAGCAACACCGGCAGCTGGCTGCCACCGGCGGCGGAATAGAAATTGATGCCCAGCAGGTTGAGCACCCCGTCCAGGTTCAGGCTCAGCAGCAGGCCCAGCGCAAACCCCAGCAGGCTGCCCAGCACCCCGCTGAAACCACCCTGGATCATGAACACCGCCATCACCCGGTAACGGCTCAGGCCCAGGGTTTGCAGCATGGCGATTTCGGCTTCCTTGTCGGTCACCACCATCACCATGGCAGAAAGAATATTGAAGGCCGCCACCAGGATGATCAGCGCCAGCATCAGGCTCATCAGCCGCTTTTCCATCGCCACCGCCTGAAACAGCTCGCCCCGGCTATGCTGCCAGGTTTCAAATTTCAGGCCTTGTGGCAACGCCGGCAGGTGATCAAGCTGAAAGGGGTCATCCAGCCACAACCGCAGACCCGAGGCCTGGCCTTCGGAGTAGCGCAGCAGGCGGGCGGCATCGTCGAGCCGGGCCAGCACCAGCTGACCGTCCACGTCGTTACCGGTGCTGAAGGTGCCCACCAGGGTAAAGAGTCGCTGGCTCGGCACCCGACCCAGGGGGGTAAAACGGCTGCCCTCGGTCACCGTTACCCGCACCTGATCGCCGGGCACCACCCCCAGGCTGCGCGCCACACCGGCGCCCATCACCAGGCCATAGGGCAGATATTCGAAATATTCCCGGGTGCGCGCATCCAGCCCTTGCAGCAACCTGTCGTGGCGGCTGCTGGGGTCCACGCCGTACAGCTCCACCCCGGTCAGGTGCCCCGGCCCCTGCACCATGGCCTCGGCGCTGATGAAGGGTTCGGCGGCGGTCACCACCTCGCTGTGGGCAAACACCTCGCGGTACTGGCCCGGCTCTGCGAGCCGGCGCTGGTCGTTGGTGACCAGGGCATGGGGAATGACCCCGAGCATGCGATCTTTCATCTGCTGCTCGAAGCCGTTCATCACCGCCGACACCAGGATCAGGGCGGCGACCCCCAGCAGAATACCGATGGTGGAGAAGCCGGAAACGAAGGAAGCGAAGCTGCGCCGCCCCCGGGCGCCGGCATAGCGCAGACCCAACATCAACGTCAGGGGTTGAAACATGGTGTAATCATCCGTTTTTTAAAGGGTTTTACGTCACCCGCAAGTTGCGGAATAATAAAGCCTTGTGAATGGCGCAACAAGAGCAGCGAATGATGGCAGACCCTTATTTCAGCATCGACTACCAGGCTCAGGTCAACCTGATCCCCCTTACCGATGGCGAAACGGTGCCCGACGCGGACGCCCTGGAGGCGGAGATCCCCGCGCCGTTCAAGCTTATCAGTGAAGTGACCCGCATCGATACCAATAATGCCCGGCTGCTGCGTAATCTGGACGAACATGCCAACGAGCTGGTGGAAATCATCAACCAGCAGTCCCGTAAAATCGATCTGGTACTGAGCTATGTGCTGGCGGGACAGGACACCCCCGAACATCGCCACCAGACCCTGAGCCTGGGCGGGGGCGGCTTCACCTTCTCGTCACCACAGCCGCTGGCCGAAGCCAGCCGGATGCGCTGCAAACTCTTTCTGCCGGAACTGTCGGTGGCGGTGTACGGCTATGGTGAAATCCATGCCGGGGCCGAGCCGGAACAGTACCGCTGCGACTTTATCGCCCTGCGCGAACAGGACAGAGATGCCCTGATCCGCGCCAGCCTGCAACTGCAGGCCAAACAACTCAAGGCCCGTGCCGAACGCCGCGCCCAACAGGACGACGCATCACGACCATGATACAGATTCCCAGCCCCACTCCCCGTCCCCGAGCCAGCCTGGGCCAGCTGATTGGCAGCAGCCTGGCGCTGGCCATCGCCGAACAGGTCAGACAGCAGCAGCAACTGGTGCTGCTGGTGGTGCCCGACACCCCCACCGCCCTGCGTCTGGAGCAGGAGGTACGTCATCTGCTGGCCGACGAGACGCTGCCGGTGGCGCTGTTCCCGGACTGGGAAACCCTGCCCTACGATCAGTTTTCGCCCCATCAGGACATCATCTCCCAGCGGCTGGAAACCCTGTACGGGCTGCCGGCGCTGAAGCGCGGGCTGCTGATTGCTCCGGTGACCACCCTGATGCTGCGCACGCCGCCGCGCGACTGGCTGGAACAGAACAGCCTGCTGCTGCGCACCGGCGACAAGCTGGACCTGCACGCCCTGCGCAGCCGACTGGAACAGGCCGGCTACCGGGCGGTGGATCAGGTACTGGAGCACGGCGAGTTTGCCGCCCGCGGCGCCCTGCTCGACCTGTACCCCATGGGCGCGGCCGAGCCTTTTCGCATCGACTTCTTCGATGACGAAATCGACACCCTGCGCCCCTTCGACCCGGACACCCAGCGCTCCCGCGAACAGGTAAAACAGGTGCGGCTGCTGCCGGCGCGGGAATTCCCCACCGACGGCGCCGCCATCGAGCGGTTTCGCGGTCAGTACCGGGAGCGTTTTCCGCTGCGCAACGAACCGGAATCGCTCTATCACCGCGTCAGCCAGAGCCAGTTTCCCGCCGGCATCGAACACTACTTTCCGCTGTTTTTCGAACAGATCCAGACCCTGTTCGACTCCCTGCCCGAACAACTGCTGGTGCTGGGGGTCGGCGAGCTGAACGAAGCGGCCGAGGCCTTCTGGCAGGATGTGCAGAGCCGCTATGAAGACCGCCGCCACGACCAGTTGCGCCCGTTGCTGGCGCCGGACGAACTCTATCTCAAGCCCGACGCCCTGCTGAACCGGCTCAATCACTGGCCCCGGCTGCAACTGAGCGCCACCCCGGTGCTGGAAAAAGGCGAGCGGCAGAATGCACCGGTCAGCCCCTTGCCGGAGCTGGAAGTGGACCACCAGAAAACCGAGCCCCTGGCCCGGTTGCTGAGTTTCTGCGAGAGCTTCCAGGGTCGCGTGCTGTTTTCGGTCGAAAGTGCCGGCCGGCGCGAGGCGCTGCTCGAGCTGCTGTCCGGCAGCGCCATCAAACCCTGGCCCTGTGACAACTTCTCGCATTTTCTGGCCGGTAAAGACCCGATTGGCCTGCTGGTCGGCCCCTTGTCGCAGGGCTTTATTCTCGACGACAAGCTGGCGCTTGTCTGCGAAGGCGACCTGCTCGGCGGCCGGGTGATCCAGCGCCGTCGGCGGGAAAAGTCCACCGGCCTGAGCCCCGACACCCTGATCCGCAACCTGGCCGAGCTGTCCATCGGTCAGCCGGTGGTGCATCTGGATCACGGCGTGGGCCGCTACACCGGACTGCAGACCCTGGATGCAGGCGGACTCAAGTCCGAATACCTGACCCTGGAATATGCCGGCGGCGACAAGCTCTATGTGCCGGTCACCGCCCTGCACCTGGTGGGCCGCTACAGCGGCGCCGACGAGCCCACCCTCAACCGGCTTGGCAACGACTCCTGGGCCAAGGCCAAACGCAAGGCCGCCGAAAAGGTGCGCGACGTGGCCGCCGAGCTGCTGGATGTGTACGCCCGCCGCGCCGCCCAGCCGGGCCAGGCCATCGCTCACGACAAGAGCGCCTATCGCCAGTTTGCCGACGCCTTTCCGTTCGAGGAAACCGACGATCAGCTCAAGGCCATCAACGCCGTGCTGTCCGACATGTGCCAGCCCAAGGCCATGGACCGGCTGGTGTGTGGCGACGTGGGCTTCGGCAAGACGGAAGTGGCCATGCGCGCCGCCTTTGTGGCGGTACACGGCGGCAAGCAGGTGGCGGTACTGGTGCCCACCACCCTGCTGGCCCAGCAGCATTACGACAACTTCCGCGACCGCTTCGCCAACTGGCCGGTGCAGGTGGAAATCATCAGCCGTTTCAAGACCGGCAAGGAGCAGGACAAGGTGCTCGCCGGCCTGACAGACGGCAGCATCGATATCGTGATCGGCACCCACAAGCTGCTGAGTCAGGATGTACGGTTCAAGGATCTGGGCCTGCTGATCGTGGACGAAGAACACCGCTTCGGCGTGCGGCAGAAGGATCAGATCAAGCGCTGCGCGCCGACGTGGACATTCTGACCCTGACCGCCACCCCCATTCCCCGCACCCTGAACATGGCCATGGGCGGCATGCGCGACCTGTCGATCATCGCCACCCCGCCCGCCAAGCGGCTGGCGGTGAAGACCTTCGTGCGCGAGTCGGATCCGGCCACCATCCGCGAGGCCATACTGCGCGAGCTCAAGCGCGGCGGCCAGGTCTATTACCTGCACAACGAGGTGCAGACCATCGAGAACAGCGCCGACGCCCTGCGCGCCCTGGTGCCCGAGGCCCGTATCGGCATCGCCCACGGCCAGATGCGCGAGCGCGAGCTGGAGCGGGTGATGTCCGACTTCTATCATCAGCGCTTCAACGTGCTGCTGTGCTCCACCATCATCGAAACCGGCATCGACGTGCCCAGCGCCAACACCATCATCATGGACAGAGCCGACAAGCTGGGCCTGGCCCAGCTGCATCAGCTGCGCGGCCGGGTGGGTCGCTCGCACCATCAGGCCTATGCCTATCTGCTGACGCCCCACCCCAAGCGCATGACCACCGATGCCAAAAAGCGGCTGGAGGCCATTGCCGCACTGGAAGATCTGGGCGCCGGCTTTGCGCTGGCCACCCACGATCTGGAAATTCGTGGCGCCGGCGAGCTGCTGGGCGACGAGCAGAGCGGCCAGATCACCGCCATCGGTTTCAGCCTGTACATGGAGATGCTGGAGCAGGCGGTGAAGGCGCTGCAATCGGGCAAGGAGCCGGCGCTGGATCAGCTGCTGCGCGCGCAGACCGAGATTGAACTGCGCCTGCCCGCCCTGCTGCCGGACGACTACATTCCGGACGTGAACATGCGGCTGTCCATGTACAAGCGCATCGCCACCGCCGAAGACGAGGCCGCCCTGCGCGAACTGCAGGTGGAGCTGATTGACCGCTTCGGCCTGGTACCGGAGCCGGGCAAGAACCTGGTGGCGCTGGCCGGACTCAAGCTCAAGGCAAGCGCCCTTGGCATCGACAAGATAGACGCCGGCCCCAACGGCGGCACCATCGCCTTTGCCCAGGACGCCAGGGTCGATCCCATGTATCTGGTGAGCCTGTTGCAGAGCCAGCCGCGCATCTACAAGATGGAGGGGCCGACCAAGTTGCGCTTCGCCATTCCCAGTGCGGATGCCAAGAGCCGACTGGCGCTGATTGGCGACATGCTGAACGAGCTGAGCGCCCATCAGGCCTGATGAACGCCAACATCGCCCTCATCATGATTTACCCCCACGGACGGGATAAGATATCGGCGGAGTCGGCCCCGGGCTGCTCCGCCGGATAAACAACCATGACTATCCTGACCGAGACTACATGAACGCGAATTTTTGCCATGCCTCCGCTCAGCGCCCCCTGCGGGTCGGTATTCTGGGTGGCGGTATCGCCGGTGCCACCGTGGCGTTGCGGCTGGCGGACATGGGCATCGAGACCCTGCTTGTCGAGGCCAGCAGCGGCCTGGTGAACGGGCCGCCCATCTGCCACCTGCACGCGGGCGGCAACCTGTACCGGGACATCGGCGACGACCAGTGCCTGACCCTGCTGCGCCAGTCCATCGCCTCGGTGCGCGCCTACCCGCACAGCATCAACCGCCGCCCCACCGTCATCGCCACCCCGAAAACCGATCCGGGGGATGCCGAGGCGCTGTTGCCCCGGCTGAAACAGGTGGCGCAGGAATATCAACGGCTGGTGGACGAAGACCCGGCCAACCAGGTGCTGGGCGAACCGGAGCAGTATTATCGCTGCTACAGCCGCGAACAGTTCGAGGCGCTGGCCGCCCGCCCCATTCCGCCCAAGGCCGAGAGTCAGGACGACTGGCTGATCCCCCTGGGCCACCATCTGGACCCGGAGTCGTTGAAGTTTCCGCTCATTCTGGTGCAGGAATACGGCTGGAGCCTGTTTCGCATGGCGGCCACCGCCACCCTGGCGCTGAACGCCGCACCGAACTGCGAGCTGCACTTTCATACCCGGGCTACCCGGCTGGAGCAGCAACCAGACGGCTGGATCATTCACGCCAGTCACCAGGACGGGCAGGAACAGCCGTTCAAGGTGGACTTTCTGGTCAATGCCTGTGGCTTTCGCACCGGGCTGGTGGACGACATGGCCGGTTATCGCCGCCAGCGGCTGGTGGAGTACAAGGCCGCCTACGTGGCCCGCTGGCAGACCGAGGGGGAATGGCCCGAGGTGATATTCCACGGCCAGCGCGGCACGCCCAACGGCATGGCCCAGCTGACACCCTATCCGAACGGGGTGTTTCAGCTGCACGGCATGACCGACGGCATCACCCTGTTCAAGGACGGTCTGGCCGCCAGTTGCGAGTACAGTGCCCAGCCCAAATTGCCGCAGCCCTATGTCACCCAGCTGAACCAGGGCTGGCAAACGCCGGACATCGAGGCCCGCACCCGGGAGGCCATCGCTCACCTGACCCGGCTGCTGCCTGCCTTTGGCCAGGCCCGGGTCGGCGGCAAGCCGCTGTTCGGCGCCCAGCAGATCCCGGGTAGTGATCCTTCGTTGCGGGCGGCGGATGTGTCGTTTGAGGGCAATCACTATGCGCGGGTAGAGATCGTCAAGGCCAGCTCGGCGCTGACCGCCGCCGACCGCATCGTGGGCCGGCTCGCCGATCTCGGCTGGCTGGAGATGGACGAGCAACCGCTGTCACCGAGTCTCGCCCTCACCGCAGGCCAGAACGCCAGCGAGGTAGAACAGGAAGCGGTGCGCCTGGCCCGCGAACGCGGTTACCCGGACGAACTGGCCCTGAACATGGGGTAAAGGGGAAACAAGAGGACAAAGGGCCCGCTCCGCCGACACGCTTCGGGCACATCCATGTGACGCTCAACACATGACATCCCTGTCATGTGATGATCGGCTGAGCAGATCCCTTTGTCCTCCCGCCCATTCCGGCGTGACTTGCGACACCAGACCGCAGCACTCTAACCTAATCCGTAGCCGCCTCAGCCCGCGCAACAGACCCACCTGCTCGGCACACCCGTCAAGGAGCACGACATGCACATCGGTATTCTGACCATCATTTTTTCTCTGCCGGGGTGTGGCTCTCTAAAAGAAAAACGCCAGCGTATGGGCGGCATGCACGAACGGTTCGGGCGCAACCCGGCGGTGGCGGTCTGTGAGAGTGGTGAACGCAACCGGCACGATGCCAGCGAATGGTCGTTTGTGGTGGTGGCGGCCTCGAGGCGCGAGGTCGAATCCCAGTGCAGCCAGATCGAAGACAAGATACAGTGCACCGTAGAAGGACGCATGATCAAGGTTACGCGTGAATTCCTCTAATCAAACAGGAACCGTTATGAGCAAGATACAGATAGATATCGTTTCCGATATCGCCTGCCCCTGGTGTGCCATCGGTTATGCCCGGCTGGAGCAGGCCATGGAACGGCTGGCACCAGAGTATGAGTTCACCATTCAGTGGCATGCCTTTGAGCTGAACCCCGACCACACCGGTCAGGGGGAACCCATACTGCCCGCCCTGGCCAGAAAGTACGGGCGGAGCGAGGAAGAGATGCGGGAAAATCAGAGTCGTATGATGGCGATTGCCGCCGATCTTGGACTCAACTTCGAGAAGATACAGCAGCGATTTACCTGCAACACCTTCGATGCCCACCGGTTGGTGAAGTGGGCAGGTGAACAGGGCCGGCAAACCGCCATGAAACAAGCCCTGTTCGAGGTGTATTTTGGCAAGGCGATGGATGTCTCCGATCACAGTGTGCTATTGAATTGCGTTGCCGCACTGGGGCTGGACCCGGCAAAAGCCAGACAGGTACTGGACTCGGATCAGTACGCTGCCATGGTGCGGGAAGAGGAAGCCACTTACCAGCAGGCAGGTGTGACGTCCGTGCCGGCATTCATTATCAACAACAAGTACCTCATCTCCGGCGCTCAGGAGCCCGATGCCTGGGTACAGGCCTTGCAGGAGATCAGCGCCGAGTCGGCTTGAGCGACGCACTGAATTAGGTAGAAGAGGCACCGCTTCCGTTGGTGGCTGTCTCTGACTGAACCATTGTCGGCTAAAATAAGATCCCGAGCGTCAAGAACGGTAGCCTGTTGCCAGCTGACCCGTCGCTTGGCGTCGCGTTAGATGGTGGAACACCCCATTCCAGCCAGCATTATCTCCCGCAAGACATTGCCATTTCTGAGGGTGCAATAATGGAAACCAGAATTGACGAGATAGCCGACGGTATCTTCCGTCTTTCAACGTTTACAACTGATTTGCCGCCCGATGGATTCACATTCAATCAATATCTCATCAAGGCAGAACAACCATTATTGTTTCATTGCGGAGGACGTGCGCTGTTCCCACTGGTTTCGGAAGCGGCAAAAAAAGTGCTGCCGCTAAACACCATCCGCTGGATCTCATTTGGACACGTAGAGTCAGACGAATGCGGTTCTATGAATCAATGGCTGAGCGTTGCCCCAAAGGCAGAGATCGTACATGGTGCCGTCGCGTGCATGGTTTCACTCAATGATCTCGCCGATCGGGCACCCAGGGTATTGGCGAATAACGAGGTGTTAGACTTGGGCGGAAAGCGTGTGCGATATATCGACACCCCCCATGTTCCTCACGCATGGGAATCTGGCCTCATATACGAGGAAACGACCAAAACACTGTTTACCGGTGATTTATTCACCCAACTGGGATGCGGACCCGCCATCTCTGACCAAAGTATCGTTAAGGATGCCATCCTCGCAGAGGATGCGTTTCACGCCATGGCGTTGACGCCCGATACCGCCGCGACGATACGCAGGTTAAAGGAGCTGGGCGCGGAGAATCTGGCGGTAATGCATGGTTCGTGCTTCAGGGGAGACTGTGCATCCGAACTGGAAGCCCTGGCTGCGTATGCCTCCAAAGCATTAAGCACAGCGCTGAACAAGGCAGATGAGCGTGGCAGGCCGTGAGTACTATGCCTTCACGATTTCCCCGGTTACAGCGCCAGATTGTTCAGTCCAACAAGGCGCTGCACGCGCACTCAAGGCAATCAACGTTGAGCGCTGATACATGTTGACTGCCCTGAATCCCGGCGATTTTATTCTTATGAAAAAATGGTCCTGGCCCAGCGGGTAAGGCCGGCGGTGACGCTGCCGAAGTGGTCGCCGATCACGATGGGCGTATGCTGAAACTGCTGTTGCAGGAACCGGTTCAGCACCGGTGACTTGGCGGTACCGCCGGTCACGAATACCACATCCGGCTGACAGCCGGCCTGGGTTATCGCATCGGTCATCAGCGCGGTGATGGCACTCAGCTCACGGTGACAGGCCCTGGCAAAGCCGTCTCTGTCCAGATTAACGGTGAGCCCCTTGTCTATATCGGACAAGTCGACGAGCTGCTCGGTGCTGTCCGTCAGCGCAATTTTGCTTTGCTCTGCGGCGTTGACCACCCGGTAGCTCATCTTGTTTTTCTGCACGGTCAACAAGCGCGACAACAGCTCGGGCTGTTCTGCATCACGGACCAGCTGTTCTAAAAAGCGGCCATTGGCGGCACTGTAGAATTCGGTTTGATGTTGAATATTGTTAATGGAAACCGCTTGAGAGTAGCTATTGACCGGCACTGGCTTACCGGTTTTCAGCATGCTGTCCAGGCCAAAGCTGGGCATGATACCTTTGAGTGCAAAGGCGATGTCAAAATCATTACCGCCAACACGCTCACCGCTGTGGCTTAACAAGTCACCGCTTCTGTCTTGTGAAACCGCCTGCTCGGGCCCCATCAACAGCATGGAGCAGTCGGTGGTACCACCGCCGATATCGACCACCAGCACCCGGGTTTCTGTAGTCAGGCTGGCTTCATATTCGAAGCCGGCGGCAACGGGTTCGAATTGAAATTCAACGTCCTTGAAGCCGACGCGCTTGGCGGCATTGGTCAAGATCTCCAATGCTTGCCGGTTGCTTTCTTCACCTCGCAAGCCCTGAAAGTTGACCGGGCGGCCAATCACCGTTTGGCTGACACTTCTGCCGAGGGCGGCTTCGGTGAGCGTTTTTACGTTACTCATCATGGCCGCAACAATGTCTTCAAACAATTCGACCTGTTGTGGCAGCAAGCCACTGGCACCCAGGAAAGACTTGGGGGATTTGATGTAGTAACCCTCGTCGGGCTCTTGCAGGTAATTATGTAATGCCTGCTGGCCAAACGACAACTCGGTCGGGTAGCCATCCAATGCCAGCTCTTTTAATTCTTCTTGCCCTTTTTGCAGTTGTCTTTGGCGTTGCTGCTGAAAGTTTTTCTGTTCTGCCACTGGCAACTGTTTGTACAGCCAGTTGACAATAACGTCACGACTCGGAGCATACAGCGTTGACGAGATATATCGACCATGATCGCCCAGGGTTAAAATTTTCGGGTTATTTTCTTCCATAACGCCGACAGCACAGTTTGATGTACCGTAGTCAAATCCGATCATGTTGCATCCAAAAACAAAAAGGCCGCGTAGCATACAGGGATGCTCAGCACCAGGCAAGTTGGCGGCGGCCACACGTCGGACAAAGGGCCCGCAAGACAAACCACAACATCCGCGCTTAACCTGTAGCCGCCGCTTCAGCTGGCGGATCAGAGCACTCCGTAGCAACAGGCAGTACTGTGCGATTATCGCCAGCAACCTGTCGGGCAAAGGGCCCGCTCCGCCGAGACAAGCGAGCCCCATGTAGGCTCAGTCGCCTACCCTGTAGCTGCCACTTCAGTTGGCGGATCAGAGTACTCCGCAGCAACAGGCACTACTGTGCGATATCGGCAGCAACCTGTCGGACAAAGGGCCCGCTCCGTCGACTCGCCCCGGGACTTGCTACTCGCGGTTTCAACCTGCTGCGAACATTCACCGGATGTTCGGTCAGGCTGAAACTGCTCGTCACGGCGAGACAAGCTCGCCCCATGTACGCTCTCTGTTTCATCCCTGAAACAGAAGGTCGGCCGAGCAGATCCCTTTGCCCTCCTCTTAATTCCGGCGTGCTCTGCGGAAAAACACAACATCAGAGCCTACCCTGTAGCCGCCACTTCAGTTGGCGGATCAGAGCACTCCGTATAAACAGGAAGTACTGCGCGATATCGGCAGCAACCTGTCGGACAAAGGGCCCGCTCCGCCGACTCGCCATAAATCCATCCGTGGAGGCTCTCTGTTTCATCCCTGAAACAGAAGGTCGGCAGAGCAGATCCCTTTGCCCTCCTGTCAATTCCGGCGTGGCCTGAAAAAGAGGCCCCTTCCTCGAACCGCCCACAAAACCACCAATCAACCGTTCTGCATCTCACTTTTTCATTTTTGCAATTGCCCTCCCTCACCTCTGCGGCCAGAATAGACGCATTTGAAAACCGTTGTAGCAGGAATTGGCGGCCTGAAACGTCAGGGCGGTAGCGTGGGTAAATAATACGATTGACATACCTGCCCGACCATCCAGACGACTGCATGTGCAGCATATTTAACAGCCATCTGGAAATGATGCGTGAAATCACCACCGGCAATGCACGTTTATCACCCATTGAAATAAGAAATTATTTGCAGATCAGCGGGTTAAGAAAGAGTCACTGTTGATACTGCGCACATCTCGGAACAAATATGCGCATGCGTGTATATGAGCATACGCAGTATTAAAATGTTATATGGTATCAGAAGAAGCATCCTGCAATGACTGCCTCGGCTCAAATCAGATGTTATGTCTTTATTCGCCAAGCATATAAATATGTAGCAGGGCAAGATCATGAAAAAACCTTATATGGCAAGGCTTCCGGCGAGGTTTTATT
>NZ_MDKE01000022.1 GCF_001870485.1 Oceanisphaera psychrotolerans | reverse complement strand
GACTGACTTCTGCGGGTCATCCTCGGTTCCAATGCAAGGCATGTGACACCACCTTCACCCGTGGCTCTGAAAAGAGAAAGAGCCATCCAAAAACGCGCAGCTATGATAATGAGTGGTTATTCAAACTGCTAGTTAATCAGACTGCGATAAATCGAGCGATAGAGCTCACCGACCTGCCTCCTCAAAGAATCTACGACAGGATCGACATGTTCTACGAGCGAAGTGTAGCGTTCATGAAGGAACGAGAGTCACGCCTGAAGATGATGCCGCTGAAGGGGATGAGGTTATCTTCTGACAGGCAAGAATACGGAGTGAACTGGACGAACCGAGATGATAGACGGAACGTGGTACTGTCAGCTATTGGGTCAGCGGATAGCTACACGGGTTATGTATTTGGGATGGAAGTGAACTTCGACCCCTCCGTTAACCTGCAAGATCTGGCCAAATCCCAGCAGTACCAAGACGATCAGTCCCGTAAAAAGTTCAATCGCACCTTGGCCAGAATATGGACTCCCAGAGAAATCCATGCTGCTATCCAAGCGAATAAAGAGCTGGAATATAAGAAAAAAGAGCTGTTAAAAAGTTACTTTGAAGCAGGGAATCTACCACTCCATGAGGCAAGGGTCGCGTCTCTTGCCGAGGAGATTGAGCTGGAATCAGGTGTCTCACCTGTGTCGTTTGATGACGCAACCACCCTACCTGATAACGGGGCACTGGTACGTTCAGAATATACTCTGTGTGCTCACTTCAGATTGCTGCAAGAGTTGATCGGCCATGCTGATCTACTGACACTCTATCTTGACCAAGATACGCTCATTAATCGAGCTGCCATCACTGCTTTCACAGATCAAGTAAAGGCAGGAACTTGTCGAGTGGCATATGTCCGTTTTAACAAAGAGCTGACCGTGGATGAGCGAAGATTTCGGGTAAAAATGACCGAAAAAGCCGTTGGTATGGTGATGAAGACTGAGGAGTTGGATAGGATTGAGGCTGAGCGTTTTCTTGTGCAGCAATCACTCTCACAGCCTTATGCGATGAGCGGCTCCAAAGAGGTCTGGTTTAGTAATCCGATTAATCGTATTTATGAGTGTGAAAAGTATGTCTCATTCCTGACGGATTGTGACTGTCTCTCGGAAAACCAGAAGGTTAGCGTGATACGCCGCGCCTCTCTGCATCCGATAGATAATTTCTTCCAGATGGTCAGGCGGAGACTCTCCTTGTTGGAGCGTCCTATGCATTCACAATCAAACAATGGCAGGGTCTGGACAGGTAAAAGCCCCTACAACCCTGTGATGGTAGAGAAAATGCTTCAGATTTTACGTGTTTATTACAATTTCTGTCTAAGAGGGAAAGACGGCAAGACTCCAGCCCAACGGCTCGGCCTTGCTAAGGGGCCAGTAGAAATCAGGAAGATACTTTATCCATCATGCTAAGGGCACTGTGTATACGTAGAGAGATGGATGGCAGCACGAGCTGGCCGAGATACAAGCAAATCAACCATAATCAACTGATATATAAATGAAAAAAAATGGGCAACATTACGTCGCCCATTTTCCCCGCCTCAAGCCATGCACACGAAAGGGGAATGGCTTGGGTCACCCTCCCCGCTTTTTTGCTTTCAGCCTGTTATCTCAGGCAGTATCAATCAATCTGCTTATCTTTACTTACAGACAAAATGCCGATGCACACGGCAGCAACGGCAAGAAACCCGGCCAGGATAATCGCAGGTATCGCGGCGTACCCCAGGATATGCCACATTACGTATTCTAAAGTCCCCATTCGCTTCCCCCTCTTGTTCTCGTTCCAGGCTTATTGCCAGCCGGCGACGTCTCTCATGTCCGGCAGTTTATGGGCTATGCCCTTGTGGCAATCCACACAGGTTTTGTCGCCACCGGCCAGAGCGGTAGAGTGCTGCCTGACGGCACGCGGGCCCTGCTCCGAGAAGTCCATGTAGTCGAACTGGTGACAGTTACGGCACTCCTGCGAGTTGTTCTCTTTCATGCGTTGCCACTCGCGATGCGCCAAATGCCCGCGCCTCTCCTTGAACTTTTCTTCCGTATCAATGGTGCCGATGAAGTGAAAGGCCAGCTCTTTGGATGCCTGCACCTTGCGCACGATCTTGTCGGTCCAGTTATGGGGTACGTGGCAGTCGGAACAGATGGCTCGCACGCCCGAACGGTTGGAGTAGTGAATGGTTTCACGGATCTCCTTCACGATGGGGGCATGACAGCCGGAACAGAACTGCTCCGTATTGGTGGCTTCCATGCCGGTGTTGAAGGCACCCCAGAACAGCAAGCCGCCGATAAAGCCCATCAGCAACACAACTCCTGCCGCGGCCTTGCTGGGTGTGGATAAACGCTTCCAGAATCTTTTTAATAATTTCATGACGCTCACTCTCAAGTCGCGTTGTGTTACCGCAGTGAATCGACGCTCTGGAAGCTGTTATCAACCAAAGGTTTGGCATCGGCCTGGGGCACGTGACACTGCAAACAGAAGTAACGACGCGGCGACACATCCGACAGCACCTGTTCCTGACGATTCACATAGTGAGTCACGCTGATTTTGGTGGCGCCCATTTCCTTGGCGTTCTTCCAGCTGTGACAGGAAAGACACTTGTTGGCGTTTAACGACACTTCATAGTTGCGAATGGTATGAGGCACCAGGGGTGGCTGATACACATAGTTACTGTCCAATTGGTGATCCTTGGGGTAACGCTTGAAGTCGTCCGCCGGGCGAGTGGTTTCAATTTCGCTCATGCCCCGTAAAGAAGCCACTCCCCCGATGCCGCCCGGATTGCTGGTGGCCTGGCTGTCAATGTCGTTGGCATCTTCTGCCTGTACTGCACCGAACAGCAGCGCACTTGCCGCGACCAATGCCATGATGATTTTTTTCATAACCTGCTCCGATTCTTTTTTGATCACCCCATGCCACCCTAATGGCTTGGGTGATGGTCGGTAATGACGTTATACGCTCGCGACCTTGGTTATCTTCACCGGACATTTTTTGTAGTCCGTCTGTTTGGAGAGCGGATCGGTGGCATCCAGAATCAACTTGTTGACCAGAATGCGCGCATCAAAGAAGGGGACGAACACCAGGCCTTGCGGCGGGCGGTTACGACCACGGGTTTCTACACGGGCACGCACTTCACCCCGCGGTGACTGAATGAGCACTTCGTCACCCCGGCGCAGGTTGCGCGCCTCGGCATCATCCGGGTGGATATAGCAGTGGGCATCCGGTACCGCCTTGTACAGTTCGGGCACGCGACGGGTCATGGTGCCGGTATGCCAGTGTTCCAGCACGCGGCCGGAACATAGCCACAGGTCGTATTCCTCGTTGGGCACTTCTGGCGGTGCTTCGTAAGGCGCCGAAATGATCAGGGCCTTGCCATCGGGCTTGCCGTAGAAGTCCCGGCCTTCGCGTTTGGCATAGGGGTCATATTCGGGGTTGAAACGCCACAGGGTTTCCTTGCCATCCACCACCGGCCAGCGCAAACCACGCACCTGGTGATAAACATCGTAGGGGGCCAGGTCGTGGCCGTGGCCGCGACCAAATTCGGCATACTCTTCGAACAGGCCTTTCTGTACGTAGAAGCCGGCAGCCTGGGCGTCATCGTTCAGTTCCTGTGCTTCAGAAAGTGGGAATTTGTCCACCTTGCCGTTGGCAAACAACACGTCATACATTGTTTTGCCCCGTAATTCCGGTACCTGGGCCATCAGGGTTTCATCCCACACTTCTTCAATATTGAAGCGTTTGGCGAATTCCATGATTTGCCAGAGATCAGACCTTGCCCCTTCCACCGGCGACACTTGCTGATACCAGGCCTGGGTACGACGCTCGGCATTACCATAGGCGCCTTCTTTTTCTACCCACATGGCGGTAGGCAGAATCAAGTCCGACGCCTGCGCGGTTACTGTGGGGTAAGGATCCGAACAGACGATGAAGTTGTCGGGGTGGCGATAACCCGGCAAGCGCTCGTTGTTGATGTTGGGTCCCGCCTGCATGTTGTTGTTACACATCACCCAATAGGCATTCAGCTTGCCGTCGTTGAGCATGCGATCTTGCAGTACCGCATGAAAGCCCGGCTTTTCGGGAATGGTGCCGGCGGGCAACTGCCAGATTTTTTCGGCAAACTTGCGGTGCTCCGGGTTGGCCACCAGCAAATCGGCCGGCAGACGGTGGGCAAAGGTACCCACTTCACGCGCAGTACCACAGGCGGAAGGCTGACCGGTTAACGAGAAGGGGCTGTTACCCGGCTCCGAAATTTTACCGGTCAGCAGATGCAGGTTGTACACCAGGCTTTGCATCCAGACGCCACGGGTGTGCTGGTTCATGCCCATGGTCCACAGTGACATCACCTTGGTGTCGGGATCCGCGTATTGTTTGGCCAGTGCAATCAGGTCTTCGGGCAGCACGCCGGACATTTCGGCGGCTTTTTCTACCGTATAAGGCGCAACCGAGGCTTTATATTCCTCAAACGAGATGTCGGACATATCGCCGGAGTTGGGGTTCTTCGCGCTCACCTGCAAGGGGTTATCATCACGCAGGCCATAGCCAATATCGGTGGTGGCTTGCTTGAAGTGGGTATGTTTATCCACAAAGTCCCAGTTAACCGCATCGTTCTCGATGATGTAGTTGGCAATAAAGTTGGCGATGGCCAGATCAGACTGAGGATGAAAAATCATGCCACGGCCAGCCAGCTCAAAGCTGCGATGATAATAGGTGGACAGCACGTTCACTTTAACGTGGGAGTGGCTTAAACGGCGGTCGGTGATGCGGGTCCAGAGTACCGGGTGCATTTCGGCCATGTTGGAGCCCCACAGCACGAAGGAGTCGGCGTGCTCGAAGTCGTCATAACAACCCATGGGCTCATCGATACCAAAGGTACGCATAAAGCCGACCACGGCAGAGGCCATGCAGTGGCGGGCATTGGGATCCAGGTTGTTGGAGCGGAAACCCGCCTTCATCAACTTGGAGGCCGCGTAACCTTCCATCACGGTCCACTGACCCGAGCCGAACATGCCCACGCTGGTGGGGCCTTTTTCCTTGAGGGCTTGTTTGAATTTCTCCGCCATCACATCAAACGCCTGATCCCATGATACCGGGGCGAAGTCGCCGTCTTTATCAAACCGACCATTCTTCATGCGCAGCAGCGGCGTGGTTAACCGGTCTTTTCCGTACATGATTTTCGACAGAAAATACCCTTTAATGCAGTTCAGCCCCTTGTTGACGGGGGCTTCGGGGTCGCCCTGGGTGGCGACGACGCGGCCATCCTGGGTGCCGACCAGCACGGAACAGCCGGTGCCACAAAAGCGGCAAGGTGCCTTGTCCCATTTAATGGCAGTTTCATCCGAGCTGACGATCAGGTTGGTGGCAGAAATGGGGAGGCTTATTCCGGCCACGGCCGCGGCAGAAGCGGCTGCATTTGCTTTTACAAACGCACGTCTGGTTATTTTCATACATCACCCTCAAGCTTCAAATCCGGAATTAATTGTTCAGTGCTACCAACCTCATCATCGAGATCACGCTCAATTTGATGAAACACCAACGCGGTACTTAATACGTGGTCGAGTTGGTTTATCGCATCGATGGTGTCGGTGATATAACCCTGGTTTCGGGTTTCTATTACCACCACCAACTTACCGGCTGCGCTTTCACCATAAATTTCGGCACCGTCAAAAGATTCAATCTGCTGTTTGATGGCGCTCAAGTGTTGTGGCACCACGTGCACCACCAGGCTTGAAATATGAACTTCATTCAGTGACATGCGCGCTCTCTTGTTGAATATTCTTGATGGTGATGGCAGAGGTCGGACACACCGACACGCAGGCGCCACAGCCGGTGCACGCGGCCATGTCTATCTGGGGTTGTGCGACCGCTCCCACCGCCAGTTTGAAGCTGATGGCGAAGGGGTCGCAGCTGTCTCCGCAGCTTCGACACTCAATGTTTTGCTTAGCCAGGCAGCCTGCTTCAATCACCGCTTTGGCGTGCCAGGCTGGTTCGGTTTTTGGCAGAAACAACGGCTCGGGACACGCCGCTGCACACTGGTAACAAAAGGTACATTCGCCGACTTCAAAATCAACGCGAGGAAAGCCACCGTCGGAGGGGCGAATAATATTGGTGGGGCATTGCTTTATGCATTCACCACATTGGGTACACAGGTCGGTAAATTGCGCAGCTTTTACCCATGGCAGTGAAGGGGTGTCCGTGATGTTTCGGCGGGTAAAGAGTTGGCGCCGAGAAAGATTAACCTGAGAATCTGACATACCAAATACCCTATATACCCAGTGGAAACTGTTCGCGAACACAACAGGAAAGCGTTGAAACCCAAGTTGCCGTTGACTCTAGTACAGGGGAGTTTTAATAGCCAAGGCAGAATAGCCACAAAGAGGTATTTGAGAGGTTAGTTTGATTCAGATCAATTAACACCACTAAAGGTCACGGGTTGCGTGGCCGTAAAACAAAAAAGCGGGAAGGTTGCCCTCCCCGCTTTCAGCTCAAGCGTGCCGCTTAAAAGTCATATCCTGTAACCGATGTGGCTTCTGAGGCTGGTTTGCCCTTATCGTCACCCCCGCTAAGGCGGGGGTCCGGTGCCTTTGCTGGCCCCCTCCGTCTGAGCATTCTGCATCACCAGTCCTGGATTCCCGCCTTCGCGGGAATGACAGGAAAGGATCTACGGGAATGACAACAGACGACGACAGAGCCACACCTGTTACGCCACATGACTTATTGGATGCGCTTGAGGATCTTGGGGTTGGAGTTGCCCCATACGGTGTACAGGTCGGCCAGCAGGGCGCCGTTGGCGTCTTCCAGCTCGCCCTGGGTCACTTCGGCGTCACCCTGTTTGCCGAACAGCACCACTTCGTCACCCGGTTTCACACCCGGAATGTCGGTCACGTCGATCATGGTGGTGTTCATCGACACCTTGCCCACCACCGGCGCCCGGTGGCCGTTGACCACCACATAGGCCTTGTTGGTGAACACCCGGCGATAGCCGTCGGAGTAGCCCATCGGCAGGTTGGCCAGCAGCGAATCCCGCTTCAGGCTATAGGTACCGTCGTAACCCACCAGGTTACCGGCCGGATAGTTGTTGATCGAAGCCACCCGGGTCTTGAACGACATCACCTTCTTGTATTCGGTATAGGAAGGAATGGTGTCGCCGTAGATGATGCCGCCCGGGCGCACCATGTCGAGGCGGGCTTCCGGCACTTCCAGGGTGGTGAAGGAGTTAGCGGTATGCAGGGTCAGCTTGCTGCGGTCCAGCTTGCCGTCTTCAATCAACCACTGGGACTGCTCGTTGAATTTGGCAAGCCCGGCCCGCACGAAGTCCGCATCCTCATACTGGAAGTGGGTCATGATGCCCACCAGCTCCAGGTTATCCAGCGCCAGCAGTTCGCGCGCCTCCTGCTTGCCTTCCTCGGTGGCCACTTCCAGGCCGTTGCGGCTCATGCCACCGGCGTTCAACCCCAGGTGATAGCGCAGGGTCTTGCCCGCCGCCCCCGCGATTTTCGCCGCGGTGCGGGCGGCGTCGATATCACCGAACAGCTCTTCCATTTCGTATTGCAGACCGTCGCTCACCTCCTGCGGGCTGGCGCTGCGCACCCGCAGAATACGGCCTTCATAGCCACTCTGGCGCACCACCCGCGCCTCTTCGTTGCTGGTGATGCCTACACAGGGAATGTTGGCGGCCATCACCGAGGGCATCAGGTTGGCGATGCCGTGACCATAGGCGTCGGCTTTCATGATGGCGCAAATCCGGGACTTGCCGTCGAGCAGGGTCTGCAGGGTGCTGATGTTGTGCTCGAAGGCCGCCTGATCGATCTCCACCCAGGCATTGGCGGTGTTGTACTGGCTGCTGCCGGTATCCAGGCCGGTTACCGGCAGTTCGGGCGCGGCCTGTACCGAAGTGGACAAACAGGCGGCCAGGGCCATGGCCAGTACGGTCGGTTTAAAGGTCATTTCGTGCTCTCCTTGAATAGGGATCATTTGCTCCATGGGTAGATAAACCCGCCGAAAACCCTTTCCGGCTTGCAAATGACGAATTCACTATACAGGGAAAAAATCAAAACTTAATAGCGCCATAAAACAAAAAAATAACATTAAAAACCAATAAAAAGACAAAAATTAGCACCGTATAATTCCGCAATCATTCAGCCAGCATAATTATTCACACCCAAAAACTGACCCTCCCCACACCTTGTTTACAAAATATTTACATCACCTCCATTGCAGACCCAATCGAAGCATGTTCTGGTCTTTTCCGGCCGAAACCGATATGCGCAAAAAATCATCTACAAATATATCTATGCACCAAACAAAAGGCCCCTCGCGGGGCCCTTGCTGGTCTGTTCTAAGTGAAAGACGGATGGTGATCAGTGCAGTTTCAGCCGGGGCCGCAAAAAGCGGTTGATACGGCCTACCAGCAGCATGAGGCCGGTGCGGGTGTAGCCGTGCAGCGCCACCTGGTGCATGCGATACAAAGACACATACACGGTGCGGGCGATGCGCCCCTCCACCATCATGGAGCCGCGCATCAGGTTGCCCATCAGCGAGCCAACGGTGGAGTAACGACTCAGGTTCACCAGGGAGCCGTGATCCTTATAGACGTAAGGCTTGAGCGGCTTGTTGCTGAGCCGGGCCAGGATGTTGCTGTAGACCAGGCTCGCCATCTGGTGGGCGGACTGGGCCCGGGGCGGCACCGGCTTGCCGTTGTCCTGCAGGCAGAAGGCGCAGTCGCCGATCACGAAGATGTCGTCGTCGCGGCTGGTTTGCAGGGTGGGCCCGACCGTCAGCTGATTGATGCGGTTGGTTTCCAGACCCGCGATTTCCTTCATGAAATCCGGCGCCTTGATGCCCGCCGCCCACACCATCAGGGTGGCCGGGAGCAGCTCGCCATCCTTGGTTTTCAGGCCTTCGGTCGTGGCTTCCACCACCATGGTGCCGGTACGCACATCCACCCCCAGGGCACGCAGCTCCTTGTGCGCCATGGCGGAGATGCGCTCGGGCAGCGCCGGCAGGATGCGCGGGCCCGCTTCCACCAGCGTCAGCCGCAAACAGTCACGGCTGAGTTTCTTGAAGCCATAGGCGCTGAGGTACTCTACCGCATTGTACAGCTCGGCCGACAACTCCACCCCGGTGGCACCGGCGCCGACGATGGCAATGTCCACCTTGTCGTCGGTGCTCTCGCTTTCACCGTATTGCAGAAAGCGGTTCATCAGCGCGTCGTGAAAACGCTCGGCCTGTTGCGGGCTGTCGAGGAATATGCAGTGATCGCGCACCCCCTGGGTGCCGAAATCGTTAGAGACCGAGCCGATCGCCAGCACCAGAATGTCGTATGGCAGGGTGCGTTCGCCCAGCATCGGCTTGCCGCCGTCATCCAGCAACGGCGCCAGAGTAATGGTCTTGTTGTCCCGATCGATGTTGCTGAGGGTCCCCATCTGAAAGACAAAACCGTGGTTGTGGGCATGGGAGCGATAGCTCAGGCCATCGATACCCGGATCCATGGCGCCGGTCGCCACTTCGTGCAGCAGCGGCTTCCACAGGTGGGTTCGGTTGCGGTCCACCAGGGTCACTTCCGCCTTGCTCTTGCGCCCCAGTTGACGACCGAGTCGGGTCACCAGTTCCAGTCCACCGGCACCGCCGCCGACCACGATAATCCTTGTCATGCTTGACCTCCATTAATGTAAAAAAACCTGTGGCTATGGGGACGGTGTTAAGCCGCCATAGCCGCAGATTCTTGCCAGGGCCGCCCGCGGGCGGCCCTGGCAGTATATCGCGCTTCGCTCAGCCTTCCAGCCGGCGCAGTCGTTCGCTCGCATCGCGCCAGCGGCGGCTGCCGTACAGCTGACTGGCGGCGGCCCCCTGCGCAGACTGAGGGCGCTTGCGCAGGGCAGACAGATCCCGCTGCAGATCGTGGGGCAACCGGTCGATGATCTCGACCGCGCCGGCCCGGTGATTGCAGGCCAGCAACAGATCGCACCCCGCCTGCAGGGCGCTGTGGGCCCGCTCGGCGTAGCCCCCCGCCACGGCTGCGCCTTCCATGGTCAGATCGTCGCTGAAAATCAGGCCGGTGAAACCGAGTTGCTGGCGCAGCACCTGTTTCAGCCAGAACGCCGAAAACCCGGCCGGATGCGGATCCACCGCCGAGTAAATGACGTGGGCCGGCATCATGCCCTGCACCAGCCCGGCGGCAATCAGCGCCCGAAACGGCACCATGTCGGCCTGCTCGATATCGGCATAATCACGCGGGTCGACCGGGCTCTCCTTGTGGGAGTCGGCGCGCACGCTGCCGTGGCCGGGAAAATGCTTGGCCACCGCCGCCATGCCGGCACCGTGCATGCCCCTGATGTAGGCACTGGCATGCGCGATGACCGGCTCGGGATCGGTACCGAAGCTGCGATCGCCAATCACCTCGCTGCCCCGTTCCAGATCGAGCACCGGTGCAAAGCTCAGATCGATGTCGTGGGCCAGCAGCTCGGCCGCCATCATCCAGCCGGCGTCTTCCAGCAGGGCGAGTTTATCCGGACGGTCCAGCGCCGCCAGGCTGCCCGGGGCCGGCAGCGGAAAGAAACCGTCGCGAAAACGCTGCACCCGACCACCTTCGTGATCCACTGTCAGCAGCAGCCCGGGTTTGACCGCGCGGATGGCCTTGACCAGGGCGCCGAGCTGCGCCCGGTCGTGATAGTTGCGACGGAAAAAGATGACCCCGCCCACCGCCGGGTGCGCCAGCAGTTCCCGCTCTTCCGCATCCAGCTCACAACCCTGCACATCAAGAATAAAGGGGCCCATTACTACTCCGTTACCGCTCACCGGCGGTCAGTTCGACTCGATAGATGTTAGTGTCTGCCGCAACCGCGCCAGCGCCTGGCGTTGCAGCTCAAGATAGCGCGGGGCCGGGTCGCGCCGATACTGCAGCGCCGCCCACAGCACAGTCAGCCATTGTACCCAAGGCCGGCGCGCCTGAAAACGACGCCAGTCGAGGAGACCGCCGGCATCAGCATAGGCCGCCAGCAGCGCGCGTTCCTGCGTGGGGGTCAGCCCGAAGCTGTCGGCCATCACCGCCAGCTCGAAGGCCGCATCGCCCCGGGCCGCATATTCCCAGTCCAGCAGCCAGGGCCGTTCGCCCAGCAGGTTGGCGGCGTTGAGATCGTGATGGCAGAACACCGGGGTAAAGGCCGGGTTGAGCAAGGGTGAAACAAAACGGGGAACGAAGGCCGCCAGTTCGGCCGCCAGCGGCGCCAGTTGCCGCAGGTAATGGTCCGCCTGGGCCGCCAGATCCAGCAGTGGCAGGTCAGACTCGATGCGGTGCAGCCGGGCGACCCGGCTCATCAGCAGCGGCAAGTCAGGCTCGCGCCCACACCAGTCGGGCTCATCCAGCCAGTCCAGGATCAACAGGCCACACTCGGGTCGGGCATAACGGATCGCCGGAGCCAGCCCCGCCTCGGCGGCGGCTTGGTGGGCCCGCAGTTCACGCCGTCGGTCTATGCCCAGGCTCGCCGGGGCCTCGCAGCCCAGCCTGAGCCAGTAGGCCCCCTCTACCGTATCGAGTCGCCAGCAGCGGTTGGTATAGCCCCCCGCCAGTGGCGTCAGCTGCCCCTGCCACCGGCGGGGCAGCAAGGCCGGCAGCAGCCGGTCAGCGTCCACTCACGCGATCGGACCAGAGCACCTCGCCACTGCTCAGCTCCATCAGCTGCCCCTGCAGGATCATGCTGTCGCCGTTGCGAGTCAGGGTGGTCGACAGCAGATAATCGGCCCCGCTCTGTTTGCCCAGCCGTACCAGTGCCGCCATGTCGGCCCGGCCATCCTGGTAAGCCAGTTGCTGACGCAGGCTGCTGACCCTGGCACCGTCGGCAAAGCTCAGGCTGCCACTCAGGTTGGCGCGCAGCCGCTCGGTCAGGCCCTGGGTATCCACCGGGCTGCCGGCCTGGTTGCTGATATCATCCAGCAGCACGGGCCCCTGTACCTCGTTGATGGCGGCGTTGCGCTTGAGGCTGCCAGCCAGGTTGTCGACCAGTCGCTCCAGGTCGACGCTGCGCACCTCGGGCAACGGAGCCTCCGGGGCCGAGGGCAAATCGATCACCGGCAGTTGCGGGGCCGGTGGCGTGACCGGGGTCACCGGCGTGCCCGGCTGCACCGGTCCGGGCGTGACCGGCCTGACCGGTGCCGGCCGCGATGAATAGGGATTGGGCAGGCTACACGCGGTGAGTGCCACCCCCGCCGCCAGTACCAGCGCTACACGATACAGCATCATCATGTCTCCTCAGTGCGCCAACATCGGGCCCAGCGGACGGCCGCCCAGCAGATGCATGTGAATGTGGTATACCTCCTGACCACCGTGACGGTTACAGTTCACGATCAGGCGATAGCCATCGTCGCTCAGTCCCGCCTCGGCCGCCAGCTTGCGCGCCACGGTAAACAGGCGGCCCAGAGCCTGCTCGTGCTCGGCTTCCACCTCGTTCACGGTGGGGATCAGCACATTGGGCACGATAAGAACGTGGGTCGGCGCCTTGGGTGAAATATCGCGGAAGGCCGTGACCAAATCGTCCTGGTACAGGATATCGGCGGGAATTTCCTTGCGGATGATTTTGCTGAAAATGGTTTCTTCTGCCATTACTGATCTCCTTGAAGTAAGTCGCCGGACCGCGCCATCGGCCACAGTCAGGATTTGCCATTATAGCCCTGTTGGCCGCCGAAGGCATGACGTGATAATCAATAAACGATTGATTAAAAACGTCATCCGGCATCAATCAGGGTGCCGCAGGCGCTAGCTGAAAGCGAGTGCATCATGCTGCCTGGCATCGTTCTGCTGCCGGCATCGACACCCAGGTGATCAAATAGCAGGCAAACGCACCTGCCCGCCGAGGTTCTGCCTTGACAGTACCGACAACATTATCTAACATCCGTCCCCGTCGAAACGACGATGTCGGCGTGTAGCGCAGCTTGGTAGCGCACTGTCATGGGGTGTCAGGGGTCGGAGGTTCAAATCCTCTCACGCCGACCAAATCATCCTGAAAAACCCACCTTAACCGGTGGGTTTTTTATTGCCCGCCATTTACCTGCCGCCAGCGCCAGCCTCTGTCACGACGCCTTCAAATAGGATTCAGGCAGTACCGTTATAGAGTACACTGTCGGGGTGTAAACCTATGCGGAGAAGATGCGATGACAGGATTCAAACGAAATTATTTGGCGCTGGTACTGGCCGGTACCCTCACCACGCAACTGGCCGCCTGCGGTACCGTTTTCTATCCCGAGCGCAAAGGCCAGATCAGCGGCCGCATCGACCCGGTGGTGGCCATCGCCAACGGCGTGGGTCTGCTGTTCTTTGTCGTGCCCGGCGTCATCGCCTTTGCGGTCGACTTTGCTACCGGCGCCATCTACCTGCCCGGCGGCCGCCGTGCCGACCTGCAACCGAATGTCACTCCCGACAGCCTGAACGACAGCCTCTATGCCAACACCGGCCAGCGTATCGACTGGCAGCAGGATATGGTACTGGTCGAGTCCCTCGACAACGAGCAGCAGCTACATTCCCTGTTGGCTTCAAATTCGGAGGAAATGGCTCGGGTACAGTAACCGACCCCTTCTGACTGATAGTGATCCGCTGCGTGGGGCCTGCCAACCGACGAGGCAGCGAGACTCGAGCGACCCGGCCTTCGACCGGGCTATTGGCAATCCGGCGAGGGCTTGTGCCTGATTGGAATCGTTTTTTCGTTCCAACGTCAATCTGAGCTTATAGTCACCGGATTTGAGGTAGTTCCACCTGTATTCAAATACCCTATCGTCATGCAGGTAATCGCGGATTCTTTTTTCAATAATCGGCGGTGCCGGATCAATATTCAGTCACTCTGCTGGCAGTATGGAAAATATTTCCTGCTCACACATAAAAATCCCCGCAAGAGCGGGGATTTAATTATTGGTCAAAAAGTGGCCAGCATACTGATTATCTGCTCTGCCTAGGGCTTGCTTTCTGTTACAACATCACCAAGAGGATTTGACGTGATATTAGCTTCATCGGCTTCAGGTACGATGCTATGCATGCCCTGAATTTCCATTACATTGAGATGCGAATAATCTTCACGCATATAGCCGATGGTTTTATACAGCATATACGACGTCAGCAGCAGAATGGGCAACGCAAATATCAGAATCGCCGACTGCATGGACTGCACCGGAGCATCAACAATAATGAAAATGGCTGGCAATGCCACAATCACCAGGCACCAGAACATCTTCAGATAGGTCGACGGGTTGCTGTTTTCATCCAGCTCATCCTGGGTGTTACAGGCAACGGTAAACACTGAACCGTCCAGGGTCGTTACCAGCAGCAGGAAAGTGGCAATGATGAATACCACCAGGATGACGGAAGACAACGGTAATGTCTCAAGCGCGCTTACAATCGCTTCGCTGGCCTGCCCGTCAGCCACCATCTGGCTGATATTCACCTTACCGTCGAGCTCCGTTTTCATCATGAAGGAGCCAACAATTGAGAACAGGGCCGCAATACCTGCAGTACCGCCCCCAATCATGCAAGCTACAACTTCACGAATGGTTCGCCCTCTGGATACCTTGGTGACAAACACACACATCAGCGGAATGTAGATCATCCAGTACGCCCAAAAGTAGGCCGTCCAGGACTGGGGAAACTTGGCTTCGTTGATGGCATCCGTATACAGGCTCATCATAATGAAGTTCTGTGCCCAAAGGGCAATGGAGGAGCTGGTATTTTCAACAATGAACTGGGTTGGTCCCAGGATCAGGATATACAGAACCAGAGCGATAACAAAGTAGGTGCCATTTTCGCTTATTTTCTGCATGCCTTTCTCAATGCCAAAGAACGAGCTGGTGGCTAGGATCACGGCGACAATGGCAAGCATCAACAGCTTCAGGAATAAGGTGTTTTCAATCCCCAAAAGCAGTGATACTGCGGCCGAAATGATGGGTACTCCGAGCGACAGCACGATAAGCAACCCAAAAATCAGCGCAATGGGATACATAACGTCAATCACCCGCCCAATAACCCTGGCTATTGTTTTGTTTTTTATCATCGCCATGACAATATCGCTGATTTTTAGTGATCCATTTTTCCTGATATAGAAGGAATACATGACCGGAATCGCGGTAATGGCATAGATCGCCCAGGCAATGATGCCCCAGTGGTGAAGGCTGTAGGTCACCGCCCACTCGGAAGCCGTCACCGACCCGGCCTCAATCGCAAACGGTGGCGTCTTGATATAATAAGACCATTCGAGAAACGCCCAGTAGACTGTGCCCGAGCCCACGCCCGCCAGCGCCATCATGGCAATATAGGAGAAGGTCGAAAACTCAGGCTTCTCGTTCCCCATCCGGATATGGCCATATTTGCTGAATATAAAAAAGGCCGCCAGAATAACCAACCCAAAGGCAAACCAGAGAATGGGCGTACCAAAGTTATAGGCAATTAAGGTGAATATATCACCGGCGACCTTTATTGCCTGCTCTGGATTGACCAAGAAGAACATGGATATTGCTGACACAATAACCAACGAGATAGTAATAGTAACTCGGTCAAAGTTACTTTTTCCCATTGTATTTTTCATCATATTTGTCCCATTGATTATTAGCCCGCACAGTAAACAGGAGTGGCAATATCATTTAAGAATATTGACATTACCCTATTAAATTCCACATTCAAGGCGGGTTAATATAAAGTCACTTCCACATTGTTTCGGGATAGATCCAATTACTTATCCAAGATGTTTTATTAATTACTCGAAAGCATAATGTCCTATCGCATTTCCCCGGACGACATCCCAGTCCATGTCAATACCCAGGCCCGGTTTTTCCGGGGCATGCACAAACCCATCCTTGTCTGTACGGATAACGTCCTTGGCACCCAGCTCAAAGTTTTCGTATGGGTAAGCCTGCTCGAAGAAGCGGCAATTATTATGTGCCAGTGCAACATGCAGGTTAGCCGCCTGGGTGATAGTGTAGCCCCAGCTTTGTATCTCAAGATTTTTTCCATGGGCTTCGGCAAGGGCAAAACACTTGTTCAATGGCGTGATGCCACCGCAGACCGTCGCATCCTGACGAACATCGGACCACATATTATTGGCTAATGCATATGCCACCTCCTGTAGCGTCAGCAGACAATTGCCATGGCTGGAAATTTCCAGGTTGGTGTCTTTCACGAGGCGCTGATAGGTCGCATAGTCATAATCAGACACCGGGGCCTCATACCATGCCCAGCCGTATTCATCCAGCAAACGGGCCATTTTTAAGGCTTCCTGCTGGTTATAGAAAGTGGCCGTATCCAGCATTAATGCAATGCCTGTGTCTTTGTAACGAGCCTGGACCGCCTTGACCAATTTCAGGTCTTTTTCATACACGCAGTAACAATGCAACTTGATCGCCTTGAAACCATGTTCAATGCAGCCATCGATAAACGGAAAATATTCTTCCACCGTATCGAACATGGGGGTGGACGCATAGGAGAGCATCTTGTGACGGGCACCACCCAGCATCATGTACAATGGCATGCCGGCCTTTTTTCCCTTGATATCCCAGGCGGCAATATCAATAGGTGATTTGGCGACCAGTCCGCCCCAGGAACAGCGATTCATCAGCCAGCCATGAATTTCCTCGGTCATCAGGGCATTTTTTCCAATCAGCCCCGGCACTATGGTACGCATCGCTTCCAGAATACAACGGTCAAAGTCATTTTCCGTGTAGCTGATGGTGGCGCCCACCCCTTCAAGGCCGTCCTCGGTGATCAGCCGCACGATATTATTGGTGTGAATTAACGGCTCCTGGTTATCTGCCCAGGGCAAATGGGCCGCACTGTGATCCGCAACGGCGTATATCTCGACACGCTTGATAATGGACTCTTTCATGACCACTCCTCTGCTTACAGTTTACTGCCATTGGCGATCATGACGTTGCGTATCTCATCAACGGGGAGATCGCGAATACGGGTTTGCTCATCAATCGCCTTTACCACCGCAATGCCTGCCGCATGCCCATACTCAAAACATTGGGCGGTCACGCGTGCGGAGGCAAGCGCCTCGTGCTCGGCGCTGAGGCAGCGACCGGCAACAATGATGTTTTCGCCCACCACGGGAACCAGGGTATTGAAGGGGACGTCATAGTAATCATCGAGCAGCCAGTGCAGCTTTGGCTTGTCGCCGGAATGCAGCTCAATGGGCCAGGGAGTACGGCAAATGCTGTCTGGCCGCTTGCGGCAATTCACCACGTCGTCATTGCTCAGCGTTTCAACACCCACGATGGAGCGGGTCTGACGAATGCCGACCTCGACGCCGGTATCCACCACGTAGGCGTTTTCGCAGCCGGGCACATAATTGTTGAGGAACCTGGCATAGCTGCGAACCTGGCGGCGACCGAACACTTCGGCTTCGGTAAAGTCCTTGGGATCGATCACATTCAGCATACGCCCATCCTGACCCGCCAGGCGCGTGGCGTTGACCATCAGTTCCCCCGGGCGGGTGGTCGGAAACATCCAGATTTTATGACGAGGGAGATCATAATCATTCGTCTGGTTAGCCAGCACGATATTCTCGGTTACCTTGGGCGGGCAGATGGTGTCATCACCGTAATAATCGAGGTATTTTTCCATATCGACACCGGCGATGCGGAAGAACATGGTCGGATTCTGGATGCGGCCATCGGCACCGAAGTAGTAATCCATCCCCGCCCGGGCAATAAGGGCGGCATCACCGGATGCGTCCACTATCATCCTGGCAAGGATCACGCTTTGCCCGGCGTTTGACTCGATAACCACTCCTTTAAAAGCATCGCCATCCATAATCACACCGGTAACGGCGGTATGGAACAACGTGGTTACACCGGCTTGCTCCAGAAAATTGTCCGCCACTTCACTCCACATCAGGGGATCATGGGTCACGGTATAGGTTTTGCCATAGCGCTGAGGCCCGGTCACCCCGCCCTTGTCGGCCAATGCCTGACGGAAACGTTCGGTGAAACCAAACACTACCTGCTCCGGCTTGGAGTCGGGGTTGTCGGTGGCCATGTACATGCCGCAGATGGTGCCCGACAGCCCGGCCACCGCAGCGCCACCACAGAAACCGTACTTTTCAATCAGCCAGGTATTTTTGCCCATGCGTCCGGCGGTTTCCGCCGCCGCCACACCGGCAGCACCACCACCAATCACCAGCACATCCACCTCAGCCAGGACCGGCAGATCTGGTACCACTTCAAATCGCTGAACTATTTTCCAATCTTTCATTGCAGCCCCTTGATAGACTAATGATAATCAACTGATATATCAGTATTGTGATTAGAATATATACATGATTTTTCTGTAACACAACAGTGAACACACTGTGTTACAATGTTGCATTCCTAGTTCGTGAGGTCGCTCACTAAAATTTTGCCTGGGAGAACAAGATGGCAATGACGATGGTGTCGGTAAACAAGACAGAGGCGGCATACAACCAGCTGGAACGCATGATCATTTTTCGCGAACTGGAGCCGGGGAGTATGGTCAGTGAAAAACAGCTCGCCGAAAGCCTGGGGCTCGGTAGAACACCGGTTAGAGAGGCGCTGCAGCGGCTGTCTTACGAACGGATGGCGGAAATCCACCCCCGTCGCGGGATCCAGATCCCAGCTATCTCTGTGGAAAGCCAGCTCAAGATCCTGGAAGTCCGCCGGGATATCGAGGCGCTTTGTGTCAGCTATGCGGCATCGCGTGCAACGATGCAGGAAAAGCAACAGATGCTCGAGCTGGCATCGAGCCTGGAAGCCTGTGCAAAAGACAAGGATGATCTCACCTTTGCCAGTCTACTGAAACAAAGCCACAGCCTGTTGGTAAAGGCAGCAAACAATGAATATCTGCAACTTGCAATGGCCCCGCTGCAAGGTCTGTCACGCCGGTTTTGGTTTGCCTACAAGAATGACGCTTCAGATCTGGCGGAAGCCTCGTCCTTGCATGCAACCGTACTCAGGGCAGTGAGCCATACCGATGCCAAGGCGGCGGTCGCCGCCTCTCACCGGCTCAACGACTACCTGACCGATATGGCCTACCGCAGCCTGACGGCCAGAAAATAGATCCCATAGGCAGGGGCCAGGAGATCTCGGGCTGAAATAAGGTTCCGGCATAACCCTAGGGCAATCAGTAGGCCCCGCCGATGGCCGGCCGCAAGTGATCATAGAGAGGAATGGCCTTGTTCAACTCGGCCGCCGACAGCCCCGGTGCCAGCGAGGCCAGCCGATCCCGGGCCCGCCTGATGCTGGCACTGCGCAACAGCTGCACATTGGGATAGAGCCGCCGGGCCTCGCCCAGCAACCGCTGAGCGTCGTCTTCCTCTCCCGCCGCCCCCAGGGCCAGATAGGCATTGTAATAGACCCCCGCCCGGGGCGTGTGGGTCAGAAAACGCCGGGCCCAGCTCACGTAGTCCAGCAACTGCGCCCGGTCTGCCGTCAGCAGGGCCCGGGTCAGTTGCCAGTGATGGCGGTAAAACGCCACCCGGTCATACCAGATCAGGGGATTCACCACCGCCCGCAACTCTGCTTCGGTGCGCTGTTCATTCTGCTCGTAGCGGACCAGCTGCTGGCCGGCATAGAGGCCGGTCGCCATGAACAGCATCAGCCCCAGTCCCCAGGCACGTACCGGCCAGCGGCTCCAGTGCGGCGGTGCCGCCAGCAGGCGGCGCTGGCCGTATTCCGCATCGATGACATAAATCAGCACCAGCACCATCAACCAGTGGGGCAGCGAGTGATAAAACGGAAACTCGGTCTGACTGTGGATGAAAATGGGCGTCAGCACCCCGACCCAGGCCAGGCTCTGGACAAGGGGCAGCCGATACAGCAACTGCAGCACCAGGCCGCTCATCAGCACCAGTCCCAGCAACGGCACCACCCCGCCTTCGATGGCCCAGAGCAGAAACTCGTTATGCGGGTGGCCCATCTCGGTAAACAGCGGCGGCGCCCCCGGGGTCAGCTCGCGCCAGTCGGCATAGGTACGGTAAAACGCCGACTCGAAACTGCCGTAGCCAAAACCGAACCAGGGCTGGTCCAGCCACATGCGCAGGCCGTGGGCATAAATATCGAAACGGCCGTCGGCCTGGGTATAGATGCTCAGGCTGCGCTTGCTCATCTCGAACACTTCCAGCCCGAACACCCCCAGCAGAATACCGAGGGGGATCAGCAGCAGACTGGCCAGCAGCCGTTTGGAGCGGGTCTTGATCAGGGTGTGCCAGATCAGGGGCTGCAACAACAGCAGTCCCAGCAGCAGCCCGAGCTGTCCGGCCCGGGACTGCAGCAACACCACCAGCATGCCGCCGGCCCCCAGCACCGCAGAAAACCAGACCGACTTCAGCACAAAACCGCGCCAGGGTGACTTGGCTTCGTGCAGCCAGAGGTAGATCGCCAGCACCATGCCGGTGGCCACAAAACTGGCCATGACGTTGCGATGCTGAAAAATACCGTAGGGCGAGCGTACTTCGGTGTTGTAGCCAAACCGGTTGCCCGGCTCCAGCACGAAGAACTGGGCCAGCCCCAGCAGGATCTCCACGCTGACCGCCGCCAGCAGACAATAAAGCAGATAGCGGCGGCCCCGACCGTTGAAGCGGCATTGCTGCAGGGCCAGATAGAACAGCAGGCCGCCGCACAGGCCCAGCATACGCGGCAGGGCATGGCCGGCCACGGAGTTGTTGTGCACGTAGAAAAACGGCAGCCACAGCAGGCAGCTCGCCGCCACCAGCCCCAGCCAGAAGCGGCTGATCAGCAGCCGCCGGCGGTGCCAGTGCCAGAGTCCCAGAGTGGTCATCAGACCGACGAAGAACCAGCCGATGACGTTGAATGGCAGTTGCAGGCCGATGCCGAACAGGTGAGGCAGATAAAGGTGCATGCCCAGCAAGGCGTAAAACGCCATGCTGGCCAGCATGGTTCTGGCCAGCCGTTCCTGTTGCTGCAGGGGCGAAGACATCATAATGGGGCGTACTCTCGCAGGCCGGGCAGTATCACAAGGCTTCTACTTTACCCAAGGCCGGCACAAAAAGCATGAGCGGCAACGTGTCGTCCCGGCAAATTCTGCCACAGAGAGCCAGTCACAGACCCGCATGCCCCCTTTCGTCATTCCCGCGCCGGCGGAAATCCGGGCCCCCCGCCTTGGCGGGGGTGACTATCAAGGCAGCCCAGCCCCGAGATCCACATCCGTGACAGGATATTGCTTGACCGGGGGGCGTCAGAAGTCGAAACGATAGAACAGATCAATCGCCTGGCTCAGACCACTGGTTGCCTGCAGATAGAGCCTTGGCAACAGCTCGTAGCGCAACCGCAGCTCGCCGATGGCCGAGAACACCCCGACACCGTAGCCAATCTGCAGCCCCGGCAGCACATAGGCACTGATATTGACCTCGGTGCTGTCGCCGCTGCCGCCGGTATCCAGGGTCACGTCCTGCAGCCCCAGCGCCTCGCCCACGCCGGTAACCAGACCACCAACCTGGCCGACCCCGGCCCCCAGCAGCATCGACTGCACCAGGGCGTTGCTGTCGGTCTCGCCGCCACCATCCATGCCACGTCCCCGCAGCAGGTAGGACAACTGCTCCGACTGGGGCATTTCGGGATCCGAGAACACCTCCACCTCGGGCTGGGCCGCGCTGCCGCTGACCCGGACGCCCGCGGTAATGGTGCTGTCGGACATGCTCGACGGGTTGCGAACGGCCTCGATCTTCAGGTTCGGCTGATCCAGGGGGCCGCTGAACAGAATACTGCCCTCCTGGATCAACAGGTTCTGTCCGTAGGCACGGAACTTGCCGTCAACCAGCCGGATTTCGCCGTTGGCGCGCATCGTGCGTCTTGGTCGCTGCACGATACGCAGTTCCCCTTCCAGCCGGGTATCCAGGCCGAAGGCCTCGAGGCGTACATCTTCCACCAGCCGCACCTGAATACGGATATCCAGCGGCAGGCTCGGTGCTTTTTCCGGAATGATGCCCGAGCGTTGCACGATGATCACGTCCTTCGAACGGGATACCGCGCTTTCGGGCAGTTCCTTGACCTCGATACGGGCCCAGGGGATCAGGATTTGACCCCGCACCGTGGCCTGCTCGCCCAGCGCAATTTGCAGATCCGGGCTGACCCGCACCCGTCCCATGCCCGGATAGCCGGCTTCCAGCTCGGTCCCCTTGAGGCGAATTTCGCCGCTCACCGGCAGCTGCCGCCAGTCCAGCTCACCGTCGATATTCAGCGGGCCGTCACCTACCCTGAGCTGACCGTTGATGGTGGCATTGGTGCCCCGGATATCCAGCCGGGTGGTGAAGTCGCGTACCTTGACCATGTCGGAATAAGTGTCCACCTCGCCGCCGGTCAGGTTGATCTCGCCAAACAGCAAGGGCGCCTGCAAGGTGCCATCCAGCCGTCCCTGTCCGGCCAGGGTACCCTGCAGCCGGGCCACTTCCGGCAACAGCGGCGTCAGCCAGTCGAGCTTGAGATCCTCGATGCTCAGGTTGCCGCTCAGCGCACGTCGCCCCTTCAGATCCGCCACATTGGCATCCAGCGACAACTGTCCCAGCACCCTGGAGCGAAAGGCCAGCGACGACTGCAGCCGGTTGTCGGCCACGTCACTGGTAAGTGACAGGGTCTGGTAGTCGAGTCGGGTATCGCCACTGACAAAGGTGCCCGGCGTGGTGCTGATATTGGCGTTAAGCCGGGGCACCCCATCCTGCCAGCGCAGCTCCGCCCGGCCACCCAGGGTCGCCTCCCAGGCAAAATCATTCGGGAAAAACGGCTTGAGGCGGGCCAGATCCAGGTCGCGGATATTGACCCCGGCCTGCCCCTGTTTGGCGCTGGCCGTCAGGGCGTCGAAACACAGCGACGCCGCTCCCGAGCTCCAGCAATGGGGCTCGGCGCGAAAACGCTGCTCCCGCCACGACATGGCCAGCTCCCGCTGCAGCGCCCAGCGTTCCAGCGGGGTATCCAGCACCGCCCGACTCAGCCGCCCCCGCCAGCCGTCCTGGTCCAGGCTGCCGTCCAGCCGCAGTTCGGCCGCCAGCCGGTCGCCGTCCAGCTCCAGTTCGAGCTGGTGCGCCGCTTCATCGCCGCTGGCGGTCAGCCGTATGTCCTTGAAGCTCAGCTCACCGGCCTGGATGCGGGCGATATTCAGCCGCACATCACCGCTGGTTTCTTTACCCAGGATGGCGTTGGCCTGCAGATTGATAGTGCGTGCCTGGGTCTCGTTGAAGCCGGCGCGGTCCCCCTTGAGGCTGGCCTGGATTTGCGGCGCGGCCAGTTCTCCCCGCACCTGAATGTCTCCGGCCAGGTCACCGAACAGCCCGGGCGCATACACCGCAAGCTCCGGCGCCTTGAGCACGCCGTCCAGCTGCCAGCGGTCGGTGATGCGGCCATTCACTGTCAGCTGGTTGTTGCCGTTGACCAACCGAAGCTGGTTGATGCTGCCCTGCAGCGCCTGATCCAGCACCACCTCGCCTTCGAGCAACAGCGGATAATCCCGCAGCTGACCGTGAATATCGGGCCGTACATTCAGCTCCCAGTTTTTACCCTGCAGCGCAAAGCGGGTGTCCAGCTCGCCGTTGAGCCGGCCGTCCAGCCCGGCCACAAAGACCCCCGGATCCACCTCGGTCAGCGCCAGCAGTCCTTGCCAGTCGATGCCGTCACTCCAGCCCAGGGCGCCGGTCACCTGCGCCTCGCCCTGAGGCAAAGTCAGGGTCAGGGGGTTGAGCCGGGCACCTTGCAGATCACCGTTCGCCGCCAGTTTGATGCCGAGCGGAGGCAGGTCCGGTCCCTGACCTTCGGCATTCAGCGTCAGCCGGTAGTCGGCCAGCTCGCCGTTCAGCCGTAACTTGCCCTGCTTCAGCTGCCATGCGGGCTCGGCCAGCGGCCAGCCCAGCTGCTGCCAGTTCAGCGCAATATCAAACGGCAGTGCGGGGTCGAGCGGTTGCGCTTCCAGAGAGGCGTTGGCCTCCACCACCCCACCCAGGGCCAGCTTGCCCTTGAGTTGTTGCAGGCTCTCGGACAGGGTCAGCGCCAGGGTCTGACCGGCCAGTTGCCCGTCCAGCAGCGGCTTGTGCAGGGTCGCGTTCAGCGCCAGTTCGAGCGGGTAATCACCACTCAGGGTGAGGTTGCCGCCGAGTGTCACCGCGGCCAGCTCGTGATCGAGCTCGGCCTTCAGGATCCGGAGTTCGCTGCCCTGTCCTTCCAGCTCCAGTACCAGGGCGTGTAACGCCCGGGTTTGCCCGTTCTGGATCAGCCGGCTGTCGGTCAGGCTGAAGCCTTGCAGCCGGATCGGAAACGGCAGCACCACCTCGGGCAGGGTCAGCTGTGAGCGAGCCGCCCCGGCGGGTGTTTCGCCGGCCGGCGCAGCGTCGTCGCCGGGCGTCAACGTCAGGGTCAGCCCGTCCATGTTCGGACCGGTAAGCACCATGCCGTCATCGTTCCAGTGCGCCGCCAGCTGCAGGCTCCGCCAGGCGATGGTCTGGCCGGGCAGCGATATCCTGACCCGGTCGGCACGAATATCGTCCAGATCGATGCGCAGCGGCGGGGTAATGGGCCCCGCCGGCTCGGAAGGCGGCTCGTCCGTGGCAGGGGGCAGGCTCCGGATGGTAACCTCGATGTCTTCGGCCACCAGTTGCCGCAGCCAGAAACGGCGGTCGAGCAGCTTGCCCAGCTGCCAGTCGATGGTGACCTCGCGCGCCGAAAAGGCCAGCGAGTCCTGCTCGTAGCTAAGCTCGGAAAACTGCCAGCCCTGCCCCAGCTGACCGGACACCATGGTACCCTCGAGGCCCGGCACCTGCTGCTTGGTCAGCCCCCACAGCCACTGGTTACCGGCATGGGTAAACAGCAGGCTGAACAACAGCATCAGCAGTACACACAGGCTCACCACCAGGCCGGTGAAGATTCGCTTGAACATCATAACTCGGGTCCCAGGGTAAAATGTATTCGCATGGGGACCTGCTCCTCCGATACCCCAAATGCCAGATCGACTCGCACCGCGCCCACCGGCGTCAACCAGCGCACCCCGACCCCGGTGCCCACCTTCCAGTCTTCGGAATAGTCGTTGGTGGCGGTACCGGTATCGACGAAGCTGGCCACACGCCACTTCTCCGCCACCTTGTAGTCGTATTCCAGACTCAGGGCGGTGGCGTATTTAGCCCCCAGCCGATCACCGTTTTCATCGACCGGTGTAATGGACTGGTAACTGAAGCCGCGTACCGTCATGTCACCACCGGTGAAGAAACGTAACGACGGCGGCAATTCCTGTACGTCCTCCACCCACACCGCGCCCTGCTCGGCCCGGGCAATCAGCCGTTGCTTCTCGGCGATGGTGCGCAACCACTTGCTGCGTCCCCACAGACGGACAAAGCGAGTGTCGGATCCCCACCAGGCTCGGACAGTTCCAGGGTCGCCAGCTGGGCGTCGCCCCAGATCGGGTCCAGGCCACCGCGCACCCGGGTACGGCTGTAGGACACACCGGGGATCAACAGGAAACTCTCATCCTCCTGTTCGCCCTGGACATAGGATTCGTATTCGGAGCGAATGAACACATCCCGGGTCCAGTCATCGACGTCCTTGTCCCAGCGATGTACCGAGGCCACCAGACGATCACTCACGGTGTCGTCCTGATCCAGCATCTGATAACCGCCCTGAATGGTGTAATAGTTGTTGAGCGGATTACCGCGGGGGATCTTGTAGACCACGCTGATATCCTGCGTCGGCGCCGACAGTTTGAGGTTGGTCGTCAGGCTGTGCCCCAGGCTGTTGATCCAGGGTTTGTCCCAGCTGGACGAGACCCGGGGTCCTTCATCGGTCGAGAAGCCCACACCGACTTCGACTTCGTTGTCGGCCTTGGCGCGCAGCAGCACCGTCAACGGAATGCGATGATGTTCATCGGCCTCACTCACCACCGGCAACACTTCGACCTGACGAAAATAACCGGAGGAGGAAAGGTCGCGGCTCAGCTCGGCCAGGCGGCTGGCCTGATAGGGATCGCCGGGTTTCACCTTCACCAGCGGCGTCAGCAGCCGATCGACCGGACGGTCGGCGTCCACTCTCAGCT
This sequence comes from Oceanisphaera psychrotolerans, assembly GCF_001870485.1. GTDB lineage: Bacteria > Pseudomonadota > Gammaproteobacteria > Enterobacterales > Aeromonadaceae > Oceanimonas > Oceanimonas psychrotolerans. Next base: position 224,191 of record NZ_MDKE01000022.1, on the reverse strand, counting down.
CGCCAAACTTGAAGCGCGGGCCGGAGTCGAAGGTCAGGGTGACATCGACGGCTTTATCATGGGGATACACCAGTACCTGGCTGCGTTGATAGTTGGCATCGAAGTAGCCACGGGCCAGGGCCAGGCTGAGCAGGCTCGCCTTGGTCTTTTCATACTTGTCGTGGCGAAAAACATCGCCTTCGCGCAACCCCAGCTTGTTGATCAGCTGCTCAAACTGCGGATCCGAGGCCGAGTCGCCCTGCAGCAGCAGATCCAGGGTACGAATACGCACCGGTTCACCGGCCGTCACCCGCACCTCAACCCGCTCCGGTTTGTCGTTATCGGCAACAATCTCTATGACCGGGTTGTAGTACCCCAGCGCCTGCAGGCTGTTGATCACCGCGGTTTCGATGTCTTTGCGAAAACGAGGCAGTTGCTCGGCGTCGATGGCCGGCAGCTGATCCAGATATATCTGGGTGTTGTTTTTCAATTTGCCCTTCAGCCCCTGCAACTCGAAGCTGACTTCGTCGGCCCGGACATTCAGGCTGAGCAACAGCAGAACCGCAAGTCCCCATAGTCCTTTGCTCATAGCGCACCATTTATTCGATTATTCTGTGTATATGTATTATATCGGTTCCGCATGGCAGACTGCTCCCCTGTCGACTCATTCCCGGGTGCCTTATGTCCCCATCTCATCATGCTTGTGCCTTGCTCGGCTTTGCCGGCTTCAGTGGCAGCGGTAAAACCACCCTGCTGCGGCAACTGGTCAGTCTGCTCACCCGACGCCAGATGCGTATCGGCATCATCAAACACACCCATCACGATGTGGAACAGGATACACCGGGCAAGGACAGCTTCGAACTGCGTCACGCCGGTGCCCGCCAGTGCCTGCTGGCCGGGCCCCATCGTAGCATTCTCACCTGGGAAAACACCAAGACAGAGGACGCCGATTTACAGCTGTCCCTGTCACGGCTCAGCCTGGATCAGCTCGACCTGGTGCTGGTGGAAGGCTTTCGCGACGCCCCCATCGCCAAAATCGAGGTACACAGACCCGTTTGTGCCAAGCCGCTGCTGTGCCTGCACGACCCCCATATTCTGGCGGTGGCCACCGACGTGGCGAGCCTGGTCGCCCCGGTCCCGCTGCTGGATCTGAACGACCCCGCCGCCGTGGCCGATGTTATTTTCCGGTGGTGGCAAGCGGGGCGCCTGCGAGTGCGCTCAGATTGAGTTGTTCACCGGCCGGGTACCCGCACATCCGGCGATAGCCCGCATAGAGCAGGGGGTGATGCCGACGGTATTGCTGATGCCGGTCCGGGGCCGGGCTGAAGGCCCCCACCGGCAGTATCCGCACACTGCTGTCCCGACCGCGTTCCAGATGCAGCCTGGCCCGGCTTTGCTGGGCCCACTTCTGCTGCAGGGCGCTCTGTACGTAGAGCGCCGGGCTGTATTCCGGCCCCCGCTCGCAGAACTGCCCGTCGCCATCGAAGGCATCCACCGCCGCCCAGTACAGGGTCAGCAACTCGCCGTAACTCAGCATGTCGGGGTCATACTCCACCCGCACCACCTGCCGGCGCAGGTGACGACTGCCGCTTTTCATCCAGCCGACCTCGGTGCCTTCCACGCCGGGCCGCCCGGCAAACAGCGCCTCCATCACCCAGAAGCTGCCGCCGGCAAACACCGCCTGAGCGGCCTGGGCCGGTAACACCACCAACAGCATCAGCATCATTACGGTTTTTCCGACCACCCGGTTGCTCCTTTACAAGCGTCTTCGACTTACTCATAGTCTATCGACGGGTATGCTAACTGATTGAAACGATATGGAAACATTTTTCGCTTACCGCTGGCTGCTGGGTTCGCTGGCTTCTGTACTGCTCCCCCTGCTCGGGGTGGCCGGCACCCGCTGGCACTGGTGGCCCTACACCCTGGGCCTGCTGCTGGTGGTGGCGGGGCTGGGACTGGCCGTTTTACTGCTGCCCCTGCTCTTGTGGCAGCGACAGTGGCTGTCGGTGCTGCCCCCCCTGCTGCTGATACTGAGCCTGTCCCCCTCTGTTATCCGTGGCCTGACCCTGCCCGCCATTCACGACATCAGCACCGATACCACAGAGCCACCACCGCTCACCGCCGCCGCCCGGCTGCGCGCGGCCTCCGATCACCCCACCGACTACGCCGGCACGGAGCTGGCCCGGCAGCAGCAGGCGGCCTGGCCGACGCTGGCGCCCCTGGTATTGGCCGAGCCGCCCGGCCAGGTGCGTACGCGCGCGCTGGCCCTGATCGCACAGCGGGGCTGGACCCTGACCGCCGACACTAGCACCGACACGGCCACCGACAGTGAGCAGCAACTGGAAGCCGTGGTCAGCAGCCGCCTGTTCGGCTTTCGCGACGACGTGGCCATTCGCCTGACGCCGGTCGAGAACGAGTCCGACAGTCACACCGCAATCCATACCAGAGTCGACATGCGCTCCGCCTCCCGGGTCGGCAAAAGCGATCTGGGCGCCAACGCCGAGCGCATCCGCGCTTTTCTGGTTGATCTGGAGCAACAGTAAGGCGTGCGGTACCAGAGAGGCAACACAGCTGCCTCTTTTTGAACACCGAGTGGCCTGCAGACGGCGCCAACAGGCAACGCCGGAAAATCAAGGAGGACAAAGGGATCTGCTCCGCAGACCTTCTGTTTCAGGGATGAAACAGAGAGCGTACATATAGGTATTCACAGCGAGTCGGCGGAGCGGGCCCTTTGGCCTGCGTACACCGCCTGTTTAACCAGATTGAAATGAGTTTCGGGATCAAGCATGCAACTATTCAGGCAACTGGCCTGGTTTTTCAGGGCCCACTGGCGCACCTACAGCCTGGCGCTGATCATGCTCGCCACCGTGTCGGCGATGAACATGACCATTCCCTACCTGATCGGCCTCACCGTCGATCAGCTGGTCGCCTCCGCCGATGGTGAAGCCGAGGGCCGGCTGCTGTTGCTGATCCTGGGGCTGGGTCTGGCGGTATACGGCCTGCGTCTGGGCTGGCGCCGGGTGCTGTTCGGCACCTCCTACCGGCTGGGCAACCTGCTGCGCCGCCGTTTCTTCGAGCGGCTCACCCGGCAGGGCCAGGCCTTTTACAGCCACCACAACACCGGTGACCTGATGGCCCGCGCCACCAACGATATCGACGCCATCGAAGTCGCCGCCGGTGAAGGGGTCTTGTCCGGCTTCGATGGCCTGCTGACCCTGCTGCTGGTGCTGATCATCATGTTCGGCCTCATCGACTGGCGGCTGGCGCTGGTCGCGCTGCTGCCCTTTCCGCTGATGGGACTGGCGTTTTACCGCATCTCCAACCGTATCCACCATCATTTCGGGGCGGCGCTGGAACAGTTCTCGGTGCTCAACGACAAGGCCCAGGAAGCCATTGCCGGCATACGACTGGTCAAGTCCATGGGCCGGGAAACCATCGAGAGCCGTCAGTTCGGTGCCATTGCCGAGGCGGCCACGCTGCGCAACTATCAGGTGGCCCGGGCCGAGGCCCTCTACGAGCCGGTGGTGTTCCTGTCCATGTCTGCCGCCCTGCTGCTGACCCTGGGCTTTGGCGCCTGGCTTATCTGGCACCAACAGCTCAGCGTGGGCCAGCTCACCAGCTTCACCCTGTACCTGGCCCAGCTGATCTGGCCAATGTTCGCCTTCGGCTGGCTGCTCAACATCGTCGAACGCGGCAGCGCCGCCCTGACCCGGGTCCAAGACCTGCTGGCCATCCCCGACAGCGTTCCCGATCTCGGCACCCGTGAACCGCAAGGCGCCGATCTCCGGGTCGAGCAACTGGATTTCCGCTACCCCGACAGCCGGCAACCGGCGCTGCAACATGTCTCGCTGACGCTGGCACCGGGCCAGGTGCTGGGCATCGCCGGCCCCACCGGCGCCGGCAAGAGCACCCTGCTGCAGTTGCTGATGCGCTACTGGGAGGCCGACAGCGGACAGATCACCCTGGGCGCCGTGCCCCTGGCCGAGTACCGGCTCGACGCCCTGCGCCGCCAGTTTGCCTATGTGCCGCAAGACGCCTTTCTGTTCAGTGCCGGCATTGCCGACAACATCGCCTTCGGCCGGCCCGGCGCCAGCCGGCAAGACATCATGGAGGCGGCCCGCCAGGCCTGTGTGCATGACGACATACTGCGCCTGCCCGGCGGTTATGACGCCCAGGTGGGTGAACGGGGCATGAGCCTGTCCGGCGGCCAGCGCCAGCGACTGGCCATCGCCCGGGCCCTGATAAGTACCGCCCCGGTCCTGATCCTGGACGATGCGCTGTCGGCGGTGGACGTAGATACCGAACAACGCATACTGCAGCAGTTGCGCCGCCGCCAGGGCCAGAGCTGCATCATCGTCAGCCACCGGTTGTCGGCGCTGGAACATGCGGACCGGACTCTGGTGCTCCAGCACGGCCATATACAGCAGTCGGGCCACCACACCGAACTGGTTAAACAGGATGGCTGGTACAGCCGGATGTGGACCTATCAACAACTGGAGGCCCGTCTCGATGACGCCTGAACCTGCACCGGCCGAGCACGCCCAGACCGAAGCTTCCTGGGCCAAACACTCCCAACCACAGGGCAAGGGCACCTTCGGCCTGCTGCTGGACTATGTCTATCGGGACAAGCCGTTGCTGGTAAAAACCCTGCTGCTGTTGCTGCTGGCCACCGCCGCCGATGTGGCGGGCCCGCTGCTGGCCAAGGTGTTTATCGACGACTACCTGCTGGCCGGATTCCTGCCGCCATGGCCGGTAGCCGGGCTGGCCCTGGCCTATATCGGAACCCAGCTGGCCGCCGCCTGGCTCAGATACCAGCAGACCCTGCGTTTCACCGACATGGCACTGGCCGCGGTGCTGGATATTCGCCAGCAGGTATTCACCCACGTACAGCGCCTGCCGATGACCTTCTTCGACCGGGCCATGACCGGCCAGCTGGTCAGCCGGATCACCAACGACACCGAAGCCATCAAGGATCTCTATGTCCAGTTTCTGTCGGTGGTGCTGACCAATGTGGTGCTGCTGGTCGGCATCATCATTGCCATGGCGTTACTGAACGTGCAACTGATGCTGGTGGCGCTGTTGCTGCTGCCGGCCGTCATGGGAATGATCTACCTGTACCAGAAGCTGAGTGGCCGGGCGGTGGCCGACAGTCGCCAGTTGCGCTCCGACATCAACGCCACCCTCGGCGAATCCATTGCCGGCATGACGGTATTGCAGGCCTGTGGCCTGCAACAGCACTCCGCCGAACGCTTCGAGCAACTCAACCGGCGCTACTACCGGGCCCGCATGCGTACCATCAACATCGGAGCCGCGCTGCTGCGGCCCGCCATCGATCTGCTGAGCGTGCTGGTGTTGTTCGGTATCCTCAAGGTGTTCGGCTGGCAACTGGTCAACGGGGTGGCGGAAATCGGTGTGCTCTATGCCTTTCTCAACTTCATGGGCCGCTTTACCGAACCGCTGGCCGAAATCACCCAGCGCTTCAACCTCTACCAGCAGGCGATGGTGGCGGGAGACCGGGTCTACCAGCTGATGCAACAGCCGCAACAACACTACGGCAATACCGGCAACACCATTGCCCATGGCGCGCTGGCTTTTGAGCGGGTCGACTTCGGCTACCGCGCCGGCCAGCCGGTGTTCGAGCAACTGGATCTCGATATTCCCGCCGGCGCCTTTATCGGCGTGGTGGGTCACACCGGCAGCGGCAAGAGCACGCTGCTGAACCTGCTGCTCGGCTTCTACCCGGTGGATGGCGGCCGGATCACCGTCGATGGTCAGCCCCTGACCGGCTACCGGCAGCAGGCGCTGCGTCAGGGCATCGGCCTGGTGCCCCAGGAGCCCTTTATTCTGGCGGGCAGCATTTATGACAATATCGACATGGGCCGCAAGCTGCCCCGGGAGCAGATAGAAAATGCCGCCCGGCAGGCCCATCTGCTGGAGACCATCAACGCCCTGGAGCACGGCTTCGACACCCGCCTCGGCGAGCGCGGCAGCCGGCTGTCCACCGGCCAGCGCCAGCAACTGGTGATTGCCCGGGCCCTGGCCGCCGCTCCCCGCATACTGCTGCTGGACGAAGCCACCGCCAACGTCGACAGCGAAACCGAACAGGTGGTGCAACAGGCGCTGAAGGCCCTGCACGGCAAGGTCACCCTGATCGTGGTCGCCCACCGGTTATCGACCATCAGCGAGGCCGACCGTATTCTGGTGATGGCCCACGGCGAACTGGTAGAGTCCGGCAGTCACCGCCAGCTGATGGCCCTGCCCGAGGGCCGCTACCAGGCCATGTACCGGCTGCAGCAGCAGGCCCGTCGGGTCGCCCTGGCCGAGCAGCCGGACCGGTAGCATTGACGACCCCTCTCAAGTCTCATCACACAAATAATTTTGCGCGAACCGCCCCCGCAGCAAGCCGCCAAGCTACGCTCTTAGTATAAGAAGCCCTGCTACCACACATGGCGACAAGGGGTCATTTATGGGTATGGTACCTGAAGTTGAACACGCCTCGTTGCACGAAACCCGGCAGGAACCCCGGCTCGTTCGGCGGCGCTGGCGGTGGTTATGGTGGGCGCTGCTGGGACTGTTGCTGCTCGCCTCGGCCGTGCTGCTGTCGTTTGAAATGCGAACCTCCTGGCTGCAGTCCCGGGAGCTTTCCCGCTATGCCCGGACCCTGAGCTATTCGCTTGAACCCGGCCCCAGTTCGGCCATCCACTACCCCGACCGAGGCCCCTTCGATCAACGCCTGGGCTACACCCGGCTGCCGGAATTTCTGATCCCGCTGCAGCAACAGCAGTTCGTGATCGAACAGCAAGTGCAGTTTTCTCCGGCGCTGCAGCAATACAGCCACCATGGCCTGTATTTGCCCTATCAGGAAAAATCCCAGGCCGGACTCTTCATCGGCGACTGCCGGGACGAGCCTATCTACCGCTACCGTTATCCGCAACGTCATTATTCCGACTTTGCCAGCATAGCGCCGCTGGTGGTCGGCACCCTGCTGTTTATCGAAAACCGGGACCTGCTCAGTCAGGCTCAGCCCCAGGCCAATCCGGCGGTAGACTGGCCGCGCTTTACCAAGGCGGCGCTGTCACAACTGGGCCGGGCACTGGAGATACGGGACGACTCGGCCGGCGGCAGCACCCTCGCCACCCAGATAGAAAAATATCGCCATTCACCGGGTGGGCGAACCCACTCCATCCAGGAAAAGCTGCGGCAGATGATCTCCGCCAGCATACGCGCCTATCAGCAAGGGCCCGATACCCTGGCCGCCCGTCAGGGTGTTGCCCTGGCCTACCTCAACTCGGTGCCGCTGGCCGCCGCCCCGGGCCACGGTGAAATTCACGGCCTGGGCGACGGGTTGTGGATCTGGTTCGGGGCCGAGCTGGAGCAGGTCAACCGCCTGCTGGACCCCGCCCAGCCGTCGCCCGGGTCGCTGGCCGAACAGGGGCTGGCCCTGCGGCAGGTGATGGCGCTGATGATTGCCCAGCGCCGCCCGTCCTACTACCTGTACCGGGGACGGGATGACCTGCACACCCTGACCGACAGCTATCTGCGGCTGCAGACCCAGGCGGGGATAATCAGCCCTGCGTTGCGGGATGCCGCCCTGGCACAACGACTGCAGTTCCGTCACTTTGGCGAAGCGCCGGTCACCCAGTTTGTGGAAAACAGCAAGACGCTGCAGGTGACCCGGGGCCGTCTGGCCAATCTGCTGGGCACCTCCTTCTATGAGCTGGACCGGCTCGACCTGTCGGCCCGCACCACCCTCAACGCCGAGCTGCAGCAACAAGTCACCCACTACCTGCACCGGCTGGCCGATCCGCAGGTGGCCGGAGAGATCGGACTCTACGGTGAGCGCCTGCTGTCACCGGAAAAAACCGCCGAGGTCCGTTACAGCTTTACCCTGTTCGAACGGGGCGACGAGAGTTTTGATGTCCGGGTGCAAACCGACAATACCCAGCAGCCGTTCGACATCAACGAAGGCAGCAAGCTGGAGCTGGGCTCTACCGCCAAACTGCGGGTGCTGGCGACCTATCTGGAAATCATCGCCGAACTGCATCAGCGTTACGCCGGCAAGTCGCCGGACAGCCTGCGCCAGCTGCGCCCCGAGTCACAGGATATACTCAGTCGCTGGGCCATCGGCTACCTGCTCAGCCACCCGGACCACGCCCTGCCGACGATGTTGACCGCCGCTCTGGAACGCCCCTATTCCGCCAATCCCGGAGAACGTTTCTTTACCGGTGGCGGCCTGCACAGCTTCAACAACTTCCGCCGCCAGGACAACCATCGCAACCCGCAGTTGATAGAAGCCTTGCGCGAGTCCATCAACCTGCCCTTCATCCGGCTGCTGCGCGACATCATGCGCTACAGCCTGTATCAGAGCGAAGACCGCGCCCAGTTGCTGACCGACGACAAGGATCCCCGGCGGCAGGAGTACCTGAGCCGTTTCGCCGACCAGGAAGGCCGGGTCTTTCTGCTGAGGTTCTGGCGCAAGTATCAGGGCAAAACCACGACACAACGGCTGGACAGCTTCTTCGATGGCTTGCGCCCCACCCCGGTACGGCTGGCGGCAGTGCATCGCTATCTGCTGCCCGAGGCCGACCCGCAGGAATTTGCCGCCTTTCTGCACCGGCGGCTGCCTGCGGAACGACTGAGCGAGAAGCGGCTCGATGAGCTGTACCACCGTTATGGCCCCGGCGCCTACAGCCTGCCGGATCAGGCTACATCGCCCGGGTGCATCCGCTGGAGTTGTGGCTGCTCGGTTACCTGCAACGCTATCCCGAGGCCCGCTTTGCCGATGCCTCGGGGGCCAGCCAGGATGAACGTCAGGAGGTCTACGGCTGGCTGTTCAAGACCCGCCATCGCAGCGCCCGTGACAGCCGGATGCGCACCATGCTGGAGGTGGAAGCCTTCAGCGATATCCATCAACGCTGGCAACGGCTGGGCTTTCCCTTCGACCACCTGGTGCCGTCTCTGGCCACCGCCATCGGCAGCTCCGGCGACAAACCGGCCGCCCTGGCGGAGCTGGTGGGCATCATCCTGAACGAGGGCGTGCGGTTGCCCACGGTACGCATCGACCGGCTGCACTTTGCCGCCGACACCCCCTATGAAACCCGCCTCGGTCGCAACCCGCAACTGGCTCAACGGGTCATGGCCAAAGAGGTCGCCGCGGTTCTGCGCGACGCCCTGTCACAGGTGGTGGAAGGGGGAACCGCGCGTCGCCTGCAGGGCAGCTTCAGCCTGGAAGACGGCACGCCGCTGACCCTGGGTGGCAAGACCGGCACCGGTGACAACCGTATCGAAACCGTGACCCGCTACGGCCATGTGATCAAGTCGGAGGCCCGCAACCGCACCGCCACCTTCGTGTTCTTTATCGGCGAGCGCCATTTCGGCACCCTCACCGCCTATGTGCCGGGGCAGGAGTCGGATCAGTTCACCTTTACCTCGGCGCTGCCGGTGCAGGTGCTCAAGGGCATGGAACCGATACTGCGCCCCTACCTGCAACCGGGCAGCCGGAGTCGCTGCCAGCAGCAACTGGCCGGGGCACCCGCCGACCCGGCGGCCCGAGGCTGAGAAAGCCATCGCCAACGGTCACCTCGCCCGAAGGCTCATGACACCGACCTCTTGCCCGCCCGGTGGCGGGTCCAAGGCCGTGGCGCATGGCTATTCCAGCCGCTCCAGCTCCACTCTGGCCACCCCCTGGCGGATCATGTTGAGTTCCCGAGCCGCCTGCTCGGACAAGTCGATGATCCGCCCCCGGGCATAGGGCCCCCGGTCGTTGATGCGCACGATCACCGATTTGCGGTTGTTGAGGTTGGTCACCCGCACCCGGGTACCGAACGGCAGGGTACGATGCGCCGCGGTCAGCGCATCCTTGTTGAAACGTTCGCCACTGGCGGTTTTGCGGCCATGGTGACGCGCACCATAGTAGGACGCCATGCCTTGCACGGTGACGTTCGGCGCGGCGGGTGCAACGGGCGGCACCGGATCACTGCTGCAGGACTGCACCAGCAGCACTACCGGCAGCCACCACAGCCAGCGTAAGGGAAAGGTCATCGGGTCAGCCTCTTGTGTCGTCAATCTGTATTGACTATTGCTGCTCCAGCCAGGCGACCAGGGCGATGGCCTCGGCCAGGGTGCGCACCGTCAGTTTACTGGTGCAGCAGACTCCCAGACTGGCGGCATACTCCCTGAGCCCGGCATTGAGCTCGAGCAGCGATACTAACTGCGGTTGGGGCTGACAGTACAGCTCGTCACCGGTTTGCTGCGACAGAAGGTGCGCCTGACCCGAGCTGTCGAGCAACCGGTCACCGTCCCGGGGCCGGTGCTCGGCCACCTCCTCCGCGCTCGCCACCCAGGCATAACCCTGCCCGTCGGCAAACTCGATAATGGCCGGCCAGTGAATCATCTCGGCTTACTCCTGTATTCAATATGAGAGGGTACGCCGGCCGAACCGGCGCACCCCGTTACCACCCCGGGCTGAAAAACTGACTGTCGGCGTGGACTTCTGTTTCGTCGTTACCGGCCACAAAACGGAGCGGCTGCATGCTGCCCGACAGCAAATAGGGATCCGCGGCCAGGCTGATGGACAGGTTGACGATGTCTCCGGCCGGTACCACCACCTCGTCCGCGCCCACCCAGCTCGCGACCTCCATGCCTTCCACCCGCACCCGATAGTGCCGGGGCTGCTGGGTCCGGTTCGACAGCTTGAGCATGTAGGTGTTCTCCACCCAGCCTTCCGGCGTTTCCCGAAACAGCTGATTGCGATCCCGCTGCACGTCCAGCGCCATCGGCACCCGGTTGACCGCGGCATGGACCAGCGCCGCCAGCATCAGCACCATCATCAGGCCATAACCTGCCAGCTTGGGTCGCCAGAGCCGGGTCTTGCCGCCGGCCAGCTGACGCTCGCTGGCATAGCGGATCAGGCCGGTCGCATAGCCCATCTGGTTCATGGTCTGGTCACAGGCATCGGCGCAGGCACCGCAGTTGAGGCATTCATACTGCAAACCGTCACGAATATCGATACCGGTGGGGCATACCTGCACACACAGATTGCAGTCGATGCAGTCCCCCAGCCCCAACGCCGTTACATCGGCCTTGCGCGAGCGAGGGCCGCGCCGTTCACCCCGTTTGGCATCATAACCGACGCTGTAGGTATCCTGATCGAACATCGCCGACTGAAAGCGGGAATAGGGGCACATGTGGGTGCACATGATGGCCCGCATCCAGCCCGCGTTGAGATAGGTACACAGGGCGAAGAACCCCACCCAGAAGGTGGGCAGTAACCCGGCAGACCACTGCAGCAAGCCGCCAGCCAGTTCGGCGGCCGGCACGAAATAGGCGATGAAGGTAAAGCCGCTCAGCAGGGAGATCAGCAGCCAGATCAGGTGCTTGCCGCCCTTGCGCGCCACCTTGTTCAGGCTCCAGCGGGCCTTGTCCAGCTGGCGACGTTTGTTGGCACTGCCTTCCAGCTTTTCTTCTACCCAGATGAACCAGAAGGTCCACACCGTCTGCGGGCAGAGATAGCCGCACCATACCCGCCCCAGAAAGGCGGTGATAAAGAACAGGCCAAAGGCGGCCACCATCAGCAACAGCGCCAGCAGGGTCAGCTCCTGCGGCCAGATGGTCACGCCGAACAGATGAAAGCGCTGCTGATCCAGATCCAGCAGCAGCGCCTGTTGTCCGTTCCAGCGCAGCCAGGGGCCCATCAGAAACAGCAGCATCAGCACCCAGCCGATCGACTGGCGCAAACGCTGCCAGCGCCCGCGCTGGGCTCGCACATAGACATGACCCTGACTGATGGGCCGGGGATCGGTACAGACCTTGACGTCAATCCGGGAAGCGTGGTTTTCCATAGGGCTCACATTGCTTGTTAGGGGAAAGGCAGGCCGATGCCGGCCGGCATCGGCGGTTACGACCGGCGCAGTAAAACACGGCCGGTCACCCCACAACATGCACAGTTGCCACCGAATAAGGCATAACAGTGCCCATCGGCGAACTTTTCCCTATAACAGTATCGGGCAACAGGGCCGGACAACAGGGCCAACGGTGTCAGGCGCCCGGCCCCTCGGCGATCAGTTCACCGACCAGCTCGGCCAGCCGGTTAATCGCCGCCTCGCTGCGCGGATCCCAGGGCCGCGAGGTGTTGAGCCGAAAACAGTGCCGGTACTGCTCGCCGGCGGCGAACATGCGGCCGGGCGCGATGGTGATGCCCTCCTCCAGCGCCCGCCAGTACAGCCGGGTGGCGCAGCAGTGCGTCGGCAGCTCCAGCCACAGAAAATAGCTGCCGTCGGCGTAATAGACCCGCACCACATCGGGAAAGGCCCGCAGAATGGCCCGATGAAAGATGTGCTTGCGTTGCTCCAGGGTGCGTCGCAGGCTGTGCAGGTGCTTGTCATAACGCTGGGACGACAAATAGTCGGCCAGGGCCAGCTGCATGGGGGCACTGGTGGAGAGGGTGCTCATCAGCTGCAGGCGCTGAATGACCCCGGCCTGCTGCCCCGCCGCCACCCAGCCAATCCGGAAGCCGGTGGCCAGGTCTTGGAGAAGGAACCGCAGTGCAACACCCGCCCTTCCCGATCCCAGGCCTTGACCGGCAACGGCGGCGCCAGCCCGGCATACAACTCGCCATACACATCGTCTTCGACCAGACCGACCCCGTGTTCGGCCAGCAGCGCCAGCAACCGTTGCTTGCTGGCCGCCGGCATGCTGCCGCCCAGCGGGTTCTGAGCATGGCTCATCAGCCAGCAGGCCTTGATCGGGTATTGCCGCAGGGCCTGAGCCAGGGCGTCCAGATCCATGCCCTGCTGCGGGTCCGTGGCCACCGCCACCGCCTTGAGCTGATGCCGCTCTATGGCCTGCAGGGCACCGTAAAAAGCCGGCGATTCCACCACCACCCAGTCTCCGGGGCGAGTCAGGGATTGCAGGCCGAGATTGAGGGCTTCCAGCGCGCCCGAGGTGATCACGATTTCGTCGGGCGAAACCTCCATGCCCCGGGCGGCGTAACGCTGGGCGATGCTGCGGCGCAGATCGGCACAACCGGGCGGCAGGGTCACGCCGCTCCCCTGCGAGGGCATCTGCCGGGCCACCTTGATCAGGGAGCGGGACAGCTGATGCTGGGGAAACAGCGAGGCATCGGGAAAGGCGGAGCCCAGGGCCACGCAACCGGGATCGTTGCCGGCCTGCAGCACGCTGAAGATGAAGGCGTTGATATCCACCGTTTCCGATGGCAGCAATGGTGGGGGAGATGATGAATAACGGGGGGTCACCCGGGCGGGGGCGACAAAATAGCCGGACTGGGGCCGGGAGCGGATCCAGCCCTGGCTTTCGAGCAACTGATAGGCGCTGAGCACCGTCATCAGACTCAGCCCCGAACGCCGCACCGTGTCGCGCAGCGAGGGCAATTTGTCGCCCTCCTGCCAGACGCCGGTGCGGATCTGTTCACGCAGCTGTTGTGCCAGCTGCTCGTAACGGGTCATGACCGCGGGTATTTACCCCTTGGGCAACAGGCAGTTTTCGCCTTCCAGCTGGCTGATGGCCTGACCCAGCTCCAGCGACTTGCGAATGTCGGTAATTTCCTGCTGGTGGGTGCGACGCAGTTGCTTGCGCAGCTTGCCCATCACGAAACGGCGAATTTCTTCTTCGTCTTCCAGCTGCAGGCCGGCCACCTGGCAGGGCTTGCGGGTCTGTTCGTCCAGCGCCACCATGGTGAAGTAAGAGGTATTGGTATGCTTGACGATGCCCTGTTTGAAGTCTTCGGACACCACCTTGATGCCCACTTCCATCGAGCTTTTGCCCACGTAGTTGACTGACGCATACAGGGTCAGCAAATCGCCCACTTCCACCGGATTAACGAAGTCAACAGAGTCCACCGAGGCCGTAACACAATACCCCTTGGCATGGGTAGCCGCGCAGGTATAGGCGATTTTATCCATCAGCGACAAAATAATGCCACCGTGGACCTTGCCACCGAAATTGGCATAGGAAGGCACCATCAGTTCCTTGAGGATCACCTGCGACGACTTGACCGTTCTGAATACCGCTTCGCTCATTACTTCACCTGAATATTATTTTTACTGAATAGTTGTCATTTTATCATCCTGGCACCGGGCCGAATGAAGGGGGCTAAGGATGTATGAGCCGCCCGCCGCCGTAAACCGTTCCGTAGCAGAAAATGCCGACTTTTTTGAAGTTTGAGGCACAGGTCATCCGACCGAGGCTCGTATCGGCCCCGGGTGTAAGGTATTATTTACACCCCGATTTGGTTCAAGACATTGCCATGCGCTTAAAAGTGACCTGTGAAGACCGCCTGGGCCTGACCCGGGAGCTGCTCGACATCCTGGTGGAGCACCAGATCGATCTGCGCGGTATCGAGATCGATATCAGCGGCATCATCTACCTCAACTTCCCTACCCTCGACTTTGCCGCCCTGCAGCACCTGATGCCGGCCATCCGTCGCATTCCCGGGGTATTCGACGTCAAAACCATCGCCTGCATGCCGTCGGAGCAGGAACATAACGCCACCATGGCGCTGCTCAAGGTGCTGCCCGATGCGGTGGTGGCGGTGGACACCCGGGGCCAGATCACCCTGGCCAACGACGCGGCCTGTGCCCTGCTCGACCAGAGCTCGCAACAGCTGGTGCAGCAACCCCTGGGCCCGCTGCTGAAGGGCGTGCATGTCGGTCGCTGGCTGGAACAGGCATCCCCCCAGCCACTGAGTGAAAAAGTCACCCTGGACGGCGAACCCTACCTGGCTGACTTTCTGCCGATATGGGTCACGGAAGAGTCCGGCGACCAGAGCCTGGCCGGCGCCGTGGTGGTATTCAAGTCCGCCTATCGCATCGGCCAGCACTTCAAGGTGATGCGCAGCCGCGACAGCGGCCACTTCGACGGCTTTATCGCCCAGAGTCCGGCGATGGAAAAGCTGATCCGTGAAGCCCGCCGGCTCGCCACCCTGGATGCCCCCCTGCTGATTCAGGGCGAAACCGGCACCGGCAAGGAGCTGCTGGCCCGCGCCTGCCATCAGGCCAGCCTGCGCGGTGAAGGCCCCTTCATCCTGCTCAACTGCGCCGCCATTCCCGACGAGGCCGCCGAAAACGAGCTGTTCGGCTATGCCCCCGGCGCCTTCGGCAACAACACCCAGGGCAAACGCGGGGTGCTGGACCAGGCCAATGGCGGCACCCTGGCCCTCGATGAAATCGGCGAGATGTCACCACTGATGCAAATGAAACTGCTGCGCGTGCTGCAGGACGGCGTGTTCCGCCGCCTCGGTGACGAGCAGGAGGTCAAGGTGGATATCCGGGTCATTTGCACCACCCAGCAGGATCTGGCCAGGCTGGTGCAGGGCGGTCTGTTCCGCCAGGATCTGTTCTACCGGCTCAACGTGCTCAACCTGCGCATACCGCCGCTGCGTGAACGGCAGAAAGACATACTGCCCCTGGCCCAGCACTTCTGCGTCCGCTTCGCCGCCGAACTGGAACGACCCCGCCCGCGGCTGTCGCGCGCCCTGAGCGACTACCTGCAGCATTACCCCTGGCCGGGCAACGTACGCCAGCTGCGCCACAGCCTGTACCGGGCCATCAGCCTGCTGGAAGGGGACGAGCTGAGCCTGGCCGAGCTGGCCCTGCCGGAGCAGAGCAGCCTGCAAGGGCTGGACACCTTGTGCGAAGGCTCGCTGGACGAGGCGATGAAGGGCTTCGAGCGGCTGCTGTTGGAACGGCTCTACCCGGAGTATCCTTCCACCCGGCAACTGGCCAAACGGCTCGATATTTCCCACACCGCCATCGCCAACAAGCTCAAGGACTACGGCATCGGCAAGCACAAGAAGTAACGCCCGCCCCGCTCAGCGCCGGCAGCCGCCGGCGCCGAGCGGAGCCTGCAGCCAGCGCGAGAGGCCGACGGCGCCGCTCTGCATCATGGCGTCGTGGCTCCAGACAAACAGCGGTCGGGCCAGAGGCGCACTCAGGTTCATCCAGGGTTGGGTGGTGCGCACCCGCCACCGGTAGCGCACCAGGGTCCCCCCCGCCGCCTCGGTCAATTGCCAGCACCCCCAGCCTTCCACATCGCCACTGGCCTGCCCCACCATCAACCAGGGCGCATAGAGCCGGATCACCCGGATATCGAACCGCAGCGGATACCCCAGGGGGCTCTGCCAGTGGTAGCGATACCCCCGGCCAGTGCCCTGCTCGTGATTCCGGTCGTTACTGTGTTCGTTACTCTGGTCGTTGCTACGTTCATTGCATGAGCCCAGCTCTTCTACCCGGCGCAACCCCAGCCACCAGCGTGGCCAGTCCGTCGGCTGGCCGAGGGCCCGATACACCGCCTCTCTCGGGGCCGCTATCTGCCAGCAGCTCATCAGGTCGTAGTTCGTCATCGGCAGGCTCAGGGAGAGAAAAAGTCATCGGGAAAGGCGGGATCGAGCTCAATCTGCTCCAGCCAGACGGTTTCCAGCCGGTTGCCTCTGTCGTCGCTGCCGATCACCTTGAGCGGAAACAGCCATTGCCGGTCGAGCCACAACTCGTAGCGCGTGACTTCACCCGGCCCGGCCGGCCCCCGCACCACCAGACGCCAGGCCGCTCGTCCCGCCATTTGCGCCTCGTGCCTTACCAGGGTCTGGCCTTGTTGCTGCATCTCCAATACCGTCCGCAACAGCACCCCCACATCGGACTTGTCTACCCGATGGCCATGGGGGCTGATCACCAGTGAGTGCCCGGGCGGCAGGCTGACCGAAGGCCAGCGCAGGCCGAAGGGCCAGAGCCGGACCCGATGGCTGTCGGGGCGGTAAATCAGCACCGCCCCCGCATGGGGAGACAGCACATCCATGCGCACCAGGCCGGGTTTGCGATAGGCATACAGCAGAAGCTGGTTGCCGCCCGGCCCTTCGCTGCGCAGTTGCAGCCGGTAGCCATCGAGCCGTTCGAACTGCACCAAGGCTTCTTTCAGCGGATCCGGATGCAGCGGCTCCGGACTGGCCAGCGTCAACGCCATCAGCAACCACAATCCGCTCATCAATCCGCTCCCGGTTCCCCACCCTGTTTTCAGCATAGCAAGGGCACATGATCAGGAATAAGCAGCCACCCTCTTCGGCAACAGGGGCCGGAAGTTACACCTCGCCTCTGGCCCTGCGTGCTTCAACCGCGAGCCGGATACGGGCGCCCATGCTGCGCACCGGATCCGGCGGCACCCAGCTCGGGGCCGAATGCTGGAGGATAAAGTCCAGTTCCGGGCTTTGTTTACCGCAGATCAACTCCGCCATGTAGTGGCCCAGATAAGTGCCTTTCGCCACCCCGACCCCGTTCATGGCGGCCACCACATACAGGCCCGGCGCCTGCTCCTTGAACACGGGTTCATGATTCATCGTCATGCAGATCATGCCGCCCCAGGTGTATTCGAACAGCACATTTGCCAGCCGGGGAAAACGGGCCAGCAAGGATTTGCGATGCTGATCTCTGGCCTTGTCGAGCAGCGCCTGGCTACTGCGAAGCGCCGGCTGAAAGTTCAGGGTATTGCGAATAAAGACTCGCTTGTCGGGCGTCAGCCGTACCGTGGTGCCGGCGGGGTGAGCCGAAGTCAGCCCCCAGGGGGTGACCCCGTCGAACTGGCTGATTTCACTGTCGTCGAGGGGACGGGTCAGGCTGGCATAGGTGAATACCGGCACCAGCTGGTTACGGCAGACCCCAAACTTTTCGGTGAAGGAATTCGTTGCCAGCACCAGGGTGTCGGCACTGAGCCGTGCCTTGGGGGTCTGAACGACCTTGTTGGACAGGTCGACTTCGCGTACCGGGGTATTTTCCAGCAGGGTGACATTATCCGGCAGGGCACTGGCCACGGAAATCGCCAGCGCCGCCGGATTCATCAGGATATTGCCCGGCGTGTACACGGCCCGCTGGTAGTAATGGGTGCCCAGCCTCGTTGCCAGGGCCTCACCATCCAGTATTTCGTATTGCTCCCCTATCGCCTCCAGCGTGTTCACAAAGGCGTTCAGGTTGGCGAAATGCTTTTCTTCGTGTGCGGCGAGGTATTTGCCGGCGGCATGCCAGCACACATCAAGCCCTTGCTGCTCCTGAATGCGTTTCAGCCGCTGGATGGCAAAACAGTTCAAGTCCCGAACCCTGGTGTTCAACTCCACATCGGGCTCGGTTGCATCCAGATTGTGCGGTAAATCGATAATGAAGCCGGCATTGCGACCAGAAGTCCCCTGGCCGACTTCCAGCGCATCAATCACGGCGATACGTGCCTCCGGCCGCAGCTCGGCAAGCCGGCCGGCGGTGGCCAGCCCCGAGAAACCGGCGCCGATGATGATGATGTCGAAATGTTCATTCTGCTCGGCCTGCCGTACCGGCATTGGCCGCTGAAAGGGGACTGACTCGAACCAGCCAAGCTGACCATCCCTGGCGGGCAGATTTTTGATCGGTTGCATCTCGCGACTCCATATAATCAACACGTTATCTTATTCTTACTCTCGGGTTACACAAGTCGGTTTTTGGCATTATCAGCGGGGAAGATGGCCAGCAGACCGAACCGGCATTGTTGAGCAACAACGTCACCAAAACCGGAAGTTCAGGTAGTACAGAGGCCAAAGGGCCAGCTCCGCCGACTCGCCGTAAATCCATCCGTGGAGGCTCAGCCGCGCCATCCGTGGCGCGGATGGTCGGCCGAGCCGCTCCCTTTGCCCTCCCGTCAATTCCGGCGTGGCATTCAGAAAGCCCCCCTTCCGCACCGCAACCCGAATGCGAACATTGAGTCGTTCGCATCAGCTAACGCGGCACCAACAGGCCACTCGGCATTCAGGAAGAGGTAACAGGGATTGCCTCAGCCGAGCGTCACAAGGATGTGCTCGAGCGGGTCGGAGGAGGCAACCCTGTTTCCTCTGATCCACGACTCCCCATGCAACAATGTCCACCGTTGTTTGTATTGCCCAGCTGCGCTGGGCCTGCCGACTGAAGTGGCAGCTACCGGACGATATTAACAGGCAATGCCGGAGTGTAACGGTCAGTAAAAACAAAATCGGCCTGCGCAGTGCGCAGGCCGATGGTTATTTCTCGGGCGAGGCTGTTATGTCAGTCATAGCCTCGAGAAAATCGCCGTTTGGGCAAATACCCTGTTTACCGTTTAGGCAAAAACGAAGTACTTGCGCACGGTTTCCACTACTTCCCAGGTGCCCTGGAAGCCGGGTTCGACCACGAAGATGTCGCCGGCTTTCAGGTGAATGGGCTCGCCGCCTTCGGGGGTGAGAATGCAGTAGCCTTCACGGAAATCGCAATATTCCCACTTGGTGTAATTCACCGCCCACTTGCCCGGCGTACACATCCAGGTACCCATCAGCTTGCTGCCGTCTTCCGACTGGTAGGCGTTCAGGTTAACGGTGTGCGGGTCGCCGGACAGCTTTTCCCACTTGGTGGCATCCAGCAGCACTTCGGGCTGGGTATCGCGCAGAACCGTGATCTTGTTAGACATGCTATCTCCTTGTCGTTGGTTGAATAAAGCCGCCAGATCCCGCACACAGACTCCTTCCTGGGAGCTCTGTTTTACGGACTCTGACCGCTTGCTCCTGTATTAGCTGTTGTAGAACGGGATTTAGCTGCCCAGTACCACCGTCTTGCCCTGGTACATGAACACCCGTTTTTCGATGTGATACTGAATGGCCCGGGCCAGGGTGATGCATTCCACATCGCGGCCCTTGGCGACCAGGTCTTCCGGATAATGACTGTGATCCACCGTCTGAATGCCCTGGGTGATGATGGGGCCCTCGTCCAGCTCGTTGTTGATGTAATGGGCCGTGGCCCCCACCAGCTTCACGCCCTTGTCATAGGCCTGGTGATAGGGCTGGGCGCCCTTGAAGCCGGGCAGCAACGAATGGTGAATATTGATGGCCCACCCCGCCAACTGATTGCACAGCTCGGGACTCAGCACCTGCATGTAACGCGCCAGCACCACCAGGTCCGCCTGCGACTCCTGCACAATCTGCCAGATCTTGGCTTCCTGTTCGGCCTTGGTCTCGGCGGTAACCGGCAGGTGGTAATAGGGAATATGGTGCCAGTCGGCCAGCCGCTGCAGATCCGGGTGATTGGAAATAATCGCCGGGATCTCGATGGCCAGCTGACCGGTGCGATAGCGGTACAGCAAATCGTTGAGGCAGTGATCGAACTTGGACACCATGATCACCACATTGGGCTTGCGGCTGCGTTCGGTCAGCTCCCACTGCATGCCGAATTCGGCCGCCCGGGGGGCGAAACCGTCGCGAAACGCCGCTTCATCAAAGACGCCGTTGTCGGGCTTGCGAAACTCGGCACGGATAAAAAAATGGCCGACGCGGGCATCATCAAAGGTCTGCATGTCCGCCACGTAACAGCGGTGCTGGCGCAGATAGCTGGTTACCGCATCCACGGTGCCCAGCCGGCTGGCACAGCTGGCGGTCAGAATAAGAGTATCGTGTTGTGTCATGCGACAGCCTCCTTGTTGGTCCCGGTTGTCATTCCCTGAGCAGCCTCCGATTGGCGATGGCCGAATAAATTCGGCCCTGCGGCGGTGCCTGCAGGGCCGATATCAACCGACCCTGCGCATGCTGCGGAGGCCGCGTTCAATTATCTTACTTCTGGATAACCAGGCCGTATTCGCGACTGGCGTCCTGCAACCACATCCACAGGTAGTCGGAGAAGCTGCGGCGAATCACCAGCTCGAAGCTGTCGGCACCGGTACGACGCAGCAGCACCGCGCTCTTGGCGAAGGTGGTGCCCACGCACTTGCCGGTCGGCAGGCTCGAGGGGTGCACGTCGTAATGACAGGACTTGCGGATCACCATCTCGGCCTTGGGGCCCGACAGCGCCAGCACCGTCTGGCCGCCGCTCACGTCCACCAGCGAGTAATGGCCGCTCAGGTGCTCGCGCAATTGAACTTCCAGCTGCCCTTCCCGGCCGCCTTCGGTGATGATCAGCCATTCGTCCGGCGCCAGCCACTGCACCAGCACCTTGTCGTTTTCCACCGAGGTGCACGGGGTGGTGGGCAACGCCACCCCCAGTACCTTCTCCACGGTTTTGGCAAACAGCTCGTTGCCGGCGTTGCCGCGCAGGACCAGGTGACCCAGCAGCGCCTTCTCGCGCAGCACCACCTCGCCCTGCTGGTCTTTTTTGGCCAGGGCGTCCAGATTGGCGTGATACAGCGGGGACTCCACCCGCACCTCGGTCTGGGTTTCGGCCAGTTTGGCGGTGTTGTTAGACATGCTGACGCTCTCCTTTGGGATCATAGAAAATCGGGCTGGTGATCTCGGCTTCCAGCACCCGGCCATCGGCCAGTGGGCAATACACGGTTTCGCCCATGCGGTTCAGGCCGTCCTTGATCACCGCCATGGCGATGTTGTGACCCAGGTTGGCACTGTAGTAACTGGACGTCACATGCCCGATCATGGGCACCGGCACCGGATGATTCGGGTCCGGCACGATTTGCGCGCCTTCCGGAATCACGGTTTTCGCCTCTTTGCACTTCAGACCCACCAGCTGCTTGCGATCGGTGCGCGCGGTGTCGGAGCGCGACCAGGAACGCTGGCCGATGAAGGGGAACGGCTTGGTCTTGCCCACACACCAGCCCATGTTCAGATCGAAGGGGGTCACGGAACCATCGGTGTCCTGACCGACGATGATGAAGCCCTTCTCGGCACGCAGCACGTGCATGGTCTCGGTGCCGTACGGAGTAATGTTGAACTCGGCACCCGCTTCCATCACCGCTTCCCACACATGCAGGCCGTAGTTCGCCTGTACGTTGATCTCGAAGCTCAGCTCACCGGTGAAGGAGATGCGGAAGATCCGCGCCTTGACGCCCGCCACCGTGGCGTCGCGCCAGCCCATGAAGGGGAAGGCCTCGCCGGACAGGTCCACGTTTTCACAAACCTTTTCCAGCACCTTGCGGCTGTTGGGGCCGGAAACCGTCATGGTCGCCCAGTGGTCGGTGACCGAACCGAAGTACACTTCCAGCTCCGGCCATTCGGTCTGGTGCCACAGTTCCAGCCACTGCAGTACGCCCGCGGCGCCGCCGGTGGTGGTGGTCATGATGAAATGCTCGTCGGTGATACAGGAGGTCACACCGTCGTCAAACACCATGCCGTCTTCTTTACACATCAGGCCGTAGCGGCAGTTGCCGGGGCTCAGCTTGGCCCAGGCGTTGGTGTAGATGCGCGACAGAAATTCCCGGGCGTCAGGCCCCTGAATGTCGATCTTGCCCAGGGTGGAAGCATCCAGAATGCCCACGCTGGTCCGCACCGCCACACATTCGCGGTTAACCGCCTGGTGCAGATCTTCACCGGCCTGGGGGAAGTACCAGGGGCGCTTCCACTGGCCCACGTCCTCAAACTCGGCGCCGTGCTTCACATGCCAGGCATGCATGGCGGTAAACCGCGCCGGGTCGAACAGATGGTGCGCATCGCGACCGGCCAGGGCTCCCATGGTCACCGGGGTGTAGTTGGGACGGAACACGGTGGTACCGGTTTCGGGAATGCTCTTGCCCATGGCCCGGGCGGCAATCGCCATGCCGTTGATGTTGCCCAGCTTGCCCTGATCGGTACCAAAGCCCATGGCGGTGTAACGCTTGATGTGTTCGATGGACTCGAAGCCCTCGCGCACGGCCAGTTCGATACCGGCGGCGGTCACGTCGTTCTGGTAATCCACAAACTGCTTGGGCGCACGGCTGATGGCACGGCTGTGCGGTATCAGGAACAGCGCCTGGGCGGCATCTTCCTGCGGATCCTGAGTCTTGATCTCGGCATCCTGAACCTGGGCGGCAATGTCGCCGTAACCGGCGGCAACGGCGGCCTCGCGGCCGGCGCTCAGGCCTTCGGCCAGCACGTCGGACAGCAGATAGGTGCCCTGCACGCCACCGGCCAGCAGCTGCTGCTGCACGGTTTCACCGGGCACGAAGCCGATGACCTTGTCGCTCCACACCGGACGGGAACCGGTATGGGCAGACAGATGCACCACCGGGCTCCAGCCACCGGAGCTGGCAATGGTGTCACAGGACAGGCTGACGACTTCCCCGCTCACCTGGCTGCAATCGCTGGACAGCGGAGCCACCTTGGCGCCGTTCACCCGCTTCTTGCCGCTGGCTTCAATCAGTCCGTGGCCGGTATACACCTTGACGCCACGTGCCTTCAACGCCTGATAACGGGCGCCTTCGGGACGATGACGGCTGTCGACCACCGCCACCAGATCGCGGCCGGCATCCAGCCAGTCCAGCGCTGCCTGGTAGCCATAGTCGTTACAGGTCATCAGCACCAGGCTGTTGCCCGGGGCCACGCCGTAACGGTTGACGTAGGTAGAGAGTGCGCTGGCCACGAAGCAGCCGGGCAGATCGTTGTTGCCGAACACCAGCGGGCGTTCGTGGGCGCCGGTGGCCAGCACCACGCGCTTGGCACGAATGCGGTGCAGGCGCTGGCGGGTCTTGCCGGAGATGCGCTCGCCCAGATGATCGGTGCGGCGCTCCAGTACGGTGACGAAGTTCTGATCGTAATAACCGGCGGCGGTGCTGCGCGGCAGCAGGGTCACGTCGGGCAGCGCCTGCAGTTCATTGACCGCTTCTTCCACCCATTTCGCCGGCGCCTGGCCGTTGATGGGCTGGGTGCTGTGCAGCAGATGACCACCAAACTCGTTCTGTTCGTCCACCAGGATCACGCGGGCGCCACGACGGCCTGCGGCCAGTGCCGCCGCCAGACCGGCCGCGCCGCCACCCACTACCAGCACGTCGCAGTGATGGTTGAGCTTGTCGTAGGTGTCCGGATCCCGCTCTTTCGGCACCCGGCCCAGACCGGCGGCCTTGCGGATCAGATGTTCGTACTTCGGCCACATGGACTCGGGGTACATGAAGGTCTTGTAGTAGAAGCCGGGGGGCATCATGCTGCCGCCGAGCTTGCCCATCAGGCCCATGATGTCCTTGTCCACGTTCGGCCAGCCGTTGGTGCTGGCGGCGGTGAGGCCGTCGTACAGCTCGGCCTGGGTGCCGCGAATGTTGGGGATCATGGTGGCTTCGCTGCTGCCCACCTGCAGGATGCAGTTCGGCTCTTCCGCACCGGCCGCCATGATGCCGCGCGGACGGGAATACTTGAACGAACGGCCGACCACGTCGACCCCGTTGGCCAGCAGCGCCGAGGCGATGGTGTCACCGGCCACGCCCTGATAGCGCTTGCCGTTGAAAATAAAGCTGAGCGGTTTGCTGTGGTCTACCCGACCCTTGCCCTGAAGGCGATGTTGCTGGCTCATGACTGGCCTCCTTGCTTGGGCTGTTCGCCCACCTTGTAGGTTTCCTTGATTTCATAGGTCACGGTGTGCCGGGTGGCATTGAAGAACTTGCGGCAACCGGCGGCGTGGTACCACATCTCATGATGCAGCCCGCGCTTGTTCTTGCGCAGGAACAGGTACTGGGCCCATTCTTCGTCGTTGAGCGCATTCGGATCCGCCGGGCGGGCAATGTGTGCCTCGCCGCCGTAGTGGAATTCTTCTTCTTCCCGGTGTTCGCCGCAGTGCGGACAATAAATGTTTAACATGTCACTCTCCTCAGTGGCTACGCCGGCAGCGCCGTGTTCGTCTATCAGGTGACCGGTGGTAAAGCGGTCGACATTGAACGGTTTGGCCAGGGGATGGGGCTCATCCTTGGCGATGGTGTGGGCAAATACGTTGCCCGAGCCCGGCGTGGCCTTGAAGCCGCCGGTGCCCCAACCGCAGTTGAAATACAGGCCCTTGATATGGGTCTTGGAAATAATCGGACAGGCATCCGGACAGGTGTCGACGATGCCGCCCCAGGTACGGTTGAGACGAACCCGACTGAAGATGGGGAACATTTCCACGATGGCCGCCATGGTTTCTTCCACTATCGGGAAGGAACCGCGCTGGCCGTAACCCAGGTAGCTGTCGATACCGGCGCCGATGACCAGGTCACCCTTGTCGGACTGGGACACATAACCGTGCACGTGGTTGGACATGACCACGGTGTCGAGGATCGGCTTGACCGGCTCGGATACCATCGCCTGCAGCGGATGGGACTCCAGCGGCAGTTTCATGCCGACCATCTCGGCCATGACACCGGAGTTACCGGCGGTAACACAGGCGACCTTGGGGGCGGCGATAAAGCCGCGGGTGGTTTCCACCCCGGTCACGGCGCCGTTTTCACGGCGAATGCCGGTGACTTCGGTCTGCTGGATCAGGTGTACACCCATGGCGTCGGCGGCGCGGGCAAAGCCCCAGGCCACGGCGTCGTGACGGGCGGTACCGCCGCGCGGCTGCCAGGAGGCACCCAGCACCGGATAACGGGCGTTCTTGGAACAATCCAGAATCGGCACCAGATCCTGTACCTGCTTGGCGTTGAGCACTTCACCGTCGATGCCGTTCAGGCGGTTGGCGTTGACCCGGCGCTCGATGTCACGCATGTCCTGCAGGGTATGGCCCAGGTTGAGCACGCCGCGCTGGCTGAACATCAGGTTGTAGTTCAGATCCTGCGCCAGCCCTTCCCACAGCTTCATGGAATGCTCATACAGGTGCGCCGCTTCGTCCCACAGGTAGTTGGAACGCACGATAGTGGTATTACGGGCGGTGTTGCCGCCACCCAGGTAACCCTTTTCGATCACCGCCACGTTGGTGATGCCGTGCTCCTTGGCCAGGTAGTAGGCCGTGGCCAGACCATGGCCGCCGCCACCCACGATGATGACGTCGTAGCCTTCGGCCTTGGGCGTGGGGTTATGCCACACCCGCTGCCAGTTTTCATGGTGGGTCAGGGCGTGCTTGAGAAGCCCGAATCCGGAATATTTTTGCATAGTGATCACCTGTCAGTTTGAATTCTGTAGCCGGTACGCTTGCCGTTGGGGCATCCTCACGCCGACGCGGCCAGGAGGACTGCCCCAATCGGCTTTAAGGCCACGGAGCAACCTGTTTTAATTAAAAAAT
The DNA here is from genome assembly GCF_001870485.1 of Oceanisphaera psychrotolerans. Lineage (GTDB taxonomy): Bacteria > Pseudomonadota > Gammaproteobacteria > Enterobacterales > Aeromonadaceae > Oceanimonas > Oceanimonas psychrotolerans. Next base: position 198,311 of record NZ_MDKE01000022.1, on the reverse strand, counting down.
TAACGATATACCGGGAAGTAACTGCACAGGCTCGCGACCTGGTCCTTCACCGAAATAATCACTTCCGGGTCGTCCATATGATCCAGAATGTCGCAGATCCAGCCGGCCAGCTGACGGCAATGCTCGACCTTGAAGCCGCGGGTGGTTACCGCCGGGGTACCGATACGCAGGCCCGAGGTCACGAACGGCGACTGGGGATCGTTGGGCACGGCATTCTTGTTGACGGTGATGTTGGCATCGCCCAGTACCCGGTCTGCATCCTTGCCGGTAATGCCCTTGGCGGACAGATCGAGCAGGAACAGGTGGTTGTCGGTGCCGTTAGAGACCACGTCGAAACCGCGGCTCTGGAACACATCCACCATGGCGCGGGCGTTTTCCACCACCGCCTTCTGGTATACGGTAAATTCCGGCTTCAGTGCCTCGGCAAAGGCCACGGCCTTGCCGGCGATGGCGTGCATTTGCGGGCCACCCTGAGCGGCGGGGAAAACGGCGGCGTTGAGCTTTTTCTCCAGCTCCGGATTGGCCTTGGCCAGGATCAGGCCGCCGCGGGGGCCGCGCAGGGTCTTGTGGGTGGTGGTGGTCACCACGTCGGCATGGGGCACCGGGTTGGGGTATTCACCGGCGGCCACCAGACCGGCCACATGGGCCATGTCGACGAACAGATAGGCACCTACCTTGTCGGCGATGGCGCGAAAACGGGCCCAGTCCATTACCCGGGAATAGGCCGAGAAGCCGGCCACGATCATCTTCGGCTCGTGCTCCAGCGCAAGGGCTTCCACCTGGTCGTAGTCCACTTCACCGGTGGCTTCGTTCAGGCCGTACTGCACCGCGTGGTAGATTTTGCCGGAAAAGCTGACCTTGGCACCGTGAGTCAGGTGACCACCGTGGGCCAGGCTCATGCCCAGCACGGTGTCGCCGGGAGCGCACAGCGCCATGTACACGGCGGCGTTGGCCTGGGAGCCGGAATGAGGTTGCACGTTGGCATAGTCGGCACCGAACAGTTGCTTGGCACGCTCGATGGCCAGCAATTCAACCTTGTCTACCGCTTCGCAACCACCGTAATAGCGCTTGCCCGGATAGCCTTCCGCATATTTGTTGGTCAGCACCGAGCCCTGGGCTTCCATCACCGCCGGGCTGGTGTAGTTTTCCGAGGCAATCAGCTCGATATGCTGTTCCTGCCGGGCGGCTTCTTCTTCCATGGCGGCCCACAGTGCCGGGTCCATATCCTGTATGCGGGTTTGCTTGCTGAACATCGTGTTGCTCTCCTTTGCGGGCGATGCGCCCCCAACCAGACTTGTCATCCTTGGCCGTGCCGTTTTGCCGGTCACTCCAAGCCTTATTGATGCTCATAGTAAAGAGTACAATCGGCCGGTGTTTGACTAGCTGCGCCGGAATGCTGTGTATTTGCGACAAGGATGTGCAGAAAATGTGACGCTACACGACCACCGGCCGGCCGCAGCAGATGAAAAGTGGCATGGCTGCCGGTATCATGACCCCGTCCCCCTTCATCCAGGTCTGACCTGATCAACCGTTACCGGAACGAGCCTGTCGTCGATGCGTGAAGTAAAAGAAAAACGTCATTTCAATACCCTGTTGCGCGATGCCAACAGCGCCTTTCTTCCGTCACAGGACAGCGGCGAAAAAACCATACGGGTCGGTTTTATACTGCTCGAACACTTTTCGATGATGGCCTTTACCGCCGCGGTGGACGCCCTGGTCACCGCCAACCTGGTACGTACCGCGCCCCTGTTCAGTTTTTGTACCTTCGGCCTGAACAGCGTGACGGTAAAAAGCGATCTGGCGCTGGATATCTCCACCAGCGGCGAGCTGAGTCAATTGCCGCTGGAAGGAGAAGAGGCGCTGGATATCCTGATTGTGTGTGGCGGCTACCGCTGCTCGCTGGCGGAGCAGCCACCGCTGACCGCCAAACTGAAAACGGCGGCCAGGCACAACATCATTCTGGGCGGGTTATGGAACGGCGCCATTGCGCTGGCCCATGCCGGCCTGCTCGACCAGCTCGGCTGCGCCCTGCACCCGGACAACCACGCCTTTGCCCGGGAGCGGTTTAAGCAGGTAAAGGTGTCGGACCGGGTGCTGGTGGTGGAAGAAAAACGGGTGACCAGCGCCGGCCCCAGCAGCGCGCTGGAAATGATGCTGGCCCTGATCGAACAGGTGCAGGACAAGGCCACGGTGCGCGCCATTCGGGAGATCCTCAGCTGTGACCAGGTCGCCGACAGCGACGAGGCCCGATTGATCCTGCCCGCCGACGATCCCAGTTTTCCGGAGACCCTGCGCAACCTGCTGCGACTGATGAGCAGCAATATCGAGGAGCCGCTCAGTGTCGATGAACTGGCCTCTTTTGTCGGGGTGTCCCGCCGGCGTATCGAGCGGCTGTTTCAAACCCACATGGAAACCACGCCTTCCCGCTATTACCTGGAGCTGCGTATCACCCATGCCCGCCGCCTGCTGCTGCAAAGCGATGACACCATCGTCAATATCGCCGTGGCCTGCGGCTTTCTCAGCTCGACCCACTTCAGCCACTGTTTCAAGGATTACTTCGGCATCTCGCCCAGCCAGGCCCGCCAGAAGCAACGGGGCTGAGCCGGGCTGCCGATGATGCCATGCTGTTAACGCCGCGATTCCAGGCCGTCGGTCTCGGGGCGCTTCCCTGCCGCAGGTCGTTTTATGGCAACAACAGGCCGCCAACAGAGCCGCGCCGGCAACCCGCCAGACATACCATGCGGGTATAACAATCATGCAACAAACGGGAGCACACCATGGATAACCGCCTGAAGGGAAGACTGCTGACCACCACCGGGGTCGCCGTGCTGAGCCTGGATGCGCTGCTGATCAAGCTGATCAGCGCCGACCCCTGGATTTTGCTGTTCTGGCGCGGGTTGCTGCTCAGCCTGTGCATCGGCGCCGTCTGCCTGTGGCGGGCTCGCCACTACCGCCCCAACCGCAAGCTGTTCACCCTCGGCCTGGGCTCGGCGCTGTTTTATGCGGTCTGTACCGTGACCTTCGTGCTCTCGATCCGTCTGACCAGTGTCGCCAATACCCTGATCATCCTCAGTGCCGCGCCGCTGATCGGCGCCCTGCTCAGCCGTTTTGTGCTGAAAGAGACGGTATCCGCCCGCACCTGGCTGGCGATTTTGTTGTGTTTGGGGGGACTGGCGCTGGTGTTTTCCGGCAGCCGGGACGGCAGCCATCTGCTCGGTGATCTCACCGCCCTGCTGTGTGCCGCCAGCATGGCCGCCAAGTTCGTGGTGGAACGGGCCGCCAGACCCGCCAACATGATGCCGGCGCTGGTGCCGGCCGGGCTGCTGGTGTGCCTGTTCGCCCTGTTTCAGGCCCCGACCATCATGATGCCGGCACAGGATGTGCTGTGGATGGCCATCCTCGGCCTGCTGGTGGTGCCTCTGGCCTACGCCCTGATCACCCAGGGCCCCCGCTACCTGCCGGCGGCGGAAGTCGGCCTGCTGATGCTGCTGGAAATGATCTTGGGCCCGCTCTGGGTCTGGCTAGTGCTGGCGGAACAACCCGCCCCGCAGGCCTGGCTGGGCGGGCTGGTAGTACTGATGGCCATCACCTGCCAGTCGTGGCCGGGAAAGCGCCAGCGTAAGGCAGGTTCGGCCAAGTTTCCCTGCCAGGCCTGAGCCAGGCCGTTACCAAGGGTATGATGGCTGAGAGTTCACTGACGTGGAAAAGACGCCTCAGGCCGAGAGTTCTCTTCGGAGAATGTCGGCACCTGCCCTTAGAGCATTCAGCTTGCCTCTTGCTACTTCACGAGATAAGGGGGCCATGCCACAGTTGGTGCAAGGGTAGAGCTTGTCGGCATCTACAAACTCGAGTGCTTTCCGTAGCGTATTGGCGACTTCCTCTGGTGTCTCAATGCGATTGGTTGCAACATCAATGGCCCCTACCATCACCTTTTTACCTCGTATGAGTTCAAGCAGCTCGATTGGGACATGAGAGTTGTGACATTCTAATGAGATAATATCGATATTAGACTTTTGCAGTTTGGGAAAGATCCCTTCATACTGTCTCCACTCGGAACCCAACGTCTTTTTCCAGTCCGTATTGGCTTTAATTCCATATCCATAGCAAATATGTACGGCAGTTTCACACTTAAGGCCTTCAATTGCTCTTTCTAAGGCAGCAATCCCCCAATCATTTACTTCGTCAAAAAACACATTAAATGCAGGCTCATCAAATTGAATAATATCAACACCCGCTTCCTCTAACTCTTTGGCTTCTTGATTGAGTATTTTAGCGAATTCCCAGGCTAGTTTTTCACGACTTTTATAATGATCGTCATAAAGCGTATCTATCATGGTCATGGGGCCTGGCAGAGCCCATTTAATGGGTTGTTTGGTCTGCTGGCGTAAAAACCTGGCATCTTCAACAAAAACTGGCTTTTGGCGACTGACTGCACCAACAACCGTCGGAACACTGGCATCATAGCGATCACGAATTTTAACGGTCTTGCGTTTCTCAAAATCAACACCGTCAAGGTGCTCAATAAAGGTAGTCACAAAATGTTGGCGCGTTTGCTCGCCATCACTGACAATATCAATACCTGCTTGTTGCTGGTCTTGCAACGACACACGTAAAGCATCGTGTTTACCCTCTATTAATTCTTCTCCTTGCAGTTTCCAAGGCGACCACAGTGTCTCGGGTTGTGCAAGCCAGGACGGTTTGGGTAAACTGCCCGCAGTTGACGTAGGTAATAACTTTTTCATAATAAATACCGTCTTATATTTCCGTTAATTATAAAGCCCGAAATCAGGAGGCGTAGCTGGCAGACCATTGCTCAAGGATAGATTGGTATGGCTTGATGAAGTTCTCTTCAGCAAGCTTTCCCTGCTTAACGGCCAGCTTGCTGCGTTCTTCTCGATCATAAACAATTCGAGTTAATGAGTGATCCGGGTTTTTCAGGTTCGGTTTGTAGCGTTTTCCTGCCGCAGCATTAGCATTGTAAATTTCAGGCCGATAAATTCTTTGGAAAGTTTCCATTGTGCTGATGGTGCTTATAAGCTCAAGATTACTGTAATCATTAAGCAAATCACCAAAGAAGTAAAAAGCCAGTGGTGCAACGCTATGTGGCGGCATAAAATAGCGAACTTTCAACCCCATCTTCTTGAAATACTGCTCAGTCAAAGATGTTTCATTTGGCAGATATTCAACACCCAACACAGGGTGCTGATTTTCAGTCTGATGATAGGTCTTGTTATCCGAGACACTGAGGCATATAACAGGTGGCTTAATAAAATTCTGCTTGTAGACATCGGAATTAACGAAACATTTGAAGATCTTCCCATGCAGATCGCCAAAATTATCTGGAATACTAAACTTGAGCTGGCCCTTATTATGATTCAACAGCAACACACTAAAATCATAATCTCGCATATAAGAGGAAAAATTATTCCCTACAATGCCTTCAATGCGTTTTTTAGTTTTTTGATCAACAATATTCGTTTTCAATATTTCAATCGTAGGGAAGGCACTATCATTGCCTTCACTATCAATATTCATATCAACGGAAATGATTTCAAGTTCAACAGAATAACGATCACCATTGGGATTATCCCAATGGGCCAGGGCATTGAAACGATTGTCAATCATCTTTAAGGTGTTGCGCAAGTTCTCTTGCCGGCTCTTTCCTCTGGCCAAGTTAGCAAAATTGGTAGTAATACGCGTATTGTCCGAGGGTTGATAATTCTCATCGAAACTAATGCTGTTTACAGCAAATTTAAAGTCGTTACTCATCGTGTTCTGCATCCAATTTCCGAGATAAAACCTGAATTTATTCCTTGCTCTTTCCGGGCTTGATGACTTTTTGTCATCTGGAAGTCCAGATGTCCAGAGCTAAGCATAGGTATGTTATACAGGGCCGATTACATGAACAAAAATGATTTTATCTCATCGATACATGAACAACGTTCATGATTTACTGTAGGGCAACACTTGCTCGGGCAAGCGGTATGTCACGTTCAACCGTCTGGGTGCGGCGGCCATGATGCTGATGCCAGCTGCCGGCTGCCGGCTGCCGGCTGCCGGCTGCCGATGTTGTGCACCATTTGCCGGTGATCACATCATGGGGGAAGAGATGACAGCACCGGCAGCCGGGTTATTGAAAAACGGTATGAAATTAACGCAAGACGGGGGTATTACCTGACATTCTGAGCCAAAGCGATGAAGTCACTCAGGTAATCCATCTGCTCTTCGCCTTTTCGCACCCCCAAAAAGATTTGTTTTTTAATCCCATGTTGACCAAACCGAAGGCTTTTAATGGCCATTGTTTTGGCGAATTCATCCACTAGCCAACCAGGCAGTGCACAGACCCCCCTGCCTGCTGCCACCATTTGCAACATTATTTCCGTGGTTTCTATCGTCTTGTGTTTTCTGACCGTGCATTTTGCGGGATTTAAAAACTGACTGTAAATATCCAGCCGCTCAGGCTCTACCGGATAGCTAAATAACACTTCTTCACCTAGCTGTTCGGGCATGATCGAGTTTTGCATGGCAAGGGGGTGAGATGATGAAACGACGAGTCTATGTTCATAGTCAAATACCGGTATAAACGTCAGCTTGGGTTTATACAAGGGATCAGGCGTGACCAGGATATCTATCTCGTAGCTATGCAGGGCACCCAAACCACCGAACTGAAATTCCTGCTTTACATCAATGTCAACGTTTGGCCACTTTTCAAGATAAGGTTCAATCACTTTTAACAGCCATTGATAGCAAGGGTGGCATTCCATGCCGATACGAAGTGACCCCATTTCGCCTTTCGCTATCTGACGCAATATAAGTTCAGTGTGTTTAAATTGCGGCAAAACCCGATTGGCAAGAGTCAAAACTTGTTCACCAGCATTGGTAAGACGCAAGTTTCTACCTTCTCTTTGCCAAACCGGCGTTTTGATCTGGCCTTCCAGTTTTTTGATGCTGTGACTCAATGCAGACTGGGATAAATTTAACGATTCAGCAGCCTGGGTTAAGGTTCCTTGCTCTTTTATTGCTGCCAGCACTTCAAGGTGAAACCGCTCCAACACAACTTAACTCCTGTCTTTAGCACTCAATATCATGAATATAATTCATGATTTATTGAAAATATATTATTATTTTCATCATTTGACTGTCGCCAATGCTCGCCACCTAGACACTCAGTGATGCGGGCTGATTGACGTTGTTAATCGGCATTATTGATCAAATCGGGCCCGGGGCTGCCCGTCCCTACCGGGCTTGATGTACTTGACTGACCGGTTGACGACTTCCCTGATTCAGGAAACAACGCCCCTGCGATCGATACCGAACTGCCCGTCCCTCCGGGGCATATCCATATGATGTTGGGTTCACAGGCGGCATGGGTTGAGAATCCTGATGGCTAAATAACTGTTCCTGATCGCGCTTCAGCAATCAGGCTCGAACACCGACTCGCCGTAAGCCCATATATGGGGGGTTACAACGAGTCGGTGGCAAGACAAGTAATGCCGTTTCACGCAGAACCTGCATGGCATCAGGGTCGCCGGACTTATTACGGTTTACTCACCGTGTCCATGGCGTCACACCAGACCTGCAGGCCATTGCCCGCCTTGATGTGCTCCAGGCCTTTCAGGGTAAAGGTGCCGGGGGTGGCAATGGCGTTGCCAATATCGCCGTAGTCGAGCTCGGGCCGGGATTCGGCGAGCTCGATAGCACTGCCGATGGAGTGCACCACCATTTGCCTGGCGGCCTCTTTGCTCATGCCCTGGGCCATGCTCCAGTCGATGAGCTGCTGCACCAGAAAATAACTCCAGCCATGCAGGCAGCCGTGGGCCAGCGCCACATCAAACAGGGCTTCCGACTCCAGCACAATCACCTTGCCCATGGTGCCAAACAGGGTCTCGGCGGCCTCATTGGCCGGGAACAGCGGCACCGGTCCGGCGCCCACCTCCACACTGGCCGGCGGCAGGGCGCGCACCAGGGTGGCCGCCTGCAACGCTGGGTAGTGCCGCAACTGCGGCAGCGCCACCCCCGCCATGGCCGAGATCACCAGCTGGCCGGGTTTGAAACTCAGATCCTGCAGCAGCATGTTCAGGCTCTCCGGTCGCACCGCCAGCAGGATGATGTCGCTGTTATCCACCACTTCCTGATTGCTGCCGGCCACCTCGCACCGGCACTGCTCGGCCAGCCGGCTGGCTGCCTGGGCATTACGCGGGCTCAGGATAATGCGCCGTTGGTCACCGCCGTGGCGCAGGCCGGTCACCGTATAGGTGGCCAGGTGGCCAACGCCCAGAATGCCCAGTGTGGGTGTGCTCATGTCGGTTTTCTCCCTCTGTGGTAATCCGTCTTACAGAACAAGGGCTTTAACGCCTCATGCCTGCCCTCATCATGAGGTCAGGCGTTTACCAATACAGAAAAGAAAGGCGTTACTCAACATCAGGCCGTGGCGCCCTGCTCCGCCATGGCTCGTCTGAATTGCAGCGCCACCCGTTCGGCAGTTTCCGACTCAAGGGCGGGCCCGGCAATAAACTCGAACGTGAGCCGGTGAAAGAGAGCACTGGCAAATGCCCCGGAGCGCTCCAGCCCTTCCGCCACCGATACCGGCAGAAAGGCCTGACAGAAATTCGCTGCCACCGCATCCCGCAACGACGCCACGGTCACCGCTTCCAGCACCAGCGCATGATTATCCCCACAGGCTTTCAGATCACCCAGGGCCTTGTCCCTCAGTACGCAATTGGTAGTCAGCACCGCAACACGGGGCCGGCCATCGGGCTGGGCCGCATTGCCGAACCAGGCGACTTCTTCGGCCCAGAGCTCGTGGCCCGCCTGGTTTTCACCTTCACGCGCGACAATGGCCATATCGAGAATGCCCGAGTGCACTCTCGGACGCAGCGACCGGCTCGGCTCAAGCAGGATGCTGGGAGACACCCTGGGAAAGTCCCGCTGGAAGATCGGCAGCAGTTTTTTCAGCAGGGTCGGCGCATAATCGGCCGGAGCACCAAAGTTGACCGCCCCCGACAGTTCATTTTCCCGCATGTCGCCCAGCAACTCATAGTTGAGGGCCATGAGCCTTTTGCCCTTGTGCTGCAACAGCGCCCCGGCGGGCGTCAGGGAAATCCCCTGATTGCTGCGCTCCAGCAGCCTTTTGCCCAGAATTTCTTCCAGCCTTTTAATCTGCATGCTGACCGCCGCCGGGGTTTTGTTGAGCTGCTCGGCGGCGGGCTTGAAGCCCCGGGCGTCCAGCACGGTCAGAAATGTCTTGATGAGTTCCAAATCCAGTGCATGTTGCATAATTAAGAAATATTTACTCACTAATCAACTTTATTTAGTTTGATTAATTTACCCGACAGTTCGAACATTGACCAGTCTTTCAGCAAGAGGTGAGCCATGTTTGAGTTACCCACTACCATCAACGAACAGCGCGTTCGTGCCTATCGGCTGCAGCGCACCCGGGAACTGCTGGCCAAGTTCAATATGGATGCCGCCGTGCTTTTCGACCCCCTGAACCTGCGCTACGCCACCGGCTGCCGGAACATGCAGGTGTGGACCTCACACCACCTGTCCCGCTATGTCTTTGTGCCGGTCAATGGCCCCGTGGTTCTGTTCGATTATGGCGGTGCCATGCACCTGTCGGATGATCTGGACACCATAGACGAGACCCGTCCGGCCAAGAGCTGGGACTATTTCGGCTCCGGCAACCGGGCCGAGGAGCATGCCGGCAAATGGGCGGATGAAATTGCCGACTTGTTGCGCCAGACCTGCGGCCGCAACGCCGTCCTGGGCATCGACCGGGCCGATCTGCTGCCCACGCTGGCCCTGCAGCAGCGCGGCATCAGCATGAGAGATGCCAAGGGGCCGATGGAAATGGCGCGATCCATCAAGTCGCTGGAAGAAGTCGCCATCATCAAGAATTCCATGCAGGTCTGCACCGACGCCATTGCCCACATGCGTCAGCACGCCAAACCCGGCGTGACCGAAAACTACCTGCTGTCGCTGATGAACCAGTACAACCAGGAGCATGGCGGTGAATACCAGGAAACCCGCCTGCTGGCTTCCGGTCATCACACCAACCCCTGGTTTACCGAATCCAGCAACAAGATCATCGAAGACGGCGAGATGCTGGTGTTCGACAGCGATCTTATCGGCCCGGACGGCATTTTCGTGGATCAAACCCGCGCCTTTGTGGTGGGAGATCGCAAGCCCACCGATGCCCAGCGCAGACTGTATGCCCACGCCTACGAGCAACTTCAGCACAATATGGCGCTGCTGCGTCCGGGCACCACTTTCCAGGAATTCGGCGAAAAATCCTGGAAGATGCACGATATTTACCTGCCAAACCGCTACGCCGAAATGGTGCATGGTATCGGTTTCGGCGTGGAATACCCGGTTATCTACTACCCGGAGGATCACGAGACCTGGCAGTATTCCGGGGCCTTTGAGGAAGGCATGTGCGTGTGCGTTGAAAGCTACGTCGGCCCGGTGGGCGGAGACGAAGGGGTCAAGCTGGAGCAGCCCGTGCTGATCACCCGCGATGGGCCTGTTCCCCTCACTACCTGCCCGTTCGAGGAAAGCTACCTGTAACCCGGCTCGCTCAGCCAAATATCATGAAAGGAGATAAAGATGACCCGCCTGAACGAACGCAGACTGGACGCGCAGCAGTTTCAACGGCGCAAGGCCACCGCAGACACCCTGCGCAAAATGGCCGGCTGGGATACCTGGCAGTGTGACGAGCCGGCGTTCCAGTATCACTACGACCGCAGGGTGTCGCTCTATGTGCATCATGGCCTCGCCACCCTGACCTTCGATAACGGGGAAACCGTGGACCTGGAAGCCGGGGATTTTCTGACCATCGAGCCTGGTGCCAGCGCCAGTTGGGCCATATCGCAACCGATCAAAACCTGCTACCTGTACCACGACACCTTCAGCTCTGCCGCCAACCGCAACGCCCAGGTTTACTGGTCGGGCGAATAACATCAGATAAGGCAAGGTGGCTGTACCACGGGCCCACACCGCTGCTCCCGTGTATCCGGCACCCGCCTCTGCAGGCGGGTATTGCCGGGCAGGTATCAGCCTCGGTGATGACCCGGGGCCTTTGGAGAAACAAGAGATGAATACCGAATTTGATTACGTCATTGCAGGCGCAGGCTCTGCCGGGTGCGTGCTGGCCCGCAGACTGTCCGATGCCGGTCATCAGGTGCTGTTGCTGGAGACCGGCCCTTCCGACAAGTCGTGGATTATTCGCATGCCGGCGGGGTTGCGCTCGGCGTTCAGGCCGACCTCAAAGTACAACTGGTGGTATTACACGGAAGAGCAAAAGCACCTCAACCACCGCCGCATACAACAGCCTCGCGGCCGCGTACTGGGCGGCTCGTCATCCATCAATGGCATGACCTGGCTGCGTGGGCATCCCCTCGACTATGACCGCTGGCAGGCAGAGGGGGCCAACGGCTGGAGCTGGGATGATTGTGCGCCCTACTTCAGGAAAATCGAATCAAGCGTGGTCAACAGCCGCCATCGCGGCCAGAACGGTCCCATCCGGGCGCAGCGTCAGGAACAGCTGAGCCCGTTGAATGCGGCGTTTCTGGAAGCCGGCCAGCAGGCGGGATTTCCGCTGACCGACGACGTGAACGGCTTTCAGCAGGAAGGGGTTTCCCGCTTCGAGATGAGCGTGAACAACGGCATTCGCAACAGCGCCGCCTACGGTTATCTGCACAGCCAGCCTCACAATCCGAATCTGACCATCTGGCTCGGCTGCCAGGTGCAGCAGGTCAACCTGGAAGGCAAGCGGGCCACCGGCTTTCGGGTGCGGTACCAGGGAAAGACGGTGGATGTTCGCGCCCGGCGCGAGGCGATACTGAGCTGTGGCGTGTTCGGCTCGGCCCAGCTGCTGATGCTGTCGGGCATCGGCCCGGCCGAGCACCTGCGGGAACACGACATTGACTGCAAGGTGAACCTGCCCGGGGTTGGCGAGAACCTCCAGGACCACCTGGAGTGTCATATTCAGATTGAAACCAAAGAGCCGATATCACTCAACCGGGAGCTGCAGCCCCATCGCATGCTGTGGGCCGGCATGCAGTGGTTTGGCTTCAAAAAAGGGGTGGCTTCGGTCAACCAGTGTCATGTGGGCGCGTTTCTCAACAGTTCGCCGGACACCGTACACCCGGATATTCAGTTCCATTTCTTTCCGGTGTTCTTCAACAAGGACTGGATTCCGGTGTCGACCACCTACGGCTATCGCATCGGCGTGGGGCCCATGCGTCCCACCAGCCGCGGCAATGTGCGCCTGCGCAGCCGCAATGTGGACGACCCGCTGCGCATTGATCCCAACTATATGGCCACCGAAGAAGACTGGCGGGTGATGCGCGAGGCCATGCGCCTGGGGCTTGAGGTCGCGCAGCAGCCGGCGCTGAAAAAGTTTCAGTATCGCGAAGACACGCCGGGCAGTCACATTCGCGGCGGCAAGGCGCTGGATGACTTTATTTGCGATGACGCGGCCAGCGCCTACCACCCCTGCGGAACCTGCAAGATGGGCCCGGATGACGACGCCATGGCGGTAGTGAACAACGAGCTGAGGGTACGGGGCGTCGACCATCTGCGGGTGATCGATGCCTCGGTGTTTCCCTCGGTGCCGAGTGCCAACATCAATGCCGCTACCATCATGCTGGCCGAAAAAGCCAGCGACCTGGTGCTGGGCCAGCCCGCTCTCCAGGCCGAGCCGCTGCCGTATCACTGCCGCCCTTAACGTCATACCAGCCGGATGAATCATCCACGCACGGTGTTACTCACACCGGCCTGTAGCACTGGTGGTCATGCTCGGGCCTGCGCCATGGCCCGGGCATAACGATGGGGATCAAACTGCAGCGTGGTCAGCAGCACCACCGCCACCAGCCCCAGATGCAGGGCCCAGCCGCCGGCGAAGCTGCCGCTGGCCTGCTGTAGCAACGACACCGCCAGTGGCCCCATGGCCGCCAGCAAAAAGCCGCCCCCCTGCATCAGGGCGGCAAGCGCCCCCGCCTGCTGGGGCACCGGCAGGTGATCCAGCGCCGTGACCAGCGACATGGAAAAATTACCGCCCAGCCCCATGCCGCACACCGCCACCCACACCCAGGGCGCCAGCCCGGGCTGAAACAGCAGGCCGGCGAAGCCGATGCCCTGCAACACCAGGGTGAGCCACAACCAGGGCCGGCGATCCTGCCCCCGGGCCAGCAGGGTAATGCCCACCGCCGACACCGCCTGGGCCAGGGCCATGACCGACACCAGGCCGGCGCTGCGGGTGGCACTCCAGCCCAGTTGCTGATAATAGGGTGCCAACCAGGTCACCATGGTCGAATAACCGGCGTTCACCAGACCAAAGCACAGCATCAGCTGCCAGGTTCGGGGCCGTGCCAGCAGCCTTGTTGCCAGCCCCGGCTCGGGCCGCCGCCCGCCCTGCTCGGCCAGCACCCGGTGTGCACACAGCCAGGCCAGCACCACCGGCACCGCCAGCCAGGCCAGCGCCTGTTGCCAGTGATGCCCGGCTCCGGCCAGCCAGGGGGTGAGCTGGGCCCCCATGGCGCCGCCGCCCATGATCATGGCCGAATAGAGGCCGGTCACCATGGCCATGCGGCCCGGAAAGTGCTGCTTGATAATGCCGGGAAACACCGACTGCACAAAGGCCACGCCCATGCCACAGAGCAGGGCGGTAAACAGCAGTGAGGCGCCGTTCGGCACTACCAGCCGCAGCCCGGAGCCCAGCATCAACAGCGCCAGGGCGGTGAGCAGGCCACGACGGGTGCCCCAGCGGGCCTGCAGCCGGGGCGAAATAAAGGCGCCCGCCCCCATCAGCAGAAAGGGCAGCAGGGTCATCATCGACATACCCACATAGCTGAGGCCGGTGCCGGTACGGATCATTTCCATCACCGGGCCGGGGCCGGTGATAAAGGGACGCAGGTTAAGGCCGACGAGCACCACCAACAGCAGCATGGCGCCCTGCTCGGCGGGCAAGGAACGGGATTGTGAAGTCATGAATGTTGTCCGGTTCGGGCAGAAAAACGGGCGTGCACATCAGCGGCGCCGGCCTGTTTTGGCTGGCACACCCTTTCGGCACAACCGGCATGGTAAAAGCCGAGCCGCGCATTTAGAAATTAAATATTTGAATGGAGCCTATTGCCAAAACGAATAGCTCGCGGCGCTGCCGAAGGCACCTTAAAATCAAAGGGTCTGGAACATTCATCGCCAATAACAACGCCGGCATTCACCGGCGTTGTTACATTGCTTTCCCTGAAAACGGCTTACTGATGTTCCCCGCGCTGACAGCCCAGGCTCAGTATTCCACTTCCATGGCGCCTTTCACTGTGGTGCAGCAGGACAGCACATAGCCGGCGTCGATTTCCTCTTCGGTAATACCGCCGTTGTGCTCCATGTGATACTTGCCGGTATTTACCTTTACCCGGCACGCGCCACAGATCCCCATGCCACAGGCTTTGGGAATACTGACACCGGCTTCCAGCGCCGCCTCGTTCAGGTTGGTTCCGATAACCACACCAACACTGCTACCAGAGTCTGAAAAACTGATCTCGACCGTTTCCAGCAGCTCCTGCTCGGCTTCCTGTATCTCGGCTTCATCCGCGTGCACTTCCGCCTGGCGAATGTCCTTGACCGGGGTCGCGCCGAACGATTCCTCATGGTAATGACGCATATCGAAACCGGCGTCTTCAAGCAGCTGTCGAACCGCTCTCATGTAGGGCGCTGGGCCACAACAGAATACTTCCCGCTCGAGAAAGTCCGGGGCAATCAACTCCAGCATCGACCGGCCCAGATACCCCCGATAGCCACTCCATGACTGGCCCACGTCAATACGTTCGCAGATCAGATGCAGCCGGAAATTGTCGATGCGGGACGACATGTACTCCAGCTCATGGCCATAGATCAGGTCTCTGGGCGTCCGGGCGGAGTGGGCAAACACCATGTCCACTTCGGAGTCGGTGTTGAACCACCAGCGCGCCATCGACATCACCGGGGTAATGCCCACTCCGCCCGACAGCAGTAACACCTTGTCAGCCGGATAGTCCAGGCAGTTGAACTGCCCTACCGGCCCATGTACTGCAACCTGATCGCCGGGTTGCAGATTCTCGTGCAGCCAGTTTGACACCTGTCCACCGGGCACCCGTTTCACCGTAATCGAAAAACTGTAGGGAATGGAAGGTGAGCTGGAAATGGTATAGGAGCGCATGACCCGCTCACCATTGATCTCCAACTCCAGAGTCACAAACTGGCCTGGCTTGAAGAAAAACAAGACCGGCTGCCCCATCCCGAAGGTAAAGGTGCAGACATCATGGGTTTCCTGAATGACCTTTACACAGCGAACCAAATGGCGGCCATTTTCCCAGGTCTGGGTATTCACCGGGTTAAGAAACTCAGCAGTGTTAATACTCATTGCATACTCCTTGTTCAATCCTGTTCACTGCCTGCCCGGCAAACCAGTGATGCGGTCGGCAATTACAACTCGATACCTGCCAGCCATTCTTTCCAGCGCATGGTCATATTGGCTCCCACCGACAAGAAAGGCTCCGGTGGCAACCGACGCGGCGCGTCGCAACTGACAAACTCTTCCAGCAGCGGCGATTGACGACGCACCGCCAGCTCCGCCGCCATCATACCGGACAGGGTACCCTTTACCGTCCCCAGCCCGTTCTGGCAGGCAGCGGAAAAAACCCGCTCCTCCAGCTCGCCGAACGCCGGCACCGAATTCCAGGACAGGCAGAGTCGCCCTCCCCAGCGATGTTCCATCGGCACGCCTGCCAGCATGGGAAAGCGGGTGGCGAAGGATCTGTCATGGGCCCGCGCCACATCCTTTATATGCCGATCCGATATCTCCATCGACTGGTTCAGGGTAAAACGGTTGCGTACCGTCACCCGGTCGCCACTGCCCATCAGATCCGATACCCGGCGCACCGTGGTGCCCATGGGATCGGCCGGCAAGACCCCCCAGTCGGGCTGTCCCCCCAAACGGGTCACTTCTGCCGGACTCAGAGCCCGGGTCATGGAAGCATAGGTAAATACATGCAGCAACTGACGGGGGAAAAATCCAAACGACTGAATATGGCCGTTTACCGCCAGGATCACATTACGAGCGCGAACCCTGGCCCCCGGCGTGGTCAGCACATGTTCGTCGCCCAGCTCCATCGACATCACCGGACTTTGTTCATAAATGGAAACGCGATCGGAAATTCCCTCGGCCGCCATCCGGATATAGGCCGCCGGCTGGATCATCACGGCACCGGGGGTAAAGAGTCCCTTGCGGTAGTAATCGATACCCGTCCGGTCTTTCATCTCGGTCGCCGTCAACAACCGGTACTGCTCACCCAGGCTGCTGAGATGATTCACATAACTGTCGATATGCTGCTCGCCTTTGGCCGAAGCGGCGCCGGTGACTTTGCCACAGGGATCGAAGACCCGCTGCGGCATGGCAAACTCTTCCGCCATCTGGCGAGCAAAATCGATGGCGGTCCGGTTAAGCCGGATCTGCTGCAAATCCGCTTCGGCCGCACCGGCGTAGGTTTCCGAATTCAGTTCATGGGGCAAATCAATCATGAAGCCGCTGTTGCGACCGGCCGGCCCTTCCGCCAGCCGGTTGGCCTCCAGCAGCACGATACGGTCATCGCCGGTCAACTGACTCAACCGTCGGGCAGCGGCAATGCCCGCAAACCCTCCCCCCACCACTACCCACTCGGCACGGATATCTTCCTTCAGCTGAGGGTAATGTCTGGCGGGTGTGAGGATCTTGTTCCAGCCGGCAGGCCCGGTATCCCTGGGAATGCGGCTGACATTAATCGTTTTGGTCATTATCCAGTTCCTCTCAGGGAGAAACGACAGGTATGGTTTGAGCCTGCGGCCCAAACCATACCGGGTTCCCGGCATGATGCCGGACGTTGGAGATGGCTCAGCCGGCTACATCATCGCTCAAGTCAATCCAGATGGTCTTGAGCTCGGTGTACTGGTCATGGGCATGGATGGAATTATCACGCCCGCCAAAGCCGGACTGCTTGTAGCCGCCAAAGGGAGTGGTGATATCCCCCTCGCCAAAGCAGTTCACCGTCACGGTACCGGCACGCACCGCCTGCGCCGCACGCAGGGCCCGCTTGCCGTTGGCGGTGAACACCGAAGCCGCCAGACCATAATCGGTATCATTGGCTACCTCGATGGCTTCCTGATAGCTGGACACGGTAATGACCGACAGCACGGGGCCGAAAATTTCTTCCTGGGCCAGGCGGTCACCACTGCGCACCCCATCAAAGATGGTCGGCTGTACATAGATACCATCCAGGGTATCGCCGCCCATCAGCAGCTGATGGCCGTTTTCCTTGCCCAGTTGCAGGTAACTTTCCACCTTGCCGAAATGCCCCTTGTCGATCAGGGCGCCCAGCTGGTTGGCCGGATCCAGCGGATCGCCGGTGCGCCATTCCCCGGCATGGGCCTTGACCCGCTCGAGCAGGGCATCCTTGATGTTCTCATGCACAATCAGACGCGAGCCGGCCGAGCAGTTTTCACCCATGTTCCAGAATGCAGCCGCAACCACCTGCTCCGCCACCTTGTCCAGGTTTTCCGCGTCCTCCAGTACGATGCAGGGGTTCTTGCCGCCACATTCCAGCACCACCTTCTTCAGGTTGGAGTCGGCTGCATAGCGCAGGAAACGACGTCCGGTGACGGTAGAGCCGGTAAAGCTCACCATGTCGACATCCATATGCATGCCCAGCGGCTCACCCACATCCACCCCGGTGCCGGTCACGATGTTCAGTACCCCGGCGGGCAAGCCGGCCTCAACCGCCAGCTCGGCCACCCGCAGCGCGGTCAGCGAGGTCTGCTCTGCGGGTTTTACCACCATGGAACAGCCTGCAGCCAAGGCCGGGCCTATCTTCCAGCCCAGCATCAGCAGCGGAAAGTTCCAGGGCAGCACGGCACCGACCACACCGATAGGCTCACGCACTACCATGGCCACCGCGTCCGCCCCCACCGGCGCAGTCTGGTCATAAAGCTTGTCGATGGTTTCGGCGTGCCAGGTCAACACCTTGATCAGTTCGGGAATATCAATGGTTTCGCAATCATAAATCGGCTTGCCGGAATCCAGGCTCTCCAGTACCGCAAGCTCATGACCCTCTCTCTGGATCAACCGACACAGCTCCAGCAATACCTGCTTGCGCGCTGAAGGATGCTGCTTGTGCCAGCGGCCGTCATCAAAGGCTTCACGCGCATTTTGCACGGCAAGATCCACGTCTTCGCGCCCACAGGCGGCGAGTTCGGCCAGGGTTTCCCCGGTGGCCGGGTTGACGGTCGGCAGAGTCTTGCCGGACAGCGCCGGACGGAAGCCACCATCGATAAAGCTCATGGCCGCCGGCGTCAATGACGCCGCAATGGCCTGATATTGTTCCCGGGTCAACAGTTCACTCATGGCTTATGCCTCCTTCGCAAAGACGGCACTTTCCGCCTGGATGTCGGCAATAGTGCGCTTGAGGGTGGTCACCACCTGCTCCAGGGCACCTTGTTCTTCCTGGCTCAGGCCAAGCAGCGGCTTGCGGGTAACGCCGGCGAAGTGCCCGGACAGGGTCACGCCGTGCTTGACACTCTGAATGAACTTGCCGCCCTGCTCCAGTACGCTCATCAGCGGCATCATCGCCGACATGATGCGGCGGCCCTTGGCAAAGTCGCCTTCGATCACACAGGCGTTGTACAGGGCGACATGCTCTTTGGCGAGGAAGTTGGAGCCGGCGCAAACCCAGCTTTGGGCACCCCAGGCAAAATACTCCAGCGCCTGATCGTCCATGCCGCAGGACAGTTGCAGCTGCGGATAACCATTGGCCAGCAGGTGCAGGCGGTTGATATCGCCTGAACTTTCCTTGATCGCGCAGAAGTTGGCAGAACCACTGATCCGCTCGAAGAACTCTTCGCCCATCGAGACCCCCATGCGGGCGGGGTAGTTGTACAACATGATCGGCAGGTTGGCCGCACGATCAACGGCCAGTGCATGCTCAGCCAGCTCCTGCTCGGTCGGCAGTGAATAGGGAGGCGTAGCGACCAGAATGGCATCGGCTCGCTGCTCGACAGCCGCCTTGGCCAGCGCAATAGATTCTTCCGGGTTGATAGATCCGGTACCAAAGATGACGGGTACCCGTCCGGCACTACGCTCAACCGCCAGTTGCAGCAGGCGGACCCGTTCTTCGAGTGTTTCAACGTAATATTCACCGGTGGTGCCACCGACGATAATACCGTGCACTCCGGCATCAATCAGATGTTCAACCAGGTCCCCAAAGGCTGATAATCGATGCTGTGATCCTCGGCAAACGGCGTGATGACTGGTGTGTAAATTCCCTTGAATTGCATGTTAATCACCTATATCCCTGTATCATATCGTCTTAAATATCTGCACAAGGGATATTAAATATCCCGGCAGGGCTCGTTAATTTCATTAACGCAAGATTAACCAAGAGCCGCCGGACGCCACAACACACTTTTATTGAAGGATAAACATAACCTTGGGTTATCCAAGCGATAACCATGAAAAAATAAAATAAAAAAAGCCTGCGCTAGGCAGGCTTGAAATGAAACGTTATAAACAGGGATATATTTTTACCTGGAGACCAACCCTTGGCCAACCCAAATGACAAATTCCAAACAGAAAGCAATAGCGCTGAGATATTTAACTTTGAAAAATAATATGTCAGACCGAATGAAACAACGAATGATGTTTTCTTCACACAAGTGATAACGACAGGTTATTTATTTTCACTCTGTTTGTTCCACTCCTGTGGTCGGGACTGAGATCCGTTCGTCGTCCATACAGCCGAGTATCCAGTCTCTGAACCGACAGAACACCTCGTTATTGACCTTGCTCTCGGGATAGGTGAGATAGTGCCGCTTCTCCCGGAACACCACTTCCTGCGCGACCGGCCGGATCAGTAGCCCCTGATCCACCAACGGTGCCACCAGGTGATGCCAGCCCAGGGACACGCCCTGATTATTGAGTACCATCTGTATCAGCATGTTGTAATCATTGGCATTGAACAGATGCTTGTCGTCCCTGGAGCGGGTTTCCAGGTTGATATTGAAAAAGGAGAACCAGACGCTCCAGTCCACGTGCTCCGCAACCTGTGCCCTGCCGTAGGGACTCAGATTCAGCAACACGGTGTCACGCAGGCCCGCCAGGCTGGCAATGGCCGGGTTATCCCGCAGAAATTCAGGGGTACAGACTGGATAGATAAGGTCATAAAACAGAGGGGTCGAGTGGTAGCCCTCCCGCGGATCCGTGACCTTGTTGATAAACACATCGGGATGCACGCCGGGTTCCATCTGCAGGAAGTTACCGGTGGTCACCACATTGATATCGATATCCGGGTTATCGGCAAAAAAATCCGGCAGACGCCGCGATAGCCAGAGTCCGGAAAACGCCGGTGAACAGCAGATGGTCAGAGCCTGCTTGCCGCTCTTGGTGCTCTGGATACGTTCGGCCGCCTGGGCAATATTCACAAATGACAGGTAGGCCGCATCGTAAAAGATGGTACCGGCTTCGGTCAGCTCGACCGAACGTCCGGTGCGCTTGAACAGCTCCACTTCCAGGTGTGCTTCAAGTTCGCGGATCTGGCGGCTAATCGCCGCTTGCGTCACGCACAGTGCCTCGGCCGCCCGGGTAAAGCTCAGATATTTGGCCGCGGCCACAAAGGATCTGACCGCCCTCAACGAGGGCATTCTGACCAAGATTTTGTCCGGTTCTACAAGCTTAACCATAATATTTTGTTTTCAATTCCCTTGATAAAAAGTCGTTTCACCCAATCATGCGACGAATATAAAATCGATGCAGGTTCTAAAACTCGACCGGGACAAGTGCAAGGGTCGGGTCTGTCGTCAACACCGATGATACACCACGAGTGGTGATACCCAATCGATTAACTGAGCACCGCAAACACCGAAGATAACGTCGGAGTCTACACGGTACGACCGGCATCACAAGTGTCACTGCACCACAACAAGGATTAGCCGTAATGGAAATCAAGATGATGGCCAACAAATCTGAAACGCTGGAACTGATCAGGCAACGCAAACCCCGCCACAGCCTGAGTCGTGCGCTCTACCATGATGCCGGTGTCTATCAGCAGGATCTCGAGCAGATCTGGTACAAGGAATGGATTTTTGCCGGGCATAGCTTCGAGATTCCCAAGGCAGGCAATTACCTGACCCTGCAGATTGGCAGTTATCCGGTGGTGATCGTACGGGACAATAACGGCGATGTCCGCGCCTTCCATAACAGCTGCCGCCACCGGGGTTCGCGCCTCTGTACCGGCGACAAGGGCAAGGTTGCCAAACTGGTCTGCCCCTATCACCGCTGGACCTATGATCTGGACGGCAAGCTCCGGTTTGCCGCCAATATGGGCGATCAGTTCAACCCCGACGAACACGGCCTGTTGCCGGTCCACTGTGAAGTGGTCAACAGCTACATCTATGTCTGTGTTGCACAGGATGCGCCCGATTTTGAACCCTTCCGCCGAGATGTATCTCCCTTTATCGCCCCGCACAATCTGGAAGACTGCAAGGTAGCTTTTGAGTCTAACCTGATTGAAAAAGGCAACTGGAAGCTGGTCTTTGAAAACAACCGTGAATGCTACCATTGCGACGGTAGCCACCCCGAGCTGCTCAATTCCTTTCTGGAGAACCTGTCTGTCGCGGGGGTGGCCGGCGCCGATGATCCCGAACTGCTGGCACACTGGGAGCGCTGTGAAAAAGCGGGACTGCCCAGCCGCCTGGTGATGGACCCCAACGGCCGGTACCGGATGACGCGTATTCCGCTGTTCAAGAACGCCGTCAGCTATACCATGAACGGCAAACCCGCCGTCAACGGCAGGCTGGACAATACCGACGAGCAGAATATCGGTGCCCTGCTGTATTTCAACTATCCCTCCACCTGGAACCATTTTCTGGGGGATCATGCACTGAGTTTCCGAATTCTGCCGCTGGGTCCGGGCGAAACTCTGGTTACCACAAAATGGCTGGTACACAAGGATGCACAGGAAGGCGTCGATTATGACCTGGACAACCTGACCAAGGTGTGGCTGGCCACCAACGATCAGGATCGTCAGCTGGTGGAAGAATCCTTCCTGGGAATTGGCTCGCCATCCTATATTCCCGGCCCCTATTCGGATATTGCAGAAAACGGCGTCTGCCAGTTCGTCGACTGGTACTGCGACACCATGCAAAAGAAACTGAGCGACTGATCCCGGCCGTAATCCGGCAAGGCGTCCCCAGGTCATGGCCTGGGGGCGTATTCACGCCATATACCCCGTATCAAACCCGCTTTCAGTAATGACTCTCCCCTCCCTGCTCTGAGCACTCACCTTCGCGTCTCCCTTGCCCGCTCAGCATTTGCTCCACCAACCTCAACGCTCAGGGTAACTCAGCCGTTCTTGCCACCGGTGATTTTCCCCCCAGACTGTGCTGTCCCGGCACCCGGAAACCATCCCGGACAATAACTTATGGTTATGGTTTACACCCACCAAACATAGTTAGACGGCTCTGACCAAAACCAATAGATTAATTGTTACAAACAAAAAATAAATTCTCGGTAGCGCTTATGCACCGGTTTCATTAAAGGAAGGGTTGTTAAACCTGTTGTTTATTTTTCGACATTCGATGTCTCTGTATTTTGGTAATGACCGGATAAAGATACAGTTCAAACAGAAAGGATATATACAAATTGTCTGCAGCCAGCATTAACCCTGCCGCTCGATGCAACGGTTGATTAATACAGAGGGGCAGACAATAGGAATAGCGTTAATCATTGCCGTTGAAAGTGGTACCGGCAATCAACACAGGGAATGTAAAAATTATGGCTGTAACGACAGAGTCACGAGAAATACTCTCGATCAAAAATGTCTATAAAGTATTTGGCGCCAAGCCTGAACTTGCAATGGACATGCTCAACCAGGGTGCCAGCAAAGACGAGATATTTGAAAAAACCGGTCAGGCGGTCGGCGTATTTGATGCCAGTTTTTCTGTTAACCGGGGGGAGATATTTGTCATCATGGGCCTGTCCGGCTCGGGTAAATCCACCATGGTGCGGCTGCTTAACCGCCTGATCGAACCTACCTCCGGTACCATCCGGCTCAATGGCCGCGAGATCACCGGCCTGTCGGATACCGAGCTGTTGCAGGTCCGGCGCAAGGACATGAGCATGGTGTTCCAGTCCTTCGCCTGATGCCCCACATGACGGTACTGGAAAATGCAGCCTTCGGTCTGTCGGTATCCGGCGTCGGCGAACAGGAACGCCATGCCCGGGCCGCCGATGCCCTGGCCCAGGTTGGCTTGGGGGAACATGGCGCCAGCTATCCGCATCAACTGTCCGGCGGCATGCAGCAACGGGTCGGACTGGCCCGTGCCCTGGCCAATGATCCCACCATTTTGCTGATGGACGAGGCCTTTTCGGCGCTGGATCCGCTGATCCGCCACGAGATGCAGGGTGAATTGATCCGCCTGCAGCGAGAGCAGGAACGCACCATCATCTTTATCTCTCACGACCTGGAAGAAGCCATCCGCATCGGCGACCGAATCGCCATCATGGAAGGCGGTCGCGTGGTGCAGATCGGCACGCCAAAAGAAATACTGCGCAACCCGGCGGATGATTACGTGGCCACCTTCTTCAAGGGTGTAGACGTGTCAAAGGTACTCAAGGCCGGCGACATTGCCGAAAAACACAGCGACCACCTGATCACCGTCAATGGCAACGTGCACCCTTTCACCAACGCTGCCGGCACCCCCTACGGCTACCTGATCAATGAGCAGGGCCTGTTGCAGGGGGTGATTTCCACCAAAGACTACGATGGCCGCGCACCGGATTTGCAGACTCTGCTGGCATTGCGCATCGACGATCACCACAGCATCTACAACGATACCCCCCTGCACGAGGTTCTGGATACCGTGGCCACCACTCCCTACCCAATACCGGTAGTAGGCAAGGACGGCCTGTTCCACGGCACCATATCCAGAAGTCGCCTGCTGCAAACCCTGAGTCACAGCTAATTCACACTGTCACCACTATCACATGAAGGGGTATCCCGATGTCAGATTTCAGCCTGTTAGATCCGTTTCAATATTTAAATGTCCCGCTGGGTGAATGGGTAGAGAGCATCCTGAATTACCTGGTACAGAATTTTCGCAGTGTGTTCCGCAGCATACGCTGGCCGATAGACCAGGTACTTGACGGTATCGAGTTTGTCCTGCAATCGATCCCGCCCCTGATCGGCATCATCCTTTCCTCCCTGCTCGGCTGGCAGCTGGCGGGGAAAAGAATGGGCCTGTTCTGTGCCGTCACTTTGTTCTGCCTGGGTCTTATCGGGGTCTGGTCGGAGTCCATGACCACGCTGTCGCTGGTGCTGACGTCGGTGTTTTTCTGTGTACTGTTCGGTATTCCACTGGGCATCCTCTGCTCCCGCAGTGACCGCCTCGAGCGTATCGTGCGCCCCGTGCTGGATGCCATGCAGACCCTGCCCGCCTTCGTTTATCTGGTGCCGGTGGTCATGCTGTTCGGTATCGGCAACGTGCCCGGTGTGCTGGTCACCATCGTCTTTGCCCTGCCGCCGCTGGTGAGGCTGACCAATCTGGGAATCCGTCAGGTACCGTCCGACAAGGTCGAAGCGGGCCGCGCCTTCGGCTGCACCCCGCGTCAGATGCTGTTCCGGATCCAGTTACCGCTGGCCACTCCCACCATCATGGCTGGCCTCAACCAGACCCTGATGCTGTCTTTGTCGATGGTGGTGATTGCCTCCATGATTTCGGTCGGCGGCCTCGGCCAGATGGTGCTGCGCGGTATCGGTCGCCTAGACATGGGTCTGGCCACCGTCGGGGGCGTCGGCCTGGTACTGCTGGCCATTTTCCTCGACCGTCTGACCCAGGCCATGGGCAAACGCTCCGAGAGCAGCAATACCCAGCACTGGTACGAGAGCGGACCGGCCGGGTTCTGCGTCCGCCTTTACCGCAGCCTGCCGGGCAAGCAGCATTCACCCAGAACCACCCCCTGAACCACCCGCAAGGCAAGACCGCAACAACCATCATATGGAGTATGAGAAGATGAAAATAGAATTCGCGCAACTGTCAAGGAAAGCACTGCAACTGACCACAGCCTCGTTGTTCACCCTGTCTCTCGCTGGCGGGGCCTTCGCCGCCAGCGAGCCGGGTGAAGGGGTGACGGTCACCCCCATCTTCCCGAGCATCGCCGAGGAGCGCTTCCGGGGTGAAATCGCCATGGCTGGCCTGAAAGAACTGGGCTACAACGTGGAAGAGCCCAAGGAGACCGAATATGCCGCTCTGATGCTGGCGCTGTCGTATGGTGACGCCGATTTCAGTGTGCATCCCTGGGAAGTACTGCACGACAGCTTCTACCAGAAGGCCGGCGGTGACGAGACCATGATCCAGGCCGGCAGTATCATCCCCGGCGTATTGCAGGGCTACCTGATCGATAAAAAAACCGCCGATGCCTATGACATCCGCTCCCTGGAAGATCTGAAAAAGCCGGAAATCGCCAGGTTGTTCGATACCAATGGCGATGGCAAGGCCGATCTGACCGGCTGTAACCCGGGCTGGGGATGCGAACTGGTGATCAATCACCACATGAAGGCCTACGGACTGGAGGATCACGTCAACAACAACCAGGGCTCATACTTTGCCCTGATGGCAGACACCATTGCCCGCTATCAGGCCGGCCAGCCCGTGCTCTACTTCACTTGGGTACCCCAGTGGATCGCCGGTGTGCTGGTCGAGGGCAAGGATGTGGAATGGCTGGAAGTCCCCTTCACCAGCCTGCCCGGTGGCAATGAGGGCGTAAACACCATGCATGAAGGCAAGAACCTGGGCTTTGCCATCGACCGGGTAATGGCGGTGATGAACCGTGAATTCGCCGAAGAAAACCCGGTCGCGAAAACCTTTTTGTCCCAGGTACAAATCACCACCGCCGACGAAAGCGCCCAGAATCTGAAGATGCAGGATGGCGAAAAATCGGTCGAGGACATCAAGCGTCATGCCCAGGAGTGGATTACCGCCAACCGCGGCAAGTTCGACGGCTGGCTGGAGCAAGCCCGGGCAGTGGCCAACTGACACCAGATAACAGTCCACGGTAATTGCTTTCTCCCACAGATGGGAACAGGTGCCCAGTCGGGCACCTTTTTTATTACAGACTCACAAAGGATAGTGACCATGTCTTTATATCAGTTTGTAAAGGAACTGACCTTTGCCGAAATACCCGAGCATACCCGCTATCTGGTCAGCACCGCATTGCTGGACATTCTGGGTGTCGCGGCCGGGGCCAGGCAGAATCACACCACCGAGTGCGTGAAAAACTATGCCCTCGCCCACTATCAGCCTTCACGGCTGAGCAGCCGGTTGCTGTTTGACGGACGCCCGGCCCATCCCTTGGGAGCGGCCTGGGTCGGCGGCTTCACCATCGACAGCCTGGATGCCCACGAAGGCCACTTTACCTCCAAGGGCCATGCCGGCGCGACTGTAGTCCCCGCCCTGCTGGCGCTGGTCGATGCCTGCCGTGAGCAGGGACGCACCATCAGCGGCACCGAATTTCTGGCGGCGGTGGCCATCGCCTACGAAACCGGCCTGCGAGCCGGTGTGGCACTGATGGACACGGCCGCCGAATACCATGCCTCCGGTGCCTTTTCCGGCATCGGCGTGGTCTGCGGCGGTACCCGCCTGCTGGGGCTGGATGAAGAACAGTTTCTGCATGCGCTGGGCATCGCCGAGTACTTTGGCCCCCGCTGTCCCATGATGCGGCTGGTAGACTTCCCCTCCATGCTGCGCGACGCCCACGGTGCCGGCGCCTATGCCGGACTGAACGCCCTGCTGATGGCCCAGGCCGGGATCACCGGTGCCCCGGCAGAAACCGTCGAGATGGATCGGATCCGGCATTGCTGGCAGGATCTGGGGCAACGCTGGGAAATCGATGCCCAGTACTTCAAGCCCTGGCCGGTCTGCCGCTGGGCCCAGCCGGCACTGACCGCCGCCACCGCCCTGCTGGCCGCCCATCCCGAGCTCGATAGCAAGGCCATCGAGCAGATACGGGTGGAGACCTTCCATGAGTCGGTACGTCTGCAGGGACACTTCCCGGCCAATGCGGATGAAGCCCAGTACGGGCTGGCCTTTCCCCTGGCGGCCCTGATCAGCCGTGGTCAGGTGGGGCCGAACGAGGTGACCGGCAGCGCCATTCATGCAGAAGATATACTGGCGGTCAGTCGCCGCATCGAGATTGTCGAAGCCGACGATCTGTCGGCCCGCTTCCCCCGGGAAATTCTGTCGCGGGTCAGCATTCGGCTCAAGGACGGCAGCCTGCTGGAAAGCCCGATCACCCCCGCCAAGGGCGACCCGGAAACCGCCATGACCCGGGAGGAGTTCAGGACCAAGTTTGTTCAGCTGGCATCGGTCAATTTCAGCCCGGAACGCATAGAGGCCATCATGGCGGCGGTCGACAACCTGGAGCAGGCCGCCGATTGCAGCGTCTTACTCGATCAGGTATTGAGCGCGTAAACATCCCGTTCGTTATTTGAAAAAAGCCACCGAACGCATGGCAATCAGTTCCGGTGGCATGATGCCAAAGCGGAGGATTCTGCTTGTGACAGTCAGATCCTGTCCTGATAACAGAAGGAGGCTGTATCGTGATCTTGAAAAATAAAATAACGGTCATTACCGGTGGTGTTGGCCAGGTTTTGGGTCGCTTGTTTACCCGAGAAGGTGCCCGGATCATGAAATAATGTTCGGGAAACACAAGGTAACACCACGAATAATTCCCTGAATAATGGTTCCTGGTGTTTCCCTAATGCCACTCATAACCAAAACTAACCAAAAACGATAAGATTATATCGATTGACCCCGCTCCCTCCTCCCCCTAGCCTCATCAACTGGGTAATAAATGGTTAACTCCACATCACGTGCAACGCACAGAAAATTATCATTCGGACGGAGCCAAACATTGTATTGCCGCCATCACGATGATGCTGGACAAGGGTAATCGCAAAAAGCGGAAACAGGAGTAATCACCATGGCGTCCACCAGTGCGGCAAGTCCGGGCAACAGGCATTTTTTTATTGAAGGTATCAAGGAATTGCTGCCCATGGTACCGGGCGTGCTTCCCTTTGGCCTGATTGCCGGAGCCAACGGCACCAGCCTGGGATTTACGCCCGAAATGACCCTGGGCATGACCCTGCTGTTTTTCGCCGGCTCCGCCCAGCTTGCCGCCTATCAGCTGATTCAGGATCAGGCATTGCCGGCGATTGTCGTGTTTACCGCCCTCATGGTGAACATTCGCTTTTTTATTTACAGCGCGGCCTTTGCGCCCCTGCTGCACGACATGAAAACCCGACACAAGTGGCCCCTTGCCTATCTGCTGAGCGATCAGGCCTACGGCCTGTGCGCATCGCGTTTTTCACCCCAGGATAATGGCCATGAAAAACTTTATTACTACATAGGTGCCGCACTGGCATTGTGGGTAAGCTGGGTAGCCTCCGTCGGCCTCGGCCTGCTGGTGGGAGAACAAATTCCGGCCGAGTGGTCGCTGGAATTCGCCATCCCCCTGGCATTTCTCGCCATGCTGGTGGCCAATATTCGCGACAAGGCCTCCCTGATAACAGCATTCTGCTCGGCCCTGCTGGCGATCAGTCTGAGCTGGCTACCCTACAATCTGGGATTTATTACCGCCATCATCGGCGGCACCACCCTTGGCCTGATGGCCAGCACATTTTTCTTCAGAAAATGGAGCTGTACCGATGAATGAAACCACCCTGTGGACCATCTTTATCGCAGTTGGCATCGGTACCTTTCTTATCCGGTTGTCGTTTATTCAGCTTCATGGCAAGGGCATGATAAGACTGGACAACTACAAGAAAGCCCTGCATCTGCTTGCACCCGCCGTGCTGGCGGCGCTGTCGATTCCGGCCATTGTGCAACAAAACAAAACACCGGAGGTAATGGCCAGTCTGCCGGCACTGGCTGCCGCCCTGGCCACCGCCATACTGGCCTGGCGTTTCAGGGGGGTATTCTGGCCACTGTGTCTCGGCATGATCATCTTCTGGTCTCTGAAATATTACGGCCTGTAAACGCCCTCTTGGGGCATTCACACACCGCTCACTCACGCCGTTGAGCCGCCGCAGCCTTTTCTCGCAGCCCGAAAAGTCGCCCTTCGGCCAGGCCCACTCATTACCAAAACTCACCGAAACCGATAAGTATTAATCGATTGAGCCCCTAACCTTCTCACCCTACTCTTGTTGCCTTGTTAAGAGCTGGTTAACAACCAGCTTCCCCTACATCACGAGCGACGCAGAGGGAGGAATTATGCGTGCTACATCCGGGATTCTGAAAGGATTGAATCCGACCGTGACCATCGCATCCAAGGTGCTGGTGATCGGCTTTGTATTGTTCTGTGCCATCCTGGCCAACCAGGCAGGGCAATACTTCGAAGCCATCTCCGGCATTCTGCTGCAAAACGTAAAGTGGTTTTATCTGGGACTGGTCACCCTGATGGTCGGCTTTCTGCTGTACCTGATGATCAGCCGCTACGGCCATATCCGCCTGGGCAAGGACGATGAAAAGCCCGAGTTCAGCTATCTGTCCTGGGTATCCATGCTGTTCTCTGGCGGCATGGGCATCGGCCTGATTTTCTGGTCGGTGGCCGAACCCATGTGGCTCTATGCCGGCAATCCCTTCACCGCAGGACTAAGCAATGAGTCGGCCAGTATGGCGATGCAACTGGCCTTCTTTCACTGGGGCCTGCACCCTTGGTCGGTATTCATCATCGTCGCCCTGGCACTATCCTATTTCTCCTACCGCAAAGGGTTGCCCTTCACCCTCAGATCCATCCTGTATCCACTGATCGGCAACCGGATCTACGGCCCCATCGGCCATACGGTGGATATCCTCTCCGTGGCCATCACCGCCTTCGGCATTTCCCAGTCTCTGGGAATGGGGGTTATCCAGATCAACTCCGGCCTGAACCAGGTGTTTGGCGTGAACATCGGTTTCGGCGTGCAACTGCTGATCATAGTGGTACTGTGCACCTGCGCCGTGGCCTCGGTGCTGTCGGGGGTGGGTCGGGGCATCCGCCGGCTGTCCGAGTGGAACATGCTGCTGTCGCTGCTTCTGGTGCTGATCGTGTTGTACGTCGGCCCGACCCGCTACCTGCTCAACACCCTGTTGGAAAGCACCGGCAACTATGCCCAGAACATCGTTGGCATGAGCCTGTGGAGCGATGCCCAGGCCGACTCAGGCTGGCAGAATTCATGGACCGCCTACTACTGGCCCTGGTGGATGCTCTGGGCGCCCTTCGTCGGCATGTTCGTGGCCCGTATTTCCAGGGGGCGTACCATCCGTGAACTGATTGGCGGTGCCCTGATCGTGCCCACCCTGATCACCTTTCTGTGGATATCGGTGTTTGGTGGCGCGGCGCTGAAAGTGGAGCAGGATGCCCGTCTCGCCTTCGAACAACAGGCGGCGGTACTGGCCGAATCAGGTCAGGCGCCGCAGGACGCCTTTGCCGGCGGCCCCGTACTGACCGCCACCAAGGACGACACCACCCGGGCACTGTTCACCCTGTTCGACAACCTGGACGGCGGCGCCCTGGGCAAGCTGCTGAGCGTACTGGCCTGTGTGCTGCTGGCCACCTACTTCATCACCTCGGCCGACTCCGGCACCCTGGTGCTCTGCACCCTGGACGCCGCCGGTGCCAGCGAGCCACCGACCATGATCCGGGTGCTGTGGGGCCTGCTCATCGCCGCCATTGCCGCCATGCTGCTGTATGCGGGCGGGCTGAAGGCGATGCAGGCCGCCTCCATCATCGCCGGCTTTCCCATCGCCATCTTTATTGCGGTGATGAGCCTGACCCTGTTCCACAGCATCCGTCGCGAGCCACAACCTTGGGCCATGCTGCCGGAGCATGTGCGGCCCGAACCCAACCGGCTGGATGACCCCGAGACAGAGGCTGAGCCACAGGAACGGTGGCAAGCCGCCCCTCTGTCCGGCCAATAATCAACATGTACAAAAAGGCCAGGTTAATCAACCTGGCCTCGATATCCGGCTTGAACTGGAATATTACAGCACGGCAATGACTTCTTCAGTCGCCAGACGAGCCTTGGGACGACCGTGGTTATAGTCTTCCCCATCTTTGTGGTAACCCATCGCCAGGGCTACTTCGCATACATAACCGTCCAGTTCCTCCTTGAAGATTTCACCGATCAGATCAGGATCAACGCCTTCCATCGTGGTCGAATCAATCCCCAGACGAGCCAGTACGTGCAGTGTGTTGCCCAGAGCCAGGTAGGTCTGAGATTTTGTCCAGCTGCCATTGAAGCCGTTTTCATCGGTGTTGGCTTCTGCGAATGCGTAAGCCCCCATGAACGTATCGTACATCTCTGCCGGAAGGTGGCCGGAGCTGACCTCGGCATCGACTCTTTTACGGAACTTGTCTCGGGTAAAATTCGGATCATATGCAAACAGGATGGTATGTGACGCTTCTTTCGCATGCGGCTGGTTGAACTGATGCTTGTTGGCAAAAGTATCATGAAAGCGCTGCTTGGCTTCATCGCTCTCAATCACGATAAATTTCCAGGGCTGAGAGTTGATGGAAGACGCTGAAAGACGCAGGGCCTCCAATATGATCCCCATATCCTCTGGTGAGATACGTTTGGTTGTATCGTATTTTTTAGCAGTGTAGCGACTATTCAGATCTTTAATGATTTGATGGGACATCTTCACTCCGGAATATTGACTATTTAATTAATCATGGCGCTGCCATTAACTCGAATGACAAGTGGATCTCGCAGCATACATGGTGAAAAGGTGTTCAAGTTGCTTGAATCATCATTCCGCCAAAAAAGGATGACATAAAAGCTATTATCGAATGGCGTTATTATTCCTTGGTTACCATCACCTGATAATAATGACTTTCATTAATTCAATTTATAGAAAACATTGATAATTACACGGAGAGGCGCGTCCTTCCGGGCCTGCTCACCGGCCGCCTCCTGCCTCTGCTTCCGGTCCCGACACCGTGGCTACGGCAGCGTCTACCGTGAAGCCCCAGGGGAAAAACGCCCTCAGGCCAGGTCTGTCATGACATTCCAGCCCTTAACATGACAATTATAAAAATCATTCAAACCTGGCTAACTTAATCTTGATTACACATTTCCCGGTTGTTCGGGTCGCGTTGCGCCCATATAATTAATTGTGTTTCCTGCTGAATCTTTTAATGAAATAAATCATCCAACGTAATGTCTTGCACAAGCGAGCAGCCCCCTGCATCAATTAAAACCATAAGCAATGCATTCAACGACTTTATATCATGACCTTGTTAACTTCATCCGTAACGATGCGGCCATCGCCTACCTCCGCTCAATTATATAAGAAAGCTTAACTCTGAATCTTCATGAACACTATTTATCAACAGTTCACACTGTAATACATTGCCCTCATCCACATCGCGAATGCGATGCTTTTATCCAGATACCCGGAGACAGCGAGATGACAGCAGCAGCTTCTGTAACACCCCCCTTGTCGCTTAGCCCATTGCAGCAGGCCCGCGCGTTGGCGCTGCCTTCGCGAGACGCCATGCTGGCCCGCGCCCCATCGGTGCAGCACTTCTGGGACGACAACCGGCAATTGCTCAGCGACGCGTGGCAAGAGTGGGAGCAAACCGAGTTCAAGGGTGATTTCACCCTGGACGACTCCCTGCTCGATGCCCGGCTGCGTGAAGCGGTGCGGCAGGCGTGGCAAGATCCCACCAAGGAGCTGGCGGTCGCCGAGCTCTGGCAGGAAGTATCAACCGGCGTGTTTCAATGCCAGTTCTTTAACCCGGCCCGCCTGGCGGAGCTGCGTGATTACCTCGAGCAGGTGGCCGATGCGGGCATTCCGCTGCGCCCGCCCTACGGTATTGCGCTTAACCGCCATGGCGCCATGCTGGACGCGCGCTCCGAGGGCTACCTCGCCGCACCGGGTTTTCAGGCCCTCTACCGTGAGCTGATGGACACCTACATGCGCCCGATTTCGCGCCTGCTGTTCCCGGAGGTGATGGGCTACGACACCCAAACCTTTGGCTTTTCGATTCAGTATCAGCCGGGGATGGACACCTCGCTGCGCCTGCATACCGATGCCTCGGCGGCCACGCTCAACGTCAACCTGAACCTGCCGGGCGAGGCATTTGGCGGCTCTGAAGTGGACTTTTACGACGCCACCACAGGGCGGGTGAATCGCCTGGCCTTTACCCCGGGCATGGCCATGCTGCATCGCGGCAGTGTCGCCCACGCGGCGCAACCCATTACCAGCGGCAAGCGTACCAACCTGGTGACGTGGCTGTACGGCGAACATATGCAGATTCCTCAGCATCGCGTGCCATACACCGCCGGCAATGCCGTACAGCGCTGGCGTGTACCACAGGCACCAAGCGACGGGGTTGCGCCGTTCTAAGTACAAACCGGTGGTATAAGGCAAGCACTCCCGCTTTACGCAGCATCTGCCGGCAACCTGACAATAAAAAACGCCGCATTCGCCGGCGTTTTGCATTGTCTTCCCCAAGACAAAACCTTATTCATTTTACTTGCGCAATACGCCCTCTTCGACCAGCAGGTCGTAGATGGCCTTGGCGGCGGCCTGGGGATCATCGCGGATGATCTGGCCCTTGCCGCCCTGGGCCTTGGCGGTGGCCTGCTTGAAGCGGTCGGCGGCGGTCTTGGCAGTCGACACCTTGAGTCGCTTGGGCCTGGGTTTGGCCGGCGACAGGGTCCATTCGGTACGAGCCTGATCGACCTCGGTGGCCGGGGTCAGCCGTGCAATGTTGCCGCGTCTGGCCTTGGCAAAGGCGATTTGCCGGGGTTCGGCGGCGGCACTCTCCACACTGGCGACGAAAGGCAGCCTGACCTTGATGCGCCGGCGCTGGCCTCTGGGCAGCGCCTGCAGCAGGCTGGCTTCGTCGTTCTCGATACTCTCGATGGCGGCGATGCCGGTGACCAGGGGCCAGCCCATGCGCTCCGCCAGCAGGTAGGGCAACAGGCCGGAACCTTCGCCATACTCGGCCCGCACCCCGGTCAGCAAAATATCCGGCTGCTGCTCGCTCAGGTAGGGGTAAAGCACCGTCAGGGCATCGTCTTCCGCCGTCTGGTTCAGCACCGTCAGGCCGTCGATACCCATGCCCAGATAGTCCCGCAGGGCATCCTGGTCCGGATCACCGGCGTGAATGGCGCTCACCTTGCCGTTCAAAGACTGGGGCAGAGAAAGTGCCAGTTCCAGGGCGCAGGCGTCCTGATGGGCGCGACGCGCGCGCCCGGATACCGGATGCTGCCCCTGGGAAACCAGCACGGCAATATTCAGGGTTTCAGGCTGCATCACTCACCTCCTGGGGGGATTTGGCCTCGACCAGTTTCATCAGCTCGGCAAGAATGACGCTGCTGTCGCCGATGGTGGTCAGGCTGGCCCGCTTGACCATGTCACAGTCGGCATCCTGGTTGATGGCGACCACCTTTTCACACTTGCCGATGCCCTGCAGATGCTGCACGGCGCCGGAAATACCGACCGCGATATAGACCCGGGCGCTGACCCAGGTACCGGTCGCCCCCACCTGACGGCTGCGGGGCATGAAGCCGTCGTCCACCGCCACCCGGCTGGCCCCTTCCGAAGCTCCGAGCAGGGCCGCCGCCTGATGGAACTGATCCCAGTCGTGCACCCCGTTGCCGGCCGACAGAATGAACTCGGCTTCGGCCAGCGGAATTTCGGCGGGATCCACCGCTATCTGACCCAGATCCTCGAGTCGGGAACGGATGGGCGCCGACAGTTCCAGCTTCTGTTCCAGTTCGAGCGGGCTGGCTTCGTAGCGGTACTCGCCGCATGGCAGGGCACACTCTTCCAGCAACAGCATGATGCGGGACCAGGGCCGGCTGATATCCTGATTGCCGGCCCCGTTTCTGGCCAGCAGCCGGTCGCTTTCCAGCTTCCATACGCCGGTGGCCGGACGCTCGCCCAGGGTCACCCCCAGGCGACGACCCAGCTCGGCGGACTCGCCGCTGTCGGGCAGCAGCCAATACAGCGGCTGCAGGCGGTTTTCCACCTGGGCACACAACTGGCTCCAGGCCTCGGGTTGATAGCCTTCATATTCCGGCCCCTGCACCTGCAGCAGCCGATCGACACCGGCACCTTCCACGCTTTCCTTCAGTTCGCCACAGAGCACACCCAGTACCGCGGTCGGCTCCGTACGGGCCACGGCCAGCTGCTGGGCCTGGCCCAGCACATCCTTGCAGTGACTGGTCAGTCGGCCACCGCTGGTCTGCAGCCAGACCGCAATATACGCCTGAGGCTCCACCACCTGATGCAGCGGCAATACCAGCTGTTCGTTGCGTTTCTTGGACGACAGCTGGGTTACCCCGGCAACGCCGCCCATGTTCAGGCGGTCCAGCCGGCGCAGGCCGCTGGGGCCGTATTGCCACTGGGGCCGGGGGTTCTTGCGCAGCAGTCCGGTCGGACCTCGGCTCGGCTGGCCATTCAGCTCGCCGTGACGAGGATGAAGCCGGTTGCGCAGTATCCACTCCAGGCGTGGATCACGACGATTCAGATCAGACATGAGCAGCTTCCTCCTCTGGCTGTTGCTGCACCGCTTGCTGCACTGTTTGCTGCACGTCCGGCACGATCAGTGCCTCCAGCAGCAGCTCGGCAATATCCTTCACCTCGGGCCGCGGCTCCACCACCCCTTCCATCATATGGGTGCATTGCGGGCAGGCCACCGCCATCAACTCGGCGTTCACCGCCCTGGCGTCGTCCATGCGCATGTCGGCAATACGGCGCTCGCCCGGAATATCGGTGATCGGGGCACCGCCGCCGCCACCGCAACAGCGGGAACGGAAACCGCTGCGTTCCATCTCGGTGCGCTCGTATCCGAGCTGATCGATCAGGTAACGGGGCGCGTCATAAACGCCGTTGTACCGGCCCAGATAACAGGGATCGTGGTAGGTCATGCGCGCATTGCCGTTGGCACTGAACGCCAACTGCCCCTGCTGATGCAGTTCGGCCAGCAGCTCGGTGTGGTGCACGACTTGGTAGTCTCCGCCCAGTTCCGCATATTCGGTGCCCAGGCACTGCAAAGCATGGGGATCGGCGGTAACGATGCGGTTGAACCGGTACTTGCCCAGTGTCTTGATATTAGTTTTCGCCAGGCGCTGGAAGGTGGCTTCATCACCCAGCCGGCGGGCCAGATCACCCGAGTCCAGCTCCTCGTCACCGAGGAAGGCAAAGTTCACATCGGCGGCCTTGAGCAGCTTCACCAGGGCACGCAGGGTACGCTGGTTGCGCATGTCGAAGGCACCGTCACCGACCCAGAACAGAATATCGGTTTCCTGGGTCTGCTTGAGCAGAGGAATCGCCAGATCCGACGCCCAGTGGCTGCGGCTGGCCGGCGACAGACCGCCCGGGTTGTCGGTGGCAATCAGGTTTTCCAGCACTTCCTGGCCCTTGCCCGGGGTTTCACCGCGCTCCAGGGTCAGGTAACGGCGCATGTCCACCACCGCATCCACGTGCTCGATCATCATCGGGCACTCTTCCACACAGGCCCGGCAGGTGGTACAGGACCACAGGGTCTGGCTGTCGAGGATGCTTTCCACCAACGGCTTGTCGGGGCAGCCGGTGCGGGCGGCCTGCTCCTGGCCCGGATGGGCGCTGCCGCGATAGGTTACTTCCTCCTGGGCGGCCATGGAGATAACCATGTCCTGGATCAGCTTCTTTGGGTTGAGCGGCTGGCCGGCGGCAAAGGCCGGACACTTGCTTTCGCAACGACCGCACTGCACACAGGCATCGAAACCCAGCAGCTGGTTCCATTTAAAATCGGTCACCTTCTCCACGCCCAGCTTGTCGGCGTTCAGATCCAGCGCCTTGAGGCCGGTGTCACGACCACCGTCGAAACGGGCCGGACGACGATGAAAGGCCAGATGCAGGGCGCCGGCGAAGGCGTGCTTCATGGGGCCGCCCCAGGTCATGCCGAACACCATCTCGCCCAGGCCCCAGACACAGACGCCGAGCAGCAACAGGGCCAGCAACCCGCTGCCGGTGCCTGCGGGCAGGATGCCCGTGGCCGGCAAAGTGGCCAGGAAGAAACCAATGGAAAAGGCCATCAGGCTCTTGGGCAGGCGCTGCCAGGGTCCGCGTGACAGGCGGGAATGGGGTAGCTCACTGGCCGGTTTGCGGCGACGCAGCCACACAAAAGTCGCGCCGGTGGCCATCAGCAGCGAGGCACCCAGCAACGGCCAGGTCAGCCAGGCGGTCTTCAGACCAAAACCATGTACCAGCACCACCAGCACCAGCGCCAGCACAAAGCCGCCGCCGGTCGCCACGTGGGTGTTGGACATGTATTTGTCGCGGGCGACCACATGGTGCAGGTCAACCAGATAACGCCTCGGCATGGCGGCCAGTCCCTGCCAGAACGAAACCGGGCTTGACTGTCCCTGACGCCACAGGCGGACCCGCCGCAGTGCCCCGGCCACGGCCAGAGCGAAGGCGAGCAATAACAGATAGGGGATCACAGGCTCAAACATAGGGGCTTACCTCATGGCGCCGGAGCAGGCTCCGGCGCCTTCAGATCAGAAGTCCTTGCACAGGCGCAGGGCGTCATAGATGGCGGCATGGGTGTTGCGCTGAGACACGCAGTCACCGATACGGAACAGCAGGTATCCCTGGCCATCGTGAGACAGGCTCGGCTGAGGCTTGGCCGCATACAGGGCTTCCAGATCGATCTGGCCCTTGTTGACGGAATCGGCCTTCAGCTCGTAGTAGAGCCGCTCGTCGGGGCGAACACCGTTCTCCACCACGATCTGGTCCACTACCCGCTCTTCCTTCTGGCCGGTGTACTCGTTTTCCAGTACCGCCACCAGCTTGTCCCCTTCCCGGTACACGTTGTGCAGCGCCATGTCGGACGTCATGATCACTTCACGCTCGTACAGCGAACGGTAATAAGTGGGGAAAGTGGTACCGCCGATGGCCGCCCCCGGTTTGATGTCGTCGGTAACCATCTCCACCAGGCTGCCCTTGGACGCCAGGTAATCGGCCACCGACATGCCGCTGAATTCACAGATGGTGTCGTACACCAGCACGTTCTTGCCCGGCTCGACCTTGCCCGACAGGATATCCCAGCTGCTGTTCACCAGCCCCTCTGCTGCACCCCATTCCGGGTTCTGCTCGATGAAGGGCTGACCGCCGACGGCCAGGATCACCACGTCCGGATTCTCCGCCATCATCGCCGGCATGTCGGCGGCGGTGCTCAGGCGCAGATCCACCTTGAGGCGCGCCAGCTCCAGGGCGTACCAGCGGGTGATACCGGCAATCTGATCGCGCTGGGGCGCTTTCGCCGCCAGGGTGATCTGGCCACCCAGCTCGGGGGCCTTCTCGAACAGCACCACGTCATGGCCGCGCTCGGCACAGACCCGGGCCGCTTCCATGCCGGCGGGGCCGCCACCCACCACCACCACCTTGCGTTTGATGCCGGTGGTGGGCTCGATAATATGAGGCATGGTGGACTCGCGGGAGGTGGCCGCGTTCTGGATGCAGAGCACATCCAGGCCCTGGTACTGACGGTCGATACAGTAGTTGGCACCCACGCACTGCTTGATTTGATCCACCTGGCCCAGCTTGATCTTGGCAATCAGGTGCGGGTCGGCCATGTGCGCCCGGGTCATGCCCACGAAGTCGACATAGCCGCCCTCGAGGATGCGCTGGGCCTGGTTGGGATCCTTGATGTTCTGGGCATGGATCACCGGCACCGTCACCACTTCCTTGATGCCCGCCGCCAGGTGCAGGAAGGGCTCGGGCGGATAGCTCATGTTGGGGATGACGTTGGCCAGGGTGTTGTGGGTGTCGCAGCCGGAGCCGATGACACCGAAGAAGTCCACCATGCCGGTGTCGTCGTAATACTTGGCGATCTGCTTCATGTCGTCGTGGCTGAGGCCGTCCGGGTGGAATTCGTCACCACAGATACGCATGCCCACCACGAAGTCGGGGCCGACTTCGGCACGCACCGCCTTGAGCACTTCCAGGCCGAAGCGCATGCGATTTTCGAAGCTGCCGCCCCACTCGTCGGTACGCTTGTTGACCCGCGGGCTCCAGAACTGATCGATAAGGTGCTGGTGCACGGCAGACAGTTCAACACCGTCCAGTCCGCCTTCCTTGGCGCGACGGGCCGCCTGGGCATAGTCGCCGATGATGCGCTGGATTTCTTCCGGCTCGATCACCTTGCAGGTGGCACGGTGCACCGGCTCGCGGATGCCGCTCGGGCTGACCAGGGTGCTCCAGTTGAAACCGTCCCAGCGGGAGCGGCGCCCCATGTGGGTGATCTGAATCATGATCTTGGCGCCGTGCTTGTGCATGGCATCGGCCAGATTCTGGAAATGGGGAATGATGCGGTCGGTGCTCAGGTTGACCGAGCTCCACCACTGCTGGGGACTGTCGATGGACACCACGCTGGAACCACCGCAGATGGCCAGGCCGAGACCGCCTTTGGCCTTTTCTTCGTAATACTTGACGTAACGTTCTGTGGTCATGCCGCCGTCGGTGGCATACACCTCGGCATGGGCCGTGCTCACCACCCGGTTACGATGGTGAGTTTGTTGATATTCATGGGTTGAAACAAGGCGTCGAACTGTCCCATCCTGGATCCCTCTGCTAGCTTGCCTGGCGGCCGGTAACCGGCCCGCCGATTTCTGATTAAGGTGCTGCCACCTTGAGTCTTTACCCCGGTGCAGGAGGGTCGGCATGCCGACGCTCTCCTGCACCTTGCACCTGCGGCGGTGCGCCTTACAGCGGGCTGACCTCGAACAGGCCGTAATCACAGCCTGTCTGGGCGCCGCTCTGGGTCTGACGGGCAACGGTGCGCACCGCCAATCCCTGGCTTTCGGCAATCTGGTCTACCGCGCCGGCAAACCAGCCGGTGAACATGTAATCCACCATGCGATCCACCTTGCCGTACTGATAGACGAAGGCGGAATGATCCAGACGCACCTTGGCGGTACCGGCGGCGATATCCAGGTTTTCGATGGTGAACAGGCCCCAGCCACGCTGAGACAAACGCTTCATGTAGTGTTCGAATACCGCATCACCGCTGATACCGTGACACTCGGCTTCTTTCTCGCACCAGTGCCAGGCAGACTTGTAGCCGGCCTTGTACAGGATTTCGGCATAACGCTCCGGGCCCAGTTCCTCTTCGATCGCCATGTGGTTGTTGACGAAAAAGTGGCGCGGCACATACAGCATGGGCAGCGCGTCTGTGGTCCAGACGCCGGTTTCACTGTTCACTTCGATCGGCATTTCGGGTGCATGTACTGACATTGTGATTCTCCTTGTTCTTCCTTGTAATGGCTTATTCGCCCCAGACATCCTTGAGCACACGCATCCAGTTGCCGCCCATTACTTTTTCCACCTGACGCGGTGAGAAACCATGGCGCAGCAGCGCTTCGGTCAGGTTGGGGAAGTCACCGATGGTACGGATACCCTCGGGGTTGATGATTTCGCCGAAACGGGTCAGGCGACGGGCATAGCCCTTGTCGTGGGTCAGCCACTCGAAGAAGTTCTGGTCATGACCCTGGGTAAAGTCGGTACCGATGCCGATGGCGTCTTCACCGACCAGCTCCATCACGTAGGCGATGGCCTCGACATAATCGTCAATGGTGGAATTGATGCCGTTTTTCAGGAAGGGCGCGAACATGGTCACGCCGACGAAACCGCCGTGATCGGCGATGAAGCGCAGCTCTTCGTCGGACTTGTTGCGCGGGTGATCCTTCAGCCCGGCCGGCAGGCAGTGGGAGTAGCACACCGGCTTCTTGGACTCGAGGATCACTTCCTTCGAGGTCTGGGCGCCGACGTGGGACAGGTCGCACATGATACCGACCCGGTTCATTTCGGCCACCACTTCACGGCCAAAGCCGGACAGGCCGCCGTCACGCTCGTAACAGCCGGTGCCCACCAGGTTCTGGGTGTTGTAGGCCATCTGCACTATGCCCACCCCCAGTTGCTTGAAGATTTCCACATAACCCAGCTGATCTTCGAAGGCATGGGCATTCTGGAAACCGAGGATCACGCCGGTACGACCTTCTTCCTTGGCTTTGAGAATGTCGGCGGTGGTGCGTACCGGCCGGATCAGGTCGGCGTGCTCCTGGAAATGACGGTTGAAGGCGGCGATGTTGTTGACGGTGCCCTGAAAGCCTTCCCATACCGACACGGTACAGTTGGCGGCGGTGAGTCCGCCCCGGCGCATGTCTTCAAACAGCTCCTTTCCCCAGTTGGCGATGATCAGACCGTCGATAACGACCGATTGATTATGTAGTTCAGCAGCACTTTGCATGGCCAGGCCTTCCTTGAATAAATGTGGCAGGTGGCATCGAGACCACCGGATTCAAGGGCAGTCTAGCCCGCGGCCATGCCCGCCCGCTGGCTGAAAACGACGACCACATAGCCAAAAACGTCACTGTTGCCACCGGCCGCCGAAAAGGGCCACGTCGGCCCTGCCGCGGCCGCCCGCAGCAGGGGGCTGTCACACCTTGTCACAAACTGTTACCCCTTGTTGCCAAAGCGCGCCGGCCCGACATAACCTGGCCACAAAGGCCCCGGATAATGGCCCCGTAGATTCAGCCCATCCCAAGGAAAAAAATGAAAACAAATATCAAGATCATGTTGTGGAGTGCCCTGGTACTGGCGGCACCGTTGCAGGCGGCGGAACACGACAAGAAACAGGAACATAAGCACGAACAGCGTCAGAAGATGGAAGACATGTCGCCTGAGCAGTTCAGGAAGCACCTGGAGCATGGCTATGAGCGCGCATCCGACAAGAAGGAACGCAAGGAGCTTCTGAAGCGACTGGAAGAGCGCAAGTCGAAGATGTCCGACGCCCACCGCAAAGTGGCGGAGCGCTTCCTGGCCAAACACAAATAAGTCCGGCAAGCCGGAAAACAACAAGCCCCGCATCGCGGGGCTTGTTGTTTTCGAAGACAGGAGATTACAGACCAACCGAGCCGAATGTAGGCTCCTTTCGAGCCGATTCCAGCTGAATGTTCAAGGTCAGGCCGGGCATGACCGGCACATTATCCGCCGCCTGGGAAACAAGACAGCCGATACGATCGTCCCGAGCCGGCACGCCAAAATATTCCCGATAACTCTTGCTGAAATGAGAATTGGAAACAAAACCGCAAGCGGCGGCAACATCGATGATGGAATAAGAAGTCTGGCGTAGCAGCTGCCGGGCCCGCTTCAACCGCAGATTGAGGTAATAACGGGAGGGAGAGCATTTGACATATTGCTGGAACAGGCGTTCGACCTGACGCCGTGACAGCCCCACATAACAGGCCAGCTCATCCAGAGAGATTGGATCTTCCAGATTGGCTTCCATCAGCGCCACCACCTCGGCCAGCCTGGGCTGGGTAGTCCCCACCATATGACGCAGCGGCACCCGCTGTTCTTCCCGCTCCTCGCGAATACGTTCACACAGAAACATGTCGCAGATGGCGGTACTCAGTGTACTGGAATGTTCCTTTTCGATCAGGTGTAACATCATGTCCATGGGCACGGTACCGCCACTGCTGGTCAGCCGGTCCCGGTCGATGCAATAGAGTGCGCTGCTGGTTTCGAGATGCGGAAAAGCCTCGCTGAAGGCCGCCATATATTCCCAGTGCAGGGTACAGCGATAACCATCAAGCACGCCGGCGTCGGCCAGCAGGTAGCTCCCGGTACAAACGGCACCCAGCTCGACCCGATGCCTGGCCAGTTTTCTCAGCCATTTATTCAGCTCGCGACTACGGGTCCTGGCCACATCGACACCGCCACAAAGGATCATTATGTCGAGGTGGCCGCAGTCCTGAATGCTGTGATCCGGCGTCACCAACAGGTGATCGCTGGCCCGCACCGGCGAGCCGGTTTCGGTGAGCATCACCCATTCGTAGAGAGACTGGCCCGAGAGCTGGTTGGCCATGCGCAGGGGTTCGATGGCCGACGCCAGGGAAATCATGGTGAAGTTGTCCACCAGTAAAAAACCAATACGGTGAGTCTGGTTCATCATTGCCTCCTGAAGCTATCGTCATCGATATAAAACGGCAGAGCAAGTCGGTCGAACTTGCAAAAAAGTCCTGTCTTGAAAATAAAAAAGACCGTGACAACCGGCTGAATCAGCCAGGTACCTTCACGGTCAAACAA
The DNA here is from genome assembly GCF_001870485.1 of Oceanisphaera psychrotolerans. Taxonomy (GTDB): domain Bacteria; phylum Pseudomonadota; class Gammaproteobacteria; order Enterobacterales; family Aeromonadaceae; genus Oceanimonas; species Oceanimonas psychrotolerans. The sequence goes on along the minus strand of NZ_MDKE01000022.1, from coordinate 155,123 downwards.
CAATGACCTAACTTACCCTCTCAATTTTTTATTGGAACTTTCTTCAATCAATTTAACGATGGAAAGGTGTGGCACATCAGGACCATAACTTTCGGTTGCCACTTGATAGGTTTCATAAACCTTGTTGGCCAGAGGCAAATCCACATTCAAATGCTCACCCAGCCCGGCGATCAATCGCATATCCTTGGTTGCCAGGCCCAATGCGAAAGAGGGGTCATAGCTGCCATCAAGCACCTTGGTATATACCTGTCAACCACATAACTCTGGGCACAACTGTTCTGCAACACTTCGTGCAGCGTTTTCAAGTCCAGATCCGCCTTTGCACCCAGCATCAGGGCTTCACCTATCCCCTGGGCCACCAGATAATTCAGATGAAGCTGAACCAGCTTGGTGACATAACCAGCACCTGACGGCCCCATACGCACCGCCTTTTTGGTAAAGGAAGCCAACAGAGGCTTGAAGTCTTCCAGTATGCCTTCCTCAATGCCCAGCAACATGGTCAATGTGCCGGCAGCTGCGCCTTCGGAACCGCCAGTTATAGGAGCATCAACCAGTGTCAGGTATGCTGGTGCCGCCTCACGCACCTTTTCCCACTCAGCCAGCTCGTTGGTACTGGTTTCAAACCAGACAGTGCCTTCCTGAACGTTGGCCAGAATGCCTTCTTCTCCAAACGCCACCTGAATAACCTGTTTTGAGCTTGGCAGTGAGGTAAATATCACATCGCAGCTTTGGGCAATGTCCTTTATTGTTGCTGCTTTCTCCGCACCCTTGGCAACAAACTTTTCGACAACGGTGGCATTAATATCAAAAACTTTCAGGCTGTTTTCCGACCGCTGGCAATAATGCAGAATATTGTCCGCCATGCCCGAGCCCATGTTGCCCAAACCAATAAATCCAATTTTCATCATTTACTCCTTTAAACAGAATACCGTTGGATTGTAGAGTGCTCAATAACCGCGAACCGGGTCGAAAACAGGAGAGGGAGCCTCTCCCGCCATCACCTTTTTGATATTGTCAGACATCAGTCTGGCAGCGGAATGCGGATAATTGATTCCCGCCACATGCGGGGTGACAAACACCCTTGGATGAGACCAGAATGGGTGGTCGGCCGGCAGCGGCTCGGTGCGAAAGGTATCCAGCGCCGCGGCCGACAGGTGTCCACTATCCAGGGCAGCCAGCAGATCCTCATCAACGATGATGGCGCCCCGGCTGATATTGATAACACAGGCGCCCGCCGGCAACATGGCCAGATGTTGCTCATCAAGCAGGTTTTCCGTCGCCGGTGTCAGTGGCAGTACATTGACCAGAATATCGGTATTTTCCAGGAAGGATTGCAACTCTTCATCACCGTTAAAGAACCTGATCCCTTCAAGGCTGACCGGATCCCGCCCCCAGCCTGTGACACTGAACCCCAGATCCCGCACCATTTTGGCAGCGACTGCCCCCATGGCGCCCATTCCCAGGAAACCGACACGTCTTTGCCCGGGCTCACGCAAAGGATATTTCTGCCAGCTGGCCGCTTTTTGCCCTTCCAGATAGCGGTAATAATCCCGATGAAAATGCAGCACCCAATGAACCACATGCTGCGCCATATCCTGTACCACCAGCTCATCGACCAAGCGCACGATGGGAACATGCCGGGGAAATTCGGGATCGCGGGTAATATGTTCGACACCGGCACCGAACGACAGGATCGCCTTGAGATTGGAATACCGCTGCAAGTCACCGATGGGATGCATCCATAGGGCGGCAAACTCAATCTCCTCTGGCTCACCGACCTCGGGAAATATTCGAATATCCATGTCTGGCAAGTGCTTGCCAAATTCCTGACGCCAGACGTCGGCGTTTGCGCCTTCATAGCTGATGAGTAATGCCATGCTTGTATCCCTAAACGTTTACAGCCTGTTGCCGATCGAAGTCATCCACCCTGCCTGGCCGTCATGTCTTGTTGGCCCCACAGTACAGGCCAACTCAGCGCATCAGATGTTGCTCGATAAAGTCATAATCAAAGGTGAAACCGAGTCCCGGCGCCTGGGGCATCGGGATCTTCCCATCAACCAGCACCATTTTTTCCTTGTAAAGCGGCGAGAACCAGGAAACATGCTCGACCGAGATACAGTTGGCGGCAGAACCTGCAATGCTGAGACTTTGCTCGGTAAAGATATGGGTAGACACCGGTATGTGATAGCTGGAAGCCAGTGCCGCCGACTTTCTGAACTCGCTTAGCCCACCGATGCGTTGCAGATCCGGCATCAGAATATCGACCGCCCGGGCATCCAAAATGTTTTTCATGCCGTACCGGGTGTAGTCGGTTTCTCCGCTTGCCACCGGAATATTGCTCGCTTCCAGAATACGGGCGTGGCCCTCCAGATCGTTGGCCGATACCGGCTCTTCAAACCAACCGATATTGTACTTCTCGATTTGCCCTGCGAGACGTATCGCCTGCCTTGGTGTCAAAGCCTGGTTGGCATCGGTCAGGATCTCGATATCATCGCCCAGCGCTTCTCTCAGAGCCGCGACCCGGGCCACATCTTCTGCCGGATTTTCCTTGCCCAGGCGCAGCTTGACCGAGCGGAACCCCTGGCGCACAAAGTCCTGGGCTTCGTCGACCAGCTCATCGATACTCGACGAGAGCCAGAGACCGCTGCTGGCATAGGCCTTGACACTGTCACGGCAGCCACCGAACAGCTGATAAAGCGGGAGTTGTGCTTTTTTCCCGACCAGATCCCACAAGGCGGTATCTATCGCCGAGATGGCCGACACAGCAATACCCTGCTGACCAACAGGATTGATATCCGCCCACATGTTTTCCCAGATCCGCTCGGCATAGAGCGGGTTCTGACCAAGCACATGCGGGATCAGGCTCTTGATCATGCCCTCGAATACCCCCAGCCGCGCCTTGTTCAGTGCAAAAATATAGTTCTCGCCCACCAGGCCACACTCGGTTTCTATCGAAACCAGCACACAACCAACCGTATCGGTGCGATGGATCGCCGTTATCATCGGCTTCTCCAGCGGGATCTCGACCTTCAGGGTCCTGATGTTTACAATTTTCACTAAGCACCTGCCATCAATCAGAAATAATTACGTAATAACGACACTCTCACCGTCCGCGGTTGAGCGCCGCCACCACATCGGCCTTGTCGAGATAACCCACCAGGGCATTTGATTCATCCATCACCGGAATCGACGATGTATTGCTTATCAGCTGCGGCAGTATTTCTTCCAGGGTCTGTTCTATCCGCACCGCATGAGTGGCATCAAATCGTCCCTGTCCGAATGATTCGGCTCCGCTGGCCATGGTCACCGCTGCTGAACGCATCAGGTGCCCAACGCGAATGGCCTTGGAGCGATTGACGCCACCGATAAACTCCTCAACATAGCCATTGGCAGGCCTCATCAGAATATCTGACGGTGTTCCCTCCTGGATCAGCTCGCCATCCTTGAGAATGGCGATGCGATCACCGATCTTGAGCGCCTCGTCCAGGTCATGGGTAATGAAGACAATGGTCTTGTTCAGTTGCTTCTGCAGCACCAGCAACTGGTCCTGCATTTCACTCTTGATAAGCGGATCCAGTGCGCTGAACGCCTCATCCATCAGCAGGATATCCGGATCATTGACCAGCGCCCGGGCCAGGCCGACCCGCTGCTGCATGCCACCGGAAAGCTGAGATGGATAATGAGACTCGACCCCGGCAAGCCCAACCTGTTCGAGCCAGTAACGGGCCTTTTTTTCACGTTCGGCTTTTGCCACTCCCTGAACCCTCAGGCCGAATGCGGCATTACTGAGCACCGTCTCGTGGGGTAACAACCCGAAGCGCTGGAACACCATGCTGATCTTGTTGCGCCGAAAGTCCTCGAGTTCCTTCTTGCCGAACTCAAGCACGTTTTTGCCGTCGACAATCACCTGTCCGCTGGTCGGGTCGATCAGGCGGTTAAAATGCCGAATCAGGGTCGACTTGCCGGAGCCGGACAGCCCCATAATCACATAGATATGACCAGCTTCAATTGACAGCGAAACATCATTCAGTCCCACTACATGCGATGTCTGTTCCAGTACTTCCTTCTTGCTGGCCCCGGCCTTGATCCTGTTCATCACATCCGCCGGGTTGGTTCCAAACACCTTATAGATATTCTTGATTTCTATTTGGTAGTTGCTGCTCATAATTACTTTCCCGTCAGATAGTTAACTATTGCTATGCAGATGGGCCTGGGCCCGCTTGCCATAGGCCTGAGTGATGCGATCGAACACCACAGCCAGAATGACGATGGCAATACCAGCCAACAGTCCGCGTCCAACCTCAAGCCGGGTGATGCCTTGCAATACCTGGTAACCCAGACCCTGTGCACCGATCATCGACGCCACCACAACCATCGCCAGTGCCATCATGGTGGCCTGGTTGATGCCGGCCATGATATTGGGCAGGGCCAGGGGGATCTGCACCCAGAACAGTTTCTGCATCTTGTTGGCACCGAAAGATTCAGTGGCTTCGATGATCTCGCTATCAACCATCCGAACCCCCAGATCGGTCAGTCGGATCAGCGGCGGAACCGCATAGATAACGGTAGCCAGCACTGCTGGAATCTTGCCTGGACCAAACAGCATGATAGCCGGGATCAGATAGACGAAACTGGGCATGGTCTGCATGATGTCGAGCACCGGCAACATGAACGCGCGGAACTTGTTCGACCAAGACATGAAAATACCGAGCGGAATACCAACCAGGATCGAGATGAGGGTACATACCAGCATCAGCGCCAGGGTGCGCATGCCGTCTTCCCACAAACCGAGAAATCCCATCAGCATCATGGCACCGGCCAGCCAGAGCACCAACGACAGTTTGCGCGAGCCGGCATAGGCCACGGCAGAGATAATGCCGATGACCAGCCACCAGGGGCTATTCAGCAAGGTGGACTCAAAAAAATTCAGCACTTGCAGGAAAGGGTTAAAAAACTGCTCGAGGAAGGTGGCCCACTCAATGACAAAGTTATCGACAAAGTCATCAATGGCGCCTCTAAACTCCCTGGGATCTATCAATTCCGGAAACATATTCGCGTTACCTCGCATGTTATCGGGTGCCGAGGCACCCTCTCTTCCAATGATTTATGTCAGTTGCTGGCGATGACTTTGTCAGCAACTGTCGGTGACACCCAGGGGGTCCAGACTTCCTGATAGTTTTCCAGGAAATGCTCGGCAATCTCCGAGGCTTCTGCGTTGTGTTCATCGCCCCAGGCCAGCAGGCTGTTGACCATGTCGGTTTCCAGACTCACCTTGGCAAGAAAATCATAGATAGAAGGAGCTTTTTCCTTGAGCTCTTTGGAAACGACGGTATTGACCTCGGCGTGAGGGAAGCCACCCGCCGTCGGATTGTCGCATTCGGCCTTGGCATTACAGGCATCCCGCTCTGGGTCATGGGGCGTCATCTCCAGCTGAACCATGTCATATTTGCCCAGCAGGGCAGTTGGTCCCCAGTAGAAGAAAAGGATGGGTTTCTTGCGCTTGTAACTGGAGCTGATAGCGGCATCGAGGGCGGCACTGGAGCCGGGAGAGAACAGATTGTAATGCTGATCCAGCCCGTATCCCTTCAACAGGTTCTTGCTCATGACTTCGCAGGCCCAGCCAGGAGGGCAGTTGTAGAAACGTCCCTTGTCCGGGTCATTCGGGTCATTGAACAGGTGGCTGTAACGGGCCAGATCCTTGACCGACTTGAGCTCCGGGTTCGCATCCACCACATACCTGGGCACCCACCAGGCGTCTACCCCACCCGATACATAGGTATCACCGGCAATGGTAATGGCGCCACTCTGCTCTCCCTCCTCCAGCACCTTGCGGACATTGCTGCTCCACATTTCTGGCGCAATATGAGGGAGCCCCTTTCTTACCATTGTGGTGGCCGTCGGGACCGTATCACCCGGGATCAGCTGGGTTTTACAACCAAATCCCTGCTCCAGTATTCTGGACTCGATATGGGCAATCGCAGAGGCTGAAGCCCAACTCATATCGGCGATCTTGATAACTTCATCCATTTCACAGGAAGCATGTACCGGCATGGCGCCTATGCCAGAAACAAGAGTAATCAGCGCACCCAGTTTCGTTATCTTTTCCATGACTCACCTCTCCAGGTTGTTATCCATATGTAAATACTTGCATCACTAGAGTCATATTAAGTCGGTTTTTATGATATTAAAAATTAAAGTTTGTTAGCCATAATTAAAATATTATTTATACCCAAACCCCCATAGAGAAAAACAAAAGATTAAGCGTAACCCACTGATAAAAAATAGAAAAAACACGTTAATGCGCCAGGAATTTGTTTAAACCATGAACAAACAGGGTCAATACTGGTGTATCTACTCTGGGGGAGAGAATAACCTAGTGGGACAATTTATTTTGTTTAAAGAAACAATACAAAGAGTACTGTGGAGACGGAAAGAGGAATACATCAAGGTGTGAGCAAACTGAAACACCGGGACTTTGTCCCGGCATTCACTGAGCGAATAACTTCAGTAACGGTAAGAAGGGTCTTTTTTATCCAGCAAACGCAACATCGCAGGCCACTCGTATTTACCAGCCGGAAAACTTTCATACTGCTTGCAGGCCTTCTCCCACAGAACCGGGGACGTTTTCACCAACGGCAGGCCGGTCGAGTAGGCCTGAAGCATGGTCTGACAGGCGCGTACCAGGTAGTACATGTTGATAAAGCACTCACCGGCGGTCTCACCCACCGTCAGGAAACCGTGATTGCGCATGATCATGCACTTGTTATTGCCCAGGTTGTCGGCCAGGCGCTGGCTCTCGTCAAGATCAACCGACAGGCCTTCCCAGTCGTGATAACTGATTTTGCCATACAGCATTGACGAATCCTGCACCAGGTGCACAACTTCCTCAATCGCCGTGGCCGCCAGCGCCGCCGGAGCATGGGAATGAAAAACAAACTTGGCATTGGGAATGCTGTTGTGAATTCCTTTATGAATCACAAAGCCTGCGGTATTCACATCGGGCGGACCGTCCAGCACATTACCATCCTGGTCTATCTTGATCAGGTTGGAGGCCGTGATTTCGGTGTTGTGCAGCCCAAAATGGTTCATCAGGAAGTTGTGACCGCCCCCCGGTACGCGCGCCGTAATATGGTTCCAGACGATATCGTCATAGCCATAATCATGAGCCAGGCGATGCATGGCGGCCAGATCAACCCTAACCTGCCACTCTTCCTTGGTATAACGCGCCGCAGATGACGCCGCTCCAGTAAATTCAGCCATTGCTATGCTCCATTCAAGCTGTGTGTATCGACATGTGCCGGGACACATTCATTCTCCGTATCGGTAGAGTAAAGCCCCTCTCTGGCTTCGTAAAATTAATACTTGTGGGCTTTTACTTAAAAATAATTTATACCGCCTGTTTGGTCGACAGGTTGTAAGCAATGGCCACTGTCACCACCTCAATTGACTCTACCAGGTGTTCTGTTTCAGAGCATATTGGAGATATGAGCTTCCAGTTCCTCGGCGAAGCAGTTGATGGCTTCACTGCTTTCTCCCGCACTGCGGTGCAGTTCAATCTCGATCATGCCGAGATCGGGCAAGGATGCAGGCATATCCAGTATTCGCCATTCAGTGGGCTTCACCAGAGATGCTGACATGGCTGACACCGCCAGGCCGTTGCTGATGGCAATATCAAAGCCAGTTACTCCCTGACATTCAAACGAGATATACCACTCCTTGCCATGTTGGTTGAGCACTTCAATCGCCCGACGCCGATAATCACAACCCTGTTCGTAAAGAGCCAGCGGGATGGGCGCATCACTATCAAGCACATAGTCATGGGACCCAACCCAGACCAGTTTTTCCTTACGGACTATGGTCCCGCCCGGTTCCTTCTGCGAACGCGTCACCAGGATCAGATCAAGGTCTCCTTTGTGCAGGCTTTGAAACAACTGGGAACTCGGCGCATTCTTGATCTGCAGCCGGATTTTTGGAAAACGTTGAATGAAATTCCTGAGCACATCCTGAATGAAGGTGCGGGCATATCCATCCGGCACGCCAAAGCGGACCACTCCCTCGAGCTCGTTTTCACTGATGGCATGGTAGGCTTCGTCCGCCAGTGAAAGAATCCGCCGTGCATAGGTCAGCAGGATCTCTCCCTCACGGGTCAGACTGATGCTGTTGTAAGTCCGGTTCAACAGTTGCTTTCCTGTTGACTCTTCAAGCTTCTTAAGCTGAATGCTAATCGCGGCCTGCGTGCGATGCAGCGATGCCGCCGCTCTGGAAATACTGCCGGCATCGACGATCGATACAAAAGTGACCAATAAATTAAAATCGAGCCGCTTCATTATTCACTCCTGCGGTACAAGCTTCGTCTGCCCCAAATAACGGCCAGTGTGGCATACATCCTCTTGTGAACTCATCAAGAACGGTAACGACGGTGTCATGAAATCAGGAGATATCACTTTGGTTACACAACGTCATGGGCGTTCAGGATTGATCGTCCCTGACCACTCAGCAGAGAACAAAGCATCAACGTCAGTCACCACGGTGATACCCGTGCCGTGCGTGATCGATAGATGTGAGAGGTTGTCTGTGCCGAAAACAACAGGCCCCGCCAGGCGGGGCTTGTGACATATCAGAACAGGTGCCACTTCAGTTGGCGCGACAGACAAAGAAGTTACAGTGTCACCGAGGCGAAGGTGGGTTCTCCCCGGGCCATATCCAGCTGGATACTCATCACCAGATCCGGCATGACCGGCGTCTCGATCATCGGCCTTGTACTGGTGCGTCCACAACGGTCGTCCCGCGGCGGTACCCCGAAGTTTTCCCGGTAACATTTGCTGAAATGAGGTGTCGACACAAAACCGCAGGCGGTGGCGATGTCGATGATCGAAAACGAGGTCTGACGCAACAGCTGCCGGGCCCGCTTCAGTCGCAGGTTGAGATAATAGCGGGAAGGCGAACATTTGACATGACGCTGGAACAGCCGTTCGACCTGGCGCCGGGACAGTCCCACATAACAGGCCAGTTCGTCCAGGGTGATCGGTTCTTCCAGGTTGGCTTCCATCAGCGCCACCACCTCGGCCAGCTTGGGCTGGGCCGTGCCCACCGTATGGCGCAACGGCACCCGCTGCTCTTCCTGTCCCTCGCGGATGCGTTCGCACAAAAACATGTCGCAGATGGCGGTGCTCAGGGCGCTGGAATGCTCTTTCTCGATCAGGTGCAGCATCATGTCCATCGGCACGGTGCCGCCACTGCTGGTCAGCCGATCCCGATCGATGCAATAGAGGGCGCTGCTGGTTTCCAGCTGCGGGAAGGCTTCCTTGAACGAGGCCATGTATTCCCAGTGCAGGGTACAGCGATAGCCGGTCAGCACACCGGCATCGGCCAGCAGATAACTGCCGGTACAGACGGCACCGAGTTTGACCCGACGCTTGGCCAGCTGCTGCAACCAGGCGCGCAGATTGCGGCTGCGGGCGTTGACCACCCCGACCCCGCCACAGAGGATCATCATGTCCAGATGACCGCAGTCCTGAATGCTGTGATCCGGGGTCACCAGGATATGGTCACTGGCCCGCACCGGCGCACCGGTCTCGGTCAGCATCACCCATTCATAGAGGGGCTGCCCCGACAGTTGATTGGCCATGCGCAAGGGCTCGATGGCAGAAGCAAGGGAAATCATGGTGAAGTTGTCCACCAGTAGAAAACCGACCCGTTGTGTTTGACTCATTGCGCTTACTCCTGGCCCCTGTACTGTCGCATCCGGGACCCTGTTAATACGGTGGCGATTAAATAACCCCAGCGAAGCATTTGAATTACAAATACTCACATTTGCGAAACATATACCACAAAGCGGGATTTCTGAAACCAGATGATTGCTGATTTTTTAGCGCCCGGTGATAACTTGTGACCAACCTATAATAATTGCATCGTTATGCACGCCCTCAAAGACTCGGTTGTCGCCGTCTTGCCCCGGCAAACGCATGAGGGCACAACCGTTTTTCTTATCTTCACCGGCAAGAGATGGCAAGATACGTGCCACTTTTCTACGCCCGAAAAAAGATGAAAAACCCTCGTCAAACGGCTGCTTGACGAGGTTTTTCGGTAAAAAATCGTTACTCATCACGAACAAGCTCGGCCAAACGGCCTATACGGGGCCAAAACGGGGCAAAGCTGCCCCAAAAGAAGGCAGGCGGGGATTACTCCCCGTCCCTCCTACAGGACCGTTCGTAAAGCCCCTGGGTTGAGGTTCTCTCTGGTGTGCTTACCTGCAACTCTGAATCAAGCTGGCAGCTACTATCATGCAGGCTCAGCCCGCAGCGAAATTTCGCCCTCAACCTGATGCGGGTGACCGGGAATGTTCTCCAGATTCCCGTCTGCACCGACCTGAGTCAGGAAATACAGATGTTGCTGGTATTCATTCAGCACATCGTGCACCACCTGCAGCCGCGTATAGCCGTTGAGATCCTGCCCCACGCTGCCGTCGGCCAAATGAACATCCAGGCACAGATAGTAATCATCGTCCGCCGGCAAAAAACTCGGTGGCTGCATGCGCCGGGTACGGATCTCATAGACAAAGCTGGGGGCACCATCAAAGTCCACCCGCAGCATGGGGCATGCCAGCTGGGTCCCCTCCAGTTGCCGCTCGGTGAGGCTGGCCTTCTGGCCCCGCAACCTCAGCTCCTCGGCCAGCTCGGTCAGAGCCGGGTGAATGGCATGGCGTATGGTGGCTTCTGCCCGGTCATGGGTGCCCGCATCCAGGGTGCGATCGAGTCGCTCACGCCAGTCGAGCGCGGCACCATTGCCGGTCACCACCTGCTGGCGCGCCTCCAGCTTGCCGGCCTCGATCTTCAGCGAACGGTACATGCCGATCATACTCAGGAGGATGATCGCCGAAAACGGCAGGGCGGTGATCACCACCGCACTCTGCAGGGTTCTGAAACCACCAACCATCAGCAGGACTATGGTGATAAGGCCAATCAGCACCGACCAGAAGATGCGCAGGCGAACCGGCGCATCATGGTTCACATCGCGCAAGATATAGGTGAAGTTGGACAACACCAGCGCACCGGAGTCGGCCGAGGTCACGAAGAAAATGATGCTCAGCAAAACCACCACGCTGGCGGTGAGGCCGACCCAGGGCAGCTGCTCGAGCAAGGTATAGATGGTCGCCTGCGGCATATTGACGGCCTGTTCGCCCAGTATCACCAGTCCCTGCTCCACCAGGCTGATACCACTGTTGCCCAGCACGGAAATCATCACCATCACGAAGATCAGCGGGATGAACAGGCGCCGGCAACAAACTCACGAATGGTGCGACCGCGTGAAATACGCGCCAAAAACAGACCGACAAAGGGGGCCCAGGCAACCCAGAAGCCCCAGAAAAACACGGTCCAGCCGCTGAACCAGCCCTGGGCCTCGGGGTTGTAGGCATAGGTATCGAAGCTCTTGCCAACAAGAGCCGCCAGGTAGTCTCCTGTGTTCATCACTAAGGCATTAAGCAACATCAGGGTGTCTCCCTGCAGCAGCACGAACAGCACCACGGCAGCCACCATCAGCAGGTTGAATTCCGACAGCCGGCGAATGCCCTTGTTGACCCCGCTCACTACCGACAGAGTCGCCAGGGTCACCACCAGCAGGATGAGCATCACTTGCGTCGTCAGCCCTTCCGGCACGTCGAACAGATAGGCCAGACCGTAGTTCATCTGCATCACGCCGATGCCCAAGGCGGTGGCAATGCCGAAGACGGTGGCCACCACCGAGGCAATGTCCACTACGTCACCGATCGGTCCGTAGATACGCTTGCCCAACAACGGATAGAGGGTAGAACGAATGGCCAGCGGCAACCGGTGGCGGTAACTGAAATAGGCCAGCGCCATGCCCATCACCACAAACACACCCCAGCCCGAAATGCCCCAGTGCATAAAGGTCTGCACAATGGCACGACGCTTTGCATCGACATCGCTCCCGACGCCGACAGGCGGCGTCAGGTAATGGGTCAGCGGCTCGGACACCACAAAGAACAGGATGGCCCCGCCGATCCCGGCCGCAAACAGCATGGCCGACCAGGACAGCAGCGAAAACTCCGGTCGCGAGTGATCCGGGCCCAGGCGGATCTTGCCGAAACGCGAGACGCCAACTATACCCGCGAATACCAGGTAGGAGATGATCACCAACATGTAGTACCAGCCAAAGGTCTGGCCAATCCAGTCCAGCCCGGCATTGAAAAACGCCGTGGCATGGTCGGTAAAGACGATCGCGTAGATCAGAAATATCAGTATGCCTACCACCGAGCCGTGGAAGACCGCCGTGTTAAGGCGGCCACCCTGCCCGTTGTCACTCACTTGCTGTGTCATGGAGAATCCCTCTCATAGTGTGATTACGGTGAACCTGTCACTTTCCAACACGCCGGCTCGCCGCAGACGAGACAACACGTCACCCTTGGTTCCGGACAGGTAGAGCCTTCCTCCCCTGTCCCGGCAAATGCCGGCCTGCCGCTGCAGCAGATGCAGACCGCTGATATCGATGAAATTGATGCCCTCCGCCAGGATCACCAGGTTGGGCCTGTCATGCCCTTCGAGCCGCCGGGCAATCCCGTCGCAGGCACCGAAGTACAGGGAGCCGTCGATCCTGACCACAGAGCAGTTGTGTTCTTCCACTGCCTGCCGGATTGCTTCGGGCGCCTGGGCCAGCTCGCAGGCCACCACCGGCGGCCGCATGGTACGCAGCAGATAGAAGGCAAACGACGCCAGCACCCCGAAATAAATGGCAAACTCCAGCGCCAGCAGCAGGGTGCAGGCGAAGGTGATCAGCAGCACAGTGGTCTCGGCACGGCTGACCGTCAGCGCCTCGCGGATGCTGTGTCGATCGACCAGGTTGGCAGCGACCAGCAGCAGCATGCCGGCCATGGCTGGCATGGGCATATGGTGCAGCAGTGGAGCCGCCAGCAGCACCAGGGGCACCAGAAACAGCGCGGCCATCACCGCGGCCAGCGGGGACTGTGCCCCGGCGCTGGCATTGAGGCCCGAGCGGGTAAAGGAACCGGATGAAACATAACCAGAAAAGAAGGCGCCCCCCAGGTTGGAGAGCCCCTGGCCGATAAATTCCTGATCACTGTTCAGTCGCTGGCCCGTACGGGCCGCCATGGCCCGCGAAATGGCGGCGGCTTCGACCAGTCCCAGCAGTCCCAGAGCGATGGCGCCGGGGATCAGCAGGCGCAGGATATCGAGGGAAAAGATCGGGGTCGACAGCGGAGGCAGGCCTGCCGGTACGGCGGAGATACGCTGGATATCAAGACCCTGCGGATCGAGCCAGGCCGCCAGAATCGACGCCCCCGCCAGTGCCAGCAGCATGCCGGGCCAGCGGGGCAGCCAGCGCCGGAACGCCAGGCAGACCGCCAGGGTAAACCCGGCGATCAGCACGGCAGACGGGCGGATATCGTCCAGCCGTTCCAGCAACGCCGGCCAGAGCTCGAGGAAACCACTGCTTTCCAGTGGCCCCAGCCCCAGCGCATAGGGAAGCTGACTGGTGGCGATGATCAGCGCCGCCCCGGCGGTAAAGCCGGTCACCACCGCATGGGACACGAGATTGACCAGCCCCCCCAACCTCGCCAGGCCCAGCAGCAGCTGGAACAGCCCGGTAAGAAACGTCAGGGTCAGCACCAGCGCAACGAATTCAGCGGACCCCGCTTCGGCCAGGGGCTGCAGGGTGGCAAACAGCGCGATTGACAGCGCCGCCGTCGGCCCGCTGACCATCTGCCGTGAAGAACCGAACAGGGCCGCCAGTATGGTGGGGATGATGGCAGTATACAGGCCGTACTCGGGGGGCAGCCCGGCCAGCAAGGCATAGGCCACTCCCTGAGGCACCACCAGTACCGCCCCGGTCATCCCGGCGAGCACATCCGCTCGCAACGAGCGAGTGCTTTGCTGCGGCAGCCAGCTCATAAAAGGTATCAGGCACTGCAACAGTGCCGGATACCGCTGGACCTTGGCCTGGTTCATCATTATTCCGACGGTTCGGCAACCACAGGGAAGCGCGCCCGCCGCTCGAGATCATCGAGGTCGATGGTATTACGCATGAACTGGGTGCTGGCATCGAACACCGGCTGATGATCCCAGGCGGTGACCTTACCGGTGCTCAGGGCCCGGGATACCAGCCGACGCCGACGCTGGCTGGCAATCACCTCTCCATGCAGCTGCTCATAGTTCCAGCGGCTGGCGACCTCGTCGCGAAACTGCTGGCATCGCTCCTCATGGGCCGGGTCCAACGCCAGGTTATTGAGCTCCAGCGGATCGGCCTCGAGATCGAACAGCTGGTCGGGATCGGGCGCCGAATGAACAAACTTGTAGCGTCCGCGACGGATCATCAGCAGCGGTGCTATGGCCCCCTCGCCCAGGTATTCGCCGATCACTTCGTCGTGTCCGCCGGTGCCGGTCAGGTGCGGCAGCAAGCTGCGACCGTCGAGGGACGCGGCATAGTCGGGTGCGGTGTTGTAATTCGCCAGCTCGGCGAAGGTGGGCAGCAAATCCATGGTCGACACCGATTCGCTGACCCGTTTCGGCGCAAACCGGCCCGGCGCGTGAACGATCATGGGGACCCGGGCCGAGCCTTCGAACCAGCTCATCTTGTACCAGAGGCCCCGCTCGCCGAGCATGTCGCCGTGATCGCCCGAGAACACGATGATGGTGTCTTCGTCCAGCCCGGTTTCTTTCAGTACCTTGAGCACGGCGCCAATCTGGTCGTCCACATAGCTGATGGCCCCGTAGTAGGCATGGCGCGCGTTGCGGATCTGGGCCTCGGTGAGGGTATGCTCGTCCAGCTGATAGACATAGCGCAGCCGTCGGGAATGGGGATCCGCCGTCTCCTGGGAGAAGGGCACCCTGGGCATGTCGATGTCGTCGTGGTTGTAGCGATCCCAGTATTGCTGAGGGATGGTGTAGGGGTCGTGCGGGTGGGTCATCGACACCGTCAGGCAGAACGGCCGCTGCTCACCATTACGCACGTAGTCATAGAGGAAGCGCTGGGCCCGGAAGCTGACCTCGTCATCGAAATCCAGCTGATTGGAGCGCACGCAGGGACCGGCCTGAGTCACCGAGGACATATTGTGGTAGTAGCTGGGGCGAGTGTCAAAGTCCTCCCAGTTGACGAACCAACCATAGTCGGCCGGATAGATATCGGTGGTGAGCCGCTCCTCGAAGCCATGCAGCTGATCGGGGCCGCAGAAGTGCATCTTGCCGGACAGGGCCGTGTAGTAACCGGCATCGCGCAGATAATGGGCGAAGGTCGGGATATCGGCGGGAAAATCGGCCGCATTGTCGTAGCCACCGATCCGCGACGGCAGCTGACCGGACATCAGGGTGAAGCGCGACGGTGCACACAACGGGCTGTTGCAGTAGGCCGAATCAAACACCACACCTTCATCCGCCAGGCGGGACAGGTGTGGCGTCTTGACCAGTGGGTGACCGTAGAAGGGTAGCGACGACACGGCCATCTGATCGGCCATAAGGAACAGGATATTGGGCTGCTTGGCAGTCATGAACGGGCTCTCCCTGAGTAGTTGATACGGCCGGAACTCGGCTCTGCAACCAGTCTCCCAGCCAACCCCACAGGCTGTAAACTCGTTAAATTTTTATGTATCGCATTAACTCAGCTAATGCCGCTGCAAGGCAGGATCATGTCGCAAGGTGATATTCCTGCTAGACTCGGGCGCTATATACTGATCAACTTGTCCTGCGGGGGTATCTGCTGAGCTAATGTCGTTACTGAACAGAACAGTGTCACCCAACAGCCTGCGGGTATTCGAGACCGCGGCCCGGCTGCTCAGTTTCACCGCCGCGGCGCGGGAGCTGCGCTCGACCCAGTCGGCGGTCAGCCAGCAGATCCGTTCTCTGGAGCAGCAGCTGGGCCTGCCGCTGTTCGAACGTATCTATCGTGGCGTCAGGCTGACCGACGCCGGCCAGGCACTGTTTGTCAGCGTACAGGACGGCTTCGCCACCATCGAACACACCCTGGAGCGCCTCCAGCAACAGCAGCAGCATCCGCGGGTCAATATCCTGACCGATTTCTCATTTGCGGCCTACTGGTTGATGCCGAGACTGCCGCAGTTTCGCCGGCTGCATCCACAGATCGACGTGCGCATCATGACCAACCAGGGCGTGTTCGACTGGCGGGACAAGGAGGTCGATGTGGCCATCGTGTTCTGCGACGAACGCACCCTGACCACGGTGCCGCGGCTGTTCCACGAAGAAGTGTTTCCGGTCTGCAGCCCGGCCTTCCTGCAGCAGCACGGGCCCATCGATGGTCTTGCCCGGCTCGCCGATCTCCCCTTACTGACCCTGACCGCCGATCAGGGCCAGAGCTGGATGGACTGGCCCGGCTACTTCCAGCAACGCGCAGGTATCAACTATTTGCAATCCCCGGAGCTGACGTTCAACAACTATACCCTGCTGTTACAGGCGGTGATCGCCGGTCAGGGCATCGGCATGGGCTGGGGGGGACTGGTCGACAGCCTGCTGGACAGCGGCATCCTGATCGCCCTGGACACACAGCCGCTCCGCTCTCAACGGGGCTATGGCCTGATCGATGCCCACCCCAAGGTATCCAGCGACGCCAAGCGACTCCTGCTGCAATGGGTGCTGGACTGCACGGCACAACAAGTTGATAGCCAATAAATGGCTCCGTAATCGGAAATGTTTCCGATGGTTGGACGTCCCAACCATTTCCTACTGAAAAACGCACATTAAAAAGGGGCTTTCGCCCCTGTTATGGTCCGACGTTGGTGTCAGGACCCCACCCTGCCTTTACTCTTCGGTCTGGCCGTAGTGAGGAGAACGCGGGCCGTAGAGGATGCCATTGGGTTGCCCTGCCGACAGCAGGCGCATGCTGGTGATGCCCGCAACTTGGTGGCCCCGGTCGTTCAGGGTATTGGCTATCTGGGTGATCACCGCCTGCACCAGCAGACCAACCAAGTCGCCTCCGCCGCTGCCGTCCTGCTCATTGCTGGAGGCGGTGGCGGTGCCCGACCACAACTGCTCGCCGGTTTTTAAATCCACCAGCCGGGCCTGGGCGGTTACCCGGGTATCGCTGCTGATCACCATATAGGTGGTGCCATACTCGGTAATATCGAGATAGAGGGCGGCATCGGCGCCAAAGATCTCCTGCAGTTTGGCGAGCGGCACGCCCTGAATTTCTTCCGGGTTGACCAGGCCGTTCTGGCGGAAGGTTTCATCCACCACCGCCACCGGCAGCACGTAGTAGCCCGACTCCGCCAGCGGGTAGGTCACCTGCGACAACAGGCTGTAGCTGGCCTTGATGTCGGGCGACTGATTGACCGGCGGCAGCACCAGTATCGACCTGGGATTGCTCTGCCTGAAGGCGCTGTAATTATAGGGCTCGGGAGTCACGCAGCCGGCAAGCAGGGTTGCCAGCGCCACACCGGCCAGTTTAGTCATCGGCATCATTGCACCTGCTCCTTATTCTGCTTCAGCAGAAAATCCATAAACGGGGCCGACTCGGGGAACAGGGTCTTTTCCAGGGCAAACTGGGCAAGGGCATCGTCTTCCCGTCCGTTATTGGCATACAGCAGGCCCAGATGGGCATGCAGGCCTGGCGGCACGCTCACACCCCGGGAACGGGCCTTTTCGATGCTTTCTTCCAGCGCCGCCATCTGCTCTTCGGGCCCGCTCTGGTCATCCTGGTAATACTGGTAGACAACGGGCTGATAGCTGTCCCATTGATAAAGGCTGGTGGGGCCGCTGCAGCCCGCCAGCAGGCCGACCACCAGCAGCAATGCACTGGTCTTGTTGATAAAGGTCATGCTTGCTCCCGGCTTATTGAGCAGGGCGCCAGGCGCCGCTGTCGATACCGGCCACCAGGTTGTTGACCGCCTCGCGCATGGCCAGATCCAGCACCTTGCCGTTCAGGGTCGAGTCATAGCTGGCGGTACCGCCAAAGCCGATGATTTCCCGGTTGGACAGCTGATACTCCCCTGCCCCCTGGGCGGAAAAAACCACTTCGGAGGTCTGCACATTGACCACATTGAGGTGGACCTTGGCATAGGCGACCTGCGACTTGCCCCGGCCGAGGATGCCGAACAGCTGATGATCGCCGACCGTCTTGCGGCCAAATTCGGTGACATCGCCGGTCACCACATAGTCGGCGCCCTTCAGCGTTTGCCCCTGCCCGCTGATGCCGGCCTCGGCCTGGAGTTCCGCCATATTGGTGCGATCCAGCACATTGAAGCGGTTGCTCTGCTGCAGATGGGTGACCAGGGTGGTCTTGGCCTGGTTGCCCAGACGATCGACCCCGTCGGAAAAGATACCGCGCTGGTAGCTGGAACGGTTGTCGAACTTGCCCACCGCAATCGGGCTGCGCGGACCATGATACTGGCTGCCGTAACTGGCGACCCGTTCCACTTCCAGTGAACGGGAGGTTTCGGTGGCACAGCCGCCGAGCAGGGCCACGGACACCAGGGTTGAACAGATTATCTTTGTTTTTTTCATTATGGTGACTCTCTTCAGTTCAATAGCGATTCAATTGGTAACACAGAAGTGCCCATCATAGCTGCTATCCGCCTGCGTGAGTAATGGCTAACCAGCGACGCATCCCGAATTGATGCACTGCGGGCAAGCTCTCCCTCCGGCCCGGTTTACCCGAGGGGCGGAACAGAGGATGCCAGCAGGGTATCAAAGAGTGCCCGGGCGGCCACGGACAGCTCGTGTTCCGCCCTGGTCAGTATGCCCACGGGCCGCTCGATCACCGGGTCATGCAGCGGCAGGCAGCGGGCGCCCAGCTCATGCATCTGGCCGATACACAGCGCCGGCACCACGCTGACCCCCAGGCCACAGCCCACCATCCGGCCCACGGTGGCGAGTTGATGGCTTTCAAACGCCACCGGCAAGATCAGATCCCGGTCCCGCAAGTGTTGTTCAAGCATCAGCCGCACCGCCGACGGCCGCTGCAACGCAATAAACGGCTGTTCCAGCAGTTGCCGCCAGTTCAGCGCCTCCTGTTCGGCCAGGGCCGAGTCTGCCGGAACCACGGCAACAAAACGATCCAGGTAAAGCGGCGTAAACTGCAGCTTGGTAGAGGGCGCGGGTTCGAAGGCGATGCCCAGTTCAACGTATCCATCCAACACCATTTCGATGACCTGCTCGTTGATCACGTCGTTGACGGTCACGTTGATCTTGGGATAACGGCCACGAAAGTCCCGCAACAACGGCGGCAGCAGGTTGCCGGCAAAGGACGGCATGGCCGCCAGGGCCACCTGCCCCTGCTGCAGGGTAAAGCGATTGCGCAGTACGTCCTCGATGTTATCCCATTCCGCGATCAACCGCCGCGCCAACGGCAGCAACGCCTCGCCTTCCGGGGTCAGGCGCACATGGCGGGTGGTGCGACTGAACAGCCGTCCCCCCAGGCTGTCTTCCAGCGCCTTGATGGTCAGGCTCAGTGCCGACTGGGACAGATGCACCCGTTCACAGGCTTGGGCAAAGTTCAGGGTTTGCGCCACGGCGATAAAGGCGCGCAGTTGTTTTGCCGTCATTGAATCGATGACCTCCGGATCCACTGGTCGCAGGGAGATAGCTCCCCGCACCCAGATACATTGTTTTAATAAACCAATTAATCAATGACAAAAACAAACTTAACTAATAAGTAACCCACACCGATACTCTTTTACAACAATCAAGTGTCAGTTAGTACACAAAAAGAGGAAATGGTATGGCTGGTTTCGATAAACGAGTGAGTTCCTACGCTGAAGCCCTCGCAGGCCTCGAAGATGGCATGACCCTGCTGGCCGGTGGTTTTGGCCTGTGCGGTATCCCCGAAAACCTGATCGCCGAGGTCAAGCGCAAGGGCACCCGGGATCTGACCGTGGTATCCAACAACTGCGGCATCGACGGCTTTGGTCTGGGGCTGCTGCTCGAAGACCGCCAAATCCGCAAGATGGTCGCCTCCTACGTGGGCGAAAACGCCCTGTTCGAACAGCTGCTGCTCAGCGGCGAGCTGGAAGTGGAGCTGACCCCCCAGGGCACCCTGGCCGAAAAGCTGCGTGCCGGCGGCGCCGGTATTCCCGCCTTTTATACCGCTACCGGCTACGGCACCACCATTGCCGAGGGCAAGGAAGTGCGCGAATTCAACGGCCGTCCTCATATCCTGGAGCCGTCCATCACCGGCGATTTTGCCATCGTCAAGGGCTGGAAGGCCGACCATTTCGGCAACGTGGTCTACCGCCATACCGCCCAGAACTTCAACCCGCTGGCGGCCACCGCCGGCCGGATAACCGTGGTCGAGGTCGAGGAAATCGTCGAGCCCGGGGAGCTGGAGCCAAGCCAGATCCATACCCCCGGCATCTACGTCAACCGCATCATCTGCGGCCAGTTCGAGAAGCGTATCGAAAAGCGCACCCTGCGCGACTGAGCCTGCGGGCCCCTTACCCCTATCCATTGAATCAGTACAAGAGGCAATAACATGGCACTTTCCCGCGAACAAATGGCCCAGCGCGTCGCCCGCGAACTGCAGGACGGCTTCTACGTCAACCTGGGCATCGGCATTCCCACCATGGTGGCCAACTATGTCCCGGACGGTATCGAAGTCATGCTCCAGTCCGAAAACGGCCTGCTCGGCATGGGCGCCTTTCCTACCGAGGAAGAGCTGGACGCCGACATGATCAACGCCGGCAAGCAGACGGTCACCACCCGCGTCGGCGCCTCCATTTTCAACTCGGCTGAGTCCTTCGCCATGATCCGCGGCGGCCATGTGGATCTGACCGTGCTCGGCGCCTTCGAAGTGGACGTCAACGGCAATATTGCGTCCTGGATGATCCCGGGCAAACTGGTCAAGGGCATGGGCGGCGCCATGGATCTGGTGGCCGGTGCCGACAACATCATCGTCACCATGACCCACGCTTCCAAACATGGCGAGTCCAAGCTGCTGCCGCACTGTTCACTGCCGCTGACCGGCGCCGGCTGCATCAAGCGGGTGCTCACCGACCTCGCCTATCTGGAGATCGAAAACGGCGCCTTTATCCTCAAGGAACGGGCCCCGGGGGTCAGTGTCGAGGAGATCAAGGCCAAGACCGCCGGCAAGTTGATCGTGCCCGACCATGTCCCCGAAATGACCTTCGCCGACTGAGTTATCCAAGGAGAACACCATGCAGGATGTTGTTATCGTTGCCGCCACCCGTACCCCTATCGGCAGTTTTCAGGGCAGCCTGGCCGGGCTCCCCGCCCATCAGCTGGGCGCCACCGTGATCCGCCACCTTATCGAACAGACCGGCGTGAAGCCGGCAGAGGTGGATGAAGTCATTCTCGGTCAGGTGCTGAGCGCCGGCGCCGGTCAGAACCCGGCCCGGCAGGCGGCCATCGCCGCCGGCCTGCCGGTCACGGTACCGGCCATGACCCTGAACAAGGTCTGCGGCTCCGGCCTCAAGGCGCTGCAACTGGCCACCCAGGCCATTCGCTGCGGCGATGCCGACATTGTCATCGCCGGCGGCCAGGAAAACATGAGCCTGGCCCCCTATGTATTGCCCAAGGCCAGAACCGGTCTGCGCATGGGCCATGCCGAACTGGTCGACAGCATGATCCAGGACGGCCTGTGGGATGCCTTCAACGACATCCACATGGGGATCACCGCCGAGAACCTGGTGGATAAATACCAGATGAGCCGGGAGCAGCAGGATGCCTTTGCCGCCGACTCGCAGCAAAAGGCCATGGCTGCCATCGAAGCGGGCCGTTTCCGCCAGGAAATCTGTCCGGTTGCCATTCCCCAGCGCAAGGGCGAGCCGTTGATCTTCGATACCGACGAGCAGCCGCGCCCCGACATCACGCCGGCGTCACTGGCCAAACTGAGGCCCGCCTTTCGCAAAGACGGCAGCGTGACCGCCGGCAATGCCTCCAGCCTGAATGACGGTGCCGCCGCCGTGCTGCTGATGAGCGCCACACGCGCCCAGGCGTTGGGCCTGCCGGTACTGGCCCGCGTCAGTGCCTGTGCCAGCGCCGGCGTGGACCCGACCATCATGGGTATAGGGCCGGTGTCCGCCACCCGCCGCTGCCTTGAAAAAGCCGGCTGGAGCCTGGAACAACTGGATTTGATTGAAGCCAATGAAGCCTTCGCCGCCCAGGCGCTGGCGGTGGGCCAGGAGCTCGGCTGGGATCCGGAAAAGGTCAACGTCAACGGCGGTGCCATCGCCCTCGGCCATCCCATCGGCGCCTCCGGCTGCCGGGTACTGGTGAGCCTGGTGCATGAACTCGTTCGCCGCGATGCCAAGCGAGGGCTGGCCACCCTGTGCATCGGTGGCGGCCAGGGCGTGGCCATGGCCATAGAACGGCCCTGAACCCTTGCCCGGATCTGGTTCCGGCAAGGGACCCCGGGCAAACAACACCAGACAGAGCAAATAATACAGACAAGAAAATGCCCCGGAACGGGGCATTTCGATATTCGGATTGAGGCAACGAGGCGGCCCGATAACGGGCCGCCGGTTCGGCAGGTTACGACGCCGGTGGTGTCTTTACCTCGATAGCCGGGGCGAGAACGCTCCCCACCGGCACCTCTTCGTGCAGGGCGCGGTACAGGCCCCACATCATCACCAGCATGACAAACGAGAACGGGAAGGCGGCGATAATGGCCGCGGTCTGCAGCGCCTTGAGGCCGCCGGCGAGCATCAGGATGGCCGCCACCGCCGCCACCGCCATACTCCACAGCACCCGCTGACTGCGCGGCGGATGTTCATTGCCCAGCGACAGTATGGTGGTCACCACCAGGGTGCCGGAGTCGGCGGAGGTAATGAAATAGAGCGCTACCAGCAGAGTCGACAATATCGCGGCCAGGGTGCCCATGACACCACCATCCAGCAGTTCCAGGGTCGCATACAGCGCCGTGGTGACGTTTTCGCCCACCGCGGTGACGATACCGGCCTGACCGACGGCCGCTACCGCTTCTCCGGCGGCATTGGTCACCGTATGGGTCAGCTCCAGATACAGGGCAGTACCACCGAACATGGTCAGCCAGAGCATGCCCAGCAGCGTCGGCACCAGCAGTACGCCGCAGATAAACTCGCGGATGGTGCGGCCCTTGGAGATACGGGCGATAAACATGCCCACGAAGGGAGACCAGGACATCCACCAGGCCCAGTAGAATACCGTCCACCAGGACTGCCACTGGCTGTCCTTGCTGGCATCGGTCCAGGTGCTCAAAGACACCACATGGGTCAGATAGTCACCGATACCCTGCACGTAGCTCAACAGCAGATAACGGGTGGGGCCGTAACACAGCAGGAACAGCAGGATGGCGGCGGTAAACCACATGTTGATCACCGACAGCCATTTCACGCCCCGGCCCAGGCCGGACAGCACCGACAGGGTGGCGACCAGCGAGATCACCACGATCAGGATCAGCTGACTGGTGGTGCTGATTTCCATGCCGAACAGATGATTCAGGCCGGTATTGATCTGTGCCACACCCAGACCAAGCGAGGTCGCCACGCCGAAGATGGTGCCGAATACCGCCAGGGTATCCACGGTGTGCCCCATCCAGCCATACATGCGTTTGCCAATCAGCGGATAAAGCGCGGAGCGGATGGTCAGCGGCAATCCTTTACGGTAGGAAAAATAAGCCAGAGACAGGCCCACCACCACATAAATGGCCCAGGGGTGCAGGCCCCAGTGGAAGAAGGTCAGTCGCATGGCGACTTCGGCGGCTTCCGGCGTCATGCCTTCGGTAATGAAGGGGTTACTCTGAAAATGATAAATGGGTTCGGCAATCGACCAGAACACCAGGCCAATGCCCATGCCGGCACTGAACAGCATGGCAAACCAGGAAAACAGACTGTATTCCGGGCGGGAGTCATCGGCTCCCAGGCGCAAAGTGCCAAAACGACTGAAGGCCAGTACCACACAGAACACCAGCATCAACGCCAGAATGGCAATGTAATACCATTTGAAGTTGTTGATGAGATATCCCGATACGCCATCAAACAGGGTGGCAGCGGCATCGGGGAAGAAGGCCCCGCTCACCACAAACAGGGTAACGATAATCATGGAACTGATCGTCGCCGCCGGGCTCATTCCTTTCAAAAGTCCATCTTTGCCTAACATAGGACAAGATCTCCGTCGGGTTAATAAACATCTAACGGCAACGGGGACCTAAGGTCCTGAAGGCCCGCCGCTGGCCGGTGCAGATTTTGCCCATCACGGCAGCGGGCCGTCGTGGTGAGCAAAAACCAACCGCTATAACAACAGCTAAATCCGGAATGGAATGTGCCCGATACGACACCGTTTTATGTCTGTACGTCCTGCCGGCCACCGACTGTCCCCAATACGACATGACAGGCAGTGATCTGTCAGGGGCACCTCGGCATCCCCATCGAAGTCACTCCGGCTCAGGTAAATACCGCCACCTGAGCCGGTGCACTCACCGGGTCAGCCTCCTCCCGGTCAATGCCTGAATCTGGATAAAGCGGTCATATTTCGAACACCAGATCATGCACCACGTCGTTGAACAGATAGCCAGAGTTTCCTTGCTCCCCGCCAGCCAGCGCAAGATGGCTGGCGACGAGGTACTGTCGGCGCGGTTCAGACCACATGGATACATATGACCCCAACAGAAGGGCGTGACCGATTCATTACATAAGGATGTCTTCTGGTTAACATGAAGAATACGAATTTTGTTTTTGTTACGAATTTGTCAACATGAACTCCGCAGAAGATACAACCGCGAAACAAGACCCGAACAAAAGGATTGATTATGTCAAATATCATTAAAAAGACTCCCAAAGTCTATGTTATGGATAATGGGCGTATGACGATGGACAAGAACTTCATGGTCAGCATGCACAATCCGGCGACCATTGACGAGCCGAACAAACCGGCCGAAATGATCGAGTTTCCCATATACACGGTGTTGATCGATCATCCGGATGGAAAGGTCTTGTTTGACACTGCCTGCAGCCCCAATGGCATGGGCGAAAACGGCCGCTGGCCACAAGAGCTTCAAAAAATTCTTCACTTCACGGCTGAAGTAAATGGTCAAGACTGCCATTTGCATAGCCGCCTGGAAGAAATCGGCTTTGATCCGCGCGATATCGACTATGTGGTGGTTTCTCACCTGCACCTTGATCACTCCGGGTGTTTAGAGCTTTTCACCAACGCAAAAATCATCGTGCATCAAAACGAGTTTAACGCAGCGCTGTCAAACTATGCACAAAACAAAAGTGCTGATGGTTTCATCTGGGATGATATCGATGCATGGATTAAAAACGACCTGACCTGGCGCGTGGTGAAAGGTGATGAAGGTGATCTGGACTTGCTCGACGGGATTAAAATCCTGAATCTGGGTAGCGGCCATTCCTTTGGCATGCTCGGATTGCACATTGATCTTCCCGATCATGGCGGCTTGATTCTTGCGTCTGATGCCGTTTATTCCGCAGAAAACTATGGTCCCCCTGCCCGGCTCCCTGCCACCATTTATGATTCGATTGGTTATATGAAAACAATTGAAAAAATAAAGACACTGTCCCACAAGACCGATTCAAAAGTCTGGTTCGGACATGACGGTGATCAGTTCAACACTCTTATCAAATCAACCGATGGTTATTACGAATAAAGGAAGAGTAAAAATGAGCCAGATTATGTTTGTTGAGACATTCCGGATCAAGGTTTATGTCATCGAAGAGTGTGTAGAGAAGGTGCTGAATGCCGTTCAACGGGTAACAAACCTTAAATACGGTAATTATGATGGTGTTTCGTGGTGCTCCCATCCCGGTGTAGAAAGATGTACACCTCGCGAAGGGTCGGATACCTGGGGAGGATCGATCGGCGAACCCTTTTTCATTGGCTCTATTCAGATCGAATTTTCAATCCCGAGGGATAAAGAGCTGCTGTCGAAAGTTGTCGAGATGATTTTCGAAAGCCATCCATGGGACGAGCCGGTCATATCTATATTCGAATCAGTAGAAACAAGAAAGAACGGCGTTATATAAATTTGAGCCCAACTCGATATCGAGTTGGGCTCATCAATAATGCAACAGTATGCGATCAGCTGCCAACTTAAAGGTAGTATTAGCTTACAGTCATCGCCGACTATTGATCATATATAATATATAAGCCCCGATCTGTACGCTAAAAATTAAACACGCATAGGAAAGTAATTTTTTCGTATACTCTGGCGAATTAATCCCAAGTATATAAACAGACCTACATCACATCGACAGTGTGATAGGTCATTGTACTGTTAAATATGCATAGCACTGCCTTTAATTAGCAACTGAACTGGCCTGCAACAATGTGGACGTTACTTACTAATCACAGGAAAAATATGATGATAAGTATGAAGGGAATAAATAACTTTGATAGATCTACTATCATTTCCTCGTTGGTTATTGTGTCATCAATATCAATGTATTTTTTAACCAGCCCTGAACAGGCTATCAAGCTGGCCGGTGACATATTCACCTTGATAGCATATAATTTCGGCACACCAATTCTCTGGTTTTCTTTTGGACTCGTTATCCTAGCTGGCTTTTTTACATTCAGTAAATATGGTCACATCCGTATGGGAAACGAGAGGCCTGACTTCTCCACCTTTTCCTATATCGCCATGATGGCGATGGCTGGATTTGGCTCCGGAACAATCTACTGGGCCTTCCTGGAATGGTCCTACTATATCAAGACGCCGCCATTTACCATTGAAGCAAGTTCGGTTACTGCTATCGAATGGGCAGTAACTTACAGTCTTCATCATTGGGGAGTTATTGGCTGGACCATCTACTGCATCACAGCGATTCCTGTGATGTATTCTTTCTATATCAGGAAGAACCGCTCACTCAAGATCAGCAATGTGGTCAAGGCAATGATCAAGAACCCAACAACAGCCAGAATTATTGGCCGGGTGATCGATATCACATATCCAATTGCACTGACATTTGGGTTGATCATCGTACTGTCGCTTGGGGTCCCCATCGCTTCTGCCGCAGCATCATTGCTTTTTGGTGTTGAAAACACCCTGTTCATGAAAGTATTAATGCTTGGCATTGTTGCTGCAATATTGCTTACCAGCTCTTTCTTTGGCATCGAGAAAGGCATGCAAAAAATAAGCAATTATGGCACCTACTTTGTTATTGCCCTGGTTCTGTGCATCCTGTTTCTGGGACCGACCCAATTCATCATTGAAAACACGAGCTCATCCATTGCTCTTTGGGCACAAAATTTCATCATGATGAGCCTATATACTGATGCGATCAACCAAGCCAAATTTCCTCAGTCCTGGACGGCCTATTTCTGGGCGTACTGGATGATCTTCATCCCGCTGATGTGTGTCTTCGTTACCAAGGTATCAAAAGGCCGGACCATCCGTGAAGTGGTAGTGTGCATGATTGGTGGCGGTACTGCTGGTGTAGTAGCTCTTTTCTCCATTGTGAGTTCATTCATGATGGAAACGGAGCTCGATGGAAAGGTTAACATCAGTAAGATGGTATCCGATGGTCAGGCAAGCGAAGCAATTGTCCAGGCACTCAATACGTTACCACTTTCTTCCGTCATGCTGGTGGTGTTTATTATCTCCACGTTTCTGCTGTTGGTGACGACTCTGGATGGCTCCGTTTTCACCGTTGCCTGTAACACGCAGAAGAAACTGGATGAGAACAACAACCCGTCCACCTTGCTGAAAATGTTCTGGTGCCTGGTGATTGTGGCATTGCCGACCATTTTTATCATTGTTGATGCTCCAGTGCAGTCAATGCAATCGGCAATTCTCATCTTTGCACTGCCGATAATGCTGCTTACTTCCTTTATGTTGTATAAAACCATTGGTTACATGCATGCAGATTACTCGCATCTCCTTGTAACGGAAATTCAGGCCATGCATAAACTCGAGCTTGTCGTCGAGGAAGCTAACAAGACAACAATACCGTCTGAGGAAGTGATAACAGCAAAACAACAGCAGGCCGTGCAATAACCCGCATTGACTGGTTTTGCAACCCATAAAAATCCTCGCTTTTTGCGAGGATTTTTTTACAACTATAAACAGAGCCAATTCAGATACTAATGGCACATTAACTTTTTTAACACAGTTCAATGTGGTATAAATCAGGCTATACTTGACACATGAGGCATTGAGATAATCAGAGTGTTATACGGCCTCCCTGATTATCTCAAGCAGCTGCCACTGGAGATATAACATGAAAAGACCACCACCGCATAATTGGCTGTTTGTTTTCAAGGTTATTGTCGAGTCAGGATCAATAACAGAAGCATCTGAAAGGCTCAATGTATCCCAGTCGGCTGTCAGCCAGCAATTAAAGTCGCTGGAAGATTATCTGGGCAGTCGCCTTATCATACGAGGAAAGAAGGGGATAGTACTCACTGATGTAGGAAAACACTATTTCAACATCATAAAGATTTCTTTAGATAGAATATCTCTTGCAACCGAACAGTTATTTGGGTTTGAGCACAAGAATACCATCACCATAAAATCAAACTATTCTTTCGTTGATGTTTGGCTATCCAGAAATATATCCGACTTTCACAAACGCCATCCGGGGGTCAGTGTCGAGATATATACCATGCTGTGGTTATCCGATTTCCGGGATGTGGGTAGCGAAATAGAAATTAGGTATGGGGATGGCTCCTGGAGTGATTTGAAATGTCATCAATTGACAAATGACCGTGTGTTTCCGGTTTGTTCTCCATCACTTAAAGAAAAAATAAACAAACCCGAAGACATTCTTGATTATCCTCTTATTTCGGTGATGGGTAACAAGACTGGTTGGGCAGAATGGTTTCTCGAGCAGGGAATTCGTTCAGATATCAAACCAAGCAGCCTTTATGTTGAGAGCAACCTGTTAGCCTACAAAGCTTCGGCTGAAGGAGATTATATTACATTGGGGATCAACTCACTGGTCGATAACTTTATTAAAGATGGTAGTTTGATCAAGCTTGAGTATGGTGATGTAAAGAGTCGGGAAAATTTCTTCCTTCTGGAACCCAATAATTACTGCATATCTGAAAAGGACAAGACGTTTATCGAATGGATAACATCAAATTATAAACAAGAGCAATGAAAAACCAGTGGTTACCTTAATATTAATTAGCTGAAACATCATGAAAACTGTTCCTGATTGTACCGCAGGGTCAGGAACAATACACAGACTCGTCGTAACCCCATCATAGGTGAGACGCCCCACCACAGACCGTCTTGGACGGCCGGAAATGCTGGGATGGAACAAGCATTTCTCGGTTTTGGTGTTATCAATAAGAATGGAAAGCATACCAAGGCGAAAAACGTATCAGCCTTTACTCAGTTTCGCCTTAAACGCATATTGTAGGTAAACCGTTTTGCTGGCAACACGGATTCACTCACCTCAAATATTGCATTTTTCTCGTCGATAAATCTTCTCACCAGGTGTAACGCGGCCTCTCCTTCTTTGGCTTCCAGCCGGCTGGCTATGGTTTGGTCCATGATACATGCAGAAATAGCCTGATCGACCTGAGTTGATTGCTTTCCAAACTGCTTTTCCAGAAGATAAGCCACCGAGCCTTTCAACTGAGAAAGATTATCGACCACTGATTTGAACTGGGAGGGAATCCATATTTTAATGGTGCAGATGGGAAAAGCTTCACCGCCTTCATTCTGATAGCGAAGTCCGTCAATTTCAATCAACGCCTCACCGACGGCAAAGCCCAGCTTGGCCGCCATCGCGTCGTCAACCACCACCTCGTCCACAGACTCAAACACCGTATGCACGGTTCCGGCGTGGGCAAGCAGTTCGTCGATGGAAGACCAGGTGTCCTTAAACATCGAGGTCTGTAGCGACACCACCACACTCCCCCGCCCCTGGGTACGTTGAATCAGCCCTTTATCTTCGAGTACGGCCAGGGCGTTGCGTGCGGTAAACCGGCTGATCTCATAGGTTTTGCAAAGCTGCGCCTCTGTTGGCAGCAGATCACCAACCGGGTACAGGCCTTTTTGAACATCGCCCTCCAGTTTTTCCGCGATTTCTATATAGCGAGGTGCAGCCTTGCTCATGGGGTTCGATCTCAAAAAAAATTTAACCGGGATTTTACCTCAGATTGGTGCGTATAAAAATATGTCCTTACAAACTCTCCCCCCTTGGAACACGCCGATACGTCGCCCGCGCCGGTGACTTCCCGATCGGAGGCCTTCTGGCAAGGTAAGGTGATTGTTAAATATGTGTGGACAAATAATGTATCCGGTGTTAGCTTGACCACTGTCAATTTGTGCGGACAAATATCCATTTGTCAGAAGGGCAGGTGCAGTGATGTGGAGCAACCCTTTGATTTGCCAGCTGCCGGTTCGTGCTTTCAACAGCTTCGCCCTTTTCGGCGTATCGGGCCTTGTGGTGCCGAGCGGGAAGTGGGTCGATATCATGCTTAATACGAGGGAGTGAAAAATGAATAAGAAAATGGGAAAGCGTGTAAAACGAAATATTGTCGCGGTGCTGGCATCGTTTGCCATCACGCCTTTGGCCATGGCCGCCGACTACTCCATGAAGCTCGGTCTCATTGCACCGGTCGGGCATCCGGTCGAGGTGGCCGCACAAAGCTTCGCCCAGGAAGTGGAAAAAAACTCTGATGGCAAAATCAGCGTCAAGGTGTTTCCCGGCGGCCAGTTGGGCGGGGAAATCGAACTGCAGGACCAGGTGGCCCTCGGCACCATTCAGGCGGCCAATATCGGCACGCCGGTGATGAGCGGAAAGCTCAAGAAACTGGATATTCTCAACATGTATTACCTGTGGAAAGACCGGGATCACATGAGCCGAGTGCTGAGCGGAGCCATCGGTCAGGCGCTGTGGGATGAATACAGGAACAGCACCGGGATCAGCGTTATCGCCTCAAACTGGCAGCAGGGCACGCGCCATGCCCTGATGAAGCGGGCGGCAGTAAAGCCGGGCGATCTGGCCGGCATCAAGATTCGGGTTCCGGCCGGAGTGCCCTTGTACAACGATCTTTGGCAAGGCATGGGTGCCAACCCGGTGCCCCTGGCGTTTCCTGAAGCGAATGCGGCCATGAAAACCGGGGTCGTGGATGCGATCGAGCTTCCCTTCGACTGGATGATCAAGGGCGGCTTCGTCGAGCTGGGCAGCCACGTTGCCCTCACCGGACACTACCTGTACTCCAACGTGATGGTCGTTAACGGCAGGTGGCTGGACAAGCTGCCCGAGGATCTGGCCGGCATTGTCGTCGAGGCGGCCAAAAACGCCGGTGAGCTCAACACTCGGCTGGTGATGGAAGGAGAAGACGCCCTGCGCGGAGAAATCCAGAGCAAGGGCGTGACCTTCGTTGACACCGATTACGCGGCATTCCAGCAGTCGGTGCAGCCCGTTTACAACGCCAAGATGGAGGTATGGGGCCAGGCGCTGTTCGATCAGGTACAGGCCGCCAGTCAGTAAATTCGCCGTCGGGTCAATAACGGGTTCTGATTATGCCGCTGCAGTCAGGTTCGTCACGGTATTGGTATCCGTTATTGACAAACGGGCGTCGGCAGATTGCGTCAACGGCGCCCGGTTATTTGAATCACCTCTCGGGAGCGTCATGTGATGCGACATTCAGCCACCAAACTATTCAGAATCATCTATCACCACGGGGTCGAGGCCCTGGCCAGCGCCATGTTCGTCATTATTCTCGGGCTGTCGTGGGTTCAGGTATTCCGGCGCTATGCCCTGGACAACCCGGCCACTTGGACCGAGGAAGTGGCCCGCCTGCTGCTTATCTGGATGACCTTTCTCGCCGCCGCCGCTGCGACCCGGGATCAGAACCATCTCGCCGTGGATCTGGTGATCAACCGGCTGCCACATGCTTTCAAGCACCTGTTCAACGTCTTCATCAATCTGCTGGTCGCTGCCGTTGGCGTCGTCCTGTGCTGGCAGGGCGCGGTGATTGTTGAGCTGGCAATGCCGGATCACTCGACCAGTCTCGGATTTTCACGCGGCTTCTTCTTTTTACCCACTGTCGTGGGGGGCGGGTTGATCATGATGTATTCCGTGGTCAACGCAATACACCATCTCGGTGAGGTTCGTCGGGCGGGCAGTCACCAGAAACCGGACGGCATGGGTTGCCAGTCAGTCTAAGGAGTTTTTCATGCTTTTCTTTATGATTGTCGGTGTCATTACCCTGATGCTGATGGACGTGCCCGTCGCCTTCGCGCTGGCCGTGGTGTCGATCGTTTTCTTTGTGGTTGAGGAAGTGCCCCTGGCCAGCTTTGTGCAAATGGCGGCAAAGGGGGTCGACTCCTATACCCTGCTGGCGCTGCCGTTCTTTATTCTCACCGGCAAGCTGATGAACGCCAGCGGAGCGACAGATCGCATCATGGAGCTGGGCAAGGCCCTCGTCGGCTGGATGTACGGTGGCCTGGGCCACGCCAATGTCATGGCTTCCTTCCTGTTTGCGGGCGTATCCGGTTCGGCGGTCGCCGATGCCGGCGGGCTGGGCGCGGTGGAAGTCAAGGCCATGGAAAAAGCCGGGTACAGCCGGCGGTTTGCCGTCGGTGTCACCGCCGCCTCGGCAACCGTGGGCCCGATCATTCCTCCCAGCATCATCATGATCGTCTACGGCATCGCCTCGGGCACCTCCATCGGGGCGCTGTTTCTGGGCGGGGTGGTGCCGGGCATTCTGATGGCCGTCGCCATGATGGCGATGGTGTCGGTGCTCGCCCGGCGCGAGAAGGCCGTTGAAAGAATACCGTTCAACATGGCAAACGTCAGAACGGCGGCATGGCTGGCGATTCCTGCCCTGATCACGCCCTTTATCATTGTGCTCGGCATCCTGTCCGGTGTGTTCACGGCCACGGAATCCGGCGCGGTGGCAGCCTTCTATGCCCTTGTTGTGGCGCTGGTCGCGAAGCAGGGCCTGGGGCTTCGCCAGGCCTGGCAGCTTGTCGTCGAGACCGTGGTCGAGTCGGCCGGCATTCTGTTGATTATGGCCATGGCCGCGGTCTTCTCCTGGTCACTGGCCTACCAACAGGCACCGCAGGCCGCGGCCAGCCTGCTGACCGAGCTGACCTCGAACCCCATGACTCTGCTGTTCCTGCTCGGCCTGCTGTATATCGTGCTGGGCTGCTTCATCGAGGCCATTGCCATCGTGACCATGACCATTCCGGTGGTGATGCCGGTGCTGGTGTCCTTTGGCATTGACCCTGTGCACTTCGGTGTCATTCTCGCGCTGATCATGTCGGTTGGCACCATCACGCCGCCGCTTGGCATCGTCATGTTCACCCTGTGCCGGGTCACTCGGGTTTCCGTTCCCGCGTTTGCTTCACTCATCCTGCCCTGGTTGCTGTTGTTGCTCGGTGTGATCGGCATTGTCATGCTGTTCCCGGAACTCGTGCTCTATGTCCCCAGGCTGGCGGGCGCCTATTAACGCAAAGGCAACCACCGCCAACCACACTCAACCACCGTAACGAGCGTGGGTCCATTCTTCGGTGAAGCTTCCACCTGCGTCACACCGCCGCTCACTCAAGCCAGTGAGTGGCGGTTGCAACACAACCCCGTGATGGCGGCAGCGGCACGGCGCCCCCCTCGGCACCCCCCTGTCTCTACTGCACAATCATTCCAAAAAGCACCATATGTACCCGAAATGATGTTACATAAATATTAAATAATATGTATGGACAAATAATTTCCGCGGTGATAGTGTGAACTCAATATTTGTACGGACAACTATATCAACCGTTATCGCAAACCGAGGGTACCCCTAATGACCTCTTCCATTCTTGATTCGAAAATATTTGCTCCCCTGTTCCATTCGCAGGAAATGCAGGCTGTCTTTAATGACGATGCGCGTGTAAAGGCCTTTCTGGACACCGAGGCCGCGCTGGCCCGCGCCCAGGCCAAGCTGGAGATGATTCCGACCGAGGCCGCCCGGCAGATCGACCAGGCCGCCGGCAGCGTACAGATTGATATGGATCGCCTGGCTCATGATACCGGCACCGTTGGATACCCCATTCTCGGCCTGGTGCGTCAGCTGGCGGCGGCCGCGGGCAAGGAAGCCGGTGGCTTTGTGCACTGGGGAGCAACTACCCAGGATATTATGGATACCGCCTCGGTACTGCAGATCCGTGATGGCCTGGCGCTGATCGACAAGGATCTCAAGCGGGTAGAGAAGGCGCTGATGGTACTGGCACGGGAACACCGTGATACTGTGATGGCCGGGCGCACCCACCTGCAGCATGCGCTGCCGGTGACCTTCGGCTACAAGGCGGCAATCTGGCTGGACAGCGTACGCCGTGCCCAGCAGCGCCTTGAACAAATGCGTCCCCGGGTACTGAATGCCCAGCTGTGGGGCGCCGCCGGCACCCTGGCCTCCATTGGTGAGCGGGCCGAACTGCTGACCGATACCCTGGCCAAGGAGCTTGACCTGTTCACGCCCATCGCCCCCTGGCACGCCACCCGGGACGGATTCGCCGAGGCCGGCTGCAATCTGGCTCTGATGACCGGCTCGCTGAGCAAGATTGCGTTCGACATCATGATCATGTGCATGGACGAAATCTCCGAGACCGCCGAGCCCTTCGTCAAGGATCGGGGCGCATCATCCACCATGCCGCAGAAACGCAACCCCATTTCCTGTGAAGTCATTCGCGGCTGCAACCTGGGGGTCGCCAAGGCCGCCGCGCTGCTGATGGACGCCCAGGAAGCCGATTTCGAACGGGCCACCGGTCCCTGGCATGCGGAATGGATTGCCCTGCCTCAGGTCTTTGTGCTGGCGCACTGTGCCCTGTCACAGGCCGTCTTCCTGCTGGAAGGACTGGAAGTGTTTCCCGACAAAATGGCCCGCAACCTCGACATCAGCAAGGGGCTGATCGTCGCCGAGTCGGCCATGATGGCGCTGGCGCCCCATGTTGGCAGGCAGACCGCCCACGATATCGTTTATGACGCCTGCCGCGAAGCTCAGGCCAGCGGATCGTCGCTGTACGAGGCGCTGTTGGAACAAAGTGAGGTCACCCGGTACATTGATGCCGAAGCGCTGAAGAAAATCGTGTCGCCGTCCTCCTATCTGGGGCTGTCCCAGCATATCGTCGACCGGGTGCTGGCAGGCTGACCGCAACCGTATGCACCGATGACCACAGGATGTATGGCCGTCGGTTTTCAGAATGAAACATGAACTGATTTATGGTGGTACTGACATGAAAGGTAAAATCGCAGTAATGAACAAGCCCGGCAGCCTCGAGTATCAGGAGTACGAGGTTCCCTCTCCTGGTCCCGGCTCGGTTGTCGTCAAGGTGCTGTGCAGTAACGTGTGTGGTTCCGAGTTGCATATCTGGTCTGGCCATCACCCCAAGAAGAGCGGCGGCCTGGGCCATGAGACGGTCGGCCTGGTGCACCAGCTGGGCGAGGGCGTCACCACCGATAATGCCGGCCAGGCCATCAAGGTGGGAGACCGTATCGCGGCCGCCTACTTTATCACCTGTCAGCGCTGCCCTTCCTGCCAGGCAGGCAAGCTCAACTTGTGCGAGAATGTGTTCAGTTTCTGGGCCAAGCAGCCTGAAGAAGCGCCTCACTTTCATACCACCTTCTCGACCCATTACTACATTCACCCGGGCCAGTTCTTCTACAAGGTGCCCGACAATGTGCCGGATAAACTGGCCGCAGGTGCCAACTGCGCCCTGTCACAGGTCTATTACGCCATCGAGCAGGCCGGCGTCACCATTCAGGACACCCTGGTTATTCAGGCGCCGGTGGCCTGGGCATCTATGCCACCGCCATCGCCAAGAGCAAGGGCGTCACCGTGATTGTGATTGATGCCGATCCGTCTCGCCTGGCGCTGGCTCAGGAATTTGGTGCGGATCATGTGCTGAACATGAAAGAGCTGGCCACCAAGGAAGAGCGCGTGCAGGCGGTAAAAGCTCTGACCAAGGGCCGGGGCGCGGATGTCTGCCTGGAAGTGGCCGGCGTGACGGTTGCCTTTGCCGAAGGCATCGAGCTGGTATGCAGCGGGGGCAAGCTGGTCACCATGGGTAACGTCACCCCGGGTAAAACCGTGGCCATTGATCCCGGCTATATCACCCGGAATCAGATTTCGATTCTGCCGATCATGCGCTACCACCCCCGTTACCTGAACAAGTCGCTGCAGTTCCTGAGCGACAACATCGACACGCTGCCCTTCCACAAGATGATGGATGCCGAGTATTCGCTCGATTGCGTTGAAAAGGCATTGAGCGACTCGATGGAACGCAAGGTGACCCGGGCCTCCATTGTGATGGAATAACCCGAAGGGCCGGGCCAACATGGTGATAACCGTCCCGGCCGCGGGTCAAAGAAGCAGACTATCTATTGTTTTTACCGGTTACATGTAAAGGATCTCATATGAAAACGTATCAACTGCATATTGAAGGCCGCTGGACCGATGGCGCCGACGGCGTTACCGAAGCGGTGATCAACCCGGCCACCGAAGAGGTGATCGCGCATTTCTGCCACGCCACCTCGGCCGATATCGAGCGCGCCGTGGCATCGGCCAAACAGGGGCTTGAAGAGTGGAAGGCCGTACCCCAGTGGGAGAAAGGTGCCATTCTGGTGCGTGCCGCCGGCCTGCTGCGCGAGCGCAAACAGCAGATTGCCGAGATCCTGACCGAAGAGCAGGGCAAACCGCTGGCGGAGTCGCTGGGCGAAATTGAGCGCGCCGCCGACTTTATTGAGTGGGGTGGCGAGGAAGCCCGCCGTGTGGCCGGCCGCCTGATCCATGGCCGTGATCAGGGCAATACCATTGAAATTCGCAAGGTGCCCGTGGGCGTGGTCGCCGCCTTTGCTCCCTGGAACTTTCCGGTGGTGCTCACCGCCAAGAAACTGGCCGGCCTGCTGGGTGCGGGCTGCTCCTGTGTAGTGAAGCCGGCGGAAGAAACCCCGGGCTCGGCGGTGGAGCTGGTCAGGGCCCTGCTGGATGCCGGCGTGCCCGGCAACGCCCTGAACATGGTGCTGGGCAAGCCTGCCGAGATTTCCAGCACGCTTATCGCCCACCCGGCCATTCGCAAGATCACCTTTACCGGCTCCTCGCCAGTGGGCAAGCTGCTGGCCGCCAAGGCCGGAGAAGTGATGAAGCCGGTGACCATGGAGCTGGGCGGCCACTCTCCGGTGATCATCTTCGATGACGCCGACGTGGAATCGCTGGCCAAATCACTGGTCGCCAAAAAGTTCTTCAATGCCGGCCAGGTGTGTGTGTCCCCCACTCGCTTCTTTGTGCATGAATCACAGTACGAGAAGTTTGTCGCCATCTTCTGCGAGCACGCCAAAGCACTGACCGTGGGCAACGGCGCCGACAGCGCCACCCAGATGGGACCGCTGGCCAACGAACGCCGGCTACAGGCCATGGAGCACCTGGTGGAAGACGCGGTCGCCAAAGGCGCCAGGCTGGAAGTGGGCGGCAAGCGCATCGGTGACAAGGGCTTTTTCTTTGCGCCGACGGTGCTGACCAACGTCAGCCTGGACGCCGATCTGATGAACACCGAAATCTTCGGCCCCCTCGTGCCCATTCTGCCATTCTCCAGCGAAGAAGAAGTGGTGAACATTGCCAACAGCGTGGACTACGGCCTGGCCGCCTACTTCTTCACCAACGACGTGGCCCGCCGCCGCCGTGTGAGTGAAAGACTGTACGCCGGCACCATTGGCGTGAATGACGTGCCCGCGCACATTGCCGAAGTGCCGCTGGGCGGCTGGGGTGACAGTGGCTATGGCGTTGAGGGCGGCATTGAAGCCCTGGAATCCTACATGAAGAGCCAGTACGTTAGCCTGCGCTGATGCGCATGAGATAACAGCATGAGTTGGGGGGAGTCCTGTCATCAGGCTCCCCCTTTTTCATTGATGTGTTAACCATTCGATTGTCGCGCCACGCCTATAGCATGGCGATTCGGGAACACCGGCGGAGTGGGATTTCCCCTTACTATCGTTGCCAATGCTATCGCGTGAACAGCGGTAACGAGGTAGGAGAACCCAACATGACGGACAATAGCGCCACTTTCGACATCGCCGGCTACGGCCACTATCCGGTGAACCACCAGCCGCTCAGTATCGAGACCGGGCCGGACTCTCTGCGCCTGACCTGGGACGACGGTCACGAGAGCGAATTTCATTATCTGTGGCTGCGGGACAATTGCCCCTGCCCCGGCTGCGTATCGACCCTGACCCGGGAGCAGATGTTCGAAATCTGCGATGTGCCGCTGTCCATCCGGCCGCTGGAGGCGCAACTGGACGGAGGCTATCTTCATATCCAGTGGGATCACGATGGTCACGTCAGTCGCTTCCACCCCGGCTGGTTGCGAAGCCACTGCTACAGCGAACAGGCCCGGGCGGCACGGCAGTGGCAACCCGAAATCTGGGATAAGGCCACGATCGAAACCAGCCTGCCTACCTATGATTACACCGCCATGATGCAGGACGATACCGTGCTGTTGAGCTGGCTGCGCCAGTTGCGTGATACAGGCATTTCCCTGCTGCAGAACACGGATACCACGCCCGGTACCCTACAGCAGGTGGCCGCCCGTATTTCCTTTATCCGGGAAACCAATTTCGGCACCCTGTTCGATGTGCGCGCCAAGCCCGACGCCAATAGCGCCGCCTACACCAACCTGCGTCTGCCGCTGCACACCGATCTGCCCACGCGGGAGTTGCAGCCGGGATTACAGTTTCTGCATTGTCTGAACAATGACGCCACCGGCGGCGAGTCGATTCTGGTGGACGGCTTTCGCATTGCCCAACACATGCGCGAACAGTATCCCGATGACTTCGAGGCCCTCAGCAGCCTGCCGATGGACTTTTACAACAAGGACCGCCACAGCGATTACCGGTTCCGCGGGCCGGCTCTGGTGCTCGACGGCCAGGGCACGGTTATCGAGGTGCGTTTTGCCAACTTCCTCCGCGGCCCGCTGGATGTGCCGGCCGATCAGGTCGTGCGGCACTATCGCGCCTACCGTACCTTTATCAGCCTGACCCGGGAGCCCCGGTTCCAGTTTGAATATCGTCTGGTGCCCGGTGATCTGCTGGTGTTCGACAACCGCCGCGTGCTGCATGCCCGCCAAGCCTTTGATCTGCAACAGGGCCATCGTCACCTGCAGGGCTGCTATGTGGATCGCGACGAGTTGCTGTCCCGTATCCGGGTGCTGGAACGCACCCTGTAATCTCCCCCCCCTGCCGATTTGGGGATCAGGCGGCGCCACGGCGCCGCTGCTCACCGGGCGTCATGTCGAAATGACGCCGGTAGCTGCGACAAAAACCGGATGCCGAGACAAAACCGCAGGCACCGGCGACCTCGGCGACACTCAAATCCGTCTCCTGCAGCAACTGCCGGGCCCGTTCCAGGCGCAGTTTCAGGTAGTAGGCCGAAGGCGATGCCTCGAGGAAGCGCTGACACAGGCGTTCCAGCTGACGCAGCGAGATAAAGGCGCTGCTGGCCAGTTCTGCCGGGGTCAGCGGGGTTTCGAGGTGCTGTTCCATCAGCGCCAGCACCCGGATCAGGCGGGGATGATGGATATTGAGCTGTCGCGGCAGGCCGATACGCTGCCGGTCCGAGGGCGGGCGTATGCCGTTCTTGATGCACTGATCGCAAATCTGCAGCGCCAGCGCGGTACCCGATTGCTGCTGGATCAGGTGCAGCATCATGTCGGTGGCGGCAGTGCCGCCGGCACAGGTGATACGGTTGCGGCCGATTTCGAACAGCTCGGGGCTGATCAGGATATCGGGGTAGGTTTCCTGAAACGCCGGTACCGCTTCCCAGTGCAGGGTCACGCGATGCCCTTTCAGCAGGCCGGCCCTGGCCAGCAGGAAACAGCCGGTGTCCAGCGCACCCAGCAGGCTGTCACGCCGGTTCAGCCGCCGCAGCCAGTCGATGAGCTCGCGACTCCGATGGCGTTCGGGGTGAAAGCTGGCGTTGACGAACAGGTTACGCGGCGGGTCGACGGCATGCATGTCCAGGTGCTGTTGCAACGCCATCTGGTTGCTGGCCATCACCGCTTGGCCGTTCTCGCTCAGACACTGCCAGCGATACAGCTCCCGGCCGGCCAGGCGGTTGGCGATGCGTAGCGGCTCTATGGCCGACAGCAGCGACACCATGGCGTATTCAGGCAACAACAGGAAAGAGACGGTGATCACACCGTCGTCATCGGGATGGAGAACGGACGGGACGGGGCTGAGCGCCGCCGTCCCGGTGGGTATGGATGCTGGCATATGAATTCCTGATACGGGCCTGCGCTGCGTAAAGTTAAGTGCAGCGCAGGCCCGGGCGACGTCAGTCTTTCTGGGGGGCC
Organism: Oceanisphaera psychrotolerans; assembly: GCF_001870485.1. Classification (GTDB taxonomy): domain Bacteria; phylum Pseudomonadota; class Gammaproteobacteria; order Enterobacterales; family Aeromonadaceae; genus Oceanimonas; species Oceanimonas psychrotolerans. The sequence continues at coordinate 114,908 of NZ_MDKE01000022.1, read as the reverse complement.
GAGACGCTGGCCGCGGGATTCGGCGCGGCAATCTGACCCGACTCCTGCCACAGGGATTTCAGGACCCCGAAGGTCATGGCCAGGATGACCAGACTCAGAGGCAGGGCCGCGGCCATCAGCGCCGTTTGCAGGGCGCTGAGGCCCCCGGCCAGCAGCAGCACGGCAGCTACCAGGCCGATCACCAGGCCCCAGAACACCCGGAACAGCTGCGGCGGCTCGTCATTGCCCAGTGACAGTATGGTGGTCAGCACCAGGGTGCTGGAGTCCGATGAGGTGACAAACCAGCTCATCAGCAGGAACACCATCAGCGCCGAGAGAATCCAGCCCAGGGGGCCGGTACCGGCGATGCCGTCGGAGCTGGCGAACAGCGCGGCGGGCAGGTTCCAGTCCTTGACCAGATCGATCAGACCGGCACTGCCGGGACCACCGGCGGCGTGCAGTTCCTGCCAGAGCGCGGTGCCACCGAAGATACCCAGCCAGACAAAAATCACCAGGGTCGGGACCAGCAGCACGCCGAGCACGAATTCACGCAGGGTACGGCCCTTTGAAATACGGGCGATGAACAGGCCGACAAAGGGTGCCCAGGCCAGCCACCAGCCCCAGTAGAATACGGTCCAGCCATTCTGCCAGCTGGCGGGTCCTTCCTCTTCGGGGAACCAGAGTCCCATCTGCACGAAGTTGACCAGATAGTCGCCCAGAGACTCGGCGAACAGGCTCAGCAGCCAGGTGGTCGGGCCCCCGAACAGGAAGAAGCCGATGACCATCACCGAGATAATGATGTTCCACTCGGAGATGACCTTGATGCCGCGCTGAACGCCCGACACCGCCGACAGGATGGAAATCACCGAAATCCCCGCGATCAGTATCAGCTGGGTATTGATCCCGGGGTCGACACCAATCAGCCGTTCGAGGCCCACCGACATCTGGCTGACGCCGAGGCCCAGCGAGGTGGCGACGCCGAACACGCAGCCCAGCACGCCGAGCATGTCCACCACATGCCCGATGGGACCATAGATGCGATCACCGATAAAGGGATACAGGGCCGAGCGCAATGCCAGCGGCAGTTTCATGCGGTAGGCGAAATAGGCCAGCGACAGGCCGACGATGACGTAGACCGCCCAGCCATGGAAACCCCAGTGAAAAAAGGTGACGCGCATGGCATCGACGGCGCGGTCGTGGCCGATGGCGGTGGCGCCGGCCATATCGGCGTAGGGGTTGTTGGGATAGCCAAAGGCGCCGCTGTTGTCGAGGTAGAAGATGGGCTCGGCAACGCCGAAAAACAGGATGCCGATGCCGATGCCGGCGGAAAACAGCATCGAGAACCAGGCAAAGTTGCTGAACTCGGGTCGGGCGTCGTCATCGCCCAGGCGGATGCTGCCATGGCGGCTGAACACGATGTAGCAGCAGGTGAGGATCAGGAACACCACCGTCACCAGGTAGTACCAGCCGAACGTGGTTTCGATCCAGCTGCGGGCCGTACCGAAGATGCTGCTGGCCAGTTCGGTATTGAAGCCGGTGAAGAGCACGAAGGCGAGCACCAGTGCGGCCGAGGCCACCGTCATGCCCTTGTGCATGCCCTTGAAAATACCCTCGCGGGCCAGGGTGTCAGACTTGAAAACCTGACTGCCACTGTCTGAAATTTGTTGTTCTATAGACATTCTGTTTGTCTCCGATAAGCCATAATACGGGTCCTTGTATTGCTTGATGGATCAACAGCCTCCTTAAGGTTGGGGATAGGTAACAATGGGGCCTGTGTCCGGCCCCATTGCGAGTGTTTTAGCGGCGGATACCGTGTTCGTCGCGGTATTCCTTGAGCGTCTGCATGATGCGGATCAGGCAGTCGTCCCGCTCCTGGATCAGTTCGTTGATCGAGGCGCCATTGGCCTGGCTCAGGCAGCCGGCGACCATATCATCCTTGAGCTGCTGGGTCAGCTCGGGGGCATCCAGCCGGGTCCAAGGCTCCTTCAGGGATTCCTCGAAGTGATCCAGCAGGTGCGCCATGCCACCCTGACCGCCGCCCAGGTGATAGGTCAGGCAGTGGCCCATGATGGCCCAGCGCAGACCCGGCCCGTAGGCGATGGCCTTGTCGATGTCCTCGACCGAGCACTCGTTGTTGGCCACCATGTGCAGCGCCTCGCGCCACAGGGCTTCCTGCAGACGGTTGCCGATAAAGCCCGGCAGCTCCTTGTCCATCTTGGCGACCTGTTTCTCGATCGCCTCGTAGAAGGCCGCGGTCCAGTCAACCACTTCCTGGCTGGTGCGCTCGCCGCCACAGACTTCGCAGAAGGGCACCAGATAGGGCGGGTTGAACGGATGGCCAACCACAAAGCGATCGGCCTGCTGCTGCACTTCGACGGCCATGTCGGTCATGGCAAACCCCGAGGTGCTGGAAATAATCACCACTTCGGGCGGGGCGAGCCGGTCGAGTTCCGCGAACAGGCCGCGCTTGGCATTGAGGTTTTCCGGCGTGCTTTCCTGAATCACCTCGACGCTGTTGACCAGCTCTTCCAGGCTGTCGGCAAAGCGCAGCCGGCTGGGGCTCGCACCCTCGCGCAGGCCCAGCTTTTCCATGGTCGGCCAGATATGGTCCACCATCGCCAGCAGCCTTTCACGGGCATTGGGGCCCGGATCGTAGGCAACCACGTCCATGCCCATTCTCAGGAAATGCAGCGCCCAGGCGCCGCCGATAACGCCGGTGCCGAGTACGCCGGCCTTGGTGACTTCGGTTGGTAAGGGACGATTCATGATATTTGCTCCGAATAAGGTTGGGTGCTGTGTCGTTGCAACAGGCGTTACTGGGTGCCGCGCAGGCGCAGTTTCTGGCGGGCCTCGCTGGGGCTGAGAATACGCGAGCCCATGTTCTCGACGATATTGACGGCGCGCTCCACCAACTGGCCATTGGTGGCGAACTGACCCTTGCCCAGATACAGGTTGTCTTCCAGGCCGACGCGGATATGGCCGCCGAGCAGGGCGGACTGCGCCGCCCAGGGCAGCTGGTTGCGGCCCAGCGCAAAGGCGGTCCAGTTGGTGTTGGCCGGCAGCATGTCGACCATGCCCTTAAGCAGACTCAGCTCGGGCGGCGTGCCCCAGGGAATGCCCTGACAAAGCTGGAACATGGCGTTGTCGTCCAGCAGGCCTTCCTTCATCATCTGCAGCGCAAACCAGAGGTTTCCGGTATCGAAGATTTCCAGTTCGACGGTGACGTCCAGTTGCTTGATGCGGGCCGCCGCCTTGCGCAGCATGTCCGGCGTCGAGATGTATACCAGGTTGCTGTCACCGAAATTGACCGAACCGCAGTCCAGGGTGCAGATCTCGGGCTTGAGCTCTTCGATATGCACCAGGCGTTCGAGGCCACCGACCAGGTCGGTTTCGGGGCAGAAGGCGGTGGGGTCTTCTTCGGGGCCGATGTAGAGGTCGCCACCCATGCCGGCGGTCAGGTTGATGATGACATCGCAGTCGGCGGCACGCAGGCGCTCGCAGACTTCGGCATACAGATCCAGGCGCCGGGAGCACTGCTTGGTTTCGGGATCCCGTACGTGCATATGCGCGATGGCGGCGCCGGCATTCCAGGCCTCGATGGCGGCATCGGCAATCTCTTTCGGGGTAACCGGCACGTAAGGGCTGCGGTTGGCGGTATCGGCGGCGCCGGTAATGGCGCAAGTGATGATGACGTCCTGATTCATGCTGTTGCTCGCTCCTGTTAGGATTTCGTTAAATGACCGATCGGGAGTCCGGATGCCCGTCACGCCATCGGTTGATGACTAAGTTACTCGTCTGAGATCTCGAATTTTGCCCAAATCCGCACTAATATTGCCCATTGACGAACACCTTTGCGTGTTGTCGTAAATCGATACGAGATATCTGTTTGCGTCAGCAGGCCGGGGAATGGACCGGAATAGTTTCAATCCGGCAGGTAATGCCGGCTCCAGGAGGTAGCAGCGACACCGGCGGCGAGCATCTCCTCGATTTCCGCGGCACCGTAGCCGAGTCTCGACAGCTGGGCACAGGTGTCGCTGCCGTACTTGCGCATCGCTGCAGGCAGCGTCACCTTGCCAAGGCGCGGGCGGATCGCATTGGGCGCAATCAAATCGACGGTGCGGCCACAGGGATGATCAAGGTGGCGAATAAAGGCAACGCTGGCCGGGCCGGCCAGATCGATGCCGCTTGCCCTGGTCATCAGCGACTGCTCGCGCCACTGGCTCATGGTCGCCAACGGCTGACAGCCGATGTCGGCCGCCCCCAGCAGGCGCTTCCAGTGGACCCGTGGCCGAGTGCGAAACAGATCCGCCAGCCGGACCTCGAGCACGTCATGGTCATCGAGGTCGATATTCTCCATATCCAGCGACGCCACAAAGGCCTCACCCCGTTGCTTTCGGTCGACCGCCAGGAAGAACCAGCCATCGGCCGCCTCATAGCAGCGATAGAGGGCATGGGCTCCCTTGATCTCGCGACCGCTGGGCTCATTGAAGGCACCCCGCCCCTCGTAGTCGTACATAAAAGGCAACTGGATCAGCTGGCCGGCCGCGGCCAGCGAGCTACGGGCCACGGAGCCGCCATGCCCCCTGGCACGCTTGATCAGCGCTACCCCGATGGCCAGCGCGGCGCAATAGCCACCGAGTACATCGATGGTGCCGAAATGGGCGTGTTCCTCCGGCGTCGCCATGCCGCCGCCGAAACGGCACATGATGCCGGTGCTGGCCTGCACCAGATCGTCATAGCCAGGGTGGTTGCTGCGCGGGCCGATGGCGGGTCCGCCCCAGGCGTCGAACTGGCACAGGATCAGCTCAGGATTCGCCCGCTGCAGCCGCTCGGCGGTCAGTCCCAGGCGTTCAAGCTGAACGTCGCTGGCGTTGATGGTGACAATGTCGATATCGGGCAGCAGCCGGTCGAGCACCGCCTGCCCCTGGGGCGACTTGAGATCGAGCAGCAGGCTGGACTTGCCCTGATTTGCCTGCATGCCGAACACTGTGCTGTTCCAGGGGTCAAGCGCGGGCTGGGGCGGGTCAATGCTGATCACCTCGGCGCCGAACCGGGCCAGGGTGCCGGCGATGGTCGGGCCGGCGATGACATTGGTCAGATCCAGGATCTGAATTCCCTCCAGCCAGCCCTGTGCTGTCGCTGATCCGGCACCTGGTCCGTCACCGCGTTCACGCCAACGCTGCAGCGTGGCCCTGATCGGGGCATGGTCCCGGTTCGGCCGTTGCGCCGGCTGCTTCAGCGTTACCGCTTCGTCGTCCTTGAGCCAGCAGATATTGCCCGGCTGGCGCATGGTGCCCAGCACCGGATCCTCGACCTCCAGGATGCTGCGTGATTGCAGGGCATGGTCCGAATGCAACCACTCCCGGGTCGTGCGGTGGGCACAACCGGGAACCCCGGCTTCACCGAACAGATGTTCCCACTCGCTGGCCGTGCGGGTTTTGAAGGCCGCCTTCATCCGCTCGGAGACAAACCCGGCCCAGTCGCGCGACAGCGGGTAGGAGAGTAAGGTACAGTCGGCGCCCTGCGGCCAGTCGGCAAGGTCGAGGTAGGGACTGTGAGTGGGTATGCCGGCCGCCTCGACCTCCTCCCACAGACCCAGCAGCTTCAGGCAGCCGATGGGATGGCGGCGGTGAGAGGAACAGACGGCATAGAAGGGACGGCCATCCTTGCAGAGGTAGGTGCGATAGAAGGGATCGAGAAACTCCTGCAAATCCCGATAATCCAGATTCAGCGGCTCGCCACTCGCGCGCCGGCGTTCTATTTCCTTTTCGCGTGGCGACTTGTAACGGTCGGACAGGCTCTCTATATGCATCGAATTGTAGGCCAGCCCTTCCATCAGGGCCGCGGAAATCGGAACTTCTATGGTATCGCCCTGGCCTAAGCGCTCACGGGCGAACAGGGCCAGGGTAACCGCGGTGGCACCCAGTACCGAGGCATAGGCCGAGGCCAGTGGCAAAGGAGAGAAGGAGGGGTTGATGCCCATCAGGATGCGATTCAGCCCCATATCGGTGAACTGGCCAACCGCGGCCGCGATAACGCCTTCCCAGGCGGGTACGCCGGCGTAGTTGGCATCCCGGGCGGAAAAGCCTGGCAACGACAGGTAGACCAGACCCGGATTTTGCTCACGCAGGCTGTCCGCTCCCAATCCCAGGCGCTGCATGACGCCGGGACGGAAGTTTTCCACCAGCACATCCGCATGACAAGCCAGCCCCCGGGCCAGCTGCAGATCGCTGTCGTCGGCAAGATCCAGACAGATTCGCTGCTTGCCGCGGTTGAGAATAGCATCTGCCGGATTGTCCCAGCGAGGTCCCCCTGGTGGATCGATATGCACCACCTCCGCGCCTTGGTCGGCGAGCATCATCGCGACCGCCGGGCCTGCGATGTACTGACCGAAATCGACTACCCGGATACCGGCAAGGGGACGATTGCTTGCAGTGTTCACATTTTTCATACACACCTCGGTTGTTGTTCCTGTCATGGGTGTGATCCTAAGAGATTGATTCAACGCCGCATATCGGATAATTTTTGCCCGAGTGTTCGATAATTTTGTACACCTTAAAATCGGTGACGGAGGCAGGAACCATGGATATTCAGACACTGAAAACCTTTCTGACCTTGGCGGAGGTGCAACGGCTGAGTCTCTGTGCCGAACAGCTATGCCTGACCAAATCCGCCGTCAGTGCACGTATTCGGCAGCTGGAACAACAGCTCGGTGAACCGCTGTTCATTCGGGGCGCGAGGGGCATGCAGTTAACCGATGCCGGGCGCCACTTCTATCGCCATGCCATGGTGATGCACCAGCGCTGGATACGCGCCAAGCTGGAAATCAGCCAGAAGCGCAACGCCGCCCCGCTTCTGCGCCTGGGCGCGCATTCGGCACTCGCCAACGATCTGCTACTGGCCTGGGGCAGTACCGTCCGTCACCGCAATCCGGAACTGGAGCTTCACCTGGAGACAGGCTACTCCAGCGAGATTGTCCGCCAGGTGGCACAGGGGGCACTGGATATCGGCCTGATCTTCGTCGCCGATACAACGGCCGGACTGGTGGTCGACCAGGTTCTTGAGGATCGCCTGATCATGGTATCCAGCGCAGCCAGGCGTCTCGATCAGGTTAGCGTCGACAACTATCTCTACCTGGACTGGGGCTGGGGCTACAATGCGGCCCACTCCGAGCACCTGCCTCAGTTGCAGAACAGCCTTCTGTCCTTCGGCAAGGCCGATCTGGGGCTACCCTGGCTGCTGAAAAATGGCGGGACGGCCTACCTGCCCACACGTACGGTCGAGCCGCAGCTGACAGCCGGTATCCTGTGGCCGGTAACAGGTGCGCCGGAGTTCAGGCGACCGATATTCGCCACCTACGCACCCGACAGGCCGGATCGGGCCCTGTTGGACCAGGCCCTCCAGGATCTGGCAGGGTTGGTTGATAACCGATGGTAGCCGTGATGCCAACTCAGCGTTCGCGGCTGGGATTCTTGTTGAAGCGCTGCTGGTAGCTGCGGGTGAAGTGGGACAGGGAAACAAAGCCGCAGGCGATGGAGATGTCGGTCACGCTCTGGCTGGTTTGCTGCAGCATCCAGCGGGCCTGATCCAGACGCAGGTTGCGGTAGTAGGCGCTGGGGGTCTGCTGCAGATAATGGCGAAACAGGCGCTCCAGCTCCCGCTCCGACAGTTGCAGCTGGGCCGCGATGTCGCTGATGCGCAGCGGCTCCTCCAGGTTGAGCTCCATTAGCTGCACGGCCTCAAGCAGCCGCGGGTTGCGGCTGTCCAGGCGCTTCTGCAGCGAGGTGCGCTGGGGATCGCTGTGGGCCCGCTTGTGGGTATAGATCAGTTCGTCCGACACCGTGGTCGCCAGGCCGTTACCGTGCTGGGTGTTTATCAGATAAAGCATCATGTCGAGCCCCGACAGGGCGCCGGGGCAAGAGAAACGGCCCCGGTCCACCACCAGCAGTTCCTGCACGAAATCGACCCGGGGGTATGCCTCGGCGGTGCTGTCCAGGTTTTCCCAGTGCAGGGTGGCGCGATAGCCATCCAGTATGCCGGCGGCGGCGGCAATATAGGCGCCGGTGTCCTGACAGCCTATATCGGCCCCGTGGCTGGCCTGCTTGCGGATAAACCCCAGCAGCCCGGGAGTGATCCGGGCATGGGGATCGTAGCCGGAACAGATAATCAGGGTATCGCAAACGGAAAGGTCACGGATGCCGGTATCACTCATGATGTCCAGATCATCGCTGCTGCGCACCGCCCCCCCCTGCTCCGAGATCAGTTGCCAGCGGTACAGTTCGCGGTTGCTGCTGTGATTGGCGTGACGTAACGGATCCAGCATGGCCGTCAGGCCGAACAACGAGAAGCCGGGCACCAGCAAAAAACCGATGCGCTGAGGGTAGCTGTGGGGACGATCTCCAAACATGGGTTCACTCGGTCCTTGGGTGTAGGGTTGTTTTCGGATATCGCTCTGCAAGCAGCGATATGCCTTCCTCCATCATCTGTTGATCCATAAGGCTAATAATAAGCGGATACAGGCAAATTACTCGGAAAAGGCCGGGTAGTATTGTCCAAAAGGTACCCTGGTGCAATCTTCACAAGAGACTGAACATGACAACTGAACTCAAGGTATTTGACGGGGCTGTCCTGCCCGAGTGGATCGATTACAACGGCCATATGAACGACGCCTGCTACGTAGTGGTGTTCAGCAAGGCCATCGACGAATTCATGGTACAGATTGGCCTGGACGAGGCGTTTCGTGCCGCGCATCAGGTATCTGTCTATACGCTGCAGAGCATGGTGCACTACTTGCAGGAGGTGAGCTTGGACGAACCCTTGCTGGTGGAGGCGCGCCTGCTCGAAAGCGATGCCAAAAAGCTGCGGGTCTTTTTCACCATGCGCCACGGCGACAGCGGCGAGGAACTGGCGGCAATGGAAACCCTGTTGCTGCACATGGACATGGCGGCCCATCGCGCCGCGCCCATGCTGCCCGCGACCGCCGACCGGGTCGCGACCCTGCAACAGCGCCAGGGTAACACCGACTGGCCGGCACTGGCCGGACGCAGCATCGCCCTGACGCGTCCGCGTGGTTGAATGTAGGGCCGCCTTCACAAAACGGTCCGGTATGTCACCGACATCCGGGGCCGTGCCGAAGCGCGGCAATTTATTGTAAAAATTAAATAATACACAAGAAAAACAAACTTAATAAATAAACGCCAGCATTACACACTGTGGCTGACAGGAACAATCAGCGCGCCCATGGCATCACGCGAAGGTACCACGGGCGTAATCCCACAAGGACTGAATGGGAGTAGTGACGATGAACAAACTACTGTGGCAACCGGACGCCGAACGCATCGAGCGCAGCAATCTGCACCGATTCATGCAGCAGGCTGGCGAACGGGCCGGTGTGAACCTGGATAGCTACGAGGCGCTTTATCGCTGGTCGGTCGAACAGCCGGAAGACTTCTGGTCGCTGATCTGGGATTTTACCGGGGTGCAGGCGAGCGTGCGCGGCGATCGGGTACTGGTCGATGGTGAACGGATGCCGGGCGCGCGCTGGTTTCCCGAGGCCCGGCTGAACTACGCCGAAAACCTGCTGCGCTGTCGTGACGATCGGCCGGCGCTGGTGTTTCGCAACGAGGCCGGCCGGCGCGACAGCCTGAGCTACGCCGGACTTTACCGACGGGTAGCGCAGGTGGCCGCCGGGTTGCGCCGCGCCGGGGTGGTGGCAGGTGATCGGGTGGCCGGCTTTGTACCCAACGTCATCGACACCGCCGTGGCCATGCTGGCCAGCGCCAGCCTGGGTGCCGTCTGGACCGCCTGCTCGCCCGACTTTGGACTCCAGGGCATCATCGACCGCTTCGGCCAGACCACGCCCAAAATACTGTTCACCACCGACGGCTACCTCTACAACGGCAAGCGCTTCAACTCGCTGGAACGCCTGGCGCAGGTGCTGCCGCACCTGCCGGCACCCTGCCAGCTGGTGGTGATGCCCTACCTCGACACCGCGCCCGATCTGGGTCCGGTGCCCGGCGCCGTGCTGCTCGATGACTTTATCGACCCGGCGGCAACGACGGTCGAATTTACCCAGGTGGCCTTCGACAGTCCGCTCTGTATTCTCTATTCCTCCGGCACCACCGGCGTACCCAAGTGTATCGTCCATGGCGTGGGCGGCACCCTGTTGCAGCACCTCAAGGAACACCAGTTGCATACCGACCTCGGGCGCGAGGATACCCTGTTCTATTACACCACCTGTGGCTGGATGATGTGGAACTGGATGCTCAGTGGCCTGGCCAGTGGCGCCACCCTGATGCTGTTCGACGGCTCCCCCTTCGCCCCCACGGCGGAGGTGCTGTGGGATATCGTGGAACAGGAAAAAGTCACCGTCTTCGGCACCAGCGCCAAGTATATTGCCGCCCAGGAAAAGGCCGGCGTCCGCCCGGGCCAGAGTCACCGGCTGGATGCGCTCAGGACCCTGCTGTCCACGGGCTCGGCCCTCACCCACGAGAGCTTCGAATATGTCTACCGGGAGATCAAGGCCGATCTCTGCCTGTCATCGATCTCGGGCGGCACCGACATACTGTCGTGCTTTGCTCTGGGCTGCCCGGTGCTGCCGGTGCGTGCCGGTGAGCTGCAGTGCCGGGGACTGGGGATGGCGGTCGAGATCCGGGACCAAGGTCGTCCGGTGGCAAGCGGCAAGGGCGAACTGGTCTGTACCCGCCCCTTTCCGGCCATGCCCATCGGCTTCTGGAACGACAGCGATGGCCGCAAATACCATGATGCCTACTTCAGCACCTTCGACCATGTCTGGGCCCATGGCGACTACGCCGAGCTGACTCCCGACGGCGGCGTGGTCATTCACGGCCGTTCCGATGCGGTACTCAATCCGGGTGGGGTACGGATCGGCACCGCCGAGATCTACCGCCAGGTGGAAAAGGTCGACGCGGTGCAGGAAGCCGTGGCCATCGGCCAGAGCTGGCAGGACGATGTGCGGGTGATCCTGTTTGTGGTACTCAAACCCGGATACCACCTCGACACGGCGCTGGAGCAGGAGATCCGCCAGACCATTCGCCGCCATACCACACCACGCCATGTGCCGGGCAAGATCATCCAGGTGGCGGATATCCCCCGCACCCGGACCGGCAAGCTGGTGGAGCTGGCCATTCGCAGCACGGTGGAGGGGCAGCCGGTGAAAAACCTGGATGCGCTGGCCAACCCCGAGGCACTGGCCTTGTACCGGGATCTGCCGCAACTGTCCTGCTGATGTCCTGCTGATGACACTTCCCGCCCGGCGCGGCGACCTGCCCTACAGGCCGCCGCGCCGCCGTTTTAGGGTGGCAGAGCCGGGACCGGGTGGTTAACCGTACCCGTTAGCTACTCTGCCGGCCGCCCACTATCCTGAATGCGACATCAAAGACAGTTAGCTATTGCCGGGCGGAAACCGGCTGAATAGTCTGTAGCCATTGTTGGTTAAAGGAGAACAAAGCCATGATGATCACCGAGCTGATGGATCAGGACGATTTTCGTGTCCAGTTGCAGGCATGGGGGCTGGAAGGATCAAACCGGCTGACGCTGGCGGAGTGCAGTGACAGACTGAGCGAAGTGCTGGCAGGACCGGAACGGGAACTGTGGCAGGAACGGCTGGCATCACTGCTGGCCAAGCGGGAGCTGCTGCACCCGGAGGTTCAGGCCGTGCTCAATGCCTGCGTGAAATAACATAAGGTCACCGGACTCACGCCTGCACGGAAGTGACGGCGAAAGACCCGCTGGAGTGACAACAGATAATCCGGGAAGGGTGTCAGGTCACTGACAAAGGGGGAGCCGCTGGCTCCCCCGACAGGTTTCTTACTCGGGTAACTCGATAGACAGCGTCTGACCGGTGGCATGCTCGATAAAGGTATCGGAATACCAGTCGATGAAGTTCACCACCCCGAATTCATAGGTCGCAGAATAAGGGCCTGGCTCATAAGCCATGGAGTTAATGCCCCGCTGGTTTTCTTCGGCCAGGGTTCTGTCCTGGGCATTGGTGGCATCCCACACCCGACGTAGTTTTTCCACGTCGTAATCGACCCCTTCTACCGCATCCTTGTGTACCAGCCACTTGGTGATCACCTTGGTCTTCTGCGGACCGATGGGCACCACCTGGAAGGTGATCAGGTGATCGCTCTGGCCATGGTTCCAGGAATTGGGCAGATGCAGGATACGCAGCGAGCCCAGCTCCCGGTTCTTGACCCGGCCCAGGGTCTTTTCACAGGCATTGGAACCGTCGATGGTCATGGCCACCTTGCCTTCGGCCAGCGGCATACGCACCATGCGGTTGCGCAGTCCGAACGACACATGTTCATGGGGAATGTTCTCGGCATCCCATTCCTCGGCCATGCGTGCCACATGGGCCTTGAAGGCATCGGTGGCACGGGGATCCGTGGTGTCATCGAATTCCAGCAGGGTATTGAGCAGCTCGGGGTGCGAGCCGTTGCAGTGGTAACACTCGCGGTTGTTCTCGATCACCAGCTTCCAGTTGGCATCCTCGACAATCTCGGACTGCACCGCCACCTTGGCATTTTCCAGATCATAGGGTTCGAGATAATGCTCGAGCTGTGCCAGGAAGTCGTCGATCTCCGGCGGGTTGTCGGCCAGGCTGATAAAGATATAACCGCCCGCCGTCTTGGTGTGCACCTGCTTCAGCGGGAAGTCGGCCTTGTTGAAGCTTTCTCCCATGTCGTTGCCGGCATAGATCAGATCGCCGTCCAGCTCGTAGGTCCACTGGTGGTAAGGGCAAACCAGCTTGGCGACCTTGCCTTTCCTGGAGGTACACAGACGCGAACCCCGGTGGCGACAGACGTTATGAAACGCCTGAATGCCCTGTTTGTTGCGCACTATGGTAATGGGGTTGTTGCCCACTTCCAGGGTCATGAAGTTGCCGACCTTGGGGATTTCGCAGGTCATACCAACATAGAGCCATTCCTTGCAGAAGATATGTTCCATGTCGGCGGCAAAGACTTCAGGGCTGTTGTAAAACGCCTGCGGGAGTGAATAGCCGGGACGACGCTGCTGCAACATCTGCACTGCCTCACCCAAGCCGGGGGCTGTGCCTAACAATGCGGTGCTGGTCTGCTCCATGTGTGCTGCTTCCTTTGCTGTTGTGGTTGAACGGTGTGTCCCTGACACCCAGGATGGAACCCCACCGGATGGCCCTATTCTTACCAAGGTCATCCTTTCATGATTATCTGAAAACGACTCGACAGCCGGTGATTTCCGACCTCCCGGCTCCCTCCCCGGCCAATATACGTCTGCTCATGATCAAAAGCGGGGCTGGCAGACATCTGCATGTCGTTTTCAGGCAATCGCCAAGGACCAAAGTGCACAAAAATGCCGTCATTAAGGACAATCTGGCGAAGCGAGACGGAGAACAGCGATGAATCAGGATTTTATCTCACCCATCAATACCCAGACCTGGAGTAACGGGCGCCATCCGGTACGGTGTGTCAGGGTCATCCAGGAAACCTGGGACGTCAGGACCTTCTGTTTTACCGCAGAAAGCCCCCTGCTGTTCTTCTTCAAACCGGGACAATTCGTGACTCTGGAGCTGGAAATCGAAGGACAGACGGTGATGCGCAGCTACACCATCGCCTCCTCTCCTTCCGTGCCCTACAGCTTCTCCATTACCGTCAAGCGGGTGCCCGGCGGCGAGGTGTCCAACTGGCTGCACGACAACCTCAACGAGGGCGACGCCCTGGCGGTCCATGGCCCGGTCGGCAACTTCAACTGTATCGACTTCCCCAATGACAAGGTGCTGCTGCTTTCCGGCGGCGTCGGCATCACCCCGGTGATGTCCATGGCCCGCTGGTGGTTCGACACCAATGCCGACGTGGACATCCACTTCGTGCACAGTGCCCGCACGCCCAAGGATCTGGTGTTCTACCGGGAGCTGCAGCACATGGACTCCCGACTGAACAACATCCACCTCAGCCTGATCTGTGAACGTACCGACATCGGCGAAACCTGGAGCGGCTTCAAGGGATATCTGAGCGGCTCCATGCTCGCCCTGATCGCCCCGGACTTCATGGAGCGGGAAGTGTTCTGCTGTGGTCCCGCTCCTTACATGAGAGCGGTACGTACCCTGCTCCAGAACAGCGGCTTCCCGATGGATCACTACCACGAGGAAAGCTTCGGCGCCACGCCGGTCGATGTGGCCGAAGACGTCGAAGAGCAGGTCCGTGATGCGGTCGAGCTGGCCGAGGAGCTGGAGCGTACCGAGGAACGGCTGACCGTGTCATTCCAGGACAGCGATCTGCAGGTAGAGATAATGCCGGGCGAAACCCTGCACAGCGCCGCCGCCCAGGTGGGCCTGCACATTCCCAAGGCCTGCGGTATGGGTATCTGCGGTACCTGCAAGGTGCAGGTAGTGAAGGGAGAAGTCACCATGGAGCACAACGGCGGCATCACTGACGAAGACATCGAAGAAGGCTACGTGCTGAGCTGCTGCAGCGTACCCAAGGGCAATGTGGAAGTGGCGTTCTAAGCATCGCTTCATAATCCCTCCCGGCTTCCATTCCCGATGTGCCCCGGCGCACGATGGAATGGAAGCCCTCACGCCCCCATCCCCCGCCTGAGTTACACCGCGACAACCACCATGGTCGCCTCCCCGGCTCAACCGAACGCCGGTCAGGCACCAGCGCCCCCATTACCTCGATGACCCGACACTCGCCACATCCCCGGAAAAAGCACCTTTCATATTGATTATTCCGTCATTAAAACAATGACTTGTGTCGCTTTCGGGCAATATGGCCAAACCGCCTTATGACATTATCAACGCATGCCTGACAGGCATGCTGTTTGATAAGGTCGGTCCACTTTTACTGGCCCGGGCCCATGCCCAGGCCAGTTTTTTACGACCATGATTTGACGGCACATTCATACCGCCTCCGCTTCTTGCTGGCGCTGTTGCTTGTACCGCTCGGCGTTGAGCCCTTTTTTCCAATAGCCCGACGCCACGATATTGCCGCGCGGTATGGCGTATTGCTCATCCAGCCTTGTTTTCAGCTTGCGCACCAGTCCGGCCTCCAGCGCCATGAAAACGACAGGCGCCTGCGCGGTGCACTCCAGGTTATTTAATGCACTCGACATACAGGTATCCGGTGTGTGGGTGACCACCCAGTTGACGGCTCGTGATGTATTCAGATCAATAATATCCTGCTTGGTAGGTACATGCACAAAGGCATCAATTCTGGCACTGGCGGGCAGTTGTTCGAGGTACGCTTTAATGGCATTAACCGAGGTTAAATCCCCTAGCAATACATAATGTGAATGACTGAGGTTATCGAGCTTTTTCGGGCCCGGGCCCGCTATGGCCAGGTTATCGCCGACCTTTGCCGCCTTTGCCCAGTCGGTGGCGGGGCCCTGGTGCATATTAATCACAAAATCAAGCGTAAGCGCGCCCGTGGCCGGGTCTACATGCCTGATGGTATAGGAACGCATATACGCCGTTTTCACATTCAGCTCGGCATCGGTTGCACCATCCCGGGGGATCAGCACTTTGACGTAATTGCCGGTGTACGCGGGTGTGAGCCCTTTGAATTCGTCAGAGCCGACGGTAATACGTTGTAGATGCGGTGTAATTTGTTCCGTACTCAGCACCCTGGCTTTGCGGACTTGTTTGCTCATGTATCACCTTGTATTACAAGAATATTTAAGCGATGAGCAGAAAAAATTGCGCAACGCCAAACTGGTTGATAAAATCAACTATAACAGTTTAGTTGATATTGTCAACCACATGGATCTACTATGAACACCACCCTGGTCAATACCCTTTTCACACTGATGAATCACTACCGCGTAACGATACGTCAGGCCATTGATGCCAATGAGCTGGGATTAAATGCCATGCATGTACGCTGCCTGCATATCATTTCAGCAACCAGTCACTGTACCGCTAACGATATTGTTACCCAGACTCAACGCGACAAGGCACAAATAGCGCGTTTGATCAAAGAGTTGGTTGCACTAAACCTCATCAATAAATATGCCAGCGAACATGATAAACGCAGTTTTATTATCTCGCTTACCCCTCAGGGAACCGAACTGTTCAACAAGCTGCTTGATGCCGAACAGCAGGTCAACGAGCAAATGTGTAAAAACCTGAATGAGCAGCAAATCAGCGACTTTTTAGCTACCGCCAAAAAAATGATCAACAACATGCAATGAGCGGTCATTGATCATGTGGCGCCGTTCAACCAGAACGCAGGTAGCGTGGCAGCATGTTACGCCAGCGCCGAAAACAACAAGGCCGCCCGGAGGCGGCCTGAATCAGGGTATCAGCGTAGAGGAAACTATCAGCCCCTGGCCGATGCCGTGCTTACCTTGGCAGCCTCCTGTCCCAAATTCCCCAACTGACGACGGCGTTGCCAAAGCAGTACCGTGATCAGGGCATAGAGACCGATCACCACCAGGCCCACCCACTCTATTTTCAGCGGCGTGAACTGGAACAACAGCACCAGGC
The DNA here is from genome assembly GCF_001870485.1 of Oceanisphaera psychrotolerans. Classification (GTDB taxonomy): domain Bacteria; phylum Pseudomonadota; class Gammaproteobacteria; order Enterobacterales; family Aeromonadaceae; genus Oceanimonas; species Oceanimonas psychrotolerans. Next base: position 98,446 of record NZ_MDKE01000022.1, on the reverse strand, counting down.
CGAACATCAGCGTCCAGTTAAAGGCCACATAACGCACCGGCCCCAGCTTCTCCGCTTCGATACGCAGGTTGGTGGTATACAGACGGATCAGCGAGTCCAGGGAGTTGACCACGAAGATAACCCCCACCACCACCATCGCCATATTCAGCAGGCCGCCGATCGCCAGCGCCTGTTCGAAGTGCAGATACAGCACGGAGAACCAGATGGCGATGGGAATGGAGGGCACCACCAGCATGGAGATGCACAGCTGCCAGGCCTTGAGACCACCCGAAAAACGGGCCACGAACTGACCGATCATGATACTCCAGGAGAACCACCAGAACAGATAAAAGGCATGGTAATCGCTGATGGGCGTCACAAACTGATGGATATTGCCGAAATATTCACCGAGGCCGGCCATGGTATTGCCCAGCCCCTGTACGCCCGCTCCGGTATTCAGCCACATGGCGGCAATCAACGCGATAAACAACCAGGTCGAGGCCACGCTCAGCACTTTCACATAACGCACGTCCGAGCTCGACCACACCGCCGCCAGTACCACCAGTGCCACCAGACCGTAGGTCATGGCCGGTGAGATGCCTTCGATGTAGCTGGGCAGATAACTGAGAAACAGGAAGCCGGTGAAGGCACAGGTACCGATGATCACCAGGTTGTTGACCAGCTTGACCAGCGGCAGCTCGAACAGCCTGACCCTGGGCTCGATCAGCACAAAGTAGAACGTGGTCAGGAAGTAAAAGCCCCACACCAGAAAGCCCCAGAAACCGAATTCGATGGCCAGCGGATTGGCAAAGCCGTATTCGGCTTCACTGGCATACACCGGAAATTCGGTCAGCGGGAACATGATCAGGCCCACATCCAGGCCGGAGGTAAACAGAATTGCGATAAAGGTAAACAGGGAGGTGGGCATCTCGCCCTTGCAGCGAACATTCCCGTGACGCAGCAGTATCACCACTGAAGCCACCAGGGTAAAAATAATTGCAACCGATAACACCATTTCCATGGGTAAACCCTCTTGTCTTGATTCCATGACTCATCATTAACATCAATACCATCCACTGGTTTTTCTGGTCGGTGAGTACCCCCTTGCGAACATGAACCGACTTGCCTGACGACTGCCGTCCGGTTTTTTGATTGAACGATCAATTAATTTTAACTCTAGACAACTTAACCTATCGGGCAGACGCTGTATACGTCACCTTCATATCCGGATGCGACAGAGGAGATTTATTCAATTAACGATGAGATTCGTATGAGACAGGGCATGGCGGAGCCGACACACGGCTCCCGGGCAGATCAGGCCTACCGCGCCAACAGAACGTCGGCGGACTGTTGTAGACCCGAATATTAGGCTCGAAGGTGTCGAACCGGATGGGTGGGTCCGGCTTTATGCGGATAAATCGGGGAGAGTGTCACACGGGCGGGTATCGGCGGCCCGATGGTAAATCACGCTGTTATCGCCGCGAGTGAAGCCAAGCAGGTTCATGCCCGACTGGCGAGCATAGTCGATGGCCAGCGACGTCGGCGCCGACACCGCCACCAGCGTCGCTACGCCCAGCATGGCGCATTTGTGTACCATCTCGTAACTGGCCCGGCTGGTGACCATGATAAAACCGGCAACCGGTGCGCTGCCGCTCAGCTGGGCACCGATCAACTTGTCCAGGGCATTGTGCCGGCCCACATCTTCCCGCACCGCCAGCAACCGGCCGGCCTGGTCAAAGGAAGCCGCCGCATGAACGGCCCCGCTGAGCCGGTGTAACGTCTGCCGCTCCTGCAACTGCTCGCCGGCACGGGCAATGACCGTCAGTTCCGGCAAGGCGGCGGCACTGACCCGCGGCGCCGGCGGCAGGGCCTGCACCAGCGACTCCCGGCCACAAAGGCCACAACCGGTGCGACCGGTCAAGGCTCGCCGTTTTTCCTTTAATTTAAGGAAGCACTCGCTGCTGAGCTCAATCTCTATTTCGATACCCAGCGGCTGCTGGCTGAGCTCCATGCCATAGATCTGCCCGGGCCGGTCGATGATGCCTTCGGTCAGGCTGAAGCCCAGTACGAAATCTTCCAGATCCAGCGGGCTCGCCATCATCACCGCATGGGAGATACCGTTATAGACCAACGCCACCGGCACCTCTTCGGCCACCAGATCCTGCTGCCGAGACAGGCTGCCCTGGCGGCTCCGCTCCACTTCTGCACTGATCACCCCCGCGGTGGGTGTCCTGGACTGCTGGGCGCTCATGGTGACTCCTTGCGCTGTTATTTGAATACCCTGCCTTGATACCGCTACCCGCGACCATCGGCAAGCCATTCCTAAAAAAAACGGGGGCGCCTGTCAAACAAGCGCCCCCTGTGAGCATCGATATCAGCGGGTCAGTATCATGAAACCCCGACCCGCTCGCAATGTCTGTCAGGCAAACAACGACATTAATGCGCGTTATGAGACGGTTTGTCGGTCTCCTGCTGGCCGCCAGCCTCGAGGTGATCCAGCTGATCGCGGGTAAAGGCGTAGAACCTCTGCTGCCAGTCAGACAGTGTATTGGCATCCGTGCCCAACACCTGCACCGCCGTCACCTTGTATTCCGGGCAGTTGGTGGCCCAGTCGGAATTGTCGGTGGTGATCACGTTGGCGCCGCTGTGCGGGAAGTGGAAGGTGGTATACACCACCCCCGGCTGCATGCGCTTGCTCAACCTGGCCTTCAGCACCGTACTGCCGGTGCGGCTGGCGATGGTCACCGGCTGGCCGTCCGCAATCTGCCGCAACCGGGCATCGTGCGGATGGATTTCCAGTACATCCTCGCTGTGCCAGACGTTGTTGTCGGTACGCCGGGTCTGGGCGCCCACGTTGTACTGGCTGAGGATACGCCCGGTGGTCAGCAGCAGCGGGTAGCTTTCCGACACCTTCTCGGTGGTGGGCATGAACTCGGTCACCACCATGCGCCCCAAACCGATGGGGAAGCTGTCACCGTGCATGATCGGCATGCCGTCGGGATGCTCGTCGTTGCAGGGCCACTGGATACTGCCCAGCTCTTCCAGCCGCTCGTAGCTGACATTGGCGAACGACGGGGCCACGCTGGCGATTTCATCCATGATCTCGGAGGGATGACCGTAGCGCATCGGATAGCCGAGGGCATTGGCCAGCGCCATGGTGATCTCCCAGTCTTCCTTGCCCGCCAGCGGCGGCATCACCTTGCGCACCCGGTTGATGCGGCGCTCCGCATTGGTGAAGGTGCCGTTCTTCTCCAGAAAGGTGGAACCGGGCAGGATCACATGGGCGAACTTGGCGGTCTCGTTGAGGAAGATATCCTGCACGATCAGCAGCTCCAGGGAGCGCAGCGCCGCCTCCACATGCTGGGTATTGGGATCCGACTGGGCGATGTCCTCCCCCTGCACATACATGGCCTTGAACTGGCCGGCAATGGCGGCATCGAACATGTGCGGAATACGCAGTCCGGGTTCGGCTTCGAGGCTCACGCCCCAGGCCGCCTCGAACTGGCCGCGAATCTGGTCGTTGTTGACCGGCTGGTAGCCCGGCAGTTCGTGGGGGAAGGAGCCCATGTCGCAGGAGCCCTGCACGTTGTTCTGGCCCCGCAGCGGGTTGACCCCGACCCCGGGCCGGCCGATGTTGCCGGTGGCCATGGCCAGGTTGGCGATGCCCATCACCATGGTCGATCCCTGGCTGTGCTCGGTCACGCCCAGCCCATAATAGATGGCACCATTGCCGGCGGTGGCATACTGCCGCGCCGCCCGGCGGATGGTCTCGGCCGGTACGCCGATCACCTCGGCCATCTGCTCGGGAGCATGGTGCTCTTCGGCAACAAAGGCGCGCCAGATACCATAATCCTCCGGATCGCAGCGTTCGGCAATAAAGGCTTCATCTTCCAGCCCCTCGGTGACCACCACATGGGCCAGGGCGTTGATCAGCGCGACGTTGGTGCCCGGACGGATCGGCAGGTGAATACCCGCCTGCGCATGAGGGGTGTCCAGCAAATCAATCTGGCGCGGGTCGGCCACGATCAGACTGGCGCCTTCGCGCAGGCGCTTGCGCATCATGGAGCCGAACACCGGATGGGCATCGGTGGGGTTGGCCCCGATCACCATGATGCAGTCTGCCTGCATCACCGAGTCGAAGTCCTGGGTACCCGCCGACTCGCCCAGGGTCATCTTCAGTCCATAGCCGGTGGGACTGTGACAGACCCGGGCACAGGTATCGGTGTTGTTGTTGCCCAGCGCCGCGCGCACCAGCTTCTGCACCAGGTAGGTTTCTTCGTTGGTGCAGCGGGACGAGGTGATACCGCCCACACTCTTGCGGCCATACTGATCCTGCACTTCGCGCAACCGGCGGGCGGCAAAGTTAATCGCCTCTTCCCAGCTGACTTCACGCCAGGGCTGGTCTATCGAGGCGCGGATCATGGGCTTGGTTAACCGGTCCTTGTGGGTGGCATAGCCGAAGGCGAAACGACCCTTGACGCAGGAATGACCATGGTTGGCACTGCCGCCCTTCCAGGGGGTCATGCGGATCACCTTGTCGCCCTTCATTTCCGCCTTGAACGAGCAACCGACGCCACAGTAGGCGCAGGTGGTGATCACGCTGTGCTCGGGCTGCCCCTGTGCGATCACCGACTTTTCCATCAGGGTCGAGGTCGGGCAGGCCTGCACGCAGGCACCGCAGGACACGCAGGCCGAGTCGACGAAGCTGGTGTTCTTGCCGGTGGACACCTTGGAGTCGAAGCCCCGGCCTTCGATGGTCAGGGCGAAGGTGCCCTGCACCTCGCCGCAGGCCCGCACACAACGGGAGCAGGCGATACACTTGCTGGGGTCGAAGCTGAAATAGGGGTTGCTCTCGTCCTTGACCGCATCGAGGTGGTTCTCGCCGTCGAAGCCGTAGCGCACTTCGCGCAGGCCCACAGCACCCGCCATGTCCTGCAGCTCGCAGTCGCCGTTGGCCGGGCAGGTCAGGCAGTCGAGAGGGTGATCGGAGATATACAGCTCCATCACGTTGCGCCGCAGCCTGGCCAGGGCCTGGGTCTGGCTGCGCACCACCATGCCCGGTTCGGCCGGGGTGGTGCAGGAGGCGGGATAGCCACGCCGCCCCTCGATTTCCACCGTGCACAGCCGGCAGGAGCCAAAGGCCTCCATGCTGTCGGTGGCGCACAGCTTGGGAATATTGATGTCGGCCCGGGCCGCCGCGTGCATCACCGAGGTGCCTTCGGGTACCGTCACCTCGACACCGTCGATGGTCAGGGTAATCAGGTTTTCCGACAGCCGGGCCGGCGTCCCGTAATCCTTCTCGGGATAAAAATGCTCAACCATCTGTTACGCCCCCTCTGAGCGATTGAAATCTTCGGGAAAATATTTGAGTGCACTCTTGACCGGGAACGGCGTCATGCCGCCCATGGCGCACAGGGAACCCTGAATCATGGTGTCGCACAGGTCTTCCAGTAATTCGATATTGGCGGCTCTGTTGTCGCCCTTGATGATCCTGTCGATGACCTCGACCCCGCGTACCGAGCCGATCCGGCAGGGGGTACACTTGCCGCAGGACTCTTCGACACAGAACTCCATCGAAAACCGGGCCTGCTCGGCCATGTTGACCGACTCGTCGAACACCACCACGCCCCCGTGGCCGAGCACGGCGCCGATGCTGGCGAAGGACTCGTAGTCCAGCAGCACATCGAACTGCTCCGGCGACAGGTAGGCCCCCAGGGGGCCGCCTACCTGCACCGCGCGCACCGGGCGACCGCTGCGGGTACCGCCGCCGAATTGATAGATCAGGTCACTCAGGCGCTGGCCGAAGGCCAGCTCCACCAGACCACCCTGTTTGAGGTTACCGGCCAGCTGGAACGGCAGCGTGCCCTTGGAGCGCTCATAGCCGTAATTGGCGTAATGCTCGGCACCCTCGGCGAGGATGGAAGGAATGGCGGCAAAGGTCAGTACGTTGTTGACCACGGTCGGCTGACAGAACAGGCCGACAATGGCCGGCAGCGGCGGCTTGGCGCGGACCATGCCGCGCTTGCCTTCCAGGCTTTCCAGCAGGGAGGTCTCTTCGCCGCAGATGTAGGCGCCGGCGCCGAGCCGCACTTCCAGCTCGAAACGGCGACCACTGCCGGCGACATCGGCACCGAGTACCCCGGCGGCATAGGCCCGCTCGATGGCGGTGTTCAGCAGCTCGTGAGCCAGCGGATATTCTTCCCGCAGGTAGATGTAACCCTGGGTGGCACCCACCGCCAGGCCTGCGATGATCATGCCCTCGATCAGCATATAGGGATCGCATTCCATCACCATGCGGTCGGCAAAGGTACCGGAGTCGCCCTCATCCGCATTGCAGACGATGTATTTCTGCGAGGCTTCGGTATCCAGCACCGTCTGCCATTTGATGCCGGTGGGAAAGGCCGCCCCGCCGCGGCCGCGCAGGCCGGATGCCTTGACGCTGTCGACCAGCGCCTGGGACGGCAGGGTCACCGCCTTGTCCAGGCCCTTGAAGCCGTCCAGTGCGCGATAATCGTCCAGCGACACCGGATCCGTGATACCGATACGGCCAAAGGTCACCCGTTGCTGCTTTTTCAGATAGGGGATCTGGTCGGTCAGGCCCAGGGCCAGGGGGTGCTCGACGGCACCGCGTTCGAAGCCGGCCTCGAACAGGGAGGCCACATCATCCAGCTCCACCGGGCCGAAGGCATAGCGCCCCTCGTCGGTGGCCACCTCGACCAGCGGCTCCAGCCAGAACAGGCCGCGCGAGCCATTGCGGATTAATTCAATCTCGATACCACGCCGTTCGGCTTCACGCCGGATCAGGGTCGCCACGTCGTCGGCGCCCAGCGACAGGGCGGTGGTTTCATAGGGAACATAGACTCGCAGGGTCATTATTTCAGCTCCAGTTTGAAAGTGGTCAGTTCGTCCACCAGCCGATCGAACTTGGCCGGGTTCATCCGCCCCTTGATCTTGTCCCCTACCCGGATGGAGGGGCCGGTGGCGCAGTTGCCCAGGCAATAAACTGCCTTCAGGCTGATGTCCTGATCCGGAGTGGTCTGGTCGAAGTCGATGTTGAGCTTTTCCCGCACATGGCGCTCGAACTCCCGGCTGCCCTGGGCCTGGCAGGCCTCGGCCCGGCAAACCTCGATCACATGCCGGCCCGGCTTCTGGCTGCGGAAATAATGATAGAAACTAATCACCCCGTGCACATCGGCCGCGGTGCTGCGTAAATGGGTGGCAATGACCTCGATGGCGGCATCGGGGATATAGCCGAAGTGGTCCTGAATACTATGCAGGATGGGCAACAGTGCGCCGGGTTTGTGTTTTATCGAACCGACTATCTCTTCGATAGTGTCTAGAACGCCTGCTTGAGTCTCATCCATAGTATCAACCTTATAAAAGCGGTCATGACGGCGGCGCTGTGCACACCGCCATCTGTTGTTCTGTGCTGCCGGCCGCTCCTGACCGGACAATTTCTTTCAACCAGAACATGCCCTCCACCAGAGATGGAAGGCATGAACCAGTCAACCCTATCCTTTACGCCGGCACCATGCCATGGGGGTCGATCACAAACTTCTTCGCCACCCCGCCGTCAAACTCGGCATAGCCCTGGGCGGCCTGATCCAGGCTGATGACCTGCACGTTGACCGCATCGGCAATCTTCACCTTGTCGAACAGGATGGCCTGCATCAGGGGCCGGTGATACTTCATTACCGGGCACTGACCGGTGTGGAACGAATGGGACTTGGCCCAGCCCAGGCCGAAGCGCATGCTCAGGGCACCCTGCTTGGCGGCCTCGTCCACGGCACCCGGATCTTCGGTCACGTACAGGCCGGGAATACCAATCTGGCCGCCGGCACGGGTCAGGGCCATGGCCGAGTTCAACACCGTGGCCGGCTGCTCCTTGCCATGGTCGCAACCACAGCCGTGCGCTTCGAAACCGACGCAATCGACGAAGGCGTCGACTTCGCGCTCACCCAGGATCCGTTCGATTTTGTCTTCCATCGAGCCTTCTTCACGCAGATCGATGGTTTCGCAACCGAAGCTGCGGGCCTGGGCCAGACGGTCCGGGATCATGTCGCCGACGATGACGCAGGCGGCTCCCAGCAACTGGGCCGAGGCGGCGGCAGCCAGACCGACCGGACCGGCACCGGCGATATAGACGGTGGAGCCGGGGCCGACGCCGGCGGTCACGCAGCCGTGGAAGCCGGTGGGGAAGATATCGGACAGCAGGGTCAGGTCTCGGATCTTGTCCATGGCCTGGTTCGGATCCGGGAACTTGAGCAGGTTGAAGTCCGCATAGGGCACCATCACGTACTCGGACTGGCCACCGACCCAGCCACCCATGTCTACATAACCGTAGGCGGCACCGGGACGAGCCGGATTGACGTTAAGACAGATACCGGTCTTGCCTTCCTTGCAGTTGCGGCAACGGCCACAGGCGATGTTGAACGGCACGGAAACGATGTCGCCCACCTTGAGGTACTCGACATCACGGCCGCATTCGATGATCTGTCCGGTGATTTCGTGACCCAGCACCAGGCCGGCTTCGGCGGTGGTGCGCCCACGCACCATGTGCTGGTCGCTGCCGCAGATATTGGTCGATACTACCTTCAGGATCACCCCGTGGTGACAGGCGCGTTTGCCGATGGACAGCTCGGGGAAGGCGATGGATTGCACCTCGACCTTACCCGGACCGGTATAGACAACACCTCTGTTTCCGTGAATTGCGCACATAATCAACGTCCTTTTTGCTTAACGGGAGCCAACGCCGGCATCTGAACTGGGCGTTATAAAACCGCAGCAGGCAGCCATATCGGTACCCCTGCTCGGATAACCGACAGTAAACATCCGTTACACTCTGGCAACATTGCTGAATAAGGCACCGGCGTGTCAGAACACGACATGAGTCAACACGGGGAAGGTCATCGGGAAAATGAAGAATTAAGGCAACGTGTCCATCTAGCGGGACGAAACAGGAAAGGGACGAGTGTGGCAGAGCCTGTCGGCATGGCCGGTTTGGGGGTGTTGCGGCGGGAATGGCGATACGGGGGTATCTGGCGGTGGCCCGTCTCTGCCCAGCTCAGACGGGGGCAGAGACGGTAACGGGACGGGGCCATGCCCCGTCCCGTGTTATCGGCGTCTGTTATGCCTTGTCGGAACCGGCGCGGTTATAAACCTCTTCGTCCAGCTCGTTTTCGCTCTTGCCGATCAGTACCGATACCATCAGATCGCCGCAGACATTGACGCTGGTCCGCGCCATATCCAGGATGCGGTCGATACCGGCCACAATGGCCAGGCCTTCCAGCGGCAGACCGACCGTGGTCAGTACCAGTGACAGCATGATCAGGCCGGCACCGGGCACCCCGGCAGTACCGATGGAACCCAGGGTGGCAGTCATGATGATCAGCATGTAGTCGGAAACCGCCAGATCAATCCCGAAGGCCTGTGCCACGAACACGGCACAGATACCCTGATACAGGGCGGTGCCATCCATGTTGATGGTCGCGCCCAGCGGCAGCACAAAGCTGGAAATACCCTGGGAAACACCCATTTCTTCGCGGGAAGCCTTGATGGTCGCCGGCAGGGTGCCGGAACTGCTGGTGGTGGTATAGGCCACGGCGGCCGGGTTGATCAGGCCCTTCAGGTAACGAACGGGGTTGAGGCGACCCAGCACGCTGATCAGGCCGGTGTAGAACACCAGCACATGGATCAGACAGCCCACATAAACCAGGGCAATCACCTTGATCAGCGGCAGCAGTACCTCCAGGCCATATTTGCCGGCCACCCAGGCCATCAGACCGAAGACACCGTAGGGAGCCAGTTTCATGATCATTTCGGTCAGCTTGTACATGCCTTCGGCCAGGCTTTCGAACAACTGGATGGCCGGCTTGGCCTTTTCACCACACAGGGTCAGGGCAATCCCCAGTCCCAGAGCAAAGACGATGATCTGCAGTATGTTGCCTGCGGCCATGGCACCGATGGGGTTTTGCGGGATCAGCGCCAGCAGGGTCTCAACCAGAGAAGGGGCTTCGTTTGCCGCCGTCGGGTCCGTGATGGTCATGTTCAGACCGGCACCCGGGGTAAACAGCAGTGCCAGTGCCAGGCCGATGGTGATGGCCACCGCCGTGGTGCCCAGATAGAGCACCACCGACTTGAGGCCGATACGACCCATCTTGCTGGTATCCTGCATGGAGGTCACCCCCACTACCAGGGAGCAGAATACCAGCGGCACGATCAGCATCTTGATTGCATTGATAAAGAGGGTACCGATTGGCTTGAGTACCTCGGCATCGGGTCCCATTACAGCCCCGGCAATAACCCCCAGGACCATGCCCACCAGAATTTTTTTCCAGAGTGCGAGTCTGCTCCAGAAGCCGGTGCGCTCTTGTTTCAATATTGTCTGTTCCATCGCCTGTTCCTTGTCATTGATGTCATGGCTTGCTACCGGACGCGACTGCACGATGCGGCGGTCCGGCCCATCGGTATCTGGCGGTCAATCGCCAATTCCTGACCAGATAAAAGCAAGCTGTGTGCCAAGTCCGTTAAAAAATATAAGCCATTGTTTATTAATGATTTTATTTTTTAACAAGGCGACAGTCGTGACACTGCCAAGGTATAACCAAAGTAATAGCGTCGAGCGAGAAAGAACAAATAAGCTTTAAAATCAATGAGATAAAAAATATAGCCCGGGTTATAACCTCACCCCGGGTTATAGGGGTTTGCCAGGCATCAAAAGCGGGTGACGATGGATTACGCCGAGGCCTCCGTTATCGCGGGCAGAAACAGGGTGGCGCGTGTTCCTTTGCCCGGTTCGGACTCGTAGACCAGCCGTCCGCCATGCTCCTGCACGATGCTGGCCGAGACGGACAGACCCAGTCCTATGCCCCCCTGCTCGCGCTTGGTGGTGAAAAACGGGTCTTTCAGACGAGACAAGTCCTGTGCCTCTATGCCACAACCCTGATCCATGACCTCGAGCCACAGTTCTTCGCTCCGGGCATGATATCCGGTCTTGATCGAAATGCCCTGTTCCCGGGAGGTCAGGGCCTGACAGGCATTGACGATCAGGTTGATCACCACCTGTTCGATTCGCTGGGCGTTCCCCTTGAACACCGGCAGCGCCTCGGCATAGCTTACCTCGACATGGTCACTGGATTTACGGATGCTGTTGTCGACCAGCCGGATCACGGTTGCGACCACCTGGTTGAGATCAACCCTTTCACCGAGTTCGCTCGGGCCCTGGCGGGCAAAGTCCCGCAGATCATCGACGATGCGCCGGATCCGGCCGGCGCTGGTCAGCATATCATCCAGCATGGCGGGGAGTTCTTCGCGCATGCGGCTGTATGCCAGCCCGGCCAGATAGAAGTCGCCCTGCTGCTGATACTGTGCCTCCAGCAGTTCCTCCATATCCTGATAGGCCTCTTTCAGCACCGGCAGATTCAGCAGCAGCAGGCTGCTGGGGTTGTTGATCTCGTGGGCCACCCCGGACACCAGGATGCCCAGGGAGGACATCTTGTCGGCCTGGATCAGCTGCTGATGCTGCAGATTCAGTTCCCGGGTACGCCGGGTTACCTCCCGGGACAGCATCCGGTTCCAGATAACGATGCCTCCCAGTACCACCAGCAGCACGGCAGACAACAGGGCGGCGGCCAGGCCGATCTTCTTCCAGGGCCAGCCACTCTGCTCCAGCGGCCCCAGCCACTTGTCATAGATTTGCTGGTGACGGCCGGTATTCTTGAGAATGGCCAGCCCCTCGCTGAAGCGCGCCAGCAGTGCTTCGTTGCCCTTTTTGACCGCGTAGCCATAGCGCTGCGGATTGAAGGGCTGACCGACCGGTACCAGGTTGGAGAGCTCCAGCTCGCGTCCCAGATAGAGCCCCGGCAGGTTGGCCACCAGGGCATAGTCGTGCTTGCCCGCGGCCAGCAGCCGCAGGCCGACGGCGTGGGTATCGACCAGGATCAGACGCGCCCCCACGTTATTGTGCACCAGGTAGTCGTGCATGATGCCGCCCCGTTGCACGATGACCTCCTTGCCCCGCAACTCGGCGAGATCGGTCGCCTGGCCCTCGCCCTTGCGGGCAAAGATCGACTGGTGCACGAAGGCATGGGAAGGTGAAAAGTCGTATTCGGCCGCCCGTTCATCGGAAAACACCATGCCCTGCAACGCATCCAGCTCGCCCTCCTCCAGGGCCTTGCGCATGGCATCCCAGTCCCCCAGCCGGATGTCGATTTTCATGCCCATCACCTCCGCGATGGCACGGGTCAGTTCAACATTGTACCCGTCCGGTTCCCCTTCCTGATTCAGGAACTCATAGGGCGGATAGCTGTGATCGCCGCCCACCTTGATGATGTCGTCATTGCGGCGGTCGGCGGCCGTCGCTCCGCTCAGGCTCAGCAACCACAACAGGGCGACGGACAGCAGATACCGCCCGGGACGATACAGGGACAGCGTCATCTCCTCGGCTCCGGCTGACCATAGCGGTGCCCGCACACCTGCCAGAAGGCCTCGGCGGTGGCAGACAAGGGCCGGCTGCAACGATAGAGGCAGACATTGAGAGGAAGCTGCCAGCTACTGCCGCCGCATATCACCAGAAATCCCTGGCGCAATTCTTCCCGAATGGCGAAGCTCGGCACCCAGGCAATGCCCATCCCCTGCATGGCCATGACCTTCAGGCTGTCGGCCAGCGGAGATTCAAAGGCCTGCTGCAGTGCCACCGTTCGCGGCCGGCGACGCAACAGTTGCTCTACGCAGCGGCCGAGAAAAATTTCCCCGGGGTAACCCAGGTAAGGCAGGGTCACCGGCTCGGCGGTATCCAGGTTGAAAATCGCCCGGCCCTCTTCATCTCCCCGGCACACCGGCACCAGCTGCACCGTCTGCAGATCGAACTTGTGAAAATGTTCCGATGCCAGGGTCTGATCTTCGAACGCCAGCAGGAAATCACAGATGCCGTTTTTCAGTGCCTGCACGCTGTCATCCACGTTGGCCACCAGCTGACGGGTACTGACGCCCTCCAGCTCCTGCCGAAAGGATTGCAGAAAGGCAGGAAACAGGGACAGGGACAGGGTATGGGACACGGCAAAATCGATGGTGCTGGCCCCCCGTTGCTTCATCGAACGCAGGTGGCCGATGCTGTCGGCCAGCTGGGACACCAGGTTGCGCGCGGTGATGCGGAACAGCCGCCCCTCGTCGGTCAGCTGAACGGGCGTGCCGGTCCTGTCTATCAGCTCGCAACCGAGTGCGGCCTCCAGTGCCTTGATCCGCCGGCTGAATGCCGGTTGGGTCATGTGCCGTTCCTGTGCGGAGCGGGAGAAGCTCTGGGTATGGGCCAGAGAGAGAAAGTCCTCCAGCCATTTTGTTTCTATATTCATGCCCCACCCCTCGGCTCGATAATGATCTGCTTGCGGTCAGGTTATGACCGGTCCTGCCGCATTATATCACCCGAATGGTGCCATTCCTCAGGCCAATATGGGCCCATGCAAACCGGGCACCGGTTATGATAATTGCGCATAACGGCGCCATCTTTTTGATATATAAAGTATTACCTGCCCATTATACAGATTGGACATAGGGGGTACTCAAACAGCATTGTTACCGACGCTATCGGCTGTCTTAGGCTGCTGACAAACAGCATGGAGTAGCCATTATGAGTTCCCTGATAGGAATACTTGGCGGCATGGGCCCCCTCGCCACCGTCGATTTCGTTACCAAAATCATCAACCAGACTCCGGCCAGCCGGGATCAGGATCATCTGCCGCTGCTGGTCCATTCCGTCCCCCAGATCCCGGACCGCACCGCCTGCCTGATGGACAACCGGGAGTCCCCTATCGATGCGCTGCTGCAGGGACTGAACACCCTGATCAATGGCGGTGCCGGCTGTATCGCCATTCCCTGTAACACCGCCCACCACTGGTACGAGCAACTGGCTCAGGCGAGCAGCGTCCCCATACTACATATTGCCCAGGCCTGTGCCGAGTCGCTGGCGCAGGACAAGATCACCTCGGTGGGGCTGCTGGCCACCGACGGCACCCTGAAGGCCGGCTTCTACCCCAAACACCTGGCGGCGTTCGGTATCGACATGAAGATGCCCGATGCGGCACTGCAGCGGCAGGTAATGGAGGGGATCTACCTGGTCAAGTCCGGCGCCGTCGAGCAGGGAGGCCGGTTGCTGGACGCCTGCATGAGCGAGATGCTGCAACAGGGCGTGGAACGGGTAATCCTCGGCTGTACCGAAATCCCCTTTGCGCTCGATCACATCGGCTCGCCCAACGCTCACCTGGGCATGGATGCCACCAAGGCACTGGCGGCCGCCTGCATTCAGTGGCACGGCTCACGGCAGATGGCGGTCGCGGCGTAGTTCGGCCACAGGCCGGAACCCATCACTATTGACGGCAATACCCGGTTTGGCGGCGAGCTCACACTCGCCGCTTGCCGTTATTCGGCCAGCGACTGCACCAGCTGGTCAAACTCCTCTTTCAGGGCCACCTGAAAATGGCGACAAAGCCGGGAAACCAGATGGAATTTCGGCAGTATGATGGCCACCTCGAATTCGACCAGTGGCCTGAACGGCCGCAAAAGTACCTGACTGTCACTCCTCTTGCCGTACTCCATGGCGGTGACCGGATCGATCAGCGCATAGCCAACCCCTTCATTGACCAGGGCCATCGCCGAAGGGAAAAGCTGGGTTTCGGCAACAACATTAAGCCGACAATCATGCCGGTTTGCCAGGCTGCGCAGCTGCATGGTGGTTTGATGTCCATCACCCAGGGTGATCATGGGCTTGCCATCCAGATCCCCGATGGTTATTTCATCTTTGGCTGCCAGCGCCGAATCGGCGGGTAGCGCACAGAGCATCTCGAACTTATAGGGAAAGATCTCCAGCTCGTTTTTAGACTGTGGCCGTTCCACGATACCAAGATCGAAGTGACCGGCGGCCACCCACTCCTCTACCTTCCTCGAAGGAAAGGTCTGCAGGGAAAGCCTCACTTCCGGATTGTCGCGCATAAAGCGGGCGGCAATGGTGGGCGTGATGGTAGACAATCCCGGCATACACCCTATCTGCAGTTTACCGACCCGCCCATGCTTCAGATCCTCGGCCAGTTCCTCGAGGTTGTTCAACGCCGTGATCACCCGCTCTGCTCCTTCGGAGAAGGACTTGGCTTCCAGGGTCATCTCGGTGCCATAGTGGTTCCGTTTGAATAGCAAGAAGCCCATGTCACTTTCGAGGTTGGCGATGGCGGCACTGACCGCCGGTTGCGTCAACCCCAGTCTCCGCGCCGCCTTGCTGATGCTACCACCACGCATAACCTCTTGAAATATATATAGTTGTTTCGCATTTATTTTCGGGATCATCCGTTACCTCGAATAGCGGTTGCCGTTAACCAAAGTAGGGTAAAAATATTATTTATACATCTATCGAAAAGTATTATTTGTTCTTATACCGACACAGTTAACATAATCAACACAGACTCACAACAAACAAGGGATGTAGGAGAGAGTTATGCACTATTTGGATACGATGGGCCTGCTGGCCTACTTCATATTGCTGGGATACATAGGATACCGCAGTGTCAAAAAGGTAAACTCCAGCGCCGACTTTGCCGTTGCCGGCAACAAGATAACCTGGCCGATCCTGTTTGCCACCCTGGCGGCCTCCTTCCTCGGCGGCGGCGCCTCCATGGGCCGGGCCGGACAGGCATTTGATCACGGCTACGCTTCATGTTCGCGGCCAGTGCCTTTCCGATTGCCACTGTGCTGACCGGGATATTCATTGCCCCCAAACTCAAGCGGTATATCGGCGCCCATACGGTGGGCGACATCATGGAACAACAGTTCGGTCGTTATGCCCGGCTGATTACCGGTATCTTTTCACTGATATTCTGTGTCGGGATCCTGGGTGCCCAGGCCCTGGCGGTCGGGACCGTATTCAATGCCATTATCGGTATCGATATCACCACCGGCATCCTGATCGGCATGGGCGTGGTGCTGCTTTATTCCACCATTGGCGGCATGTGGGCGGTGATCCAGACCGATGTGGTCCAGTTCCTGATGCTGGCCATCTTCATGCCCATCACCCTGCTGATCGGCATCAATGAGGTGGGTGGCGCAGAACAGCTGATTGCCCGGTTGCCCGACAGCCATTTCAGCATCATGGGCGATTACGGCCCCGGCATGTTCCTGAGCCTGTTTATCGCCTTCCTGCTGGGTGAAACCCTGGTCCCGCCCTATACCCAGCGCGCGCTGGCGGCCCCGGACTCCCGCAATGCCAAAATCGGCTACACCATCTCGGGCCTGTTCGGTTTTCTGTTCTACTTTGTCAGCTCGACCATCGGTCTGATTGCGCTGATCCTCTACCCGGATATCAGCCCGGATCTGGCCATGCCGGAACTGATCAGAACCGCCCTGCCCCTGGGTATCACCGGCCTGGTACTCGCCTCCCTGCTGGCGGTGGTGATGTCGACTGCCGATTCCTACCTCAACTCGGCATCGGTCATCTTCGTCAAGGATATCTATCAGGGCTTTATCAACCCCGATGTCGACGAGAAAAAGAAACTGTGGATTGAACGTCTGGTGAATCTGTTGATCGGTATCGGCGCCGTGGTGTTCGCGCTGTATGCGACCTCCATCATCGATGCCCTGCTGATCAGTTATTCATTGTGGGCACCGACCATCCTCATTCCTTTCGTGCTGGGTGTGCTCCTTGACCTTAAATGCAGCAAGTCGGCCATCGGCGCCATCATCGCCGGTGCCCTGGTCACCATTGTGTGGAAATGGGGCCCCTGGGATCTGAGCGGCATGACGGGGCTGTCGGCACTGGTCGCCGGTGTATCGGCCAACCTGCTGACCTTTACCCTGATTTATCACACCTTCAAAAACAGCCGAGCCACGTCGCTCGTGACCAAAAACAGCTAACAAGGAGTTCAGATATGCATTGGTTCGAATTCGCCATTTATGCCACCTCCGCCACCTGTATTCTGACGGCACTGGCTATCGGAGTTATGTCCTACCGGTTCTATAAAGCACATTGATCAACAGGGGGGCTCGCCCCCCTTACCCGCCGTTATTCAACAGCGCATCTTGTCACTGCCATTCAAGTCAATCAGGTGGTTTTATCAACATGAAACATATCATCGTGGTCGGCGCAGGTATTGTCGGCCTGTGCGTCTCTAAAACCTTGCTGGACAAGGGCCATCGGGTCACCTTGCTGGATGGGAATCAACCCGGATCGGGTACCTCGTCGGGCAATGCCGGTCTTATTGCCAACTACGCCACCACCCCGTTGGCCAACCCCGACAGCCTGGGTGCCATGCTTAAAGAAATCACCCGCCGCCAGCGTGCGCTGTCGATAGATCCCCGTTACCTTGCCGAACTGACCGGCTTTGGCCGCGCTTTTCTGCGTGCCATCGGCCACGGCCCCTTTACCGAAAACAAACAAACCCTGGTCGAGCTGGTCACCAGGGGAACCTTGTTGCAGCAGCGGTTGCTGGAAAGCCTGGGTTCGGATGACCTCTATCAGACCAAAGGATGCCTGCAAGTCTATCGCCAGGCTCCCGCCATGGGCCCGCAACTGACCGAACTGGCCGCCGCCAAGCAACGAGACGGGGTGCAGTGTGAAGCCCTGGATCGGGAGGCGTTGCTGAACCTGGAGCCGGGCTTGAACCCAGAGGGTCTGGAGGGCGGCCTCTGGTATCCGGACACCTGGTCGCTGCGCCATCCCCGGCAGCTCTGCACGCAGCTCCACCAGCGGTTACTGGCGCAAGGGCTGGATTACCAGCCGCTGGCGGTCGACAGCATCAGCGAGGCCGGTGGCCGTGCCCTGGTGCGGGCCGGCGATCAGGAGCTGGCGGCCGATGCCGTGGTGCTCTCTGCCGGCATCGGCAACCAGCAACTGCTGGCGCCTTTGGGAGTCAGACTGCCGGTGGTCAGCGAGCGCGGCTATCACCTGATGCTGGATGATGAGGAACTGGTGCTGAACCGGCCCGTTGGCTGGCTCGCCCGCTATTTTTATGCCACCCCGATGGACAACGGCATCCGCATCGCCGGTACCACCCAATTTGCCCAACCGTCGCGCCCGCGGCACAAGACAGATACCGCCATATGCAGGAATGGGCCGAACGCCTGTTTGGCCGCCCGGTTGAGGTGACGTCGCGCTGGATGGGAGTCCGCCACAGCACCCCCGACTCACTCCCGGTCATCGGGCCCCTGCCGGACCACAACCGCGTGTTGCTGGCCTTTGGCCACGGCCATCTGGGCATGACCCTGGCCGCGGTCACCGGTGAGCTGATCGCCGATGCCCTGGCCGGCCATCAACCCGACCGGCTGGCCAGGGCACTGTCGCCGAGCCGCTTCCTGTAAGACTCACCGCTTGATTTTTATAGCACAAACACCTGCCCAAACACCGGCCCTATCGGCCCCCGGGGCATGAAACCTATGGTGGCCGAGGCCCCGCGGCCTGGTGATCGTCGCTCTGCCTCACATCACCGGCCTCAGATCATCGGCGGCACTGCCGGCCGGTACGGGGTTGCGCAGCGCCGGTGACACAACCGGCGACAAGTTGACAAGCTCTGCCCGGCGGTGTTAGAAGTTTGCTCCCGCGGACAGTGAGGTTCGCGCCTGCCCGAACAGATGAGAATGAATGATATGGATATCCGCATCCTGATAGTGGAAGACGATGCTATCACCCGGGATTGCCTGGTTGATTACTTCAGGGAAGAACAATATCGGGTGTTCTCGGCACAAAGTGCGGAAGCGGCCGAGCAGTTGTTATCCGGGCAGGAGGTCGACCTGATCCTGCTGGACATCCGGTTACCGGGCAAAGACGGCCTGACGCTTACCCGGGAGCTGCGCGCCGGTTCCGAAGTCGGCATCATACTGGTCACCAGCCGCCAGGACGATATCGAGCGCATCATCGGCTTGGAATGCGGCGCCGACGAATACGTGACCAAACCCTTCAATCCGCGGGAGCTGCTGGCCCGGGCCAAGAACCTGGTGCGCCGGGTGCGCGCCTCGACCGCCGGCCTGCCGACGGAAGCCACAGGCAACGTCTGCCAGTTTGACGACTGGCGCTTCGACCTGGATCGCCGGGTACTGCTCGACCAGGACGGCCAACAGACCCCCCTCACCCACGGCGAATACCAGTTGCTGTGCGCCTTCATGCGCCACTCGGGCCAGACCCTGTCCCGGGATCAGCTGATGGATCAAATGAAAAACCGGGAATGGGCGCCCAACGACAGAACCGTGGACGTGCTGGTGGGTCGGCTCCGGCGCAAGCTGAAGGACGACCCCGCCCAGCCCAGAACCATTCTCACCGTGCACGGTGCCGGCTATGTGTTCACGCCCCGGGCGATATCGTGCCCCTGATGCTCACGCTGCTGCTTGTCCTGCTGCCGGCACTGCCGCTTCAGGCTCAGGCTAAAGCCCGGACCGATGTCCGCGTCCTCACCGCCTGCGGCCACCCCATGTATCCGCCGCTGTCATGGAATGAAAGCGGCCAGCTTACCGGCATAGCACCTCATCTGGCCCGGCTGATTTTTGGCGAACTCGGCTACGAGCTGGACCTGCGGGTGTTCGGCAACTGGGAACGCTGTCAGCTGGAAGCCAGGCAGGGACGGGTAGACGTGATTGTGGCCGCCTACAAGACGCGTCAGCGCGAGCGAGTATTCCAGTTCAGCGAGACGCCCATCATCGCAGATCCCGTGGTGCTGTTCACCCGGGCCGAGCGCAACAGCGAGCCGGAATCGTCCCCGGACTGGAGCGGCAAGACCCTGGGGCTGCTGTTCGGCGACAGCTTCGGCGATCAATTCGACCAGGCGCTGGCCCGCCATCCCGATGTAGAGCGGGTCTCCACCGGCGAGCAAAACGTCGGCAAGCTGGCACTGGGACGAATCGACTACATGCCTATCGGCCTGTCCACCGGCCGTTTGCAGGCGCAGCGGCTGCACCTTGAGGAGCAGATCCGGCCCTTGCCGTCCATCATCACCGTAGAGTATTACCATCTGGCCCTGCCCAACGGCTCCGCCTTGTTGCCACTGCTGCCGGTGATTTCCGAACGGTTACGCCAGCTCACCGAAGATCACTACATCAGCCAGATCACCCCCTATTACGAGCAACGCTATCTGGCGCTCACGGATGCCCGCTGACATGTTCACGTCGTTTGCCCTGTTCCCCGCCTGGCGTCGCCGGCACCCGCTCGGCTATCGACTGTTGCTGCTGGTACTCGGCTTCAGCCTGCTGTTTTCGCTGATCTCGACCTCGGTACAGCTGTATCTGGACTATCGCCAGACTCAGCAGGACATGACTGACAGAGTCAGCCTGATCGAACAGAGCTATCTGGACAGCCTGAGTCAGAGCCTGTGGGATCTCAACCTGCCCCAGACCCGACTGCAACTGAAGAGTATGCTCGACATGCCCCATGTGGCCCAATTGACCCTGACCGGCGACGACCTGGCAGCGCCACTGGTGCTGACCCGGCACGAAGAAGGCGACCCTTACCTGTATCGTTTCGAGCTGATCTATCCCAGCCCGCTACTGGGTCCGCGTCCCCTGGGGCAGCTCGAACTGGCCTTCAGCCGGGCCAGCATCCGTGAGCAGCTGGTACAGAATGCCCTCTCGACCTTTGCCGGCCAGACGCTGACGGTGCTCGCCATTGCCTGCAGCCTGATGCTGCTGTTTCAGCGACTGGTTACCCGTCATCTGGAACGGATGGCCCGTTATGTGGAACAGCTGGTGCAGGGCCGCTGGCACCAGACGCTGGCGCTGGATCGCCGAGCCGGGCACCAGCAGGACGAACTGGACACCCTGGTGCAGGCCATCAACACCCTGCGCCACACGGTGAAGCAGGACATACAGCACCGGGAACGGCGCCAGAGCGAACTGCAACTGGACAAAGACCGGCTCGAGGCACTGGTCGACAAGCGTACCCAACGCCTGCGCCAGGCCAAGGAGGCCGCCGAGGCGGCGGACCGGGCCAAGACCCGGTTTATCGCCACCATGACCCACGAGCTGCGCACCCCCATGAACGGCATTCTCGGCACCCTGGCGCTGCTGCGTCCGGCCCTGCAGCACAGCCCGCAAGGCCCGAGACTGGATACCCTGCAACAGTCGGCCGAGCACCTGCTGATGCTGCTGAACGACGTGCTCGATTTTGCCGCCCTGGAGCAGGAACAACTGTCCGACGCCGCCGCCCCCTTTGCATTGACCGAGCTGCTGGATACCACCCGGGCCATGATGCAGGGCTATGCCGATGCCAGACGGATAACACTGGAAGTCGCGGCTCCCGCATTGCCAGGCGGTCATGTACAGGGGCACGCCAACCGGCTGCGCCAGGTGCTGATCAATCTGTTGTCCAATGCCATCAAGTTTACCGACGAACACGGCCGGGTGGAGCTGGCCGTCACCCCCGTCGATGCCGGCTGGCGATTCAGCGTGAGCGATAACGGTATCGGTATCGCCCCCGCGCAGCAGCAGCGTATTTTTCACCGCTTTACCCAGGCCGACGACAGCATCACCCGCCGCTACGGTGGCACCGGGCTGGGGCTGGCCATTTCACAGCGACTGGTCACCGCCATGGGCGGATGCATCAGGGTAGAGAGCCAGCCGGGCCGGGGCAGCCGGTTCTGGTTCGAACTGCCGCTGACGCCGGCCGAGACGCCGCCGCAACCCATGCCCGAGGTACCGCTGCCCCCGTTCCCCAGCCTGAGTCTGTTGCTGGTGGAAGACATGGCCATCAACCAGCAGATCATCGCCGCCCTGCTGGAGCAACAGGGCCACCTGGTGAGCCTGGCCGACAGCGGCGAACAGGCCCAAAGCATGACCGAACAGCAGGCCTTCGACGTGATCCTGATGGACATGCATCTGCCGGGCATGGATGGCCTGGAAACCCACCGTCACATCCAGAGCCAGGCTCACGGCTTGAACCACGACACGCCGGTTGTGGCGCTGACCGCCAGCGTCACCCCGCAGGATATAGCCCGGTATCTGGCGGCGGGGCTGCGGGCGGTGGTGGCCAAGCCGGTACTATGGCCCGCCCTGCATCAGGCACTGATCCAGGCGCTCGGCCGGCCGGTGCCGCCCCGGCTGGACAATCCGCTTCTGCAGGAACAACTGACGGTACTGGGTCACTCCCGGTTGCTGGCCCTGTTGACCCGCTTTGCAGAGGAGCTGCCAGAGCAGCATGCCGCCCTGCGCCGGGAACTGGCCTGCGGTGACCATATAGAGCTGGCTCAGCTGGCCCATCGCCTGCGTGGCACGGCACACATGCTGGGACAACTAAATCTGGGTAATCTACTGGCCCGGCTGGAAACCCTCGCCGAGCAGCAACAGCCGGTGCCATCGGCCCTGGTCGAACAGCTGAACCAGAGAGTAAACCAGACCCTGAGCGAGCTGGACGCCATTCGCACCCGCCTGACCCATGTCACTTAAGACAACCCATTTACAATTCATTACATTTACAGCAATACAGGTTACATCCACGCCGTAAGCTGGAGTCATCCCAAGGGATAACCGCGCAGGCCAGCAGTATTGGCCTGCCTTACCGGCTCAAGGAGAGAACCAATGACAACACCGATTCCACGCAAACCCGGCTTCTGGCTGGCTTGCCTGCCCATCGCCCTGACCTTTGTGGTGCTGGGCGTACAGCTGTTTTACTTCGGCAACTTTACCCCCCATATTCCGCTTGCCATCGGCGTGGCCATTACCGCCCTGATCGGCTGGCTGCGCGGCTACCGCTGGCCCGAAATGGAAGACGGCATCATGCGTGTGGTGCGCCTGGGGCTGCAGTCGGTCGGCATTCTGATCATCGTGGGCATGATTGTCGGCATCTGGATTGCCAGCGGCACCGTGCCTTATCTCATCAAGCTGGGCCTGAGCCTGATCTCCCCCGAGCTGTTTCTGGCCGCCAGCGTGCTGATCTGTGCCGTGGTGTCGGTGTCACTCGGTACCTCCTGGGGCACCACCGGCACCGTGGGCCTGGCGCTGATGGGCATCGGCAGCGGCTTCGACATTCCCATGTACTGGACCGCCGGCGCCGTGGTGTCGGGCGCCTTCTTCGGTGACAAGATGTCGCCGCTGTCGGACACCACCAACCTGGCGCCGGCGGTGACCGGCGTGAACCTGTTCGACCATATCCGCAACATGCTGCCCACAACCATTCCGGCCATGCTGATTGCCCTGGTTATCTATCTGTTCGCCGGCTTCAGTCTGATTGGCGATCAGGCCGTGGACTTCGGCCGTATCGAGACCATCATCAACGGCCTGGATCAACACTTCAACCTGTCGTGGCCTCTGCTGCTGCCCCTGGGCGTGACCGTGCTGCTGGCGCTGAAGAAGATGCCCGCCCTGCCTACCCTGTTTGCCGGCGCCATGCTGGGCCTGGGTACCGCCATGCTGACCCAGGACGTGAGCCTGCAGCAGGCCTTCAACTTCATGTTCAGCGGTTATCAGATCGATACCGGCGTGCGCGAAATCGATGCCCTGCTCAACCGCGGCGGCATACAGAGCATGACCTGGGTCATCACCCTGATGCTGGTGGCCCTGGCCTTCGGCGGCGTGCTGGAGCGTACCGGTTGTCTGGAAGTGATCATGGAAAAAATTCTGACCCGCGCCAAGAGCTTCGGCGCCATCCAGTCATCCGCCATCGCCACCTCGGCCATGACCAACGTGATTGGCGGCGACCCCTACCTGTCCATCGCCCTGCCCGGCCGCATGTATGCTCCCGCCTACCGGGCCAAAGGCTATTCGGCACTGAACCTGTCGCGGGCCGTTGAAGAAGGCGGCACCCTGATATCGCCGCTGATCCCCTGGAACGCCGGTGGTGCCGTGGTGATCACCGCCCTCGGACTCGGCATTGCCGAAGGCCAGACCGAGAACCTGCTCTATATCCCCCTGGCCTTCGCCTGCTGGCTGTCGCCGCTGATCGGCATGGCCTACGCCCACCTGGGCTGGTTCTCGCCCAGGCTCAGCCCGGCAGAAGCCGACCAGAACCAATCCGAGCAGACAGCGAGCGTCAAGCCGGCCCTCGCCAAATAAGCACCAGCCGGCCAGAAACCGGCGGCAGGCAAACTAAACAACAAGGGCCCCATCGGGGCCCTTGTTCATTGGTGCAATCGTCACCCTCGCAAAGACGGGCTCCGTATACAGGGGGCACCGAGCCCTCCTTTCCATATCGCCTGCAACACGTTGTTCTTCAGCCGAGCAGAGGACCGGGGTCGGCGGATGAAGGCATTCACATTGTCATACGGCCGGGCAGCCACCACACTTAACGCAAATGGACGCAATCGGAGGTTTAGGATGAACCCAGGCATCACCACCCTGCTGGCGTTGCTGTTGACAGGCTGCACCAGTATGGAATCCCTTTATAGCTATCTCGGACAGACCGAGCAGGTGTCCGCCCAAACTCCCGGCGTCGCCGTAACCCGGACGCAACCACCCCGACTGGAGAGCCTGTCGTTCTTCTCCTCCCGGCGCTTTGCCGCCAACCGGGCCGAGCCCTGTGCCAGACAACTGATGCAGGCACCCGAACAGGATCCCGAACCGATTGGTTATGTGGGGGAAGACGTGCTTAACGCCAGGGGGATGATCGAGGTCAACAATAGAGAGCTTGGTATTCTGCCCAGCCGTTACCGGATACGTTTTCAGATGGCCGAACTCAGCCAGAAAAACGGCACCACCTACGGCTTCAGCCAGATCCGCGTGGCACGGCAAGATGCGCTGAATCTCGGCAACCATGATTTTATCACCATACCCCCCGCAGGCCGGACCACCCAACAGGTATACCTGGAACTGCAGCGGTTATATCAACAGCTGGATGCGTGTGTAGCGGGATAAGTTTGCGCAACGATGAAGCCACGGCCGAAGGCCGGTGCCATCAGGTAGAGATACCGAAAAAAGCTGGATAAAATACGACAGGAAATGGTGCCCGGAGCCGGACTTGAACCGGCACGCTGTTACCAGCGAGGGATTTTAAATCAGTTACAAGTGCTTATGAATCAATGCGTTACGTTTAAAATCAATCACTTATAAACCAATGGCGACTAAAAAAAGCCAGCCTCTACTTTTTCTGTCGCCACTTCGTCGCCACTTTTCAGGACGGTTTGATAGATGCCAGCGGGTTGAGCCGGATGGCATCTTCCAGATGATCGGGAGCAAAGTGAGAGTAACGCATGGTCATGGTGATGGTGGAGTGACCCAGAATTTTTTGCAGCACCAGAATGTTGCCGCCGTTCATCATAAAGTGGCTGGCAAAGGTGTGGCGTAACACGTGGGTACATTGGCCGTCGGGCAGTTCGATACCGGCGACGGTCAGTGCCTTTTCGAAGGCGCGGTAACAGTCACCAAACAGCCGACCGCGCTTTTTGGGCAGTTGGGCATGAAGATCGGGGCTGATGGGAATAGCCCGGCTTTTTTTGCTTTTGGTGCGGGTAAAGGTCAGTCGGTAAGGGGTCACCTGTGACTGGGTAAGTTCTTCAATTTCGGACCAACGGGCACCGGTGGCCAGGCACAGCTTAACCACCAACAGCAGATCCGGATTACTGCTGTCGGCACAGGCATCCAGCAGTCGCTTGATCTCGCTTCATACAAAAACGCCAGTTCACTGTCGGCCACCTTGAAGGCCCGCAGCCCGTCCAACGGATTTTCGCCCTGCCACTCCCCTAGCCTCTTCAGTTCGTTGAACACCGCCCGCAAATAGGCATGCTCCCGGTTAACGGTGTTGGGGGTAACCCCCTGGCTGGCTTGATTGGTCGCTCGCCGGTCCGGCAGACTGCCGGAAAGCCGGGCTTCTCGGTAGGCGGCAAAGTCCCGCGTTGAAAACGATGCCGCCAGGGGATTGCCCAATGCCTCGCACAAGCTAATCAGCTTTGCCTGCCGCCGTTCGCCATCCCGCAGGCTTTGCCCATGCAAGGCAAACCACCGCTCCACCAGGTCGGTTAACCGTCGTGGATCGCTCGGCTCGGCACCAGACTCCAGCCAGGGCGTGCTTTTTTCGGGATCATCCAGGAAGCGCTCAAACGCCAGTGCCTCGCCCTTGGTGGCGAACTGCTTGCGGATGCGCGGCACCTTGGGCCTGTCTTTGCTGGGCCGGCCTTCGGGGTACAGCTCGGCCAGCCACTTACCGGACGGGAGTTTTCTTACTGCCATGGTCTCACTCAGCACATCAGGATACTGTTAATTTATACAGCAAAATCCTAACTGAGCTATCTTTAAAGATGCAACCAATAAACACCAGTAGTGACATACAGTGACAACGAACACGTTTGGTGTAAAATGTGAGGCCCCATTTGCATCAATGCAAATTTGTGTGGGAGTGCTATGTTAGGGGTGACGCAGTGGAAGCGTCATCCCGCTGTAACCGTAACGAGGCAGCGTATACCTGCCGGGTTTAAAAGGAGGGTGTGATGGAAGAAGCTGTTGTTAAACGCATACTTGACGCCCATTGGGACAAGTTGCTACCAGTTCGTCCAGCCGACATTGCCCGCTCTCTGGGCATGCGGATCGACGTGCTTGATGGGCCTGATTTGAGCGGTGAAGCAGAAATCCGTGACGGACAGAAAGTCATCAAGTTTAACCGCAATGAGAGTACCAATCGTCAACGCTTTACCATGGCGCACGAGATTGGCCATCATGTGCTGGGGCATGTCACATCCTCTAAGTCCAAACACCGCGATAACGCTGGCTCGTTTTCAAGCGGCAACAACGACTGGCAGGAAGTGCAGGCCAACCGTTTCGCTGCCGCTCTGCTCATGCCTAAACTGGCCATTGAGACTCTGGTATATCGCGAAGGCATGACCAACATTTCCCGCTTGGCAGAGACCTTGCGCGTGTCTGAAGCAGCCATGTACTACCGCCTTAAGAACCTTGGCATGCTATAGGCTTGCAACTAAGCGTACAGGCCAATACATTAACCCTCTGACTGCAGAGGGTTTTTTATGTCCGATAAAAAAGAAAAAATAACATTTGATGATCTGCCGAAGGCGATCTCCCCAGCGAGAAAGTGAACGAGGCCCAGCATGTACTCCGGTGGCAAACGTTTGATGCCAAGGCAATGATGTGGCTTCGTATCATTTCACTTGTACTAGCTATGGCAGTGTCTATTTGCTTCTTGTACAAAGGCCTGAAATATACCGACTTGGCCATAACCAGTGTGGTTGGTCATGCAAGCCAGAAAGAATCATCAGCTGTAGTCATAGCATCAGCAAAGGCTCAAGAGGCCAATATCTCCCCTGCCAACGAAACCCAGGCCAGCGCCCGCAGCAAAGCCAGTACGGATAGCAAAGGCACCGAAGAAAACAAGACCGAAAAAAATGAATGGGACAAGGCGCTGATTTCGTCCGGCTCCATTATCACGCTTATTGCATTTGTGCTGGGTGTAGGCCTGACCTTGATACTTGCGGTACTTAAGTTATCAATTTCGGCCAACAAGCCAAACGAACCAGCATCAGATTATGTAGGCTTGGCCGGCCCATTCAGTGAACTACTGACACAATTTGCAAACTGGTTGAAGAGTAAAGGCAAGTAACAAAGCGACCTCAGCACCGTCCTTTCACCAAGGGCGGTGTTGCCCAGGTTCTTCAATGAAACTCTCAAATACCAGCACCTCGACCTTGGTGGCTAACTGCTTGCGGATGTGCGTAACCTTGGTCCTATCTTTATTTTTACCTTCCTCTTTATTTAGTGTCTATTTTTAAATGTATTTTCTCTTCTCAATCTCAGGAACGAGCGATTCAGTACAAAACGCTTTATTCACTGTAGAAATTAAATCTAACATTTGTGTCTCTATTTCATAAAAATCATTTCTTGGATGAAAACTTAAATTAATACCAAAAAAGCTTACTGCACCAGAAATTCTTTTTTGATGCTCCTTATAACGATAGGAACCTTCTGTTGCACTCTGAGCCTGTTTATTAGATGATAATATTTCATTATTCATTCGAGTAACCACTTCAACATACTCATCAGACACATTCATAGACCCAGAGCGTGAACGTTTAAAAATCAAGTTGTACCACTTAAAAGTATCAATGGCGGAAAGTAGCAGTCTATCTCTTTTTTTCACTTCAAAATCTATATAGTCTTGGAATATTTTAAAATGCGCAATATGATTATTTAATGCGTTTGAGCGAGTGACATTAAGATAACTTTTCACGGCAACAGCAATACCACCAACAGTAGCGATTGATGTCAAAATAGAAATAGTTGCATTGAAAACCTTAATTACAGCACTAAGTTTTTTATTGGTATACAAAACACATTCATTGGTAAAACAAAACTCTAGCAAGTACATTTTTTCATTATAAATTGTAGTGTAGAGTATCGTT
Organism: Oceanisphaera psychrotolerans; assembly: GCF_001870485.1. Classification (GTDB taxonomy): domain Bacteria; phylum Pseudomonadota; class Gammaproteobacteria; order Enterobacterales; family Aeromonadaceae; genus Oceanimonas; species Oceanimonas psychrotolerans. Next base: position 70,178 of record NZ_MDKE01000022.1, on the reverse strand, counting down.
ACCATTAAAAGCAAACTGACCAGAACTACAATAACAAAAGAATAAACAACAAAAGGTATCAGTTTTATTTTTCTAAGCATTTTCAACATTGTCATACTCTGGCTTTATTACGTTCAACCTGCTTCTTAATTTTAATGCAGTTTTATAATATGTCCGTTGCAAGACGTTTAATCTATCTTGAGCCATATAGTATCTTTTCTTGTACCAATATGATTCTTTTTTGTTATTGAAGTCATTTTCTAACCGTTTAACAGCCAGCTTACATCTTCTTAAGTCTGTCTTTGACGGCAAAGGCAAAATTTTATTTAGTTTATTTATTAGCACCTGATGTTTTTCATGTTTAACACGCTTTAATTTATTTACCCTCCCCATGCAACGGTTAAAATCTTTTCTATAAGCAAATGTTGTTCTATAACCAACTTCCGATGATAACTTTTCAATATTTTGTACAGCTGCCCGTAATCTTCTAACCTCATCAGAAGGATATCGTGGTTCTTTAAAATTAACTCGCATACCATGCACCATTAATGGCTCAATAGATGCGTGAAATACTTTTGTCTTATTATTATTTATCGGAAGGTCCTTGTCTTGCAACATCTTGGATATAATCGATTGTGCATGATCAAATTGAAAATTTGATATTCTAGATGATACTGTAATATCATCTACCAACCGAGTGTAAACTAATCCTTTTCTTTGCAACCTCTCAATAATTTTATACTCTTCATCCCACAAACATAGACTAGCAATATAACTAGATGTCAATGCACCTTGTACAACCACTCCTCTATAACAACAAATATCACTCAATACATTTGACACATCACAGTTATATTTAAAAAGACCTGTGAATATTTTCTTGACATGAAAAATATCTATATTATCAAAGAAGTCTTTTATGTCTAACTTCAATAAGCTTTTAGCTCCGCAATGCTGAGCCGCACAACTCACATAATCCTTATTCTCAACAACATTATTGCCTTCATCTTTAGTATTAGGAACAGATCCAAATATATAACTAGGCCAACGTACTATTTTCTGAAAAATTCGAGTATTTATTCGCCTCTGCACTTTCCGCAATAAATAATGTGGCTTATGAATGGTTCTAAATGAACCATCATTCTTTTCAGTTTTGGCTTGAACGTATCTATCATAATCACTCAACGCAAGAGCCTGATTAAGCTCTTCTTCGCTAATATCAAGAACACTGCATAAATTTGATACATTAGCGATAGCGTTCAATGTTGTGATTTGAGGTTTTTTGATATACATAAAGGGATCACTGACAATAAAAGCTTAGCCACTCATACTCTAGAGATCGAGAAATGGTGTTGCATTCATTGATTATATTTGTCAACTGCCACCATTTCTCTGGCTAAGCTCATCGTCCTTCGCTACTCTCGGTCCGAAGGGCCGGGAGGGGCGCATAGGGTGCAGGCCTCGGCAATGCTGGTTTTTTAACTCCAGCGCTCTATATAAAATAGAGCAAAAGACAAATACGATTACATCAACTGCAGCAAGCTGAGCGATACGCTCATGCACATGGGACTCTAGCGGAACAAGCAACAAAACGCAATAAGTAGCTTAATAATATCCAATAAATTAGAAATCACTAATTTATTGGTGACCAACTGAGATGTTTTGCCCTCAGCTATTACTTATTGCGTGTAAAATTTTAATGAAACTAATATTAAATTTTCTTCCCTGTCCACCTGGCAATGATGCGTATGTCGTCGGGTTTATTGTCTTGCGTGAGGTGGAGCTTGTCGTAGGCCGGGTTGTCGCTTTTGATGTAGAGGCCGCCCATCAGGTCGGACTGGAGGCGCTTGATCAGCAGCTGGCCGTTTAGGCGGAGCACGTACACGCTGTCGGGCAGGTTTTCGACGGCGTCTTCGGGCAGCATTTCCACTAAAGGAGTGTCGCCGTGTTCCAGGGTCGGGCTCATGGAGTCACCATGCACTTTAAGCACGGCCAGGCGTTTGCCGATCAGGCCGTGGTCTTCCAGCCAAGCAGTAGAGAACGGCACGCGGGCTTCCAGGTGATCCCACTCGTTATGGGCACCGTTACCGGCCGAGACAAAAACGTCGTAGCTATCGACCCAGAGCACTTTGGATTGTGATTCGGCATCACTGTCATCTGCCGAGCGATTACCTTGACCAGTAGCCAACCACTTAACATCTACGCCAGCAGCATTCGCGATAGCAATTAGTCTCTCTACGTTTGGAGTTGATGCGCCTGAGCGATACTTTTTGATCGCCGTATCGCTCAAACCACATCTAGCTCCGAACGAACGAGCTGACTCATCCCCGAGGATTAGCTCCATTCGTTCTGTAAAACCCTTCAGATCGAACGAGTCCATGCCTGCAGCAGCCTCTTTTGAACCCTCAAAGTTTGACATAGATCACACTTAGCGCCTTTATGGTGAATATTGCAGTTTAAATGGTCTTGATGATCAAACCAAATGATCTAATAATCACCTCACGAAAACGAATGAGCCGACTAACCGATTCAAACAAGACCAACTAAGCGCAATAACAAGCAATAGGTTCCAATTATGACTCAAATAGCTATCCATTTCGACTGCCCGGTGGTCAGTGTAGACCGCTTTTGTGAGCTTTCGGGCATGACCAAGGCCACGGTGCAACGCCGTATAGAAGAAGGCCGCATTCCGGTGCTGCCCAAGCAGGGCAAGCGCGAGGTGGTCATGGTGAATTTGATGGGCCTGGCGGCTCTGGGCATGGAGTGCTTCCAGCAGATACAGAGCAGAAAGCAAGCCCAGTCTGTTACTCCCCGGGCATAACGGCGGCCATCGCCCAGATAACCATCACCACAGGAATAAACCATGACCCCATTCCCCATTCATTTTGATGTGCCGGTGTGCACGGTGGAGCGCTTTTCTGAGCTCACCGGGCTGACCCAGCGCACGGTAGAAAACTATGTACGAGCCGGTCGCATTCCCATCATGCCCAAAGAAGGCAAAGCGGAAAAAGTGCTGATCAACCTGGTGCTCTACACCCAGCAGGCATTGGCCCAGGGCCAGCAGATGGCGGCCAAACGCCGCAGCGCCCTCTGAGTGTTCACGCTTATTCAACCACGCCAAGGATGCCAACGAATGTATAAGCCTCATTTAGATAAATACGGCACCGAATTCCCGCACTGGGAATCCGCCGTTACCCGCTTTAAAGCGGCTCACAACCAGAGCGACGTAGCCCGCGCCATCGGCAGCAAGCCGCAGCTGTGGATCAATAAGCTGTCGGCAGACCAGAACGGCGAGCCCACGGTTAAAAACGTGATTGCCGCCGCCCGTGTTACCGGTGATCACACCCTGGTACACGGTCTGCTGCTGGAACTGGATATGGCCGGTATCACCCTGCCCAAATCTGATCACCAGGGCAGCGACACCCCGCTGACCAGTCAGGCGCTGGAGATCACCGCTACCGCCGGCGAACTGGCCCGCGACGCCATTACCGTGCAACAGGCCGGCAGGGTAAGCCGCACCAAACGCGACAACGCCGTAAACAAGGCCACCAGTCTGATGGGTGCCCTCGCGCTGTTTGTGCACGACGTTGAGGCCCGCTTTCAGGCCGTGCCGGGGCTGACCATAGCCATCGACACCTTCAGCAACAGCGCCATGCCTGGCATCACCGGATAAGGAGACCGAACCATGTACATCAATACCGCCCGTTTATTGCGTACCCCTGCTTCGGTATACGCCCCGCAACGCCCGGAAGTGGTCACCCATCGCAGCCGCCCCGGCTTTATCGAACGCCAGGATGGCAGCTGGATTTGCCTGCCCATTCACTCACCGGTGCAGCGCCGTCGCAACAAGCCCAAGGCTCGTCGTCGTTTGTGGCATTGGCTGGCCGGCATGCTCGGCGATAACAGCCGCACTCAATCCGGAGGTAAAGCATGAGCTCTTATCACCCCATTACCCAGCCACCTGCCGAATTGGCGATCAACCACATGCGGCACCTGCTGCGCCGCTGCCGTATCTCTGCCTGGTGGAGTGAACAAAACAAAGAGGTACGCGAAGGCATCTGCCGGGCGGCCGCCCTCAAGCCGGTGGCGTACTGGGATAAACGCCTGGAAGACATGACCGACGACGAGCGCGAAGCCATCCGCCGGGCGGTAGTGGCATTAAAACAGGCACTGGCCGGATTTAGTGCCACCGACCGCAGCGAATGGCTGCACGTGCCGGACTTTGCCGGTGCGGAATCTGGTGAAGAAGTGAAGCAGGCAGAGCAACAACGCCGAGAGGAATTGCACCAGCAGGCGCGCCGGCTGCAACAACGGGCAAAAAAGTTGAAGGCCGCTCAGCTGTAACTGAAAGCGGCCTTCAGACGTGAACTCACGCCAATCGAATCGAGATAACTATGACACAGCTTAATGCTATCCGCAAAGCAGCCAACGAGCGTATTTACGCTTACAACCAGCTGGTGCGCCGCCAGCAATCGCACAGCATCGAGTTTGCCACCGAATGCGCGCTGGAAGTGCTGGCCGAGCTGGCCGACGAACTCGGTGCGCTGGGCATGTATCAACAAATTACCAACCGCATACATCAGCTGGAGCAGCACCGGGTGCTGGCCCCGATCACCGCCATGGGGGTGGGGGTATGAGCACACTTTACCTGGCCGCGGATCATCTGCGTGCCCACTGGCACCAGGCCAAAGCCGACTTCTGGCGTCACTGGCGCCCCTGTTTTGAACAAGGGGAAGATCGTGCCCGCCTGCTGCTGGACTTGGGAACCATCCGTTCCCTCTACTGGCAGGCGCTGGGCCTGAATGCCCTTTCCATCGCCAAAACCATCAGCGCCTGGTGGCGCAAAACCGCCCCCGTTCATCAACTCGGTCCACAGGTAATTTAATGACTCACGCTATTGAAGCGGCCGATGTGGCCGCCTTTTTTGCGCCTGCTGAAAAAGATAAAGCCAAACGAGTGGCAGGAGTACCGGTAGAAAAGGAACTGTTCGAACAACGCCACGAAAAGGACAATCTGCGCTGGGCCGGAAAACTGCTGGCCCAGATAGAAGATCACGCAGCCAGCGCCCTGTTCAAAGAATATCAGTACCGCCTGAACAAGAATCAGACCCTCAGTGCCAATATCTGGCTGCGTAAATCGGTAGAGCAAATCCGGGAACATGCCGCCCGTTTCCCTCTCCCCTTGCGCATGGTCGCCAGCGAACTGGGCCGGGCCAACATTGCCCGCGAGTGGTCGAACGCCTGTGCCGCCATCGTGCAAGAGAAAACCGCCAACTTCACCACCCCGGTTAATGCCGAGCAACTGCTGGATGCCGCCATGGAGCCGGCCCGAAAATGGGGCATTTCTCCGCTGCTGCCTTCCTTTAGCAAGGCCTGCCCCCATGCTGAAATCAGCGATCAGCATATAGACATGGCCGTTAGCGCCGTGGCCCGGTTGCAGGATGCCGAGTGGTGGGAGCGCCAAATCACCCGCGCCTGGCGCCGCTATGCCGAACACGTCGCCATTCTGATCGGCAAGGTGCGCAAGGGCGTTAGCGCCTATGTCTCTCAGCGATCGCTGCAAGACTACCGCGCGCGCAAGCAGGCCGGTGCCGCCTGGTTGAAAACAATGTACGCCATCAACCCCGAGCTGGAGCTGGAAGTTCCCCTGGCCGATGCCGTTAAGGCCAGCGTGGCCAACCCTGAGATCCGCCGTATGGAACTCATGGTTCGTATGCGTGGCTTTGAAGAGGTGGCAGAAGAGCAGGATCTGGTCGGCGAATTTTATACCTGGACCGCCCCCAGCCGCTTCCATGCCTGGACCATTATCAAAGACAAAGACAAAGACAAAGGCAAGGACAAAGGCAAGGACAAAACCAAACCCAAAAAAACGGTACGTAATACCCGCTACGACGGCAGCACCCCGCGCCATACCCAGCGTTATCTGTGCGGCCAGTGGGCAAAGGCCCGCGCCAAACTGGCACGCCTGGGTGTGCGGTTCTTCGGCTTTCGGGTCGTTGAGCCCCATCACGACGGCACCCCGCACTGGCACATGTTGTTTTTTGTTCATCCCAGCCAACGCCTGTTACTGCGCTGGGTGCTGCGCAAATATGCCTGTGAGCACGACAAAAAAGAGTTGGCCAAGTCTTACAAGCCCCGCTTCGACTGGAGCGCCATTGACCCCGCCAAGGGTACTGCCACCGGTTACATTGCCAAGTACATCGCCAAGAACATCGACGGCTTCAATATGGATTGGGATGAAGAGTCCGAAGAAGCCATTTCTACTGCTGTCCCCGCCGTGGCCGCCTGGTCGAGCCTATGGGGTATTCGTCAGTTTCAACAAGTGGGTGGTCCGAGCGTAACCGTGTGGCGCGAGCTGCGCCGCCTGCGCGAAGCCACCCAAAACCCCATTCTTGAACCTGCCCGCAAAGCCGCAGATGCCGGCAAGTGGGCCGCCTATGTGGATGCCATGGGCGGCATTGATGCCGCCAGAAAAGATCACCCCATCCAGTTGGCTCACCTGGTTAAACCCGCCGCCAGCAAGTACGGCGAAGACGTGGCCAAGCTCACCGGTCTGCGCACCGCCAACATCTTCACCAGTGTGAACGGTACTGCCACCGGCATCATGGTGGGCATGTCTGAGGCTCAAACCCGCCACCAGGGCTGGGAGTTGTCGCGCACTGGCCTTGGCGAGCGTAGCGAGTTGCCTTCTGGTAAGCGCAGCGAACTGCCCTTAAGCGGCGACAGCCGCGCCCCTTGGAGTTCTGACAATAACTGTACGCGAGGATCAGTTTTGGCAGAAAAGGACCCATTAGACCGGGAAATGGCAATGCTCGGTCTGGATGCCCGAGACAAAAAGTTGCTGCTGAACGGTGCCGTTATCGAAATTGATGGTTTATTCGTCAGCATTCGCAACGGCTGCCTGAACACCTGCCGCCAACGCCCGAACGTGCGACCGGAATATGACAAACTAGATCATGATTTGGAGCCTTTGAAATCCGGCAAGGCATACTGGAAACGTCGGATCCAAGGTGAACTGTTCACTGGCAACACGCCGGTGAATGAGTGGCTGAAGACGGTACCCGAACACGATCTGGGTGATGTCATTATGCAAATCGACGATATGTTGCTGAAAGAACGCCAGCTAAACCCACTGACTTATAAAGAAGACATGCTACTGGTACAGTTACAGCAACTGATAGAAGAGACTATTGCCGATTCAGAGTTCTGGAGGCTATACCTTGAGTAAATACGTGTTTGCCGATGTATTTGTGATAAGAGACTGCCGGCAAATGGTCCGGCGATTCCACGGCACCTTCCCCCCCGAAGTGACAGCCTGGCTCGGCGCCATGTCAAAAGAACAAGCTGTGGTGCATAGAGAGGTCTACATCAGCCTGGCCAATGGCACGGATGAACGAAAGCTCAAGGGCAAGTACTGGGAATTCAAAGAAGCATGGCAAGAGCAAAGAGGAAAGCTCAATCGTGATCCAGATCAGAAGTATCTAGACGAAATAGAAGATCAATGGCGTAGAGACCAAAGGGGCAAGTGGTGAAGCTAGGGCGCTGTGGCACACCGAGCAAGCAAAACAGTTAGAGCTGTGACCGGTCACACTAAGCAGGCAAGGAGAAAGAATGATTCAGCAAAACCAATCTCCCCAAAAGTGCGATGAACTAAAAGATGAACAGGTTTGGGCATTCGTAGGATCTGAAGCTGTTGCTGGCCCTTTCAACTCGTGGGAAGAGGCGCAGCAACAATTCGAGAAATTGGTAGATGAATGGGGAGTACATATCTACCTGGACTGGATGTAACTCTCGAAGAACTGAGCCCCGGCCTGCTGAAAGTCGGCAGGGGCTTGGGACTTAAGGTGTTAGTGGCTGCGTTCTTCCAGTTCGTGACGGCTGGCCACCGCCAGAAAGTGACTGCGATCTTTATATTCCCCATGTGAAGCTTTCACTCGGGAATCAATCAGCTGAATAAGACCATCAGGCAAGCTGACGTTGATGCGTTTGGGCTTGCCCATAAATTCGGTCAAATCCACGTCCAGCAGTAACCAGCCATCGCAGTGATCATAGTCTTCTAACTGTCGATAATGACGCGGTCCCAGATCCTTGATGCTATCGACGCTAGTGCCGTTACTCACCATTTCTTCCACCACCATGGCGATGGCTTCGGTGGCCATCACCTTCACCTGTTCTTCGCTGTCGGCAGCACTAAAACAGGCATAATCATCATTGCAGAGCGCAGGCACTACCAGGCCGAGCGCCTCCCCATCATGCGACGGATATTCAACACCGACTGAAAACAACATAAGTACCTCCGCTAAATCTATATCAGGCAAGGAGCGGGGGGATTAAATCCCCGCCGCTTTCTTAATGGACTTGAGAGTTCCAACAGGTAACGACTTTTTAGGATGCGGAACTACGAACTTTTTGCCCGTAATCGGCGAGTACCATATCTGGTGGCTCCCCTTCCCTTGCCGTTCAAGTTCGCAGCCTGCGGACTTCAATTCCTTGATCAGGTCACCTGACGTCATTGAACCTCCTAATCAAGTGTCACAATTATACACACGCACACACACAAAGCACAACCAATACACACCAATACACACAAGAAGCGAGGACACATAAAAAAGGCGCTTATCGCGCCCCTTCCAGCTCCCTCAGTAAATCCTTCTGTGCCCCAGGCGGCAGTGCCTTCACCAACTGAAACGCCATCTGAGTGGTGGTCTTGGCGCTGGGGTTCAGGGTGTGCCGATAACCAAAGCCACCCACCCAGGTGTGGCCACATTCGGCATCGTTGCACTGGCAATACAGCTCGGTATAGTCCGGGCTCAGACGATTGGTTTTGGTTATCCGGCCTCGGTCGCCGCACTCTCTGCAGTAAACACGCATCTTTATTTTTCTCCCGAGTAAACATGCACCTATGATAAATCATCCGCTTCCGGATAACACCAAACCACTGTTTATTTATACAGCCAAGATCCCACTATTCCAGCGCAAACTGCAGAGCCAGCCGGGCCGGTATATCCGGGTCTGAATTCACCACGTCGGCGATCAGCTCGCACAGCGGCAGCACTTCGTTGCGGGCATAAACCACATCGATTTTTTCCGGGTCACCCAGGCCACCGGCATTGGTAGGAATGATGCCGGCCAGCCCGGGCGGAAACCGGTGCGCTGTCAGTACGTCCTGGGCGCTGATGTTCTTGATACGGTCAAAGTCGTCTTTGGTGGCGATGTCTCCCACCGGGATCAGCTTGACCCCGTCCGGGTTTCCGTTGGGAATATTGATAAACAGACTGCGAAAATTGCCCACGCCCTTCGAGCTTTGGATCTTGGCTTTCAGATCTTCTTCCTGGCTTTCGCTCAGGTTCGGGTCGGTGGCGTAGAAGATAAAGCCCATGTGCGCCCCGTTCTGGTAGTAGCGCCGGCGGAACATGGTGGCGTCCCGATTCAGCAGCGCCGACTGAATGCCGCCCAGGTAATCCGGCAGGCCGTAGATTTGCTGCCGGGGGTCGTATTGGGTCAGAAAAATCACGTCTTCCTGCCGGTACCGAATCTGCTCATTGTTGGCCTGCAGTAACACAAAGTCACCGCTCTGGTGCCGGCGCAGATAGATGGACGGCAACGGGTGCAACCGCACCACCCGACCCAGGCCGTTGCGCACCTTCAGAAAGGCGGCATCACCAAACTGGATCAGGTTGTGGGCAAAGGCCTGCATCTGCACCCGCTGCATGCCGCCGCCGCCCTTGAACTTGCCGGCCACCATGTTGCGCCGGGCATAAATCAGCGCGCCGTGGTGGGCGTTGGTGTTGGCAATCTGGGCCAGCCCCTGGCGGCTGATCGGGGTGCTCCAGTAGTCGGCAAAGTGGTCGTAAAACAGCTCGGTGTAATCGGTCAGCCAGCGACCGCTTTCTATCGCTTCCGGCTCGCCAAAATTGAAGGCGATCATCGGGTTGGGGGTGGTTTGCTCGGTCATGCTTGTATGGCCCAGGTTGAAGAACGTTTGTTCGAGTGATCCAGCGGTTCGTTGATCACCGCGTGAGAAATGGCAAAGAAGGCGTCGGCGTGGCCGGTGGTGGCGTCCCGCCCCGCCTTGAAGGTCATGGCATTGCCGCTGCCGGTGGTGGTGCGCTTGATGGCCATGAATGCCAGGGGAATGTCTTTCTGCTCTTGATCCCAGCTGATGCGGCCGGCTTCCACCACGTCGATCATCTTCAGCACCAGGCGGTTCTTGCTCTCTACCGAGTAGTGAATGGCGTGCGCCTCGCGCGGGTACTTGGTCTTGATCAGGTCAAACACCCCGGCGCCAATACCGGTGATATCGACCCCGATGTAGGTCACCCGGTAGCGTTTGAACAGCTTGGCAATTTCAGCCACATGGTGCTGAAAGTTAAGCCCCCGCCAGTGGTGCTTTTCCAGTACCCGGAATGGCTCGTCAGTCACTTCCGGCGGGGCCAGTACCACCAGGGTGGCGTTGTCGCGGGTGCGGCTGGGGTCATAACCCAGCCACACTTCCCGATTGCCGAACGGCCGCGCCTCTCGCGGTTTGAAGTCGGTCCAGATATCGGTATCGACGCCGCAGCCTTCCAGCTGGTTGAACTTGAACACGCTGGCCGCATCGTCCACGAACTCGCACATGAACAGATTGCGGAACACCTCGTCGGCGTATTCGTCCCGCAGCTCCTCCACGTCAATCAGGTTGCAGCCGCTGGCCACCGCGTCTTCCACCGTAATGGCATAACGCCATTGCCGGTCCGGGCACACCCGGCCGCCGTCGCGGTAATCGTCGAGCGTGGGAAACTCAATGTCCTTGCGGCTGTCCTTGCCTTCTTTCCAGGTGTCGCCGGTCCAGAAGCCATATCCCGGATGCGACTTGGCCGAAGGGGTCGAGAAGTAGGTTTTTCGCCAGCGGGTTTGGGTGGCCATGGCCGAGGCCACGTTGCTGAGCTTGGTGAAGCCGGGGATCCAGAAGTATTCGTCAATGTAGACGTTACCGGAACGGGACTGGGCGCTGTTCGAGTTGGTGGACAGAAAATGCAGCTCGGCGCCGTTGCTGAGGATAATCGGATTGCCCGACAGCTCCACCTGCAGAAACTCGCGGGCAATGTTGATGATGTAGGCCCGGAACACTTCCGCCTGGGCCCGTGTCGCCGACAGGAATATCTGATTGCCACCGGTCACCACCGCGTCTTCCAGCGCCTCGCCGGCAAAATAGTAGGTCATGCCCACCTGGCGGCTTTTCAGGATGTTGCGGGTACGCGGCACGCTCGGGTCGTCTTTTGCCTCCCGGCAACGCAACTGGTAGCCGAACAGGGTGCCCAGCCAGCCCGTAAAGTCTTCCGGCAACAGTTCGCCGATGTCGTTCTTGCGCTGCTTGCCCTTTTTCCCCTTGCCGCCCTTACTCTGCCCGCCCCCGCGTTTGCCGGTTCTGGCCGCTGGCAAGTCATCGGCGGGCACCCCGGCGGCAATGGCGGCTTCCCGCTCCTTCAGCCCCACTTCTTTCTCGCGCAGCTGCAGCAGCTCTTTCTTCAGCCGCACATGCTGACCAATCAAGCGATCCAGTTCGTCCAGCTCGGTCTGGTTCTTTTTCTCCCGGCCCAGCAGCAGCTGCACCCGCCGGGCAATGGCGTCTTCCAGTTGCTCGTCCGACAGCAGTGCATCCCAGCTGTATTTCTCTACCCACTGATACACCACCCGCACCGATGCCAGGTTGAGCTCCTGGGCAATCTCCCGGGGTAGCCAGCGTTTTAAATACAGCCCTTTGGCGGCGTTGCGGATTTCTTCGGTGTAGGCCATGGCAGTCCGTGGTAATGATAAATGCGGCCATCATACCCACCGAAAACCGTCACCTATCGCCATGAAATTCCACAGAATTCCGATTTCCCAAAAATCGGAATTGCGCGGAACGGCACCGGATGAAATTGCCCCGAATAGTCCCTAGCCTGTCGCCATCACAGAACATGGGCAGGAACATGAAACCCGATTCACGGTTACGCACAGGCTGGATTTGTATTGCCACCGAGGGCCACAGCGTCGACGAACGCTTTATCTCTCGTGAGTGGCTGACCGACATGGCCGAAACCTATGACCCCGAGCATTACACGGCAGTCATTTGGGCAGATCACTACAAAGGGTCCGCCATGGGCACCGTGGAAGCACTCAAGGCTGAAGAAGTGGACGGCAAGATGAAGCTGTTCGCCATCCTTCGCCCGACCCGGGATCTCATCTATTACAACCAGCTCGGCCAGTACCAGTTCTGCAGCATTGAACCGAAAGAGCAGTTTGCCGGTGGGGACAAAACCTACCTGGGCGGTCTGGGCGTCACCGACCGCCCGGCCAGCACAGGCACCACCCGCATGCAGTTCAGCGCCAAAGACCAGCCCCCGAAAGTGATTGGTCAGAGCGAGCCCTTCAGCCTGGCCGAATTGGCCGACCGTGAGCAAGAGGCCGGCATGTTCAAGAAATTCATGACCTGGTTCAAAGCCCAGGAACCCGAAACCCCTGCCCTCCCAATACCAGAAACCGAGGATCCAGCAATGGACGAAAAACAGTTCAACGAGCTGCTGACCGCCGTCAAAGGCGTGGCCGCCAAACAAGGCGAACTTGAAACCAAGTTCGAGCAGTTCAGCAAACAAGAACCCAAGACCACACCCGAGCCAACAGTGGCGCCCGAGCCTCCGCCGGTACCCGCTGAAACGGGCATCACCAGTGAGCAGTTCAGTGAATTGCTTACCGTGGTCAAGGGCGTGGCCTCCAAGCAGGGCGAGCTGGAAAACCAGTTCTCTACCCTGCTGAAAGAAAAGCCCGGCCAGACACCCAACCCCGCCCCTGCCGGCGGCGATATCTACCACGTGGTGTAAGGAACCAGCATGAGCATGATTCTCACCCAGGCCGCCGAAACCCAGCTGAATAAATACTTTCAGGCGCTGGCCACCGGCTATGGCATTGATGTTAGCCGCATCAAAGACAAGTTTTCCGTTACCGGTCCGCAAGAGACCCGCCTGCGTACGGCCCTGCTGGAATCGGTCGACTTTCTGCGCATGATCACCCTGGCCGACGTCGACCAGATCAAGGGGCAGGTTATCGACGTCGGCATCGGCGGCATCCACTCAGGCCGCAAGGCCAACGGCCGCTTCCTGCAGGCCGTGGGGGTTGATGGTCACAACTACGAGCTGACCGAAACCGACTCCGGCGCCGTGCTGCCTTGGTCGACCCTAGCCGTGTGGGCCAACGCCGGCAACGAAGGCGAGTTCCTGCAAAAGGTGAACGAGTTCATCAACCGCAGCTTTGCGCTGGATATGCTGCGCGTCGGCTTTAACGGTATCTCCATTGCCGCTACCACAGACCCTGTCACCAACCCGCTGGGCCAGGACGTGAACAAGGGCTGGCAGCAGTTGGCAAAAGAATGGAACGGAGGATCCCAGATCGTGGGCGACGCCGGCAGCAAGGTGTACTTCGAGCCGGACGGCAAAAATGGCGAATACAACACCTTGGACGCCATGGCATCGGATCTCATCAACAGCACCATGGACCCGGCGTTTCGTAACGATCCGCGCCTCACCGTGCTGGTCGGTGCCGATCTGGTGGCCGCCGCTCAGGGCCGTTTGTACAGCCAGGCCGACAAGCCTACCGAACAGATTGCCGCCCAGCAGCTGGCCACCTCCATTGCCGGCCGCCGCGCCATGACGCCGCCGTTCTTCCCCGGCAAGCGCATGGTGGTCACCATGCCCGGCAACCTGCACCTGTATACCCAGCGTGGCACCCGCCAACGCAGCGCAGCCCAGAATCAGGACCGCAAGGGCTTCGAGTCCCAATACTGGCGCATGGAAGGCTACGCCGTGGGCGACTACCGCGCCTATGCCGCCTTTGATGAAGACCATGTGGTTATCGGTCCCGGCCCCGATCCGGCGGCGTAAGGGCTGACTCATGAGCACCCCGGCCCAGCGACACAGAGACAAGCACCGCGCTCTGCAGGCTGCCCAACAGGCCGCCGACACCGGGCAAGCCGCAGGTGAACTGGCGCACAGCCTGCACCTGCAACTGCTGGCCCTGGAGCAGGACCAGCAACGGCTGAAAGCACTGGACCGTATCGCCGACAAGGTCACGCTCAAGCGGGAGCTGTTGCCCAAGTATCGCCCCTATGTGGAGCAGTATCTGACCGGGGAAAAGACCCACCAGAACCCGCTGTTCGCCACTCTGGTGGTCTGGCTGTTCGACCTGGGCGAGTTCGAACAGGCGCTGGACTGGGCCGAAGTGGCCATAGCCCAGGGCCAGCACACGCCCACACGCATGAAGCGCGACTTCCCCCACTTTGTGGCGGACACGGTGCTGGAGTGGGCCGAGCAGCAAGCGGCAGAGGGTCAGGCGGTCGAGCCCTATTTCAGTCGGGTATTTCGGCATGTGGCCAGCGACTGGCGACTGAACGAAAAGCTGACCGCCAAGTATTTCAAGTTCGCCGGCTTGCTGTTGCTGCGCGACGCCATGGGAGAGCCCAGGCCCAGCGCGGTGACCGATCCGGAGGTACTGGAACAGGCCGACGCGCTGCTGGTGAAAGCACACGAATGGGATCCGGTGGGTGCCCAGGTAAAAACCCACCGTAACCGAATTGCCATGCGCCTGCGGGCGCTTGAGCAAGACTAGCTCAACGCCGCCGCCCCCCGGCGGTGCGGGAACAGCCAGGCCATGCCATGAGCTGCTTCCCACCACCGTGGCCAGGGGGGCACCTATTTAACGCAGAGGGCAGCCATGTTTAACGGCAACACCACCGACTATCAGCAGACCACCGTCACCAACGATGGTTTCTGGCCGAACATCGAGGTCGGCGACTTTGAGCGCGACAGATCCATGCCGGCCGATTTGCAAGCCGCCACCGTAGCGGCAGCGGTGCTCTCTGCCGTGGCCCAGGTCAACATCGAGCTGGTGTTCACCAAAGCCCGCTTGATGGCCGACGGCCACCTGACCGCCGCCGGCGTGCCCGGCCCATCGGTAGGCACTCAGAACATGCTGACCGCCCTCTACCGCCAGGCGGTGTTTGCCCGGGCCAAGGCCGATCTGGTCACCGAAGCCGGCAGCCTGAGCCAACGCGACACCGGCAACAACCAGGCTACCCAAAGCGGTGATACCCGCGCCGCCCTGCTGGCTGAAAGCCAGCAGCACATACGGGCCATCAAGGGCGTGCACCGCTGCGGGATTGAGTTGCTATGAGCCAGAGCTATTACCTGCAGGCACTGAGCGGAGCCATCAAGACCCTGCTGCCGGCCAAGTGCCACAAGGACTTTGATGCCTGGATGCAGAACGGCACCCTGCGGCTTACCCCCAGGCACGGCGGCAACGGCCTGCAACTGGCCCGGCTGGACTATCAGGCGGTGTTCCTGATTGAAGAACTGCCGTTCAAGGAGCTGGATCCGGCCCTGGTGCTGGCCACCGTGGCCGCCTGGTTGCAGGACCACGACACCGAGCGGGAGCAATTCGAGCTGCCCGAGCCGGAATACGACGTGGAGCCGATAGACGACCGCACTGCCGATCTGACCATCAGCGTGCATTTCAGCGAACCGCTTTATCTGCAGCCGGACGCCGCCGGCCCCATCGCCTATGGCGGGCAGCGTTATCGGGTTGCGCCCTATGAAGTATGGGTGGCCGAAACCGGCCAGCTATGGGTGAACCAGGACGGGCCCTTTCCGTTGGGAGGTCAGCCATGATCGCGTTTGATTTGAAAGGAGCCGTATCCGTCTCCGACCGGCTCAAGCTGGCCATGCTGCCGCCTGCCCGTCGGCAGCGCCTGCTGGACAAGGTGATGCGCCAGGCCGTGAAAGATGCCAAGGCCAACCTGAAAGCCCAGCAAGGCCCGGATGGCAGGCCCTGGCCCAAGCGTAAACAGGGCCGCAAGAAAATGCTCACCAAGATGGGCCGCGGCCTGAAAACCCAGGCCAACCCGAATGAGGCACCGCCGGCTGGAAAAACAAAAAGGCCGCGCAAAACGCCTTCAAGCATCAGTACGGTTTGCCCGAAATTTATACCAAGGCCAAAGCCAGAAAACGCAGCAACAAGGCAAAGGACGCCGCTGATCAGGACGGCCCGGCTACCCGCCACCAGGCGCGGCTGCTACGGCAACTCGGGTACAGCATCACCGTCGGTAAAAAGGTGAAGCGCACCCGCAAGCCGGGGCTGGCCTGGATACAGAAGAACATGAGCTTCGAGCAGGCAGGCCAGACCCTGAAGATGCTGATCGCCGAAAAGAGAAACAAACGAGCCGGCAAGACCAGCTGGGAAATCAAGGTGCCGGCTCGCCCCTTTCTGGAGCTGGATCCTCAACTGGTCATCAAT
This sequence comes from Oceanisphaera psychrotolerans, assembly GCF_001870485.1. Classification (GTDB taxonomy): domain Bacteria; phylum Pseudomonadota; class Gammaproteobacteria; order Enterobacterales; family Aeromonadaceae; genus Oceanimonas; species Oceanimonas psychrotolerans. The sequence continues at coordinate 53,898 of NZ_MDKE01000022.1, read as the reverse complement.
GCCCTGGCCGCCGAATTTAACCGGAGACGTTAACCATGATCCCAACCATTCAGATCAACAACCTGAACCAGATGCAGGGGCCCACCGACGAGGTGGAACGCCATTTCCTGTTTGTGGGCCAGGCCACCAAAAACAACGGCAAGCTGCTGTCACTCAATACCCAGTCAAAACTGGATGAACTGCTGGGAGTGGAAGACAGCCCGCTCAAAGCCAACCTGCTGGCCGCAATGCAGAACGCCGGCCAGAACTGGAGCGCTCACGCCCATGTGCTGGCCCTGGGCGAAGAGTGGACCGAGGCGGTACTGGCCGCCCAGCGCACCGCCTCGTTTGAAGCGGTGGTGCTGCTCGAACCGGTGACCACCGCCGAGCAAATCAACGCCGCCCAGGCATTACGCAACCAGCTGATCGCCACCTGGGGCCGCTGGCAGTTCATGATGCTGGCCGTGAACGGCATTGTGGCCGATGGCGTGGACGCTCAGGACTGGCCCGCCTACGAGGCCACCATGGCCACGCTCGCCAACGGCATTGCCGCCGATGGCGTCATGCTGGTGCCCCAGTTGCACGGCAACAACGCCGGCGTCCTGGCCGGTCGCCTGTGCAACCGGGCGGTATCCGTGGCCGACACCCCGATGCGAGTGAAAACCGGTGCCCTGGTGGCACTGGGCCCGGATCCGGTCGACAGCACCGGCGCCGAACTCAGCCTGGCCACCCTGCAGACCCTGGAAGCCGCGCGTCTGTCGGTGCCCTGGTGGTTCCCGGATTACGACGGTGTCTATTGGGCCGACGGCAACATGCTGGACGTGGAAGGCGGTGATTATCAGGTGGTCGAAAACCGCCGGGTGACCGACAAGATTGCCCGCAAGCTGCGTATCCGGGCCATCAGCCGCATCGGTGATCGCCAACTCAACAGCACCCCGGCCAGTGTGGCCGCCGCCAAGCTGTTCTTCATGCGTGATCTGCGGGCCATGAGCAAGTCGGTGACCATTGCCGGCATGACCTTCCCCGGTGAAATCATGCCGCCTGATGACGGCGATATCGCCATCGAATGGCTGAGCAAGTACGAGGTGGCCATTTACACCCTGGCCCAGCCCTACGACTGCCCCAAGAAGATTGGCATCAACATCATCCTTGACCTCAGCAACCCGGGAGACAGCCAATGAGCCGCCGCATCTCCGGCATGAACTTCGACGTGGAACTGCTCGGTGCCATGATCCACGTCGAAAAAGCCACCCTCACCATTAACGACAGCACCGCCGTGACCCAGACCCGGGGCATTACCGACGGCTATGTGGACGGCGACGTCACCGCCGACGTGGAATACGAGCTGGATACCAAGAACTTCAACCTGCTGAGCCAGGCCGCCAGAAGCGCCGGTTCGTGGCGCGGTATCGAGCCCCACGACGTGCTCTATTACGCCAACACCGGCACCGATGAACTCAAGGTGGAAGCCTTCGGCGTGAAGTTGCTGCTGTCCGACCTGCTCGATATCGACACCAAGGGCGGCGACAAGAGCATTCACAAGATCAAGGGCTTCATCACCAGCCCCGACTTTGTACGCATCAACGGCGTGCCCTACCTGTCCCGTGACGACACTCGTCACCTGATTGGGTAACCGCCATGGATGTTATCGACCGCGCCAATGAACTGAACGACTGGCTGCTGGGCAAGCAGCTGGCCGCCCAGACCGGCCACACCGCCCACGGCACCAGCCGACACGACTGCGAAGAATGCGCCGATCCCATTCCCGAAGGTCGCCGCGTCGCCCTGCCCGGTGTGCGGCTGTGCATCGGCTGCCAGACCCTGATGGAGAAAAGACGATGAGCCAGAACACCTTTGAACAACTGCACTTCAAACGCCGGGAATTCGCCTGCAAATGCGGCTGCGGCTTTGATGCGGTGGATGCCGAACTGCTCGGCGTGTTGGAGCAACTGCGGGCCGATCTGGGCAACCGGGCGGTGAGCATCACCAGCGCCTGCCGGTGTGACAACCACAACCGCAAAGTGGGCGGTGCCCGCAACAGCGTGCACAAGCTCGGCAAGGCGGCGGATATCAAGGTCACGGGCATCGCCCCCGCCAAAGTCGCCGATTACCTGGAGCGCACCTACCCCGGCTGCTACGGCATTGGCCGTTACCACAGCTTCACCCACATCGACGTGCGCGAGTCCCCGGCACGTTGGGGCCAGAACTGAGGAATCGGTCATGAGCAACTGGAAAGACATTGCCGGCACCGTGGGCCGCATCGCCGGGACCGTGGCACCCCTGCTGGGTGGCCCTGTGGGCATGGCCGCCAGTATCGGCGCCCAGATAGCCGGGGCTCTGGGTACCGACAATCGCCCAGATGCGGTGCTGCGCGAACTGACCCAGAACCCCGAGGCCGCGCTCACGCTGCAGCAGTGGGCCCATGAAGAACGGGAGCAAATCCGCCAGGCCAATATCCGTTTGCAGGAGCTGGAGCTGGCCCAGGCACAGACCGAGCTGGCCGACATTCAGCACGCCCGGGAAAGCCACCGGGAACACTGGATGCCCGAGCGCCTGACCCTGTTGCTGGCTCTGATGGTGGTGGCCCTGACCATCGCGCTGATGGCCTGGTCGGTGCCCGACGGATCGAAAGAGGTGGTGTTCTACCTGGTCGGGCAAATCGTGACCGCCTTTCTGGCCGCCGTTACCTATTGGCTGGGCAGCTCACGCGGCAGCGCCGAAAAACAGAAAAAACTGGAACAACTCACGGGAGGCGCACTTGGCACAAGTAGCGGAATGGCTGGGTCTGGCCATCGCGGCGGCCGGCCTGCTGATCGGCATCCTTAGCCCGGTGCTGACCAGCCTGTTTGGCCGCCTCAGCCGGCAACAGGTGGACATGGCCAACCATCGCGCCCATGTGGCCGAGAACTACGCCACCAAGACCGAACTGAGCGAAGGCTTTAATCGACTCGAACAACGCATAGACGGCGGCTTTACCCGCCTGGATGAAAAACTGGAGAGACTGCAGAAATGAGCAAACAAACCATCACCCTGACTGTAAACGGCGCCGAGCTGGTGTTTGAACCCACCACCCAGGCATACAACAAGTACATCAACGAGCTGACCATGGACGACAAGGTAGCCCCGGCCCACAACTACCTAAACCGCATCGTGGCCACCGACGGCAAAGACGCCCTGGCGAAGCTGCTGGCCATGCCCGGCGCCGGCCTCAAGCTGGCCGCCAAGGTTAACGAAGCCTTCATTCCCGAGCTGGAAATCTCGGTAAAAAACTAACCCGCCGGGCCAGGGCCATCGAGCACAACCAGCTGGAGCAGATACTGACGTTACGCCGCCACTATCTGCCCCATGAGCCCGACGATGAAGAAGCCCTGGCCCGGGCTATCTGGCTGAACAAGCAGCACTGGGACAACACTTCTCACGCCATCGCGGCAGGCATAGCAAAGGCATTTAACGGCACATGAGACACCTGGAACAATTAATGCTCACGGTCGGCCTGGTAGACAAAGTCACCCGGCCGATTCAGGGCATTAACCAGCAAATCCAACAGACCGGCGAACTGGGCCGCCAAAGCATGGATCGAATGGTCGGTGGTGCGGCCGGGCTGGCCGCGTCTAGCGTTGCCTTGTATCAGGCGCTGATGCCCGCCATCGAGATGGATCGGGTGCTGGGGGAAGTGAAATCACTGGGCGTGGTGCAGGAAGACCTGGATCAACTCAGCCAGACCGCCACCGAGTTTTCTATCGAGTTCGGCAAGTCGGCTACCGAGTTCGTGGGTGCCGCCTACGATATCAAGTCTGCGATGGGCGACCTGTCGGGCGAGGAACTGGCCGGTATTACCAAGTCGTCTGCCGTGCTGGCCGCCGCCACCAAGGCCGACACCGCCACCATCACCGCCTACATGGGCACCATGTACGGTACCTTCAAAAAACAAGCCGACGCCATGGGCAAAGACAACTTTGCCGCCATGGTTGCCGGCCAGACCGCCCAGGCGGTGGAGTCCTTCAAGACCACCGGCGCCGAGATGAGTGCCGCCTTTACCAGCATCGGTGCCGCCGGTACCGCCGCCGGGGCCAGCATGGCCGAACAGATGGCGGTGCTCGGTACTCTGCAAGCCACCATGTCCGGGTCTGAGGCTGGTACCAAATACAAGTCGTTCCTGAACGGCATTGCCGGCGCTCAGGACAAGCTGAACATGAGCTTTGTGGACGGCAACGGCAACGCCCTGGGCATGGTTGAGATCCTGCAAAAGCTGAAAGATCAGTTTGGCGACACCCTCACCGTGGCCGAGTCGGACGCCCTGAAAAAAGCATTCGGCTCCGACGAGGCGGTGGCGCTCATCAAGCAGATGCTGCCGGATATCGACGGTCTGGCCAACAGCATCAACAACGTGGGCAGGCAAACGGGCATGGACAAGGCCACTCAAATGGCCGGCGCCATGACCGATCAATGGGAGCGACTGGGCGCGGTGTGGTTTGCCCTGCGGGCCGGTGCCGGGGCCAGCGTACTGCCCACCATCAACGAGCTGGTTGGCAGTCTGGTGGATGGCATGGCGGTGCTGGTGAAGTGGACCCAGCTGTTCCCGAACCTCACCGAAATAGTCACCTGGGCGGCCATCGGCTTTGCCGCGCTGACGGCTGTGGCCGCCAGCTGGACGCTGATCATGGGGATTGGCGGCAGCATCATGGCCTTTTATGGCGGCGCCATGAGCGGGCTGATCGGGTTGATGAAACTGCTGCGTCTGGGCTTTGTACTGACCAAAACCGCCCAGCTTGCCTGGATGGCCATTCAGGCCGTTGCCGCCGCCGGCACCTTTCTGCTGACCGGTGCCTTTAGCGCCTTGGGCGTGGCCATGGCCTTTGTGTTCAGCCCCTTCTTCCTGATTATCGCCGCCTTGGCACTGTTGGCCGTGGGTGCCGTCTGGCTGGCCCGCAACTGGGACAGCCTCAAAGCCAGCATCATGGAAAGCGAAGCCTTTACCACGCTGATGGGGCTTCTCGATGCGGCGCAACTGAAATGGCAGTCCTTCATGGACATGCTCGGCAACCTGAGCCCGTTCGACCTGCTGGGCAGCGCCCTGGACTGGCTGATTGAAAAGATAAACCTGATCCCCGGCATCAACATCAACATGGGCAGCTCGGCGCCCACCGTGCCCCGGGCCACTCAGGAAGTGACCCGCAGCTACAGCGGCGCACCGATAGAGCAATCCAATCTGGCCCGCGCCCTGTCACCCGGTCAGGACAGTATCAACCAGCGACTGGCCGCCAGCCGCACCCCCGACACCGTCAAGGCCCCGTCACCGCCACTCATGCCGCAAATGGCCAGGGTTGCCAGCCAGAACAGCGGCAAGACCGTCCAGTTTGGCGACGTGCACATCAAAGCCGAGCAAGGCATGGATCCACAGGCTCTGGCCGAATGGGAGGAACTACAACATGGCTTCTGAGCGTAAATACATCGACCTGCTGGTCGAAGACTTCGGCCTGGTGCTGGATGCCGGCGCCCAGCCAATCACTACCGACAACCGCCACAGTATCGGCCAAGACATCAAGCACGCCGTGCTGGAGTCCGGGCTGGCCCGTGCGCTGATTGGCGAACGCAGCCCGGTGCTGCGCGCCGACGTGCGCACCCAAATCCGCATCCTGGTCGAGCAGGACCGGCGGCTGGTGCCCGGCACCGCCGAGCTGCGCGAAGAAGCGGCAGACCGTTATCTGCTGACCGCCCGCACCTATGAGTTTGGCGATCTGGAGGTGACACTGTGAGCCCCCGCCCCCAGGTAGACTTTACCCGGCTGATGGCCGCCGAAGGCATTCCGACCACCATCGAGGCAGTCGAGCAAGAGCTGGCCCGGGAAGTGACCACCGCCGGCTCCGTCATCACCAACGACAGCCGCATGAGCCCGTTCTGGCGACTGCAGCGGGCCATTGTGGTCAAGCCGGCCATGTGGCTGCTCAACAGCCTGCTTATCGGTCATGTGCTGCCCAACCTGTTTGCCGCCACCGCACGCGGTTATTATCAGGATCTGAAAGCCTGGGACGTGGGGCTGGAGCGCAAAGGTGCCAAGGCCACCCGGGGACTGGTGGAGTTCTTCAAGCAAGACCCGGCCACCGCCGTGACCATAGAAGCCGGCACCCGAGTGACCACAGAGCGGATCAACGGCCGCAGCTACACCCTGGCCGTGACCGACACCGTGACCATTCCCGCCGGGCTGGCCACCGGCCTTGTGGTGTGCGAAGCCACCGAAGCCGGCAGCGCCTGGAACCTGCCCGCCGGTTACTTCTGCATACTGCCCACTTCGGTGAACGGCATCGAGCGGGTGGCCAACCCGGTGGACTGGATCACCGAGCCCGGCGACGACGAAGAAGACGACGACGCCCTGGGGTTGCGCATTCAAAACCAGTATTCGGTGGTGGGCCGCTATCACATCGATGCGGTGTACCGATCCATGCTCGCCGCCGTGGCCGGCATTCGTTCCGATAACATCTATTTCGAGCACGACGCCCCGCGCGGCCCGGGCACCGCCAACGCTTACATCCTGATGGAAGTCGGCAGCACGCCCCAGGCCCTGATCGACAAGCTAAACAAGCATGTGAGCCACGACGGCAACCACGGCCACGGGGATGATCTGCAGTGCTTCGCCCTGCCCGATACCCTGCACGCCATCACCCTCAACATCTGGCCCCGCGCCTTTCTCGGCGATCAGGCCAAAACCCTGCTGCAAACCGAAGCCGAGGCCATGGTACGGGCGGCGTTTCGGGAAACCGCCGATTACCCGACGATCACCCGCACCACCCCGTTCGGCCGCTTCAGCTTCAGCCGGCTGGGCGCCGAACTGCATGCCCTGCTGCCCGACATTCAGAGCCTGAGCTTTGACCAACCGGATATCGACAGCGAAAGGGCTATTCCGCGCCTTTCCTCTCTCACGGTGAATATTCATGAATAAACATCAGCAACAGGCCCCGGATCTGCCCGAACACAAGGCCCCCTGGTGGATGGACGGCAACGGGCTGAAAGAGCCGCATTTTCTGAGCAAGGGCCTGCACGCCTTCTGGCGGCGGCTGTGGCATTGGCTGTTGATCCCGCTGCAGCAGCTGGACCCGCTCGAATGCAGCGAAGCCATGCTCAACCTAATTGCTTGGGACAGAGGCATTCAACGGTTCAGCAACGAGCCGGTGGCTCTGTATCGCAAGCGGGTGAAATACGCCTTTGCCAACGCCCGTGACGCCGGCGAGTCCGCCGGCTTCAAGCGTATTTTCGAGCGCCTCGGCATCGGCTGGGTAGAAGTACACGAACGCCAGCCCGATCAGCCTTGGGACGTGATCACCATTGAGTTGGCCGACATGGAGCTTGCCGGCAACCAGCAGTTGCTCAACGTGCTGATCCAGCACTACGGCCGCACCTGTCGCCGCTACCGCTTTCAGGTGGTTTACCCGCAACCGCTGCGCCTGCATGCCGCCCGTTTCAGCGGCAGCTATCAAAACTTTGGAGCCAAATTAGGATGAGCCAAACCGCCATTACCCTCGCCTTCGAGCAGCACCTGGCAGACTTGCAAATGGGCGCCCAACCGGTCATTCCCGACGAGTTTGTACTGGCCCATGTTCCGGGGCTGGACTTAACCGCCCCCATCAACCGCGCCGCCGGCCTGCCCCCGCCGGCGCAAATCGTACACCGCCAGCCGGTGGATCAGCGCGGCAAGGTCAACGCCAACGGCGTGGCCTATTCCATCATCATGGATACTCGTATCGGTGACTTCACCTTTAACGCCATGTACCTGGTGCACAAGGCCAGCGGTCTGGTGGCCATGGTGGTGCACAAAGCCGCCGAAGATAAGCTGAAGAATCAAGGCAACAGCCAGCCCGGCAACAGCCTAGTGAAGTCGATGCTGATGGAATATCTGGCGCCGCCGATGCCACCAACACCCAGGTGGATGCCAGCACCTGGCAACTCGACTTTTCCGCCCGTCTGCTCGGGCTGGATGAAGACATTCGCCAACAGGCCCACGATCACTACGGGTCCGCCGCCTTTTTGGCTGATGGCTTTGCCGTGCGTCCCGGCCAGGGCGTGAATGAATTCATCGTGGCAGCGGGCCTCGGCTACATTGCCGGCCTGCGCACCGAGCTGACCGCCGAGCAGTCGATCACCGTGAGCCAGCGCCCGGCCACCCTGTACGCCGATGTGTACCACGCCGGTACCCTGCTTTCTGATTGGCATACGCAAGTAGAGATCCGGGCCAGTACCACCCCGCTCGCCGATTACATGGATGAAGCCGGTTATCCCCATTACGTGACCCCACTGGCCACACTTGCCGCCAATGGCGCCGTGACCGACCTGCGCGGCCGGGGCGGCCTTTGGTGGCACGAACAACGCCCTCAGGCCCACACCAAAGAGCAGGTGGGCTTGGATAAACTGGAAAACTGGGGCTGGAGCCACAGCTACACCGACACCACCGGCGGCGCTACCAAATACGCCAGCGGTAAGGCCGTGGCCGACGCCTACAACGCGCTAAACAGCAGCAAGCTGGATAAAACCGGCAAGGCCGCGGATTCCGCCAAGTTCAATGGCCAGCTCCCCAGCTTTTACCTGGACTGGGGCAACTTCACCGGCGTGCCCGTCACCGCCACCCGCTGGCCCAGTTTCGCGGAAGTGACCGGCAAGCCCGCCACCTATCCGCCGGACAGTCATGCCCACTCATGGAGCAGCATCACCGGCAAACCCTCAACCTTCACGCCCAGCAACCACTCGCATCCCTGGAGTGAAGTTACCGATAAACCGGCACAGGCTACCCGCTGGCCAAACTGGAATGAAGTCACCGGGAAACCCGCCGGCATAGACGAACCCGGTCTGGTGGCAGCTTTTGCCATGGCGACACCGCCTGACGGCTGGCTCAAGGCCAACGGTGCCGCCATCAGCCGCACCACCTACTCTGCCCTGTTCGCCGCCATCGGTACCACCTTTGGTGCCGGCAATGGCTCAACCACATTTAACATACCCGACTTGCGTGGTGAATTCGTCCGGGGTTGGGATGACAGCAGAGGCGTTGACGCTGGGCGTGCATTGGGGAGTTGGCAGGAAGACGAGTTCAAAGAACATGGGACTCACGGCACCAACTCTACCAAAAAGCAAGCATCTGACAACAATACGCAAGCGTATGTGCGTTCAGACGGTGATATGGCAGGTTTGAGAGGTGGAGACGAAACGCGCCCCCGTAACGTAGCTTTTCTCTACTGCATTAAATACTAACGGGAGAACATAATGGACATTTATCACTACCATCCCGTCACAGGCGGACTGGCAGGAATGGGTAAGGCCGATCCCGACCCCCTAGATCAGGGTAACTGGCTGGTGCCTGGTCATGCCACCACCACTCCGCCCCCGACTATTTCCGCCGATCAGGTGCTCTGTTCAAGGGCGGCGCCTGGTCACTAGTGGAAAACCACAAAGGTAAAACCGTCTACAACAAGCAAACCAAGGCCGAGCGCAAAATCACCGAACTTGGCCCTATTCCCGACACCGAAACCGAGCTTGCTCCCGGCCCGGATGATGTGTGGGACGAGACAACAGCAAGCTGGCGGCTGGACCCGGTTGCGATCAATCGTCATCAGAAAGCCAAACACGCCGAAATCAACACATGGCGCGACCAGCAGGAACAGACTCCGGTAGAGCACGACGGCCACCACTGGGACACCGACGCCGCCAGTCGGGCGCGGATCATCTCCGTGCTGATGGCCGGAGTGATGCCACTCGATTACTGGACCGATGCCGACAACAACGACCAACCCATGACCCTGGACCAGTTGCGCGAACTGTATGCCGCTATCGTCCAGCAAGGTGGCCGCATTCACGACCGGCAGCGCACCATGAAAGCTGATGTGAGCGCCCTCACCACCATTGAGGAGGTGCAGGCCTATCCCGTCGGCTGGCCGGCAGAGGTAACCGCATGAGCTGGACCCAGACCACCCTGACCTGGCCGCCAAGTGCGGCCAGTATTGAAACTGCCGCCGGTTCGGTGCTGACCGGACTGCCCGCCGCCCAACAGCAAGCCATCGGCACCCTGAATACCGCCGCCGGCGCCGTGAGCTTTGCACCTCATGCCCTGAGCGGTGAAGCCGCCGGCCTGCTGCATCTGCGCGACCAGCTCAATCAACTGCTGGTCGGTGGCCACCGCCTGACCGTCACCCCCTACGATTACGGCGTAGGTCAGGTGGAAGACAGCGGCCATTACCTCGCCCCGGGCAACGCAGCCAAGCGACTGGCCGACAAACTGCAGGATACCGCCGACCCACACCGGCCAACCGGCACCCTGCATGTGCAGGGGCTGCTGATCACCGCCGCCACCCTGGCCGAGTTCGCCAGCAGTCTGCAGCAGATCACCGCCCTTCTGCCCATCCCCGAACTGTGCACCTGTACCCGTCGAGCCCAGGCCGAGCAACAGCATGCCCAGACCCGCATGCAAACCCCGGCCACCGGTATCACCCCCAAGTGGGTACCGGGTCGGCACCAGTATGCGCCGTTGCGCCCGGCTGTCACCACCCTCGGCGCTCAGTTGGCTCAACTGGAATCACTGGCTGGCGATGCCCACAACCCCGTCGCCAAGCTCACCGCCCTGGCCGGCAAGCGGGCCGCCTGGCTCGACCAACAACGGCAGCAACTGGCCAACCTGAAAGCCGGGCTAAGCGGTACCCTTTACGGCCTGCAGGCCAGTGGTTCCCCTTCCACCGTGGCGGCGAGCTTAACCGGCGGCCTGCCCGGTTTTGAGCATGCCCATACCGCGGCGGTGTTGCTGGTGTCGGCCCAGCCGCTGACGTTTTTCAAGGAGCTACTGCCATGATCGCCCTCGATGGTGAATTACTCCGCCTCAAGTCGCCCCGCATCACCCTGAGCATGGAGTTCAAGGAAAAGGACACCTCGGGCCAGACTTCCGGTACCAGCGGCGCCGAGCAGGGAGAAAAGGGCAAGGAACTGCAGATAACGGGCCTGATCCCCTTTGCCGACCAGCTGGCCCTCGCCCGCCTGTTTGAACTGGCACAGGAAAAAGGCGAAGGCAACGAGCGCAAAATCTACCGCATCGGCTGTGAACTGGCCGAAGCGGTGAAGATCTACCAGGTAAAGTTTGCCGGCCGCATCATGGCCCCGGAGCAAGAGGGCCTGTTGGCCTGGCGGGTGTCCTTTACCCTGCGGGAACACCTGTCGGTGCCGGAAAAACGCGAACAGCGGGCGCCCAAACCCAACGCGACCATCGGCCAGGCCACCGAAGGCACCACGGCCGTGACCCCGCCGCCCAATGCCGAACAAGGTGCCGAGCCGGAGCTGACCCGCACCGAACAATTCCTTAAGCGCATGGATGATGCACTGGGAGACAAAACCGAGGGAGACCAACCGAATGAAGCTGAATAAACGCCTGACCCTCAACGGCGAAGATATACACCTTGTCGATGATAAATGGATGCTGGAGCTGTCTTCCGCCGGCCGCGGCTTTGTTACCGTAAAAGGCAGCGCCCAGCCCCGCGCCATGGTGCATTTCGATATCGGTTACGGCACCCGCCTGCAGCGTTACTTTACCGGCATCGTGGCCCGGGCCGAGCCGGCCGACAACGGCCACACCCGCCTGCTGGTCAAGGAGCTGGCCTTTGTGTTGGGTACCCGCATCACCATGAGCCTGCAGCACGCCACCTTTCGCCAGGTGATCACCCGGCTGGCCGACGAAACCGGGCTTAACTTCGTGCTGCCCGAGGCCGAGTACGTCGACACCCCTATTCCCAACTTCACCACTGCCGGCACCGGTGCCCAGTTGCTGCAGAACGCCGGCCGCGCTTTTAACATTCCCGAGTTCTGCTGGTACCAGCAACCGGACGGTAATATCTACGCCGGCAGCTATCGGCACTCCCGCTGGCCTGCTCGCCCGGTAACACTCGACGCCGAGGCCAGCAGCCAACAGGCCGGCGGCAACAGCCTCACCCTGCCCATGTCGCCCATAATGCGCCCGGGCGCCAAGGTCAACGGCCACACCATCACCCAGGTGGAATTTGACGGCACCCACATGACCCTGCGCTGGCAGGGCAAGCAGAAAACCGCCCAGCAGCGGCAGGTAGAGCAGAGCTTTCCCGAACTGGCCGCCGGCTTTCATCTGCCCACCTTCGGCATCGTCACCGCCGCCAGCGATCGGGCCAGTGCCGGACAGCGCAACGACCCCTTCCGCCCCCGCTATGCCGTGGACGTGCAGCAGCTGGATGAAAACGGCAAGCCGGATACAGAAGTACCGGTATTTATGGCTGTGCCGGTACCCGTGCTGTTCGGTGGCCCCGAACAGGGGCAATTCCAGTACCCGGTAGAAGGCACCCTGGTCGAGCTGGGCTTTGCCTTTGGCCGTGCCGATCAGCCCTTCATCCGTACCGTGCTCGGATCCGGCTGGTCACTGCCAAACATCCAGCCCGGCGAACAGCTCACCCAGCAGCGGGGCGAGGTGTATCAGCGCACCGACAATGCCGGCAACCACACCCTGGCCACAGACCAGACCATTCACCACATTGCCGCCCAGCTGCAGCAAGAGGCCGACGACTACCAGAGCCATTTTGGCAACCATCACACCACTGTGGCCCAGCACAGCACCGAAGAAGTGGCCGGCCGCAAACTGATTGAGGCGCTGGGGGCCATCGAGCTGCTGGCCGGTGACGACCTCGAACTGGCCACCCTCGCCAACCTGCACCTGGTCGCCGCCGGCGAACGAGTCGACGTGACCGGGGCCAACTATCAGCACAGCATTGGCGGCGACAGCACCACCACCATCACCGGCGACGAGCAGCGCACCACTCAGGGCAACACGACGGAACAGATCACCGGCAACAAGAGCAGCCAGGCCAAGACCCAGACCATCCTCGGCAACAGCATCGTGCTGGGCAACGGCACCCATAACATGCTGACGCTGATGATCGGCATGATGGCCAACGTACAGGATGCCCTGAACAAACTGGATAGCCACACCCACCCCAACCACAACACCCCGCCCAACGTGCAGGGCCAGGTGGCCGGTCACGCCACCGCTATCGGCACCACCAAGACCAACCTGCAAAGCTTCACCGGCTAACCCCAGCCCTGCCCCACCCAGGCGGCCCACAGCGGCCGCCTTGCTTTACCCTCGCTACCATCACCCCACACACCATCAACGCCGCCAGCGGCTGACTGGCGCCGCCTGTGCTGGCCCACGTCACCCATCAGCACGTCGCCACGTAATCCGTACACGCACGCCAGCACCTCACGGAAATCGCGCTCCTCCGCGCCCGCCTTCGCGCTTTGTGTTTTAAAATTTTGGAAATTCTGCGGGTGTGCAAAAACCACGGCTACGCCCCGCCACCACTGGGATCAGCGGACGATCTGAGGATCTGCAAAGATTGAAGGGAATTGCACGGAAATGAAGGAATCAGGGTGGCAGTAGAACAGGAGCTGGGCAGGCAAACCCGCACCAGTGCTGGAGGTCTTACCGATTACGTGGGGAAAACAGAAAAACGGTCAATCAGACTAACCGCCGCAAGCCTTGCTACGACTGCGATCATGAAAATTTAAAATTTCAATTTGGTTCAACGCTGGATGAGTCGTCGCCATTGTCGCCACAGCTAAACGGCTGTCGCCACTTTGTCGCCACTTGGGATAATTACTGGAGAGGTGTAAACCGTCAGGACTGACGTAAGTGCTTGATTTATAATGGTGCCCGGAGCCGGACTTGAACCGGCACGCTGTTACCAGCGAGGGATTTTAAATCCCTTGTGTCTACCGATTTCACCATCCGGGCAGCAGACGCTTCTAAGGAAGAAGTGGAGGCGCGTTCCGGAGTCGAACCGGACTGAACGGATTTGCAATCCGCTGCATAACCGCTTTGCTAACGCGCCATAAAATAGGTCTTTCAGATAACACTGCATTCTAATGACCGGCGTCTGCCAGTCAACTCTAATCTGCGTGTTCTGATTTGTTCGCACGTTTTTTTATGCGCAAATGCCTGTTTTTGCGTACTGTCTGTTCACGAGTCTACTCGCGGCGCCCTCTTGCCCTGCCCCATCCGGGGTCGGACCTGAGCGCTTCGGAACTCAGACCGAACGGGTCAGATCACCCCAGGCCGCCTTCAGGTAGTCGTAGGCCGAATACAGGGTCAGGCCGGTGGCGATATACAGCAGCAAGTAGCTGCCCCAGATCATGTACAGGCTCTGCTGCCAGATCAGGCCGATGAGCGCCAGCATCTGGATGGTGGTTTTCCACTTGCCAATCCAGCTGACCGCCACCTGAGAGCGCTGACCGATTTCCGCCATCCACTCGCGCAGGGCCGAAATAATGATTTCCCGTCCTATCATGATCATGGCCGGTATGGTGACCAGCGGGCTGCTGTAATCCTCGACGATAATCACCAGGCGGCCGCCACCATCACCTTGTCGGCCACCGGATCCAGAAAGGCGCCAAAGGGGGTACTCTGCTCCAGCTTGCGAGCAAGAAAGCCGTCAAACCAGTCGGTTATCGCCGCCAGGGTAAACACCAGAGCGGCCCAGAAATAGGCACCGTCCAGCGGAAGATAAAACAATACGATAAATACCGGGATCAGCAGGAGTCGAAAAAACGTCAGAGAATTAGGAATGTTTATCATTATTTTCAGGCCAGTGGATCATGCCATTACATGGTGCATGATGGAGCTCAGTGATGCAACGCATCGTGAATTTTTTCTGCCAGTGCCGGGCTTATTCCGGGGACTTTGGCCAGTTCATCCACCCCGGCCCGTTTTACCTCCTGAATGCCACCCAGATATTTCAGCAATGCCTGTCGCCGTTTGGCACCGACACCGGGAATGGACTCCAGGGTACTGGTGGTGCGCACCTTGCCGCGCTGGGCCCGGTGCCCGGTAATGGCAAAGCGGTGGGATTCATCTCGAATATGCTGGATAAGGTGCAACGCCGGCATGTCCGCCGGCAGGTGCCGCTCCTCGTGGCTGCCCCCCATGATCAGGGTTTCCAGTCCCGCCTTGCGGGTCACGCCTTTGGCCACCCCTATCAGCAGCGGCTGGCGCGGGCTGTCGGCCAGCTCCCGGGCCATGACGTCTTCGGCCCGAGCCAGTTGCCCCAGGCCACCGTCGATAAAGAGTATATCGGGCAGTTTATCGGTGTCGGCCTGGTGAAAACGCCGGCTCAGGGCCTGCTCCATGGCGGCATAGTCATCGCCAGGGGTAATGCCGTTGATGTTGAAGCGGCGATATTCACTCTTCTGCGGCCCTTCCTGATTGAATACCACACAGGAGGCCACCGTTTTCTCGCCCATGGTATGAGAGATATCGAAACATTCCATGCGAGCAATCGGCGGACAGCCCAGCACCTCTTCCAGCTGCAGCAACCGTTGCCGCTGAGTGCTCTTGTGGGCCAGCCGGCTGGCCAGGGCGGTATCGGCATTGGTACGGGCCAGCTTGATAAAGCGTGAACGCTCGGAACGGGTGCGACTGCGCAATTTGATGCGGCGACCATAATGCTGACTCAGGGTCTCGCTCAACACGGCTTCGTCGGGCAGGCTGCGATCGATCAGGATTTCGGCAGGGGCTTCCCGACCGCCGATACCGGCCAGATAAAATTGCAGCACAAAACTCTGCAGTATTTCTTCGGCATCGGTGTCCGGCGGCATCTTGGGAAAATAGCTGCGGCTGCCCAGCACCTTGCCCTGGCGAATGAACAGCACCTGCACACAGGCCTGACTGCGCGCCACTGCCAGCCCGATCACATCGAGGTCGTCGAGCACGTTACCACTGACAAACTGCTGCTCCTGTACCCGGCGCAAGGCCTGCAGCTGATCCCGAAACCGGGCCGCATCCTCAAAGCGCAGCGCCTGACTGGCCTGCTCCATGCTGTCGGCCAGATCGTTAAGCACCTGCTGGTTCTTGCCCTGCAGAAACAACCGTACCAGCTGCAGCTGATGGGCGTACTCCTCGTCGCTGACCAGACCGCTGACACAGGGACCGGCACAACGCTTGAGCTGATACATCAGACAGGGACGGCTACGGTTGGCATAGACGCTGTCTTCGCACTGGCGCACCGGAAACAGCTTCTGCATCAGATGCAGGCTTTCCCGCACCGCGGCACCGTTGGGATAAGGTCCGAAGTATTCGCCCTTTTTCTTGCGCGCCCCCCGGTGCAGGCCGATACGCGGATGGCGATGATCGCTGATGATGATGTAGGGGTAGGATTTGTCGTCTCGCAGCAGCACGTTGTAACGCGGCAGATGCTGCTTGATCAGGTTGTGTTCCAGGATCAGGGCTTCGGTTTCGGTGTGGGTCACCGTTACCTGTACATCGCAGATCTGGCGCACCAGGGCGCGGGTCTTCTCACCGCTGACCTGGGTGCGGAAGTAGGAAGACAGTCGCTTTTTCAGGTTTTTGGCTTTACCGACATAGATAATATCCCCAGCCTCATCAAACATCAGATAAACGCCGGGGTGTTCGGTCACCACCTGAAGAAAGGCCTTGGCATCAAACGCTGAGCTCATCGGCCGTCAGATTTTTTCTGCATCCAGCATGCCGTAGCGGATCGCCAGATGGGTCAGTTCCACATCACCGTTGATATCCAGCTTGCTGAACAGCCGGTAACGGTAGCTGTTCACCGTTTTGGGGCTCAGGTTCAACTGCTCGGAAATATCGGTGACGCGCTGCCCCTTGGTGATCATCAGCATGATCTGCAGCTCCCGCTCGGATAACTGCTTGAACGGGTTTTCTTCGTTGGAAAACTGACTCAGCGCCATGCGCTGGGCAATTTCCGGCGAAATATAACGCTGCCCGCTGTGTACCAGGCGAATGGCGTTGATCATTTCTTCCGGCCCGGCCCCCTTGGTCAGGTACCCGGAGGCCCCGGCCTGCATCACCTTGGTGGGAAACGGGTTTTCGGTGTGAATGGTCAGGACGATGATTTTTACATCCGGATTGAAGCGCAATATCTTGCGGGTGGCTTCCAGGCCACCGATACCCGGCATGTTCATGTCCATCAATACAACATCAGGATGCTGCTCACGACACCATTGCACGGCTTCTTCACCGCTCTTGGCCTCGCCCAGTACCTTCATTCCCTTGACGTCTTCTAGTATGCGTCGGATCCCTGTGCGCACTAACTCATGGTCATCAACCAGGAATACGTTAATCAAAAGATGCTCTCCGACTGCGTTAACCTGCTTATCATATAACACTTTGTCCGCGGCTGGCATCATAGCGGAGATAGCGTCAAAAAGAAAATGACCACCATCGCCGATGAATGCGGTCAACCGACGGCCCCCGCCAATCGCGCACTCTTTATTATCAAATCAGATACATATTGGCAACAGGGCGGTACAAGACAAACGGCAACTGGTCAAAAACAAGACAAAAGGCGCCGAAGCGCCTTGTTTTATTGAATGCTATCAGAAGTGGTCGCTCTGGACTTCCAGACGACGATACTCGATGCTGGCCGCCGCCTTGAGCGCGGCAATCAGACTCTGATATTCACGTTGCCCCTGCAGGCCACTCTGTCCCTGGCGGATTTGTGCCAGCATCTCGGAAGGCGCTTCCGGGGTGGTCACCCGGTTCAGCTTGATCACCATCTGATCGCCACCGGCCAGTTCCAGGGCGCGCAGACTCGGCTGCTGCTCTGGCTCCGGCATGGCAAACAATGCCTCCAGCACCGTCGGGTCCTGCTCGCTGTTGCGAGTCACGTCCTTCAGTTCGGTGATCGCCAGCTCATGTTCGGCCAGCCACTGCTGTTGCTCACCGGCGCTCCAGGCTTGCTGCAATTCTGCCGCCGCCTCTGCCGTCAGCTCACGGGCCTTGGCCGCCAGTGCCAGCTCCCGGGCCTGTTCGCGAACCTCGGCCAGATCACGTACCGCCGCCTGACGATAATCGGTCACATGAATGACCGCGGCCTTGTTGTTGCCCAGTTCAATCAGCTCCGAGTTCATGCCCTGGCTGCGCAGCTCACCGGAAAACGCCTGCGTCAGTACCCGGGGGTCGTTGATCTCGGCCGGCGCGTCCTGTGCGGAGAAGTAGCCGGTCGAGGTGACGGTCAGGCCCAGCTCCTGGGCGGCCATGTCCAGCGAGTCGGGAAACTCGAACGCCAGCTCGGCCAGTCGCTGCTCCTGCTCGTAGAAGGCATTTGCCGCCTGCTCCTGCGCCAGACGCTCGGCAATGGCAGCACGCACTTCATCCAGCGGCCTGGTCTTGCTGTCACGCTTGTCCAGCAGGGTGATCAGATGCAAACCGAAATCGCTCTCCACCACATCGGACACCTCACCCACCTCGGTCAGCGCAAAGGCCGCCTGGTCGAAGGCCGGATCCAGGGTACCCTGCTCCATCCACTCCAGCTCGCCGCCCTTGCCACCGGAGAACACATCATCCGACTCAGCCTGGGCCAGCTCGGCAAAAGACTCGCCCGCCTTCAACCGCTCGGCAATGGCCTGGATTTTCTGCCGTGCGTCATCGCCCTTGTTCACCATGATATGCGCAACCTTGCGCTGCTCCGGCTGACTATAGGCTGCCAGGTTGGCCTGGTACTGATCGACAATCGCCTGCTCGTCGATATCGTCGGCCGACACCGCGCTGGCATCCAGTAGCAGATAATCCACTTTCACCTGTTCGGGCCGCTGGAACTGCTGGGGCTGTTGCTCGTAGTAGGCGGTCACCTCGTCATCCGTCAGCTCCACCCGGGTGCTGAAATCGGCCAGGGGCAGGCGAACCAGTTCGGCGTCCCGCTGCTGGCGGTTCAGGCGGTCCAGCCAGCCGGCTTCGGCTTCCAGAGTGAAACCCGATCCCAACAGGGCATTGAGCAGCAGCTGACGGCTCAGATCCTGGCGCATGTTGTCACGCAGCTGTTCGGCACTCAGTCCGCTGCGTGCCAGCAATTGCTGGTAACGTTCATTATTGAAGCGGCCGTCCTGCTGAAACTCCGGCAGGGCACGAATGGCGTTGCGCACCTGCTCGTCGCTGGCATAAAGGGCCAGTTCATCCACCTTCTGGTCGATCAGCCGCTGTTCGACCAGCTGCTCCAGCACCGAGCGCCGGATCTGCGCCACATACTGGGGATCTCCCAGCAACTGACTGAACTGGGGACCCAGCTGACTTTCCAGTCGGGCCCGCTCGTTGCGATAGGCATTTTCCAGTGCCTGGGCGCTGATGTCGTCACCGTTGACCACGGCGGCCACTTCCGCCACCGGCCTAGTGACATAGCTGCCCACCCCGGCCAGGGCGAAAGACAGAATAATCAGCACCAGAATGACTTTGGAGACGGTGCTCTGGGCACCCGCCCTTAGTTTGTCAAAATACATAACTCGTCGTTACTCCCGATAGACGGTCGTGCCGCCTTACCCGAAAAAAAAGCGCACCCCTTTGATGCGCCTTTCGGATCATGACCTGCCGGACCTGTAAGTCCAATAAAAGCGTCGCTTAGTTGACGGCGTCTTTCAACGCTTTACCTGCCTTGAAGGCAGGCGTCTTGGCGGCAGCAATCTCGATGGCAGCACCGGTTTGCGGGTTACGGCCGGTACGGGCAGCGCGTTCGCGCACGGCAAAGGTACCAAACCCAACCAGCGACACCTGATCGCCTTCTTTCAGTGACTCGGTAACAGAATCAACAAAGGCATCCAGTGCACGGCCGGCAGCGGCCTTGGTGATGTCGGCGCCGTCGGCAATCTTGTCGATCAGTTGAGATTTATTCACAGTCATTCCCCTTGTCGTTTTTACGTTGGTCAGCAGACGCAACCGTTCGATATCGTTATTGATGTAAGGAAGTGGACAGCATCTCGTGTCCGCTCCACTGGCCACCGGCACAATCCCTGCCGCCAGACCGCCAGATAAAATTCGATCCAAGGCTACTGCGAGTCATGGCCGCTGACAAGTCAGAAACCATGACTTGCACTCAAAAAGCTCAGGCAGAGGCCGCGGAAAAGCCTTCAGGCGGCTGTTCCAGCGCCAGTTCCAGCACTTCTTCTATCCAGCGCACCGGATGAATCTCCAGATCCTGTTTGACGTTGTCCGGAATTTCTTCCAGATCCCGTTCGTTTTCCTTCGGAATCAGGACCCGTTTGATGCCACCCCGGTGAGCTGCCAGCAGTTTTTCTTTCAGGCCGCCGATCGGCAGTACTTCGCCGCGCAGGGTGATCTCTCCGGTCATGGCCACATCGGCCCGCACCGGGTTGCCGGTCAGGCTGGACACCAGGGCGGTGCACATGGCGATACCGGCACTGGGACCGTCCTTGGGGGTGGCCCCTTCCGGTACGTGCACATGAATGTCGCGCTTCTCGTGGAAGTCGGCATTGATGCGCCATTTTTCCGATCGCGAGCGCACCACCGTCATCGCCGCCTGAATGGACTCCTGCATCACGTCACCCAGCGAGCCGGTATAGGCCAGCTTGCCCTTGCCGGGCACGTTGGCCACCTCGATGGTCAGCAGGTCGCCGCCCACTTCGGTCCAGGCCAGACCGGTCACCTGCCCTATCTGGTTATGCTCTTCGGCCTTGCCGTAATCGAAACGATGCACACCCAGATACTGCTTCAGGTTGTCCTGGTTGATGACCACCTGTTTGATCTCTTTATTGAGCAGAATTTCCTTCACCGCCTTGCGGCACAGCTTGGAAATTTCCCGCTCCAGGCTACGTACCCCGGCTTCCCGGGTGTAGTAGCGGATGATGCCGATAATGGCCGAATCTTCCACCACCACTTCGCTTTCTTTCAGGCCGTTACGGCTGATTTGCTTGGACAGCAGGTGGTTCTTGGCGATGTTCAGTTTTTCGTCTTCGGTGTAGCCGGACAGCCGGATCACTTCCATCCGGTCCAGCAACGGACCCGGAATATGCATGGAGTTGGAGGTGGCCACGAACATCACGTCCGACAGGTCGTAATCCACTTCCAGGTAGTGATCGTTGAAGCTGTGGTTCTGTTCCGGATCCAGTACTTCCAGCAGTGCCGAGGCCGGATCGCCACGCATGTCCGACGACATCTTGTCGATTTCATCGAGCAGGAACAGCGGGTTGCGAACACCCACCTTGGCCATTTTCTGGATCAGCTTACCCGGCATGGAGCCGATGTAGGTACGGCGATGACCGCGGATTTCCGCCTCGTCGCGCACGCCGCCGAGCGCCATGCGCACGTATTTGCGGCCGGTGGCCTTCGCGATGGACTGGCCGAGCGAGGTCTTGCCCACCCCGGGCGGTCCCACCAGGCACAGAATCGGCCCCTTGAGCTTGCTGGTCCGGCTCTGCACCGCCAGGTACTCGATAATGCGTTCCTTGACCTTCTCCAGGCCATAGTGATCCGCATCCAGGGTCTCTTCGGCCTTGGCCAGATCTTTCTTCACCTTGGATTTTTTCTTCCAGGGCACGGCGACCATCCAGTCGATGTAGCCGCGGACCACCGTGGCTTCCGCCGACATCGGCGACATCATCTTCAGTTTGGCCAGTTCGGCGTCGGTCTTTTTCCGCGCCTCGTCGGTCATGCCGGCGTCTTCGATTTTCTTCTGCAGCGCCTCGAATTCATCGGGCACTTCGTCCATCTCACCCAGCTCTTTCTGAATCGCCTTCATCTGCTCGTTGAGATAGTACTCGCGCTGGCTCTTCTCCATCTGCTTCTTGACGCGAGCGCGAATGCGGCGCTCCACCTGCAGCACGTCGATTTCCGACTCCATCATCGCCATCAGGTATTCGAGCCGCTCGCCAACCTGGACGATTTCCAGCACCTTCTGCTTGTCTTCCAGCTTCAGCGGCATATGGGCGGCCATGGTGTCGGCCAGCCGCGCCGCATCTTCGATGGCAGAGAGCGAGGTCAGTACCTCGGGTGGGATCTTCTTGTTGAGTTTGATGTAGCTTTCAAACTGGGTAATGGCCGAGCGAACCAGTACTTCCTGCTCGCGCTCGTCGAGGGCTTCGGTTTCCAGATACTGAGCCTCGGCCACGAAGTAGCCGTCCTGCTCGCGCAACTGGTCCATACGCGCACGCTGACCGCCTTCCACCAGCACCTTGACGGTGCCGTCGGGCAGTTTCAACAGTTGCAGTACATTGGCGATGGTCCCGATCTGATAGAGATCATCAGCCTGCGGATCATCGGTGGACGCCTCTTTCTGTGCGACCAGCAGTACCTTCTTGTCCTGCTCCATCGCCGCCTCGAGACAGCGGATAGACTTTTCCCGTCCCACAAACAGCGGGATCACCATATGAGGGTATACCACCACGTCACGGAGAGGCAGAACGGGGGTTTCGATGCGTTCGGAACGCTCTAGGGTCATAGTGTCCTCTCGGCTTGAATGCAATTATTAGCGCTTGGGCAGTATATGGGGGCGAGATCATCATATTCAATCACCGGACACGCAAAAACCGAAAAAGGGGCATAAAGCCCCTTTTGATCGGTCAAAAAAACCGCGTTCAGTCGCCAGAAGCCGCCTGAGTCTCCCCTTTCTGATAAATCAGCAGAGGGGCAGATTCACCCTTGATCACGGTTTCATCCACCACCACCTTGGCGACCTCACTCTGGGTCGGCAGGTCGTACATGGTGTCGAGCAGAACCGCCTCCACGATGGAGCGCAGGCCACGGGCACCGGTCTTGCGTTCCATCGCCTTGTGGGCAATGGCGCGCAGGGCGTCATCACGGAACTCCAGCTCCACGTCTTCCAGTGCGAACAGGGCACCATACTGCTTGGTCAGCGCGTTCTTGGGCTCGGACAGGATCTGCACCAGGGCGTCTTCATCCAGTTCGGTCAGGGTCGCCACTACCGGCAGACGACCGATGAACTCGGGGATCAGGCCGTATTTGACCAGATCCTCGGGCTCGACCCGGGTAAAGATTTCGCTCAGGGTAGAACGGTCGTCCTTCGCCTTGACCTCGGCACCGAAGCCGATACCGGTGCCCTTGTCCATGCGCTGCTCGATCACCTTGTCCAGACCGGCAAAGGCGCCGCCACAGATGAACAGGATCTTGGAAGTATCTACCTGCAGGAATTCCTGCTGCGGATGCTTGCGACCGCCCTGAGGCGGTACCGAAGCCACCGTGCCTTCAATCAGCTTCAGCAGGGCCTGCTGCACTCCTTCACCCGAAACGTCACGGGTAATGGAGGGATTGTCGGACTTGCGGGAAATCTTGTCGATTTCATCGATGTAGACGATGCCACGCTGGGCTTTCTCTACATCGTAGTCGCACTTCTGCAGCAGCTTCTGGATGATGTTCTCGACATCTTCCCCCACGTAACCGGCTTCGGTCAGGGTGGTGGCATCCGCCATGGTGAAGGGCACATCCAGCAACCGGGCCATGGTTTCGGCCAGCAGGGTCTTGCCGCACCCGGTGGGGCCAATCAGCAGGATGTTGGACTTGCCCAGCTCGACGCCATCGGTGGCGCCGGCATTGTGCAACCGCTTGTAGTGGTTGTATACCGCTACCGCCAGCACTTTCTTGGCATGATCCTGGCCGATAACGTAGTCATCCAGGTTGGCGCGGATTTCGTGTGGCGTCGGCAAGGCATCGCCCTGTCGCTTCGGCGAAATGTCCTTGATCTCTTCCCGAATGATGTCTTCGCACAGCTCGACACATTCGTCACAAATGTAGACGGAAGGGCCGGCAATGAGCTTGCGTACTTCGTGTTGGCTTTTACCGCAAAAAGAACAGTACAGCAGTTTGCCGCCATCCCCTTCGCCCTTGCGTTTGTCTGTCATTCAGTCACCTCGTATGCGTACAGGCTGGGGAGTGCCTACTAACTCTTATCAAAGAGTGTACAGCACCCCACCCCGCTTTGCTCAATCGCGCTTGAACAGCACCTCGTCGACCAGACCGTATTCTTTGGCCTGCTCGGAGGACATGAAGTTGTCGCGGTCGGTATCGCGCTCGATAATCGACAGCTCCTGGCCGGTGTGTTCGGCCAGCAGACGATTGAGCTTTTCTTTGATATACAGAATTTCCTTGGCGTGGATCTGGATGTCCGACGCCTGGCCCTGGAAGCCACCCAGCGGCTGATGGATCATCACCCGGCTGTTGGGCAGGGCAAAGCGCTTGCCCGCGGCGCCACCGGCCAGCAGGAAGGCCCCCATGGAGCAGGCCTGGCCCATGCACACGGTGCTGACATTCGGCTTGATAAACTGCATGGTGTCGTAGATCGACATGCCCGCGGTGACCGAGCCGCCCGGGGAGTTGATATACAGGTAGATATCTTTCTCCGGATTTTCCGACTCCAGAAACAGCAGCTGGGCACAGATCAGGTTGGCCATGTGGTCTTCGACCTGGCCGGTCAGGAAGATCACCCGCTCTTTCAGCAGGCGAGAATAGATATCGTAGGAACGTTCACCCTTGGCAGTCTGTTCCACCACCATGGGGATCAGGGCAGCCAGGGGCCCGTCCATCATCGGATTATGATTGTTTGACATAAGATATTGTCCCCAAAACAAAATGGCCCAAGTGCACTCACACTGGGGCCATTATACGCAAGAGCTTGATGCTTAAGTCAAATGCTTATTAAGCGCCACGCCCGGCTTGTTCATCACTTCGTCGAAGCTCACCTGCTTGTCAGACACCTTGGCCTGGCTCAGCACGAACTCGATGGCCTGATCTTCGATGGCCAGGTTGCGCACGTTTTCCAGCATCTGCTGGTTTTCGTTGTAGTAGGCAACCACTTCGGACGGATCTTCGTAGGCAGCAGCCATGGAGGCGATGATTTCCTGTACCTTGGCATCATCGGCCTTGATCTCGTTCAGCTTGATCACTTCACCCAGCAGCAGACCGACACGCACGCGACGCTCGGCCTGTTCCTGGAACAGCTCGGCCGGCAGTTGCGGAGCATTTTTCGGGTCCATACCACCGAAACGCTGCAGCGCCTGCTTGCGCAGGGTCTCGATTTCGTTGTCGATCAGGGACTTGGGTACGTCTACCGGGTTCTGCTCCAGCAGACCGTCGAGCACCTGCTCTTTCACGGACGCTTTCAGGGCCTGAGCCAGTTCGCGTTCCATGTTCTTGCGTACTTCGGCTTTCAGACCGTCGACAGTGCCGTCGGCCACGCCGAAACGCTGAACGAATTCCTCGGTCAGCTCGGGCAGCTGCTGGGCTTCAACCTTGGTCACGGCAATGGCGAACTGGGCTGGCTTGCCTTTCAGGTTTTCGGCGTGATATTCCTCGGGGAAAGTCACTTCCAGAGTGAAGTCGTCACCGACTTTCTTGCCCATCAGACCGTCTTCGAAACCGGGGATCATGCGGCCGGAGCCCAGAACCAGTACGAAGTCTTCGGCGGCGCCGCCTTCAAATTCTTCGCCATCCACGGAGCCCACGAAGTTCATGGTCACGCGGTCGTCGGTGGTGGCTTCACGCTCAACGGCAACCCAGTCGGCGTGCTGCTTGCGCAGGGTCTCGATCATCTTGTCCAGATCCGCATCCTGTACTTCGGCCTGCGGCTTTTCTACGCTCACGGCGTCCAGACCCTTCACTTCCACTTCCGGATACACTTCGAAGGTAGCGGTAAAGGTGAAATCTTCACCGGCTTTCAGCGCGGCTGGCTCCATGGTGGGCATGCCGGCCGGGTTCAGTTTTTCACTGATCACCGCTTCGAAGAAGTTACGCTGCATCAGTTCGCCGGCCACGTCGGCTTCTACAGAGGAACCGAACATTTTCTTGATAACGGTCAGCGGCGCCTTGCCAGGACGGAAACCATCGATGCGACGGGTCTTGGCCAGCTGACGCAGGCGGCTATTCACTTCGCCTTCTACCTTGTCGGCAGGTACGGTGATGGTCAGACGGCGCTCCAGGCCTTGAGTCGTCTCTACAGAAACTTGCATTCTATTACCTCAATGTTCTTCAGCACCGTGGTGCTGACCCTGTGATTGGTTTAAAACAGCCCGGGCTGCTTCCTTGAATCCTGGTGAAGACAGGTGTCTTCGCGGCAAATCAGACGCGGCATTATAGCGAGGCAACAATGCAGCGTCGAGCGTCACTACGGCTCAGGTTAAGCAATATGGGGACGAACTCGTGCTTTTCAACAAGAAAGCCGCCACAAAATCGTGTTCTCCTGCACCACAGGATCAAACAAGGCATGCCGTGGCATGCCTTGTTTTCATCTTCGGCGTTCGCTCGCGTTAGAAGGAGACGCGACGGTACTTGCGGTATTCCGGGGTCCAGAAGTTGGCTTCGATTGCCTCGTCCAGGGCCGCGTCGGAAATCTGCAGTGCTTGGCCCTGCAACTGGGCGGTTTTGGCCACCATCTTGGCGATCTGACGGCTCACCTGCTGGATTTCTTCCAGCGGCGGCAGCAAGGCGCCGTTACCGTCCTGGGCCAGCGGCGAGCAGGCCGCCAGGGCCCGGCTTGAGGCCATCAGCATGGCGTCGGTCACCCGTCTGGCGCCACAGGCCAGCACGCCCAGGCCGATACCGGGGAAAATATAGGAGTTATTGCACTGGGCAATCTCGAACAGCTTGCCCTTGTACTCCACCGGGGCGAAGGGGCTGCCGGTAGCCACCAGCGCCTGGCCGTCGGTCCAGTTGATGATTTCTTCCGGCGTCGCTTCCACCCGCGAGGTGGGGTTGGACAGCGGAAACACGATGGGCCGTTCGCAATGGGCGTGCATGGTCTTGATCACTTCTTCGGTGAACAGACCCGGCTGACCGGATACCCCGATCAGGATATCGGGCTTGCCGTTCTGCATCACTTCCAGCAGCGAAATGTTCTCGCCGGCCACGGTCCAGTCCTGCAGATTTTCCAGCGACTGGGCCAGCGGACGCTGGAAATCGACCAGGTTGGGCATGTTGTCGGTGATCAGACCAAAACGGTCCACCATGAATATCCGCTCACGCGCCTTGGCGTCGCTCAGGCCTTCGGCCTTCATCTGCGCCACGATTTGTTCGGCGATACCGCAACCGGCCGAACCGGAGCCGAGGAAGGCGACCTTTTTCTCGGACAGCTTGCTGCCGCTGGCCTGACAGGCGGCGATCAGCGACCCCAGGGTCACGGCGGCGGTCCCCTGAATGTCATCGTTGAAACAGCACAGCTCGTCTTTGTAGCGATTGAGCACCGGCATGGCGTTTTTCTGGGCAAAGTCTTCGAACTGCAGCAATACATTGGGCCAGCGACGCTTCACCGCCTTGATGAAGGCATCCACGAACTGCTCGTATTCCTCGCCGGTGACCCGCGGGTTGCGCCAGCCCATGTACATGGGATCTTTCAGCAGCTGAGGATTGTTGGTACCCGCGTCCAGTACCACCGGCAGGGTGTAGGCCGGAGAAATACCGCCACAGGCGGTGTACAGGGACAGCTTGCCGATAGGAATGCCCATGCCGCCGATGCCCTGATCGCCCAGGCCCAGAATGCGTTCGCCGTCGGTCGCTACGATGACCTTGACGTTACGCTTGGTGGCATTCTGCAGAATGTCATCGATCCGATCCCGGTCCGGGTAGGAAATAAACAGCCCCCGGGCCCGGCGGTAAATATTGGAAAACTCCTCACAGGCCTTGCCGACGGTCGGGGTATAGATGATCGGCATCATCTTGCTCAGGTGATCGTGCACCAGGCGGTAAAACAGGGTTTCGTTGGTATCCTGGATATTGCGCAGGTAGATGTGCTTGTCGAGATCGTTCTGAAAAGAGGTGTACTGTTTGTATGCCCGGGACACCTGTTCTTCGATGGTCTCGATATTATGGGGCAGTAAACCGTCCAGGTTGAACGCAATCCGCTCTTCCTTGTTGAATGCACTGCCTTTGTTCAGCAGCGGGGTTTCCAGCAGGGCCGGACCGGCATAGGGTACATAGAGGGCACGTTTTTCCTGATGCTCTTGGGGCATAAGACATCTCGCTTAAGTTTTGGTCCCTGTGAGGGAAACGATGATTGGGTTGTGGGGGCTGGCTCGCAGTATAAGCCAAGCCCCTTTTCCAAACCACCATCCGCAATAGCCATTCGGCTATCGATGTGCTACCACGCAGTTGCGCCCCTTGCTTTTGGCTGCATACAGCGCCTCATCGGCCTGGCGCAGCAATTCGGTCAGGTCGCTGTCGAGGCGGCCCTCGACCACACCGCCACTGATCGTCACCATCACTTCGCTTTCATCGAGGGGGTTTTCCACCGGCTGGGACTCCACCGCCAGTCGCAGGGTTTCGGCCTGCCGCTCACCCTGTTCCAGTCCGGTATTGTCCAGCAGCACCATGAATTCTTCACCACCGTAGCGGGCAACGGTGGCGTCCTGACCGAAGATATCCATGATGGTATTGGCCACGCTGACCAGCACTTCGTCGCCCATCAAGTGCCCATGATCATCATTGATGCGCTTGAAGCGATCCAGATCCAGCAGGATCAGGGTATAGGGACGTTCGGCACTGCTGTGCTGGCGGGTATCTTCCAGTTGGCGCACAAAGAGCCGACGGTTCATCAGCCGGGTCAGGGGATCCCGGGTGGACTCCCGGTACAGGTCCAGCAACATGCGCAACTGCCCGGTCTGTACCCAGATCATCGCCAGGCTGAAACACAATAACAGCCAGATACGATCAAGCAGCTCGCCGTTGTCCAGGCTGCGGGAATCGAGCCAGTAATCGGTCGCCAATACCGCCACCGTCACCACCACCGCCACCCGTATTCCGGACCGTATCGGTAGTGGCAATACCGCCAGCAGCGCCAGCAGAAAATAGGGAAAAGCCACGTAGCCCACCGGAATCGGCACCCCGTCCCGGAAGCTCCACAGGCTGACAAAATTGAACAGCAGCAGAATGCCGAGCAGGGAATGGAGCGACATCACCATCCAGCGGCGGTCGAGCTTGCACAAATAACTGAGCGGCAACAGCGGGGTCAGCATCACACCGGTGATCAGACGGACCTTCCACAGCAGCTTGAAATGAGCCGGATCCAGCACCCACCAGTCGACGGCAATCCAGCCGGCGATGCCGATAATAAGCAGGGTAACCAGCCAGCGAAAGCGAATGGCAACAAAACCGATACGGATGAGCTTAAAATCCCGGGAGTGATTGCGGTCACTCCAGTATTCCTTGAGTTCCAACCCATTCCCCTTTTCTTTAATCGTTAAACAGCAAACCGATAACGCGCCCGGGTTATGCCGATAATGGCATCGGAGCGACGATGACAGGAACCAAAAAAACGCCAACACTACCCAAAGCCCGCACGATGCGCCAGTGTATATTTCCCCCGGGTAAAAATCATCGCATCGGCCGGGGTTCCGCTGTTTCCGGGCAGCCAGTTGCAGGGGCCGGGGTTAAGTGACAGAATTCTGCTCACTGTATCAAGCCCAAGCATTAACAGGACTCCCATCTTGACCATCAGACTCTACGGCATCAAAAACTGTGACACCGTAAAGAAGGCCCGTAAATGGCTGGATCAACACGGCATCGATTATCACTTTGTCGACCACAGGGCCGACGGACTGGATCCGGCCGAACTGCAACACTGGCTGGAGCGGCTCGGCTGGGAGCAACTGCTCAATAAAAGAGGCACCACTTACCGTGCCTTGCCGGAGGCCGACAAGGCCAACCTGGGCCCGGATACCGCCGCCGCCCTGCTGCAGACCCATCCGGCGATGATCAAGCGTCCGCTGCTGGCAATGGACGACGAGCTGCACCTGGGCTTCAAACCCGAACTGTACTCCCGCTTATTCAATAAATAATCAAGGATTAGAATGACTGACTCTGCCGTGCTGGCCCTGACCCGGGACCTGATCAACCGCCCCTCCGTCACCCCCGAAGACGAAGGCTGCCAGGAGCTGATGGGCGCCCGTCTGGCCGCCCTGGGCTTCAAGCTGGAAACCATGGTGTTTGAAGACACCACCAACCTGTGGGCCCGCCGGGGCAGCGAAGGTCCGCTGTTCTGCTTTGCCGGTCATACCGATGTGGTACCGCCCGGCCCGCTGGATCAATGGCACACCCCGCCCTTCGAGGCCACCGACATCGACGGTTACCTGCACGGCCGCGGCGCCGCCGACATGAAAGGCTCACTCGCCGCCATGATCGTCGCCACCGAACGTTTCATCGCCGCACACCCGGATCACCAGGGCTCCATCGCCTTCCTGATCACCAGCGATGAAGAAGGCCCCTTCATCAACGGCACCACCCGGGTCATAGATACCCTGGAAGCCCGCGACGAGAAGATCACCTGGTGCCTGGTGGGCGAGCCCTCCTCCACCAGTGAAGTCGGCGATGTGGTCAAGAACGGCCGCCGCGGCTCGCTCACCGGCGACCTCGTGGTCAAGGGCATACAGGGTCATGTGGCCTATCCGCATCTGGCCGACAACCCGGTGCACAAGGCCGCCCCGGCCCTGAGTGAGCTGGCCAATACGGTATGGGACAACGGCAACGAGTTTTTCCCGCCCACCAGCTTCCAGATTGCCAACCTGCACGCCGGCACCGGTGCCTCCAACGTGATCCCGGGCGAGTTCAAGGTACAGTTCAACTTCCGCTTCAGCACCGAGCTGAACGAAGACACCATCAAGGCCCGGGTGCACAACGTGCTCGACGCCCACGGTCTGGACTACCACATCGACTGGCTGCTCAACGGCAAGCCCTTCCTCACCGACAAGGGCGATCTGGTCGAAGCGACCGTGGAAGCCATCAAGGCCGTCAAACATCAGGAGCCGGCGCTGCTGACCACCGGTGGCACCTCGGACGGCCGCTTCATCGCCCAGACCGGCGCCCAGGTGGTTGAACTGGGTCCGGTCAACGCCACCATTCACAAGCTCAACGAATGCGTGAAAATTGCCGATCTGGAGCTGCTCACCGACATGTATGAAGGCATTCTGGAGCGACTGCTGGCATGAACCCGCTCTGCCTGCTTGGCCTGAGCGATACTCATCTGGTGGCGCTGAACGAACCGGGTCACCGGCTGCAGGCCGACGCCAGAGGCGCCTTCATGTCCATGCAGGCGGCGGCGGCCGAAGCCGGTTTTCAATTGATGCCGGCTTCCAGCTTTCGCAGCTTCGAGCGGCAACTGACCATCTGGAACGGCAAGTACGACGGCAGCCGGCCGCTGCTGGATGCCGACAGCCACCCACTGGATACGCTGTCCCTGAGTGAACCCGAGCGTGTGCGCGCCATCCTGCACTGGAGCGCCCTGCCCGGCACCAGCCGCCACCACTGGGGCACGGATCTGGACGTTTACGATCCGACCCTGCTGCCCCCGGGGAAAAAGCTGCAACTCGAGCCCTGGGAGTATGAGCCCGGCGGCTATTTCCATCCGCTCAGCCGGTGGCTGGCCGCCAACATGGCCCGCTTCGGTTTTTATCTGCCCTATCACCGAGACCTTGGCGGTGTGGCAATAGAGCCCTGGCACCTGAGTTACCGGCCGCTGGCCGAAGGCTGTGCCAGCCAGCTGACACCACCTCTGGTGGCCGAGGCCCTGCGACTGCAGCCTATAGCGGGAAAAGCGCATATCCTTAACTTACTGGACGAGATTTTCGCCCGCTACATCACCACCACAACCGAGGAATAAGCCATGAGCACCTGGCTCTGGATTGCCCTGCCCCTGCTGTTTGTCGTCGGCCTGTTCGTCGGCGCCCTCAAGGACACCAAGCAGATTGAAAAGTCGGTGAAGAAAAACCGCGACAAGATGAATCTGAAAGACTGGGACACCGAAGAAAGCAAGAAGGACAACTGGGGGGTGCCCCCCGGCGAATACCATGCCGACGACGAAAACAAAAAGAAAGAAGACGACAAGGATGATAAGAAAAAAGGGACTAGGGATTAGGGACTGGGGATTGACCGCCAGTTCCCAACCGCCAATCCCTGATCCCTAATCACCAATTCCTGTTCCCCCTAGAACAACCCGAGTTGCTGCCCGATCAGGGCATCGAAGCTCAGGCCCGCAAAGGGCAGTATGGCGTCGGCCACCGGCTTGAGCTGGCGGTCGACATAATGCTGATAATCGATGGCCGAATGCCGGTATTCCACTGGCTCGGGGCCGTTCACCGTGATCAGGTAACGGATCACCCCTTTCTGCTGATAACGCAAGGGCACGCCACGCCGGGCATTGTGCTCGTCCGCCAGCCGCGCCGCCCGCACCTGCGGTGGCTGCGACTTCACGTACTGGGCCAGCGGCCGACGCAGGCGCTTGCGATACACCAGCTCCGCATCCCGTTCCCCGGCCAGGGTCTGGGCCAGAGTCTGGCGAACAAAATCGCTCGGATCCCGGTCATCAAACACCAGTCGGTACAGCTCGGTCTGAAAGGCCTGCGCCAGCGGCGTCCAGTCGGAGCGCACCGTTTCCAGCCCCTTGAACACCAGCTCGTTGACACCATTGCTGATACTCAGGCCCGCATAACGCTTCTTGGAGCCTTGCTCCTGGCCGCGAATGGTCGGCATCAGAAAACGGGCATAATAGCGCTCGAACTGCAATTCGAGGCAACTGTCCAGTCGCAGCTCCGTCGCCAGCCGTTGCCGCCACTGCCCGGTCATCAGGGCGGCCAGCCGCTGCCCCTCCTGGCTTGCCGTGCTTTCGTCGTGATGGCCCGTCAGCAGTACAAACACCGAGTCGGTATCACCGTAGATCACCTCGTGGCCTTCGTCCTCGATCCAGCGGGCGGTCTGCTGCATGATTTCGTGGCCACGCAGGGTAATGGACGACGCCAGCCGGGTATCGTAGAAGCGACAACCGCCGGAGCCGAGTACCCCGTAGAAGGAATTCATCAGGATCTTGATGGCCTGAGAGCGCGGCGCATCCCGCTCCCGCTTGGCCTGATCCCGCTCCTGCCACAACCGTTCGATGATGGCCGGCAGAAAATGCTGCTGGCGGGAAAATTGCGCGCCGCGAAACCCGGGAATGGCATCATCTTCCTTCAATCCCAGCACCAGCCCCAGCGGATCTATCCTGAAGGTGCGGATAATGGCGGGATACAGACTCTTGAAGTCCAGCACCAGCACATGGCGGTAGAGCCCGGGCCTGGAGTCCATCACATAGCCGCCGGGGCTGGCCAGGCCGCCACCGGCGGGCAGATTGGGCGCCACGAAACCGGCCCGGTGCAGGTGTGGCAGATACACCTGGGTAAAGGCGGCCACCGAGCCGCCGACCCGGTCCAGCTCCAGCCCGGTGAGCTGGCTGCGCAGCCGCAGGAAATCGAGCAGCCGGGTGTGCTCGAAGATATCCCACACCAGGCGGCAGTCTTCCAGGTTGTAGGCGGCGAGTTTGGGCTTGTTGTGCCGAAAGTCCCGGGTGATGGCCGCCAGCCGGTGTTCGACGTCTTCGGTCTGCTTGCCCCGCCCCAGCAGTTGCCGGGATACCGCTTCCAGGCTGAAGCTGTCGAACTGGTAACAGGCGGTCTTGAGCGCCTCGATGCCGTCTATCGCCACCCGTCCGGGCAGGGTCAGAAACACCTGACCGGTGTGGGTCGACTCCCGCAGAAAAGCCGCCTCGCCGCCCCGCCCCAGCCGCAACCGCAGGCCGTGCAGCGCCGCCCGCTGCAGCAGCAGCCGAAAATCGAAGCCGACCAGGTTCCAGCCGATGATGATATCGGGATCCTGGCCGTTCAGCTCCTCTTCCAGCGCCCGCAGCAGCGCCGGCTCATCCGCCACCCAGCGAACGTCGGTGTCCGCCGGCTCCGGCGAGCCTATCATCAGCACCCGCGCCAGCGTTTCACCGTAAAGGCCGATGGAATAGAGTTCACCCCGGGCCGAACACTCGATGTCGAGCGAGAGCACCCGAAAACAGGGGCTCCAGTCGCCGGGTTTGAGCCGGACCTGGTTGAATTGGCGATAACCGACGGCGGCGCTCGGCTGCCCGATAAAGGCCACCGAACCCCGGATGAAACGACTGAGCAGAAAGCGTTCGTGCAACCGCAAGTCATCTTCAAATACGCCGATGCCGTCACGCCGCAAGCGTTCCGCCGCCGCCCGGTGATCGGCGATGGTCGTAAAATACAGCACCGCCACCGGCTGATGTTCCAGGGTGTGCAAACCGGGGTCGGCCCACTGCGCCTCGATACCCGCCTGCGCCAGAGTCTCCAGCACCGCCTCCCGCCGTTCGGTGGGCACCATCAGCAACGGCCGTTCACCGGACAGCAGCAAGCGTACCGGTCCCTGTGCGGTACAGAGCCAATAGATGATTTCGGTGCTGCCGGCCCGATCACGGCTGTGGCGGGTCAGGATAAAACCCTGTTCGATGTCGGTCATGACGGCATTATACCCCTTAAGGGAACCTGAGGGATGAGACCAGTCCCAGACCATCTTTTGGATTCTGGATCCAGAGGCAACACCGAATAAGGGATCTGCTCCAGCGACCATCACATGACCGGGCCGAAAAATGCTCCTGCCGTTCCGGCATTCCCGCCATTCCTGGCGGTCAGATGTCATGTGTTGAGCGTCACAGGGATGCTTGAGCGAGTCGGTGGAGCGGACCCTTTGTTCGAAATTGACATGACAATCAAACATGAAAAAGCCCCGTCAATGCAGGGCCTGTCATATTGGGCAAAGCCGGTCAGGGATTAGCGGATCAGATCGGTACGCTGAAAGGCTTCGCCGAGAGTACGCGCCAGCTGGCTCAGAACGTCGGCAGACACCGGCGCCTTGTTCTTGTCACTCAGGGTAATGCTGCTCTGTTCACCCAGATCGCCGAGCTGAATGCGGTATTGCTGCTCGGGAATATCCAGCGCCGTCAGTTTCAGGTCACGCCACTTGCCCTTGCTCAGACCGTCGAATTCCACATCGACATAGCCCAGCGCCTGCTGGCGGTTGGTCAGCTCGAAACCAAGCTGCGGCAACAGGGTGATCAGTCGCTTCCAGCTCCGGTCGTAACCTTCATCGGTCAGCAAGCGGGCCTCGGACTGATCCAGAGTCAGGTTGATGGGGCTGCGGTCGAGCAGTTCCTGGCGCTTGGTCAGTTCGCGTTGATAAGACAGCGAGAAGGCATTCAGCATCGCCGCTTCTGCCCGCTGCCGGTCCTGTGCCAGAACGATGTCATCGCCCTCGGCACTGACCTGAACCGCCACCGCCCGGCGAACCGCATCCGGCGTCAAGCGCCAGCTGAACTGCTGCTTTTCGTTGCCGATGGCCCGGCCATCGCTGCGCCAGCCCTGAGCGGACTGACTGAACTCGGCCTTTTTCCCCTTGAAGAAGGCGTCCAGCGCCTGGTTCAGCTCCTGCTCCAGAGGCTGATCCAGTCGTTGCTGGTAAAACCAGAGCCCGCTGCCGTTGTCCATGACTTCGGTACCGCGCACCAGCGGCAATACCTGGGTGGGAGGACGCACATCCACCGCCTTGCCGGTGACACCACCGATGGACCCTTCGGTAGGAGCCGGGATCACGTATTCGTTGTTGAAGTCCGGTGCTTCCAGTCCGGTCGGGATCAGCAACGGGGTCGTTCTCAGCTTGGCATCTTCGTAGTCAAATCCCCGATTCGCCTGCGCACGGGTCTCGGGGTTGCTGCAGCCGGCCAGCACACTCATGGCCAGCAGCCCTAGTACCATTTTTTTTGAATTCAACGTTTTATCCACGCCCTGTTAACTCCGCTTTAAGTAACGCTTCCCTTACCTGTTCCTGCCCCGAAACGTCCAGGGGGATCAAGGGCAAACGCGGCATTGAGGTGTTGATGAGCCCGAGCTCGGCACAGGCCCACTTCACCGGTATGGGATTGGTATCACAAAACAACTGCTGATGCAGTGGCAACAGGCGCCGGTTGATGGCTTCGGCCTGCGTCCAGTCGCCGGCCAGTGCCGCCCGGAACAGCTCGGCCATGTCGGCCGCCGCCGCATTGGCGGTGACCGAAATCACACCATGGCCGCCCAGACGCACAAAATCGAGCGCCAGATGATCGTCGCCACTGAATAACAGAAAATCCTCGCCGCAGCAGCGTTTGAGCTCGCTGACCCGGTCGAGGCGTCCGCTGGCCTCTTTGATACCGATAACGGGATCTAGTTCCGCCAGCCGCCCTGCGGTGTCCGGCAACAGATCGCAGCCGGTACGACCGGGCACGTTATAGAGGATCTGCGGCAGGCTGCTGGCATCGGTAATGGCGGTGTAATGGGCCAGCAGGCCAGCCTGGGAAGGCTTGTTGTAGTAAGGCGTCACCGACAGCCCCGCCGTCACGCCCATCTCTGCCATCGCCTGGCTCAGGCGAATGGCTGGCGGGTATTGTTGGAGCCGCAGCCGCCGATCACCGGAATGCGCCCCTGGGCATACTCCACCACCCGCCGCACCACGTCCAGGTGTTCGTCGGTGCTCAGTCGGCGACTCGCCGGTGGTGCCCATGGCGGCAATGGCCGCCGTGCCGCTGCTAACATGGTAATCCACCAGCCGTTGCAGGCTGTCGTTGTCCACCTCGCCCGCCGTCGTCATCGGCGTGACCAAAGCCACTATGCTACCGCTGAACATAGTAAATTCCGTTAAGGTTCAAGTCGGGCTATGGTAGTGGCGGCCCCAGTGGAATACAAGAGAGGCGCTGGAGCCCCTTGCAATTTGTGCTACCATGGCGTCCCTCTTCCACCGACATTTTCGGATAGCCAGATGACTCATCATCTTGTGGTCACCGCCATTGGTGAAAACAGAGCCGGCATCGTGAACGAAGTGGCACGCCAGGTCACCGACTGCGGCTGCAATATCGTCGACAGTCGTCTCGGTATCTTCGGCAATGAATTCACCTTTATCCTGTTGCTGTCCGGCAGCTGGAACCAGATCACCCGGCTCGAGACCACGCTGCCGCTGTTCGGCCAGAGTCAGGCCCTGATCACCATGATGAAACGCACCCAGGTGCTGAGCCAGCCGAGCTATGCCCTGAGCGCCGATGTGGAGCTGGTGCTGGCCGACAGGCCCGGCATCGTCAATCGCTGCACCCAGTTCTTCAGCGACTGCGGCTGGGATATTCAGGCCATGCAGAGCCAGACCCTGTCCGGCAGCGAGTCCGGCAAGTTTCAGGCGCATTTTCAGCTTAACCTGCCCGAGCAGCTGGCCGATGACGAGGCCGAGGCGGCCGTCGACCGGTTATGCCGGGAGCTGGAATGCGAGCGCCACAGCCTTCGCCTCAAACGCAAATAAATTCAAGGAGCCCGTCGATGACCTATTTACCCGCAGGAAGCCCCGCCCCCGCCTTTACCCTGCACGATCAGAACGGCAAGCCGGTCAGCCTGGCCGACTTCAGCGGCCAGAAGGTACTGGTGTATTTCTACCCCAAGGCGATGACCCCGGGTTGCAAGGTACAGGCCTGCGGCCTGCGCGACAGCCGTGCCGAGCTTGAAGCACAAAATGTGGTGGTGCTGGGCATCAGCCCGGATCCGGTGGCCCGGCTGAAGAAATTCGAGGAAAAAGACGAACTGAACTTTACCCTGCTGTCGGATGAAGACCACGCCGTGGCCGACGCCTTTGGCGTCTGGGGTCTGAAAAAGTTCATGGGCAAGGAATACGATGGCATTCACCGCATCAGCTTTCTGATCGACGAAAGCGGCACCGTGGCCAAGGTGTTCGACAAGTTCAAGACCAAGGATCACCATCAGGTGGTGATGGATTACCTGAACGGGTAATTCTTGCCCCACAAGCACTCGCCCAAAGGGCCAGATCCGTCGACTCGCTGTAGATACGTCCATGTACGCTCTCCGTTTCATCCCTGAAACGAAAGGTCGACGGAGCAGATCCCTCTGCCCGATATACTCGCCTCATTCAACCCTGTTCCCTCTTTAAACCCAGGTCAGACAATCTATTTCAGGGCCGCTTGTTGAAGTGCCCTACCAGCCAGAAGCCGGCGACCATGGCGGCGATGAAAAGCCCGGCCTGCCATTGCAGGCTGGCCCCCAGCCCCAATGCGGGGCCGGGACAGATGCCCGCCAGCCCCCAGCCGATACCAAACAACGCTGAACCCGCTATCAGCCGTTTATCGATGAGCGGCGCCGGTACCCTGGGCAACTCGGTACCCAGTACGCAGTGACGGCGTCCTTGCCGGCGCCACAGCCAGTAACCGGGCGCAAACACCGCCAGCGCCCCGCCCATCACCAGCGCCAGGCTGGGATCCCAGTCGCCGAACAGGTTGAGAAAGCCCTGTACCTTGACCGGATTTATCATGCCCGATACCACCAGTCCCAGGCCGAACAAGGCACCCGATAACAGTGCAATCAATATCAACATACTTATGCTCCCACGCCCAGCAGCGTCACGGTAACGATACCGGCGGTCATGAATATCAGCGTCGCCACCACAGAACGCCACGACAGGCGGCCCATGCCGCAGATACCGTGCCCGCTGGTGCAGCCGTTGCCGAGACGGCTGCCGATGCCGACCAGCAACCCGGCCAGCGCCAGCCTGAACACGGAAAATCGCTCCAGTGACGGCGCCGTCACCCAATCGGAACCAAACAGCACCAGCGGCACCAGTATCAGCCCGGCCACGAAGGCGATGCGCCAGCCCTTGTCCGGCTGGGCGCCGATACCGGCGACGATGCCGCTGATACCGGCAATGCGCCCTCCGGCCAGCAGTAACAACAAGGCCCCGCTACCGATCAGCATGCCCCCCAGCAAGGCACTCCAGGGGGTAAAATTCACTATGGTCATGGCACCACTCCAATCCGGCAAGGTTTGGTCAACAATACAACAGCCCGTTTAATTAGGAAACTCTTATATATAGATGTTAATCAATCTGCCCTTCGTTATTTACAACACCGCCCTCAGCCGTCAAGATGGGCGCCATTCGGCAAGCGTGTACTAACAAGGAAGAGAGCATCATGCAGTTGCCTGCATTAAACCGCCCCCGGCATCACCTGTGTTTTTTCAGCCTGGATCCGCAGTTCTGCCTCACGCCGTTAACCGCACTCCCCGCCGACGATATTCGCCTGCCCGACAGAACCCGCTCGCTGCTCTGCCAGCTGGATGAGCACGACCGTTGCCAGCTGGAACGGCTGTGCACGGCAGGAAAAGCGGCCAGCATCGGCCTGACCATCGCCGGTCGGCGCTGGCAGTGTCACCTGGCTCCGACCGAAAACCACCACTGGCTGCTCAGTGCCGAAATGGCGCAGGTCCGGCACGAAGACCGGCTCGGCCTGCTGGAATGGCAACTCCAGCGGGGCTGGGCGCAGGATGCCCCCCAGCTGTCGGCTCAACTGCCGGAGCTTGTCGATACCCTGATCAGCCAGCAGGGCGCCGACCGGGTGATCCTGTGGCGCCATTACCCGGCAGAAGAGCTGCTGCGTCCGCTATACAGCCAGGGGCTGTCCTTTTCGTTACAGCCGGTCAAGGCCGAGCGTCGCTACCTGCGCACCCTGCAGCAACGCGGGGGCCTGAGTTACAGTCACTGCAGCCAGCAACCCCTGCTCAGTGCCTTCTCTTATCTGCCGGGAGATGAAATCCAGCACCGGCTCGATGTTCCCCTGCTGGTCGATAAAGAACTGGTGGGACTGCTGAGCCTGGAGTACCGCCGGCAGCGGGCACCGGTGACAGCGTCGGATATGCAGTTCGTCTCTGCGGTTGCCACGCGCCTGGCCGCCTTGAGTCACACTCCCTCCCTGCCGGTGCCCCCTGCCGATATCGATATCGGCCACCTGACGCCGCTGTTGTCACGTCATACCGGCCAGGATTTTTTCAACCAGCTGGTACAACAGCTGGCCACGCTATGCGGGGCCGATATCGCCCTGGTGGGACTGCAACATTACCGGAAGGACCAGGTCAGAGTGGTGTCCTGCCAGATGGACGGTCAGCTGCAACCGCCGTTCAGCTATCATCTGGCCGGCACGCCTTGCCACTTCAGCCGCGAACCTACGGCGAATATCTGCATTCATCGCAGCCATATCGCCGAGCAATTTCCCGGCGACAAGCTGCTGCAGGAAAAGGGCATGCAGGCCTATATCGGCCTGTCGATCAAAGACGAGCACCGGCAGCCTCTGGGCATACTGGCGTTACTGTTCAAGCAACCCCTGACCGAGACCGCCGCCCTGCAGCGTCTGCTGGAGCAGCTTGAAAGCAGAGTCAGAGACGAGTTACTGCGCCGTCGGGACAAAGAAGCACTGATGGTGGCGGCGGCGGCCTTTGATGCTCAGGAAGGGCTCTTCATCACCGACAGCCGAATGCAGATTCAGCGGGCCAATAACGCCTTTGCCCACATCAGCGGCTACGAGTGTGAAGAACTGTCCGGCCGCTCGGTGCTGAGCCTGAGGGCCGATGATCCCCACAGCGCCACGATAGAAATCATTATCCATGCCATGGAGCAGCATGGCCGATGGCAGGGGGAGCAGCGTCTGCTGCGCGCCGATGGTCAGGAGCTGCCGGTCAATCTGCGCCTGACCCGGGTTCGGGACGGACTGGGCATCATGCACTATGTGTGCTGTGTCGAAGATCTTTCCGAGCAGAAGGCCGACAAGCAACGCATAGAAAAAATGGCCTATTGCGATGAACTCACCGGACTGCACAATCGCCGTTTCATGGTTGAACATATCAACCATACGGTGGCACTGGCCGAGCATGAATCGAGCCGGGGAGCCCTGCTGCTGCTCGATCTGGATGACTTCAAGAATATCAACGATTCACTCGGCTATGCCATCGGCGACGACCTGCTGGTGCAGGTGGCCGAGCGGCTGAATACCTTTGCCGGTCAGATAGAAGGCGCCAGCCTGGCACGCATCGCCAGCGATGAATTCGTGTTGTTGTGTCCCGATCTGGGCCATGGCTACATCGGTGCCAAGACCCGGGCCGAACAGCTGGCCCTGAGCCTGCGTGAACAGTTTTTGTTGCCGTTCCAGCTCGGCAGCCTGCGCCTGTATCTGAGTGCCAGCATCGGCATCAGCCTGTTTCCGGTGGCCAGCCTGGGCCTGGAAGAATATATGCGCCAGGCCGATACCGCCAACCACATCGCCAAGCGCATCGCCCCCGGCAGCCATGTGTTCTTCAACCAGGAAATGGCCGACGAGGTGCAGGAGCGATTGCGTATTTCCAATGCCCTGCAACAGGCTCTGGCCAACAATGAGCTGGAGCTGTATTTTCAGCCCCAGCAGCAGGTGCAAGACAACCGGCAGCTGGGGGTCGAGGTGCTGTTACGCTGGTTGCCGCCGGGCAAGAAACCGATACCGCCCGGCCACTTCATTCCGATAGCGGAAGAAACCTCGCTGATCTGCGATATCGGAGACTGGGTATTGCAGCAGACCTGCAGCCGTATCCAGAGCTGGCAGGCCGGGGGGCACGCACCGGGCCGGGTGGCGGTCAACATCAGCGCCCGGCATTTTCACAGCACCCACTTTGTCTCCCGGCTGTCGCGGTTGCTGCTGCAGTACCCAGCCTGTCGCCACAACCTGACCCTGGAAGTGACCGAAGGCGTGATACTGGAGAACCTGCAGGAAAGCCGCAACCGCATGACGCAAATCAAGGCACTGGGCGTCAATCTGTCGATAGACGACTTCGGCACCGGCTATTCTTCCTTCGCCTACCTGCGCGAGCTGCCGGTGGATGAACTGAAGCTGGACCGCTCTTTTATTCAGCATATCGACCAGCGGCCCCAGGACAAGGCCATCATCGCCTGCCTGCTGGAGCTGGCCAATACGCTGCAATTGAGCGTGGTGGCTGAAGGCGTGGAAACCGAGCCCCAGCTGGCCACCCTGGCCGAGCTGAACTGCCCGGCCTATCAGGGTTATCTGCGGGCCCGCCCCATGCCGGAAGCCGACTTGCTGCGCTGGCTGGCAGCGCAGTAACGGCACCGTTATTCAGCCCGAGTCATCTCCGCCGTGCAGCATCTGTCATCTCCGCGAAGGCAGAGATGACAACAAAGGTCCCTAACAAAGGCCCCTGAAGCTGGTCAGCGCGCCAGGGGCCTTATGATTATCCTCACCTCATCCTGTGCCGGCGCTGTTACTGCAATACCGCCTTGATGGCCGCCTCGGCACAGGCCTGATCCAGATGACTACCCGGAGCGCCGCCCACGCCAATCCCGCCCACCAGCTGGTCGCCGACGCGCACCGGCAGTCCGCCGCCCAGCATCAGGATATCCGGATGCATGTCCCGCAATCCGGCCAGGTTTGGTTTATCGGCGATGAGATCCGCCAGCTCGGCGGTGCTCTCCCCCAGAGACGCGGCGGTATAGGCTTTCTTGCGGGAGCTTTCTATCGTGTGCGGACCGGCCAGTTCATCCCGCGCCAGGGCCTTGAGCACACCGGAGCGATCCACCACCGCCACGGTCACGTGGTAACCGTCTTCGGCGCACTGCCGGAGCCCTGCGGTCACCATCTGCTGGGCGGTATCGGTACTGAGCACGGCGGTGTTCACGGTCTGCGCCTGAACACCCAGGCTGGCCAGAGCCAGTAACGCCAGATATTTTTTCATCACTTGTCTCTCCGTGGTACATGT
Organism: Oceanisphaera psychrotolerans; assembly: GCF_001870485.1. Classification (GTDB taxonomy): domain Bacteria; phylum Pseudomonadota; class Gammaproteobacteria; order Enterobacterales; family Aeromonadaceae; genus Oceanimonas; species Oceanimonas psychrotolerans. Next base: position 11,721 of record NZ_MDKE01000022.1, on the reverse strand, counting down.
CCGGGTCACTATACCCACTCCTTATTGACGCTGCATTACCGTTTCATTACCTAATTCGAGGGAGTTATCGGTGTTGCCTCCAGGCCAAAGCATCAATATGTTCAGATACTTAACGGGGTGAGTATTACCTCACCAAGCATCGAGTGCTAGAATACAAAAAATCTCAACATCAGCAGGACAAGTAATGAAATTTTTCATCCTGGCGGTCGTCATTCTGGTCGTGGCCTTTTATTTCATCAGAAACTCAAACCACAAGAAGGCGGCGCTTGAAAACATCGAAGCAGGAAACGCGTTTTTAGCAGAAAACAAAACCAACGAAGGTATGCAGGAAACCGCTTCCGGCTTGCAGTATGAAATATTAACCAAAGGCGAAGGCAGCGTTCACCCCAGTGCCAGTTCAACGGTCACCGTGCATTATCATGGCACGCTATTGGACGGCACCGTCTTTGACAGCTCGGTAGAACGCAAAGAACCCATCAGCTTCCCGTTGAATCGAGTGATAAGAGGCTGGACCGAAGGCGTACAACTGATGGTAGTGGGTGACAAATTCAAATTTTTCATCCCATCCAAACTGGCCTACGGCAACAGCCCAGCCGGCACCATAAAACCGGGATCCTTGCTTGTTTTTGAAGTGGAACTACTGGAGATCGAATAACTTAAATAGCGCCCTATTCTCCGTACGACTGGTACAAGAATAAAAGGGCCTGGCTGGCCACCTGCATCATCCGGTTGGTCAGCCGAAGCCTTTATCGAATCAGCTTGTCAGCTCTGCTTAACCAGGCTCAGTGACTGAACGGACGGAGTTAGGTGTATAACGCCGCCAACACGCGCAGCTTTGTAGTGGAGGCGAAGCCGCAACGGAAAAGCTGTCGCTGTGCCTGGCTTTGTTAGGCGTGCGCATTGTAGCTGGGCTTGCCTTGGCGCTTGACCTGTCCGGTCTTATTACTCAGCATGCAGTTGGCCTGGAGTCATCGTCTCTCTGCACCATGTCAGTCGCGAACCTGTGTTCTGGATCAAAGTGAGGATGGCCAATGTTATACATGAATTGATTGGCCCCAAATCTTATTCCTTTGATAGCTTTTACATGGCTTTCCTTATGGTGGTAACATTTTTCCTGCATATACTCTCTAAACCTTGTTCGTTCGCTCATAGATAAAGTTGGGGTGCGAGTAAAAAACATGCCATTGACGAAGTAGGCGGAGCCTGAACCTTCAATATCATTCCCCAAAGTTGTGGGAGCAGGCATACGAAGATTCATATTTAAGTTTGAGCTTCGGATGTCGACAATCTGTAATCCATCTGCTTCAAGAACTACTCGAAGAATATCATCTACAGGGAAAATGCTTACCATTAAAGATACAGACCTATCTACCGTCTTATCTGGTGATATAAAGTCGCTGGTCATACTGAGACCGTCAGCATCAATTATGCGAAGAGCAAGGATATCTTCTGATTTTCGAAACAAAGAAATCCTGTTCTTATCCCGCTCCCAACCCACATCGAAAACACAACCATTTTCCCTTTCAAAGGGGTCTAGTTGATAAAGCAACGCAATTGTTGATCCTGACCACTGATTGGATTGCGGGTACTTTGCCGAGTACCACGCTTGCATTGACGCCAGCAGGTTACTAGTGATATATTCTCTTTGAAGCGATCTAACATTCTGACAACCCTGAGCTGGTCAATTTGCTCTGAGAGTCCTGCGACTATCGCAACTGGGAAGCCAAGATGCATCGTGACCCCATAACGTCGCTCGAACTTTGAACGTACGGATTGCTCCCTTAGTTGCTCTATATAATCTATGCACTGGGAAAGGTAGCTCTGCATCTCAGCGTACCATGAGTCCCTGCGTGTCCTATTTTTGAGCACTTTCGTATCAGGGCGCTTTAGCTCAAGCAGCTGCCAAAGCCCATCGTCGCGCTGAACAATAAAATCAGGAATATAGTCTCCTAGAGTTTCGCTCTCTATCACGGGGTGAGGTATCGCATTCGTATATCCCAACGCTTGAAACAGAGATGAGTGCTCTTCTAAGCACCTCTGAAAACTTTGCTCAGATTCATCAAGCTGGATTAGCACGGAGAATTTTTCTATTCCATTTTCGACGAGAGTACAAAATTGAGCATTATTCATAACTGTTACTTACACCTTAACTTATGCAGAGCAATCACCTAAAAACTAGGTCCAGGGCCTAACATTTTTAATACTACGCATATACGCTCATGCTCATATTTCTGCTTGGTCGTGCTCGGTATCAACGGACAAGCCAGCTACAACCCATTGATAATAAAAGTCTTTTAAAATATCACCGAGCACATATAAGCAAGTGACTGCAGCAATACAAGCACTTTAGCTGAGCCATAAAAGGTACGGTATAAAAAATCAGGCTTTCAGACCGCTACTTCCTATTCATTAATTTACATACGAATTAACTTCAAATGAGACCATTTTGGACGGAGTAACGGTGAAGTGCAATTAAAAAACCACGGAAATACCGCCGTATGCGGCGGCCTCTGCCAACAGGCCATTCAGGAGCATCAGGGAGGACAAAGGGATCTGCTCCGCCGACCTTCTGTTTCAGGGATGAAACAGAGAGCGTACACGGATGTATTTATAGCGTGTCGGCGGAGCGGGCCCTTTGTCCGACCTTTACGCCCAGATGAAAGAGATCATTTGTTTATAACTTACGTTATGCTGCGCAGAAGCGGCCGCTACAAAAGACGGTGCAGTTCCCCTCCCCTTCAAGCACAAAAAAAAACCGGCCGCAGCCGGTTTTTTCATAAAAGGTTAACGCTCGGGCTTTAGGCCAACTTACTTGCCTAACAGGGCATTCGCCTTTTCTACCACGTTGTCGACGGTGAAGCCGAACAGCTTGAACAGGTCACCGGCCGGAGCCGACTCGCCGAAGGTGGTCATGCCGATGATGTCACCACCGAAGCCTACGTACTTGTACCAGTAGTCGGCAATGCCGGCTTCCACCGCCAGACGCTTGGTCACGGCGGCGGGCAGCACGCTTTCCTTGTATTCGGCAGACTGGGCATCGAACACATCGGTACAAGGCAGAGACACCACTCGTACCTGCTTGCCGTCGGCGCTCAGCTGCTCATAAGCGGCTACCGCCAGTTCCACTTCGGAGCCGGTGGCGATGATGATCAGCTCGGGCGTGCCGGCGCAGTCTTTCAGCACATAGCCGCCTTTGGCCACATCGGCCAGCTGGGCGTCGGTGCGATCGACCTGACCCAGGTTCTGACGGGAGAAGATCAGCGAGGTCGGGCCGTCCTTGCGCTCGATGGCATGTTTCCAGGCCACGGCAGACTCAACCTGATCACAGGGGCGCCAGGTGCTCATGTTCGGGGTCAGACGCAGCGAAGCAATCTGCTCCACCGGCTGGTGAGTCGGGCCGTCTTCACCCAGACCGATGGAGTCGTGGGTATAAACGAAGATGGAGCGCTGCTTCATCAGCGCCGCCATGCGCAGGGCGTTGCGGGCATATTCCACGAACATCAGGAAGGTGCCGCCGTAAGGCACGAAACCACCGTGCAGGGCGATGCCGTTCATGATGGCGCTCATGCCGAACTCGCGCACACCGTAGTGCAGGTAGTTACCGCTGGCGTCTTCGGCGCTGATCGGCTGAGAGGCCTTGTGCATGGTCAGGTTGCTGGGGGCCAGATCGGCGCTGCCGCCGAGCAGTTCGGGCAGAATGGCACCGAAAGCATCCAGGGCATTCTGGGACGCCTTGCGGGTGGCAATCTTGGCCGGGTTGGCCTGCAGGGTCTTGATGAAGTCGGCACTCTGGGCAGCCCAGTCGGCCGGCAGATCGCCATTAACGCGACGCTTGAACTCGGCAGCCAGTTCCGGATAGGCAGCGGCATAGGCGGCGAACTGCTCGTTCCAGGCGGCTTCGGCGGAAGCACCCTTGTCTTTGGCATTCCAGTCGGCATAGATGTCGGCAGGAATTTCAAACGGAGCATGGCTCCAGCCCAGCTGTTCACGGGTGGCGGCGATTTCCGCCTCGCCCAGGGGGGCACCGTGACAGTCGTGAGTGCCGCCCTTGTTGGGCGAGCCAAAACCGATCACGGTCTTGCAGCAGATCAGGGTCGGACGAGCGGTATCGGCGCGGGCGGCGTCGATGGCGGCGGCCAGGGCGGCGCTGTCATGGCCGTCCACGTTGGCGATTACCTGCCAGCCGTAAGACTCGAAACGCTTGGGGGTATCGTCGCTGAACCAGCCGTCGACGTGACCGTCGATGGAGATGCCGTTGTCATCCCAGAAGGCAATCAGCTTGCCCAGACCCAGAGTACCGGCCAGGGAGCAGGCTTCGTGGGAGATACCTTCCATCAGACAGCCGTCGCCCAGGAAGGTGTAGGTGTGGTGGTCTACTACTTCATGGCCGGGGCGGTTGAACTGGGCGGCCAGGGATTTTTCGGCGATGGCCATGCCCACGGCGTTGGTGATGCCCTGACCCAGGGGGCCGGTGGTGGTTTCGATACCCGGCGCATAGCCGTACTCGGGATGACCCGGAGTCTTGGAGTGCAGTTGGCGGAACTGTTTGAGATCGTCGATGGACAGTTCATAACCGGTCAGGTGCAGCAGGGAGTACAGCAACATGGAGCCGTGACCGTTGGACAGAATGAAGCGGTCACGGTCGGCCCAGTTGGGGTTGCCGGGGTTGTGCTTGAGGTAATCACGCCACAACACCTCGGCGATATCCGCCATACCCATGGGGGCACCAGGGTGACCGGAATTGGCTTTCTGTACCGCATCCATACTGAGTGCACGCACGGCATTGGCCAGCACTTGACGAGAAGGCATCGACATCTCCTGAGAACATTAACTTGAAAGGGGTGAAGAAACGCCGGTATTGTCCCAAAGACTGCCAGATGGCGCAAATCTAATCTCCCGCGGGCAAACAAGATGTGCAGACGACTTTTTACTGGCAATCGGTGCGGTGCCTCTCTAGAATAGCCATCCAGATGTTAATACCGCCATGATGGCGCGTCATTACACCCCAGATTAATTAAAGTTAGGAAAGAATCATGGCCAGACTGTTTACCTCCGAGTCCGTATCCGAAGGTCATCCGGACAAAATTGCCGATCAGATCTCCGATGCGGTGCTGGATGCCATCATCAAGCAGGATCCCAAGGCGCGCGTGGCCTGCGAAACCTACGTCAAGACCGGCATGGTGATCGTGGGTGGTGAAATCTCCACCAGCGCCTGGGTCGATATCGAAGAGCTGGCCCGTCGCACCGTGCGCGATATCGGCTACACCAGCTCAGAGATGGGTTTCGACGGCGACAGCTGCGCCGTGCTCAACGCCATTGGTAAACAGTCTCCGGATATCGCCATGGGCGTAGACCGGGAAGATGCCGACCCCTATGCCCAGGGTGCCGGCGATCAGGGCCTGATGTTCGGTTATGCGTCCAACGAAACCGACGTGCTGATGCCCGCGCCCATCACCTACGCCCATCGCCTGGTCAAGCGCCAGACCCATGTGCGCAAGGCCAAGGAACTGCCCTGGCTGCGTCCGGACGCCAAGTCCCAGGTGACCTTCGTCTACGAAGACGGCAAGCCGGTGGCCATCGACGCCGTGGTACTGTCAACCCAGCACGGCCCGGACATCGATCAGGCGACCCTGCGCGAAGCGGTGATGGAGCTGATCATCAAGCCGGTGCTGCCGGCCGAGTGGCTGACCAAGAACACCAAGTACTTCATCAACCCGACCGGCCAGTTCATTATCGGTGGCCCCATGGGTGACTGCGGCCTGACCGGACGCAAGATCATCGTCGACACCTACGGCGGCATGGCTCGTCACGGTGGTGGCGCCTTCTCCGGCAAGGATCCGTCCAAGGTGGATCGCTCCGCCGCCTACGCCGCCCGTTACGTGGCCAAGAACATCGTCGCCGCCGGTCTGGCCGACCGCTGTGAAATTCAGGTGTCCTACGCCATCGGCGTGGCCGAGCCGACGTCCATCAGCGTGGAAACCTTCGGCACCGGCAAGGTGTCCGAGGAGCTGATCGACGCCCTGGTGCGCGAGCACTTCGATCTGCGTCCTTATGGCCTGATCCAGATGCTGGACCTGAACCGTCCCATCTACCAGTCCACCGCCGCCTACGGCCACTTCGGTCGGGACGAATTCCCCTGGGAAGCGACCGACAAGGCCGAACTGCTGCGCGACGCCGCCGGCCTGAAGTAAGCATCAAGGGGAAGCAAACGCTTCCCCTTTTTTTACCTATTCATACAGATTGTTTGCTGAGCCTCATGATGTCATCGGACAAAGGAACCTCTCCAGCGACACGCAACAAGCACTTCCTTGTGAGCTCGCACATGCCATCCATGGCATGTGACGGTCGCTGGAGCGGCACCCTTTGTCCTCCTTTCACACTGAATGGCATCTTCCAGTGCAAAGTCCCGCACAGCATGCAGCCAACTGTCATCTGTTTATCTTATCCATGAACCAGCCAAGCCAAACACTGCGCCAACAGGTACTGGACCGTGTTGAATACTGCCTCACCCTCACCGGCCAAAAACTGGACCGCGAATTTTCGTTCCCCGTCGTCAACTTCAACCAGCGCGGCCGCATCGCCGGTTCGGCCTGGCTGGAACGCTGGGAGCTGCGCTTCAACCCGGTGCTGCTGGCCGACAACGAGACCGACTTCATGACGGACATCATCCCCCATGAAGTGGCGCATCTGGTCGCTTTTGCCTGCTACGGCAAGGTCAGGCCGCACGGCAAGGAATGGCAGCACATCATGCAGTCGGTGTTCGGACTTCAGCCGCATACCCGGCATCGACTGGACACCGCCAAGGTGGCGCCGACGTTCGGCTACCAGTGCGACTGTCGTCAACATCGACTGAGCCAGCGCCGTCATAATAATATTCAGCGTGGCAAGCAGCGCTATCAATGCCTGCATTGCAATACACTGTTGTCGTTAAGTAAGATCTAATAACCGATGTGGATTCTGGGGCTGGTTTGTCTTTCTCGTCACCCTCGCGAAAGCGGGGGTCCAGTGCCTTTGCTGGCGACTCGCAGCCTGGCCGTTCTGCGCCACAAGCCCTGGATTCCCGCCTTCGCGGGAATGACGACAGCACCATGTCTGTTATGCTGCATGACTTATCCGTGACCGACACCACCAGAAGGAAAGTCCCATGATCAAGATTGGCGAACAATTGCCCGCACAGAGCTTTACCTTTATCACCGACGCCGGCAAGACCGAGGCCGACAGCACCGCGCTCTTTGGCGGCAAGAAGGTGGTTATCTTCGCCGTACCCGGCGCCTTTACGCCCACCTGCTCCAAGGCCCATTTACCCGGTTTTGTCGCGCTGGCTGACCAGTTCGAGGCCAAGGGCGTGAGCCTGTATTGCCTGTCGGTCAACGATGCCTTCGTGATGCGCGCCTGGCAGCAGGCCCAGAATGCCGGCGCCATCACCATGCTGGCCGACGGTGCCGGTACCTTTACCCAGGCGCTGGGGCTGGCCAAAGACACCGGTGAATTCGGTGGCCTGCGGGCCCAGCGTTTTGCGCTGGTGGCAGACAATGGCGTGGTCACCGCCTTGCAGGTAGAAGCGCCGGGCAAGTTCGAGGTGTCTTCCGCCGAGGCCATGCTGGCCCTGCTGTAACGGTACCCAGGGGACCCCTTTCGGTCCCCGCTTCCCGCCACCAGCCCTTTCCCCGCCCCGGTCCCGGATGATAAGCTTGCCCCGCCATTACACCATAATAAATAACGAGTCGTGCGCTATCTCATTCTACTTCTGGGCTTCAGCTCCTGGCTGGCCCATGGGGACGCCTTGTCCTTTCGTCAGGCCAAGAAAGTCGCCCCCGATATTTACAACGATTACCCGGTGACCTTTTACTGCGGTTGCCCCATCGACGTCACCGGCAAGAAGCTGATACCGGATCTGGAACGCTGCGGCTACCAGGTCCGCAAACAGCAAAAACGGGCCAGCCGTGTCGAATGGGAACACGTGGTCCCGGCCTGGGAGTTCGGTCATCAGCGCCAATGCTGGCAACAGGGGGGCCGCAAGAACTGCACCCGCAACGATACGCTGTTCAAGCAGATGGAGGGCGATCTGCATAATCTGGTACCGGCGGTGGGTGAGGTGAACGGCGACCGCTCCAATTACCGTTTTTCCGAATGGAACGGCAAGCCGAACCAGTATGGTCGCTGTCAGATGCTGGTCGACTTCAAGGGCCGCAAGGCGCAGCCTCCCATGGAAAGCCGGGGGGCCATCGCCCGCACCTACCTGTACATGCAACAGCAATACCAACTGAAAATTGCCGCGCAGCAACTCAAGCTGTTTGAAGTCTGGAACCGGCAGTATCCGGCCAGCGACTGGGAGTGTGAACGGGATCATCGTATCGGCACTATCCAGGGCAACCGCAACCCCTTTGTGAAGGAGCAATGCGAACATTATGCGTATACCCCGAATCCATGAGCCCGCCGCGCTGTCTTGCGGCCTTGAGCTGGCACTGTCGGAAGACGGTGCCAACCATGTCGGCCGGGTGCTGCGCATGCAGCCCGGTCAGCAACTGGTGCTGTTCAACGGTCAGGGCGGCCAGTATCAGGCCGAAATCCTGCAGGCGGACAAGAAATCGGTCCGGGTGCGGGTCGGCGACTTCGAGGCGGCCGACAGCGAGTCGCCGTTGCATTTTCATCTGGGGCAGGTGATCAGCCGCGGCGACAAGATGGAATTCACCATCCAGAAATCGGTGGAGCTGGGCGTCAACGTGATCACCCCGCTGTTTTCCAGCCGCTGCGGCGTCAAACTCTCCGGCGAACGGCTGGAAAAGAAGCTGCAGCAATGGCAGAGCATCGCCATCGCCGCCTGCGAGCAATGTGGCCGCAACCGCATTCCCGAGATCCGCCCGGCCATGGCCCTGGAGCAGTGGCTGGCAGAAGAAACCACCGATCTCAGGCTCAATCTGCATCCGAGAGCCAAATACAGCGTCGGCACCTTGCCCGCCCCCGAAGCCGGCATCAGACTGTTGGTGGGGCCAGAGGGCGGTCTGTCCGATGAAGAAATAACCCGGGCCCGTGAGCACGACTTTATTGATATACTACTCGGCCCCCGGGTACTGAGAACCGAAACCGCGGCGCTGACCGCCATCACCGCCCTGCAATGCCGATTTGGAGATCTTGCATGACCATTAAACTGGGTATCGTGATGGACCCCATCCAGTCCATCAACATCAAGAAAGACACCAGCTTCGCCATGCTGCTGGAAGCCCAGCACCGGGGCTACGAGCTGTGGTATATGGAGATGAGTGACCTGAGCCTGCGCGACGGGGAAGCCTTCGGCCACATGGCCCGGCTGACCGTAAAGGAAGACGCCAGCCAGTGGTTCACCCTGGAAGACGCCGTGCGCCAGCCATTGAGCTCGCTCGACGTGATCCTGATGCGCAAGGATCCTCCCTTCGATACCGAGTATATCTACGCCACCTACCTGCTGGAGCGGGCCGAGGGCGAAGGCACCCTGATCGTCAACAAGCCCCAAAGCCTGCGGGACGCCAACGAGAAACTCTATACCGCCTGGTTTTCGGAACACACCCCCACCACCCTGGTCAGCCGCAAGGCCAGTGATATCCGCGCCTTTCATCAGGAGCACAAAGATATCATCATCAAGCCGCTCGACGGCATGGGTGGCGCCTCGATTTTCCGGGTGAAAGAGGACGATCCCAACCTGGGGGTGATCATCGAAACGCTCACCGAACACGGCAGCCGCTATTGCATGGTGCAGGCCTATCTGCCCGCCATCAAGGACGGCGACAAGCGCGTGCTGGTGGTGGATGGCGAACCGGTTCCCTACTGCCTGGCACGCATTCCCCAGGGCGGTGAAACCCGCGGCAATCTGGCCGCCGGAGGCCGGGGCGAAGCCCGTCCCCTGAGCGACAGCGATCGCCGCATCGCCGAGGCCCTGGGCCCGATACTCAAGGAAAAAGGCCTGATCTTCGTAGGGCTGGATATTATCGGTGATAAACTGACCGAGGTGAATGTCACCAGCCCGACCTGTGTACGGGAAATCGAGGCGGCCTTTCCGGTGAACATCTCCGGCATGCTGATGGACGCCATCGAAAAACGCCTGTCCTGACAGCAGGACCCTGACCGCCCCCGCCAGCCCTGTGCCGGCGGGGCCGTTACCGACCCAAGACGAGATGACATGGACTCACTGCAACATCATTTTCTTATCGCCATGCCCAGCCTCAAGGATCCCTTCTTCGCCGGCTCCGTGACCTATATCTGCGAACACAACGACGAAGGCGCCATGGGGCTGGTGATCAACATTCCCATCGATATGCCGCTGCATGAACTGTTGCATCAGCTGGAGATGCAGCCGGACGATGTGCCCGAGATGGACAAGCCGGTACTGCAGGGCGGGCCAGTCGCGGCCGACCGGGGCTTTGTACTGCACACTCCGGTGGAAGGGTTCAGCTCCAGTCAGCTGCTGGCCGATAACCTGATGATCACCACCTCGCCGGACGTATTGCAGACGCTCGGCACCGAACAGGCGCCCGAACACTACCTGGTTGCCCTCGGCTATGCGGGTTGGACTCCGGGGCAACTGGAGCAGGAGCTGACAGAAAACAGCTGGCTGACCATTCCCGCCGACACCGGGCTGATCTTCGATACCCCCCTCGCCCAGCGCTGGCAGCAAGCCATCGCCCGCCTCGGCATAGACGCCCGTCATCTGTCGTCTCAGGTGGGTCACGCATGAGCCTGACCTTGCTGGGCTTCGACTACGGCATGAAAAGCATCGGGGTGGCGGTAGGCCAGCAGCTCACCGCCTCGGCCCGTCCCCTACTGGCGCTGAAGGCCAACGAAGGGGTACCCAACTGGGATCAGATTGCGGCCTTGCTGAAAGAGTGGCAACCGGATCTGCTGGTGGTAGGGCTGCCGCTCAACATGGACGGGACCGAGCAGGACATCAGCCGCCGTGCCCGCAAGTTTGCCAACCGCCTGCACGGTCGCTTCGGCATCAGGGTCGAGCTGCAGGACGAACGCCTGACCACCACCGATGCCCGTGCCCTCCTGTTTGAAGCCGGTGGCTACAAGGCGCTGGGTAAAGATGCGGTGGATGCGGTCTCGGCCCAGTTGATCCTGGAGTCCTGGATGGAAGACCCTTCGGGTAGCTGTAAGCCATAAGCCTGCCTTTTAGTCACAACTCATTGAGAATGACCGTCATGCGAAGCAGCAGCGCGATTACGCTCCGCCGACACGCTTCAAGCCCATCCATGGGGCGCTCAGCAAATGCCATCCTTGGCATTTGACGGTCGACTCCGGCAATCCCCGCTGCCACTTCGTGAAGCTGCTGTGCAGCCCTGTCAGATACTGACCGTCAACTCCGTGCTCAACCAAGGAGGGCAAAGGGCCCCCAGGGATGATGAGATGGACACCTCTTGTGTAACCGGCGTCGCGATGCGCCATATTTGGGTTGAAGCTCAAATAACCACAAAAGGTGTCCACTATGAACATTACGCTTATTGGTATCGATTTGGCAAAGAATGTGATTCAGGTTTGTGGCATTAATCAAGCTGGCAAGGCGGTGTTCAACCGCAAGGTCGCCCGGCACAAGGTACTGGAGCTGCTCAGTCAGCACCCTCAGGTGCCCATCGCCATGGAAGCCTGCAGCGGCTCCAATTATTGGGGGAGAACGCTGCAACAGCTAGGGCATCAAGTCATGCTGTTACCGCCCCAGCATGTCAAGCCGTTCGTCAAAGGTAACAAAAA
>NZ_MDKE01000021.1 GCF_001870485.1 Oceanisphaera psychrotolerans | reverse complement strand
TTTTTTTGTTTCTCAACTACCTGCGAGTGCCCACACAGTTTGCTTGATATATTGTTAAAGAGCGTTGACCTTGTTTCAGGTCAGGGATGCGTATTCTACGCATTCCGTTTTGTTCGTCAAGCGTTGAAGCAAACTTTGTTTCGTTCGTTTCGAACCCTTGTGACCGTTGGCGTGTTGCCCCGTGTCAGTGGATGCGCATTATAGGGACCGCCCGATTTTGCGCAAGGGCTTTTTTGTAAAAAACAGGGCTTTGGTGACTGATTGCTTATACTCCAAGCAAAAGCACAGCTTAGTCACAGAGTTACCCACAGATCGCGGGGTATCAAACATCTTCGCGGTCATATTTTGAACAACTCTGTCTGATTTGATTATCCAAGATCACATTTATGATGGTTACCGCTTGCAGTCATTACTCTGCATAGCTCAATTGAGGCTATGCTGTTATCGATGGCATGAGCTCTATTGTTTCGATGCAGACATGCCATACACATTCATCCACTTTGAGATTGGACTGCCGATGAAGTTATCCCAGTACCCTGTTTATATTCAGTCTGCCCTGTTGGCTCTAGGCCTTGCCCTGGTCGGTTATGTTGTTATTGGCTTGACTGCGCCTTCTCTGTCTCCTGCCATTCTGTTTGCACTTGGCTTGCTGCTGGGAGGGTTGCTGACCCCCTTGTTCACCCGCCCCCCGGTACCGGAAGCTATTCCGACGACCACGCTATATGTAGGCAACCTGCCGTACCGGGCCAATGAGGCCTCGGTGCGGACGCTGTTTGAAGGCTTTGGTCAGGTGTTATCGGTTCGGCTGATGAAAGACAAGCACACCGGTAAACGCCGTGGCTTTGGTTTTGTGGAGATGCCGAGTGATGCCGCTCGGGCAGCCCAGCAGGCGTTGAACGAATCAGAGTTCCAGCAGAGGACGCTGAAGGTCAGAGAGGCCAATGAGCGTAAAGATGATGAGGAAGGCAGTGATGATCAGGGGCAACCCTGATCACGGCGCTTAAGGTACGAAACACCTGAGAGCGTCAAACCCTTCTTCATTAAAAGTCCCGGCCTGTCGCCGGGCTTTTTGTGTCATCTCGGTGCAAAACAGCTGGCCCGGCTCGATATTAGCCTGGTGATCATGCTGCGCTGGCGTCGAGTGCAACAGCAGACTCGCGACTCGGCGGGCGATGGCCGCACCGGAGTCGATCAATCTGGCCTGGGGCAGACAGCAACTCAGCTCGTCGGCCAGCAAGGGAAAATGGGTGCAGCCCAGCACTATGGTGTCCGGCCCTTGCGGCCCCCGCCAGGGTGCCAGTATCTGAGCCAGGCGATGCATGTCGATCGGTGCACCGGAAAGTTTGTCTTCCGCCATTTTCACCAGTTCGGTCGTACCGAGCAAAGACACCTGCAAATCGGCGGCAAAGCTCTGGATCAGCTCGGCAGTATAACGACGGGACACGGTACCCGGCGTGGCCAGCAGTCCGATGTGGCCTTTGCCGTATTGCCGACTGTATTCGGCGGCCGGCTTGATGGCCGGCACCACCCCCACCACCGGAATGGACAACCGCTGACGCAGTGCGGGCAGCACATGGGTGCTGGCGGTATTGCAGGCGATAATGGCGATATCGACAGAATGGCGTGCGACGAAGGCCTCGAACAGCTCGACGACCCGTTCTACCAGCCGTGACTCGCCCAGCTCGCCATAGGGGAAGCAGGCATTATCGAACAGATACAGGTATTGATGACCCGACAGGGTCTTGCTGACCTCGCGATAGACGGACAAACCGCCCATGCCGGAGTCGAAGATAAGAATGTTTGCCACTGTCTGCCCTTTCTATGCAGAGCCGGCCCTTAATGTGAAAGGCCTGCCCTCGCTGCGCAAGGGCAGTATCATAGCGCCAAAGACGGCCATGAAAAAGCCGGCGCAGTGGCCGGCTTACATCCGTCAGGTGTGTACCAGGATAAGGTATCCCACACCAACACACAGCAAGTACATCCCTGTATGCTCGGCGATGGCATCCATGCCATCAACGGCTGGCTTCGGGAACACCTTATCCTTCTTCATGATCTTCTAGATGTTACGCTCAAGAGGTCACCACTAACTCAGAAGCGGTAATCAGCGCCGACGTAGAATTCCATGTCGGGGGCGTCGTAGCCATCGACTACCTGATAGTCCTTGTCAAACAGGTTGTTGATCTTGCCGTTCAGGATCAGTTGCCGAGTCAGCGGGTAACGGGCGCCGATATTCCAAATGGTATAGGAAGGAGTAAAAGTCCTTTCAAAAGTAACCGCGTCAGGTGTTTCCCGCTCTCCCACATACAATACCTGGACAAACAGATTTGTCCTGGCCACATCAACATCACCGGTCCAGCTGAACTTGCGCTTAGCACGATTAAGAAGCTGCTTTCCCTGATTGGGAGCCCGTTTATCTTCCGCATCGGTATAGTCGAAGCTGGCGGTATGATGAACCGGTCCGGTTGTGGTTTTTATTACAAACTCAACACCTTCAATAACAGCATCCGTGTTATCCTTTACAGTTGGCGTCTGATTGAACAATAATCCTTTAATATCATTGCGATATAAATTCATCTGCCAACTAAATAATGAATAATCACCTTCCAGTGAAAGCTCTATATTTTCGGACTTTTCAGGTTCTGGTTCACCAGATAAAAAATTCAACTCAATAAAGTTTGGTGCTCTAAAAGCGGTACCGTAGCTTAACGTTGTCTTATGTTGATTTGGCAAGTCAACCGACAAGGCGCTCTGCCAGGTTCCATGGGTGCCAAACTGCTCGTTGTCATCGACACGACCGGTCAGCTCGACCGATACCGGTGACCAGGTATGAAAGACTGAAGCATATACACCTGTGTTGTCACGATCTGGAGCACTGTAACTTGTCGTCTCAGCCAGCAGACGATCCCGCTGCCAGTCCATGCCTGACAAGATATAACCTTGCTCAGAGTAGTGATACTGAACCAGGCCATCCAGGCGGTGAGTGGCGGTACTGATATTGGAGGCAGTATCTCGGCCGGATTCAGTATTCCAGTCTTCGGATTCGTATTCGCCATAGCTGGCGTTCAGCTGACCGGTTAATTGCTCGTCCTGATAACGAATGCCGGTATCGACCTGATAAGCCTCCGTGTGATTGCTGTCAGATCCGGGAGAACCAAAATATGGCTCATAATAATCATATTCTGTGTTGTTTTCCCAACCATTAAAATTGGTATCCCAGCTCCAGGCCTGATTCAGCTTGTGCTCGATACCCAGAGTCAGGTTCTTGCTGTCAAAGCCATCCCGGTCTGACTGGCTATTATCAGGAATAACATCATAGCCGCGGGTTTCCCGGTAGCCGGTAGCCAACTGCAACCGGGTAGCGTCGGTCACCCATTGGTTGATGGACACATCGGCGGCATAGTAGTCATTGCTGCCGGTGGTTACCCCCACTTGGGCGCTATTCACCTGTGAGGTGGTAATGATGTTGACCACGCCGCCGATGGCTCTGGAGCCATAGATGGCGGCACGGGGACCACGAATGTATTCGATACGTTCGACGTTGCTTACCGGCAACTGGCTGAAATCCACATTGCTGGACACCATCTGCGCCATGGGACGGCCGTTCATCAGTACCAGCACATGGGCAGACTCGGTGCCGCGCACGAACAGGCTACTTAACTGGCCGATACCGCCACTCTGGCTGCCGAACTGCATGCCCGGCAAGGTTTCAAGCAGATCCACCAGTGAACGCGGCTGGCGGCGTTCGATCTCGGCCTTGGTGATCACCTCGACCGGCGCCAGGGCGCTGGTAGCCGGCTGCTCGACGCGGTTGTAGATGGTGATATCGGTGGATTCGGTAGAATTCTGGGCAAAGGCTGCCCATGGCAGCAAGGTAGCCGCCAGCCAGTTTTTAGACATTGATGAGTTCCTAGTACGCGTAGTGACTGCCAGCAGGCCCTTCCTGTTGGCTCTTTGGCAGGTATTCGGGCTTGGAGGCTCGGGCCTGATGGCCCACCTAAACGACGGCTTCCCACCCTCTCTGGTAGTGCCCGGGTTGCCCCCTGTCGTGTCGTTCCTCTTTACCGCTGCGCGCCAGCTCCGGATTTGCACCGGATTCCCGTTTATGCCTGTCGGCACCAAAGCGGGGGCATTATAGGTAAAGGCGACCTGACTGTATATGCATACATCCCCGCCAAACACGCATAATTCATCATAAAAATTAATATGATAAGGGTCTCAATTAAGTAATATTTACATGTAGATAACATGTGGTCGTTTGCTAGGCTGTATTGACGGTGGATCAGGCCTGTCGCCACGAGCACACAAGGAGAAAAAAATGGCACACGACTCAAACAACAAGAACAAAAAGCCCAGCCGGGGTTTGCACGAGCTGTACGCAGAAGACCCGATCAAAGCCGATGAACTGGTATGGAACCGTGAGACCGATGCCGGCAGCCGCCGGGGCTTTCTCAAGCGTGGTGGCCTGCTTGCCATGGCCACGGCCATCGGTGCCAGTATTCCCTTCTCTAAAAATATGCCGGCCGGGCTGATCCCTGCCGCCTTTGCCCAGAGCGACGAACCCTTTGCTCTGCCGGGCAAAGAGGGTCTGACCATCCTCAACGACAGACCCATCAACGCCGAAACCCCGCCGCACCTGCTGGACGACGAGATCACCCCGGCCAAGCACATGTTCGTGCGCAACAATGGTCTGGTGCCCGACGTCAAGGCGCTGGATCCGGCCACCTGGACCCTGGAGATTGCCGGCGAGTCCTGTGAAACCCCTACCACCTTTACCATTGCCGAGCTGAAATCACGCTTCAAGCACCATAGTTACCAGCTGACGGTGGAATGCGGCGGCAACGGCCGGAGCGAATACGTGCCCGCCGCCAGCGGCAACCAATGGACCACCGGCGCGGTGGCCAGCCCCAAATTTACCGGGGTACGGCTGCGGGATGTGCTGGAAGCCTGCGGCATCAAGAAAGACGCGGTCTATATCGGTTACTACGGTGGTGATTTGCATCCCAGCGGCGATCCGAGCAAGGAGGCCATTTCCCGAGGCGTACCGATGTCCAAGGCGCTGGAAGACGAAACCCTGATCGCCTGGGCCATGAACGACGAAGACATTCCGGTATTGAACGGTCATCCGTTACGGCTGGTTTGCGGCGGCTGGCCTGCCTCCACCTCGGGCAAGTGGCTGAAGAAAATCGTCATCCGCAACAAGGTGCACGACGGCAACAAGATGGCGGCTCCGTCCTACAGCGTGCCCAAATATCCGGTGGCTCCGGGCACCCAGGTGCCGGATGAGGATATGGAAATCATCGAGTCCATGCCGGTGAAATCCTTGATCACCTTCCCCAAAACCGGCATCAGTCACAAACTCGGCGAGCCCTTGCTGGTACGTGGCCACGCCTGGGCCGGTGATCTGGAGGTGAAGGAGCTCCATGTTTCCATCGACTTCGGTATTACCTGGCAAAAAACCGAATTGCGCGCCCCGGCCAATCGCCTGGCCTGGCAGCACTGGCAGAGCGAGCTGAGCTTCCCCGAAAAGGGTTATTACGAAGTATGGGCCAAGGCGGTCGACAGCGAAGGTAAGGCCCAGCCAATGGTGGTCCCGGGCTGGAATCCCAAGGGTTATTTGAACAATGCCTGTCACCGTATCGCGATACAAATCGTCTAGGAGGTGAGCATGATACGTGCTGCTGCACTGGGCCTGTTGCTGGGCCTGTCGGCCACGCCGGCGCTGGCCGCCGAGCTGGATCCGCAAACCGGCTTTATCATCGCCCCCGGCTGGGAAACGGTACGCAACAACTGCACCGCCTGTCATTCCTCCAAACTGGTCACCCAGAACAGCGGCAGTCGTGAGCACTGGCTGTCGCTGATCCGCTGGATGCAGGACAAGCAGGGGTTGTGGCCGTTCGACGCCAATACCGAGGCGACCATTCTGGATTACCTGAGCAGCGCCTATGGCCCCAAGGAAGGCGCTCGTCGCCCGCCCTTGCGGGCCGATCAGTTGCCGGAAAATCCCTATCGCCAGCCGTCCGAGCCCCAATAAAGACTCCGTGATGGCTCATCGATGAAAAGGTAACAACGTTCAGCCACGCCTGCGTGGCTGAACGACAGATCCGGCCCATCGACTCTTCTGCACGCCCCATCCTCTGTTTATCGCATCCACCGCAAATGTCGGGTGCTTTGCGTTGGATGCTTTACATAGTACTCCTGCCGATTGAATCGGTTTGACCAGACCGGCCTGCGACCAAAAACCGGCGTTACGGAGCCCCCCGCCTTGACAAGGTATAATTGAAACTTGTATTAACAGTCTCACCTTGGGGCATGGAACTGGCATGCCCGTTTATGAACCTCCGCCATTACCGGCGATCATTCAGTTTTCGTGCACTCGATATGCTCCCGGCCAGCGAGCCTGACGCAGGCTTGTGCTGCGTGCTCTTGATCTGCCACCGCCCCGGCTCCTGCACGAGCCGCTTGATATAGAAATGAAAAGGAAAACCATGGTGTCATTGAATACTCTCGTAACGGCGATAGCCGGCGGAATGCTGGCTGCGGCACTAACGGGTTGTGCCAACCACTTGCCCGCCGAAACCGTTAACTCCATAGATATTGATCGGGAGTCGGTGCGTCGGGATTATGTTTTTCAGACTCAGGGGGGCGGGCTGGGATTTATTGATCAACCTTCACCCCGTTTCAGTGTGACGGATCATGAGTCATTCCGTGTCACCATCTACTCGGTCAATAAAACACTCGCTGTTTACACGCCCTACCAGCCTCTTCGTGAACTGTATGAATTCCCTGTTGGTATCGTCATGACCGCGGGTGGTGTCGTGCTCTCTGTCGTCGAGTGGTGCCTTTCTTTGGCATGCTGCCGGATGTAATGACCAAGGATCTGCTGGCCAACGGGGTGGCGGGCATCAATCCGCTCATGAACATGGAAAGTCACGCCCGAAGAGAAAAAAAGGCGCTGGGCATCCCGGAACGGGAGAAAATCGATCAAAAACTCGAAAAAAGCGAGTTACCACTGCGCCAGTTCACATTGACGGCCACCGTGGGTACCAGGGTTGCCCCGCTGGAAACGGATGAAAACGGCCGGTTGTCGGTGGACTTACTGTCTCTGATTGACAGCAATACCGCACCGGCCATGCTGACACTGAGTGCAGCCAACACCGACGGCGAGCAAGTCCGTCATGAATTTCCGCTGACGCGTCAATTGTCTGCACGTCTGCTGCAGGCCAGACAGCTGATGGGCAAATACGAACAGATTGACGGCGACAAGCTGGAGCTGCCGAAGGCAATTGAAGACCTGAATACCCTGAGTCGCTGGGGCTTTGAGCATCATGCCCGCCGTCTGGAACAACGCATCCGCACACAGCTCGATGATGAGCGCCGCCTCTCGTTCGATCGTCAGCTTGTCCAGGCTCTGGCCGGATAAAGGCAGTCGGCAGCGGGCCCTGACCGCTGCCGGCTATCACGCGGCTTTCGGGTCACAGTGTCCTGGATCCGCGGCAGGAAAACCGTACCGATTCAGTAATTGATGCTGATGTAAGGTACTTCTTCCACGTTCAGCCGATCCTTGATGACCACAGTCAGCACGAAGAAGAAGTTGGCCAGCACATTGGCAAAACGAGGCAGGATTTCGTCGAATTTTCTGCCCTCTTGTTCCAGCCGCACCAGCATGCGCACTATCTTCTTGCCGGTACAACGACACAGGTGCAATTGCGGCACCGGTGCCGGCCCCCTCGGCAGCACAAAGCCGGTGACCCGCCCGGCGGTTGCCTGCTGGTAATGAGTGTATCGCTCCTTCAGCCAGTCGATATCCTGCTCGAAAATACCGTTCTTGCCCCGTACCGAGCCATTGAGGTTGTAGATCAGCGGTTGCAACTGCTCCAGATCGGTCCTGATGTCATCGAAACCCTCGCCAAGCTGCGACAGCACCACGCCGATATGACAGCACAGTTCGTCGGTGAGAATTTCATAATCACAGGTCAGCCGGGTCTCGAAGATAAAGGGATAACACCATTCCCGCAGATCCTCCGGTTTTTTACGCCGCATAGCTATTTCCTTTTATTTCAGTCCGTCAGCAGAGGCTGCAGTCTGGCAAAAGCCGCTTCCGACCACCAGCCCGCCGTGCGATAACTGGACAAATTCGCCGCAGGCCGTAGAATTTGCGCTCCGTTTTACAGAGAGGCAACTCATGAGCACAGTGGTCAACCCGCAAACCTACCAGGCACAGTTGGATGAAAAGGCCGACCGGCTCAGGGAAACCTTCGCGCCCTTTACCCCACCGGCGCTGGACGTGTTTGCCTCCGAGCCCGAACATTACCGGATGCGCGCCGAGTTTCGGGTCTGGCATCAGGGCGATGACCTCTACTACATCATGTTTGATCAGGCCACCAGAGAGAAATACCGGGTCGACCAATTCCCTGCCGCCTCCAGCCTGATCAACCAGGCCATGCCGCTGCTGCTGGATGCGCTCAAGCCCGACCCAGTGCTGCGCCGCAAGCTGTTTCAGGTCGACTTTCTGTCGTCACTGAGCGGCGAGCTGGTGATCAGCCTGCTCTATCATCGTCAGCTGGATGAGGCCTGGCACAGCGCCGTGCAGGGGGTGCTGGCACAACTGCAACAACAGGGGATCTCCGCCAGCATCATCGGCCGGGCCAAGAAACAGAAATGGGTGGTCGGCCAGGATTACGTGGTGGAGCGGCTGCAGGTGGCGGGCCGGGAGCTCATCTACCAGCAGGTAGAAAACAGCTTTACCCAGCCCAACGGCCGCATGAACGAACAGATGCTGGGCTGGGCGCTGGATGCCACCCAGGGAGCCAGCGGCGACCTGCTGGAGCTGTATTGCGGCAACGGCAACTTCTCGCTGGCCCTGGCCGCCAACTTCCGCCGGGTGCTGGCCACCGAAATCGCCAGCTCGTCGGTCAAGTCGGCCCAGTACAACATTGCTGCCAATGGCATCGACAACGTGACCATTCTGCGGATGTCGGCGGAAGAGTTCACCCAGGCCATGCGCGGGGTACGCGAGTTTCGCCGCTTGCAGGGCGTCGATCTGACCAGCTACGAGTGCAACACCATACTGGTGGACCCGCCCCGGGCCGGGCTGGACGAGGAAACCGTCAAGCTGGTGCAGGACTACGACAATATCGTCTATATCTCCTGCAACCCGGAGACCTTGCGCCAGAATCTGGAGACCCTGTCACAGACCCACGACATCAGTCGCTTCGCCTTGTTCGATCAGTTCCCCTATACCCATCATATGGAAGCCGGGGTTTATCTGACTCGCAAGTGAGCGAGCAGTTTCGCTCTCTGCCGAATCTGAATTCAACAATCAGCGTCACCCCCTGCGAAGGCAGGGGTCCATTGCACCGGAATCACTCTGTGACATGGATTCCTGCCTGCGCAGGAATGACCGGCCATACAAGGTTGCACAAACGCAAAAAGGGGAGCCGAAGCTCCCCTTTTTCATGTCATGCCTATCATCAATCCAGCATGTAGTTTTCCGGCAGCACGATGCCGGCTACGCCGGACTCCACGGCGGCCACGGCCACGGCCCGGGCAACGCGCGGCAGCAGGCGCGGATCCATCGGCTTGGGAATCACATAGTCCTTGCCAAACTCCAGCGAATCCACGCCGGCGGCAACCAGCACTTCCTGCGGTACCGGCTCTTTGGCCAGACCACGGATAGCATCGACGGCGGCTACTTTCATCTCGTCGTTGATGCAGGACGCGCGAACATCCAGGGCACCACGGAAGATGAAGGGGAAGCACAGCACGTTGTTCACCTGGTTCGGGTAGTCGGAGCGACCGGTACCCATGACCAGATCCTGACGTACGGAATGAGCCAGCTCGGGCTTGATTTCCGGATCCGGGTTGGAGCAGGCAAAGATAACCGGATTCGGGGCCATCAGTGCCACCGCTTCGGCCGGCAGTACATCCGGGCCGGACACGCCCACGAAGATGTCGGCATCGGTGATCACGTCTTCCAGAGTGCGCTTGTCGGTGTTGTTGGCAAACAGCGCCTTGTACTCGTTCAGATCGTCACGGCGAGTGTGAATAACACCCTTGCGGTCCAACATGTAGATGTTCTCACGCTGGGCGCCGCACTTGATCAGCAGCTCCATACAGGCCACGGCGGCGGCACCGGCGCCCATGCACACCACGCGGGCTTCGGCGATGCGCTTGCCCTGTACTTCCAGGGCGTTGATCAGGCCGGCGGCCGTGACGATGGCGGTGCCGTGCTGGTCGTCATGGAACACCGGTACGTTACAGCGTTCGATCAACGCCTTTTCGATTTCAAAGCACTCGGGTGCCTTGATGTCTTCCAGGTTGATGCCGCCAAAGGTGTCGGCAATGGCTGCCACGGTCTGAATGAATTCTTCGGTAGTACGGTGCTTGACTTCGATATCGATGGAGTCGAGGTTGGCGAAGCGTTTGAACAGCAACGCCTTGCCTTCCATTACCGGCTTGGAAGCCAGAGGGCCCAGGTTACCCAGGCCCAGAATGGCGGTACCGTTGGTGATAACGGCAACCAGATTACCCTTGCCGGTATATTTGTAGGCATTTTCAGGATCGGCGGCGATTTCGCGCACCGGTTCGGCCACACCCGGGCTGTAGGCTAAGGCGAGATCCCTGGCGGTTTCGGCCGGCTTACTGATTTCAACGGAAATCTTGCCCGGTTTGGGCAAGGCATGATAATCGAGCGCTTTTTGACGGAAGTCGGTCATTCTACGAGTACCCTGATGCGATTGTTGACATTATAATAATCTAAGTGTGAACAAGTTTATCACAGTGTTTGTACAATGTGATAGTAGTCAACTTATTCACTGTTGCCCAGCCAGGTTCATTGCTTTACCAGATGAAACTGCCAGGGATGGTTTATCCACAATACTTGCCGACCGTGGCGGCTGGAGCGAACCCGGCCCCGAATAAACAGCAGCTCTCCCGGCAGCAGCCGCTTCAGCCTGTCGCGCGCCGTCGCCGGCAGTTCTCGACCCGCGATCAGGGTCAGCTTGCCTTCCAGCTCGAGCTTGAGTCGCCCAGAACCTGCATAAGAGCGGAGAACCCTGGCCTGCAACAGTTGCCAGTCGCCGGTGACAAGGCTGGTCAGCGGCGCCTGCCATACTCCCAGGCGTTGCTGGCGAGCCTCTGCTCTACGGCAAGCCAGCATTGCCAGTAATCATCATTGGGCGGGATCAGCAGCAAGGGACCCAACCCCAGCGCGAGCATGCGGGTGACCAGCAAATCTCCGCTCATCGTGAGCGGATGTGCCAGCCAGCGGCCGTAATCATCACGCCTTTCCACACCAAAAACCAGTTTCAATCGACTCCCAACAGGGATTTTATTCAGCAGCCAACGCCGGGCAGCTTCGGCTCCTGGTTCTGCCGGCAATTTACCGTGAGTATTGAGTTCTGGAGTATCGACGCCAATAAAGCGGATTACTCTGCCATCCTGTAAAATGACAGTGTCACCATCTATTACCTGCCGTACCGTTACGGTTTCGTCTGCCGGTAGCCGGGGGCATTCCGCGGCCCCCACCGGCGGCCACCACCCGAGCACCAGCAGCCATTTCCATAGTGTCATGTCGCCACCCCGGCCAGGACCCAGCCATAACCATGGGAAAGATTCGCGGTACACACAAGCGAACGGCCATAAAAAAAGGCGCCCGGAGGCGCCTTCTTTTTGCGACGAGTATCGCTTATTTTTTGCTGGACAGCGCGCCGAAGCGCTTGTTGAAACGATCAACACGGCCGCCGCTATCAACCATTTTCTGCTTACCAGTGTAGAAAGGGTGGCAAGCGGAGCAAACGTCCAGGTTCAGATCTTTACCCAGGGTAGAACGGGTCTTGATCTCGTTACCGCAAGAACATTTGGCAGTAATTTCTTTGTATTCCGGGTGAATACCTTGTTTCATGGACAACCTCTATCTGTAGGCCGTGTCGCTATCTGATCCAGAGCCAGACACCACACGAGTGATACACGTATTGTGAAGGGTGCGAATAATATAGGATCGCCTATTTGCAGGCAAGGTCAAACGGGGGAAAAATCACCAATGTCGATAACGCCAAAGCCAGGTTTGCTGCGGGTTGTGTTACCCGTACCGCTACGGCGGGAATTCGATTATCTCTGCCCGCTGCCGCTGCCGGCACCCGGCTGTCGGGTTTCGGTACCCTTTGGCAATAGAACCATGACGGCACTGGTGTTGTCTCACCCCTCCGGGTCGGACATCGATGCCACCAAGCTCAAGTCCATCGGTGCCGTGCTCGACCCGATGCCGATCCTCGCCGATGACGAACTGCGGCTGCTGGCCTGGGCCACGCAATATTACCTGTACGCCCCCGGTGAGGTATATTTTCAGGCACTGCCTGCCTTGTTACGCAAGGGCGAAGCCGCCGACTACCGCAGCACCGCCTACTGGCATCTGCTCGATGCCGAGGCCGGTGTTTCCGCCCAGGCCATCAAGCAACAGCAAGCCCTGAATCTGTTGCGCCAGGGGCCGCTGACCGCCGGTGAGCTGGAGGTCAGAGGCATCAGCGGCGCCATCCTGCAGGCACTGGCGAAAAAGCAGTTGATAGAAAAAAGGGAACAACTGCCGCAGCCCGGCGACTGGCGGGGCAATACCGCCGTAAGCGACGATGACAAACCCCGCCTGACCACGGAACAGGCGCTGGCGGTCAGCCTGATCCAGAGCGCCCGGGGCTTCAGCCCCTTTCTGCTGGAGGGCATCACCGGCTCCGGCAAGACCGAGGTCTATCTGCAGATCATGGAGCCGATACTGCAGGCGGGCAGGCAGGTGCTGGTGCTGGTACCGGAAATCGGCCTGACCCCCCAGACCATCTCCCGTTTTCAGCAGCGCTTCAAGGTACCGATCAGTACCCTGCATTCGGGCATGAATGAGCGGGAGCGACTGGATGCCTGGCTGTCGTGCCGGGACAGCAGCACCGCCATCATCATCGGCACCCGCTCCGCCCTGCTCACGCCCTTCGCCCGCCTGGGACTGATCATCATCGACGAAGAGCACGATACCTCGTTCAAGCAGCAGGACGGCTTTCGCTATCACGCCCGGGATCTGGCGCTGCTGCGTGCCCGCCAGCTCGACATCCCCATCGTACTGGGGTCGGCCACCCCCAGCTTCGAAAGCCTGCACAATGCGGCCAGCGGCAAGTATCAGCTGTTGACCCTGAGCCAGCGCCCCGGCACCGCCACCGTGGCCGAGCATCTGCTACTGGACAGCAAACATGTACAGCTGCACGCCGGACTCTCGCCCCAGTTGATCCAGCTGCTCGAACAGGAGCTGGCGAAGGGCAATCAGGTCATGCTGTTTCTGAACCGGCGCGGCTATGCTCCGGCGTTGCTGTGTCACGACTGCGGCTGGCTGGCCGATTGCGAACGCTGTGACGCTCATTATACCTGGCACCAGCGCCCCACCCGGCTGCACTGCCATCATTGCGATCATCAGCGCCCCCTGCCTCCTGCGTGTCCGAATTGTGGCAGCCGGCAACTGATGGGGACAGGGCTGGGGACCGAGCAGGTGGAACAGGCCCTGAGCGGAATATTTCCCCAATACGGCATTATTCGCATCGACCGGGACAACACCCGGCGCAAGGGCAGCTTTCAGCAACATCTGGAAGGCATTCGCAACGGCAAGTATCAGATCCTGATCGGCACCCAGATGCTGGCCAAGGGCCATCACTTTCCCGATGTCACTCTGGTGGCGATACTGGATGCGGACGGCGCCCTCTTCGCCAGCGATTTCAGAGCCACCGAACGCTTCGCTCAACTCTATATACAGGTGGCGGGGCGAGCCGGGCGAGCCAGCAAACCGGGCCGGGTGGTGCTGCAGACCCATCAGCCGGAACACGCCCTGCTACAGGATCTGGCCAATCAGGGCTATCGCCATTTTGCTCACAGCGCCCTGCAGGAGCGACAGGCGGCGGGGCTGCCGCCGTTCAGCTTTCAGGCGCTGTTGCGGGCCCAGGCGCCCCAGTCCCGGCAGGTACAGGAATTTCTGCAGCAACTGGTACAGCAACTGGCTCCCGGGCTACCGACAGGCGTGCTGTGCCTGGGTCCGCTCAGCGCCCAGATGGAACGCAAGGCCGGTCAGTATCGCTACCAGCTGTTGCTGCAGGCCGGCAACCGACGAGAGCTGGCGGCGGCCTGCCGCCTGGCGCTGGCCATCATCGACCAGCTGGCAAGCGCCCGCAAGGTGCGCTGGTCGCTGGATGTCGATCCGGTGGAGCTCTGGTAGCCTCAATGACGATAATCCGGCTGGGACGGCGAGGTCAGCATCGACATCAGGAAGCCGAGCGCCCGATGGCAGCTGTCCTCCGCCATCAGTTGCTGAGTCAGCTGGCTTTTCAGCGGCAATACTTCCAGCCAGCGCTGTGCCACCCAGGCCGCATCCCGCCATTGAGGCGCCGGATGCAGCTCGGACATCTCAGGATACTCGGCAAAGACTTCCTGCAGTTTATCAGACAACACCTGCTCGGTCGGCGACAGCATGCAGGACCGCCAGTTGTCGAGCAGGTCCACCTCGGCCCGCAGCAAGCCATCCGCTTCCCGTTCCAGCTGGCGGATACGAAACCGGTCCATGGCTTCCACGGTAATGCCCAGCAAACCGCCCTCCAGGGTATAGAAGTCGATGATGTTGACCCGGATCCCGAGCATGAACAGATCGCTGTGGCCGGCCTCGTCCAGCTCGTCCAGCATGCCGATACCAAAGCCGGTGCCGCTACGGCTCGCCTCGGTCACCATCCTGATATAGCGGGGCTCGAAGATCCGCAACGGCACCTTGCCGCCGGGCATCAGATGGAGGGTAAGGGGTAACAACGCCAGTTTCATGGGCAGATTCCTCCCTTGAAGAAGTAGCCATAGAGACCCTTTTTTACCCCTTCCACTTTCAATCCGCAGCCTCGCCTTGCCTTGACGGTAGTTTTCTGTACCCGTTATGAGTAGAATTTCTTCCCCCGGGTTATCTCCAACCTTGTCTTAAATTTGGTGAACTGATAATGAAAGAACATATTCAAGCGCTGCTTGAGCAGACGGTCTCTACCCTGAAACAGCAAGGCAAACTGCCCGCCGAACTGGCTCCCCGCATCCAGGTAGACCGAACCAAAGACAAGGCTCACGGAGATCTGGCCACCAACCTGGCGCTGCTGCTGGCCAAACCTGCCGGCCAGAACCCCCGCGCCCTGGCCCAGATGCTGGTCGACAACCTGCCCGCCTCCGAGCTGGTGGCCAAGACCGAGCTGGCCGGCCCCGGTTTCATCAACTTCTTTCTCGACAGCAACTGGCTGGCACGCCAGATAGACGCCATGGTCGCCGATGAACGCGCCAATGTGCCGGTGGCGGAACACCCTCAGACCGTGGTGGTGGACTACTCCGCCCCCAACGTGGCCAAGGAGATGCACGTGGGGCACCTGCGTTCCACCATTATCGGTGACGCGGTGGTCCGCACCCTGGAGTTTCTCGGCCACAAGGTGATCCGCGCCAACCATATCGGCGACTGGGGCACCCAGTTCGGCATGCTGATCGCCTATCTGGAAAAGCTCGAGCAGGAGCAGCCGGATGTGCTGTCCTCCGGCCTGTCGGATCTGGAGCAGTTCTATCGCGAGTCCAAACAACAATACGACGCCGATCCGGACTTTGCCGAGCGGGCCCGGGGCTATGTGGTGAAACTGCAGGGTGGCGATGCCTACTGTCTGGCCATGTGGCAGAAGCTGGTGGACATCACCCTGCAGCATAACCAGCAGGTTTACGACCGGCTCAACGTCTCCCTGACCCCGGCCAACGTCATGGGCGAGAGCATGTACAACCCCATGCTGGCGGACATCGTCGCCGACCTGCAACGGCAGGGGCTGGCGGTGGAAGACGAAGGCGCCATCGTGGTCTACCTGGACGAATACAAGAACAAGGACGGTGATCCCATGGGGGTCATCATCCGCAAGAAGGACGGCGGCTATCTTTACACCACCACCGACATCGCCTGTGCCAAGTATCGCTACGAGCAACTGGGCGCCGATCGGGTACTGTACTTCATCGACTCCCGCCAGCATCAACACCTGATGCAGGCCTGGAGCATAGTACGCAAGGCCGGCTATATCCCCGATTCGGTCAGCCTGGAACATCACGCCTTCGGCATGATGCTGGGCAAGGACGGCCGTCCGTTCAAGACCCGCTCCGGCGGCACCATCAAGCTGGTGGATCTGCTCGAGGAAGCGGAGGAACGCGCCGCCGCCCTGCTGGCGAAGAAAGACACCGGCCTCGGCGAAGAAGAAAAGCGTCAGATAGTCAGCCGGGTGGCCATGGGCGCGGTGAAATACGCCGATTTGTCCAAGAGCCGCACCACCGATTACATCTTCGACTGGGACAACATGCTGTCGTTCGAAGGCAATACCGCGCCCTACCTGCAGTATGCCTTTACCCGGGTGCAGTCCATCTTCCGCAAGGCCGGTGTGACCGCCGAGTCCCTGCAGGGCCGGGTCAGCATTCAGGCTCCGGCCGAAGAAGCCCTGGCCCAGAAGCTGGTGCAGTTCAACGACACCGTGAAGTCGGTGGCCGACAAGGGCCTGCCGCACCTGCTGTGCCTGTACCTGTACGAGCTGTCCGGCGCCTTCATGAGCTTCTACGAGGCCTGCCCCATCAACAAGGATGGCGTCAGCGCCGACGAACGGGCCAGCCGCCTGCTGCTCTGTGCCGCCACCGCCAAGGTACTGGAGCAAGGCCTGTCGCTGCTCGGCATCGACACCATGGAGCGCATGTAAACCATGGCCAGGGATTACGTCCGGCGCAGCAAGCCCAAAAGCAAGAGCAACAGCCGCCCCGCCCGGGGTGGCAGTCGCAACCGCGCGCCACAGCGACGCATTCCCTGGCTGGCCATCATACTGGTACTGCTGCTGGCCGGTGCCCTGGGCTACCTGATTTCTCTCGTCAAGGGTTCCGCCGGGCAGCATCGTCCGGAAGCTCCCCCGACGGTCACCCACACCCAGGCACCGCCGGCTCCGGTCAATCCCATCGATCAGAAGCCGGTGGAGAAGTGGCGCTATATCGAGCAGCTGGAAAACAAGGAAGTAGTGGTCCATGTGCCCGAAGCCGAAGAATCGACCCAACCCTACCTGATGCAATGCGGCTCTTTCCGCTCCGCCGCCCAGGCCGAGCAGCTCAAGGCCCGCATCGCCTTTCAGGGGCTGGAAGCTCAGGTGCGCCGCAGCACCGGCAGCAACGGTGTCTGGTATCGGGTTATTCTGGGCCCCTACGACAGCAAGCGGCTGGCCGAAACCCATAAACACAAGCTGCTGCGTTCCAACGTCAACCATTGTGCAATCTGGCTCTGGGAGGGTTGATCTCTCCCCCTGCCGTCCCCATTTCTGTGATCATGACATTTCTGCCAGCCAGGCTGGCTACACAGTCAAGTGAGGTTCACAGTGACAACGATCGTTTCAGTTCGCCGTAACGGCAAAGTAGTTATCGGCGGCGATGGCCAGGTTTCCCTGGGCAACACCGTCATGAAAGGCAATGCCCGCAAGGTACACCGCCTGTTTAACGGCAAGGTACTGGCCGGTTTTGCCGGTGGTACCGCCGACGCCTTTACCCTGCTGGAACGTTTTGAAGCCAAACTGCAGGCCCACCAGGGTAATCTGGAACGTGCCGCCGTGGCACTGGCCAAAGACTGGCGGACCGACCGCTCCCTGCGCCGGCTCGAAGCCCTGCTGGCGGTAGCCGACGACAAGAAATCCTTCATCATCACCGGCAACGGTGACGTGGTACAGCCCGAGCAGGATTTGATCGCCATCGGCTCCGGCGGCTCCTTCGCCCAGTCCGCCGCCCGCGCCCTGCTGGAAAACACCGAGCTCGAAGCCCACGACATCGTCGAGAAGGCCCTGACCATTGCAGGCGATATCTGCGTCTACACCAATGGCAACCAGACCATCGAAGAGCTGGATTACAGTCACTGATTTGCTTTTGGGCAAAGCCACGACTCTGCCCGCACCACAGGATTTGATTATGTCTGACATGACCCCAAGAGAAATTGTCCACGAGCTGGACCGCCACATCGTCGGCCAGTCAGCCGCCAAACGTGCCGTGGCCATCGCCCTGCGCAACCGCTGGCGCCGGATGCAGCTCACCCCCGATCTGCGCCAGGAAGTCACCCCCAAGAATATTCTGATGATCGGTCCGACCGGGGTCGGCAAGACCGAAATCGCCCGTCGCCTGGCCAAGCTGGCCAACGCTCCCTTCATCAAGGTGGAAGCGACCAAGTTCACCGAAGTCGGCTACGTAGGGAAGGAAGTGGATACCATCATCCGCGATCTGACCGATATCGCCATGAAGATGACCCGCGAACAGCAAATGGAAAAGTTCCGTCACCGCGCCGAAGAAGCGGCGGAAGAACGGGTGCTGGACGCCCTGCTGCCCAACCCGCGCAACACCTGGGGTGAGGAAGAAAAGGCCGACAACAGCAACAGCCGCCAGATTTTCCGCAAGAAACTGCGCGAAGGTCAGCTCGACGATAAAGAAATTGAAATCAATGTCTCGGCCCCGCAGATGGGGGTGGAGATCATGGCACCTCCCGGCATGGAAGAAATGACCAACCAGCTGCAGGGCATGTTCCAGAATCTATCCGGCAACACCAGCAAACAGCGCAAGATGAAAATCAAGGACGCCATCAAGCTGCTGGTCGAGGAAGAAGCCGCCAAGCTGCTGAACCCGGAAGAACTGAAAGAGCAGGCCATCCACGCGGTGGAAAACCAGGGCATCGTCTTCATCGACGAGTTCGACAAAATCTGCAAGCGCGGCGAAAGCTCGGGCCCCGACGTGTCCCGCGAAGGGGTACAGCGGGACCTGTTGCCGCTGATTGAAGGCAGCACCGTCAACACCAAGCACGGCATGGTGCGCACCGACCACATGCTGTTCATCGCCTCCGGCGCCTTCCAGGTGGCCAGACCCTCGGATCTGATCCCCGAGCTGCAGGGTCGTCTGCCGATCCGGGTCGAGCTGGACTCGCTGAATACCGATGACTTCGAGCGTATTCTCACCGAGCCCAACGCCTCGCTCACCGAGCAGTACAAGGCGCTGCTGGCGACCGAGAACGTGACCGTCGACTTCACCAAGGCCGGCATCCGCCGCCTGGCCGAAGCCGCCTGGCGCGTGAACGAAACCACCGAAAACATCGGTGCCCGCCGGCTGCATACCATCATGGAGCGACTGCTGGACGAGCTGTCCTTCGAAGCTTCCGACAAGTCCGGTGACTCCATTCTGGTGGACGAAGAGTATGTGGATCGTTACCTCAAGAACCTGGTCGAAGACGAAGATCTGAGCCGCTTTATCCTTTAACCTGCCATGCTGACGGGAGCGGTCACACGATTGTGATTGAAAACCGCTCCCGCCTCTTTATACTGAAGTTACCTTGTTTCCAGATGTGGCTGATTCCATGGAATACAATACTTCTGAATTATGCGATACCTATATTGATATGGTGGACGTGGTCGAACCCATGTTCTCCAGTTTTGGCGGCCGTAGCTCCTTTGGCGGCACCGTTTCCACCATCAAGTGTTTTGAGTCCAACGGCCTCATCATGGCGGCGGTGAAAGAAAACGGCGCAGGCCGGGTGTTGCTGATCGACGGCGGCGGTTCGCTGCGTCGGGCGCTGATCGATGCCGACATCGCCGAAACCGCGGCAGAAAACGGCTGGGAAGGTATTGTCTGCTATGGCTGTGTCCGCGAAGTGGATGCGCTGGAAGATCTCGATATCGGCATTCAGGCACTGGCCTCCATTCCGGTCGGCGCCGATGATAACGAGATTGGCGAGCTGGAGATCCCGGTCAATTTCGGTGGCGTAACCTTCCTGCCGGCAGATCATCTCTATGCCGACACCACCGGCATTATCCTGTCTCCCGAGCCTCTGGATATCGACTGACCATACTGGATACAAAAAGGCCAGCCCTGGGGCTGGCCTTTTTTATGCTGCTGTCTCCATCACCGACGGAAAGAGCAGATAACGCCGGCCTCGCCGGCATCATGACTCAGGCGCTTTCTTCAACCTGATCGATTTTGCCCAGCAGGACCCGCAAGCGCTCCTGCCAGGTTTCATGCTGTTGTTTCAGCTGCTGATTTTCATCGCCCAGCTGACTGTTCTGCTCTTTCAGCTCATCCACTTCCATTTGCAGCAGGGAAATGGTGTCCACTGCCGTCTGGATTTTGGCTTCCAGTTTTTCCAATACATCAAAAGACATGCACTCACCCCTAAACAACGGTTATCCGGCCCGCAGGCCCCTCGGCAATCGAGGATACCGCGGCCACTTCAAGACGACAAGCGGCCCCGTGTCTCCCGACGCCGTTTACGGTTAATTTATATCGTCTGCGTCAACAAAAGTCTCAGATATTCTGGCTCATATCCAGCGACGGTTTGTCGGAACCCGGCCGGCCGACAATTCTGGCGGGTACGCCCGCCACCGTGGTGTGCGCCGGGACCGGCTCCAGCACCACGCTGCCGGCACCAATCTTGGCCCCGCACCCCACCTCGATATTGCCCAGGATCTTGGCGCCGGCACCGATCATGACCCCTTCCCGGATCTTGGGATGGCGGTCGCCACCTTCCTTGCCGGTGCCCCCCAGGGTGACGTTTTGCAGGATGGAAACATCGTCTTCGATCACCGCGGTTTCGCCCACCACTATGCCGGTGGCATGGTCGAACATGATGCCCTTGCCGATACGGGCGGCCGGATGAACATCCACCCCGAATACCACCGAAATCTGATTTTGCAGGTAGGTGGCCAGCGAACGACGGCCATGGCGCCACAGCCAGTTGGAGATGCGATACCCCTGCAGGGCATGAAAGCCTTTCAGATAGAGCAGCGGGGTGGAAAACAGCTCCACCGCCGGATCCCGTTCCTGCACCGCGCAAATGTCCATGGCAACCATATCCAGCAGCGCCGGTTCTTCATTCAGCGCCACTTCTATCACTTCCCGCAGGCTGATCGCCGGCATCACCGAACTTTCCAGCTTGTTGGCCAGAATAAAGCTCAGGGCACATTTCAGGGTGTCATGATTCAGGATGGTCGAGTAATAAAAACTGCCGAGCATCGGCTCTTCCGCAATCATCCGCTGGGCTTCTTCGCGGATGCGCAACCAGGTGCTGGATTGAATGCCGTCTTCCATGGGTTAAACCTTGTTCTCTATAAATTGATGTTCGCTCATATCCTGGGAATGGGCCTCTCGGGGCACAACCGAGATCGGGTCCATATGAATAATAACGTCGGTGTCGGGAAACAGCTTGTGCAGTTCCCGCTCTGCTTTGTCGGCGATACGGTGGGCGCGTACCAGTGGCAACTGATCGTCAAGCTCCAGATGAAGCTGTATAAACCGGGTCTGGCCCGACTGCCTGGTGCGTAATTCATGCAGTCCGTATACCCCGTCCACCGCCAGACAGGTATCAATAATGCGCTTTTGCTCTTCTTCCGGCAACCGCCGGTCGAGCAGCATCTGTACCGCATCATACCCGATTTTCAACGCGCCCCTGAGGATGTAAGCCCCGATCAGCAGCGCAAACACCGCATCGGCCCAGTGCCAGCCGGCCCAGGCCAGCACGATGGCCAGTAATACCCCGACATTGAGCAGAATATCCGAACGATAGTGCAGCTGGTCGGCGCGAATCGCCACCGATGCGGTGCGCTTGATCACATAACTCTGAAACATCACCAGCCCGATGGTCAGTACCAGCGAGAACAGCATCACCCAGACCCCCAAGGCGGCATGGGTCACTTCCTGGGCATTAGCCAACCGGGAAATACCGTTGATGATCAGGAAGATGGCCGAACCACTGATGAAGGCAGACTGCGCCAGCCCGGCCAGGGATTCCGCCTTGCCATGGCCGAAACGATGATCCTTGTCCGCCGGTACCAGCGCATAACGGATGGCCATCAGGTTGATAAGCGACGCGCTGATATCGAGCAGCGAATCGGTGAGCGAGGCCAGCATGCTGGCCGAGCCGGTGTAAAACCAGGCCAGCAACTTGGCCAGTATCATCAGCCCGGCCACCACGGTGGCGGCCACCGCCGCCGTGGTGACCAGACGAGAATAAGAAGTCGATTCTGTCATGTATCCGCCGCCCAATGGAATTTGTCCCAGTATACCTGCGTCCGCCGACAATGGTGACGCCGATACACGATCATCACCGGTAATGGCTTCACTGCGCGCCGGCAAAGTCCTGCTGACGCCAGGCCTCGTAACTGATGATGGCCACCGCATTGGACAGGTTCAGGCTGCGGCTGTCCGGTTGCATGGGAATGCGAATCCGCTGCTCCGGCGCCACTGCCGCCAGCACCTCGTCCGGCAGGCCCCGGGTTTCGGGCCCGAACAGCAACACATCGCCCGGCTGATAAGCGGGTTGGTGATGGGGCCGGCTGCCCTTGGTGGTACAGGCAAACAGTCGCTGCCCCGCCACCGCCTGCAAAAACGCCGGGTAATCATGATGCACGCTGATGCGGCCAAAATCGGCATAATCCAGACCGGCCCGGCGCAGCTTTTTTTCTTCCAGGCTGAAGCCGAGCGGTTCAATCAGGTGCAGACGGCAGCCGTTGTTGCGTACCAGGCGCATGATGTTGCCGGTGTTGGGTGCTATCTCCGGCTCGTAAAGTGCAATATCAAACATCGTTGGTTTCTCTTGTAACGTCGTCGTGGCCGACGAAGCCCTGCCGGGCTTCCAGTCGCCACCAGGCCCAGCCCAGAGTCAGCCCCCGAGCCAGCATAAAACACAGCATGGCCAGCCAGAGGCCATGGTTGCCCCACCCCTGCGCCAGCCACCACACCGGAAAAAACACCCCGGCGGTAGACAACAGCATCATGTCACGCATTTCCCGCCCCCGGGTGGTACCGATAAAGATACCATCGAGAATAAAGCACCAGCAGGCGGCCAGCGGCATCAGCACCAGCCAGGGCAGATACTGGCTGGCCTGGCTACGCACGGCAGCAATATCGGTGATCAGGCCAATCAGGGGCTCACCCGCCAGGGCGAAGACCAGAGTGAACAACACCGCCACCACCCCGCCCCAGAACAGATTCAGCCCGCAGGCCAGTCTGAAGCCGGCCCGGTTTCGCTCCCCCACCGCCTTGCCCACCATGGCCTCGACCGCATAGGCGAAACCGTCCAGCCCGAAGGAGATGAACATCAGAAAGTTCATCAGCACCGCATTGGCGGCCAGCACCTCGTCACCCAGACGAGCCCCCTGAAAGGTCATGAAGGCGAAGGTGAGCTGCAGACAGAGCGCACGAATGAAAATATCCCGGTTCAACCCCAGCAACTGCTTGAAGGCGGCCAGGTGCAGCGTTCGCTGCCAGAAACCGGGCACCGGCCTGCTGTCCCGCGCCTGCAGGGTTTTCCATACCAGCCAGGCACCCAGTGCCA
The DNA here is from genome assembly GCF_001870485.1 of Oceanisphaera psychrotolerans. GTDB lineage: Bacteria > Pseudomonadota > Gammaproteobacteria > Enterobacterales > Aeromonadaceae > Oceanimonas > Oceanimonas psychrotolerans. The sequence goes on along the minus strand of NZ_MDKE01000021.1, from coordinate 26,046 downwards.
TGGCCAGATAATCCGCCAGCACCGAGGCCGCCGCCGCCCCCTTGACCTGCCAGCCCAGCCCCAGCACAAACCAGATATCGAGCAGGATATTGGCGCCGTTGCCTAGGATCAGCAGCAGCATGGGGGCCCGCGCATTCTGATTGCCCAGCAACCAGCCCAGCAATACCAGATTGGTCAGCGCCGCCGGTGCGCTCCAGATCCGGATCATCACATAGTCACGGCCATGGTGCTGCACTTCGCTACTGCCCCCGACCAGCCAGAACGCCAGATCCATCAGCGGTTGCTGCGCCAGCAGTATCATCAGCGCCAGTCCCCAGGCCAGCAACAGGCCGCGTGCCAGCACCTGCAGCAAGCGCTCGCCATCACCGGCGCCCACCGCCTGGGCGGCCAGGCCGGTGGTCGACATGCGCAGAAAACCGAGCAACCAGAAGGTCAGGCTGATGATGGTGGCGCCCACCGCCACCCCGCCCAGATAATAAGCATGCTCCAGATGACCGATGACGATGGTGTCCACCAGGCCGAGCAACGGCACGGTAATATTGGACAGCACCATGGGCAGGGCCAGCGCAAATACCTGACGGTGACGGGCCCGGTCAAGAAAAGATGACCACATAAAAACTCTTACATTTGATGGTGAGGTGTGAAAGGGGTTATTCGTTCATTCGCCCCAGCGGGCTACGATGCGGGAAAAATCCTTCACCAGCACGGCGCCATCGACCAGCGGCACCGGATTTTGCTCGTCGAAGCCGGGCCGGAAGGAGGCATGCAACTGTCCTGCGGGATTGACTAAAGCGATGGAGGCGGAGTGATCGACCAGATAGTTGGCTTGGTCCCGTTCGAAGATACCGTAAATCAGCCCCAGCTGCTGCACCGCCGGTGTCAGCCGTTCATGCTCGGCGGTGGCCGCCACAAAATCGGAGTTAAAGTAGCCGGTATAGGCCTTCAGCCGCTCGGGGGTATCGCGGGCGGGATCCGCCGAGATGAACACCACCTGTACCTTGTCGCTCAGCCGCGTCAGCTCGGGGTAGACTCGCGCGAGATCCGACAGGGTGGTGGGACAGATATCAGGGCAGTGGGTATAGCCGACGAACACCAGGCTCCAGTGTCCGAGCAGGTCCTGCCCGGTGAATGGCTGGCCGTTGGCGTCGGTCAGTTCAAAGGCCTCGAGTGGCCGTGGAGCGGGATAAAGCACCACCGCCTCGGTCAGGCTGTTGTTCCGGTCCGCATACCAGATCCCGCCACCCAGGCTGCCCGCCACCACCAGGCAACCGCCAGTATCCCTGCCCATCTGCTTGTCTTAGCCATAATCTATCCAGTGGTCCGCCAGTATAAGGACAAAAAGCCACATTAAATGGCTGATTGAAAAGCGGAAACATTGTAGTGCGGTTTGTGGCTCAGGTCTAAACTTCAACCGCCAGGCCCACTGGATAAAACGCAGATTGAGCAGCGTCGCTCCCACCAGATAGAGCATGCCGGACATGCCGACTATCCAGGGCAGCAGACACACCAGCGTCAGCAGCAGGGTATAGAGCAACACACAGGTCTTGCTGAACTCGATGCCGTGGGTCACCGGCAACATGGGAATTTCCGCCTTGGCGTAGTCATCGCGTCGATGAATGGCCAGCGCCCAGAAGTGCGGCGGAGTCCAGGCGAAGATGATCATCACCAGCAGCAGCGCATGACCGTGAAACTCGCCGGTCACTGCCGTCCAGCCCAGCAGCGGCGGCATGGCCCCGGCCAGACCGCCAATCACGATATTCTGCGGTGTCGCTCGCTTCAGCCATACCGTATATACCACCGCATAGCCCAGCAAAGAGGCCAGCGTCAGCCAGGCGGTGAGCGCATTGACCCACAGCAGCAGTATCGCCAGCCCCGCCGCCGACAGGGCAAAGGCGAAGGCCAGTGCCGCCCCGCTTTGCACCCGGCCCTGGGCCACGGGTCTGTGATAGGTCCGCGCCATCTTGATATCGATGCGCCGGTCCAGCACATGGTTGATGGCCGCCGCTCCCCCCGCCATCAGACCGATACCCAGGGTCGCAGCCAGTACCCGCCACGGTCCCGGCAGGGTATCGGTCAGAAACATGCCTACCACTGCGGTCAGCAGGATCAGGGCCACTACCTTGGGTTTGGTGAGGGCAAAATAATCCCGCCAGCTTAATGTCTGGCGTCCGGACAACAGCGCGCTTCTAGCCATACAGCCTCCATCGGGTCTTCCCCGTCAATGTCCATTGGTTGCGGCAACGAGATCCTGCATAAGAACCGGATGAGCCCTGGCCTGCCACAGCCGTATACCGGTTCCCGTCAGTATCAGCAGCAGCAGGGCGGCCCCGGCGTTGTGGGCCACCGCCACCGCCAGCGGCAAATGCAGCACCACATTGGCCACACCCAGCGCCAGCTGCAGCGAGAGTCCCAGCGCCAGCCATACTCCCCAATGACGTAGCGCCGGCTGGCGCCACAGTCGCCAGGCCAGCCTCAGCAAGGCCAGGGCGGTGACCATGGCCCAGAGTCGGTGTGCCACATGAATGGTGACCCGCTCATCCTGACTGAGCACCCCGTACTGGTAGTTTTGTGCCGGCACCCCGTGGGGATGAAAGGCACTCCACTGCCACTGACTCGGCCAGTCGCCCTGGCACACCGGCAATTCGAGGCAGGCCATGGCCGCGTAGTTGGCGGCGGTCCAGCCGCCCAGTGAGATTTGTAGCAACAAGGCACCCAATGCCAGCAGAAAGCAGCCGCCCAGTCCCGAACCACGATAGGGCAACCGAGGAGAACGGGTTTTACAGAGCAACAGAAACAGCAACGCCAGTATGGTGAAGCCCCCCAGCAGATGCCCCATCACCACGAAGGGCAGCAGGTTGAGGGTCACCGTCAGCATGCCGAGGGTTGCCTGACCACACACCAGCGCCAGCAGCCCCCAGGCAAAGCCCCGGTAGGCCCGCTGGGCAGCACGCAGCGACCAGAGCGCCATCAGCAGAATGGTGACTCCCAGGGTACCGGCCGCATAGCGATGCACCATCTCGTTGCGGGCCTTGGTGACTTCCAGAGGGCTGTCGGGGAAGCGCAGCGCCGCCGCATCATGCTCCTGCGCCGAGCTGGGCACATAATGGAAGCCATAGCAGCCCGGCCAGTCGGGGCAGCCCAGCCCCGCATCGGTCAGCCGGGTATAGGCTCCCAGCACCACCACCACCAACGTCAGCCCGAAGGCGAAAAGACAGAGTCGACGCATGGCTTCCTCCTATCCGGCCCGGGAAAATTTGAGCAGGCGACGCAGATCACTGAGCAACGCCTTGCCGGTCATCCGATCGGTAACCTCATCGCCGCTCAGGGGATACCGCAGGATCAGCATGCCCGGCGGATCGGCGATGTACACAAAACCCGCTTCCAGAGTGCTGCCGGCCGGCAGTGTCACCACCGACACCCGGGTGCTGTCCCGGCCCAGGGCGGTGTCGATATTTTCCAGCAGAGGCGCTGCCTGTTGGCAGAACGAGCAGTCGCCGGTGACCGGCAAGACCAGCCGCCACTGACTATTTTGGCCGATCTGCCCCTGGACCCACTCCCCGTGCGCCTTGACCCCGGGGGTGAACCAGCCCTGGGTCAGAATGAGCCAGGCCAGCGCCACCGGCAGCAGAAAGACACCCAGCAGGGCCGCTATCGTTTTACGGGTTTTATGCTTCATCTCGCCTCCGATAAAACCACCCGGCGGCGATCCAGACCGCCAGCGTCATGGCAAACCACTGCGCCGCATAGCCGATGTGCCGTTCCGGCCCCATCACCACCGGCTGCCAGTCGTCGGCGCCGAGTTTCAACACGAAGGGCAGTACCGGCTGGCCCCAGATCCGCTCCAGATGAGATTGCTCCAGGCTCACCACGCTGGGATGATGGGGGTCAAAGGGGACCTCGCCCAGAGACAAGGGGGGGACATAGAGGCGAATGATGTTGCCGGACAGCTGCACCGGGTCTTCATGCACGGGCACCCGGGGCAGCTTGCGCCGATCCGGGTCCGCCGGCCACCAGCCGGCGTCCACCGCCAGCAGACCGTAGCGGGTTTGCAGTGGCAGTATCAGCCGATACCCCACCCGGCCCGCATTCATCTGGTTATCGAGAAACAGATCTCCCCCGGCCAGATAGACACCGCTCGCTTCCAGCCGGTAGCCGAAGGGGGACGACATTGCCAGCGCCTCATTCAGCGCCAGCCCGATATCCCGCCGTTGCTGCCATTCCTGCAACAACAGCCGCTTCTCGTCGGCCCGGGACAACTGCCACACGCCCATGGTCATCATCAGCAGGGTCATCAGTGCCGTCAGCGCCAACAAGCCCCCGCTTTTTCCTATACTCAACATCCAGTCTCTCCAGGAACGCATCCATGCTGTTCAAGCTACTGATTGTATTGCTGCTGTTTTGTATGATTGGCAACCTGATGCTGGGGCTCGGGGCCATGCTGTCCCGGCGGGATCCGCAACTGATGAGTCGCTACATCGGCCGCCGCCTGTGGTTCGCCGTGATCATTCTGCTGCTGTTGATCCTGGCCCTGGCCACCGGCCTGCTGGTGCCCAACGCCACCCCGGGATAAGGGTTCCATAAGAACCTTTACAGAATATAGACAAACACAAACAGACAGAGCCAGACCACGTCCACAAAATGCCAGTACCAGCTACTGGCCTGAAAACCGAAGTGCTGGGCCGGGGTAAAATGCCCCTTGCGTACCCGCAGCCACATGACGAACAGCATCAGGGTACCCAGGGTCACGTGAGCACCGTGAAAGCCGGTGAGCAGAAAGAAGGTATTGCCGTAGATACCGGAGTCCAGCCGCAGTCCCAGCTCCGCATAGGCATGCACATATTCCCATACCTGCAATGCCAGGAAGGTCAGGCCCAGCAGCACGGTCAGTCCCAGCCATTGCTTGAGCCGCGGGCGTCGCTCCTGCAACAGGGCCAGGTGGGCCAGATGGGCGGTCACCGAGGACGTTAGCAGAATAATGGTGTTGATCAGCGGCAGGCCAAGCCAGCCCATGGCGGTGGTTTCGATGCCACCCGGGGTCTGCAGCAGAGGCCAGCTGGCGCTGAAATCCGGCCACAGCACGGCGTTGGTCATGGCGTTGTTGCCGGCCCCGCCCAGCCAGGGCACGGCCAGTATCCGGGCATAGAACAGGGCGCCGAAGAAGGCACCGAAGAACATCACCTCGGAGAAGATAAACCAGCTCATGCCCTGGCGGAAAGAACGGTCCATCTGGTCGCTATAGAGCCCGGAATGGGACTCGTCAATCACGTTACCGAACCAGCCGAACAGCATTACCGTCATCACCAGGGTGCCGGCGGCAAACACCACAGGACCGGCAATGCCCGCGATACCCGCCGCCCAGAGCCCGGCGCCGGTGGCCAGCAGGAACAACCCCAGGGCGCCCACTATCGGCCAGGGACTCTGGGCCGGTACATAGTATTGCTGAGTCTTGACCGCCATGATCGTCTCCTTAAGCTCAGCTGCCCGCGGCAGCCTGCTCGCTGATGTCGTAAAGGGTGTAGGACAGGGTGAAGACCTCGATGTCCGCCGGCAGCGCCTGATCCACATAGAAACGCATCGGCATCACCGCCTCGGCCCGGGCCGCGATGGGCTGTTCCTGAAAACAGAAACATTCGGTCTTGCGCAGGTAGCCCGCCGCCAGCCCCGGCGACACCGAGGGAATGGCTCTCAGTACCCGGGCATCAGACCCGGGATTGCTGACGGTGAAGTCCACCTGGTGCATCTCGCCCGGGCGCACCTGCAACCGGCGTACTGAAGGGGTGAAGTCTCCCTGCAATCCGCTGCTCTGATAGGTGACGAACTCCACCGTCACCAGCCGCTGTTGGTCCACCAGCCGGGATTCTACCGCGGCACTGGTGGCGGTTTTGCCGTTGAGCCCGGTAATGTCGCAGAAGACGTCATACAGCGGCACTAGCGCAAAACCGAACCCGAACATGGCCACCGCCAGTAGGCCCAGCCGGACCGCTATCTTGTTACCGTGAGCCATTGCCTTCTATCTCCGGTGGCGTGCTGAAGGTGTGGTAAGGCGCCGGTGACGGCACCGTCCATTCCAGACCATCGGCTCCTTCCCAGGGGCTGGCCGAAGCCGGCTCCCCGCCACGCATGCACCTGATCAGCACCACCACGAAGATCAGCTGGGACAGCCCGAAGGCGAAGCCGCCGATACTGACCAGGGCGTTGATGTCGGCAAACTGCAGCGAATAGTCGGGAATACGGCGGGGCATGCCGCCGAGGCCAAGAAAATGCATGGGGAAGAACAGCACGTTGACCGACACCACCGAGCACCAGAAGTGCCACTTGGCCAGCCGCTCGTTGAACATGTGACCAGTCCATTTGGGCAGCCAGTAGTACACCGCCGCCAGTACCGAGAAGATGGCACCGGTGACCAGCACGTAATGAAAGTGAGCCACCACGAAATAGGTATCGTGGTACTGGAAGTCGGCCGGGGTAATGGCCAGCATCAGGCCGCTGAAGCCGCCGATGGTGAACAGCACGATAAAGGCCAGGGCGAACAACATGGGCACTTCGAAGCTGAGCGAACCCCGCCACATGGTAGCCACCCAGTTGAACACCTTGACCCCGGTCGGCACCGAAATCAGCATGGTGCAGTACATGAAGAACAGCTCGGCCGCCACCGGCATGCCCACGGTAAACATGTGGTGCGCCCACACCAGAAAGCTCAGGCCCGCGATGGAGGCGGTGGCGTACACCATGGAGGCATAGCCGAACAGCGGCTTGCGACTGAAGGTGGGAATGATGGCGGAAATGATGCCGAAACTCGGCAATATCATGATGTAAACTTCGGGATGACCAAAGAACCAGAAAATATGCTGGAACATCACCGGGTCGCCGCCACCGGCGGCCTCGAAGAAGCTGGTGCCGAAGTACTTGTCGGTCAGCACCATGGTCACCGCACCCGCCAGCACCGGCATCACCGCGATCAGCAGAAAGGCGGTGATCAGCCAGGTCCAGCAGAACAGCGGCAGTTTCATCCAGGTCATGCCCGGCGCCCTAAGGTTCCATATGGTAACGATCACGTTAATCGCCCCCATGATGGAGCTGATACCCATGATATGAACGGCGAACACAAACAGCGCGGTGCTGTCGGGTGAATAGGTGGTGGACAGCGGCGCGTAGAAGGTCCAGCCGAAGTTGGGCCCGCCGCCGGGCATGAACAGCGAGCTCAGCATCAGCACGAAGGCGAAGGGCAGTATCCAGAAGCTCCAGTTGTTCATCCGCGGCAGTGCCATGTCCGGCGCGCCTATCATCATCGGGATCATCCAGTTGGCGAGGCCGACAAAGGACGGCATCACGGCGCCGAAAATCATCACCAGGCCGTGCATGGTGGTCATCTGGTTGAAGAAGTTCGGCTCCACCAGCTGCAGGCCGGGCTGGAACAACTCGGCCCGGATCACCATGGCCATGCCGCCACCCACAAAGAACATGGTCAGGCTGAACAGCAGATACATGGTGCCGATGTCTTTATGGTTGGTGGTGAACAGCCAGCGGCTGAAGCCTCTGGCCGGGCCGTGATGAGCCTCCTGGTGGCCCAGATGTTCGTCGGCAATGTCCGCCGTTCTGTTTAACTGTGTCATCCCTGCCCCCTATTGTCCCTGCCTGGCCTGATGGATATCGCCGGGTTGCACCAGATCGCCGGTGTCATTCCCCCAGGCATTACGCTCATAGGTGATCACCGCGGCCAGCTCTTTCAGCGCCAGCTGCTTGTCGAAACTCTGCATGGCGGTGCCGGCCTTGCCGTACAGCACGATATCGATATGGGCGGCCCTGTCGTTGAGGACCAGCTCACTGCCCTTGAGTGCCGGAAAGGCGCCGGGAATACCTTCACCATTGGCCTGGTGACAGGCGGCGCAACTGCGCTGATAAACCTGCTCACCCAGCTGCATCAATTCATCCCGGGTCATCTCCATTGCCACCAGTTCCTGCTCGGCGGCCCGGGCTGCGGCCTGCTCGGCCCGGATATTGGCCAGCCAGCCGTCGAACTCCTCTGGCGTTCGGGCGTCCACCACTATCGGCATGAAACCGTGATCCTTGCCGCACAGCTCGGCACACTGACCACGATAGAGTCCGGGCTGGTTGATACGGGTCCAGGCCTCGTTGATAAAGCCGGGAATGGCGTCTTTCTTCACCGCAAAGGCCGGCATCCACCAGGAATGGATAACGTCATCGGAGGTGATCAGGAAACGGATTTTGCGATCGGTCGGCAGCACCAGCGGATGATCGACTTCGAGCAGGTAATTTTTTCCCTTGGTCACGCGGCCTTCGATTTGCTGGGGCAAGGTAGCCAGCAGGCTGTAGAACTCGACGCCTTCATCGAAATAACGATAGTGCCATTTCCACTGAGAGCCGGTGACCTGCACCGTGAGATCGGACTGAGAGCTGTCCTCCATCGCCACCAGGGTGCGAGTGGCCGGCACCGCCATGGCAATCAGGATCACGAAAGGGATAAGGGTCCAGAGGATTTCGACCTTGGTGCTTTCATGAAATTGCGCCGCCCGGGCGCCTTTGGATTTTCGATGATGAATAATGGCCCAGAACATGACTCCGAACAGCAGCAGGCCAATCACCGCACAGATAATCAGTATGGTCATATGCAGGCCATACACCTTCTGGCTGATGTCGGTGACCCCTTCGGTCATATTCAGACGAGCTTGCGCCCTTGCAGGCAGCGTTGCCAGCAGGGACAACAGCAAAATAATCGGCTTCACACGCACCCCCAAAAGTTCTTCCTGTATTTTTGGTGCACTCGCATAACGAGTCAGTGCTTGTCGGGCGACCGCGTCCTTCTGCCCGGCACTCACTAAGTAAAGCACTGATAATGAAAAAGTAAAAAATTGAAGTAAAAAAGGAAGTTAGAACTCACCGGAGGGATAGAACAAAGGGCCTGCTCTGCCGACACGCTGTGGATATATCCATGTACACTCTCCGTTTCATCCCTGAAACGGGAGGTCGGCACAGCAGCTTCCTTGTTCTCCTTGATGCTGCTGAGTCGCCTGTTGGCACTTTTTCGGGCTACTCGGAGTACAGGGGGACTGTGTTGCCTCTGGGGGGCAAATCAGAATTTTAATCAGATGATTAATGTAATTGGCATAAGAGAGGCGGGGCAGATGAACCACCCCGGAGTGCGTTGTTCAGAACAAGGGAAAATCAGAAGTCGGCGTTGCGGATTACACCGACGGCAAGTCCTTCGATGGTCAGCTCCTGACTGCGCAGGTCTACCTCAATGGGAGAAAGTTCCTCGTTTTCGGGTAACAGACTGACCTTGCTGCCCTGGCGCTGAAAGCGTTTGACCGTCACTTCATCGTCCAGCCGGGCCACCACCACCTGACCGTTGCGGACTTCCTGGGTCTTGTGCACTGCCAGCAGGTCGCCGTCCATGATGCCGATATTCTTCATACTCATGCCCTTTACGCGCAGCAGAAAATCGGCCGAAGGATGGAACAGGGACGGATCCAGCTTGTAATGGCTCTCGATATGCTGCTGGGCCAGAATGGGCTCACCGGCGGCGACACGTCCGATCAGCGGTAACCCCAGTTCCTCTTCTTCTTCCTCGGCCAGACGAATACCGCGAGAGGTGCCGGGCATCATGGTGATCACGCCTTTCTTGGCCAGCGCCTTGAGATGTTCTTCGGCTGCGTTGGCCGATTTAAAACCCAGCGTCTGGGCAATTTCGGCACGGGTCGGCGGCATGCCGGTCTGCTGAATATGCTCTTTGATGATATCCAGTACCTGAGACTGGCGAGGCGTAAGGGCTTTCATAATGGACCTGTTTTTTTATACAGTTAACTGTCAGTATATCCAGTAAATCCGGCAGGGCAAGCATAAAGTCGGTAACGCCCTGTCCTCGCCCTTGCCACCGTTAAAGCAAGCTCAGCACCAAACCGGCAAACACCAGCATGCCCACATAGTTGTTGTTGAGGAAGGCGCCGAAGCAGGCCATCCGCTCCCGGTCGCGGATCAGGCGCTGCTGATAGACAAACAGGCCGGCGGCGCCCAGCAATCCCCAGTAGAACAGCGGCCCCAGGGCAAACTGCTGACCGGCGGCCACCAGCAAGATCAAGGTCAGCAACTGCAGCAGACCGACTATCAGCTTGTCGCGGCGACCAAACAGGATGGCGGTCGACTTGACCCCGATACGCAGATCGTCATCTCTGTCCACCATGGCATACATGGTGTCGTAGGCGATGGTCCAGGTCAGGTTGGCGGCAAACAGCAGCCAAAGCCCCGGTGGCAGGCTGTTACTCTGGGCGGCAAAGGCCATGGGAATGGCCCAGGAAAAGGCGATGCCGAGAAACAGCTGCGGCAGGTTGGTGTAACGCTTCATGAAGGGATAGAGCGCGGCCCAGCCCAGACCTGCCACCGCCAGCTTGATGGTCAGGGCGTTGGTGGTCAGCACCAGCAGGAAGGAAACCCCCACCAGCAGCGCAAAAAAGCCCAGCGCCTGCCGCTCGGTCAGCTCGCCACTTGGCAACGGCCGGCCTTGAGTACGCTTGACGTGGCCGTCGATATGGCGGTCCGCATAATCGTTGATAACACAACCGGCGGAGCGCATCGAGAAGACCCCGGCCACAAACACCAGTAACAGCCAGAATGAAGGGTGACCATCGCCGGCGATCCAGAGTGCCCACAGGGTGGGCCACAGCAGCAACAAGGTACCGATGGGCTTGTCGAGTCGGGCCAACGCCATATAAGCGCGCCAGCGGGGACGGGATGCAGTTGTCGTCATGATTCTCTCTACTTTCGGTAAGCCTGAGCCGCAGGCAAAAACAATTCGGTCACCAGCACCCCGGCCTGGCCGGTGGCCAGCAGTGAACGCCGGGCCCAGGGCAAGGAGGCGCCAGCCTCCTGCGCTATCTGCTGAGAAAGGTCCTGCTGTTGGGCCAGTTGCCGCCACTGCGGTTCCGTCAGCCGGGCAAATTCGAACTCGCTGCGCACCAGCCGGGGATCTTCAAACAGCAGTTCACCCAGCGCGCGCTGGCCCAGTCCGGCCAGGGCCGGGACCGCATCCAGGGTCGAGGGAGAATATAATGAGCTGGCATAAACCCAGGGCTGCTCGTCGCAGAGCAGCAACACCTCGCGGCAAAAAGCCCGTTCGGCACCAATCCAGGCGGCCTGGGCCGGGGTCAGCGCCATGGTGGCGGTGGTGCTCTGTAACTGGACCCGGAACTGTCGGCAATGACGGCGCAGTCGTTCGGTCAGAGAGCCGGTATCCTGCAGCCAGCTGCACAACGGCATCCGGGACGGCGGTAATTCCGGCCCCCAGTGCCAGGCATGATCGACGGTGTTAGTCACTGCTACTTCCTGAAATGGCAAAACACATACTCGAATCGCTGCTTGTTGCTGAAAAACACGTATTCACTTGACCGGCCACCGCTTTGTTTAAACAATACTCTGTTCATTCAGACAGAAAGGCTTACGATGCTCCGCTTTATCGCACTCTGTATCCTGTTGACCGCCGGTCAGCTTCGGGCTCAGGAGACGGCTCCCGAGGGGCCCTTATACTACACCATGACACCGGACATTATTACCAACTACCAGAATTCGGGCCAGGCTCTGGGTTATATCCGGGTATCCATCGATTTGATGCTGAAAAGTGCCGACCAAATGGCGCTGGTGGAGCAGCATATGCCGTTGCTGCGGGATGCCATCAACAACCTGCTGGCCGAGCAAAACCAGCAGGAAATCCGTTCGCTGCCGGTACGCAACGAACTGGCCAGCGAAGGACAGCAGCGGCTCAACGATTTATTGCTGAAAGAAACCGGTCAGGCCCCCATCCATCGCCTGCTGTTTACCAACTTCCTGTATCAGTAAACATCATTACCGGGTTCGGCGTCCGCGGTCGAACCAGGCCTGTAACAGGCCGATGAGTCCGCCGCCCAGGTGCGCCAGATTGGCCACCGGCCCCAGCACCCCGGCAAAGCCCAGCACCAGCCAGACCACCATGAACACCGCCATGCCGTCCGGCAGACCTATCCCGCGGGCCGGGTTGAGCCGGCCGGACAGCCAGACGTAGGCCAGCAGGGCATAGACCACTCCCGACAGCCCACCGAAGCGCGGCCCGCTGGCCCAGAACTGCATCAGGTTGGGCAACACCGCCGCCACCAGCAACAGCACCAGCAACTTGCCATGGCCCAGCCGCCGCTCCACCATGCCACCCAGATACCACCACCAGAACAGGTTGAATACCAGGTGCATCAGGGAAAAGTGCAGCAGTGCGGGGGTAAAGGCACGCCAGAACTCGGAACCCAGCAGTGACTCCCAACTGGAAGGAAACGCCAGCAACCCGAACATCGGCAAACCGAGCCAGCTCAGGCCATAGATGGCCACGCAGGCGAGCAGCACCAGCATATTGACCGGTCCGGTCCGGCTCAGCACATCACTCAGCCATCCCGGCTGCCGACTGTCTTCGGCAAAATGCACATGGGTGTCGCCCTGGCGCCAGGACGCGTCCTGATAACGGGGATGCAGCGGCTCGGCAATGAAGCGCTTCACCTCCTGCTGGGCCTGCTGATAGCGGGATTCGTTCACCAGCCAGATGCTGACGTTATTGTCATCATCCAGCGTGAGTTCGCATTTGAGGCCGATATCGGCCAGGTAATCCACGAAGGACTGGGCCCGGCGCGGATCATCAAGCACCAGCAGCAATTTCATCAGGGGGTGACCACGGACTGGGTCCGGCGCCAGGCTTCGAAGCCGCCGTCCAGACTGTAGACTTCTTCGAAGCCCTGATTGATCAGGTACTGGGCCGCCCCCTGACTGCTGATGCCGTGATAGCACATCACTACCACCGGGGTGTCGTAGTCGACCTCATTGGTAAAGGACACCAAGGTATCGTTGGTCAGGTGAAAGGCCCCTTCGGCATGAGCCTGGGCGAAAGACTGGGGATCGCGAATATCCACCAGTCGGGCGCGGCCCTCACTCAGCAGGGTGTCGGCCTCGGCCACCGAAATATGGGCAAACTGCTCCATGGGTTACTCCTTGCGTAAATTGAGGCAGTTTACCCAATCTCGGCGGCCTTGGCATCAGGGGTTACCCTAACCGCCGAGATAAGCCTGCCGTACCTGTTCGTTGACCAGCAGGGCGGCACCGGTATCGGCCAGCACCACCCGGCCGTTTTCCAGCACATAGCCCCGATCTGCCAGCTTCAGCGCCTGATTGGCGTTCTGCTCCACCAGAAAGACCGTCATCCCCTTCTCGTCCCGCAGCCGGGCGATGGTTTCGAAGATCTGGGCAATGATGATGGGCGCCAGCCCGAGCGAAGGTTCATCCAGCAGCAACAGCCGCGGCTTGCTCATCAGCGCCCGGCCGATGGCCAGCATCTGTTGCTCGCCGCCAGACATGGTGCCGGCCCGCTGGTTCATCCGCTCCTTCAGCCGGGGGAACATCTGGTAGACCTCCGCCAGCAGCGCCGGATGTTCGCGCTTGTCGACGAAAAAGGCGCCCATGTGCAGGTTTTCTTCCACCGTCAGCCGGGCAAAGATGCGCCTCCCCTCGGGGACGATGGCGATGTCCTTGCGCATGATGGCGGCGGTATCCAGGCTGCCCAGATCCTGACCTTCAAACAGCACTCGCCCCTGAGTGGGCCGGGGTTCGCCGCAGATGGTCATCATCAGGGTGGTCTTGCCGGCGCCATTGGCACCGATCAGGGTGACAATCTCCCCCTGCTTTATTTCGACGGTGACATCTTCCAGCGCCTGGATCTTGCCATAGCTGGCACAAACATTATCCACATGCAGCATGCTCAGGCTTCTCCCAGGTAGGCTTTGATCACATCGGGGTTGTTGCGCACCTGCTCCGGGGTGCCTTCGGCCAGCGGCCGTCCCTGATTGACCACATAGATATAGTCGGAAATGCCCATCACCAGCTTCATGTCGTGTTCAATCAGCAGGATGCTGACCCCTTCGTTATCACGCAAATCACAGATCAACCGATCCAGCTCGCGCGTCTCGTTCGGATTGAGACCCGCCGCCGGCTCGTCCAGCATCAGCAGCTGCGGCCGCGCCGCCATGCAGCGGGCAATTTCCAGCCGCCGCTGCTGGCCATAGGCCAGGTTGTCGGCGGTGCGGTTGGCAAACTCGGTCAGGTTCACCTTTTCCAGCCAGTAATGGGCCCGCGCCAGCCCCTCCCGTTCGGAGCGACGAAAGGCCGGGGTCTTGAGCAGGCCGGACAGAAAGCCGGTGTTCAGATGAAAGTGCTGCGCCACCAGCAGGTTTTCCAGCACCGTCATTTCCTTGAACAGCCGCACATGCTGAAAGGTGCGCACCATACCCAGGCGGGCAATCTTGTGGCCGGGCAACCCCTGTATGGCCTGGCCCTTGAAGTTGACGGTGCCGCCGCTGGGCCGATAGAAACCGGACAGGCAGTTGAACACCGTGGTTTTGCCGGCGCCGTTGGGGCCGATCACCGAGACGATTTGCCGCTCATCCATACTGAGTGCGACCTTGTCGACGGCGACCAGGCCGCCGAAGCGCATGGTCAGATCGGATACATTTAACAGGGCCGTCATGATTTCAGCTCCATGTGGGGTCTGTGCATCGGCAGCAGCCCCTGAGGCCGCCAGATCATCATCAATACCATCAGCAGGCCGAACAGCAGCATGCGGTATTCGTTAAATTCCCGGGTCAGCTCCGGCAATATGGTCATGACGATGGCCGCCAGCACCACGCCAATCTGCGAGCCCATGCCGCCCAGCACTACTATGGCCAGGATGATGGCCGATTCGATAAACACGAAGGACTCGGGGCTGATGAATCCCTGACGAGCGGCGAAGAAGCTGCCGGCAAAGCCGGCGAAGGCGGCGCCGATGGTGAAGGCGCTGAGCTTGACCAGGGTCGGATTCAGGCCCAGCGAGCGGCAGGCGATTTCATCTTCGCGCAGCGCCTCCCAGGCCCGGCCCAGCGGCATGCGTAGCAGTCGATTGATGATGAAGATGGTGAATATCACCAGCAACAGCGCCAACAGGTAGAGGAAAATCACCTTGTGGCCCGAGTTGTACGCGATATCGAAAAACTGGTGGAAGGTGTTGCCGCCCCGCCGCTCGAACTCCAGCCCGAACAGGGTGGGTTTGGGAATGCCGGCGATGCCGTTGGGGCCACCGGTAAGCTCGGTCATGTTGTTGAGCAGAATCCGGATGATCTCACCGAAGCCCAGGGTCACGATGGCCAGATAATCGCCACGCAGACGCAGCACCGGAAAACCGAGCAAAAAGCCGAACAGCGCCGCCATGCCGCCGGAGATCAGCAGGCAGGTCCAGAAATCGAGCCCCAGATAGGCGTTGAGCAGGGCATAGCTGTAGGCACCTACCGCATAGAAAGCGACGTAGCCCAGATCCAGCAACCCGGCCAGGCCCACCACCACGTTCAGCCCCAGCCCCAGCATCACGTAAATCAGGGTCAGGGTGGCCAGATCCACGGCGCCGCGTGACCCCATAAAGGGCCAGATCAGCAAGGTGGCCAACACCAGCACGGTGACGATGCGATACAGCCAGGGCCGCTCTTCCGGTACCGGCAGGGCGAAGCCGCTTTTGCGATCCGACAGATATTGAAAGGGCTTGCGCAACTGGTGCTGAAACAACTGGGCGGCAAACACCAGGCCTGCGCCCAGCAACAGCCATTCCCATGCCGCATCCATGCGGTTGCTCACCACCAGTTTGGTGCCGGCGGTTTCCAGCCGAAAACCAAGTAACCAGCCGGCCAGCAGCAGAAACAGGACGGCGGCAATCAGTGCAGGTTTTAACTTGCTCATACCTTCTCTACCTCCGGTTTACCCAGAATGCCGGTCGGCATGAACAACAACACCGCGATCAGCAGCCCGAAGGAGACCACATCCTTGTATTCGGTACTGAAGTAAGCACCGGTCATGGCTTCGGTCACCCCCAGCAAGAGGCCCCCGAGCACGGCGCCGGGAATACTGCCGATACCGCCCAGAACTGCCGCGGTAAAGGCCTTCAGCCCGGCCATGAAACCGATATAGGGATTGATGACCCCGTAATAGGAGCCCAGCAGCACGCCGGCCACCGCCGCCAGGGCGGCGCCGATGACGAAGGTCAGCGCAATCACCGTGTTGCTGTTGATACCGAGCAGGTTGGCCATTTTCAGGTCTTCGGCACAGGCCCGGCAGGCGCGCCCCATGCGAGAACGGGAAATGAACAACGACAGCAATGTCATGGCCACGAAGGTCACCACGAAGATAATCAGCTGCATATAGGACAGCGAGGCCTGAAAGCCGCTGTCACCAAAGGTCCAGCCGCCGGGGATCAGGCTGGGCATGGCGATATCGCGCGAGCCCTGAGACAGCCGCATCATGTTCTGCAGAAATATGGACATGCCGATGGCGGAGATCAGCGCGATCAGCCGCTTGCTGCCCCGCAGCGGCCGGTAGGCACCCGCTCGATGGAGTAGCCGTAGACGCTGGTCAGGGTGATGCTCACCAGAAAGGCGGCGGTCAGCAGCACCACGGTGCTGTCGATGCCTGCCATCATCAGGCCGGTCATCACCATGAAGGCGGCATAGGCGCCGATCATGTAGACCTCGCCGTGAGCGAAGTTGATCATGCCGATGATGCCATAGACCATGGTGTAACCGATGGCGATCAACGCGTAGGTGCTGCCGATGGTCAGGCCATTGAGCAACTGCTGGATAAAATAAAGAATGGGCTCAGACATACAACCTTTCCTTGTCGTAGAGCGGGAGGGGTGACAGCAATAATATTAAAGCAGATCCAAGCCGGGGAGCTGTCAGCCGGGATGTCATCGGAACAAGGTCCCCCAGCGCCAACATACGGCAAGGGGATCCCTGCCGTGAACATTGGCTCTGGAACGACCTTCTTCCTCGTGACGGAACCGTATCAGCCCCCGGCTTCGGTTACTTCTATAGACGTCAGCAACTTACATCTGAGTGGAAGAGCCGTCCTTGTGCCACTCGAATACGCCGAACTCGAAGCCCAGCAGATCGCCTTTTTCATCCCAGGACAAGGGTCCCATCACGGTGTTCACCGGCTCGGCACGCAGAGCACTGGCCACCGCTTCCGGGTCGGTACCGGCGCGTTTGATGCCCTCGGCAATGGCTTCCACCGCCGCATAGGTGGTCCAGACGAAAGGCCCGGTCGGGTCTTCACCCTTGGCCTGAATGGCTTGCACCACATTGGCGTTGGCCGGATCCAGATCGTACTTCTTGGGCAGAGTCACCAGCAGGCCTTCCGAGGCGTCACCGGCGATGGAGGTGATGTCCTTGTGGCCGACACCCTCGGGTCCCATGAAGCGGGCCTTGAAGCCTTTCTCGGCCGACTGGCGCAGGATCAGCCCCAGTTCGGGGTGATAGCCGCCGTAATAGACGAAATCGACCTTGTCGCGCTGCAGCTTGGCAATCAGGGTAGAGAAATCCTTGTCGCCCGAGGTCACCCCTTCGTAGGCCACCACCTCAACACCCGCTTCTTTCAGCGCATCGCGCACGCTGGAGGCCAAGCCTTCGCCGTACTGTTTCTTGTCGTGGATCACCGCGATACGCTCGGGCTTGACCTGCTCGAGGATATAGCGGGCGGCAGTGGGTCCCTGATCGCTGTCGAGGCCGATGGTACGCATCACGAACTCCAGCTCCCGCTCGGTAATGACCGGGTTGGTCGAGGCCGGCGTTACCATCAAGATGCCTTCGTCGTCATAGACGTCCGAAGCCGGCAGGGTGCTGTCGGAACACAGGTGGCCGACCACAAACTGCACGCCATCGTTCACGACCTTGTTGGCTACCGCCACCGCCTGCTTGGGATCACAGGCATCGTCGTACTCCACCGCTTCCAGGGTGTAATCACCCAGAGTGCCGGATTGGTTGAGCATCTCGATCGCCATGCGGCCCCCGACGAACTGCATGTCACCGTACTGGGCCACGGCCCCGGTTACCGGACCGGCAATGGCCACCTTGACCGTTTCCGCCGAGGCGGCGAAGACGGCACCACAACCCAGAGCGACAGACACCGCCGCCGCAACCGCTTTCTTGTTCCATGTGATCATCTAGAATCCCTCTGTCCAGTTAGGCTTTGCGCCGGAGATGCTCCGGCCTGCTCTTTTTCTAACCTGAGCCTGCGATTTCCACAAGCGAAATGTGCTTCGCATGACACCAGTTATAACCTAAATCCCAGGATTGTGAAGCCTGGCTCGGATCGTCTCGCATTACGCCCGAGTGAACGGTTGGCGATCAAACCAGCAACGCCAGTGCGTAGAGGAGGACAAAGAGATCTGCTCCACCGACCAGCACATGACAGGGATGTCATGTGCTGAGCGTCACATGGATGTGCTCGAGCGAGTCGGCGGAGCGAGCCCTTTGTCCGGGGTTGAGATCACAGTCAAAAAGATCAATTTTTTAAGCCGATAGGTATGAACGTGCAACCAACCCCAGGCCGAATTATCGAAGACCTGGGTACAGGCTGGCATGATGGATTGAGGGGGAGAATATCGGGAGAGGAGTATCGAGGATGGGCGCCTGCATGGCGCCCATCCTCGTAGTGTGATGCTTAGGTCCAGTCGAGGATGACTTTACCGGACTGGCCGGAACGCATGATATCGAAGCCCTGCTGGAAATCGTCGACCTTGAAGTGATGGGTGATGATGGGGCTCAGATCCAGGCCGGACTGGATCAGGCTGGCCATCTTGTACCAAGTTTCGAACATCTCCCGGCCGTAGATGCCCTTGAGCACCAGCCCCTTGAAGATTACCTTGGTCCAGTCGATGGCCATGTCGGACGGCGGAATCCCCAGCATGGCGATTTTGCCGCCGTGGTTCATCTTGTCCAGCATGTCGCGGAACGCCACCGGCACCCCGGACATTTCCAGACCCACATCGAAACCTTCGGTCATGCCCAGCTCGGCCATGACGGTGTCCAGCTTTTCGGTAGCCACGTTCACCGCCCGGGTCACGCCCATCTTGCGCGCCAGCTCCAGCCGGTACTCGTTGACGTCGGTGATCACCACATGGCGGGCACCCACATGACGGGCCACGGCCGCGGCCATGATACCGATGGGGCCGGCACCGGTGATCAGCACGTCTTCACCTACCAGATCGAACGACAGCGCAGTGTGTACCGCGTTGCCGAAGGGGTCGAAGATGGAGGCCAGATCGTCGGATACTTCGTCGGGCAGCTTGAAGGCGTTGAAGGCCGGGATCACCAGATACTCGGCGAAGGCACCTTCACGATTCACGCCCACGCCCACGGTGTTGCGGCACAGATGGGTGCGTCCGGCCCGGCAGTTGCGGCAGTGGCCACAGGTGATATGACCTTCGCCGGAAACCCGGTCGCCTACCGCAAAGCCGCGTACTTCCTGACCCACGGCCACCACTTCGCCCACGTATTCGTGGCCGACCACCATGGACACCGGTATGGTGTTCTGGGACCACTCGTCCCAGTTGTAGATATGAATATCGGTGCCGCAGATGGCAGTCTTGCGGATCTTGATCAGCAGGTCGTTATGGCCCAGTTCGGGCTCGGGCACCTCGGTCATCCAGATACCGGGTTCCGCCTTCAGTTTTGCCAGTGCTTTCATGAAACTGATCTCCTTAAATGATACCCAACTCGCGGCCGACCTCGATAAAGGCGGCGATGGCCTGATCCAACTGTTCGCGGCTGTGGGCCGCCGACATCTGGGTGCGAATGCGGGCCTGGCCCTTGGGCACCACCGGGAAGGAGAAGCCGATGACGTAAATGCCCCGCTCCAGCAGCTTGTCGGACATCTGGGCCGCCAGGGCGGCGTCGCCCAGCATCACCGGAATAATGGCGTGATCCTGCCCGGCCAGGGTAAAGCCGGCGGCGCTCATCTGCTCACGGAAATAGGCGCTGTTTTCCCGCACCTTGTTGCGCAGGCTGTCGCCGTTTTTCAGCATCTCGAGTACCTTGATGGAAGCCGCCACTATGGCCGGCGCCACCGAGTTGGAGAACAGATAAGGCCGTGAACGCTGACGCAGCCAGTCGATCACTTCCTTCTTGCCCGAGGTGTAACCGCCGGAGGCACCACCCAGCGCCTTGCCCAGGGTGCCGGTGATGATGTCGACCCGGCCCATGACGTCGCAGTATTCATGGGTGCCGCGGCCCTGTTCGCCGACGAAGCCGACCGCATGGGAGTCGTCCACCATCACCATGGCATCGTATTTGTCCGCCAGATCGCAGATGGCTCCGAGATTGGCGATAACGCCATCCATCGAGAAGACGCCGTCGGTGGCAATCAGCTTGAAGCGGGCACCGTCGGCATCCGCCTGCTGCAACCGGGCTTCCAGCTCGGCCATGTCGTTATTGGCGTAGCGGTAGCGCTTGGCCTTGCACAGGCGCACGCCGTCGATGATGGAGGCATGGTTGAGCGCATCGGAGATGATGGCATCGTCCGGGCCCAGCAGGGTTTCGAACAGACCGGCGTTGGCATCGAAACAGGAGGTATAGAGAATGGTGTCTTCCATGCCCAGGAAGGCGGACAGGTCGGCTTCCAGCTGCTTGTGCAGATCCTGGGTACCACAGATGAAACGCACCGAGGCCATGCCGAAGCCGTGACTGTCCAGACCCTGCTTGGCCGCGGTGACCAGCTCGGGATGATTGGCCAGTCCCAGATAGTTGTTGGCGCAGAAATTGATGACTTCCCGCTGTCCCACCTCGATGGCGGCATTCTGGGCCGAGGTGATCACCCGCTCCTGCTTGTAGAGCCCCTCGGCTTTGGTTTGCGCTAACTGCTCGGATAAATAAGCATAAAATGTCGATGACATAGTGAACTCCCGCTATCAATCTGACTATCTGGGTTTAATTCAGACCATTTTACTACTTAAAAACCCAAACCTCATAACATATTCTAAACTTCATCCTATTTATGGAAGGGATCACTGCTCGTTGAACCCATCGCCTGATAATGTGCCATGAGTGTCGCCAGCTCGCGTCCCTTCTCCAGATGAAAATAGGGCTTGAGCAACAGCAGCACCCGGGCCACGCCCTGGTACAGTACCGACTGGCTGATGCGCGGGGTCAGCGACTGGGCCAACTGGTAGCTGACCCAGAACGACACCAGCATGCGCAGTACCTCGGTCAGAGGTTCGATCTCTTCATCGGGAATGGCCAGCACCTGCTGGTTGTTCAGCTCCCGCAGCAGCGCCTGCAGGTTCACCGCCAGCTCCTGTTGCACCGCCAGATACTGCTGATGCAGTGCGGGATCCCGCTGCAGGATATCGTTGAGATTGGCGTAGAAGAAACGGAACTCCCACATCACGTAGTAGATGGCGTCCAGATAGTGAAACCATACCGCCGGGCTGGCACTTTCTTGCCCGCTGACCGGTGTGAAGCTTTTGCGAAGATGGTCGGTATATTGCAGGAATATACAGTGAATAATGTCGTTTTTGTTGCGAAAGTGGTAATAAAGATTACCCGGACTGATGCCCAGATGAGCGGCGATATGATTGGTAGTCACGTTCGCCTCCCCCCGCTCGTTAAACAACTGCAGGGCGGCGGCGACAATACGATCCTTGGTTTTCATCCTGTGAACCAAATACTCAATGCCATCACTGAATAGTAACACAGGCCGGCGGGTTAGTTTTCTGCCGCACAAGCATGATAAACTTTCGGCTTAATTCACTTCCTTCAGCCGGACAGCTTCCGGCCAGCAAGAGGCAGACAGCGATGATCATTGTAACTGGCGGCGCCGGCTTTATCGGCAGTAATCTGGTAAAAACCCTGAACGATCAGGGGCGCACCGATGTAGTGGTCATCGACGACCTGACCGATGGCACCAAGTTCGTCAACCTGGTCGACCTGACCATCGCCGACTATCTGGACAAGGACGAATTTCTGCACCGTGTCGTTTCCGGCGACGAGTTCGAGGAGTGGGGCGGCATCGAGGTGATCTTCCATGAAGGTGCCTGCTCGGCCACCACCGAGTGGGACGGCAAGTTCATGATGGAGAACAACTACGAATACTCCAAAGATCTGTTGCACTACTGCCTGGAACGGGACATTCCCTTTATCTATGCCTCTTCTGCCGCCACCTACGGCGGGCGCAACGACAACTTCATCGAAGAGCCGCAATACGAACAACCGCTCAACGTCTACGGCTACTCCAAGCAGCTGTTCGACCAGTATGTACGCCGGCTGATGCCCGAGATCAACTCCCAGGTAGTGGGCCTCAAGTATTTCAACGTCTACGGCCCGCGTGAGCAGCACAAGGGCGGCATGTCCAGCGTGGCCTTCCACCTCAATACCCAGTTGCACAAGGGCGAAAATCCCAAGCTGTTCGAAGGGTGTGACGGTTTTCCCGACGGTGGCCAGATGCGCGATTTCATCTATGTGGAAGACGTGTGCAAGGTCAACCTGTGGTTCTGGCAGAATCCGGAGGTCTCCGGCATCTACAACTGTGGCACCGGCCGGGCCGAGCCCTTCCAGAACGTCGCCGAGGCGGTGATCAAGCATCACGGCAAGGGACAGATAGAATATATCCCCTTCCCCGAGCAACTGAAGGGTCGCTACCAGAGCTTTACCCAGGCGGATCTCACCAAACTGCGCGCCGCCGGCTATCCCCACGACTTCAAAACCGTGGCCGAAGGCGTAAGCGAATACATGGCGTGGCTGAACAAGTAACCACCGGCCCGAAACGGAAGACCGCATGAACATATTGATGGCGCTGTCCCAGCTGGAAGTGACTGGGGCCGAAGTCTATGCCACCACGGTGGGTGACGAACTCAATCGGCGCGGACACCAGGTGTTTTACGTTTCCGACACCCTGACCAAACCGCATCAGGGCGAGTATTTCAAGCTGCGCTTCAACAAGCGCAGTATCCCCCGCCGGTTCTGGCATGTGGGCTACCTGATCTATCTGATAAAGAAGCACCGCATTCAGCTGGTGCATGCCCACAGCCGAGCCTCCAGCTGGAGCTGCCATGTGGCCTGCAAGCTCACCGGCACCCCGATGATCACCTCGGTTCACGGCCGCCAGCCGGTGCATGCCTCGCGCAAGAAATTCCATGCCCTGGGCGACCGGGCGCTGGCGGTATGCGAGGCGGTACGGGATCAGCTGATCAGCAGCTTGGGGGTCGCGCCCGAGCTGATTGCCATCGGCCGTAACGGCATCGATACCGAGCAGTATCGGCCCGTACCGGTACCGAACAACGACCAGCCGGTGATCAGCATCATAGGTCGGCTCACCGGCCCCAAGGGCGACTTGTGCTACCGGCTGCTGGACGAGTGCCTGGATCTGGAAAAATACCGGGTGCAGATCGCCTCGGGTTCGCAAATCCCGGAACGGTTCGAGCGTTTCAAAGATCAGGCTAACTTTCTGGGCTATGTGCAGGATGTGCCGGCCCTGATGGCGACCTCGGATCTGGTGATCGGCGCCGGCCGGGTAGCCATGGAATCCATCCTGATGGAACGCCCGGTGTTTGCCGTGGGCGAAGCGCAGGCACCCGGCCTGGTTACCGCCGACAACCTGGATGCGACCATGGCGAGCAACTTCGGCGATATCGGGCCAAAGGATCTGGATATCGACTTCGCCGCCCTGCCCGCCCGGATTGCTGCCGCCCTGAATATTGACTACGATGCCACCGCTCTGGCCGCACGGGTAAGGGCGAGCTACGACCTGACAGCCGTAGCCGACCAGCTGGAGCAACATTACCAGAGCGTTTACGTGCACCGACTGCGCCGGGAAGTGCCCATCATCATGTATCACCGCTTCATCAGGGACGACAGCGAAAAAGGCGTACATGGCACCTATATGCACGTAAACATGCTGGAAAAGCACTTCAAACTGCTCAAGCGGCTGGGCTTTGAGACCCTCACCTTCGCCGATCTGGCCGAGCGAGGCATGGCCAGCCGGCTGGAGTCCGGCAAGAAGTACATCATCATCACCGTCGACGATGGTTATAAAGACAACTACGAGCTGCTGTTTCCGCTGCTGAAAAAATACGGCTTCAAGTCGGTGATTTACATGGTGACCGGCGAGCAGTTCAACCGCTGGGACGTGGAAAGCCCGGACAACCCGGAAAAACGGGTAGAGCTGATGAGCCCGGCCCAGATCAGGGAAATGGCCGACTCCGGTCTGGTGGAATTTGGTGGTCACACCCTGACCCACCCCCACCTGAACACCCTGGATAAAGACGCCCAGCACCACGAAATGGCCGAAAACAAGGCACAGCTGGAACAACTGCTGGACCAGAAACTGTCCTCCTTCGCCTACCCGTTTGGCAGCCATAATCAGGACAGCAAAGAGTTAGCCCAAGAACTGGGCTACCCTTTTGCCGTCGCCACCAACAGCGGCCCCCTGGCCATGCACGAAGATCCCTACCAGATCCGCCGCATCGCCATCTTCCCCCGTACCGATGTGTTCGGCCTGTGGCGGAAGATCAGGGGGAGTTATGTATTCAGGAAGACTAAGGCCTGATTATATGCACCTAAGCTCCATTCAAATGCAGACAGCTGTCACCTCTGATATGACATATTAGGAATATTTATGAATATTGTTTTTTCTACCACCAGACAATGGAACCCCGGTGATGAGTTTATTTTCATGGGTTGTATGAACCTACTATCCCATCATATAAATGATTTTAATCCCATCATATATAACAGAAATCCGCAGACACGAAGGGCAAGAAAGGTAGATATAGTAAAAGCTATCGATAATTTTCTGGGAAAGGATTTCATCGAAAAATTCCTAGATAATTCCGTCAAAGACAGATTCCCGATGGATTATGCCGACATGGTTGTCTTTGCCGGCTCTCCTGAATGGCGCGGCCGAAGGATGAAAAAACTTTATGACTCAGTAATCGAGTTCAATATTCCGACCATATTTCTGGGATTGGGTACCAGTGGTAAATTTTCATTTACCGACGAACATTTCACCAAGACTGAACAGGAAGTGTTCAAAAGCGCATTACTAATAACCACCAGAGATGCTAATACATTAGAAGGCCTAAAACCTGTTACAGCATATCAGCTCCCTTGCCCTGCCTTATTTTCAAGTAAAGAATCAAGAACAGTAAAGTCAGTCAAGAAAATCGGGCTCATGTATGGTACAAACAGTGCCGTCGCCTGTAACAACGTATCCAATGAAACTTACATTTACATGATGGAGATGTATAGGAATATTCTTAAAGATTTTGGTGAGGAATATGAATTTGAATTTGTCTCTCATTATATAGATGAATTATCATCTTTCAAAAAAGACTTCGAAAATCATAAATTGCGCTATTCTTATGATGCGAAAGACTACTTGGAAATTTATAAACAGTATGACCTTGTAATTGGCTATCGCGTTCACGGAATAGGTATTTCAGCGTCGATGGGTATTCCTGGCATCATGTTTGCCCATGATGAAAGAGCTGTCACGGTGAAAGGGTTTGGTGCCGAACTGGTCAGTGTCGGCACTGATTATCAGGAACTGAAAACTCTGATAAAAAATACCATCAAAGAAATTGAAGGTAAAAGTACAAAACTCCAAGATCATAAAAAATCAACGATGAAAAAATATTTATCACTATTTAATGAAAAAATAAAATAACTAATAACAGGTGTGTCTTCATTCGGCACACCTGCCAAACTAATTGTATACCTATCTATTGCACATTAAATAACTGATCCTAATAGTGCTACATTTTGGCTGTTCCGTAACGACTCCCAGGAAATGGCGAAACGGTATCCATAAAATGTCTGACTCGCTTCAGCAGCGATACCATGCTGTAGCACTGGTGATTGCGGGTTACCGTCTCATGCAGCTTGTGCCAAAGCAGCTCTATCTTGTTAATCCAGGGTGAGTAGACCGGCTGGAAGATCAGGATGAACTTGGGATTATCTGCCAGCCAACTTTGCACCAGACGGCTCTTGTGGATCACGTAATTATCCAAGATTAGCGTGATGTTCCGAGCTCGTCGGTAGCGTCGACGCAAGGCTTCCAGCAACGAGATAAACAGGGCTGAGTTCTTTTTGTGACCAGCAACATAGGTTACCTTGCCCGTCGTCGCATGCAGGGCTCCGGCCAGATAGTGCTTTTCGTTGATACCCGGTGTGACGA
>NZ_MDKE01000020.1 GCF_001870485.1 Oceanisphaera psychrotolerans | reverse complement strand
CTGCTGGACGAAGGTCGTGCCGGTGAGAACGTAGGTGTTCTGCTGCGTGGTACCAAGCGTGAAGACGTCGAGCGTGGTCAGGTTCTGGCCAAGCCGGGTTCCATCAAGCCGCACACCGGCTTCGAATCCGAAGTCTACGTGCTGTCCAAGGAAGAAGGCGGCCGTCACACTCCGTTCTTCAAAGGTTACCGTCCTCAGTTCTACTTCCGTACCACTGACGTGACCGGTACCATCGAACTGCCGGAAGGCGTTGAAATGGTTATGCCTGGCGACAACATCAAGATGGTCGTCAACCTGATTGCTCCCATCGCGATGGAAGAAGGTTTGCGTTTCGCCATCCGTGAAGGTGGCCGTACCGTTGGTGCCGGCGTAGTAGCCAAAATCACCGAGTAATTGCGCTTACAATCGCATCGGAAAGCCCCTATAATAGGGGCTTTCTTGTATTAGGGGCGTAGTTCCAATTGGTAGAACGGCGGTCTCCAAAACCGACGGTTGGGGGTTCGAATCCCTCCGCCCCTGCCACTTACCTCGCCAACAGCGGGGTTTTCGCGTCTGTGACAGACTCAAGTTTTTAGACAGGTAGCTTATGAGTGCAAACACTGAGAGCCAGGGCGGGGCCAAAGACACCCTGTTATGGGGGCTGGTTTTCATTATTTTGATTGCGGCCGTGGTCGCCAATTATCTCTATAGTGATCTGGCGGTGGTTATTCGTGCTGCCGGCGTGGTGGTGGCTGCGGGCGTAGCCGGGTTGCTGGCGTATCAGACCCAGAAAGGCAAGAGCAGTTTTGCCTTTGCCAAAGAATCCCGTCTGGAAATGCGCAAAGTTGTCTGGCCGAGTCGCCAGGAAGCTATCCAGACTACCCTGATCGTATTGGCCGTCACCGCTCTGGTTGGCCTCTTTCTGTTTTTGCTGGATGGCCTGCTGGTATGGTTGGTCAATCTGGTTACCGGAGTTTAAGGATTAGCCATGTCAGAACAAAGAATGCGTTGGTATGTAGTCCAGGCGTTTTCCGGGTATGAAGGCCGCGTTTCCAAGTCGCTGCGTGAACATATCAAGATGCACGGCATGGAAGATCAGTTTGGCGAAGTGCTGGTGCCCACCGAAGAAGTGGTGGAAATGCGCGCTGGCCAGAAGCGTAAAAGCGAGCGCAAATTCTTCCCCGGCTATGTGCTGGTGCAGATGCAGATGAACGACGCCACCTGGCACCTGGTGCGCAGCATTCCCCGGGTAATGGGTTTTATCGGCGGCACCCCCGAGCGTCCGGCACCGATTTCCGACAAGGAAGCCGATGCCATCCTCAATCGCCTGCAGGATGCGATCGACAAGCCGAAGCCGAAGACCCTGTTCGAACCGGGTGAAGTGGTCCGGGTATCCGACGGTCCTTTCGCCGACTTCAACGGCGTGGTGGAAGAAGTCGACTACGAGAAGAGCCGGGTCAAGGTATCGGTGCTCATCTTCGGTCGCTCTACACCGGTGGAGCTGGAATTCGGACAGGTAGAAAAATCCTGAACGAAATTCATCCATAAAACTTGCGAGGGGCGGCAAATAAAACTACAATTTGCCGCCCTTTTAACACCGGGGAGCCGATAAGGAGCCAGACTCCGAGGCGCTATTACCCAATCACGAGGTATTTGTAAATGGCTAAAAAAGTACAAGCCTACATCAAGCTGCAGGTTGCAGCCGGTGCAGCTAACCCGAGTCCGCCCGTTGGTCCTGCTCTGGGTCAGCACGGCGTTAACATCATGGAATTCTGTAAGGCCTTCAACGCCCGTACAGAAAGCCTGGAAAAAGGCTCGCCTACTCCGGTTATCATCACCGTATACAGCGACCGTTCCTTCACCTTCGAAACCAAGACTCCGCCTGCGGCGTTCTTGTTGCGCAAGGCTGCCGGCATCAAGTCCGGTTCTGGTAAACCGAATACCGACAAAGTTGGTACCGTTACCCGCGCTCAGTTGGAAGAAATCGCAACTGTTAAGCAGCCGGACATGACTGGCGCCGATCTGGACGCTCGTGTTCGTTGTATCGAAGGTACTGCCCGGTCCATGGGCCTGGTAGTGGAGGGCTAAGACGATGGCTAAACTGACTAAGCGTATGCGTACTATCCGTGAGCGTGTAAGCGCCACCAAAGAGTACCAAATCAACGAAGCCGTTGCCCTGCTGCAAGAGCTGGCCACTGCCAAATTCGTAGAAAGCATTGATGTTGCCGTTAACCTGGGCATCGATGCGCGTAAATCCGACCAGAACGTACGTGGCGCTACCGTACTGCCTCACGGCACCGGTCGTGACGTTCGCGTTGCCGTATTCGCCCAGGGCGCAAACGCCGAAGCCGCCAAGGCTGCCGGTGCCGAGCTGGTCGGTATGGACGACCTGGCCGATCTGGTCAAGAAAGGTGAAATGAACTTCGACGTGGTTATCGCTTCTCCCGATGCCATGCGCGTTGTTGGTCAGCTGGGTCAGATCCTGGGCCCGCGCGGCCTGATGCCGAACCCGAAAGTGGGTACCGTGACCCCGAACGTTGCCGAAGCCGTTAAAAACGCCAAGGCCGGTCAGGTGCGTTACCGCAACGACAAGAACGGTATCATCCATACCACCATCGGTAAGGTTGATTTCAACGCCGAAAACCTGAAAGGCAACCTGGAAGCCCTGCTGGTCGCGCTCAAGCGTGCCAAGCCTGCTTCCTCCAAAGGCCAGTACATCAAGAAGGTTACTCTGTCCACCACCATGGGTGCGGGCGTGACCATCGAACAGGCTAGCCTGGACGTTGCTTAATTAAGCATTTACAAGGCGCACGGATTCTCGTAGAATTTTGCGCCTTGTAATTTGGTTGGGGGCTTCGACTCCCGTCCAAGACCGCTGGAGACTTTATCGTCTTAATTTTCCAGCGTAGATGGTGCCGGGACCCAGTTAGAAAGCATTCCTTTCTTCTGGAATCTGCCACCTTGGTGCTCCCGATAACGGGGGCGTGTGTTTAATCTGGGTATATCCCAGGTGGATCCAGGAGTTTAGCCAATGGCATTAAGACTCGACGACAAAAAAGCAATTGTTGCTGAAGTCAACGAAGCTGCCAAGGGCGCCCTGTCTGCAGTAGTTGCCGATTCTCGCGGCGTTACTGTAGCTGCCATGACCACCCTGCGCAAGCAAGCCCGTGACAACGGTGTCTACCTCAAGGTAGTCCGTAACACATTGGCTCGCCTGGCAGTGGAAGAGACCAGCTATGAGTGCCTGAAAGAGGTATTCGTTGGTCCTACTTTGATCGCCTTCTCTAACGAGCATCCCGGTGCGGCCGCTCGTCTGTTCAAAGATTTTGCTAAAGAACAGAAAGAGTTTGAGGTTAAAGGTCTGGCATACGAGGGCGAGTTCATCCCCGCAGCCGATATTGACCGTCTCGCAAAACTGCCGACTTACGACGAAGCAATTGCGAAGCTGATGGCGACCATGAAAGAAGCCTCTGCTGGCAAGCTGGTTCGTACCATCGCTGCCCTGCGCGACAAGAAAGAAGCCGAAGCCGCCTAAGCTGTTTCTGGCTGCTTGATTACCGAAAACTTCAGAACATTAGGAATTTGAGTCATGTCTATCACTAAAGACCAAATCATCGAAGCCGTTGCAGAAATGTCTGTAATGCAAGTTGTTGAACTGATCGAAGCAATGGAAGAGAAGTTCGGCGTTTCTGCCGCTGCTGCTGTTGCCGTTGCTGGCGAAGCTGCTGTTGTAGAAGAGCAGACTGAATTCGACGTTATGCTGACTGCTGCTGGCGCCAACAAAGTTGCCGTTATCAAAGCCGTTCGTAGCGCTACCGGTCTGGGCCTGAAAGAAGCCAAGGGTCTGGTTGAAGCCGCTCCTTGTGCTGTTAAAGAGCAGCTGAGCAAAGGCGAAGCCGAAGCACTGAAGAAAGAACTCGAAGAAGCCGGTGCTTCTGTTGAGCTCAAATAAGCTATTCTATAGCTTAGCGGCCTGAGTAATCAGGCTAGGGCTGGTGAATCTTTATTCACCGGCCCTTTTGCGCTGTGGGATGAGAGGAATTTTCACATCGTTTGTGCCTCTTGTTGTACCAGCCACCGGGTGTTGTCGAGACGTCCGGTCTGACAAAAAACGATGTTTTTAGAGCTGTCCCATTTGGACAGAGTGGGTCACTTATCAGCGAGCTGAGGAACCCTATGGTTTACTCTTACACAGAGAAAAAGCGCATTCGTAAGGACTTCGGTAAGCGTGACCAGGTCTTGGACACGCCTTACCTGCTATCAATCCAGCTTGACTCCTTCAAACAGTTTATTGAAGCAGATCCGCAAGGCGAGTACGGTCTGGAAGCGGCTTTCCGCAGCGTTTTCCCCATCACCAGCTATTCTGGCACTGCCGAGTTGCAGTATGTCAGTTTCCGCCTGGGTGAGCCCGTGTTTGACGTTCAGGAATGTCAAATCCGTGGCGTGACCTACTCGGCGCCCCTGCGCGTCAAGTTGCGTATGGTCCTGTATGACAGAGAGGCTGCGGCCGGTACTGTCAAGGACATCAAAGAGCAAGAAGTCTACATGGGCGAAATCCCGCTCATGACTGAAAACGGTACCTTCGTGATCAACGGTACCGAGCGGGTAATTGTCTCCCAGCTGCACCGCAGCCCGGGTGTGTTTTTCGATCACGATCGCGGCAAGACCCACTCTTCCGGTAAGGTCTTGTACAACGCACGCGTGATCCCCTACCGTGGTTCCTGGCTCGATTTTGAGTTTGATGCGAAAGACAACCTGTTCGTTCGTATCGACCGTCGTCGCAAGCTGCCTGCGTCGATCATTTTGCGTGCGCTTGAGTTCACCACCGAAGACATCCTGGGTACTTTCTTCGAAACCACCCGTTTCGAAGTGATGGATGGCAAGTTGATGATGGAGCTCAAGCCTGAGCGCCTGCGTGGCGACACCGCCTCCTTCGACATTCTGGTGAATGGTGAAGTGCTGGTGGAAACCGGCCGCCGTATTACCGCTCGCCACATCCGTCAGCTCGAAAAAGCTGGCATTGAACAGATTGAAGTACCGGTGGAATATGCCGTCGGTAAAGTGGCTGCCAAGGATTACATCAACGCCGATACCGGTGAAGTGATCATTGCCGCCAACAGCGAGCTGAGCCTGGAAAACCTGGCCAACCTGTCTGTGTCCGGCATCAAGCAGTTCGAAACCCTGTTCACCAACGAACTGGATCACGGCGCCTACATGTCCGAGACCCTGCGTATCGATTCTTCCAACAGCCGCCTCGAGGCACTGGTGGAAATCTATCGCATGATGCGTCCGGGCGAGCCGCCGACCCGCGAAGCGGCCGAGACCCTGTTCGAGAACCTGTTCTTCTCCGAAGATCGTTACGATCTGTCCACCGTGGGCCGGATGAAGTTCAACCGTCGCCTGTTCCGTGAAGAATCAAACGGTGCCGGCACCCTGACCAAGTCCGATATCGTCGACGTGATGAAGCAGTTGATCGCCATCCGTAACGGTAACGACGAAGTGGACGATATCGACCACCTGGGTAACCGTCGTATCCGCTCCGTGGGCGAGATGGCCGAGAACCAGTTCCGCGTCGGTCTGGTCCGCGTCGAGCGGGCGGTCAAAGAGCGTCTGTCGCTGGGCGATCTGGACACCCTGATGCCGCAGGATCTCATTAACGCCAAGCCGATTTCGGCTGCCGTTAAGGAATTCTTCGGCTCCAGCCAGCTGTCCCAGTTCATGGATCAGAACAACCCGCTGTCGGAAGTGACCCACAAGCGCCGTATTTCGGCCCTGGGCCCGGGCGGTCTGACCCGTGAGCGTGCCGGCTTCGAAGTTCGAGACGTACACCCGACCCACTACGGTCGCCTGTGTCCTATCGAAACGCCTGAAGGTCCGAACATCGGTCTGATCAACTCACTGGCATGCTATTCGCGTACCAATGAATACGGTTTCCTCGAGACCCCGTATCGTAAAGTGGTCGACAGCCAGATCACCGACGAAGTGGATTACCTGTCCGCCATCGAGGAAGGTCACTTCGTGATCGCCCAGGCCAACGCGGCCATCGATGAGAACGGCCGTCTGCTGGATGAACTGGTACCGTCCCGTCACAAGGGCGAAGCCACCTACATGAATGCCGATCAGGTCCAGTACATGGACGTGAGCCCGCAGCAAATCGTGTCGGTCGCCGCCTCGTTGATCCCCTTCCTCGAGCACGATGATGCCAACCGAGCCCTGATGGGTTCGAACATGCAACGTCAGGCTGTACCGACCCTGCGCGCCGACAAGCCGCTGGTGGGTACCGGTATCGAGCGCGCGGTAGCGGTAGACTCCGGTGTGACCGTGGTCTCCAAGCGTGGCGGTATCGTCGACTATGTCGATGCTTCCCGTATCGTGGTCAAGGTCAATGAAGAAGAGATGCTGCCGGGCGAAGCCGGTATCGACATCTATAACCTGACCAAATACACCCGTTCCAACCAGAACACCTGTATCAACCAGCGTCCTTGCGTGATGCCGGGCGAGCGGGTACTGGGCGGTGATGTACTGGCCGATGGCCCGTCCACCGATCTGGGCGAACTGGCGCTGGGTCAGAACCTGCGCGTCGCCTTCATGCCCTGGAACGGTTACAACTTCGAAGACTCCATCCTGCTGAACGAGCGGCTGGTACAGGAAGATCGCCTGACCACCATTCACATTCAGGAACTGACTTGTATATCCCGTGACACCAAGCTGGGTCCGGAAGAGATCACTGCCGACATCCCCAACGTGGGTGAAGCGGCGCTGAGCAAGCTGGATGAGTCCGGTATCGTCTATGTGGGTGCAGAAATGCAGCCCGGCGACATCCTGGTCGGCAAGGTAACCCCGAAAGGTGAAAGCCAGCTGACCCCCGAGGAGAAGCTGCTGCGAGCCATCTTCGGTGAGAAGGCGTCCGATGTTAAGGACTCTTCCCTGCGGGTGCCGAACTCGGTATACGGTACCGTGATCGACGTGCAGGTCTTTACCCGCGATGGTGTGGAAAAAGACAAGCGTGCTCAGGACATCGAGCACATGCAGCTCAAGCAGGCCAAGAAAGACCTGACCGAGGAATTCAACATCCTCGAAGACGGCATCTACGCCCGGGCTCGTTCCGTGCTGATCGCCTCCGGCGAGAGTGCCGAGCGGGTCGAGAAAATTGCCCGTAACAAGTTGCTGGAACAGGCGATTGATGACGAAGCCAAGCAAATCGAGCTGGAACAGCTCGCCGAGCAGCATGCCGAGCTGAAAGCGGACTTCGATAAGAAGTTCGAAAACAAGCGTCGCAAAATCACCCAGGGCGATGATCTCGCACCGGGCGTACTGAAAATCGTCAAGGTTTACCTGGCGGTCAAGCGTCGCATTCAGCCGGGTGACAAGATGGCCGGTCGTCACGGTAACAAGGGTGTTATCTCTACCATAGTACCGGTGGAAGACATGCCGCACGACGAACACGGCACCCCGGTTGATATCGTGCTCAACCCGCTGGGCGTACCATCGCGGATGAACATCGGTCAGATCCTCGAAACGCACCTCGCCTGGCGGCCAAGGGTATCGGTGAGAAGATCGACCGCATGATCAAGGAACAGCAGGAGCTGGCTCGTCTGCGTGAATTCATTCAGGAAGTCTACAATCTGGGTGACAACGTGCAGCAGAAAGTGGATCTGTCCACTTTCAGCGACGAAGAAGTCCGGGTGCTGGCCAACAACCTGCGCAAGGGTATGCCGATTGCCACGCCGGCCTTTGACGGTGCTCGCGAACACGAGATCAAACGCCTGCTGAAGCTGGCTGATCTGCCGGAATCCGGTCAGATCACCCTGTTCGACGGTCGTACCGGTAACACCTTCGAGCGTCCGGTCACCGTGGGCTATATGTACATGCTGAAGTTGAACCACCTGGTGGACGACAAGATGCATGCCCGTTCTACCGGCTCCTACAGTCTGGTTACCCAGCAGCCACTGGGCGGTAAAGCCCAGTTCGGTGGTCAGCGTTTCGGTGAGATGGAAGTGTGGGCACTGGAAGCATACGGTGCCGCCTATACTCTGCAGGAAATGCTGACCGTCAAGTCGGACGATGTAAACGGCCGGACCAAGATGTACAAGAACATCGTGGACGGCGATCACCGCATGGAGCCGGGCATGCCCGAGTCCTTCAACGTATTGTTGAAGGAAATCCGCTCCCTCGGTATCAACATCGAGCTGGACGAAAGTTAAGGCGACAGACTGCCTCGGAAATAACGGCGCCCCCTTTCTTTTGGGAACTGGGGCGCCCAGGTAGAACTCCTCACAGGAGACTAACGTGAAAGACTTGCTTAAGTTTTTGAAAGCGCAGAGTAAGACTGAAGAGTTTGACGGTATCAAAATCGGTCTGGCTTCGCCCGACATGATCCGCTCTTGGTCCTATGGCGAAGTCAAGAAGCCTGAGACCATCAATTACCGTACCTTCAAGCCGGAGCGTGACGGCCTTTTCTGTGCCCGGATTTTCGGTCCGGTCAAGGACTATGAGTGTCTGTGTGGTAAGTACAAGCGCCTCAAGCATCGCGGTGTTATCTGCGAAAAGTGCGGCGTTGAAGTTACCCAGACCAAGGTGCGCCGCGAGCGCATGGGTCACATCGAGCTGGCCAGCCCGGTTGCCCATATCTGGTTTTTGAAGTCCCTGCCCAGCCGTATCGGTCTGCTGATGGACATGACCCTGCGCGATATCGAGCGGGTGTTGTACTTCGAATCCTTCGTGGTGATCGAGCCGGGTATGACTAACCTGGAGCGGGGCCAGATGCTGTCTGAAGAACAGTACCTGGACGCGCTGGAAGAATGGGGTGATGAATTCGACGCCAAGATGGGTGCCGAGGCCGTACTGGCCTTGCTGCGCGACATCGATCTGGAAAGCGAAATCAACACCATGCGCGAAGAGCTGGGTCAGACCAACTCCGAAACCAAGCGCAAGAAAATTACCAAACGCTTCAAGCTGATGGAAGCCTTCCATTTCTCCGGCAACAAGCCCGAGTGGATGGTCATGACAGTGCTGCCCGTGTTGCCGCCGGACCTGCGTCCGCTGGTACCGCTGGACGGCGGTCGTTTCGCGACCTCGGATCTGAACGATCTGTATCGTCGTGTCATCAACCGTAACAACCGTCTGAAGCGCCTGCTGGACCTGGCTGCACCCGATATCATCGTGCGCAACGAAAAGCGGATGCTGCAGGAATCGGTGGATGCCCTGCTGGACAACGGTCGTCGTGGCCGTGCCATCACCGGCTCCAACAAGCGCCCGCTGAAGTCCCTGGCCGACATGATCAAGGGTAAACAGGGTCGTTTCCGTCAGAACCTGCTGGGTAAGCGCGTCGACTACTCCGGTCGTTCCGTTATTACCGTGGGTCCGACCCTGCGTCTGCATCAGTGCGGTCTGCCCAAGAAGATGGCGCTGGAGCTGTTCAAGCCCTTCATCTACGGCAAGCTGGAAGCCCGCGGCCTGGCCACCACCATCAAGGCGGCCAAGAAGATGGTCGAGCGCGAGGAAGCCGTGGTCTGGGATATCCTGGACGACGTCATCCGCGAACACCCGGTACTGCTGAACCGGGCGCCGACCTTGCACCGTCTGGGTATCCAGGCGTTCGAACCCGTGCTGATCGAAGGTAAGGCGATTCAGCTGCACCCCCTGGTGTGTGCGGCCTATAACGCCGACTTCGATGGTGACCAGATGGCGGTCCACGTACCGCTGACCATCGAAGCCCAGCTCGAAGCCCGTGCCCTGATGATGTCCACCAACAACATCCTGTCACCGGCCAACGGCGAACCTATCATCGTTCCTTCTCAGGACGTGGTACTGGGTCTGTATTACATGACCCGCGACAAGATCAACGCCAAGGGCGAAGGCATGCTGCTTACCAGCGCGAAAGAGGCCGAAAAGGTCTATCGTGCCGGCCACGCCGAGCTGCACGCCCGGGTCAAGGTACGGATCACCGACTTCGAGAAAATGGAAGACGGTGAAGTGGTCAAGCGTACTGCCATTCGCGACACCACCATCGGTCGTGCCATCCTGTCTCTGGTCGTGCCCAAGGGTCTGCCCTTCGAAATGATCGATCAGGCCATGGGCAAGAAGCAGATCTCCAAGCTGCTGAACGGCTGTTACCGTCGTCTGGGTCTGAAAGATTCCGTTATCTTCGCCGACCAGCTGATGTATACCGGTTTCCATTACGCCACCCTGTCCGGCGTATCTGTCGGTATCAACGACATGGTGATCCCGGATGCCAAGAAAGACATCATCGACGAAGCCGAAGCGGAAGTAACCGAGATTCAGGAGCAGTTCCAGTCTGGTCTGGTTACCGCCGGCGAGCGTTACAACAAGGTTATCGATATCTGGGCCAGCGCTAACGAGCGGGTGTCCAAGGCGATGATGGAAAACCTGTCGAAAGACGTGGTGATCAACCGTGACGGCAAGGAAGAGCTGCAGGACTCGTTCAACAGCATCTTCATGATGGCCGACTCCGGCGCCCGGGGTAGTGCCGCCCAGATCCGTCAGTTGGCGGGTATGCGTGGTCTGATGGCCAAGCCGGATGGCTCCATCATCGAAACGCCCATCATCGCGAACTTCCGCGAAGGTCTGAACGTACTGCAGTACTTCATCTCGACTCACGGTGCTCGTAAGGGTCTGGCGGATACCGCACTGAAGACCGCGAACTCCGGTTACCTGACTCGTCGTCTGGTGGATGTGGCTCAGGATCTGGTGATCACCACCGATGACTGTGGCACCCGCGAAGGTCTGTGGATGACCCCGCTGATCGAAGGCGGTGACGTGGTTGAGCCCCTGCGTGAGCGGGTGCTGGGCCGAGTGGTTGCGGAAGACGTGATCAAGCCGGGTACCGAAGACGAAATCATGGTTGCCCGTAACACCCTGCTCGACGAGAAGTGGTGTGACGAGCTGGAAGAGAATTCCGTCGACCGGGTCAAGGTACGCTCCGTTATCACCTGTGATAACGACCACGGCGTCTGTGCCCACTGTTACGGTCGTGACCTGGCGCGTGGCCACCTGGTGAACCAGGGTGAGGCGGTCGGTGTTATCGCCGCCCAGTCCATCGGTGAACCCGGTACCCAGCTGACCATGCGGACCTTCCACATCGGTGGTGCGGCGTCGCGGGCGGCGGCAGAAAACAGTATCCAGGTGAAGAACGCCGGTACCGTCAAGCTGCAGAACGCCAAGTTCGTTACCAATGCCGACGGCAAGACCGTTATCGTGTCGCGCTCTTCCGAACTGACCATCATCGACGAGATGGGTCAGACCCGGGAAAACCACAAGCTGCCTTACGGTGCGCTGCTGGATAAAGCCGACGGTGAAACCGTGCAGGTTGGTCAGGTTGTTGCAACCTGGGATCCGCACACTCACCCGATCGTTACCGAAGTGGCCGGTCGCATCAAGTTCATCGACATGATCGATGGAGTGACCATCAGCCGTCAGACCGATGAACTGACCGGTCTGTCCAGCATCGTGGTGATGGACGTCAACGAACGTCCCAGCGCCGGTAAAGAGCTGCGTCCGACCGTGAAACTGGTCGACGATGCCGGCAAGGATGTGTTCATCCCCGGTACCGACCTGTCCGCGCTGTACTTCCTGCCTGGCCGTGCCATCGTCAGCCTGGAAGATGGTGCCATGGTGAACGTGGGTGACGCGGTTGCGCGTATCCCGCAGGAGTCCAGCGGTACCAAGGATATTACCGGTGGTCTGCCGCGGGTTGCCGACCTGTTCGAAGCGCGTCAGCCGAAAGAGCCGGCCATTCTGGCCGAGGTATCCGGTACCATTTCCTTCGGTAAAGAGACCAAAGGCAAGCGCCGTCTGGTCATTACTCCGCTGGAAGGTGGCGATGCCTACGAAGAGATGATTCCGAAGTGGCGTCACCTCAACGTGTTCGAAGGTGAAAAGGTCGAAAAAGGCGAAGTCCTGGCCGATGGTCCGGAATCTCCGCACGATATCCTGCGTCTGCGCGGTATCAGCCCGGTGGCGAACTACATCGTCAACGAGGTGCAGGAGGTTTACCGTCTGCAGGGCGTTAAGATCAACGACAAGCACATCGAGACCATCGTTCGTCAGATGCTGCGTCGTGCCGAGATCCTGAATGCCGGTGACTCCGATTTCATCACCAGTGAACAGGCCGAAGTGGTTCGTATCCGTCAGGCCAACCGTGCGCTGGAAGCCGAGGGCAAGCAGCCTATCAGCTTCCGTCACGTACTGATGGGTATCACCAAGGCGTCTCTGAGCACCGAATCGTTCATCTCGGCGGCGTCCTTCCAGGAAACCACCCGAGTGCTGACCGAAGCAGCCGTTTCCGGCAAGGTAGACGATTTGCGCGGTCTGAAAGAGAACGTGATAGTGGGCCGTCTGGTACCTGCCGGTACCGGTTTCGCCTACCATCAGGGCCGTCACGCCAACCGCAATCCGGAGCAGCCGGTTCAGATTTCGGCAGATGAAGCCGAACAGAACCTGGCCAACCTGCTGAACGCGGCTGGCGGCAACGAAGAATAAGTTATCTCGACTCGCTGATAAGACAAGGGCTCCCGCAAGGGGCCCTTTTTTATTTGGCGAGAAGTGAGCCGTGAAGGGGTAAGGAGAAAAACAATCTCCGCGCCAGGCTTGCTTGTTTCACCTCACACCTCATCTCACTTATATTCCTTATAAGTATAAAAAATCATCTTTTATTCTTTATTCTTTATCGCTGACCTGGCTTAAGCTGTCGGTTATCTGGAAAAGTGGAAGTGAATGTCATGCTTTTAAAGGAACTCGCGGCGGCAGCCAGCCCGCTGAATGAACAGCAAGTCCATAAACTCACTCAGGTGGCTGCCGAGCTGAGTGCCACCCAGCTGGCCTGGGTCAGCGGTTATTTCTACGGTATCAGCCAGCAGGGCCAGGCTGTCACGGCGGCGCCTGCCGCCGGCGCCCAGTCGGCGGGCAAGCTGACCATCCTCTATGCCTCTCAGACCGGTAACGCCAAGGGCGTGGCCGAGGAGCTCAAGGCGCAGGCCGGAGCGGCTGGTGTGGCCGTCGATCTGTTCAACGTGGCCGATTACAAGGTCAAGCAGCTCAAGAAAGAGACGCATGTGCTGATTGTCACCAGCACCAACGGCGAGGGTGAGCCGCCCGATGATGCCATCGAGTTCCACAAGCAGCTGAAAGCCGGCAAGGTCGGCAAGCTGGACGGCCTGCACTACGGGGTGCTGGCACTGGGGGATTCCTCCTACGAATTCTTCTGCCAGACCGGCAAGGACTTCGACGAGTATCTGCAGAAGGCCGGTGCCACGCCCTTGCTGGGCAGGCTCGACTGCGACGTGGATTACGAAGGTGACGCCCAGGGCTGGAGCCAGTCTGCAGTGGCGCTGTTGAAAGACGCGTTGCAGGTGGAGGCGGCCAATCATGCGGCCCCGGTGACCAGCCTGACCCAGGGGAGCGCCAGCCTCTACAGCAAGAAGCGTCCGTTCACCGCCGAACTGATTACCAACCAGAAGATCACCGGCCGGGATTCCGACAAGGATATCCGCCATATCGAGATTTCTCTGGAAGACTCGGGTCTGACCTACCAGCCCGGCGATGCACTGGGCGTCTGGTTTGCCAACGACGCAGCCCTGGTGGATGCGCTGCTGGAGCAGCTCGGTATCGACGCCGAGGTCAAGGTGAAGGTGGATGACGAGATGCTGTCGATTCGCGAGGCGCTGATCAACCATTATGAGCTGACCCAGGGCTATGCCAGTTTCGTACAGGCCTACGCCGAACTGTCCGGTGCCAAGAAGCTGCAAAAACTGGTGGAAGACAAGGCCGCCCTGCGCGAGTACTGTGCCAACCATCAGATCCTGGATATCGCCCGGGAGAAGAAAGCCAAACTGACCGCCGAACAGCTGCAGGCTGCCCTGCGCCGTTTGACACCGCGTCTCTATTCCATTGCCTCTTCTCAGGCCGAAGTGGACGAAGAAGTGCACCTGACCCTGGGGGTGGTGCGTTTCGAGCAGAAGGGCGAGCAACGCAACGGTGGTGCTTCTTCCTTCCTGGCCGACCGGGTGGCAGAAGGCGGTCAGGTACGGGTCTTCATCGAACATAACGATAACTTCCGTCTGCCGGCCAATGGTGACACGCCGGTGATCATGGTGGGTCCGGGTACCGGCATCGCGCCCTTCCGCGCCTTCATGCAGGAGCGGGAAGCCCAGGATGCCGCCGGCCAGAACTGGCTGTTCTTCGGTAATCCGCACTTTACCCAGGACTTCCTCTATCAGACCGAGTGGCAGCGTTACGTCAAAAGCGGTCTGCTGAGTAAGGTCTCCCTGGCCTTCAGCCGGGATCAGGCCGAGAAAGTCTATGTGCAGCACAAGCTCAAGGAGCAGGGTGCCGAGGTCTATGCCTGGCTGGAGCAGGGTGCCCACTTCTATGTCTGCGGCGATGCCAACAAGATGGCCAAGGACGTACAGGAGGCACTGGTCGAGCTGGTAGCCGAGCACGGCAACAAGAGCCGTGAGCAGGCTGAAGAATATGTAGATGCGCTGCGCAGCGCCAAGCGTTACCAAAGGGATGTTTACTGATGAGCGAACAAAAACTGTCCGACAACGAGCGCCTCAAGCGCGAGAGCAATTTCCTGCGCGGCACCATAGAGCAGGATCTGCAGGACGAACTGACCGGTGGCTTCAACGGCGACAACTTCCAGCTGATCCGCTTCCACGGCATGTATCAGCAGGACGACCGCGACATCCGCAACGAGCGTACCGCCCAGAAGCTGGAGCCCCTGCACAACGTCATGCTGCGCGCCCGTCTGCCCGGTGGCATCATCACCCCCGAGCAGTGGCTGGTGATCGACCGGTTTGCGGAAGAGAGCAGCATCTACGGCAGCATTCGCCTGACTACCCGCCAGACTTTCCAGTTTCACGGCGTGCTCAAGCGTGACATCAAACACATGCATCAGGTGCTGAACAGCACCGGTATCGACTCCATCGCCACCGCCGGCGACGTCAACCGCAACGTATTGTGTACCAGCAACCCGGTCGAGTCCGAGCTGCATCAGGAAGCCTACGAGTGGGCCAAGAAGATCTCCGAGCACCTGCTGCCGAAGACCCGTGCCTATACCGAGCTGTGGCTGGACGGGGAGCGGCTGGACACTCCGGACGAAGAGCCGATCCTCGGCTCCACCTATCTGCCGCGCAAGTTCAAGACCACGGTGGTGATCCCGCCGCAGAACGATGTGGACGTGCACGCCAACGATCTGAACTTCGTGGCCATCGCCGACAACGGCAAGCTGGTGGGCTTCAACGTGCTGGTGGGGGGGGGGCTGGCCATGACCCATGGCGACAACTCGACCTATCCGCGCAAGGCCACCGACTTCGGCTTCATTCCGCTGTCGCACACCCTGGAAGTGGCCGCCGCCGTGGTGACCACCCAGCGCGACATGGGTAACCGCAGCAACCGCAAGAACGCCAAGACCAAGTACACCCTGGAGCGGGTCGGCATCGAGGTGTTCAAGGCCGAAGTCGAGAAGCGGGCCGGCATCGCGTTTGCCGACAGCCGCCCTT
Organism: Oceanisphaera psychrotolerans; assembly: GCF_001870485.1. GTDB lineage: Bacteria > Pseudomonadota > Gammaproteobacteria > Enterobacterales > Aeromonadaceae > Oceanimonas > Oceanimonas psychrotolerans. The sequence continues at coordinate 35,028 of NZ_MDKE01000020.1, read as the reverse complement.
ACGAGTTTACCGGTCGTGGTGATCGCTTCGGCTGGGTCGAAGGCATCGATGGCAAGCATCACCTGACTCTGTTTATCGAAAATGGTCGAATTCTGGATTATCCGGGCAAGCAGCTGAAAACCGGCATGAACGAGATAGCCAAAGTACACAAGGGCGACTTCCGCCTGACCGCCAACCAGAACCTGATCATCGCCGGCGTCGCCGCCGAGGACAAGGCCCATATCGAGCAGCTGGCGCGTGAACACGGCCTGCTCGAAGACAGCGTCACCGAGCAGCGCAAGAACTCCATGGCCTGTGTGGCCCTGCCCACCTGCCCGCTGGCGATGGCCGAGGCGGAGCGCATGCTGCCAGCCTATGTCACCGACATCGAAGGCCTGCTGGCCAAGCACGGCATGGCCGACGACGCCATCATTTTCCGGGTCACCGGTTGTCCCAACGGCTGTGGTCGGGCCATGCTGGCCGAAGTCGGCCTGGTGGGCAAGGCACCGGGACGCTACAACCTGCACCTGGGCGGCAATCGGGAAGGTACCCGCATTCCGCGCATGTACAAGGAGAACATCACCGACGCCCAGATCCTGGAAGAGCTGGATACCCTTATCGGCCGCTGGTCGGCCGAGCGGGAAGCAGGCGAAGCCTTCGGTGATTTCGTGATCCGGGCCGGCATCATAGCGCCGGTAGTGGACTCCGCGAGGGATTTTTATGCCAGCAACTATGACATCTAGTCTGTTACCCAGCCTGGAAGAGCTGAACAGCCTGTCGCGACTCGATCAAGCGGAGGCCCTGGCCCCGCTTAATCAGAAACTGGCGTCGATGAGCGCACCCGAGCGGGTGCGCTGGGCACTGGAAAACCTGGAGGGGACGCCGGTCCTCTCTTCGAGCTTCGGAATTCAGGCGGCGGTGATGCTGCACCTGGTGACCCGGGAGCAGGCCGATATTCCGGTGATCCTGACCGATACCGGCTACCTGTTTCCCGAGACCTATCGTTTTATCGATGAGCTGAGCGAGCGGCTGTCACTCAACCTCAGGATCTATCGGGCTCAGACCTCGGCGGCCTGGCAGGAAGCCCGCCACGGCAAGCTGTGGGAGCAGGGGGTAGAGGGCATCAGCCGTTACAACCAGATCAACAAGGTTGAGCCGATGCAGCGCGCCCTGCGCGAACTGCAGGCCAGTACTTGGTTCTCCGGCCTGCGCCGCAGCCAGTCCGATACCCGCGGCAGGCTCGAGGTGCTGGGGCTGCAGAATGGTCTGTTCAAGTTTCTGCCGATCATCGACTGGAGCAACAAGGACGTTCACTACTACCTCAAGGAATTCGATCTGCCCTATCACCCCTTGTGGGAGCAGGGCTATGTCTCGGTCGGCGATGTCCACACCACCACCAAGTGGGAACCGGGCATGAGCGAAGCCGATACCCGTTTCAATGGCCTGAAGCGGGAGTGCGGCCTGCATGAAGTCCCCGAGTCCGACGGCAGCGGTATCTGACCAGACAGCACGGGCCGACGCCGCTCGGCCGTGCTGCTTTCCTTTCTTCTTGTTCCCCTCTACTAATTCATATTTGGAATAAAAAATCATTTTATATTCTTTTGTGCGTTAGTTATTTCTGTTTATAGTCGGTCTATCTCAACACATTCAGTGGAACCGGCCATGGAGCATCTGCCCCTGTTTATCAAAATCAAGCACCGCCCTTGTCTGGTGGTGGGTGGCGGTGCCGTGGCGGCTCGCAAGGTTCGGGTTCTGCTGGCGCGGGGCGCCCGGGTCACGGTGGTGGCCCCCGAGCTTTCCCCCGAGCTGCAGCGACTGCAGGCAGAGTTTGTCTGGCAGAACGATGTGTTTTCCGAAAGTTACCTCGACGACCAGTTTCTGGTGGTGGCGGCGACTGACAACACCGAGGTCAATGCCCGGGTCTATCAGCTCGCCAATCTTCGCGGGCTGCTGGTCAACAAGGCCGACGACAGCAAGCGCTCGGCGGTGATCTTTCCGTCCATTGTCGAGCGTCTGCCGATACAGGTGGCCTTCAGTACCGGGGGCGATGCGCCCTGGCTGGCACGGCTGCTGCGCGCCCGGCTGGATGCCTTGCTGCCGAAGCACTGGGGTCAGCTCAGTCAGGTGGCGGGAAAACTGCGGCAAAAGGTCAAGCGTACCCTGGACAGCGGTGATGCGCGGCGGCGGTTCTGGGCCCGGACCCAGGACGACACCACCCTGCATGCCTTTCTGAAACAGGGCAACCTGGCCGGTGCCGAGCTCTGGTTGCAGCAGGAGCTGGAAAAGCCCCAGAGCGGTGAAGTGATATTGGTGGGCGCGGGCCCCGGTGATCCGGACCTGCTGACCATCAAGGCACTGAACGAATTGCAGAAAGCCGAGGTGGTGCTGTTCGATCAACTGGTGTCGGAAGAAATACTGGCGCTGATCCGCCCCGAGGCCGAGCTGATTTCGGTGGGCAAAAAGGCCGGTCATCACAGTGTGCCCCAGGACCAGATCAACCAGCTGCTGCTGGAACAGGCGCAGGCCGGCAAGCGGGTAGTGCGTCTTAAAGGCGGCGATCCCTTCATGTTCGGCCGTGGCGCCGAGGAGCTGCAAATCCTGAAAGCCGCCGGTATTCGCTATCAGGTGGTGCCGGGCATCACCGCCGCCGCCGGCGCTACCGCCTATGCGGGGATCCCGCTGACTCATCGGGATCACGCCCAGAGTGCGGTCTTTATCACCGGTCACACCAAAAAGGACGGCAAGGAGCCGGACTGGGCTTCACTGGCCCGGGGCCGTCAGACCCTGGTGATTTACATGGGGCTGATGCGCTCGGCTCATATTCAGCAGCGACTGGTCGAACACGGCCTGGATGAAGCTACTCCGGTGGCGCTAATCGAACGCGGCACCACGGCTCGGCAGCGGGTGGTACGTGGTGAGCTCAGGGAGCTGGGCGTACTGGCGGAGCAGGTGGAAAGTCCGGCGCTGATGGTGATCGGAGAAGTGGCGGCACTGGCCGACTCCCTGGCCTGGTTCAACTCCCAACCCGAAACCGAGATCGGGCAAGCGCAATACGCCTGAACATCATGAATCAAGGTGTGAGGAAGCAGGGTAAACCGGCTTTGCCTCACGCCTCATACCTCAGTCACTTCTGACTCAGTTGCCCCAGCGGCGCCAGCAATTCCTGCAATTCGCTCCGGTAATCGGCCGGGGTGCTTTCCGTCATCAGACTGGCCAGTTCGTTGCCGATGGTGGTGAAGCGATAATACAGCAGGCGGACGCCTTTCTTGTGCGGGTGCAGCGTCATTTGCTGCGAGTTGAACTCCAGCCGTAGCGGTGTCGCTACCGATAACTCTCCCGACTCCAGCTCGGCCTGGTGCAGCAACCCCAGTTCAAACAACTGCAACAAGCCGGCATAGGGCAGGCGATGGCGGCCCAGATTCAGCTTTTGCTGGCGCCGGCCCTGCAACAGGGTCCGGTATTGGTAGCCGAACAGCAGGCGCAGATTGTCGTCACCGAAATGGCAGCCGAGGGCGCTGGCTTTCTGCAACAGCAGGGCATCCTTCTGGGTCATTTGGCGCAGGCAGCTCAGGGACTGAATGGAGCAATGGCCGGGGCTGCGGATCTCTTGGGTCAGTATGCTGGCCCAGAAGTGCTGCATGGCAGGATGGCGAATATTTTCGGCCAGTTCCAGATAGCGGCTCAGCCAGTCCGGGTCGGGGTCGTTGCCGACTTCATCGTTGCAATTCTCGCTCGCCAGGCTGACGATGCTTTCCAGGTTCTTCTGCCGGGCGGCCTGATCCAGCTGGTGCCGGATTTCGAAACGATCGCCGAAACTCAGGGGAGAGTCCCCATGCAGCAAACCGGCCAATCCCCGTTGCTCGGCCAGGCTTAACAGCAGGGAGCGGCTGTTTTTTATTTTATGATCTGCTGTCATGGGCTGGATGTCATCCTGGTCGGCTTTTTAAGTGTTAATAATGTTGTTGCAATGTTAAAGTCAAGGTCTGATGTTAACCGGAGCGCCGGATGCAAATGCTGCAATTGCGACAAATCGAGAAAGGTAAACCCAGAGTGGCCTGGCTGCTCCTGTTGGCGTGCTATTTTTCAAGCCTGGGAATACTGGCTACCATCATCACCATCATAGAGTAAGCCTCAACCAGATATAAGGCTGATGCAGGCCGTGTTGAGGCCGAACAGGCTGGCTTTCTGGAGTCTGCCGCCGGCATAAAAAAAGAGCACCGAAGTGCTCTTTTTTAGCATCTGCCCGCCAGTATCAGGCGTTGTTGTAACGCTCGGCAGAGCTGAGGATCTCGGCTTCGGCTGACGCCTTGTCTTCCCAGCCTTCCACTTTCACCCACTTGTTGGCTTCCAGTTCCTTGTAGCGCTCGAAGAAATGCTTGATCTGGGCCTTGAGCAGCTCGGGCAGGTCGTTGACGTCCTGAATATGGTCATATTCCTTGGTCAGCTTGCTGTGCGGTACAGCCACGATCTTGGCGTCTTCACCGGACTCGTCGGTCATCTTCAGCACGCCAACCGGGCGGCAGCGGATCACGGAGCCGGGCACCAGCGGGTGCGGAGTCGGTACCAGCACATCAACCGGGTCGCCGTCCAGAGACAGGGTCTGGTTCACGTAGCCGTAGTTGCAGGGATAGAACATGGGGGTAGACATGAAACGATCGACGAAGATCGCGCCGGTGTCTTTATCTACTTCATATTTGATGGGATCGGCGTTCTGCGGGATCTCGATCACTACATAGATATCTTCGGGCAGGCTCTTTCCGGCCGGTACCTGGTTCAGGCTCATGACGTTTCCTTTAGTGTTGTCTGTGACGGGGTTGATAACCGAGTTTACCACCCTTACCGGGAGACATCTGTTATACAAATGGGTAACGGTTACCGGGGCGGATATTATAACCGCTGTCGCAGGGATCACCATACAAGTGCCCAAAGCGGCGGCGGATTGTTAGAATGCGTTCAATACAGCAGCCAAGGGCATTTTATGCACATTCATATACTGGGTATTTGTGGCACCTTCATGGGCGGGCTGGCGGTACTGGCCAAACAGTTGGGCTACCGGGTTACCGGCAGCGACGCCAACGTCTATCCGCCGATGAGCACCCAGCTCGAGCAGCAGGGCATCGAGCTGATCGAAGGCTACGACCCGGCCCAGCTGGATCTGGTGCCGGATCTGGTGGTGGTGGGTAACGCCATGAGCCGGGGCAACCCCTGCGTGGAGGCGGTGCTCAACCGTCGCATTCCCTATACCTCGGGTCCCCAGTGGCTGTTGGAGCATGTGCTGCAGGATCGCTGGGTGCTGGCGGTGGCCGGCACCCACGGCAAAACCACCACCGCCGGCATGCTGGCCTGGATCCTGGAAGACTGCGGCCTTGCGCCCGGCTTTCTGATCGGTGGTGTCCCCGGCAATTTCGAAGTGTCCGCCCGGCTGGGGGAGGCGCCCTTCTTCGTGATCGAGGCCGACGAATACGACAGCGCCTTCTTCGACAAGCGCTCCAAATTCGTGCACTACCGGCCCAGCACGGTGATCCTCAACAACCTCGAGTTCGATCATGCGGATATCTTCGATGATCTGGCGGCGATCCAGCGGCAGTTCCATCATCTGTTGCGGATGGTGCCCGGCCATGGCCGGGTGCTGGTACCGACCCGGACGCCGGCCCTGGATCAGGTGCTGGCCATGGGGTGCTGGAGCGAGGTGGAGTACCTGGGTGAAGACGGCCTGTGGCAGGCCGAGCCCCTGCAAGCCGATGGCAGTCACTTTGCCGTGCTGCTCGACGGCAAGCCGGTGGGCGAGGTGCGCTGGGGCTGTATCGGCCTGCATAACGTGCACAACGGCCTGATGGCGCTGGCCGCGGCCCGCCATGCCGGGGTGCCGGTGGCCGAGGCCATCAAGTCGCTGTGCCTGTTCGTATCACCCAGAAGGCGGATGGAGCTCAAGGGCGAAGTGGCCGGTATTCGGGTCTGGGATGACTTCGCCCATCATCCGACCGCCATCGCCACCACCCTGGCCGGGCTCAAGGCCCGGGCCGCCGGCAAGCGGATACTGGCGGTGCTGGAGCCTCGCTCCAACACCATGAAGATGGGGGTGCACCAGCAGCCGTTGACGGACTCGCTGCAACTGGCAGATCAGACCTATCTGTTCCGGCCGGCCGACCTGCAGTGGGATCTGGCGGCGGTGGCTGGAGCCTGCCCGCAGGGGCGGGTGTTCGGGGAGCTGGAGGCGCTGATCGCGGCCCTGGTCGAGGCGGCACAACCGGGGGATCAGATCCTGGTGATGAGCAACGGTGGCTTCGGCGGCATTCACGGCCGTCTGCTGCAGGCGCTGGAGGAAGTTAATGTCGATGCATGAGTATCCGCGTCATCGCCAGATCACCCTGGCCCTGTCGGGCGCGTCCGGCGCGCCCTACGCGCTGGCGCTGCTCGAACGTTTACTGGCTGCCGGCATCCAGGTGCACCTGCTGGTGTCCAGTGCCGCCCGGGTGGTGCTGGCCACCGAACAGGGCGAGCAGTGGCCGGGCAAGCCGGCGGCACTGGCGGCCCTGCTGACCGAGCGTTATCAGGCGGCGTCGGAGCAGCTCAGGGTCTATGGCAAGGAAGAGTGGTTTTCGCCGGTGGCTCGGGGTCGGGCGCCCCTCGGCGCATGGTGATCTGCCCCTGTTCCATGGGCACGGTGGCCTCCATCGCCATGGGCGCATCGGACAATCTCATCGAACGGGCCGCCGATGTGGTGATCAAGGAAAAGGGTCAGTTGATCCTGGTTCCGCGCGAGACGCCGTTTTCGGCCCTGCATCTGGAAAACCTGCTCAAGCTGGCTAACCTCGGGGTCACGATCATGCCGGCTTCGCCGGGATTCTATCACCAGCCGCGTTCGATCGAGGATCTGGTCGACTTCATGGTGGCGCGGATCCTGGATCATCTCGACGTCGAGCAGGCGCTGGTGCCGCGCTGGGGTTACGGCAGCCCGGAAACTTGACCCGGAATGCAGATAATCGAGAATTCCGCTAGAATACCGCTTTAATCACAGTCGGGCGTTTCTGGCCCGAACGGAGCTAAAAAATGAAACACAGAGTGGACGTCCTGATCGGCACCGATGAGGTCAATGCCAGGATCCGGGCCCTGGGTGAGCAGATCAACACCCATTATCAGGGCGTTGACGAGCTGGTCATGATCGGATTGCTGCGCGGATCCTGTGTATTTATGGCCGATCTCTGTCGTCAGCTTGATCTGCCGGTGCGGCTCGATTTCATGACCGCCTCCAGCTACGGCAGCAGCATGGAAAGTAACCGCGACGTGCGCATCCTCAAGGATCTGGACGACGAGATCCACGACAAGCACGTGCTGATCGTCGAAGACATCATCGATACCGGCTATACCCTGAGCAAGGTAAAGGAAATTCTGTCGCTGCGCAGCCCGGCTTCACTCGCCATCTGCTCGCTGCTCGATAAGCCCGATCGGCGGGAAGTACAGGTGCCGGTAGACTGGGTCGGCTTTACCATCCCCGACGAGTTCGTGGTAGGCTACGGCATCGATTATGCCCAGCTTTATCGCAACCTGCCCTACATCGGCAAGGTGATACCGCTGGAATAATACCGGCTTAGCCATCCCCTCTTCTCATGCACTGCCATATGCCTGGTCTCAGCCCAGGCATATGTTTTTTATCTGGAGCCAAACATGACCAAAGCACTGGAGATTGAGGGCCTGCGCAAAACCTATGATGGTGGTGTGGAGGCCCTCAAGGGTATCGATTTGAGCGTGAACCAGGGTGATTTTTACGCCCTGCTCGGCCCCAATGGGGCCGGCAAGTCGACCACCATCGGCATTATCTCGTCGCTGGTAAACAAGAGTGCCGGCAAGGTAAAGGTCTTCGGCTTCGATATCGACACCGATCTGGAGCTGGCCAAGTCCCAGATCGGCTTGGTGCCCCAGGAATTCAACTTCAACCAGTTTGAGAAGGTGCAGCAGATCGTGGTCAATCAGGCCGGTCTGTACGGGGTTGAGCGGTCGGAAGCCAAGGTGCGCGCCGAGCGTTATCTGAAGCAGCTGGATCTGTGGGACAAACGGGATGTGCCGGCCCGTACCCTGTCCGGCGGCATGAAGCGCCGGCTGATGATAGCCCGGGCACTGATGCATGAGCCGAAACTGCTGATCCTGGATGAGCCGACCGCCGGGGTGGATATCGAAATTCGCCGGGCCATGTGGGACTTCCTCAAGGATATCAACGCACAGGGTATCACCATCATCCTCACGACCCACTATCTGGAAGAAGCGGAGATGCTGTGCCGCAACATCGGCATCATCGACAAGGGTCGGCTGGTGGAAAATACCAGCATGAAGAGACTGCTCGGCAAGCTCAACGTGGAAACCTTTATTCTGGATCTGGCCGCCGACAGCCGGGAGCCGTTCTTGTCCGGCTTCAACTGGCAGATGCTGGATGATCACAGCCTGGAAGTGGAAGTGAAGAAGGAGCAGGGGCTGAACGGGGTGTTTGCCCAGCTGAACGAGCAGGGGGTGCGGGTGCTGAGCATGCGCAACAAGGCCAACCGGCTGGAGGAATTGTTTGTTACTTTGGTGGAGCAGGGGAGAAAAGCATGAGCGCCAAGCAGTATTACATCGCCTTTCGCAGCATATTACACCGGGAAATCGTGCGTTTTACCCGGATCTGGGTACAGACCCTGGTGCCGCCGGCGATCACCATGACCCTGTATTTCGTGATTTTCGGCAACCTGATCGGCAGCCGTATCGGCGAGATGGGCGGCTATTCCTACATGGCCTTCATCGTGCCGGGATTGATCATGATGTCGGTGATCACCAACTCCTATTCCAATGTGGCGTCGTCGTTTTTCAGCAGCAAGTTTCAGCGCAACGTGGAAGAATTGCTGGTGGCGCCGGTGCCGACCTATGTGATCATCGCCGGCTATGTGGGCGGCGGCGTGGTACGGGGTCTGCTGGTCGGGCTCATCGTCAGCCTGGTGTCGCTGTTCTTCGTCGACCTGCAGATTAGCCACCTGTTCAGCGTGATCTTCACCGTCTTTCTGACCTCGGTGCTGTTTTCGCTGGCCGGGCTGCTCAATGCGATTTTCGCCCGCACCTTCGACGATATCAGCATCATTCCGACCTTTGTGCTGACGCCGCTGACCTACCTGGGCGGGGTGTTTTACTCCATCGAACTGCTGCCCGATGTGTGGCAAACCATTTCACACGGTAATCCGGTGCTCTACATGGTGAACGCCTTCCGTTACGGTTTTCTGGGCATCAGTGATGTGCCGCTGACCGTGGCCTACGGCATCATCATCGGCTTCATCGCCCTGTTCTACGGGGTTGCCTGGTACCTGATTCACACCGGGCGCGGACTGCGCCACTGAATTGAAAAAGGCAGCCAACCGGCTGCCTTTTTTCATGCTAACTGCTGCTAATGGCGGCGATCAGGCCAGTTGCAGAGGGATGTCCTTGCTGGTGCGCACTATGTTGTTGTCCGCATCCAGGTACACCAGGCTGGGCTTGTAGCCTTCGATCTGCTGCTCGCTCATCGGCGCGTAGGCACAGATGATGATGCGGTCGCCCACGGCGGCCTTGCGGGCGGCGGCGCCGTTCAGCGAGATCATCCTGGAGCCGCGTTCACCGGAAATGGCGTAGGTGTGAAAGCGCTCGCCGTTCTCGATGTTGTAGATGTCGATCTGCTCGTATTCACGGATGTTGACCGCATCCAGCAGATCCTGGTCGATGGCGCAGGAGCCTTCGTAGTTCAGCTCGGCGTGAGTTACCCGGGCCTGGTGCAGCTTGCCTCTGAGCATGATGCGTTGCATGTCCATCTTTAGCTTGTCTCCGTTATTACTGCCTTCAAGGCGTAAGGGCGGGATGGGGGCTCTTCAGACCGACCGTGACATGCCGGTGACGGCATGTCCGAGTCCCCGGGGACGGGTTTACCCTGAGTGGGTGTGACCCCATCCGGCTGTCCTGCCGAAAGTGAGGGTAGTGTCTTACAGCGTCACTACCCGGTTATCTATCAATCGGGCCTTGCCGAGAAAGGCGGCCATCAGGATGACCGCGGCCCGGCTCTGGGCCGTCAACGGCAACAGGCTGTCCGCATCGACGATATCGATGCCGTCGGTACGAAAACCGGCGTCGTTGAGTCGAGCACTGCCTGCGGCGGCCAGTTGTTCCGTATCCCGCTCGCCATCGGCCATGAGACCGGCCAGCCAGTTCATGGTGGCGGCAAGCTCGGGGGCCAGCGCGCGCTCGGCGTCGGTCAGGTAACCGTTGCGGGAGCTCAGTGCCAGGCCGTCGTCGGCCCGCACCGTCGGTACGCCCAGGATCTCGACCGGCATATTCAGATCGGCGGTCATTTTACGGATCAGCGCCAGCTGCTGGTAGTCTTTTTCGCCGAAGCAGGCCAGATCCGGCTGCACCAGATTGAACAGCTTGCACACCACGGTGCTGACGCCGTCGAAGTGACCCGGACGCAGGGCGCCTTCCAGCACCTCGGCGATGCCGGGAACCACAACCCGGGTTTGCTGCTGCTGGCCGCCGGGATACATCAGGTCGGGGGTGGGCGTAAAGACGAGGTCGGCCAGTTCACCCAGCCGGGCGCAGTCCTGCTCCAGGGTGCGCGGGTAGGCGGCCAGGTCGGCCGCCCGATCAAACTGCAGCGGGTTGACGAAAATGCTGACCACGACGCGTTCGCAGCGGGCTCTGGCCTGTTTGACCAGTTCCAGATGCCCCTGATGCAGATTACCCATGGTGGGCACGAAGCCGATACGCTCGCCGTGGCGGCGCCAGCCGTTGATGACGGCTCTTAATTCGTCGAGGGTGCTGACCAGTTGCATCTTCTGTCCTCAGTTAAAGCTGTGTTCCGGGCCGGGGAAGCGGCCATCGGCCACCTCGGCCACGTAGGCTTCGATGGCGGCAGCGACATTGCCGTTGTCGGCGAGAAAGTTTTTGGTGAATTTGGGCACATAGCCGGACGTCAGTCCCAGGGCGTCCTGCATCACCAGCACCTGACCGTCGGTATCCGGGCCGGCGCCGATGCCGATCACCGGAATGGACAGTGCCTGACTGATGTCGGTGGCAAGCTGGCTTGGCACACATTCCAGTACCAGCAGCTGAATGCCGGCGGCTTCCAGCGCCCGGGCATGACGCTTGATTTGGTCGGCTTGCTCGGTGTCGCGGCCTTGCAGCTTGAAACCGCCGAATACATGTACCGACTGGGGGGTCAGCCCCAGGTGGCCGCACACGGGAATACCCTGACGGGTCAGCTGGGTAACGGTTTCGGTCAGCCAGTCGCCGCCTTCGAGTTTCACCATATGGGCTCCGGCACGCATCAGTTCGGCCGCGCTGGTGCAGGCCTGCTCCGGGTTGCTGTAGCTCATGAACGGCATGTCGGCGACGATCATCGCCTTCTCGCTGCCATTGGCCACGCAGCGGGTGTGATAGGCGATATCCGCCACCGTGACCTTGAGGGTGCTGTCTTCGCCTTGCAGTACCATGCCGAGGGAGTCGCCAATCAGAATGGCATGCACGCCGGCCTGTTCGAACAGGGTGGCAAAGGTGGCATCGTAGGCGGTGATCATGGCGATTTTCTGCCGGGCCTGCTTCATCGCCAGCAGGCGTGCCGTGGTGATTTTACTCATGGTGTATTCCTGTTACTGCGGAGACAGTCGGGTCATGCCATTGGTCGGGCAGTCGTGCAACAGCCGGTCCAGGGGAGTCCCGCAGGGCAGTACCAGGCCCGGTGCCAGGTCCGCCAGGGGATAGAGTACAAACTCCCTTTGTTTCATGCCGTAGTGGGGGACGGTCAGCCGCTCTTCCTCTATGTGACGTTCCCCATAGAGCAACATGTCCAGATCCAGGGTGCGTGGCCCCCAGCGTTCTTCCTTGCGCACCCGGCCGTGAGTCAGCTCGATAGACTGCAGCGCATCGAGCAGGGCGAGGGGAGCCAGTTCGGTGTCGAAGGTCGACACGCCATTGATATAGGGCGGCTGGTCCGCCGGCCCCATGGGCATACTGTGGTACAGCGGTGAATGCCGCAGGCTGCCCGGCGTGGCCAGGGCAGCCAGAGCCTGCTGGGCGGCCCTGATTTGTGCCAGCGGATCGCCGAGGTTGGCGCCGAGAGCGACAAATACGGTGCTCACGCGTCTTTTCTCCGGCGCGGACGACGGCGTGGCCGCTTGCGAGGTTTACGCGGTTCGGACTCGTTTGCGGCATTGGCGGGCCGTTCCTGAGCACCACGAGCCGGCTGTTGCCGAGAGACCGGGTTGGCGACCTGAAAGTCGGTCCACCAGTCTGCCAGCTCCTTGAGTCGAGGATCCAGCTCGGCACGCAGCAGCAAAAAGTCGTAGCCGGCGCGGAACTTGGGGTGCTCGAGCAGACGATGAGGGCGCTTGCCGTTGCGTTTGGGCAGGCGTTCCTGCAGTTGCCAGATATCGCGCACTACCGAGCTGAAACGGCGAGGAATTGCCACGGTTTTCACCTGACGACCCAGCACTTCATCGGCGGCGAGCATAAAGGCATCGTAATAACCCAGACCACCTTCGTTGACGAATTCCTGGGTGCGGGTTTCTACCGGCCCCCACAGCAGGGCGGCGTACAGGAAGGCCGGGGTGACCCGCATATCCTGAGCGATACGCTCGTCGGTGTTGGTCAGCGCCAGCTCGATGAAGTGGCCATAGCGATTATTGCCCTGGCCCATCACCTCGGCGGTTTCCGGGAACAGCTGGGCAAAAAGGCCATAGTGCTGCAACTGGTGATAGGTTTCGAGACCCTGGCCGGCCAGCAGCAGCTTGAGGGTTTCCTCGAACAGACGGGCGGCGGGGATATCGGACAGCAGCGGCGCCAGGGCCTGGATTGGGGCCTCGGTACGGGGGCTGATGGTCAGGCCCAGCTTGGCGGAGAAACGTACCGCCCGGATCATGCGTACCGGATCTTCCCGATAGCGGGTTTCCGGGTCGCCGATCAGCTCCAGGCGGCGTGCCTCCAGATCCTTTAGTCCGTTGGCAAAGCCGACCACGCTGAAGTCGGCAATGTTGTAATAGAGCGCATTAACGGTAAAGTCGCGGCGTTCGGCGTCTTCTTCGATGGTGCCGTAGACGTTGTCGCGCAGCAGCATCCCTTCGGAAGACTGGGATGAGATGTTCTTGTTGTTGTTCACCTGGTGGTGATGGCCGCGAAAGGTCGCCACTTCGATCACATCGCGACCGAACAGCACATGAGCCAGACGAAAACGGCGGCCAACCAGGCGGCAGTTGCTGAAAAGCTGCTTGACCTGTTCAGGGGTGGCGCTGGTGGCGACATCGAAGTCTTTGGGCTGGCGGCCCAGCAGCAAGTCACGCACGCCGCCACCGACCAGGTAGGCATCGAAGCCTGCCTTGTTCAGGCGATACAACACTTTCAGGGCGTTTTCACTGATTTGTTGGCGCGAAATACCATGTTGGTCGCGCGTCAGCACCACGGGTTGCAACGGCAACGCCTCCTGTTGTCGGGTGAGCAGCTTCTTACAAAAGCCAGCAATCTGGGAAAAAATAGGACACCTCGCAAGGCCTTAAGATAAAAAATCGGCGCACTATAATAGCGCAGGGCGCTGAAAATGCGAACTATCTGCGCAATTCAGCTCTATATGGGGTCCTGGCGGGACCTGTTCGAGCCGCCAGCACTGGCAGGCCCAGCTCAGCAGTTCGGCCGGCTCGGCGCCAAAAAGTGCGGGGGGAGGGTGCTGGCCGAGAAAATGCAGCGCCTGCCAGAGTGCCGGCCCCGGCTGGCGTGCATCCAACGCCGGGGCATGGTTTTGTTTGGACAGCTTGTGACCCGAATATACCGCCAGCGGCAGGTGCAGCCAGTGTGGCTCGGGCGACCCCAACAGTCGGTACAATGCAATCTGGCGCACCGTGGGTTCGAGCAGATCGGCGCCCCGTACCACTTCGGTTATGCCGGCCTCGGCATCATCGACGGTGACCGCCAGGTTATAGGCGTAGAGACCATCCCGCCGACGCACGATGAAGTCTTCTTCTGCCAATGCCGGCGGCACGCTGACAGTCCCTTGCAACCGGTCATGAAAGCCATAAACCGGCTGATTCATCTGCAAGCGAACCGCCGCGTTCCTGGCCGGTAGCGCCCGCTCCCGGCAGTGGCCGTTATAAAAGCCACCGCTGGCGCTTATCATCTTGCGAGTGCAGTGACAGTGATAGGTCAGTCCGCGCTTTTCCCAGTCGTCCAGTATTGCCCGGTAGTAGTCATGGCGCTGGCTCTGGTAAACCGGCGTACCGTCCCAATACAGGCCAAAGGCATCCAGGGTACGCAAGATGTCATCGGCCGCTCCGGGAACTTCCCGGGGAGGGTCCAGATCTTCGATGCGCAGCAGCCACTGGCCCTGATTGCTCCTGGCCTGCAGGTAGCTGCCGAGGGCGGCGATGAGGGAACCGAAATGAAGGGGACCGCTGGGGGAGGGAGCAAAGCGCCCTGTATAGCGGTCGGGCGCTGTCTTTTTCATGGTATGGGAGACGGTTTAGTAACCGGCCATCTGTTTTTCCTTGATTTCGGCCAGGGTCTTGCAGTCGATGCACAGGTCGGCGGTGGGACGGGCTTCCAGCCGGCGGATGCCGATTTCAACGCCGCAGTGCTCGCAATAACCGAAATCGTCTTCTTCGATCTTCTGCAGGGTTTTTTCGATTTTCTTGATCAGCTTGCGTTCCCGGTCACGGGCGCGCAGCTCAAGGGCAAACTCTTCTTCCTGAGCGGCTCTGTCCACCGGATCGGGGAAATTGGCCGCTTCATCTTTCATGTAGCCCATGGTGCGGTCTACTTCTTCGCGCAGTTGATTGCGCCAGGCACCCAGAATTTTGCGGAAGTGCGTTTTTTTGCTCTTCGTTCATGTATTCTTCGTCGGGTTTCGCCTGATAAGGCTTAACACCGGCAATGGCCAGAATACCGAGAGATTTTTTGGTTTCGACTGCTGGCATTCCGTATCTCCTAAAAAGCAATTATTGCGCCAACCAATTTTAAGAAGCGGCTATCTATATCAGAAAGCATATTAGCAAGGCAATTTTGCATTGCGATTTATGCGGATATTGCTCTTTTACCATGATCCTGGCCACTGTTTCTTTACGTGGGCGGGGCAAAAAGAGCGGCGGCTTCCTGTTGAGCCCTCCATATGGGGGTTGGGTACAGCCTTTTCAAGGGTGGAGTCGGTGCTGCGACGCCGATTATCATCAGGCCTTACTTTATGAACTATAGGTACAATTGTGCAGTTTTCCTCTTCTTTGTGCCGCGGGCGCTTGCTCCGGCGCTACAAGCGCTTCCTGGCCGACGTGATTTATCAGGATAATCCGCTGACATTGCATTGCCCTAACACCGGTAAGATGACCGGCTGTGCCGAGCCGGGGTGGGCGGTGTATTTTTCTACCTCGGATAATCCGAAGCGCAAATATGCCCATACCTGGGAGCTGGTCGAAAACCATCACGGAGATTTCATCTGCGTCAACACCGCCCGTGCCAACCAACTGGTGGCCGAGGCGCTGGAGCTGCAGCGAATTCCCCAGCTGGCGCAATATGCCGATATCAAAGCCGAGGTCCGCTACGGCAACGAAGGTAGCCGCATCGATTTTCTGCTGAGCGGAGGCGACGAGCCGGACTGCTATGTGGAGGTCAAGAGCGTGACCTTGCTGGAAGAGCGTGAGGGTGAGCGGGCCGGACAGGGGTATTTTCCGGACACGAAAAGTGAGCGGGCGCAGAAGCATGTGCGTGAGTTGATTCACTGCGTCAATAGCGGGCAGCGGGCGGTGTTGCTGTTTTGTGTGCTGCATACCGGTATCGAACGGATCAGTCCCGCCAGTCATCTGGATCCGGCTTACGGCGCCCTGGTGGCAGAGGCGGTGGGGGCGGGGGTGGAGTGTCTGGCCTGGCGGGCCGAGATCAGCCCCGAAGGTATGACGCTGGTGCAGGCGTTGCCGTTTGAAATACACGGCATCTGAGGGGGATGAGTGAGGGGGAGCGACTCACTCCTCACCATCGGTCAGCGGCCAGGATTGCAGTATCTGGTAATTCGGGCCCTGCTCGCTCAGGGTGGAGCTGTACAGGCACAGCCGCGAGGGACGATAAACCAGCGGGGCTATCGGTGGCAGTGTCGGGGTGTTGTCGTGACGAAACAGGGTAATATGCGGCCGAAAGGCTCTGTGAGGCGGACCCAGCTTCAAGGAGGCACAACGTGCGTCCAGCTCTTCGGATAACGCCGTGAGGGCGGAGGGGAGCCGGGAAGGGCCGATCCAGACCACCCTGGCCCGCGGAAAGCAGCCGAGCCGGTCCAGTTCCAGTTCGAAGGCGGGCAGCTTCATCTGCGGCAGCTGTTTGAGCAGGGAGCCGGTCTGAACTCGGGTGAGCGGTCCGAGAAAGCGCAGGGTCATGTGAAACTGGGTAGGGGGGATCCGCCGACCGGTCAGCGCCAGGCGGTCCTGCAGTCGGCTCAGGGGCGGTGCCAGCTCCTCGGCGGGAAAGGCCAGAAACAGCCGTGATGTCTCTCTATTCAATACCGTAGTCCTTTGCGGGGGCTTTTGGCACAATATAGCCGTTTTCGATCAGTCAGGTAATCACGTGAACCAGCTTCCCATCGTCGAGGCCCTGCCCCGGTTGCAGCAGGCGCTGACGGCATCCCAGATCATCATCGAAGCGCCACCCGGCGCCGGTAAATCCACCTGGCTGCCGTTGTGGTTACTGGATCAGGCCGAGATCCGGGGGCGCATCATCATGCTCGAGCCCCGGCGGCTGGCCGCGCGCACCATCGCCCAGTATCTGGCAACGCAGTTGGGGGAAACGCCGGGTGGCCGCATCGGCTATCGCATGCGCGGTGAAAGCCGGGTCGGCAAAGACACCCGGCTGGAAGTGGTGACCGAGGGGGTGCTGACCCGCATGCTGCAGGCCGATCCGGAGCTGGACGGCGTCGGACTGCTGATCTTTGACGAATTTCACGAGCGCAGCCTGCAGGCGGATCTGGCGCTGGCTTTCGCCCTGGAATGCCAGGCGCTGCGTGAAGACCTCAAGATCATGGTGATGTCTGCCACTCTGGAGGGGCTGGCGCTCGACAGCCTGCTGCCCGAGGCGGTCGTGGTGCAGAGCGCCGGGCGCAGTTTTCCGGTGACGCTGGAATATCAGCCCCGCAATCAGCACAGCCGGCTGGATGAAGCCATGGGCCGGGCCATACTGGCGGCGCTGGAGCGTTTTGATGGCAGTGTGCTGGCCTTTTTGCCCGGTGAGCGGGAAATCCGCGGTACCCAGGACTGGTTGAACGGCAAAACAGGCGCGGAGGTGGAGATCAGGCCGCTCTATGGCCGGCTGGCGCTGACCGAACAACAGGCGGCCATCGCGCCGGCAGGCCTGGGCCGGCGCAAGGTGGTACTGGCCACCAATGTCGCGGAAACCTCGCTCACCATCGACGGCATCAGCATCGTGGTGGACTCGGGGCTGGAGCGACTGGCGCAGTTCGAGCCCCAGTCCGGTATCACCCGACTGCACAGCCGCCAGATTGGTCAGGCCTCGGCCACCCAGCGCGCCGGCCGGGCCGGACGTTTGCAGCCCGGCGCCTGTCTGCGGCTGTGGGGCCAGGAGCAGCAGGAACGACTGGCGGCCCGGCGCCCGGCGGAAATCGAACAGAGCGACCTGGCGAGCTTTGTGCTGGAATGTGCCGCCTGGGGCGCCGATCCCGAGCAGTTGCCGTTACTGACCCCGCCGCCCGCCACCCTGCTGGCGGCGGCGCGCGGCCAGCTCGCGATCCTGGGCTTGCTGAACGGCGCTCAGCTTACCCCGCTCGGGCGACGGGTCTGGCAACTGGGTTCCGAGCCCTGGCTGGGGCAGTTGCTGTTGACGGCGCAGGACTGGCAGCGAAAGGGCCACGGCGGGGCGCTGGCCGATGCGGTTTATCTGGTGGCCCTGCTGGAAGAGGGACGCTGGGATAATGGCCCCCTGTCCGGGCAACTGCTGGCCCGGCAGGGGCGGCTGAAGCCGGCGGCCCAGCGCTGGTTCAAACGACTGAAACAGAGCGAGAGTGTACCGTCGGGCCATTACCTGGGCCCGCTGCTGGCCAATGCCAGGCCCGAGTGGGTTGCGTTGCTGCGCCAACAGGGGCGTTATGGGCTGGCTGGCGGCCTCAGCGCGGACTTGCCGCAGGGCAGCCCCTTGCTCGGCAAGCCGATGCTGGCAATGGCGGCGCTGGGACGGGGTGAGCGGGGGGTCTTCATCCAGGCAGCGGAGCCGGTGACGGTGGAGCAATTGCAGCAGTTTGTGCCCGAGCGTTTCGGCGAGCGCGAGCACCTGGAGTGGGATAGCGACGCCAACCGGGTACGAGCCGAGCGTCAGTGGTGTTTCGGTAATCTGGTGTTGCAGCGTTCCCCGCTGAATAAGGTGAGTCCGGAGCAACGGGCCCGCTGTCTGCTGGAGGAGCTGGTGCGACGCGGCTGGTCGGCCCTGCCACTGGATGATAGGGCCCGGCAATATTGGTTCAGATTGAAGCTGGCCGGACAAAAACTGGCCGATTGCGGCTTCGAACCTTGTGACGAAGCCGACTGGCTGGCCGAGGCCGAACACTGGCTGCTGCCTTATCTGACGGGGCTGGGGCGGTGGGAAGAGCTGTCCCGGCTCGACTGGAAGGGTATTTTCAGGAGTCGGCTGGACTGGTCACAACAGCAATTGCTGGATACTCTGCTGCCAGGCGCTATCGAGCTGGCCACCGGCACCCGAGCCGGTATCCGCTACCGGGAAGGCGAGGATCCGGTGTTGCCGGTGCGGCTGCAGGAAATGTTCGGCCAGTCGGGCACGCCCGAGCTGGCGCGGGGTCGGGTGACGCTGGTGCTGGAGCTCTTGTCGCCGGCCCGGCGCCCGTTACAGATTACCCGGGATCTGGCCGCCTTCTGGGCCGGATCCTATCTGGATGTAAAGAAAGAGATGAAGGGACGTTATCCCAAACACGTGTGGCCCGATGATCCCGCCAACACGGCGCCGACCCGGCACACCAAGAGGCATATAAAGCACTGATTATGGTAAAAAAGACCCGAAAATCGAGAAAAAAGCCGGTGAAGCAGCGGCGTTCATGGTGGGGCCTGCTGTTCAAGCTGGCGCTGGTGTTCGCCGTGCTGATGGGCATCTTCGGCATCTATCTGGACGGCCAGGTAAAGGAGCGCTTCGAGGGCCAGAAGTGGGCGCTGCCGGCACTGGTCTATAGCCGCCCTCTGGAGTTGTTTCCGGGGCAGAAGCTGTCTCATGCGCAGATGCTGCGGGAATTGCAGATGCTCAACTACCGGAAGGTAGCCAGCCCCGGCCGGCCCGGTGAATACGCGGTAGCGAACAACCGCATCGAAATTCATCGTCGGGCCTTTAATTTCTCCGATGGCGCCGAGGCGGCCCGTTCCATTCTGCTGACCTTCGACGGTCAGCGGCTGCAACGGATGCAGAACCCGGGTAACGGTCGCGAGCTGGGTTATGCGCGCATGGATCCGGTATTGCTCGACCGGCTCAACGTCGAGAAACGGGAAGATCGGTTGCTGGTGCGGCTGGATCAGGTGCCCCCGTTGCTGGTCACCGCCTTGCTGACGGTCGAAGATCGGGATTTCTATCAGCATGACGGCGTGTCGCCATTGGCGATACTGCGCGCTCTGGTGGTCAACATCAAGGCCGGGCGTACGGTGCAGGGGGGCAGCACCCTGACCCAGCAGCTGGCGAAGAACTTCTTCCTGACCCAGGATCGCAGCCTGTGGCGCAAGATCCAGGAAGCCTACATGGCCCTGATCATCGACTTCCGTTACGAGAAGGAAGAGATCCTCGAAGCCTACATCAACGAGGTGTACCTCGGACAGAACGGGGCTCAGGGGGTCTATGGCTTTGGTCTGGCGAGTTATTTCTATTTCGGTCTGCCGCTGAACGAGCTGAACCCGGACCAGATCGCGCTGATGGTCGCGCTGGTGAAGGGACCTTCCTATTACGATCCCTGGCGTAATGCCGAGCGGGCACAGGAACGGCGGGATCTGGTGTTGCGGCTGCTGGCCAACGAAGGCCATATCGACCGACAGACCTACGAGCGTGCCAGCAGTACCCCGTTGCAGCTGATTGAGCGGGGTCGCATGGGCTATGGCCGGACGCCGGGCTTCATGGGATTGCTGCGGCAGGAGCTGAAGGACCGGTTCGGCGCCGACTTTTTGCGTCAGAACGGCCTCAAGATTTTCAGCAGCTTGGATCCCATCGCCCAGCACAGCGCCGAGCAGGCGGTGGTGGAGCAGTTGCAGCAGTTGCGCAGCAACACCAAACGCAGTGATCTGGAAGCGGCCATGGTGGTGAGCAACTGGCGTAAGGGAGAAGTCAGCGCCGTGGTTGGCGGTGCCGATCCCAGCTTTGCCGGTTTTAACCGGGCGCTGGCGGCACGACGGCCCATCGGTTCGCTGATCAAGCCGCCGGTGTATGCAGAAGCGCTGGCCAACGGCTACACCCTGGGCAGCGCGATCAAGGATGAGCCCATCAGCCTGCGCAGCGATTCGGGACAGGTATGGCGGCCCAACAACTACGATCGCCAGTTCCGGGGCCAGGTGATGCTGGTCGATGCCCTGGCCAAGTCGCTGAACGTACCGACGGTCAATCTGGGTATGGCCATCGGCCTGGACAAGGTGATCGATGGTCTCAAACGGCTGGGGGTGCAGCAGCCTATCCCCGCCTATCCGTCGCTGATGCTTGGTACCCTGGAGTTGACCCCGTTCGAGGTCAACCAGATGTACCTGACCCTGGCCAATCAGGGGCTCTATCAGCCGCTGACGTCGATTCGCGCCATTCAGGATGATCAGGGTGAATTACTGTATCAGCACAGTGCCAAGGCGGTACGGGTACTGGAGCCGGAAGCCGGTTATCTGGCGCTTTATGGCATGACCAAGGTGGTGGGGGGAGGGACCGCCGCCCATCTGGCGGCGCGGTTCCCCAACCGGGTGATGGCGGGCAAGACCGGTACCACCAACGACCTGCGGGATACCTGGTATGCGGGCCTGGATAACGAAGAGCTGGTCAGTGTCTGGGTGGGGCGTGACGACAACGGCGTGACCGGCCTGACCGGCGCCAGCGGCGCCCTGCGGGTATACAGCCGTTATCTGGATGGGCGAGGTGTCGACTCGCTGGAGTTGGCGGCCCCCGCCGGTATCGATCAGGTCAACTTCGCACTCAGCGATGGCCAGCCCGCCGATCCGCGTTGCGAACAGACCCGGCTGTTGCCTGCCAGGGCCGCCGATTTGCCGGGGATCCGGAGTTGTCGGCAAATCACACCGATACAGCCTCCTTCCGGAGAGCAGGTCGGCGACTGGCTGCGGGATATCTTCAACTTCGCGCGCTGATAGGTTCGTAAAGCGTGAGGCCGCCGCCTCACGCTTTTTACTCCTCACGAATTCCGTTACTTCGGTCATAGCAAGGTGAAAGCCGCCGTCTCCGTATATGCTCAATAGTATGGAGATGGAGGTGCTGCCCATGTTTTCTTTTCATCATGTCACCATGAGTGTGCGTGACTTGTCTGTTTCTGAAGGCTTCTACAAGGGGCTGGGGTTCGAGTCGGTCTATCGCTGGCAGGACGATGCGGGACAGCTGCAGATTTGCCATCTACGACTGGGCCAGGCCTTGCTGGAGCTTTACTGCTTTCGTCCCGAAGACGAAACGGAGTTGTCTGCGCTCCCCCCCTGGGCCAGTGGTTACCGGCTGGGACTGCGTCATTTTGCCTTGCAGGTAGAGGATCTGGATCGGGCCTTGAGTGCCTTGCACGGTGCCGGGTTACTGGCCGACAAGCCGTCTCCGGTCACGGGGCAGACCTGTTTGCGTTACGTCTTTATCATGGATCCGGATGGCAACAGCGTGGAGTTGCTGGAAGGGCCGCTGGTGGAGATCCAGCGGCCGGAGTAGGCCGTGTCAGCCTTTCATGATGGCGAAGGCCTTGTCGGCGGCCGCCAGGGTATGGGTGATTTCCTGCTCGCCGTGGGCCAGGGACATGAAGCCGGCCTCGAAAGCGCTGGGTGCCAGGTAAACGCCCTCTTCCAGCATCAGGTGGAAGAAGCGCTTGAAGGCCTCTAGGTCACAGCGCGTCACCTGGTCATAGCTGCTGATGTTCTTTTCTTCGGTGAAGAAGAAACCGAACATGGCGCCGACCTGGGTGGTGGTGAAGGGGATGCCGTGCCGGTCGGCGGCGGCCTGCAGACCGTCCACCAGACGCTTGGTGGTTTGTTCCAGCTGCTCGTAGACACCCGGCGCGCTGATGGCGTTGAGGGTGGCCAGACCGGCGGCCATGGCTACCGGGTTGCCAGACAGGGTGCCGGCCTGATAAACCGGGCCGGTCGGGGCCAGATATTCCATCACCTCACGGCGGCCGCCGAAGGCGCCGACCGGCATACCGCCACCGATGATCTTGCCGAGCGTCGTCAGATCCGGCTTGACGCCGAAACGCTGCTGGGCGCCACCCAGTGAGGCACGAAAGCCGCACATCACTTCGTCGAAAATCAGCAGGGCGCCGTATTGATCACAGATGGCGCGCAGGCCTTCGAGAAAACCGGGAGCCGGGGGAATGCAGTTCATGTTGCCGGCGATGGGTTCGACGATGATACAGGCGATGTCGGCGGGTGCCGCCTCAAAGGCCGTTTTGACCGACTCCAGATCGTTGAAGGTGGCAGTCAGGGTATGTTTGGCAAAGTCGGCCGGCACGCCCGGCGAGTTGGGCTGGCCCAGGGTGAGGGCGCCGGAGCCGGCCTTGACCAGCAGGCAGTCGGCGTGGCCGTGGTAGCAACCTTCGAACTTGAGGATCTTGTCGCGGCCGGTAAAGCCCCGGGCCAGACGGATGGCGCTCATGGTGGCTTCGGTGCCGGAATTGACCATGCGTACCTGCTCCATGGAGGGCACCAGCTGGTTGACCTTTTCCGCCATGGTCACTTCCACCCCGGTGGGGGCGCCGTAACTCAGGCCGCGTTCTACCGCTTCCAGTACCGCTTCACGTACCACGGGCGCATTGTGGCCCAGGATCATCGGGCCCCAGGAGCCGATGTAATCCACATAGGACTGGCCGTCCACATCGAAGATATAGGCACCGTCGGCCCGCTCGATAAAGCGTGGCGTGCCGCCTACACCATTGAAGGCGCGTACCGGAGAGTTCACGCCGCCGGGAATGAAACGGCGGGCCTGGGCAAATAAGTCGTCAGACTTGGACATGTCAGTATCCTTTGAATAGGGTCAGCGGTGGCGTTTGCGGCCAAGGTGGCCAGACTATAACAAAAAGCGGGCTGAGCTTGAATGGCAGGCTTTGCTGCTGGCGCCGGACTCATGGCTTTGGCACAATTCGCCGCAATCGCCGGCCCACCCGCCGTCACTATTATGTTCAGGAGTGTATTATGCGCCAGCCGCTGGGCCGTCGTTTAATGATGGTATGCTTGGTCGCCAGCCTGTTGCTGCTGGCCATGACCGGTTATCTGGGGCTGCGTAATCAGGAGCAGGCCCGCCTGCTGGAGCAGCACCGGCTGCAGGCGGATCGCAGTCGGCAGGAAATGCTGGCGTTGCGGGTCGACCTGCAGACGCTGTTGAGCGCCGAAAGCAGCCAGTTGGCCCAACTGGAGCAGCAGTCGCGGCAACTGGCGGAGCAGGCGCAGCAGCTGGCGCTGTATCGGCAGGTGCTGGCACCGGATGGCGGGAACGAATTGTTGCTGGCCCAGGAAGATATCACCACGCTGGCCGAGCCGGGGCACTTTGCCTATCGTCTGGTGTTGCTGCAACCCACCAATAAAGGGACCAGGGTCACCGGCCGGGCCCGGGTACAAATCCGTGCCCTGCAAAATGGACAGTCGGTGCTGCTTAATGATGAAACCCTGGGAGTGGCACCGGTGACCCTGGATTTTCGTCACTTTCAGGTGTTGACCGGCCAGTTGGAGTTACCCGTGGGCAGCCGGGCGCAGACGCTGGAACTCAGGCTGGAGCTTGACCGCAAGCCAGCCCGGACCTTGAGTCTCAACTGGCCCGGCTCGGACAATACTTGAACTGTTTACTCGGGTATTAGATAATTTTGGTCGATAACTAATCCAAGAGGTAGTGATGAGCGATGCAATCCCCTTGCCGATCCAGATGAGCGATGCGGCAGCCAATAAAATTCAGGCCCTGATCAGCGAAGAGGAAAACCCCGAGCTGAAGCTCAGAGTCTATATCACCGGTGGTGGTTGCTCTGGCTTTCAGTACGGCTTTACCTTCGACGAAAAAACCAACGATGGCGACACCGTGATTGAGAAGAACGGCGTGGTCATGGTGGTGGATGCCATGAGCCTGCAATACCTGATTGGCGGCACCGTCGATTATATCGACGGCCTGGAAGGCTCCCGTTTTCTGGTCACCAATCCCAATGCCACCAGCACCTGTGGCTGTGGTTCATCCTTCAGTGTTTAACGGATAACAAGACGCCTATGTCCCTGTTTGACTGGCTCAATGGAGCCGAAGAAGAACGCGCGCCGGCGCCAAAGGTGGATTCCGTCGACAAGCTGGCGCTGTATCAGCGAGCCTGGTGCCCCTATTGCGAGCGGGTCAAGGCGGTGATCCGCGAGCTGGATCTCGATATCCGGGAATGCGATACCAACGAACCGGAGCATTTGCAGGCGCTGATGGCCGGTGGCGGTCAGCGCATGGTGCCCTGCCTGCGTATCGAACCGGAGCCGGGCCAGTATTTCTGGCTGTATGAGTCTGCGGACATCATCGCCTACCTGCGTCGTCATGCCGGGGCGGACAAGTGAGTGACTTCCGGTTGCACCCTCAGCTGGCGGCGGATACCGTCATACTGGGTGATTTGCCGCTGAGCCTGGTCTTGCTGGCCAAAGACAGCCATTATCCCTGGCTGATACTGGTGCCGAAGCGGAATGATATCCGCGAAATCCACTGGCTGAGCGAAGAAGAACAGCAGCAGCTGATGCGGGAGTCCTGCGCCGTGGCTCGGCTGATGGAGGCCGAGCTGGCGGCAGATAAAATCAACGTGGCTGCCCTCGGTAACATGGTGCCGCAGCTGCACCTGCATCATGTGGCCCGTTTTACCGGCGACGCCGCCTGGCCAGGCCCCATCTGGGGCAAACATCCGGCACAAGCTTACGAAGACCTCGAGTCGATTGCCCGGGTATGGCGGCAGCGACTCGCCGCTATTAAGGATTTCAGCGCCCGCTGAGTCCTGGCGGGTTTCAGTTATTGGCCAGCATCACCTCACTGACCTTGTTCAGCTGCGCCAGCAGCTTGTCTGCCTTGGGGCGAAACCTGGCCAGCTCGCCCCGAGACAGAAAGGCGGCCTGAGGCAAATCCACGCTCTTGGGATCCTTGTGCACCCCGTTGACCAGAAACTCGTAATGCAGATGGGGCCCCGTGACCCGGCCGGTGGCGCCGACGGTGCCGATCTGCTGCTCTTGTTTGACCTTCTCCCCTTTCTTCACCATGCGTTGATGCAGATGCAGATATTTGGTGAGGTAGGTACGGTCGTGACGGATCACTACATAGTTTCCATTAAACTGGCTGTAGCCAGACTCCACCACCACACCGCTGCCGGCGGCGACCACCGGAGTGCCGGTGCGTGCCGCGTAATCGATGCCCCGGTGCGCCTTGATCTGGCCGGTAACCGGATGCAAACGGCGCGGGTTGAAGTTGGAGCTGATGTGGGAGAAGTTGACCGGCGCACGCAGAAAGCTTTTGCGCATGGCCCTGCCTTCGGGTGAATAGTAATTGCCATCATCGTGGCGTACCGCCCGGTAGACTTTGCCCTGGTTGATGAATTCGGCGGCCAGGATGTGCCCGGTGTCGACCAGAATGCCGTCTTTGTAGCGCTGCTCATACAGCACGGCGAAGCGATCGCCGGCACGGATGTCTAGGCCAAAGTCCAGATCCCAGGCGAACATGCCGGCCAGGCTCATGATCTGGCCCGGGCTCAGGCCGGCACTGACCCCGGCCCCCCAGAAGTTGGAGTTGACCGAGGCCTGAGCGTACTGGGTACGATGCTCGAGCTGGACGCTGATGATACGGCTGTGCAGTCCCTTGCTGTTCTGGCGGATGTCCAGGGTGCGAGCGGCGTCCAGCGGGTAGCTCAGGCCGACAAAGCGTCCTTTTCGGTCGAAGGAAAACGTCAGGTGCTCGCCAGGATGGATTTTCCGCAGCGACTTTGCATGGCCGCCGAGCTGGCTGATATCGTGCAACAGCGTCGAGGACAGGCCCTGACGGGAAAAAATCGATGACAGGGTGTCACCCCGACTGACCTTGACCACCAGTTCCCGTGCGGGAAGGTGATCGTCGACCACTGGCCGGTCTTCCACTTTTAGTCTCAGTGGCTGGCGTTCGTCCTGTACCGGAGGGGCATCAGGCTGAACACGGCTGGCCACCGCCGGCTCGGTTGGCATCATGATCAGCATCACCATGGCGGTGCTTAAGAGGGCGAGGGCGATTTTATGCCCGCGGGGCAATGACTTGAGGCTGTTAATAACGGGCATGCGATACTCTTCCCTGAATCAGTTCCGAATTTTACAGCCTTTCCAATTTATCCGCCATTCCAGTAATATGCTTCCCTTATTTTGTTTGGGTCGTCGAAATCGCTGTTCCGAGTAGCAGGCAGTATTCGGAACAGCCATTTAGGTGCACAGCACAGGAGTAGAGTCGTCATGTCCCAGCTGGAAGCGGCATTAGCGGAAATCAAGCGTGGTGCCGAAGAGATACTGGTTGAAGAAGAGCTGGTTGCTAAATTGAAGGAAGGTCGTCCCCTGCGAGTGAAGCTGGGGATGGATCCCACCGCGCCCGATATTCACCTGGGTCACACGGTCATCCTCAACAAGCTGCGTCAGTTTCAGGATCTGGGCCACGAAGTTTTGCTGCTGATCGGTGATTTTACCGCTCAGGTGGGCGATCCCAGCGGCAAGAACAGCACCCGTCCCCCGCTGACGCCGGAGCAGGTCGCCGATAACGCCAAGACCTACGCCGAACAGGCGTTCAAGGTACTGGACGCGGAAAAAACCCAGATCGTCTATAACTCCAGCTGGCTCGGTGAGCTGGGCGCGACCGGCATGATCAAGCTGGCATCCAAGCTGACGGTTGCCCGCATGCTGGAACGGGACGACTTCAAGAAGCGTTATGGTTCCGGCCAGTCCATTGCCATCCATGAATTCATGTATCCACTGTTGCAGGGTTACGATTCAGTGGCCCTCAAGGCCGACGTCGAGCTGGGCGGCACCGACCAGAAATTCAACCTGCTGATGGGCCGCGAGCTGCAGAAAGACGCCGGCCAGTCACCGCAGGTGGTACTGACCATGCCGCTGCTGGAAGGTCTGGACGGGGTCAAGAAGATGTCCAAGTCGGCCGCGAACTATATCGGGGTGGACGAGGCCCCGGGCGAGATGTTCGGCAAGATCATGTCCCTGTCCGACGAGCTGATGTGGCGTTACTTCGAGCTGTTGTCCCGTCGCAGCCTGGACGAGCTGGCCGGGCTCAGACAAGAAGTACTTGAGGGCGCCAACCCGCGGGATATCAAGATACTGTTGGCCAAGGAAATCATCAGCCGTTATCACGACGAGGCGGCGGCGGAGCAGGCCCATCAGGACTTCGTACAGCGTTTTCAGAAAAACGCCATTCCCGACGACCTGCCGGAAGTGACCCTGAACGCCGGTGCCGAGGGTATCGCCATCGCCAACCTGCTGAAAGACGCCGGTCTGGTGGGATCGACCTCGGAAGCGCTGCGCATGATCAAGCAGGGTGCGGTCAAGGTAGACGGCGACAAGCTGGAAGACGGCAAGCTGGTGATCCAGACCGGCGCGGCGGTCTACCAGGTTGGCAAGCGCAAGTTCGCCAAGGTCACCGTAGCCTGAAGACGGTTATCGACCATGTGGAAAGGCCTCGCTAGAGGCCTTTTTTGTTTGGTAACGTAGGATATTTCTCGGTTACGGTGTAGTTTCACAGCCTCTCACTACTTGGATTTCTTATTTGGTGCCGGATGCTCAACAATTAGCTGATCGCTGAAGGTTTTCAGGTAGGCGACGATCGCCTCCTCGTCACAGATGCTGAGTCCCAGGTCACCCGTCAGCCCACCAATAGATACCGCATTGGTATTACCGGGAGCAGGCCAGCAGGCAGGAAGACCATCATCACCCATCGCTTGCGCTTCGGTTACAACCTCATCTACACAGCGTGGAACACCACTACTGCCAACATCTGACGTATTATAGAAATGCACCAGGCTCTCCAGACTCTTGAACCAGCCGTTGCTGGGGTAGGCCTTTACAAAATCCGACTCGCCGTCAGGGATCTTGGCTACATTGCGCAGGGTCGGTGTTTTAACCAGCCCGACATCCTTCTCCTCTCCGGTATGCCCAGCCAGACCAAGGGCCGCTTCAACAACTCCGGGAATCTCATAATTCACCGGCGTGCCGATATTGTGATAGGAATGGTCTGCATAGGTCTGTAATGGCTCGCTACCATCATCCCCTCGATTATTAGTATGACAGGCAACGCATCGTGCACCCGATTTACGATTATCTGCTGTGATTACTGTCTTATTACAGGTGTCAAAAGCCCCTGCCGGTACTCTGAATGAATAGAACAAGTCGTGGCCCCAGTTTTCCTGATCACTCAGCCTCGTCAGCGGGAACTGGCCTAACGGTCCTTGCTTCTCAACGATATCAGACTGATCACAGGATCCGTTTAACTTATCGGGTACAAGTCCGAATCTAGACAAGATATTTTTAACTTCTACCTCCTCCAAACCATCAGCCCAGGGTAACTCCTTTATCTCAGCTAAAGGCATACAAGCCAGCTCTGCCCGCAGTGCATTATCGCGTTTGGAACTGAATGAGTTTACCTCGGAAGACCCCTGATAGGCCGCCAGCGCCACCGCGATACGCTTGAAGTTGGTGCGGTAGATATCATCGTTACACTTGATACGCTCACCCCAGGCGTCCGTAAACAAATTGGCATAACCTGCCTTCTCGACATGATGGCAGACCGCCTTTTCGCGGATATTCTGCTCGACCGGGTTGGGAAAGGGGTTCAGCGCCTGATCGGCCACCGGCCCCAGGGAATCTTTCACCGCCTGCTCAAATAGGGTCAGGGGAGAGACATCTTTATTTACCCCCATTATCACATCGGCCAGGTAGACATGATCGGTGGCACCTCCCGGATACATGGGCTCGCCACCCTCGGCACGGCCATCCCAGAAGGCCCCGCCAACAGCGACGGTGTCCCCGGTGAACCGATTAACAACTTCATGAAACGGGGGGATAAGGGTTGAATAGGCATTGGTTGGCGGCCTCAAGCCTCCCCTGGCCTCCGGATTCTTGTGGAAGGCTGCGCCCGGCTGAGCTACCTCAAGCTTGTTGATTTCCGATGAGGGTCCGGTCCACCCGGTCGCGGGATCGTGGCAACTGGAACAGGATTGCTCGCCCTTGGGCTTGGATATGGGGTCAAAGAATATCCTCTTACCCAACTCGGTCAGGGCTTCAACTCGCTCGCTGTCATCTAAAACAACGACTTTCTTGGCTTCGGCCTGACTGGCTATCAGACTCAAGCCACTCGCAAGCACGGCGAGCGTCGCTGCTCCCGCCATCGCGGATGCTCGAAATGTTGTTGTGGCCATCGTTGCTGCTCCTTAAATCCTTAAAAATAATATTTACAATATCCTTTTTGCGGCTGTAATGAGATTTAATGAGGGTTAGCATTTACGGTTATATGAATGACAGTTATGTCACTAGAAAAGTTTTATTTTATTGAGTTGAAGAATTAAAAGTATATTCAACAAACACAAGCGGAGTTACCCGTGCCGGTTGATTCACTATTTCTTCTTCACCCCCCCCCTGAGTGATAATTTTTCATTGAATCAATGGCGGGGTTTAAATCACTCTTATCTATCACCTAATCGGTCCAGTCGTCAGTTAAGTGTTGATTCAAAACAAGCGGTTTTCAAGAAAACATCAGCACAATATTTGGTGGAGTCATATGGGGGGATATTGTGTAAAGATATTGATATGAATTTAAAACAATTAAAAGCAGGAGTTTAAAGATAAAGGAGAGACATTTTTAAATGACGGTGTAATAAAAAAGATACAACAACAAACAAAGAAATAAAATTAGATATCATAAAGTTACACCCTCACCATCAAATTTGTGTTTCATATAGGTTACACATCCATTTCTTATGTGTTTTCATCATACAGAGACACTTTATGTCCATACAGACGTCCTTCTGCACCTGTTTTCTGTTACTGGATACCCACCAGATTCAGTGTCAGAGCAGATATTCGGGCGGAGCGCCAGAGGCTACATAGCCGACCCTCCCGAGATGCAACTGGAAAATGAAACCGTTCGTCACGACGAGACAAGCTCGCGCCATGTCAGCTCGGACATGCCGTCTGACCGCCAGCCAGGGATGGCGGGAATGTCGAAGTGGTATGAGCATTTTTCGGCTCTGGCATGCCATTGTTGTGGGAGACGTTCTCTGTCGCAGAAAGCGAGGTGTCCATATAGGTGCTTGAGCTGATCGGCGGAGCGGGCCCTTTGGCCGATGAATGCCGTCTGTGCCGGCGCTTCAGCGGTTCAGTGAAAAGGCAGGTAGTGACAGATGCCAGCGAATGGCGGCGACCCGCAGAATGAAGG
Source organism: Oceanisphaera psychrotolerans (assembly GCF_001870485.1). Lineage (GTDB taxonomy): Bacteria > Pseudomonadota > Gammaproteobacteria > Enterobacterales > Aeromonadaceae > Oceanimonas > Oceanimonas psychrotolerans. Next base: position 4,440 of record NZ_MDKE01000020.1, on the reverse strand, counting down.
TGCCCAGCATGCCGAACAGGGTCGCCAGCAGAGGGGCGATGCCCAGCGCCAGTGAACCGGTGTAGAGAATGCCGCCGGTAATACAGGCGGTGGCGTAGATCTCCCGCTGCAACACCATGGGGATCTCTCGTGCCAGCACATCGCGGATCATGCCGCCGGCCACGCCGGTGATCACCCCCATTACCACCGCCACCATGCCGGAAGTACCATGGTTTAGTGCTTTTTCGGTGCCGATAATGGTGAAAATGGCCAGGCCGAAGGCATCGGCCAGCGGCAGAATATACCAGGCAGCCGCCGGGGCAGCCGAGCAATATATTGCCCGAGCAGTGCGGTGACCAGTATCACCCACAGATAGACGCTGTCGGCGGTCCAGAACACCTGCTCGGCACCGATAATCAGGTCACGAATGGTGCCGCCACCGATGGCGGTGACCGCTGCCAGCACGATGACACCAAAGCCGTCCATGCGCAGCCGGCCCGCCACCAATACGCCGGAAAAGGCGAACACAGCCGTGCCGAACAGATCACTCCAGTAGAATACCGACTCAACCAGGGGCTGCATTGTTTTTCGCCTCATGTAAAAAGGGCGCCATTGTATAGAGGCCCTCAGGGGAACACAATTGCGGCTACTCTGCGGCTCTGACTTTATCCAGTTGCCGGCATAGCTGGCGAATACCGCCGGGAGAGCGGGGAGTAAAACGGTGCAGGCGGTTGGCGTCGATAGTCAGCAGATGACCTTGCGCGACCGCCTGCAAGGCGGGCCATTGTCGCCAATGCTGCAGCTCGGATTGCCTGTCTGCCAGTATCACCTGCGGGTCTTGCGCCAGTACCTGCTCGGCGTTCAGCGGCGGATAAGGTGCCAGGCTGTCGGCCATGATGTTGATGCCGCCACACAGGGTCACCGCCTGGCCCATCCAGGTGCTGCCATTCGCCGACATTAGCGGGACGCTGGCAATCTGATAGAACACGGTGACGGGGCTGGCGTCCTGGTAGCTTTGTTCAAGCTCGGCCAGCTGTCGCCGATAGTCGGCGACCACGGCGGCTGCCTCTTGCCGGTGGCCGGTCAACTCACCCAATTGAGTCAGCTCGTCGGCCAGGCTGGCAAAGGTCCCGGGCGCGGAATAAAACACGGTCACACCCAGCTGCTCCAGGGGTTGTACCAACTGCTGTTGGGCGGTTCCCCAGGCCACGATCAGGTCCGGCTGCAATGCCAATATCTGTTCCATGTTGAGCGACCGGTAGTTGGCGACCCGGGGCAATGCACTGGCCGTCTCCGGGTAGTCACTGGCGTCATCTGTCGCAATGACCTGATCCCCGGCACCGATGGCAAACAGCATCTCGGTGATATGGGGGGCCAGGCTGATGATGCGTCTGGCCTCGTCGGCACGGGGCTGACCGGGGCCGAAAATGGCCCCGAGCATCAGTGCCAGCAGCAGTAGTGGTGCCGGTTTAGCCATGTAACACCTGGCCTTTGAACAGGGGCACCAGCACCAGGGTCCAGGCCAGAGACAGCCAGAACAGCAGGGCGATGACCAGGCGATACAACAGCGCCCGGGTCGAGGCGGCATTCAGGTAATTTTTGCTGCCGAGCTTGGGGTAGTAATCGGTGGCGTCGGTATAGCGCCGGGGGCCGCCGAGGCCGGCATCCACGCCGGCCGCCGCTACCGCCAGCAGACGACCGCTGGCCGGATAGGCCCACAGCCGGCCCTGGGGCCAGGCCTTGATGGCACGGATGGAACCAGGGTAGATAAGCAGCGTCAGGGCCAGCAGCTGGAACGGCAACCAGGCCATGGCGCGATAGAGCACCGACGGCAGCAAACCGAAGGCGCGCCAGTGCGCGAGCTTGAGCGGCCAGGCTTGCACCGCGTAGCGCAGCAGGGTGAACAGCAAGGCGACATAGATGCCACCGAACAGATACCAGCACAACAGGGCGGCATCGGCGGCCAGCCGCAGTATCGCCACTTCCGCCAGCGTCTTGTGCAGCCCCAGCGATGACAGCGGGTCGGTCTGGCGCAGGCACAGGGGAGCCAGCGTCAACCGGACCAGCGGTTGTTGTTCGTGGCTTTGCTGCAGACTCTGAGGCAGGGCCCGGCTGAGCCGACCCAGATCAAGACAGCACCACAGCAGCAAGGGTTCCAGCAAGGCCGGCCAGGGTGACAGCACCGACAGTGACCAGTAGGTGGCCCCCAGTGGCAGCAGCAGGCAGAGCAGCAGCGCCCCGCCGGCCAGATGCAGGTAGCGGGCCGTGTAATGTTCGCCGTTGAGGCGGCTGCCCAGTTGCTGCAGGCCCTGGGTCAATACCTGCTGCACCCGGGAAGCTGGCAGCAGCAGGCTCAGCAGTATGGCGATGCTGAGCTGGGTAAGGGGCTGCTCGAGCAGCGAGAGGCCTGACATCGTATTCAGCCGGGCATGCGCTCGACCATGGACAGCACCATGGCGGAGGAATGACGGGCCGCCACTTCCAGAAAGGCTTCGAATGATTCGGCCTGTTCCTTGCCGGCAATGTCGGACAGGGCGCGCACCACCACGAACGGCACCTGGAACTGATGGCAGACCTGGGCGATGGCCCCGGCTTCCATTTCGCAGGCCTTCATGGTCGGGAACTGGGTAACGGCTTTCTGCAACTGGTCTTCCCGGTGCATGAACTGATCGCCGGTACAGATAAGCCCGGTGGCCGAGTTGATATCATCCTGTTCGGCCAGGCAGTCTTGTGCCAGGGCAATCAGCCCGGTATCGGCGATGAAGGCCGCCGGTTGCTGCGCCATCTGACCCATTTCGTAACCGAAGGCGGTCACATCCACGTCGTGAAAGCGGACTTCACTGGACACCACCACATCACCCACATGCAGCGCCGGATCGAAGCCGCCGGCGGAGCCGGTGTTGATGACAGTCTTGGGGGAAAAGCGTTCCAGCAGCAGGGTGGTGGCGACACTGGCGGCGACCTTGCCGATACCGGAGCGGGTAATGACCACGCTCTTGCCCGCCAGGGTACCCTGGTAGAATTCGCAGCCCGCCACCGTGATGGTCTGAGCGTTTTCCAGCCGATCGCGCAGCTCGGCAACTTCCTGCTCCATGGCGCCAATAATACCGATAGTCATAAGGGGTTCTCTCGTAACGAAAATAATGGGGGAGTTTATCATCATCAACCCAAAAGGCCGATCGGGGATCGGTTTGAAAATATCCTCAGTTTCAACCTTGCGGTGGCAGCCCGGCACGGAGGGGCTGCTGTCGGTTCTGGAATATAATCCGGGACCCATCCGGTGCGGAGCCGCAGGTCATGATCTTTCAGCTTTTCCGGAAAGTGAATATACACGCGACCACGCTTCCGGCTTCGCCTGTATGGTATACTGTCGGGCTTAAGGGGTTCCTTGTATCTATTTAAAAATAAAGACATATAAAACAGGATCTGTATGCCCGCAGCCAAGAAAACCATGACCGCTAACCAAAAAGCCTATCTGGAAATCAAGAGGCAGATCCTTGATGGTGAGCTTCACGAAGGGGCCCCTATTCGCCAGGATGATATTGCTCAGGGTATGGGGATCAGCAAAATCCCGGTGCGGGAAGCGCTGCGTCGGCTGGAATCTGAAGGTCTGGTTGTTATCACGCCCAATGCCGGGGCGACGGTGGTGAGCCTGACGATAGACGACTACATCGAAATGCTGGATATACGTATTGCGCTTGAGTGTCGCGCATTGGAGCTGGCGGTGCCGAATATGGCTTCCAGTGATATTAGACAGGCTCGCAAGTTACTCGATGCCTATGACCGGGCTATGTCCCAGCAGGAATGGAGCGATCTCAATATGCGTTTTCATGCGTGTCTCTATGCCCCGGCCGACAGACCGCGACTGGTTGCCATGATCCGTGCGACCCAGGATCATATGGGGCGTACCCTGCGCATGAAAATCTCGATGGTGGCAGAGCATGCTCGATCCCATGATGAGCATGTGCAGATCCTCGATGCTTGCGAAAAAGGAGACACCGGCCTGGCCGTTTCCTTGTTACGCAAGCATATCGAGCAGACACGTCGTGAAGTTCAAGGTTACTTCCGCCATCATCTGAAATAACCGGCTCCCTGATGCTGTGGTTCAGTCCAGCTTGTCTTGGAGTCGCTTGAACCAGGTGGCAGCCTTTACACCGAGACCACGAAACAGATGGAAAGGAACCGGCCGTATTGATGTCACGGGTACGGCCAGCTCTGACGCTGTTGCCCCCAGCACGCGACTGGCCAATTGTTTACCCAGGGCGGTGGATACGGCAATGCCACGACCGTTGCAACCGACAGCAATATGGAGGTTTTTTTCCGGCTCGTGTACATGAGGCAAGTGGTCAGTCGTCACCGCAAAGTAACCGCTCCATTGATGGGACCATTCCAGCCTGCCAAGATGTCCGAAAAGCTCTTCTCCTGCGCGATGCAGGTAGGGCACAATTTTCGAATGGTCGA
>NZ_MDKE01000019.1 GCF_001870485.1 Oceanisphaera psychrotolerans | reverse complement strand
ACCTGCGACCAATTGATTAAAAGTCAACTGCTCTACCAACTGAGCTAACGACCCGGCTTGGCGGGCTTGCTTAAGCACCCCTGCCAACGGCGGCCTATATTACGGATTTAATTTTACGACGCAACAGCTAAATCATCATTTTATGCTGCTTGATTAAGGAACAAGCGACTCTCTCAAAAAATCGCCAAAGCAGCCCCTGTTTCAGAGGCCGTTGATGTTTTCCTGAGCCAGCCGCGCCGCGCCGGTATTGCCATACTCTTTCAAGACCTGATCAAAGTACTGCCTTGCCTGATCCTTGTCACCCTGTTCGCGGGCAATCAGACCCAGCTTGAGCAACGAGTCGGCCCGCTTGTTGGAATCCTGATAGGCTTCCACCACCCGGGCGAACTGGGCCTTGGCCTGATCAAATCGTTTCTGGGTGAACAGCAGCTGCCCCAGCCAGTAATGGGCGTTGGGTACATAACTGGATTGGGGATACTGGGTGATAAAACGGGCAAAGGCGGGAATGGCGGCGTCGTAGTCCTTGTCCTGTAACACCAGATTGACGGCATTGTCATAGGCCGCCTGTTCATCACCGCTGGCCGGGGTGGCTGACTCCTTGCTCTGCCGGGTCTGAGCAGACGTTTGCTCGCCACCAGACTGAGCCGCCGCCGAGGGCGCATTCTGCGGTTTGTCGGCCGCATCCTGCTGAGCCATCAGCAAGGTACGCTGGCGCTCAATCACCTGCTCCAGACGATAGCTCTGTTCTTCCAGCAGACCGCGCAGCTCGCTCACTTCCTGCTGCATGGCATTCAACTGCCGCTGCTGATCGATTTGTGCCTGGCTTCTGGCGCTGAAGGCCCTTTCCAGCTCAGCCAGGCGATCATTGACGGAACCGCTGCTACCCACACTGGTCACTGGCGCCTGCGCCCAGCTCGATGTGGATAAAACAGCGGCCATCGAAATGGCCGCTAATTTAAATTTCATAACGTCGGATTAAACCTTAGTAAACCAGGACCGCACGACGGTTCTGGGAAAAGGCGGACTCGGTGTGAGAAGTATCAACCGGCTTCTCTTCACCATAGCTGACGATAGCCAGCTGAGCACCGCTCACGCCCAGGCTCTGCAGGTAGCTGGTCACGGCCTTGGCACGACGCTCGCCCAGGGCGATGTTGTACTCGGGAGTACCGCGCTCATCCGCATGACCTTCAACCAGGATGCTGACGGACGGGTTGGAGCGCAGGAAGTTGGCATGGGCTTCCAGTACCTGAGCGTAATGACCGGTCACTTCGTCCTGGTCGAATTCGAAGTAAATCACGTTTTCACGACGCAGTGCTTCGTACTGCTGACGCATCTGCTCTTCGGCTGACAGAGCACCGCCTGCACCACCGGTCAGGGCGCCGCCATTCTGGTAGCTGCCGTCGGTACCGGTCATCGCATCAGAATCGCTGGTAGAGCTACATGCGGCCAGGGTTAACATCGGAAGTGCAACGGCCAGACCTTGAAGCAGTTTTTTCATTTGCATTATTTTTCCTTAGAAATTGCAACGGATTAATTAAGATACGGTGACCATGCCGGTGCACGAACATCACCACTTCGTGCGGGCAGCCTGGCCTTAAAGCGACCATCCATAGACACCAGAGACAGCACCTGGCGTCCCTGATAGGTGGTACTATAGATGATCATAGTGCCGTTAGGTGCAGGGCTTGGCGATTCATCCAGCTGGGTTTCTGTTAACACCTGCAGTTGACCTCCATCCAGCTCCTGACGAGCAATTCGGTATTGTCCCTGTGAGCGGCTGACCAGTACCAGACTGTTGCCATCGCCGGTCATACGGGGACCTAAATTAGTATCACCCTGAAAGGTAACACGACGCGTGTCACCGGAATTCAGATCGGTCCGATATACCTGGGGCCGACCGCCCCGTTCGGACACAAAATAAATCGCCTTGCCATCCGCCGCCCAGGTGGGTTCGGTATCGATGGTACGATTATTGGTCACCCGGTTCAGCTGACGACTGGCCAGGTTGAGCACATAAATTTCCGGCTGACCGTCACGGGACAATACCAGCGCCAGCTTGCTGCCATCCGGTGACCACTGGGGCGCACCGTTGATGCCCGGCTGAGAACTGACCACCTGGCGCTGCTGGCTGTAAATATCCTGTACCACGATTTCGGCTTTCTTGTTCTCGAAAGAAACATAGGCCAGCTTGCGTCCGTCCGGCGACCAGGCCGGCGACATCAGCGGCTCGCGCGAACGTAACAGTACCTGTTCATTGAAACCATCGTAGTCGGCAATCATCAGCTGGTAGGGATACTGGGCCCCGTGCTGCACATTGACGTAGGCGATGCGCGTCAGGAAGGCGCCCTTGATGCCGGTCAGCTTTTCAAACACGATATCGGCAACCCGATGCGCATACTGGCGCAGCTGGGCGGCAGGCACGGTGGCACTGCGGCTTTCCAGCAATTGTGCTCCGTTGCGTCCCAGCACATCGGCCAGTTCGAAACTGATGCGATACTGATTGCCTCCGGCCGGCTCTATGGAGCCCACCAGCACCGCCTCGACCTGATGCGGCCCCCACAGGGTTGCATTCAGCTCGGAGGCCGCAGCCACCTGCTGCGGCAACCGGTTGCGATCCATTGGCCGGAACATACCGCTGTTGCGCAAGTCGTTACCAATCACCTCGGCCAGATCCTGAGGCACGGCACCGCCGCCGGTCCACCTAAACGGTACCACCGCCACCGGGCGGGCACTGTCGATGCCGCCGGTAATCACGATATCCAGTGCCGCCTGTGCCCGACCTGCAAGCAGGATCAGCGGCAACCATAACCATATCCATCGTTTTGTCATCACTAGAGCCTCGGTATCAGCGTCAGATTCAGATTTTGTAATTGCTTGTTCACATCAGGATCCTTCGGCATCGGCAGAGTACCGGTCTTGCGAATCGCCAGCTCGGCCGAACGACACACTTCCGAATCTCCCTGACCGTTGCCTATGTTCAGGATCAAACCGTCTGCAGCGACCCTGATATTGATGCGGCACTGCTTGCCTACCATGGTAGGCCCCACCAGCCAGTTGCGCTGAATGGCAGCCACAATCATGCCGGTATAGCGGTCTACCTCTGCCGCCGACGCCGCTCGTGAAGCACCACCGGCATCCGCTCCCATCAGGCTTCCAGATCTTTCAGCGCCTGCTCGGCTTCGGCCTTGCTTTTCGCTTCCGCCGCCTTGGCCTCGGCCTGCTTCTTCGCTTCCGCCGCCTTGGCCTCGGCCTGCTTCTTCGCTTCCGCCGCCTTAGCCTCGGCTTCTGCCTGCTTTTTGGCGGCTAACGCCTTGGCTTCTGCTGCCGCTTTGGCCTCGGCCGCCTTTTGAGCCGCTTCGGCTTCCGCTTGTTTCCTGGCTTCTGCCGCCTTGGCTTCGGCCTGTTTCTTCGCTTCCGCCGCTTTCTGGGCCGCTTCCGCCTTGCGCTGTTGTTCTACTACCTGTTGCCGTTCAGTCTCGGCCTTGGCTTGCTGAGCGGCTAATGCTTTCTGCTGTTCGGCCAGACGCTCGGCCTCCCTGGCGGCCTGCTGCTGCTCGGCCAACCGAGCGGCCTCTTCTGCCGCTTTCTGTTCCGCTTCGGCGCTGGCCTGTTCTGCCGCTCTCGCTCGCTCCTGCTGAGCCTGCATCTCGGCCAGACGTTCGGCCTGCGCCGACACCATGCCGTCATCGATCATGGTCGCTTCGATGATCGACACCGCCTGGGCTGGCCGCTTGGGTGCACTAAAGTCGATCCCGACCAGCAACACCACCCCGATCAGCAGATGTAACGCCAGCGAAATCAATAACGATTTGCGAATACCGCCTTGCTCCGTCATGAGTCCGCTACTGCTCCGGTTGAGTCATCAGGCCAACCGTCGGCACCCCGGCCGCCTTCAGGGTGGCCATCAACTGGATCACGGCGTCATAGCGCACATTGGCATCCCCTTTCACCACCACCGGTGCCTTGGGGGTGGTATTCAGCTGCGTTTGCACCATGGCCGCCAGCGCCAGCAAGTCCACCGCCTCGTCCCGGCTGTCACCGATATCGAGGAAGTAACGCCCCTCCGCATCGATAGACGCCACCAGCGGCTTGTCGCTGTCTTCCGGCATCATCTCTGCCTCTGCCTGAGGCAAGTCGACCTTGACGCCCTGGGTGATCACCGGTGCGGTTGCCATGAAAATAATCAGCAGCACCAGCATTACATCGATATAAGGCACCACGTTGATCTCGGCAACGCGTTTACGACGTCTGCGTTGATAACCGTGCATCAGTGGCTACCCGCCGCCACCTGGCGGTTGAGAATGGTGGAAAACTCATCCATGAAGTTGGCCAGATGGTTTTCCTGCCGCTCAACCTGGTAGCTGAACCGGTTATAGGCAATGACCGCCGGAATCGCGGCAAACAGGCCCAGCGCCGTGGCGATCAGCGCCTCGGCGATACCGGGCGCCACCATCGACAGCGTCGCCTGCTGTACTTCCGCCAGCGCAATAAAGGCATTCATGATGCCCCATACGGTACCAAACAGACCGATATAGGGGCTGATGGAACCGATAGTCGCCAACAGCGACAGGTTGGTCTCGAGGCGATCCACTTCCCGCGACAGCGCCACGCGCATGGTGCGGTAAGTGCCTTCGAGCATGCTCTCCTGCGAGCGCCCCTGTTTTTGCAGGCGGACGAATTCCTTGAAGCCGGCGTAAAAAATCTGCTCCATGCCGGCCAGGTTATCACGGCGGGCATTGCTCTCATGATAAAGGCGGCTCAGATCGGAGCCAGACCAGAACTTGTCCTCGAACAACTCGGAGTCACTCTGGGCCGTGGTCAGGATCTTGCGCCGGTTGATGATCATGGCCCAGGACAGAATCGACATGCCCATCAGCAACAGCATCACCAGCTTCACCAGCAAACTGGCTTGTAAAAACAGACCTATAAACGATATTTCAGCGTGCACCTGACAATACTCCCATCAGCGGCTCAGGAATGGCAAAGGGTTTCATATGAGCAATTTGGACGCAAGCAATCTGCACCGTCCCCCGAACCAGCGAAAGGCCGGCATCATCCAGAATTTCCTGCTCAAATACAATAGAGGCACGTTTCAGTAATTTCACCGTCACGGTGACTTTTAATGCATCATTGAAACGCGCGGGCCTGAGCAGATCCAGCTCCACTCGCCGCACCACGAAGGCGACCCCCTGATCGAGCAGACTGTCTTGCTCGATGCCCAGGTGACGCAGCCACTCGGTGCGTGCTCTTTCCATAAATTTCAAATAGTTGGCGTTATAAACAATACCACCGGCATCGGTATCTTCGTAATAGATACGCACCGGCCAGCTAAATGTTGTATCAGACATTGTTCGCTCAGCCATACGGCTAAAAAAGATGCCGTTACTATACCTGAGTCAAATTTAGGAAAGAAGAGAGGGCCTTGTCGGCCACGACAGGCGATGACCCGGTAGTCGCCGGAAAAAAGTGGGACTGGGTGACCGGGTACCCAATCCCGGTTTCCTAGCTCCCGAGCCTTGATTCCGGCAAGTCGAAGCCGAAGTGCAGGTAGGCCCGGGGTGTCGCGATACGGCCACGGGGAGTACGTTGCAGAAAGCCCTGCTGGATAAGATAAGGCTCGATCACGTCCTCGATGGTTTCCTTTTCTTCGCCGATGGCTGCCGCCAGGTTGTCCAGCCCCACCGGGCCGCCCATGAACTTGTCGAGCACCGCCACCAGCAGTTTGCGGTCCATGTAATCGAAACCCTGCTTGTCCACGTCCAGCATGTCCAGCGCCTGGGCGGCAATGCCGGCGTCGATGTCGCCACTGCCCTTGACCTCGGCGAAGTCCCGCACCCGGCGCAACAGCCGGTTGGCAATGCGGGGGGTGCCCCGGGCCCGGCGCGCCATCTCGAAAGCGCCATCGTCGTTGATGGTCAGCCCCAGCTTGTCGGCGCTGCGACTGATGATGTGTGCCAGATCCGCCACCTGATAAAACTCCAGTCGCTGCACGATGCCGAAACGATCACGCAACGGCGAGGTCAGCGAGCCGGCACGGGTGGTGGCCCCCACCAGAGTAAAAGGCGGCAGCTCCAGCTTGATGGAGCGGGCGGCCGGGCCTTCGCCAATCATGATATCGAGCTGATAGTCTTCCATCGCCGGATAGAGAATTTCTTCCACCACCGGGCTCAGGCGATGAATTTCATCGATAAAGAGCACATCCCCCGGTTCCAGATTGGTAAGCATGGCCGCCAGATCGCCGGCCTTTTCCAGTACCGGGCCCGAGGTGGTCTTGATGCTGACCCCCATCTCGTTGGCGACGATATTGGCGAGGGTGGTCTTGCCGAGCCCCGGCGGGCCGAAGATCAGCAGATGATCGAGCGCCTCTTCCCGCCGGCGGGCCGCCTCGATGAAAATTTCCATCTGGCTGCGTACATGATCCTGGCCGCGATAATCCGCCAGCGCCTTGGGCCGGATGGCCCGGTCGATGACTTCTTCTTCCCGCTGGGGCGCCGGGTTGATAAAACGATCCGCTTCTATCATGCCTTACACCATGCTGCGCAGGGCTTCGCGAATCAACTGCTCCGCATCCAGCCCGGGTTTGGCGATTTTCTTGACGATCTGCTCGGCCTGGTTCGCCTTGTAGCCCAACGCCTGCAGGGCGGCGATGGCCTCGTCCTTGGCTCCTTCGGCCTGGCCGGCACCGGTAACGGACTCGGGAGCCGGATTGAACAGGTCATAGCCGCCGAAGCCCTTGAGCCGGTCGCGCATCTCCACGATCAGCCGCTCGGCGGTTTTCTTGCCCACGCCAGGCAGCTTGACCAGGGCACCAATTTCGCCCTGCTCGACGTTGTAGATAAACTGATCGGCGGTCATGCCGGAAAGAATGGCCAGTGCCAGCTTGGGGCCGACGCCGTTGGTCTTGATCAGCTCGCGAAACAGGGCCCGCTCGGTCTTGGTATTGAAGCCGAACAGCAGCTGGGCGTCTTCTCGCACCACGAAGTGGGTCAGAATTGTCGCCGCCGCGCCGACATTGGGCAGTTCGTAAAAACAGCTCATCGGCAGCGTCACTTCATAACCGACCCCGCCCACCTCCAGCAGAATTTCCGGTGCCTGTTTTTCGCTGATAATACCTTTCAACCGACCTATCACTGGGGATCCCCGCTAACCAGACTGAATTGTGCCAAGAATAATAAATTACTGGATAAATATCCATGTATCAAAAAAGGGTTTCAACGCAGCCGTCCACGTACCGTGCCCCGGACCTGGCCAGCCATGCTGACCAGACTCTGACGAGTATGGCCGTGACACAGGGCCACCGCCAGGGCATCGGCGGCGTCAGCCTGGGGCGTGCCGGGCAGGCTCAGCAGCTTGACCACCATGTGCTGCACCTGGGCCTTGTCGGCCCCGCCCTGCCCGACCACCGCCTGCTTGATCTGGCGGGCGGAATACTCCGCCACCTCCAGCCCCGCATTGGCGGCGGCAACGATGGCGGCGCCCCGGGCCTGACCCAGCTTGAGTGCGGAGTCCGGGTTGCGGGCCATGAACACCTGTTCGATGGCGAACAGGTCGGGCCGGAACTGCAGCACGATTTCGCTGACGCCGTCGTAGATTTTCTTGAGCCGTGGCGCCAGCTCATCGTCGGTCATTCGGATGCAGCCCGAGCCAGGTATTCCATTTTATTGCCGCTCTGGCGCACCACACCGTAGCCGGTGATGCGCGAGCCGGGATCGATACCGAGAATAATGGACATAAACGGGAAGCTGCTCTTTGGTCAAAGGGTTAAGTCGGATGTTCAGCCGCGTAACTTCGTCGGCCAGAAGGTGCTGCTCAATACAGCACGGCGTCAGTCCGGCGACAACGAAAGCAGACGAAGCAGTAGCAGGGATTGCCGCAGCCGACCATCAAATGCCAGGGATGGCATTTACCGAGCGACACAGGGATGTGCTCGAAGCGTGTCGGCGCAGGCAGCCCTGCTGATGCTTAGTGAGGCTGACCGGTTACAGCTTCTCGGCCAGTTCGTCGGAGATCTCGCCGTTGTGGTAGACCTCCTGCACGTCGTCGGCGTCTTCCAGCATGTCGATCAGGCGCATGAACCTGGGTGCCGTCTCTTCATCAAGCGGTGCGCTGGTCGAGGGGATCATGGTGACTTCGGCATTGTCGGACTCGAGGCCGCTGGCATCCAGCGCATCCTTGACGCTGCCGAACTCGTCCCACTGGGTATAGACGTCGATGGAGCCATCGTCGTTGACCACAACGTCATCGGCGCCGGCTTCCAGCGCCGCTTCCATCACGGTTTCCTCATCGGCATCCGAATAGCTGATCACGCCCTTCTTCTCGAACAGATAGGCCACGGAGCCGTCGGTGCCGAGGTTGCCGCCGTTCTTGGAGAAGGCATGACGCACGTCGGACACGGTACGGTTGCGATTGTCGGTCATGCATTCCACCATCACGGCGGTGCCGCCCGGGCCATAGCCTTCATACACTATGGTTTCCAGCACCTGACCGTCCAGCTCGCCGGCGCCGCGCTTCACCGCCCGGTCGACGGTGTCGCGGGTCATGTTGTTGGACAACGCCTTGTCGATGGCCGCCCGCAGCCGGGGATTGGCCGACGGATCCGAGCCGCCTTCGCGGGCGGCGGTGGTCAGTTCACGAATAAGCTTGGTGAAGATTTTGCCGCGCTTGGCATCCTGCGCCGCCTTGCGATGCTTGATATTGGCCCATTTACTATGACCTGCCATCAGTCTCGTCTCCCTTGTTCTTGCGTGAGTTCTTGCGTGAGTGCTCTCATTGTTGCCGGCGCTGTATCAGCCTGTCGATGGCCAGCTTGTTGGTCCAGGAACTGGCCTGCTCCCGGGCCTCGGCCAACGGCAGCCAGCACTGGGAAAGGTGCTCGGTAAGACACACCTCTCGCGGGCCCGGCAGGTGCAGATGAAATTCGTATTCCCAGTTATGGGTCACCCCGGGGCGGTAACGGTGCCGCCAGCGGGGGTAGATTTCAAAGCGCACCCGGTGTCCGGTTTCCACCAGCCGCAGTCCGTTATCGAGCCGAAGACCGGTTTCCTCTTCCAGCTCGCGCGCCGCCGCCTCAAAGCGGGTTTCGCCCGGCTCCAGGCTGCCGGTAACCGACTGCCAGAAGTCCGGGTTGTCCTGCCGTTGCAGCAACAGTACCTGCTCCTCGGTATGAATGAGGATCAGTACCGATTCCGGGTGCTTGTAAGCCATGCCTTAGCTGTCTGCCTTGTCTGCTGATTCGGCTGCGGATTGGCCTGTCTTGGCCGCCGGCAGTTCGGTACGAATGGCCAGCTCCGTCAGCGAGTCCGGGTTGGCCAGGCTGGGGGCATCGGTCAGCAAACAGGAAGCGGTGGTGGTTTTCGGGAAGGCAATCACATCACGAATGTTGTCGGTGCCGGTCAGCAGCATCACCAGACGATCCAGACCAAAGGCCAGACCGGCATGGGGCGGCGTGCCGTACTTCAGGGCGTCGAGCAGGAAGCCGAACTTCTCCTGCTGCTCGTCGGCGTTGATGCCGAGCAGACGGAACACGGTTTGCTGCATCTCGTTGTTGTGGATACGCACCGAGCCACCGCCCACTTCGTAACCGTTGATCACCATGTCGTAGGCATTGGCCACGGCCGCGGTCGGGTCGGCTTCCAGCGCCTCGGCACTGATGTCCTTGGCGGCGGTAAAGGGGTGGTGCATGGCGTACAGACGGTCGTCTTCTTCCTCGAACATCGGAAAGTCGACCACCCACAGCGGTTTCCAGCTGTTTTCAATCAGGTCCAGATCCTTGCCCAGTTTCAGACGCAGCGCGCCCATGGCATCGCTCACCACCTTGGCGGAGTCGGCACCGAAGAAGATGGCATCGCCATCGGTGGCGCCGGTGCGGGCCAGCAGCTCGGTGACGATCTCTTCGCTCAGGAACTTGGCGACCGGCGACTGTACGCCTTCCAGCCCCTTGGTGGCGTCGTTCACCTTGAGCCAGGCCAGGCCCTTGGCGCCGTAGATACCGACGAACTTGCCGTACTCATCGATTTGCTTGCGCGACAGTGCGGCACCGCCGGGCACCTTGAGCGCGGCCACGCGGCCTTTGGCATCGTTGGCCGGGCCGGCAAACACCTGAAAGTCGACGTTCTTCACCAGATCGGCGACATCCACCAGTTCCATGGCGATACGCAGATCCGGCTTGTCGGAGCCGTAACGGCGCATCGCCTCGGCATAGCTCATCACCGGGAATGGGCCCAGATCCACGCCGGCCACGTCCTGCCACAACTCGTGCACCAGCTGTTCCATCACTTCCCGCACCTGCTCGGCGCTCATGAAGGAGGTTTCCACATCGATCTGGGTGAATTCGGGCTGGCGGTCGGCACGCAGGTCTTCGTCGCGGAAGCACTTGACGATCTGATAGTAACGGTCGAAGCCGCTCATCATCAGCAGCTGCTTGAACAACTGGGGCGACTGGGGCAGCGCGTAGAAATAACCCTTGTGTACCCGGCTCGGCACCAGATAATCGCGCGCGCCTTCCGGCGTAGCCTTGGTCAGCATCGGGGTTTCGATATCCAGGAAGCCCTGCTCGTCCATGAAACGGCGCACCCGGCTGGTGACCCTGGCGCGGGTTTTCAGGTAACGCGCCTGCTCGGGACGGCGCAGATCCAGGTAACGATACTTGAGACGCTGCTCTTCCGAATTGTTCTGGTTGAAGTCGAGCGGCAACGGCTCGGCCTTGTT
Organism: Oceanisphaera psychrotolerans; assembly: GCF_001870485.1. Lineage (GTDB taxonomy): Bacteria > Pseudomonadota > Gammaproteobacteria > Enterobacterales > Aeromonadaceae > Oceanimonas > Oceanimonas psychrotolerans. The sequence goes on along the minus strand of NZ_MDKE01000019.1, from coordinate 40,312 downwards.
GATGATGGTCAGTTCGTGGGCGAAGATTTCCACCGCACCGGTGGCCATGTCCTTGTTCACCTGAGACTCGGGACGGGCACGTACCACGCCGGTCATCTGGATACAGAACTCGGCACGCAGCGACGACGCCTTGTCGTAGGCCTCGGCCTTGTCCGGATCGAAGAACACCTGCACTATGCCTTCCCGATCACGCATGTCGATGAAAATCAGACCGCCCAGATCACGACGGCGATGTACCCAGCCACTTAACGTCACGCTCTGGCCAACCAGGGCGGCGTCAACCTGCCCGCAATAATGAGTGCGCATGGAGTCTTCCTATGGTGTTGTCACGCAGCCAACCGGCCGCGAGGCATGAATTTGTCAGTAAATAGCGCGCTAGTATAATGGAAAACCCGAAGGGCCGTAAAATCATGTCTTTATAAAGACGGGAATGGGGATTAGGGACTGGGCAGTGGCAAGTACAAACACGCCGCGGGTTCCTGATCCCGATTCCCCAGTCCCGAGTCCCGTTGTTGAAAGGAAAAACATGTCGTTATATCTGGGCCTCAGCCAGTGGTCCCATCCCGCCTGGCCCGGTCAGCTGCTGGGCCGGGAGCTCAAAGCCACCGAGCATCTGCTCGACTACGGCCGCGTGTTCAATGCGGTCGAAGGCAACACTAGTTTCTATGGTGTGCCCGATGGCGCCAGCCTGCAGCGCTGGGCGGCGCAGGTGCCCGAAGGTTTTCGCTTTACCTTCAAGTTTCCCTCCACCATCAGCCACCAGGGCCGGCTGGCCGACAACATCGCGCCGGCACTGGACTTTATCGAGCAGCTGGCACCGCTGCGCCGGCAACTCGGCATGCTGATGCTGCAGCTGCCCGCCGCCTGCGGGCCCGAGCAACTGGAGGGGCTTGAACAACTGCTGGCCGCGCTGCCCGACGACATCGACTACGGGGTGGAAGTCCGTCACCCGGCCTTCTTCGCCAAGGGCGAAGCCGAGCGTATGCTCAACCGGCTGCTGCTGGAACGGGGGGCCAACCGCATCATCATGGACTCGCGCCCGGTGTTTTCCCGTCCCCCGACCACCCCGGCACTGGCCGATGCCCAGCAGAAAAAACCGAAAGTTCCGGTGCATATCATCAGCACCGGCAACACACCGGTCATTCGCTTCATCGGTCACCCCGAAACGGAGCTGAACCGTCCCTTCTGGCAACCCTGGGTACCGCGCATCCAGGCCTGGCTGGAGGAAGGCAAGTCTGTGTACCTGTTTGTACATACCGCCGACAACCGGCTGGCCCCCCAACTGGCCGCGGAGATAGCGAACGCCCTGCACCAGCCGCTGCCCGAGTTTCCCGGACTGGCCCCCGGGCCTCAGGGCTCGCTGTTTTAAAAAATAAATGTTTACCGCCCCTTGTCACCTGCAAGACATCACCCCGCGCTTCTTTTACAATAGCCGCCATTGTGTGCAGCCACTGCTGCCGTACGCCCAAGGCCGTTATTACCAAAACCATGCAATCTAAAGATCACATCTTCGCCGCTCCCATCGCCCAGCTCGGTGACTTCTGTTTCGACCAGAATGTCGCGAGGTGTTTCCGGACATGATCAAGCGATCCGTGCCCGGATATTCCAATATCATCTCCGCCATCGGCATGATGACCAGCCGCTTCGCCCAGCCCGACAGCCAGCTCTATGATCTGGGCTGTTCGCTCGGCGCCGCGACCCAGGAAATGCGCCGCAACCTGAGCCAGCCGGGCTGCCGCATCATCGCCGTGGACAATTCCGCCGCCATGCTGGAACGGGCTGCCAGCCACCTGGCCGCGTTCAAGTCGGAGGTGCCCGTCACCCTGACCGAAGCGGACATCTGCGACATCGAGATCGATAACGCCTCCGTGGTGGTGCTGAACTTCACCCTGCAGTTCATTGCGCCCGAGCAACGCGAAGCCCTGCTCGGCAAGATCTACCGCGGGCTGAAGCCCGGGGGCGTGCTGATCCTGAGCGAAAAGTTCATCAGCACCGACGACACCGTCAACGAGCTGCTGATCGACCTGCATCACGACTTCAAACGTGCCAACGGCTACAGCGAGCTGGAAATCAGCCAGAAGCGCACCGCGCTGGAAAACGTGATGCGCCCGGACACCCCCGACCAACACAAGGCGCGGCTGCGTCGGGTGGGCTTTGCCCATGTGGATCTGTGGTTCCAGTGCTTCAACTTCGGCTCCATGGTGGCCATCAAATGATCGATTTCAGCGATTTCTATCAGCAGATTGCCAAAAGCCGGCTGAGCCACTGGCTGCACTGCCTGCCCGGACAATTGCACGACTGGCAAAAAACGCACCTGCATGGCGATCTGGCGCGCTGGGTTCGGGCTCTGCACAAACTGCCGAAGATCACCACCGAGCATATCGAGCTGGTCGATGGCGTCAGCATCGGTCGCGAGCGAAATAAGCCCGGGCGAACAAAAGAAAATCGAAAACCTGCTCGGCCAGTTTCACCCCTGGCGCAAGGGGCCGTTCGACATCTACGGCCTGCACATCGATACCGAGTGGCGCTCCGACTGGAAATGGGACCGACTGGTACCCCACATCAGCCCGCTCAAATATCGTTATGTGCTGGATGTCGGCTGTGGCAGCGGTTATCACCTGTGGCGCATGATGGGTGCCGGCGCCAAAATGGCGGTGGGTATCGACCCTTCCCAGTTGTTTCTGTGCCAGTTTGAAGCGATAAAACACTTCGCCAATGGTTATAACGGGATCCAGGTATTACCCTTGGGCATAGAAGAGCTGCCCGAACTCAGGGCCTTCGATACCGTCTTCTCCATGGGTGTGCTCTATCATCGCCGCTCGCCCATCGACCATCTGCTGCAACTCAAGGCGCAGCTGCGCGGTGGTGGCGAGCTGGTACTGGAAACGCTGGTCATCGACGGCGACGAGCATCAGGTGCTGGTGCCGGGCGAGCGCTACGGCAAGATGCGCAACGTCTGGTTTATTCCAAGTTCCGCCGCCCTGGTCGGCTGGCTGCAGAAATGCGGTTTCGAAAACATACGGGTGGTGGACGAAAGCACGACCACCCTGCAGGAACAAAGACGCACCGACTGGATGCGCAACGAATCGCTGGCAGATTTTCTGGACCCCCAGGATGCCAGTAAAACCATCGAAGGCTATCCGGCCCCCAAACGGACGATAATCATCGCCAACAAGCCGGTAGACCCACAATACCAACAACAAGAGGGAAGCTATGAATAACGTCGCGACATCACTGGTATTACCGCTGTTGCTGACCGCCTGTGTCAGCCAGACGTCACCGATGGACGCGCAGCCCGAGCCCCAGCCTGTAACCCAGGCCCAGCTCGATGCTACCCTCGCCAGCTTCGAAGCCCGGCTGGAAGACACCATGTTCCAGCAAAATGCGCAGCTCAGCAGCAACCATCATGCCTTTATGACGGCACTGCAACAGGATATCAAGACATTGAAAAAACGTATCATGACGCCGCCTCCCCTCCCTCCTCGGCCAACTGCTCCGCCGCCGCCAGACACGGCCGAGTACCCGGAGAATGAAACCCGGGACGGCAAACTGGTAGTAGGCGAAACCGAAACCGTCTGGCTGGATGCGGTCAGCGACAGCTTCCCCGCCCGTATCGATACCGGTGCCACCACCTCCTCGCTCAGCGCGCAGGACATCACCGTATTCGAACGCGACGGCAAGCCCTGGGTCAGTTTCAATCTGGCCCACGAAGGGGTGGAAGAAAAGTTGTCGGTCGAAACCCCGCTGGTACGTTATGTACGTATTCGCCAGGCGTCTGCCGACAGCGCCGAGCGTCGCCCGGTGGTGGCGCTGACCATGCGTCTGGGCCGACTGTCGGAAAAAACCGAGTTCACCCTGACCGACCGTAGCCAGATGACCTATCCGGTGCTGCTGGGCCGGGAATTTTTAAAAGACATCGCCGTGGTCGATATTGCCCGCCAGAACGTGCAGGGCAAGCCTAAGCGTCCGACTTCAGCCAACGAGTAACCCTAATGTACTCACGCAAACCCTTTTATATCATCGTCGCCGCCCTGTTCCTGGTTGGCCTGGCATTGATGCTGCACCGTCACTTCGTGTACGAGGTGCCCTGGCTGCCTGGCGAAAAACGCCAGATCTGGTCCATTGAAGCCAAGGTGGAATTTGAAGCCGATGGTCAGCCGGTGAAGGCCTCGCTGGCCATTCCCGGTAGTCAGCCCGGCTTTACCCTGATGAACGAGTCCGCCGCCTCCCCGGGCTACGGTCTGTCGTTTATCGAAGCCAACGGCAGCAGCCGGGCCGAGTGGTCTATTCGTACCGCATCGGGCCCCCAGGAATTGTATTACAAGGTCGACATGATGCTGGATCCCTTCGCCAGGGGGCCACTGTCGACCAAGATCCCGGCCATGATGCCGATAGACGTGGCCGAGCCCTATGCCACCGCCATGGATCAGGTGCTGTCGCTGGCCAAGGAGCGCTCCTCCGATGGCATCACCCTGACCCGGGAGCTGCTGAAAGAGCTGAACAACCGTGGTCAGAATGCCGAGTTGCTGGCCCAGTACAAGGCACCCGGCCCGCTGCTGGTTGAGCTGTTGCACCGCGCCGACGTGCCGGCGCGGCTGCTCAAGGGGCTGCAGCTGGAAGACGGTCGCCGCCGTCAGCCGCTGATCAACATAGTGCAGGTGTACAACGGCGACCAGTACGAAATATTCAACCCGGTCACCGGCGTGCAGGGCCGTCAGGAACAGCTGCTGCTGTGGGAATATCATTCCGCACCGGTACTGGATCTGGTGGGCGGCAGCAGTTCCCGGGTCACCTTTACCATGCTGGAGCAGGAGCAACCGGTAAACGTAGCACTGGCGAAGAAATTCGATCAGCCGCACTGGATCAACGTGTCACTCTACAACCTGCCGCTGGAAGAGCAGGCCCTGTTCAAGGGCATATTGCTGATCCCCATCGGCGTCATGGTGGTGGTGTTCCTGCGTATTATCGTCGGCATCAAAACCTCCGGCACCTTCATGCCGGTGCTGATCGCCATGGCCTTTATCCAGACCAGCCTGCTCACCGGCCTGGTCGGTTTTCTGCTGATCGTCGGCACCGGCCTGGTGCTGCGCTCCTACCTGTCACACCTCAACCTGTTGCTGGTGGCGCGAATATCGGCGGTGATCATCATGGTCATCGGCATGATAGGCTTCTTCAGCATCGTCGCCTATCAGCTCGGCCTGACCGAGGGCATGAAGATCACCTTCTTCCCGATGATCATCCTGGCCTGGACCATAGAGCGGATGTCGATTCTGTGGGAAGAAGAAGGTCCCAAGGAAGTGGTCAAGCAAGGTGGCGGCTCGCTGATGGTCGCGGTAGTGGCGTTTCTGGCGATGAACAGCGAGCTGGTACGCCACCTCACCTTCAACTTCCTCGGCCTGCAGTTGATCGTGATGGCAGCGGTGCTGCTGCTGGGCAACTACACCGGTTACCGCCTGACCGAGCTCAAGCGTTTCAAGCCCCTGGTTGACGAACTGCATGTTGACGAAAAAAAAGTCGGGTGAGCAGAAGCATGATTAAGCGCTGGCTTGAACAATACGCCTCCCCCTTCGCCCTCGGCAAGATGGGCATCATGGGCATGAACCGGCGCAATATTTCCTATATCAGCCGCTATAACCCGCGCCGGCTCTATCCGCTGGTGGATAACAAGCTGAAAACCAAGGAAATTGCGCTGAATGCAGGCGTCACTGTGCCGGACTTGATCGGCGTGATCGAATTTCAGCATCAGGTCAGTCACCTGTGGGAGATGGTCAAGGACTGGCCCGGCTTCTGTATCAAGCCCGCCAAGGGTTCCGGCGGCAAGGGCATAGTGGTGATCGTCAACCACGACCGGCAAAGCTTCGTCAAACCCAGCGGCAAGGCAGAAACTATCGGCGATCTGGAACGGCACGTGTCCAACATTCTGGCCGGGCTGTTCTCGCTGGGCGGCAAGCCGGACGTGGCGCTGATTGAAGCCTTGATCAACTTCGATGATGTGTTCGACGGTTTCTCTTATGAAGGCGTGCCCGACACCCGGGTGATCGTGTTCAAGGGCTTCCCGGTGATGGCGATGATGCGGCTGTCGACCGATGCCTCCGACGGCAAGGCCAACCTGCACCAGGGTGCCGTGGGAGTGGGGCTGGACATCAACACCGGTCGCGCCATCCGCGCGGTGCAGTTCAACCTGCCGATCCGCTATCATCCGGACACCGGCCGGGACCTGCTTGAACTGAAAGTCCCCTACTGGGAACAACTGCTGAGCCTGTCGTCGTCCTGCTACGAGATGTCCGGCCTGGGCTATATCGGCACCGACATGGTACTGGACAAGCAGAAGGGCCCCATGCTGCTGGAGCTGAACGCCCGCCCGGGGCTGGCGATTCAGACCGCCAACGGCGCCGGCCTGGTGCCTCGACTGCGCAAAATCGAAAGGCTGGGCAAGAAGATCACCCTGACCCCGGAAGAACGGGTCGCCTTCTCGCGCAAGGAGTTTGCCAGCGAAGTCGAGTCGTAAGGCGCCCACTAATACGCCGTAAACCAGTAACACGGCGTAAACCGGCCGTCCCCCGTCATCTCCGCGAAGGCGGAGATCCATGGCCTAGAGCACTGGACTCCCGCCTTCGCGAGCATGATGACAAAAACGCCTGACGCGCAGTCGGCTTACAAAAACGGCGCCGGGGTTGCCCCCGGCGCCGTTTTTTCACTTCACGCCTAACACCTCACGGGTTTTACCCCTCCGGGGTTTTACAGCCGGGTCTTGCGCTTCTGGCGTTGGCCGGTGCTGCGCGCGCGGGCCGGGGCGGGCTTTTTCGGGGCCGCTCCGGCACCTGCGCCCTCGCCTTTCACCCGGGAGTTATGCTTGCGTACCGCCTTGCGGATTTGCGCCACCTGCTTGTAACGGTCGGAGGCGTGCACATCGACCTTGCTCTGCTCTTCGGCGGTCAGTCCCACCTCATTACGCAGGTAGTTCACCTGCTCCAGCGCCATTTCGGCCCAGCCGCCACGCGGCAGGTTACGGGGCAAATCAATCTTGCCATAACGCACCCGGATCAGCCGGCTGACCTGCATGCCCTGCGATTCCCACAACCGGCGCACTTCCCGGTTGCGGCCTTCTTTCAGGGTAACGTGGAACCAGTGGTTCATGCCCTCGCCACCGTTGTACTTGATGGTGTCGAACTTGGCCATACCATCTTCCAGCATCACCCCCTTGCGCAACCGTTGCAGCATGGCTTCGTCCACTTCACCGAACACCCGCACCGCGTATTCCCGGTCGATTTCATGACGCGGGTGCATCAGCCGGTTGGCCAGTTCACCATCGGTAGTAAACAGCAGCAAACCGGAGGTGTTCACGTCCAGCCGGCCCACCGCCACCCAGCGTGCGCCTTTCAGCTTGGGCAGACGGTCGAACACCGTGGGGCGCCCCTCCGGATCCTTGCGGGTGCTCACCTCGCCTTCCGGCTTGTGGTAGGCCAGCACCCGACAGATGATCTCGCCTTCGGGCTGGGTGTCCACCACATGGCCATCGACCCGGATTTGCTCGCTGCCGGTGACTCTGTCACCCAGATGCGCCACGTTGCCGTTAACACTGACCCGTCCCTGGCTGATCAGCGTTTCAATTTCGCGGCGTGAGCCCTTGCCCGCGCGCGCCAGTACTTTCTGCAGTTTTTCAGTCATGTCATTCACTTATTCAAAGGGACTAATATCGCCGGCGCCTTCGCGCACGATAACGGGAACATCATCATACAGGTCCACTACAGTGGTCGGCCTGGGATCCAGTACGCCACCGTCGATAATGAGATCCACCTGTTTTTCCAGCTTTTCACGGATCAGATGCGGATCGTATTCCGCCTCGGTTTCACCGGGCAGGATCAGGCTGCAGGACATCAGCGGCTCGCCCAGGGCTTCCAGCAGACCCAGGCTGATGGCGTTGTCGGGCACCCGCAGGCCGATGGTCTTGCGCTTGGGGTTCTGCAGCCGCTTGGGCACTTCCTTGGTGGCCCGCAGAATAAAGGTGTAGGCACCGGGAGTATTGTTTTTCATCAGCCGGAAGGCGACATTGTCGACCCGGGCGTAAAACGACAGCTCGGACAGGTCCCGGCACACCAGGGTAAAGTTGTGTTCCTTTTCGATTTTGCGGATACGACAGATACGCTCCATGGCGTTCTTGTCGCCCACCAGGCAGCCGATGGCATAGCCCGAGTCGGTGGGATACACCAGCACCCCGCCCTGACGAACAATGGCCACCGCCTGATTCATCAGCCGTGCCTGGGGGTTGTCGGGGTGCAGTTCAAAATATTGGCTCATAATTCCTCCCGGAATGATTTAGATAAAGCGTGTCCATACGGCAGTGGCTTCCTTCGGCAACCACAGCTGCCGACCCAGCTCCCGCCACTGGCTGGGGTAATGAAAGTCGGAACCTACCGAGGCTTCCAGCTGATGTTCCTTGCTCCATTGCCCCAACGTAGCACGTTCTTGCGGACTCTGCTGGGCCATGGAGACTTCCATCGCATCGCCACCCGCCTCGGCGAAGGCCGCCAGCATTTTCTTGATCCATTTGTTGGATAACTCGTAGCGGGTCGGGTGCGCCAGCACCGCCACGCCGCCGGCCTGATGAATGGCCGCAATGGCGTCATCGAGCGAACACCAGTTGGGCGGCGCATAGCCGGTATTGCCCCGGCTCAGAAATTTCTTGAAGATCTTGGGAATCGAATCCGCGGCTCCCTGGCTCAGCAGCCACTTGGCCATGTGGGTGCGGGTAATGGGCGCGTCGCCCGCCAGCGCCCGGGCCCCTTCATAGGCGCCGGGAAAGCGCGCCTTTTCCAGCCGCTCGGCCATCAGCCGGGCCCGCTGATCACGGCGCAGCTGCTGTTCGGCCAGCAGCCCATTCAGGCCCGCATGGTGCCGTTCGACATTGAGCCCCACTACATGGATTTCCAGCGCCTGCCACAGGCAGGAGATTTCCACACCGTTGATCAGGCGCACGCCATGGGCGTCGGCCGCCAGGGCCGCTTCTTCCAGTCCGGCGAGGGTGTCGTGGTCGGTCAGCGCCAGCACATCCACCTCTTTTTCGGCGGCCCGGGCCATCAATTCGGTGGGCGTCAACTGGCCATCGGAGGCGGTGGAATGACTGTGCAGATCGATTCGCATAAAAAATCCTGTGTTCGGGGTTGACTTGCACCCCCGAATATCGTTTTACTGTACCCAGTTTCTGATTAACGAGAAGAGCGCGATGTTTAAGCAAAATTCCACTCTACGCATTATCTGGTGGTGGCACACTCCCTAATCGCGGGTGGTGTGATTTGCTGTATTCGTCTTAAAGTCTCAGCGAACATAAAAGCCCGCAACCTTGCGGGCTTTTTTATTATCCAGCAAAAGGTGATGCGATGAAACCGAGCAAGACAGTTTTTTGGCGATGGCAAGCCGGACCGATGCATACCCCGACACAACCGATGTTTGTGTCCATCACCGATGACGACATTGCCAGCCAGGTGATCAGGCAAATCCCTGATGACCGCGACTAACTAAAAAAGGAAAACAAGATGGCGCATGGTCAGCTCCACGTATTACTGCAAGATGCCCCTTATACCGACGATCCGCTCGCGTTATTCGCAGCCCTAACCCACCCCGGCGACAACAGCATGCTGCTGGAGTCCGCCGAAATCGACACCAAGGCCGGTACCCAGAGCCTGCTGATGCTGGATGCCTGTGTGCGCCTGGTGTGCCAGCATCACCAGGTGACCCTGACCGCCCTCAACGCCAATGGCCTGCCCGCCCTTGAGCTGCTCGAACAGACACTGGGCGGCGAACGCCACCAACAACAGCTGGTGGTGACCCTGCCCCAGGCCGACGCCAATCTGGACGAAGACAGCCGCCTCAAGGCCCCTTCCGTGCTGCAAACCCTGCGCCTTATCCTGACTCGCTTCACCGCCAGCCAGGGCCAGCAGCACCTGTTCATGGCCGGCACCTTCTCCTACGACCTGATTGCCTCCTTCGAGCAATTGCCGGAGGTGAATGAGGGCATCAACCACTGCCCCGATTTCTGCTTCTATCTGGCCGAAACCCTGATCACCCTGGATCACAAGCAGGAAACCGGCCGGCTGTCTGCCTGTGTGTTCGACCCGGCCGAACAGGCCCGGCTGCAGGCCCGGCTGGATCAACTGGCCACCGCCTGTGGCCAGACACATCCGGAGCCCCAAGCCGGCGAACGGCTACAGGGCAAGATACAGGCCAGCAAGAGCGATGCGGAATTCCGGGCCGACGTCGAGAACCTCAAACAGCACATTCTGGCGGGCGATATCTTTCAGGTGGTGCCGTCGCGCAGCTTCAGCCTGCCCTGCCCCCATCCGCTGGCCGCCTATCGCAAGCTCAAGCAGACCAACCCCAGCCCCTATCTGTTCTATGTGAACGATCAGGACTTCACTCTGTTCGGCGCCAGCCGGAAAGCTCGGTCAAGTTCGACCACGACAGCCGTCAGGTAGAAATGTACCCCATCGCCGGCACCCGCAAGCGCGGCTTCAACCCGGACGGCAGCATCAATCTGGACTTGGACGGCCGCATCGAGCTGGACTTGCGCCAGGACGCCAAGGAAACCGCCGAACACCTGATGCTGGTGGATCTGGCCCGCAACGACATCGCCCGCATCAGCGAGCCGGGCAGCCGCTATGTGAAGGATCTGCTGAGTGTGGATCGCTACAGCCACGTCATGCACCTGGTGTCGCGCGTGGTGGGTACCCTGCGCCATGATCTGGATGCCCTGCACGGCTACCAGGCCTGCATGAACATGGGCACCCTGACCGGCGCCCCCAAAATCAGCGCCAGCGAGCTGATCCGCCAGGTGGAGCAGCAACGCCGGGGCAGCTACGGCGGCGCCGTGGGCTACATCAACGGCCAGGGCGACATGGACACCTGCATCGTCATTCGCTCGGCCTTTGTCAGCAACGGCGTGGCCCACGTACAGGCCGGCGCCGGCGTGGTGTACGACTCCAACCCCCAGTCGGAAGCCGACGAAACCCGCAACAAGGCGGCGGCGGTGCTCAATGCCATCGCCCTGGCCCACGGCACCACTCTGGCGGAGGTGAGCCATGACTAATACTGCTGTTAGTACCGTATTCCTGCTCGATAACTACGACTCCTTCACCTACAACCTGGTGGATCAGTTCCGCACCCTGGGCGCTACCGTGCGGGTATATCGCAACACGGTGCCGGTGGCACAGTTGCTGGCCGCCATGGAACAGGCCGAACGTCCGGTGCTGGTGCTCTCGCCCGGCCCGGGCAAACCTGCCGATGCCGGCAACATGCCGGCGCTGATCAGGGAATGTCAGGGTCGCTTCCCCATTCTGGGTATCTGTCTCGGCCATCAGGCGCTGGTGGAACATTACGGCGGCACCGTGGAAAGCGCCGGTGAAATCAGGCATGGCAAGAGCTCGCTAATTTCTCACAGCGGCAAAGACATGTTCGCCGGCCTGCCCCAGCCACTGCCGGTGGCTCGCTATCATTCCCTGGTGGGTACCAATATCCCCGCCGGCCTGGAAGTGATTGCCGACTATCAGGGCATGACCATGGCGGTACAGGACAAAGCCAACCGGGTGCTGGGCTTCCAGTTTCACCCCGAGTCCATCATGACCACCGACGGCGCCCGTCTGCTGGCCCAGAGTCTCGATTTCATTACCACACAGGAAACTGCCGCATGAACCAGGCCATGGAACAACTGTATCGGGGTGAAAACATCAGCCGGGAGCAGTCTCAGGAACTGTTCGGCCAGTTGCTGCGCGGCGACATGGACCCCATCGTCATCTCTTCGCTGCTGACCGCGCTCAAGATCAAGGGCGAAAGCCCGGAAGAAATTGCCGGCGCCGCCAGCGCCCTGCTGGCCGCCGCCAATGCCTTTCCGCGGCCGGACTACGCCTTCTGCGACATCGTCGGCACCGGCGGCGACGGCATGAACACCATCAACGTGTCCACCACCTCGGCGCTGGTGGCCGCCGCCTGCGGCATCAAGGTGGCCAAGCACGGCAACCGCGGCGTATCCAGCAAGTCCGGCTCGTCCGACCTACTGGAACAACTCGGTATCCGCCTCGACATTAGCCCGGACACCGCCCGCCGCTGCCTGGACGAAGTGAACGTCTGCTTCCTGTTTGCGCCCCACTACCATGGCGGCATTCGCCATGCCATGCCGGTACGCCAGGCCCTGAAAACCCGCACCATCTTCAACGTGCTGGGCCCGCTGATCAATCCGGCCCGGCCCGACTTCATGCTGCTGGGGGTCTATTCCGAACAGCTGGTGCGGCCCATCGCCGACACCCTGCTGGCCATGGGCCTCACCCGCGGCATGGTGGTGCATGGCAGCGGCCTGGACGAAATTGCCATTCACGGCCCCACTCATGTGGCGGACATCAAGGACGGCCAGGTAACGGAATACGAGATCACCCCCGAAGAGCTGGGCCTGACGCGGTTTGACATCGGCGCCATCGAGGGCGGCAGCCCGAGCGAAAACAAGGAGGTGACCCTGGCCTTGCTGAACGGAGGGGGCACCGAAGCCCAGCAGGGTGTCATTGCCATCAACGTGGCCCCGCTGCTGCTGATGAACGGCCAGGTCGACAGCCTGAAAGAAGGCGTTGAGCAGGTGCTGGCTGTGTTAAAATCCGGCCAAGCAATGGATGTAGCCACCCGACTGGCGGAGTTGAGTCAATGTTAAGTACCGTTCTCGGCAAGATTGTTGCCGACAAGAGAATCTGGGTAGAAGAACGCAAGCAGACCCAGCCGCTGAGCAGTTTTGAAGCCGAACTGGTGCCCAGCGATCGCCCCTTTGTGGCGGCCCTGAGCGCCGGCAAGCCGGCCTTTATTCTGGAATGCAAGAAAGCCTCGCCGTCCAAGGGGCTGATCCGGGAAGACTTCGATCTGGACGCCATCGCCGCCGTTTACGGCCGCCATGCCTCGGCCATTTCGGTGCTGACCGACGAGAAGTATTTTCAGGGCAAGTTCGAATTCGTGACCCGGGTGCGCGGTCAGGTGAAGCAGCCGGTGATCTGCAAGGACTTCATCATCGATCCCTACCAGATCAAGCTGGCCCGCCATCACCAGGCCGATGCCATCCTGCTGATGCTGTCGGTACTGAACGACGATGAATATCGCCGGCTTGCCGCGGTGGCCCGGTCCCTCGACATGGGCGTGCTCACCGAAGTCATCAGCGAAGAAGAAGTGGCACGCGCCATTGCGCTGGATGCCAAGGTCATCGGCATCAACAACCGGGACCTGCGCGATTTGAGTATCGATCTCGATCGCACCCAGGTGCTCTCCGCCCTTATTCCCGACGATCGCATCGTGATATCCGAGTCCGGCATCTACCACCACGGCCAGGTAAAGGCGCTGTCGGCCCATGCCGACGGTTTTCTGGTGGGCAGCTCGCTGATGGCAGAAGACGATCTGGAGCTGGCCGCCCGCCGGCTGATCCTCGGCGACAACAAGGTCTGCGGCCTGACTCGCCCGCAGGACGCCGCCGCGGCCCACCAGGCCGGTGCCGTGTTCGGCGGCCTGATCTTCGTGAGCAAGAGCCCGCGCTGTGTGAACCTGGAGCAGGCCAGAACCGTGATGGCCGCCGCACCGCTGCAGTATGTGGGCGTGTTCCAGAACCACGCCGTTGACGAGGTGGCCAGCACCGCCCGCGAGCTGGGCCTGGCGGCGGTGCAGCTGCACGGCGATGAAGACGACGCCTACATCGGCGAGCTGAAACAACAGCTGCCCGGTGTTCCGGTGTGGAAGGCGGTGCCGGTAACCGACCGCCTGCCCGCCCTGCCGCAACAGGCCGACCGACGGCTGTTCGACACCAAAACCGGCGGCCAGAGCGGCGGCACCGGCCAGGCTTTTGACTGGTCACTGCTGAATGACATCGACAAGGCCAATGCCATGCTGGCCGGCGGTCTGACCCCGGATAACGCGGCCGATGCCGCCGCCCAGGGCTGCATCGGCCTGGACTTCAATTCCGGCGTGGAAAGCGCCCCCGGTCAGAAAGACGCGGCAAAACTGAAAAACGCCTTTGCCACTTTGAGACATTACGGACGCAGGACAACCAAATCATGAGCTTACTGAACCCCTTTTTCGGCGACTTTGGCGGCATGTACGTGCCGCAAATCCTGATGCCGGCGCTGCTGCAACTGGAACAGGCCTTTGTGGATGCCCAGCAGGATCCGGAATTTGACCGCGAGTTTCGCGAGCTGCTGAGCGAATACGCCGGCCGCCCCACCCCGCTGACCCGGGTACGCAACCTGGCCGCCAACACCAAGACCCGCATCTACCTGAAGCGGGAAGATCTGCTGCACGGTGGCGCCCACAAGACCAACCAGGTGCTGGGCCAGGCCCTGCTGGCCAAGCGCATGGGCAAGAAGCGCATCATCGCCGAAACCGGCGCAGGCCAGCACGGCGTGGCCACCGCCCTGGCCTGCGCCCTGATGGGCATGGAGTGCATCGTCTACATGGGTGCCAAAGACTGTGAACGGCAGAAGCCCAACGTATTCCGCATGGAGCTGATGGGCGCCAAGGTGATACCGGTTCACTCCGGCTCCGCCACCCTCAAGGACGCTTGCAACGAGGCGCTGCGTGACTGGACCGCCAACTACGACACCACCCACTACATGCTGGGCACCGCCGCCGGCCCCCACCCCTTCCCCACCATAGTGCGCGAATTCCAGCGCATGATCGGTGAAGAAGCCAAGGTACAGATCATGGAGCACGAAGCGCGCCTGCCCGACGCGGTGATCGCCTGTGTGGGCGGCGGCTCCAACGCCATCGGCATGTTCGCCGATTTCATCGATGAAGAAAGCGTCAAACTGATCGGCGTGGAGCCCGCCGGCAAGGGCATTGAAACCGGCGAACACGGCGCCACCCTGGGCGAAGGCACCAAGGGCGTGTTCTTCGGCATGCTGTCGCTGATGATGCACGACGCCGACGGCCAGGTGGAAGAGTCCTACTCCGTCTCTGCCGGGCTGGACTTTCCCTCGGTCGGCCCCCAGCACGCCTACCTGGCCACCACCGGCCGGGCCCTGTATGTGTCGGTGACCGATGACGAAGCACTGAACGCCTTCCAGGCACTGGCCCGCAACGAAGGCATCATTCCGGCGCTGGAGTCTTCTCACGCTCTGGCCTACGCCCTGAAAATGGCCGAAGCCGAGCCGGAAAAAGAACAGGTGCTGGTGGTCAACCTGTCCGGTCGTGGCGACAAGGACATCTTTACCGTCGCCGATATTCTGGAACAGCAAGGAGAAATGAAATGAGCCGCTACGACCGCCTGTTTGACCGTTTGAAGGCAAAGAACGAAGGCGCCTTCGTGCCCTTCGTGACCCTGGGCGATCCCACCCCCGAGCATTCACTCAAGGTGATTGACGCCCTGGTGGCCGGTGGCGCAGACGCCCTGGAGCTGGGCATTCCCTTCTCCGATCCGGTGGCCGACGGCCCCACCATTCAGGACGCGACCCTGCGCGCCCGGAGTGCCGGCACCAACTCGCAAATCTGTTTCGAGATGCTGAAAAAGGTGCGGGAGAAATACCCCGAGCTGCCCATCGGCCTGCTGGTGTACGCCAACCTGGTATACGCACCGGGGCTGGACAGCTTCTATGGCCGTGCCGCCCAGGCCGGTGTGGACTCGGTGCTGGTGGCCGATGTGCCGCTGGAAATGGCCGAGCCCTTCAAGGCCGCCGCCGACCGGGCCGGCATAGAGACCATTTTCATCGCCCCGCCCAACGGTGACGAAGCCACCCTGAAGGCGGTGGCGGAAATGGGCTCCGGCTACACCTACCTGCTGAGCCGCGCCGGCGTAACCGGCACCGAAACCAAGGCCGGCAAACCGGTAGACACCCTGCTGGCCACCCTGAAGCAATTCAAGGCACCGCCCTCGCTGCTCGGCTTTGGTATCTCCAGCCCCGAGCAGGTACGCGACGCCATTAGCGCCGGGGCCGCCGGCGCCATCTCCGGCTCCGCCGTGGTCAAGCTCATCGAACAGAACCTGAACAACCCCCAGGCCATGCTCGATGCCCTGACCGGCTTCGTGCAAGAGATGAAGGCCGCGACCAGGCCGCTGTAAGCCCGGAAGCTGGAAGTGATAGCAAGTGAAGAGCTTATATCAAAAAGGCCCGTGAAGGGCCTTTTTGAATCTTAGTGAGCTGCTAGAGCTGTGTAGACTTTCGGGTCATCCTGAATCGTAGCAAGCACCTTGGCTGCTAGCCCTGCTGGATTACGGCGTTTGCACTCCCAGCTCTTGATTGTGTCTACGCTTACGCCCATCGTTGCAGCAAATTCGGCCTGAGTTACCTTAAGCACATCTACACGAATTGCCTTAACATCGGCAATCTCGTAACGGGTTACACGGGCGGGCTCTTTGCGACCATGTTGAATTTCTACCGCTTCCTCAAGGGAGGCTTGAAGTTCGTTAAAAATGCTCATTTGTCCTCTCCTTTAAGTGTTTGAACTAGTTTTTTTAGCTGAGACTTCTCTTCATTTGTTAAGCTGTCTTTAACTGATTTCGGATAAGCCAGCACCAAGAAAATTTTGTCGACGTGGGTAAGGACGTAAAGCACCCGTACACTGCCGCTCTTACCCTTGTTGCCGACTGCCATCCGAACCTTTCGTAGGCCGCCGGTATCCCTGATAATGTCGCCCTTTTCAGGCTGAGCAATGAGCTCTACTTGCAAATCCTTTAGTTCGTCGTCCGTTGCAAGCTCCTTGATCTGTTTGGTAAAGATCGAGGTTTCTACGAACTCAATAGCATGACTCACTAAGAGAACTTCCTACGCCATCACATCAAGTGTACAGGGTACACCACACTAACACGGCAAGCAACGTTGATATAGTATGAATCATTATTACTCTTGATCTGGCCTTCGTGAGCCTGATGCGTTTGCTGAGTGCCGGGACTGGCCATACACTACCACTCCTGCTCCCATCCCACGTTATTACTGGGCTGATCCCTTTCTGCCAGATGCAGCTCCAGCCCCATTTCAGACAACAGCTTGAACAGGGTTTCCAGTTTGGTGCCATCCGGATTATTTTCAAACGCGGAAATCGTCGATTGCTTGATAGCAGCCTGCTCAGCCAGAGCCTGCTGGCTGAGTTTACGCTTTTTACGCTCATCCCGAATTGCATGGGCCAGCATGTTGGCGGTAGTAATACGCAAATTATCCCCTCCAGCAAATAAAATAACCTTAACCGCTATAGAGGATAAAATCAATTTTATCCTCTTTAAGGGATAACCTAACCATTCCCGATATCCAGTTTCCGTAGGCGCCCATTCATGCGGCGCAAACCCTCAGCTGATACCTCGGCGTTGTTGTAGGCCCCGTTTCAACGGGGAGATCTTTCCATCACCGGCAAGATTACCCGAATAAATTCGGGTCTACAGCGGACTGATTTTGTCTTACGCCTTACCGCTGTCTTCAATCCCGAAATAGCGCTTGTGCAATTCACGGATCTGCCCGGCCAGTTCGGGCACCGGACCCGCTACGTCAATTTCCGGTGCCACTTCGTTGATGGCCAGCGGCTTCACCGGCGAGTTAGACAGCCCCCACTCGGCACACCATTCGGTAAACTGCGCCGCCGAACTGGCATACACAATGCGCCCCAACCCGGCCCAAGCGTGAGCCGCCGCACACATGGGGCAATGCTCCCCCGAGGTATACAGGGTGGTTTGCGCCCGCTCGGTTTCACTCAAATGCTCGGCGGCCCAGCGTGCCAGCGCAATTTCCGGATGCCAGGTGGGTTCATGACTGTGAATGCGGTTGTGATCCTCCGCCAGCACGGCGCCGGTGGCCGACACCAGCACGGAACCAAAGGCCATGTCGCCCCCGGCCAGCGCCTCTTCCGCCAGTGCCACACAACGGCGCAAATGCCGTAAATCCTGATCGTTCAAAGCCATTAGTCACTCCTGTTTTGTTCGACTGCACAACGTGGGGCTGAGCCCTTGCGCCACCACCCTCCGGCCCGCCACCACAAAGGCACAGACAAGGCGGCAAGGGCTATCCAGCTTCATATTGAGTCTGATAAGGTACTGAACAAACTAAAAATATCAAAGCCGGGAACATGTCTATCAACTATTACCAGCAGCGGGCCGAGCAGTTCTATCAAAGTACCGTCACCGTAGACATGACGCCGCTTTACGATCGCTTTCTGCCAAGGGTGCCGGCCGGCGGCCATGTCGTGGATGCCGGCTGCGGCTCGGGCCGGGACAGCCTGCATTTTTCCCGCCTTGGTTACCGGGTGACCGCCTTCGATGCCAGCCCGGCGCTGGTGGCACTGGCCCGGACCCATAGCGGCCTGCCGGTAATGCAATGCCGCTTCGAAGACTTCAGCACAGCCACACCGGCAGACGCCATCTGGGCCTGTGCCTCTTTGCTGCATGTACCACAGGCCGAGCTGGCCGCCGTAATGGCTCACCTGGCCGCGCAGTTGAAGCCCGGCGGCGTGTTTTACTGCTCGTTCAAATACGGCCGGGGCGAAACCTGCCGCGAGGGCCGCCACTTCACCAACCTCGACGAAGCCGGCCTGCAGCAACTGCTGAACGGGCTGCCGCTGGACGTAGCCGAACAATGGAAAACCGGCGATCTGCGCCCCGGTCGGGAGCAGGAAGCCTGGCTCAACGCCCTGCTGGTGAAGGTGGCATAGTGAGCGCACCGCAACTGTTAGCCGGTGGTGGCCCCAAGGACCCCGGCTTCAACCAGCCGTTACTCGGCCCACTGCTGGCTGCCATCAACGCCACCGGCGAAGACAGCCATATCGGCATTGCCGTGTCCTTTATCCGCCAGAGCGGGCTGGCCCTGCTGCAGGATGCGCTGTTCGAGGCACTGACACGCGGCGTGCAACTCGGGATCATCACCTCCGATTATCTGGATGTGACCGAACCGGTGGCCCTGCGCCAGCTGATGCTGCTGGCCGAGCGGGGTGCCCACGTCGGTATCTACGAAAGCGCCGGCAACCCCGGCTTTCATCTCAAGTCCTACCTGTTTATTCGGCAGCGCACCGACGATCGGCTCAAGGCTCAGGGCTTTGTCGGCTCCAGCAATATCTCCCGCGCTGCCCTTACCGACTCGCTGGAATGGAACTGGCGCCTGCAAGTGGATGATGATGGCACCAGCCCCGCCGCCGCCAGCCTGCTGGCACTACAGGCACAAATGGAGCAACTGGCGCAGGACGCCCGGGTGGTACCACTCAGCCACGGCTGGATAGACGATTATCTACTGCGTTATCGGCAGAGCCCGCTCACCCATCTGCGCCTCATTACCGGTGATAACGCAACCGATGACGAGACCCTGCGCGAAACGCCCCTGCCCAACGCCGTGCAACAATATGCCCTGGCGGCATTGCAGGCCAGCCGCAGCCAGGGCTACAAGCGCGGTTTGGTGGTGATGGCCACCGGCCTTGGCAAAACCTGGCTGGCTGCCTTCGACGCCCGCCAGCTCAAGGCAAAAACACTGCTGTTTGTAGCCCACCGGGACGAGATCATCCGTCAGGCCCAGGACACCTTTATCCGCATGCAGCCCCAGGCCCACACCGGCCTGTATACCGGTCAGCAGCAGGATCAGGCCGACTGGCTGTTCGCCTCGGTGCAAACCCTGGGCCGGGCCGAGCATCTGCGCCGGTTTGCTCCGGAACACTTCGACTACATCATCGTCGACGAATTTCACCATGCCACGGCACCCACCTATCGCCGGTTGCTGGATCATTTTCGCCCTCGTTTTTTGCTCGGGCTCACCGCCACCCCGGACAGAACCGATCAGGCCGATATTCTGGCTCTATGTGACGACAACCTGGTGTTCGAGCGCGGACTGCGCGACGCCATTATCGACCGCCATCTGGTGCCCTTCGTCTATCAGGGCGTGTATGACGAGTACATCAACTACAGTGAGCTTCCCTGGCGCAACGGCCGTTTCGATCCCGAGGCGCTGGACACCGCCTTCGCCAGCCAAAAGCGAGCCAGAAACGCCCTTGATCAATGGCAGAAGTTCAGCCAGAACCGTACCCTGGCTTTCTGCATCTCGACTCGCCATGCCGACTTTATGGCTGGAGTGTTTCGTGATGCCGGCATCCGTGCCGCCGCCGTGTATGCCGACTCGGCCATGCCTCGCAACCAGGCGCTGACCGAACTGGCCGACGGCAAACTGCAGGTAATTTTCTCGGTGGATCTGTTCAACGAAGGCACGGATCTGCCCGCCATCGATACCCTGCTGATGCTGCGCCCCACAGAATCACGCATCGTCTTTCTGCAGCAACTGGGCCGTGGCCTGCGCCTGCACCCGGGCAAGCGGCGGCTGATGGTGGTTGACCTGGTAGGCAACCACAAGGCCTGTCTGTTCAAACCGGAGCTATTGCAGGAGGTCACCGGTATTGAAGGCGGCAGCGGACAAACGACGCCTACACTGCCCGAAGGCTGCTTTATCAACCTGGATCCCAAGCTGATCCCGCTGCTGGAGCAACTGCGCTACGGCGGAAAAGTCAGAGTCGTTGATGACTACCGACGACTTAAAGAGCAACTCGGTCACCGCCCTTCGGCGGCGCAGGTCTTTCAGGCCGGGTTGGACCTCGGCAAGCTGCGCAAACAGCACGGCAGCTGGTTTGAGCTGGCCAACGGCGAAGGTGACCTGAGCGCAGAAGCCGGCAAGGTACTGGCCAGATTGCGGGACTTTCTACTGACCGGCATAGAGACCACCAGACTCACCAAAAGCTTCAAGATCATACTGCTGCAGGCCCTGCTGGAGCTGGACGGATTGCGCCAGCCACCCTCGCTGGCAGCACTTGCCGAGCAGTCGCGCTATGTGCTGGAGCGCCACCCGGACTTGCTGCAGCTCGACCTGCCTGCCAAACAACAAGCCATGATGGCCGACTCCACCGCCTGGCTGCGCTACTGGCAGAGCAACCCGATCAAGTTCAGCACCGGCGGCAACCAGGACTCCCAGGCCGACTACTGGTTCAAGATTAAGGACGACCACTTCTGCCCTCGCTTCGAGTTGCCTATGGATGAGCTGGATACCCTGCATGTGATGATGCAGGAACTGGTGGATTTGCGCCTGGCCGAGTACCGCTTTCGCCACGCTTCAAAGCTGGCGAAAGCGAAACAGCAAACGAATGGCAGCACCGATACACCGGTGGCCGAGGTCATCGAATTACCCTGCTTTCCCGACCTGAAAATAGCCTGCGGCCACTTCAAAAGCGGTAACAGCGACCACGCAAAGCTGATGCCAGTGCCAGTACATCAGTCAGGGTCATTATCGGCCCATTACGGCCGGCTCGATCCAGCGCGCCACTTTCTGGCCCGGGCCAGCGGCCATTCCATGAACGGCGGCAAACAGCCGGTGCAGGACGGCGACCTGTTGCTGCTGGAATGGATAAGCCCGGAAACCGCCGGTGCCATCAGCAATCAGACCCTGGCCATAGAGCGACAGGACGAATCCGGCGACAACCAGTACCTGCTGCGGGTAGTGAAGAAAAACCCGGACGGCAGCTACCGGCTGCACGCCACCAACCCGGATTATGAAGATCTGGCCGTCACCTTTG
Organism: Oceanisphaera psychrotolerans; assembly: GCF_001870485.1. Lineage (GTDB taxonomy): Bacteria > Pseudomonadota > Gammaproteobacteria > Enterobacterales > Aeromonadaceae > Oceanimonas > Oceanimonas psychrotolerans. The sequence goes on along the minus strand of NZ_MDKE01000019.1, from coordinate 18,787 downwards.
AGATGAAGCCGTTTGCACGGTTCAGGGGTGTGATTGCAGAGCCGACTCAATAACAAGAAGCAGAAAAACAACAATAAGGGACAGGATGAAAGCACCACTGGCACAAGGACTCTACGATCTGCTCACCACTCAGGGGATAACTGAGGCACTATCAGAAAGCGGGCTCACCGCCCATCCCGAAGATCTAAACCCAGCGTTCAGCCACGAACGCTTAGCCGATGTTCTGGCTGAGCAACTATCTCAGCTATTGTCCGGCGTCGGTGGTGACAAACAGGCCAAGGTGAAGGCTCAAGCTGAACTTATCAACGATATTCTGCAATACTCTCGCCAACGCCTGAACCAGAGTGAAGCGCCAGATCTACTGTGTACACCACCCCAGGTGCTGCGCTCCTTGTATCCTGTCCAGCGAAAGCCCGAGCTTCCTGCCATCGGTTTGGCGCAACCTTGGCTGTTTACCGCCGGTAAAGATTCTCCCGCCCTGTTACATGAACTCACTGCCGAGCTGGCGTCATGTAATAGCGTGGATATTCTGGTGAGCTTTATCACCGTATCTGGGGTGCGCAAGATCATCGAGGTGCTCAAGCAGATCACCAGTACCGATGCCAAGGGACAAAGCCAGGCCAAAATCCGGGTACTGACCACCACCTATGTAGGTGCGACCGAGCAAAAGGCTCTTGATACCCTGGCCCGCTTGCCTAATTGTGAAGTTCGAATATCACTCGACGGACGCCGTACCCGCTTACATGCCAAGGCCTGGATCTTTGAGCGGGAAACCGGCTTTGGCTCCGCCTATGTGGGCAGTGCGAATTTGTCCGGTGCTGCCCTGATGGGCGGGCTGGAATGGACAGTTAAATTCACTGAAAAAGGCCAAAATCAGCTCTACCAGCGAGCTCAGGCACATTTCGAAACCCTGTGGCAAGATGGCGAGTTTCAACCCTATAACCCGGATGATCAAACTCATCGCGACGAGTTGGCTAAAGCGCTCAAGCGCGAGTCCGGCCGAGATCTTATTGCCACGCCCACCTTCTTCGATATCGAGCCCAAGCCCTTTCAGCTAGATATTTTGGAGCAACTGGATAACGAACGAGCCCATGGACGAATGCGTAACCTGCTGGTTGCCGCCACCGGCACCGGTAAAACCGTGATGGCCGCCTTTGATTACCGCCGCCAGGCCCGCCAGCAAGGCGGTCTGCCCCGGCTGTTGTTTGTTGCTCATCGCAAGGAATTACTAACACAGGCCATGAGCACCTTTCGGCTGGTATTGCGCGAGGCAGAATTCGGCGATCTCTTTACCGGTGAGCACCAACCAGACCAGAATCAGCACCTGTTCGCCACCATTCAAAGCCTGAATGCCCGTAAGCTGGTCTCTCAGCAAACTGCAGACTACTGGCACATGGTGATTATCGATGAATGTCATCATATAGAAGCCAACAGCTTCGAAACCCTGCTTTCAAGCATATCCCCGGCTTACTTACTGGGCTTAACCGCCACCCCGGAGCGGGCCGACGGCAAGAATATTCTGCGCCATTTCGATAATCGACCCGATGGCTCCCCAGCAGCCCAATTGCGCTTGTGGCAGGCACTGGATCTACAACTGCTGGCCCCTTTCGAATATTACGCCTGTGACGACGATACTGACTACCGCGAGATCCCCTGGCAACAGGCTAACGAATTCAAAGCGCTGGATAATCTACTGACCGGCAACCATGTTCGTGCTGCGGCAGTGATCCGCGCCTGGCAGCAGTTGGTGGACGATCCCCGGCTCAGCAAAACCTTGGTGTTTTGTGTGAGCATTGCCCATGCGGAATTTATGGCAGATCAGTTTGAAAAGGCAGGCATCATCGCCCGGGTGATCACCGGTAAAAGCTCCGCCCAAGAGCGCCGAGAACTGCCCAAACAGCTGGAACGTGGCGATATTCATGCCATCGTTACCGTGGATCTCTATAACGAAGGTATCGACTTACCTTTTGTCGATACCTTGCTGTTACTACGCCCCACCCAAAGTGCCACCCTGTTTCAACAGCAAATCGGCCGAGGGCTACGGCTGTTCGAGGGTAAAGAAAGCTGCCTGATCCTGGATTTTGTCGGCCAACATAAAGAAGGATTCCGCTTCGATATGCTCTACAGCGCCATTACCGGGCTGTCACGTCGTGAAGTACTCGAAAGCATAGAAAAAGGCTTTGGTCGCCTGCCCAGTGGTTGCCATATCCAGCTACAAAAGCAGGCCAGAGAGCATATTCTTAGCAGTCTGAAACAAGCAATTAATCAGAACTGGCGCCGCCTGCAGCAGGAGCTGCACGCCTACATTAGTCTGACCGGCAATCGCCAGGTCAAGCTGGGCGATTTTCTTAACGAACAACAATTGGAACTGGACGATATCTACCGAGCTGGCCAAAACAGCGGTTGGACTAATCTGCAACGAGATGCCGGGGTTTTGTCGGGAGAAGCCACCGCCGAGGAGCGTTATTTCAGCCGCCGCCTGGGTAGCCTGCTGCATCTGGATGACACTGCACAATTACAGCTGATAAATCAGGTGGCTGAACATAATGCTCATTACGTTATCGACAATGAGCGACAGCAACAGCGAGTACAGATGCTGGCATATCAGATAGACGGCCAACACAGCCAGACCGGCTCGGCCCAAGCTTTTCTCAGCCGGCTGTCCCATACTCCAACCGTGTGCGACGAGCTGGCTCAGCTCAGTAACTATCTGGATGCTCGAACTCAACATCAATACTCGCCCCTACCCGGACTAGAGCACACACCGCTCAAGTTACATGCGGCTTATCACAGCCGAGAGATCCTCACCGCCGTGGGTTTTCTTACTGCAGAAAAGCGCACGCCGTTTCAGGCCGGTGTACTGACACTCAAAGAGAGAAAAATCGAGTTACTGTTCGTGACGCTGGATAAAAGCACGGCGCTACACGAAGGCGTGGCCTATAACGACTACGCCATCAGTCAAACTCAGTTTCATTGGCAATCTCAGAACAGTGCAGGCCCCAGCACCCCAGCCGGTCGCCGTTACATTGAAAGCGAAACCAATGACTGGAGTTTTCAACTCTTTGTACGCATCGATAAAAGCGCACCCTATCGCGCCTGTGGACCGGTTCGTTTTATGCGTTACCACGGCGGCAAGCCGATGAACATCACCTGGCAGTTAGAGCATCCGCTTCCGGTGAGACTGTTCAAGGAGTTCAGCGTGCTGGGCTAAACGTGCTGGGCTAAAAAAACCGCCATTAACAGATGGCGGCTTTGTCTTCTCGGGTCAGCATCTCCTGACCCTCCCTCCTCAGTCCCCTTCCCTCAAATCAGAATGCAGATGCAGTTAACAGTTGTAGACTCGGCACAAACCGGATATACCCCTGCTGTTGAGTGATATTGACTGGTGAGTCTGTGAAGAAGCTATTTTTGATTTGTGGTGTAGCCCTGTTACTGGCAACGGTGCTCAGTGTGGCCGTCCGCCCGGTTCCCATCGAGCAGAAACTGATACGGATACAGGCCGGCGATGTGCTGCAGGGGTTTCCCGGCATTGAACAGGAGCCGGTCAGGGTTCAGGCGGTACTGCTGGATCTGGCCGATGACCCGCTGCTGCTGGTCAAGGCGCAGGCGGCGTTTATTCGTTATCCGGACATGGCCCGCCATGTGTTTTCGCTCTACGGCAAGGAGCCTGAATTTCAGGAAATTCTGCTGCGCTATGGCGAAACGGTGCTGCCACCGATCCATCATTTTCTGACCCGGCCCATCCACACCATCGAGCTGCTAAACCAGGCGGACCAACGCTACCAAGCCATCAAGCAGTACTTTTCCGCTACCCCGGAAAGCGCCAGCACCGCAACCCCAGTCCCGACCCCGGGCCAGTTTCAAACGCTTACCCCGGAAGAACGTGGCTGGTACGCCGTTCATTTCATCAAAAGTGAAGGCCATGATTTTCTCGGCCAGTTTTTGGTGGACGCCGAAGGTGACACCCAGTGGATTGTGACCGAACGCATGCTGGAAGGTCTGAACCAGTTTTTTACCAGTGGCATCCGCGGCCTGGAAACCAAATACCGCGCCGGTGAAGCGCTCACCGCTGGTGATATCGGCTGGGCATCGGTCGATGTGCTGGTGTTAACCAGTGCCGTAAAGGTGTTACGTATGGGGCGTGCGGCAGCCGCCACCACCCAGGGGGCCAGCCTGAGCACCCGCTCGGCGGCCCTGGCCGCCCGGGTAAGCCAGGGCGGGCGTATGGTGCTGGCCAGTGCCCGCTATGCGAAGTGGCCGCTGGTGATCGGTGCCGGCTACCTGGTGATAACCCACCCCAGTCTTGTCAGTGACGTGCTTGCGGGGGTTGCGGAGGTACTGGGCCTCCCCGTGCTGGTCGTGCAGTTTGCCGGATGGCTGTTGCTGTTGATTCCGGTGCTTTACCTTGGCAGCTGGCTGCTCTGGCTGTTTGGCCCGCTGCTCATGGGGTTGCTGCGGGTGGTTCACTTCATGCTGGCCAGGCTGAGTGGCAGAACAGGGCAGATTAGGGGTATGAAGCACGGCAAGATAAGGCAGCGCGGCGAATACTGATAATCAGCGCCTAACCAACGCCTGCCGGGCTCGACTGCAGGTTCACTCCGGCGGGATCCGGCGGGCATCGGTCAGGGTGCGCGGGCGATAAGCGGGCATGCTTTGCCAGCGGGCCCATACGGAAGGATCTATGGTCATGCCCACAACCGGATTGCCCTCCCCGTCCCGGTCCAGCCGCCGGTACAGACGGCCATTACCGGAATGAAACCAGCGCCGGTAGCGGGCATAGATGCCGCCCATGAATTCGCTGAACGAATCGGTAGGCGCCGTCATCCAGGCCTGGGGTTGCGGTGTAACCGGCGTCAGTGCCAGCCCGGCCTCGGTCGCCTTGTCCTGCATCCAGGCCAGCGGCAGGTCGGCCAGCGGATCCGCGCCATAGCCTCCGCCCACATTGGCGTGGGCGCCGATAAACCAGCGCTGCTCCACCTCGATTTGGCCGGGCTTTTTTGCGCCGTCCGGGCTGGTCCAGGGCACCGCATCGTAGGCGGCTCTGTGTTCGTCCAGCGCCAGGGCCTGATAGGCCCGCTCAACGATTTTCGACAGCCGGGTGTCGTGCCAGGAGTAAGTGCCCCGCTCCGAGATCAGGGTGCCCGGGATCCCTAACGCCCCCACCGTGTCCCACACGCCCAGCAGATGAATGTTGATCTCCCGGCTGTATCGAGCCCGAAACGACTGACATAGTGCTCCGTCCGGGGCCGCGCTTTTGTTGCGATACAGCCGTTCGGCGGCGACCAGGCTGGTCGGAGTAATCACATGCAGCAGGCCGCATTTGCGGATCATGCCCACCATGCTCCGTGCCGTATAGGCGCCACGGCTGAAACCGAATACCCAGACCTCATCCCCCGGCTGATAATGCCGGGCCAGCCAGTCGTAACCCTGGCGCAGGTTCTTGCTCAAGCCCGCGCCAAACATGCCCCCGGCCAGCCGCGACAGGGTGCTGGTGCCCACCCCCGCATCGTAGAAAAAGCGCTGGCGCCGCTCGCCATCGAAGGGGGCGATGCTGCGCGCCAGCCTTACCACGTTGGTGTTGTCCTGAGGATCGTTCCAGGTGCCGTCAAACAGCACTATCAGTCGTTGCGGATGTTGAGACATGGGCCTGCTCCCGGAAAGGATAAAGGAGTATATACACAGCCTATGTCAGATCCGCCCAACCGGCCCGGGGCCGGTTGCAACGGGCCCGCCATTGCGGCATTCGCCCACGCACAAAAAAAGCACCTGCCCATAACAGGCAGGTGCTTGTATTCAACTCAAGTGTGTCGGCAAGTGCTCCGGCAGCGGCTTTAGCCGGCGGTGAGCACCCCCTGGGCCAGCCAGCCGGTGTAACCAACATATACCGCCAGCAGCAAGGCACCTTCAGCCCGGTTGATGCGCCCCTGGCGGCCCTTGAAGCCGTAGCCCAGCACAAACAGCGACAGGGTCAGCACTATCATCACCATGAAGTCGCGGCTGATCACCTCGGGCGCCACTTCCAGCGGATGGATAATGCCGGCCAGACCGACCACCGCCAGGGTATTGAACAGGTTGGAACCGATGACGTTGCCAATGGCCAAATCGTGCTCGTTCTTGCGAATGGCGGCGATGGACGACGCCAGCTCCGGCAGCGAGGTACCGATGGCGACGATGGTCAGGCCGATGATCAAATCGCTCACGCCAAAGGCCTGGGCGATATTCACCGCGCCCCACACCAGGAAGCGGGAGCTGACAATCAGCAACAGCAAGCCGGCCACCAGCCAGAAGATCGCCTGTTTCAGGCTCATCAGGTTGTCGTCCAGCTCCTTCACCTCGTCGCCGGTCATGCTGTCGTGGCCGTTATTCATGCCCTGCTTGATGCTCCAGCCCATCAGCAGCACGAAGACGCCCAGCAACACCATGGCATCGGTACGCGCCAGCATGCCGTTCCACAGCAGGCTGAGCGACAGCAGGGTGATCAGCAACAGAATGGGTAATTCCTTGCGCAATACCTGGGAATGCACCGAAATCGGGCTGATCAGGGCGGTAATGCCCAGAATAAGGCCGATATTGGCGATGTTGGAGCCATAACCGTTGCCCAGCGCCAGGCCGGGGTTGCCTTCCAGCGCCGAGATAATGGACACCACGATTTCCGGTGCCGAGGTACCGAAACCAACGATCACCATACCGATGAGCAAGGGCGGCATGCCCGCATAACGGGCGGTGGCCGAGGCACCGTCCACGAAGCGATCGGCGCTCCACACCAGCACGGCCAGGCCAAGTACAATGGCGGCAACAGACATCAGCATGAGGTGCCTCCCGCCGTAGCAAGGCAGGTAACAGAACAGGGGTTAACAGCAGTGGGTAGCATAACAACTCTTCAGGGCGGGATCTTGTACACCGGAGACAGCCCCAGATCCCGCCCGGAACCAGGTCTGCCTCAGGTCTCATCAATCCAACAGGACACCATCACCATAAGCCTTCGGCTTAGAGATTGTTGACAATGGTTTCGGCGGGCGCCGAACGATTACTCCCCCAAGAGGCGCATATTGTGACAGCTTGTTTGGGGGATGAAAAGAGGAGCAAACCCCAAGAATTGAGTGTCACCTCTGCGCAGGCAGGGGCTCGTATATGAAACGGGGCGAAGTGGCCTGTGCCGGGTTCATGGATATGGATGCCGGCCTTCGCAGGCATACCCCGAATATGCAACACCGGCACCTCGCCTGCCCCCTCTCCTGTTCAGATCACATGCTCGGAAAGGCGAAGTCCGAGGCCTGGTGACTGGCCCGTTCCGGCCATTTCTGGGTAATGGTCTTGCGACGGGTATAGAACCGTACCGAGTCGGGGCCGTAGGCGGACAGGTCGCCAAACAGCGAGCGTTTCCAGCCGCCGAAGCTGTGGTAAGACACCGGGACCGGCAGCGGCACGTTGATGCCGACCATGCCCACCTCTATCTCGTCGCCAAACAGCCGGGCGGCCTCGCCGTCGCGGGTGAAGATGCAGGTGCCGTTGCCGTATTCGTGGGCGTTAATCAACTCGATGGCGGCTTCCAGGCTGTCGACGCGCACCACACATAATACGGGGCCGAAGATCTCTTCCCGGTAGATGCTCATCTCGGGCGTGACCCGGTCGAACAGGCAGCCACCGAGGAAGTAGCCTCCTTCATGGCCGGGTACCCTCAGGTCACGGCCGTCCACGGTCAGCGCCGCACCCTGCTCGACCCCGGCGTTGATGTAGCCTTCAATTTTGGCCAGGTGCTCACGGCTGATCACCGGGCCCATGTCCAGACCGCTCTGGGTGCCGGGGCCGATTTTCAGGGCGCGAATTTGCGGCTCCAGCCTGGCAATCAGCGCATCGGCCACCTCATCGCCCACACATACCGCCACCGAAATGGCCATGCAGCGTTCACCGCAGGAACCATAGGCCGCGCCCATCAGGGCACTGACGGCGTTGTCCAGATCGGCATCGGGCATCAGCACCGCGTGATTCTTGGCGCCCCCCAGTGCCTGTACCCGCTTGCCGTTGGCGGTGCCCTGGGCGTAGATGTATTCCGCCACCGGAGTGGAGCCGACAAAGCTCACGGCCTTGACGTCGGCATGGCTCAGTAGCGCATCCACCACCGGCTTGCCGCCATGCACCACGCCCATCACCCCCTTGGGCAAACCGGCCTCTTCCAGCAACTGGGCAATCAGCAGCGAAGCGCTGGGGTCTTTTTCCGACGGCTTGAGAATGAAACAGTTGCCGCAGGCGATGGCCATGGGGTACATCCACAGCGGCACCATGGCCGGAAAGTTGAACGGGGTAATACCGGCCACCACTCCCAGCGGCTGAAAATCGGACCATGCATCGATGCTCGGACCCACGTTGCGGGTGTAGTCGCCTTTCAGCAGCTCGGGCACGCCACAGGCGTATTCCACGTTTTCGATGCCCCGCTGCAGCTCGCCTCTGGCGTCTTCCAGGGTCTTGCCGTGCTCTTCGCTGATCAAGGCGCAGATATCGTCGGCCCGCTCCTCCAGCAGTTGCTTGAAGCGAAACATCACCCGCGCCCGTTTGGCCGGCGGCGTGTCGCGCCAGGCCGGAAACGCCGCCTTGGCGGCAGCCACCGCCTCGGCCACCAGGCTTTCGTCGCCCATGCCGAGCAGGCCACACACCTGGCCGGTAGAGGGGTTATGCACCTCCAGGGTGGTGGTGCTGTGGTGGCGTTCGCCATTGATCAGGTGAGGAATGGTGTTCATCTGGTAATCCTTTTGCTTGTTATGCGAATGAAGTTGACCCCGTAGGCGCCCATTTATGCGGCGTAAACCTGCAGGCTCATCGTCCTTTTCTGGCACGGCGCATGATCTGCAGGTTCGGCGTTCTGGGTATTGCTCAGCGCAGCTGAGCCTGCCGACTAAAGTGGCAGCTACAAAACCACAAGCCTGCCAGCTGAAGCGGCAGCTACATTGGGGCTGCCCCCGGCATTCAGTTCAGGGCTGAGCCTTAAGGGTGCGGTGCACCGCGTTGAACAGTTGCTCCAGCTCGTCCGGGGTAGAAATAAAGGGCGGGCCAAACTGCAGGGTGTCGCCGCCAAAGCGCACGTAATAGCCCTGTTGCCACAGGCTGAGCGCCAGCTCCATCGGACGACGAGCCGGTTCCCCCGCATAAGGCGCCAGCTGCACCGCCCCGGCCAGGCCGCAGTTGCGAATGTCCACCACATGGGGCAGCCCCTTCAGGCGATGAATTTGCTCCTCGAACACCGGCATCAGGGTGCGCACCTGGCCCGGCATGTCTTCGCCGGTCAGCACATCCAGGGCCGCCATGGCGGCGGCGCAGGCCACCGGGTGGGCGGAATAGGTATAGCCGTGGGGAAATTCCACCATGTAATCGGGACCGGGCTGCTCCATGAAGGCCTGATAGATATGATCCCTGGCGATCACCGCCCCCATGGGGATCACCCCGTTGGTGAGCTGCTTGGCCACGTTCATGATGTCGGGCACCACGCCAAAGGCCTCGGCGCCGAACATGGCACCCATGCGGCCGAAGCCGGTGATCACCTCGTCGAAAATCAGCAGAATATCGTGCTGGTCGCACAGTTCGCGCAGCCGCTGCAGGTAACCCACCGGCGGCACTATCACCCCGGCCGAGCCGGCCATGGGTTCCACGATCACCGCGGCAATGTTGGAGGCATCATGCAGCTCAATCAGCTGCAGCAGATGATCCGCCAGCGCCGCGCCCTGCTCGGGCTGGCCCTTGCTGAAAGCGTTTTCTGCCAGCAGGGTATGGGGCAGATGATCCGCATCCAGCAACTGGCCATAGTGCTTGCGGTTGCCGCCGATGCCCCCCAGGCTGGTGCCGCCCATGTTGACCCCGTGATAGCCCCGGGCCCGGCCGATGAGTTTGGTTTTTTCCGGTTTGCCTCTGGCACGCCAGTAGGCCCGGGCCATTTTCAGCGCGGTGTCGGCGCATTCGGAGCCGGAGTTGGTGAAAAATACCCGGTTCAAATCCGCCGGTGCCAGCCCGGCCAGCCGTTCGGCCAGCTCGAAGGCCAGCGGATGCCCCACCTGAAACCCCGGGGCGTAATCCAGGGTATGCAGTTGCCGGCTGATGGCCTCGTTGATTTTGGTATGTCGATGCCCCAGGCCGGTACACCACAGGCCCGAGAGGCTGTCGAACAGCCTGTTGCCCTGGGTGTCGGTAAACCAAGCCCCCTCGGCTTCGGCAATCAGCCGCGGCGCGGCCTTGAAGGCCCGGTTGCCGGAAAAGGGCATCCAGAAGGCGTCCAGATTCAACTGTTGGGCCCTGGCCTCGGCGGTTCGTTGCGTATCAATCATGCTGTTCATCACAGCTCCTTGTTTACCGGTATCCCTGTCACCTGTGGTCGCCGCTCGGGCGCCACGCCATGAATGAATAATGCTCTCCGTCACCACAAGGTTAAATTTAAACTTAATGAACTTCAGTTCAGTGTTTACTTAACTTTAACTCGCCGTTATAAACGTCATTAAACATAGAACCCTCGATGCTGCGGTGTAGCTGCCACTTTCGTCGGCAGGCCTTGCAGCGCAAGGCAATACAGACGACACGACATGCTCGGATCATGGCGCTATGCCTGCCGACACCGGGTCACATGGAGGATTGCGCCGCATAAAGGGGCGCCTACGGGGTTGAGCCGTGAGCAGAGACTCGGGTGCCATCGCTGGCAATGGGAGACACAAGGAGAACACCATGGCAGAAGCAAAACAGCCGGTGCTGAATCAGGTCAGTGATTTCGAGCTGAAGCTGTTGAAGGTGTTTCGCACCGTGGCGGCCTGCGGCGGCTTTTCGGCGGCGGAAGTGAGCCTCGGCATCAGCCGGGCGGCGATCAGCATGCAGATGTCGGATCTGGAAAACCGGCTGGGGTTCAAACTGTGTCAGCGGGGCCGGGCCGGCTTTGCCCTCACCGACGAAGGACGACGGGTACTGGAAGCCAGCGACCGGCTGGTGGGCGCCATCGACCATTTCAAGGCCGAAATCAACGATCTGCACCGACACCTGCGCGGCACCCTGGCCATCGGCATTACCGACAACCTGGTCAGCCACCCGGGCATGAAGATCACCCACGGCCTGGCGGCGCTCAAGGCCCGGGGGCCGGAGGTGAAGATCAACATTCACATGCAGCCGTCGGACGACATCGAGATAGGCGTGCTCGATGGCCGGCTCAATGTGGGCGTGGTACCGCGGGTACGCGATCTGCCGGGGCTGGACTACCTGCCGCTGTACGAAGAAAGCTCCAGCCTCTACTGCGCCGCCGGCCACCCGCTGTTTGCTGCGGACGACGAGACCGTAAAGCTGACCGACCATGAGCTGGTGGTGCCCAGCTTCGCCCAGCCCGCCGAGGCCCAGGCGCTGTATCGCCGTCACCCTCTGGGCGCCAGGGCCAACGATCGGGAAGGCATCATGTTTCTACTGCTCACCGGCTGCTATCTCGGCTACCTGCCCGATCACTACGCCCGCCCCTGGGTAGAACGTGGTCGCTTGAAGGCATTGCAACCGGAGCAAACCGGCTTCACCACCCATTTCTGCGCCATCACCGCCCGCAGCCGCCGGGCCAACCTGGTGCTGGACACCTTTATGGACACCCTGTCCGCCTTTCCCGCCTGAACGTTTTCTTGCCGTTGTCCCGGTGCAGCGGCCCGACCCTTTGCCCGCTTTTGGCTATTACCTATTTAGCGCTTACCGAGGTAATAGCGGCATTTATTGATCTGCATCAGGTGTCAATCCGGGCCAGAGTATAAAGTTACATCTGAAATGAAATATTTATTACCGCATGCAAACAGCACAGCGCCTGGCGCAGGGAGTATGTTATGAAACTGAGTAACCTCGTTACCGCTTTAGGTTTTACCTTCGCCCTGTCGGCCCAGGCAGCCAGTCTGCCGGTGGTGGACGGAGTCTTGACCTCTCCGCCCATGGTGCCGCCCCCCATACAACGGGATCATGCTGCCAGGGTGGTGGTAAAGATGGAAACCGTGGAAAAGGTGATGGAAATCGCCGATGGCGTGGAATACATGTTCTGGACCTTCGGCGGCTCGGTGCCGGGCCAGTTTTTACGGGTACGCGAAGGCGATGAAGTCGAGTTTCACCTTTCCAACCACCCCAGTTCCAAGATGCCGCACAATATCGACCTGCATGCGGTCACCGGCCCCGGTGGCGGGGCCGCCTCTTCCTTCACCGCCCCCGGCCACACTTCGATATTCAATTTCAAGGCGCTCAACCCCGGCCTCTATGTCTATCACTGCGCCACCGCGCCGGTGGGCATGCACATTGCCAACGGCATGTACGGCCTGATCCTGGTGGAGCCCAAGGAAGGCCTGCCGCCGGTAGACAAGGAGTATTACGTGATGCAGGGCGACTTCTACACCAAGGGCGCCTACGGCGAACAGGGGTTGCAGTCGTTCGACATGGACAAGGCCATCAGGGAGCAGCCGGACTATGTGTTGTTCAACGGTGCCGTGGGCGCACTGAACGGCGACAAGGCGCTCACCGCCAACGTGGGTGAAACCGTGCGTCTCTATGTGGGCAACGGCGGACCCAATCTGGTGTCGTCTTTCCATGTTATCGGCGAAATCTTCGACAAGGTGAGCGTGGAAGGCGGCAATCTGTACAATGAAAACGTGCAGACCACCCTGGTGCCCGCCGGCGGTGCCGCCGTGGCCGAGTTCAAGCTGGAAGTGCCCGGCAACTTCATTCTGGTGGACCACTCCATCTTCCGGGCCTTCAACAAGGGTGCGCTGGGTATGCTGGCGGTAGATGGCCCCGAAGACAAAATCGTCTATTCCGGCAAGGTGGCCGAAAATATCTATCTGCCCGAAGGCTCGGCGGTACAAAGCATTCCCAACGGTCATCCCAAACTGGTCGCCAGCAGCAAGGATGATCAGTTGCTGTTTGGCAAGCGCGTGTACGAGGCCAACTGTCAGGCTTGCCACCAGGCCAGTGGCCAGGGTATTCCCGGTGCCTTCCCTCCGCTGGCCGGCTCCGATTTTCTTAATACCGACACCACCCGCGCCATCGACGTGGTGCTGCACGGTCTGAAAGGCCCTATCAAGGTCAATGGTCAGGCATTCGACAGTATCATGCCGGCCATGAGCCTTTCCGATGAGGACGCCGCCAACGTACTGACCTATGTCTTGAACAGCTGGGACAACAGCGGAGGCGTCATCAGCCGGGAACAGGTGGCCAAACGCCGGGATGAAGGCGAAGCCATCATCATGGAGGGGAGCGCACACTGATGAGCCCGATGCTGTGGTCTGGCCTGGCAGTCCTGCAAATGCTGGCCTTGCCGATAGCCGCCGGGCCGATAACAGCACCACAGATGGCCGAACTGCCCGGCGGTAAGGTTCGGCCCCTGTATCTCACCAAAGACAGCCCGCTCACCCCGGTGGCACCATTCCGGCTGGATGTGACCCCGGTTACCAACCGCCAGTTCGCCGACTTTGTGCGCCAGCATCCGCGCTGGCAGCGGAGCCAGGCGGTGGCGCTGTTTGTAGAGCTACCATACCTGAGTCACTGGCCAGGAGGCTGGCCGTCACCGGAGCAGGCGGAACAACCGGTAACCTATGTGTCCTGGTATGCGGCCAGTGCCTATTGCCAGGCTCGAGGCAAACGGCTGCCAACGGTCGCGGAATGGGAATTTGCGGCCCAGGCCTCGGAGCAGGCCGCCAACGGCAGTACCGAGCCGGGCTACACCCGGCGCATTCTGTCCTGGTATGCCCGTCCGGCCACCGCTACCTTGCCAACGGTCGGGCAAAGCCCGGCCAACTACTGGCAAATACAGGATCTGCATGCTCTGGTGTGGGAATGGACCCAGGACTTCAATTCCACTCTGGTGACCGGTGAATCCCGGGGTGACAGCGCCCTGGATCAAGGGCTGTTCTGCGGCTCGGCCGCCGCCGGCAGCGCCGATCCGTCCGACTACGCCGCCTTTATGCGCTTCGGCTTTCGCTCCAGCCTGAAGGCACCTTACACCCTGGGCAATCTGGGGTTTCGTTGCGCACAGGGGATGACCGACCTTCAGGGAGATAACCCATGAGAATACCGATACTGCTGACACTGCTGGCGGCCTTTCATATACAGGCCGCCCTGCCCGGCGACTCGGTTTATCAGCTCGACAGCGAGTGGCAGAACCGCCAGGGAGACAAGCTCAACATTGGGCAACTGGCCGGCAAAAAACAGATATTTGCGCTGATCTACACTGACTGCATCACCGCCTGTCCGGTGATAGTGTCTGACCTCAAGGCCGTTCAGGCGGCCCTGACGCCGGAGCAACAGCAACAGCTGGGGTTTGTGCTGGTATCGCTGACGCCGGCGAAAGATACGCCAAAGGTCATGCGTTATTTCGCCCAAAAAAGAGGGCTGGATGAACACTGGACCCTGCTGAGCGGCAGCGATGAGAAGGTACGCACCCTGGCCATGACGTTAAACATCCAGTATATGGGCATGGCCGACGGCGAAATCGCCCATTCCAACGCCATCACCGTACTGGATGAGCAAGGCCGCCTGCTGTTTCAGCAAACGGGATTGCCCGGCGGACCCGAGGCGCTAATCCGGAAGCTGTGGCCTGAAACAAAGCGGTAAGCCGCCAGTTTTCTCTTTTATTTTTCCAGCTCTTGTATACGGGCCTGCAGCCGGGCCACTTCGGCCTCCAGCTCGGTGATCCGCGCCTGCAACGTCTGTTCCCGGTTGGCGCCGGCAGCGGGGGCCGCCGTGACTTCCTGCTGGTAGTCCACATCGCCAAACAGGTGAGCGTAGCGCGACTCCCGCTTGCCGGGCTGACGTTCCAGCTTGACCACGAAGGGGCCCTTCTCGATCAGGCTTTGCAGACAGGCATCCACCTGGGAAACATCGTTGAACTGATGCAAGCGCGGGGTACGGCTGCGCAGCTCGCCCGGCGTCTGGGGCCCGCGCAGCAGCAGCTCGCACACAATGGCCAGCTCGCCGGGGCTGAAGTGCAGCTCGCCGAACTCGGTATTGCAAAACCGGTGCTGATACTTGGCGGCGCGGGCGTTGAAACCGGCGGTGTTGTTGACCAGACGGCGGGCAATCAGGGTGTTGAGCACCGACTGCACCTCCTGCTCGTCCAGGCTCATCACCGGATCCCGGTTGCTTTTCTGGTTGCAGGCATTGATCAGAGAATTCAGGGTCAGGGGATACACTTCGGGCGTGGACACCTGTTTTTCGATCAGGCAGCCAATAACCCTTTGTTCCAGAAGAGAAAGCATTTCCATAAACAGACTCCTTTGTTTTATCCCAGACTACCCGACAAACCCCGAAACACCAACGACTACCGAGGCTCAGGCCGCGACCGGCTCCAGTTCCAGCGGCGGCAAACCGTAGGCAGCCCGGGCCCGGTTGCAGGCTCCTTCCGCATCGTTGGCCTCAAACTGGCGGCAGGGGCTGGGTCGGTTGGGATAGATGCTGCAAGACACGCAGTCGCCTACCTCCCCTTCCAGCGCCACACAACGGGGCTTTGGCTGATTGGTGCCCTGCATCGCCATCCGGACCGGATTTACCGGCTCGGTCAGGGCTTCAGGCACCATAAAATCGCTGTGGATTTCGCCCCAGTAAAAAGAAACACGAAAAAAGGCGCAGCAGGCGCCACAGGTCAAACAGGGATTGCCACCACTCATCAACGCCTTACCTCCGGGCAAAACTAAAAACAGTGACTACAAAAATCAATAATGTGGGTGTCGGAGCAGGCTCCGTGGGTCTGGAAATACAGGAAAGGATGGGCGTGTCAGACGACTGTCTGTAACACGGCTTGCCGGTGTCTTCTCCTCAGCTGGGATCAAATAGAAAGGCCGTCGCCATGGCGGGATAACCGGTGGCGAATAACGGCGCATATAGATAAATCGAAATCAGTTTGTAATCAAGCTCAAGATGAAGCTGCCGATAACAAAACAGTGAAATTGTCTCGCCGACTGCCTGCGAGGCCGGTATCTCTCGTCATTGTATGAATAAACGGCAAAAAACTGTGTTTCAGCGCAGAATATGACAAAAATGTGATTTTTACCGGTACATTGCCCGGAGAGATAAGACTAAAGTAGCCCCCGCATCAAACAAGACCATAACTAAGGGACCTAGTTGTATGAAAATAGCCCACAAGGTTGGCCTCGCCGCCGCCACCGTACTACTGCTGACCGTCAGCATACTGTCATGGATGCAACTCTCGCAGGTGCGTGACGCCTTGCGCAGCCAGACCACCGCCGCCATTACCGAAACCAGCTCGACCCTAGCCAAACAGATAGAAAACTGGCTCAACGCCAAACTCGATATCATCGACCTGATGGCGCAGAGCATCGACAGCCAGTTCAGCCCGGTGCAGATACAGCAGGTGTTTGACCTGCCGCTGTTAAAGGACGAGTTTATTCTCATCTTTGGCGGTCTGGAAAGTCAGAACGGCCGCCGCATTACCAATGATCCCAGTTGGAATCCCGTCGGCTGGGATGCACGCCAGCGTCCCTGGTATAATGTGGCCATGAATACGGGTCATGCCGCCCTGACCGAACCCTATGCCGACGCCGCCACCGGCGAGATCCTGATCTCGGCGGTGGCCAAGATCAGCGATAACGGACAGAAAAAAGGCGCCTTCGGCGGCGATCTCAGCCTGAAAAACGTGGCCGACGCCATTAACGTCATCGATTTCAATGGTGCCGGCTATGCCTTTCTGGTGGCGGACAACGGCAACATAATCTCTCACCCCGATGCCGCCCTGAACGGCAAGTCACTCGAAGACCTGTTTGAAGGTCGTCGTCCGGACTTCACCCCGTCGATCACCACCTATACGCTGGACGGCCAGCCTCATTGGGTCTCCTTCACCCCGCTCACAAACCTGCAGGGTTCCAAGTGGCACATCGGCGTGGTGTTGAATGAAGCCATGGTGATGGCCAAGGCCGACAGCCTGCAATGGCAGGCGCTGTTGATCTCGGTGCTTGGCGTACTGATCAGTCTGGTGCTGCTGGTGCTGCTGATGACCAGCCTGCTCAAGCCACTGAACGGGCTGCACCAGTCGCTGAAAGACATCAACGGCGGCCAGGGGGATTTGACCAAACGTCTGCCCATTCTGCGCCGCGATGACTTTGGCCTGGTCGCCAATGAATTCAACGGCTTTCTGGGCCATTTGCAGAAGCTGATCGGTGAGGTGATGGACAGCTCCCACAAGCTGAAATCCAGCATCCATGATACCTCCGGGCAATCGGAGCAGGCAGAAAACCAGTTGCAGATGCAATTGCAGGAGCTGGATCAACTGGCCACCGCCATGCATGAAATGGCCGCCACCGCCACCGAGGTGGCCCAGCACGCTCAGCATGCCGCCGAAGCCGCCAACGCCGCCAATCAGGAAACCGAGCAGGGCGCACTGGTAGTGTCCCGCTCGACCCAGGCGATAGAGCGGCTGGCCAGCGACATGGAAGACACCATGGCTTCGGTCAACGAGCTGGCCCAACTGAGTCGTAATATCGAGTCCATTCTGTCGGTGATCACCGGCATTGCCGAGCAGACCAACCTGCTGGCGCTGAATGCCGCCATTGAAGCCGCCCGCGCCGGCGAGTCGGGCCGTGGCTTTGCGGTGGTGGCGGATGAGGTACGCTCTCTCGCCTCCCGCACCCAGCAGTCCACCCAGGAAATCGGCGACATGATAGAACGGCTGCAGAGCGGGGTTCGTCTGGCGGAAAACAAAATGAAACAGAGCCAGGAGCTGGCGGCACTGACCTCGGTGGACGCCGCCGAAGCCAACGAGGTGCTGGCCCGGATCCGCGACGCCATCGGCCGCATCAACGACATGAACCTGCAGATCGCCACCGCGGCGGAAGAGCAAAGCGCCACCAGCGAGGAGATCAACCAGAACACCACCAACATCCGCGATATCAGCCAGGACGTGGCCACCGGCGCCGTGGCCCAGGTAAAACACTGCCAGGCCATGCTGGAGCAGATGCAGCGCCAGAACAACCTGCTGGGCGAATTCAGGGTCTGACCCCGGACTCGGCAACACCAAGCTCAGTCAAAGGCGCCTGCGGGCGCCTTTTTTATGGCCTGGGTTTTGTGTCTCGGTGAATGCCATCATCTGTCCCCTTCCCCACACCTCACTTTTCCTTTGGTCCACAAAGGCGGCATACTGAGCCCGAGCGTGATTCTCAAGGAGCATCAAATGTTAATGGAGTCTGATAAAGCGGCACTGATGGTGGTGGATGTGCAGGAAAAACTGCTGCCGGCCATTCATGAGAGCGAACGCCTCGGCGCCCGTATTCAGTGGCTGGTTTCGGCCTGCCATACCCTGAATACCCCGATATTGTTTACCGAACAGTATCCACGCGGCCTGGGACACACCCTGCCGGCACTCGTCAAGCTGGTGGAGCAGCCCGAGGTAGTGGACAAGCAGCACTTTTCGGTGGTGGCCGCCAACTGTCTGCCCGAACACTGGCAGCAGTATCGGCAGCTCATCGTATGCGGCATGGAAACCCATGTCTGCGTGTTGCAAACGGTAATGGGGTTACTGCAGGCGGGCAAAGAGGTGTTTGTGGTGGCCGATGCCGTGGGCAGTCGCACCGAAGAAAACCGGCAACTGGGGCTGGCGCGCATGCGGGATGCGGGCGCACAGATTGTCAGCCGGGAAATGGTGATTTTCGAACTGATGCGCCAGGCCGGCACCGAACAGTTCCGAACCATCAGCCAGCAGTTTTTAAGAGGTGAGCAGCCTTAAAAGCGGGGAATGGGGAATGGGGAATAGGGAATAGGGAATAGGGAATAGGGAATAGGGAATAGGGAATAGGGAATAGGGAAT
>NZ_MDKE01000018.1 GCF_001870485.1 Oceanisphaera psychrotolerans | reverse complement strand
GCGAGGGTGGCGGAATTGGTAGACGCGCTAGCTTCAGGTGTTAGTGTCCTATGGACGTGGGGGTTCAAGTCCCCCCCTTCGCACCACGATTGTTACATCAGTAATAACCTCCCGGTTATTTACGCAGTATTCCTCACAATACTTCTTTTTATTAAAAATCCCTTATATCTATTGCATGCTCGCAAGTCTCTTGCCGGGTTACAGCATCATGCATCTTGATCTTTGACCACTTTAACCTCGCTCGCTTCTGACGGTACTAGGCCCCATTTCCAGTCATCATCATACCCAATGCCATCCCCAGCCCAGCCAGCCCGCCGATGGGCAGCCAGTACCAGTGACGACTGACCGAGGGCATTGCCAGCAGCAAGGCAAACAGGGCGAAGCCGGCACTCAGCCACAAAGTGAGTGCCGAACCCGGCACCCACCACAGCAGTGATAACCAGATTAAGACCAATAAAACCACCATCGAGCTTCCCCCTTCCGATAACGCCATTGATAATAATTATCAGTTGAGGCTATTGCAATGCCTTATTTGCCCTGTTTTCTGGTCAACAACGCCACCGTTTCCACATGCATGGTATGAGGGAACATGTCCACCGGTGTGGCCTGCTCCAACCTGAAGCCATGTTCACACAACCAGGCCAGATCCCGGGCCAGGGTCTTGGGATTGCAGGAAACATACACCAGTCGGCTGGGCTGCATCTCGGCCAGGGTAGCCAGCAGCGCCGGATCACATCCCTTCCGCGGCGGATCCACCACCACCACATCGGCTTTGATACCCTCGGCATACAGTTGGGGCACCAACAGCTCAGCGGCACCCTGATGAAATTCGATATTGGCGATGGCGTTCAGCTCGGCATTGGCGCGAGCATCGGTAATGGCCTCGGGCACCAGTTCTATGCCAATCACCTGTCTGGCATGACGGGCCATAAACAGGCTGATGGTACCTATGCCGCAGTAAAGGTCGAACACCACCTCATTGCCCTGCAGGTTGGCCTGTCGCATCGCCTCTCGGTACAGCACCTCGGTCTGGCGCGGATTGACCTGATAGAAAGACAGCGGCGAAATGGCAAACTCCAGACCGTCCAGGCTGTCGGTTATCAGCTCCTTGCCCCACAGCAGCCGGTTCTCCGGTCCCAGCACCCGGTTGCCGACCGCGGCATTGATATTCAGTTGCAGGCTGGCCAGCCCGGCGACGGATTCAAGCTCGTTCACCAGCTGCGCCAGCGCCTCAGTCGAGGGGGCTTCGGCCGCCACCAGCACCACCATCAGCTCACCGCTGTGAATGCCGTTACGCACCATGATATGGCGAATGCTGCCACCATGAGTGGCTTCGTTGTACGCCGGCACCGCACAGCGACGCATCCAGGCTCTTACTCGCTGCACCACATCGGTGGTCACCGGTGCCTGCACCCGACACTCGTCCACTTCCACCAGCTGATGGCTGTGCTTGGCATAAAAGCCGACATAAGGCCCGGGCTGTACCGCATACTGGGCCTTGTTGCGGTAATGGAAGGGCTCATTCATGCCCATAGTGTCCGCCACCGGACAATCCAGCCCCCTTGCCGCCAGGGCATCAATCAGCAACTGGCGCTTCAAATCGAGCTGTGCTTCGTCACTCATGACCCGCAGCTGGCAGCCACCACAGGCGGTATAGGGGCAGAAATCCTCACGGCGGGCGGTCGACGGCCGTAACACACGCACCAGAGTGCCCTGGCAGAAGTTGGGCTTGACCAGGCTCAGCCGCACCTCGACCTGCTCGCCGGACAAGGCGCCTTCGATATACAGGGGTCGGCCTTCCAGGGTGGCGATGCCATCTCCTTTATCGGTAAGGCTGTGAACGGAGGCGGTAACCAGCTGGCCGGGTTTTAGCATGAAAATACACTCTATGCGAAGAAGCGAAAAAACAGGTCATTCTACGTGATCCCGCCTCGGGCGGGAATGGACCTTGAAAGGCCCGTGCGTCACCGGTCATGAAGACGGATAAACCGGGCAGGACCAATACCGGCCGTCAGGCTGAAAGCGGGTGTTCGGAGAAACGTCGAGCGGGAAAAGCACTTGCCGGAAAGCAAAAAACCACCTCGAGGGTGGTTTTGATTATCAAGTGGTAGCAGAGGCCGGACTCGAACCGGCACGCCCGAAGGCAAGTGATTTTGAATCACTCATG
Source organism: Oceanisphaera psychrotolerans (assembly GCF_001870485.1). GTDB lineage: Bacteria > Pseudomonadota > Gammaproteobacteria > Enterobacterales > Aeromonadaceae > Oceanimonas > Oceanimonas psychrotolerans. The sequence continues at coordinate 52,639 of NZ_MDKE01000018.1, read as the reverse complement.
TCTACCAATTCCATCACACTGCCACTTGATAGCCCACCAAGGTGAGCGACTGGCATTATACGTATCCGCTCGCTCCCCGCAAGCAAATTATGACTCGACCTGCGACAACCGAACAGCAATCATACAGCCGAGTAACGATGACCCCAAGCCACTGCATTTGCTAGAATAGCGCAACTTTTTCAGCAAACGGCGGGTAATGGTAGTGACTTCTTATACGGGGCTGCCCAGGGCAGGTGTAATGCGACGGCTGGGCGCCTGGCTTTATGATGTGCTGGTGGTCGTCTCGCTGCTGATGGTGGCCGGATTTATCTTCTTCGGCCTGACCTCGCTGGCCCTGAGCCTGGGCTGGATAACGCTGGGACCCTATCAGGATACCGCCGCGCTGCTCAGTGCCAACCGACTGTACCAACTGAGCCTGCTGAGCGTAGCCCTTGGCTTTTATTGCTGGTTCTGGCGTACCAGCGGTCAGACCATCGGCATGCGCGCCTGGCGCCTGCGAGTGCAGAATACCGATGGCAGCCGCCTGCGGCTGTCTCAATGCCTGATCCGTGCCCTCAGCGCGCTGCTGGGGCTGGGCAACTTCTGGATCTGGCTGAATCCACGCAACCGGCTGGCATTACAGGATAAAATCGCCGACTGCGAAATGGTGGTCCTCACCAAAGAACAGAACAAGCAATTGCTGGATAAACAATAACCGGGATTGGGGACCGGGGACTCGGGATTGATCCAGTCCCCAACCTCCAATCCCGGCTTTTACGCCCGGCGATTGAGCAGAAACAGCGCCACGCCGATAAACAGCAGGCTGGGCCCCATGGCACCCAGTACCGGCGGCACATCGTAGACCAGGCTGATGGGACCGAAGACTTCATTGGCTACATAGAAACCGAAGCCGAACAGAATCCCCATCAGTATCCGGGCCCCCATGGTGACGCTGCGCAGGGCGCCAAACACGAAGGAAGAGGCCAGCAGCATCATGGCAATCACCATCACCGGTTGCAGCGCCTTGCGCCAGAACTCCAGCTCATAAAGACTGCCATCCTGGCCGTTGTCTTCCAGATAGCCCTTGTATTCCCATAGTCCCCGCATCGGCAGTTCGTCCGGATCGATGGCCACCACCCCCAGTTTTTCCGGGGTCAGGCTGGAATGCCAGGCTCGGCTGGCATACTGTTCGGTGTCGATGGACACGCCGGTATCGAACAGGGTGTCGGTCACATCATTCAACTGCCATTGCTGGTCCCGATACAGCGCACTGGCCGCCTGGGTGATGCGGTCGAGCCTCATATCATCATCGAAGTAGTAGAGGGTGATATTGCTCAGAGTACCATCACGCCGGGCCTGACCGATGTTGATATAGGACTCGCCGTCTTTGGCCCAGACCCCGTTGACCGACAGCACCACCTGACCGTTGGAGCGGGACTGGGTGCGCAGATCGTCTGCCGCCAGCTTGGTAGCCGGCACCACATATTCGCCCACCAGCATGATAATCAGCATCAGCGGCAGCGCCGTCTTCAGGGCACTGGTGACAATGTTGAAGCGAGAGCTGCCCGACGCCTGCATCACCACCAGCTCGCTGCTGCTGGCCAGCTGCCCGAGACCGATCAGACCGCCCAGCAGGGCGGCGATGGGGAAAAACAGCACGATTTCCTTGGGCATCGACAGCAGCACATAATAAAACGCCGACAACAACGTATAGCTGCCCTCGCCCACGCTGCGCAGCTGTTCCACGTAGCGAATAATGGCGGACAACCCCACCAGCGTCAGTTCACACAACAACATGGACATCAGCACGGTACGGCCGATATAACGATCGAGAATAGTCAGCATCAGGCCGCCTTGTTCCGTTTGAGTTTTTCCCGGGTCCGGTTCCACCAGGCCGTTTCCAGCAGATTGAGCGGCAGGGTCACCAGCAGCAAGAACAGCAGCGGTACCGTATAGAGCCCGGGCTGTACCGGCAGACTGCCTCCCTCTACCGCCGAGCGGGAAGCACTTTGCAGCAGAAAGTAGGCAGATACAGCAGAATGGCCGGCAGCAACTTGGCATAACGTCCCTGGCGCGGATTAACCACGGCAAGTGGCACCACCGCCAGCGTCAGCACCAGCATCGACAGCGGTATGACCAGCCGCCACTGCAACTCCACCCGATCCATCAGCTCGTCCGACTGCCAGAGCCCGATGCTGTCGAGCGCGGACTCTTTGCGTTCGGCCTCTCCCACCTCGGCGGCGCGAATATAGGCGCTGTATTCGTCGAATTCGGCGATATCAAACTCCCGGCTGCCGGGCGTACCGCTGTAGCGTCGTCCCTGATCGAGGGTCAGCCACTGGCCACCGGCCCGCTCCTGCAAACGGCCCCCGTCGGCCACTACGATGCTGGGCGCCTGTTGGGCCTGGCCCCGCTGCACCACGAAGAGCCGGCTCAACCGGTTGCCCTCGTCCGCGGACTCCAGATCCTCTACGTAGGCCACGATACGGCCCCCGTCCAGGCTCATGAAGCGGGCTTCGCGCAACACCGCAAAGCCCGGATCGGCCTTGACCTCTTCCAGCAGCTGATACACCTGGGTCTTGGACCAGGGGTTGAGCCAGAGCGAATTGAACAATGCCACTGCGGTCCAGAACAGCGCCAGCACCAGAGTGGCGCGCATGATCTTGCCGGGGCCGATGCCCACCGCCCGCATCACCGTCATCTCGCTTTCGGCATAGAGCCTGCCATGGGCAAACAGGATGCCGATAAAGAGACTGACCGGCAGCATCAGCGTGGCCATTTCCGGCAGGTTGAGCAGCAGCAGCTTGCCCACCAGGCGCCGGGGATCTTGCCACTGGCGGCTTCGCCCAGCACCTCGATGAAATTCTGGCTGATGAAGATCAGCAGCAGCACGAACAGCACGGCCAGCTGCGTCTTCAGGGTTTCCCGAAACAAATAGCGGAATGCAATCACCGTTAATCCCAGTGTAAACTTGTCTTTTTAATGGAAACGCTTAAGAATAAGCGTAAAATTACGATTTTCGCATATTAAGTACGCGAAGTTCGGCGTCTTTTAGCGATGGCCATCATTATCGTTGATCTGGCGCTCATTGTCTTCAAGCTGTAGGAGAATCCATGGAGTTCAGTGTTAAAAGTGGCAGCCCCGAAAAACAGCGCAGCGCCTGCATCGTCGTCGGCGTATTCGAGCCCCGCCGTCTCTCTCCGGTTGCCGAACAGCTGGATAAAATCAGTGACGGCTACCTGAGCTCTCTGCTGCGCCGCGGCGATCTGGAAGGCAAGGCCGGCCAGATGCTGCTGCTGCATCAGGTACCCGGTGTGCTGAGCGAGCGGGTGCTGCTGGTCGGTTGCGGCAAGGAACGGGAGCTCGACGAGCGACAGTACAAGCAGATCATCCGCAACACCATCAGCACCCTGAACGACACCGGTTCGATGGAAGCCGTCTGCTTTCTGACCGAATTGCACGTCAAGGGCCGCGACACCTACTGGAAGGTGCGCCAGGCGGTGGAAACCACTAAAGCCAGCCTCTATACCTTCGACCAGTTCAAGACCAACAAGGCCGAGCCGCGTCGCCCGCTGCGCAAGCTGGTGTTCAACGTGCCCACGCGACGGGAACTGACCATTGGCGAGCGCGCCACCCAGCACGGTCTGGCCGTGGCCAAGGGCGTCAAGGTATGCCGGGATGTGGCCAACATGCCACCCAATGTGTGCAATCCCGCCTACCTGGCCTCTCAGGCCCGCCAGCTGGCCGATGCCTGGAGCAACATCAGCACCCGGGTGATCGGCGAGGAAGAAATGGCCGAGCTGGGCATGAACGCCTACCTGGCGGTGGCCCGTGGTTCTCACAACGAAGCCATGATGTCGGTGATCGAATACAAGGGCCATCCGGACCCGAATGCCCGTCCCATCGCCCTGGTGGGCAAGGGCCTGACCTTCGATGCGGGCGGCATCTCGATCAAGCCTGCCGAAGGCATGGACGAAATGAAGTACGACATGGGCGGCGCCGCCTCGGTGCTGGGCACCATGCATGCCCTGGCCGAGATGCAACTGCCGGTGAACGTGATAGCCATTCTCGCCGGCTGTGAAAACATGCCCGATGGCAACGCCTATCGCCCCGGTGACATCCTCACCAGCATGTCGGGCCAGACCATCGAAGTGCTCAACACCGATGCCGAAGGCCGGCTGGTGCTGTGCGACGCCCTGACCTTCGTCGAGCGTTTCGAGCCGGAAGCGGTCATCGACGTGGCCACCCTGACCGGTGCCTGCATCATCGCCCTGGGTCACCACACTTCCGGGCTGCTGGCCAACCACAATCCGCTGGCCCACGAACTGCTCAACGCCTCGGAGCAGGCCGGCGATCGCGCCTGGCGTCTGCCGATGAGCGACGAATATCAGGAGCAGCTGGAAAGCCCCTTCGCCGACATGGCCAACATCGGTGGTCGTCCGGCGGGCACCATCACCGCCGCCTGCTTCCTCAGCCGCTTCACCAAAAAGTACAACTGGGCTCACCTCGACGTGGCCGGTACCGCCTGGAACAGCGGCAAGAACAAGGGCGCCACCGGTCGTCCGGTGCCGCTGCTGACCCAGTTCCTGCTGAACCGGGCCGGCGTGAACAACACCGAAGAGTGAGCATGAGCCAGGGCTGTTTTTACCTGCTGCCGGATCAGTCCGGCTCCGAGCTGCTGGAGCAGCTGGTGTGTCGGCTGACCACCGATTGCTACCGTCAGGGGCTGGGCGTTTTCATTCATACCCGTGACCAGGCCCAGGCCGAGGCGCTGGATGAACGGCTGTGGCAGCAGCCCTCCGACGGCTTCGTGGCCCATAATCTTCAGGGCGAAGGCCCGGCCCGGGGTGCCCCTGTGGTCATCAGCTGGCAGGCTCCGCACAGCGGCCGCCAGGTGCTGATCAACCTGGCGCCCCAGGCTCCCGCCTTTGCCCGGCGTTTCCAGCAACTGATTGACTTCGTGCCCTCCGATGAGGAGGGCAAGCAACAGGCCCGGGAACGCTTCAAAGTCTATCGTCAGGCCGGGTTCGAACTCACGACCGCCCCTGTACCACCCCAAACTCAAGACGACTAATATCATGGAAAAAACCTTTAATCCCAACGCCATCGAGCAGGCCCTGTACCAGCAATGGGAAAGCAGGGGTTACTTCAAGGCCCACGGCGATACCAGCAAAGACCCCTACAGCATCATGATACCGCCGCCCAACGTGACCGGTAGCCTGCACATGGGGCATGCCTTCCAGGACTCCATCATGGATACCCTGATCCGCTACCAGCGCATGCAGGGCAAGAACACCCTGTGGCAGGTGGGCACCGATCACGCCGGTATCGCCACCCAGATGGTGGTGGAGCGCAAGATCGCCGCCGAAGAAGGCAAGAACCGCCACGATTACGGCCGCGAGGCCTTCATCGACAAGATCTGGGACTGGAAGAAAGAGTCCGGTGGCACCATCACCAAGCAGCTGCGCCGCATGGGCGCCTCGGTCGACTGGGAGCGCGAGCGCTTCACCATGGACGAGGGCCTGTCCAACGCGGTGAAGGAAGTGTTCGTACAGCTGTATGAAGACGACCTCATCTACCGTGGCAAGCGCCTGGTGAACTGGGATCCCAAGCTGCACACCGCCATCTCCGATCTGGAAGTCGAAAACCGCGATATGAAAGGCCACATGTGGCAGTTCCGCTATCCGCTGGCCGATGGCGTCAAGACCGCCGATGGCAAGGACTATCTGGTGGTGGCCACCACCCGTCCCGAAACCATGCTCGGTGATACCGCCGTGGCGGTGAACCCGGAAGATCCCCGCTACAAGGATCTGATCGGCAAGTTCATCATGCTGCCTCTGGTCGATCGTCGCATTCCCATCGTCGGCGACGAACATGCCGACATGGAAAAGGGTACCGGCTGTGTGAAGATCACCCCGGCCCACGATTTCAACGACTACGAAGTGGGCAAGCGCCACTCGCTGCCGCTGATCAACGTGCTGACCCTGAACGCCGACATTCGTGCCGAAGCCGAGGTATTCACCAGCAAGGGCGAGCCGAGTGACGCCTACTCAGCCGAGCTGCCGGCCCGGTTTCAGGGGCTGGAGCGCTACGCCGCCCGTGATGCCATCGTTGGCGCCCTGGATGAGCTGGGCCTGCTCGACAGCATCAAGGATCACGATCTGACCGTGCCTTACGGCGACCGGGGCGGCGTGGTAATCGAGCCGATGCTGACCGATCAGTGGTACGTACGCGCCGGGCCCCTGGCCAAGGTCGCTACCCAGGCAGTGGAAGACGGTGAAATCCAGTTCGTGCCCAAGCAGTACGAAAACATGTATTTCTCCTGGATGCGTGACATTCAGGACTGGTGCATCTCGCGTCAGCTGTGGTGGGGCCACCGCATTCCCGCCTGGTACGACGCCGAGGGCAAGGTCTATGTGGGCCGCGACGAGGCCGAGGTGCGCGCCAACCATAACCTGGGTGCCGAGGTGGTACTGAGCCAGGACGAAGACGTACTCGATACCTGGTTCAGCTCCGCCCTGTGGACCTTCTCCACCCTGGGCTGGCCGGAGAAGACCCCGGAGCTGGCCACCTTCCATCCGTCCAGCGTGCTGGTCACCGGCTTCGACATCATCTTCTTCTGGGTGGCCCGCATGATCATGATGACCATGCACTTCATCAAGGACGAAAACGGCAAGCCCCAGGTGCCCTTCAAGACCGTCTACGTACACGGTCTGGTCCGGGACGAGCAGGGTCAGAAGATGTCCAAGTCCAAGGGTAACGTGCTGGATCCACTGGACATGATCGACGGCATCGGCCTGGAAGATCTGGTGGAAAAGCGCACCGGCAACATGATGCAGCCCAAGCTGGCCGCCAAGGTAGCCAAGAGCACCCGCAAGGAATTCCCGGAAGGCATCGAAGCCCACGGCACCGACGCCCTGCGCTTCACCTTCATGGCCATGGCCACCACCGGCCGGGATCTGAACTGGGACATGAGCCGGCTCGACGGCTATCGCAGCTTCTGCAACAAGCTGTGGAACGCCTCCCGCTATGTGCTGATGAACACCGAAGAGCAGGATTGCGGCCAGAACGGCGGCGAGCTCAAGTTCTCGCTGGCGGATCGCTGGATCCAGGCTCAGCTGCAGGTCACCATCAAGGACGTGCGCGACGCCCTGGACGGTTACCGATTCGACCGGGCCGCCAATGCGCTTTACGAGTTTATCTGGAACCAGTTCTGCGACTGGTACCTGGAGCTGACCAAGCCGGTATTGTGGCATGGCTCCGAGGCCGAACAGCGCGGCACCCGCAAGACCCTGATCGAAGTGCTGGAAACCCTGCTGCGGCTGGCGCATCCCATCATGCCCTTCATCACCGAAGAAATCTGGCAGCGGGTGGCCCCGCTGGCCGGCCGTGGCGGCGACAGCATCATGCTGGCCGCCTATCCGGAGGCGGATGCGGCACTGGAAGACGAGGCAGCCATGGCCGATCTGGAGTGGGTGAAACGCTTTATCGTCTCCATCCGCAACCTGCGCGCCGAGATGAACATTCCGCCCAGCCAGGCACTGAGTGTCCTGCTGCGTCCGGCCGGTGACGACGCCCGTCGCGCCATCGACAACGATGCCTTCCTCAAGGCCATGGCCAAACTGGACGCCATCACCCTGCTGGCGGCCGACGAGGAAGCACCGGTATCCACCAAGCAGCTGATCGGCGACACCGAACTGCTGTTGCCGATGGCCGGCCTTATCGACAAGGACGCCGAGCTGGCTCGGCTGCAGAAGGAGCTGGACAAGGTGGCCGGTGAAATCAAGCGACTGGAAGGCAAGCTGAACAACCAAGGCTTCGTCGCCAAGGCCCCCGCCGAAGTAGTGGCCAAGGAGCAGGAAAAACTGGCCGACTACCAGGCCAGCCTGGGCAAGCTGCAGCAACAGCAAGAACAGATCGCCAGCCTGTAAGACGGGCCGCCGAATCTGACCAGAAAGCCAGCCTGAAGAGGCTGGCTTTTTTTGGTTGTCTGTCCACGGTGAGCCTTATCCGATCAGCCGATCGGCGCCACCGATATAACGCCCCTCCAGCCAGATTTGTGGCACCGTCACCGGCGTTTTCGGCCCGATGACCGGCTTGACCCTCGCCAGCATTTCATAGAGCGAGCGTTCGTCCCTGACCACATCGTGATAACGATACTCGATGCCGGCCCGGTGCAGATAATCCTTGGCCTTTTGACAGTGCGGACAGCCTTCCTTGCCGAACAGATGGTTACCGGTCAGCGCCGTACGGCGGACATGGGCTTCAATCACCGCCTGCACCAGCACCCCGCGATTGAGGGCCTGCCCCTGGGCGATCACACGCCCTTCGACCATGATGATGGGCGCATGCCAGCCTCCCTTTATCAGGGGCCGCCACCACTCGCTCAGCCAGTCTCGAGTTTCCAGCTCGACCGGAATCTCTGCCAGCTCACGGCTCAACGTATCCCGGATCACGTCTCTGGACAGTGCACACTCCCCACAGGGGATCTTGATCCGGAAGGGTCCCCAGGCGCCCGCCCAGCGGAACAGGGTGATGCTGACACCTTTGTTGTTCATATGTTTGCTCCTTCGGCGGATGGCAACTCCTGTACCATAGTCGCTCACCGGCCGGCCAATATTACAACGGCCTCATCAGACAATATCGGCCGCCGGCCAGCCGGATTGGGCGGAATCTATGCCATTCTTAAGAAACAACGGCACGAGGACTCAGGATGAACAGAATACTGCTCCTGGCCGGGCTGGCTTTGCTGCCTGGCTGTTATGGCCCGGGTTCGGCCACCGCTCGCCAGGCTCACGAACAAAGCGACAGGCCGCCGGCCTCCAGCCCACTGCTCACTGGCGGGGCGGCAACCGGCTCACTCACGGACAAGCAACGACAACAGCTGGCATACCATAACAAAGTCCGGGCAGAGGTCGGTGCGGCCCCGCTCGGCTGGTCTGCCGCCGCCGAGAGGCAGGCACAACGCTGGGCCGGCGAGCTGGCCCAGCGCTGCGACATCGAGCACAGTCGGGGCTCGGGCTTCGGTGAAAACCTGTTTATGGGGACGCTGGGATTTTATGACGAGCTGGACGGTATCAAGGCCTGGGAGGACGAAAAGCGGGATTATGCGGGGCAGCCGCTCACCCGGGAAATGGCGCCCCGGGTTGGACATTACACCCAGATGATCTGGCCCGACACCCGCGAGCTGGGCTGTGCCACCTCGGTCTGCAGCAACAACCTCATCCTGGTATGCAATTACTACCCGCCGGGCAATTATCTGGGGGAGCGCGCCTACCGGCCCGGCGCTGTCAGCCCATAACGGCGGCGGAAATAATTTTCCGCGCCGTGCCGGATATCATCCCTGCTCACTTCTTGTCTTTGCTGACTTCGCGGCCGATCACGCCGCCGACCACGGCTCCGCCCACGGTACCCAGAGCGCTGCCGTCCGTCAGCACCGAACCGGCAACACCACCCACCCCGGCGCCGATGGCGGTGTTGCGATCCCGCTCGGACAGGTTGCTACATGCCGCCAGTGTCAGCAGCAGGGAGGCGACAAGGCCGCCGGTAACCGCTTGTTTGATGATGTTCATACCACTACCTCGACGTTAGCAATGATGAAAACGCACTGAGTGCGTACCCGGCATGCTAGTAAGACCCCGAAGAGAACACTTTAATTCCCGCCACCCGGTTCAGACTCAACCAGTCGGCTGCCGGTCCCTGAATCTCTCCACGCATGGACTGCAGCATCAGGCTGCGTATCTGTTCGGGACTGGTCTCCAGCGCCAGCAGAAAATGCAGCTTGGCAAAGGCCGCTTCCAGTGTCAGATCTCCTCCCGGTGTCACTCCGATACGGGTCAGAGTATGGCCGGTGGCATAGGTGCCCTGATCCACCTTGCCGTACAAACAGTGGGTACGATTGACGATCACCACCCCTCGTGCAACCGCTTCTTCCAGCACCTGCATCAGCTCGGTATTGGCATCGGGCGGATTGCCCACGCCAAAACTCAGCATCACGGCACCCCGTACCCGCTCGTCATCGAGCAGGGCCCGGGCGGCCCGGGCGCTAATGCCCGGATACAGGCTGAGCACCGTCACCGCTTCGGCATCAAATGCCGGAATACGGAAGCGCAGGGGAGCGGCCGGCAGCAACCGCCCCCGATCCAGCTCCATGCTGATCCCTGCCACCCCCAGCGGTGGAAGATTGGGGGACGCAAAGGCATCCAGCTCGGTCGCCTTGAGCTTGGTGGTACGGTTGCCCCGCAGCAGCCGGCCGTTGAAATAGACACACACTTCCGCCAGTCCTGCCGTCTGACACAAATACAGACCGTTGATCAGGTTGTCCAGGCCGTCACTACGCCGTTCGCTCAGGGGGATCTGGGAGCCCGTCAGGATCACCGGCTTATCCTGCCCCGGCAGCATGAATGACAGCGCCGAGGCGGTATAGGCCATGGTATCGGTACCGTGCAGCACCAGAAAACCGTCATAATTCTGCCAGTGGATCACCAGCAGCCCGGCGATTTGAGCCAGTGATCCGGGCTCAGGTTGGCGCTGTCGATCAACTGGCCGAGCTCAATCACATCGAATTCGGGCAGCCCGGGTTCGCCGCTATCCTGCAGCCGGCGTCGCAACAGTTCGGCAAACCCCGAGCTGGGCTTGTGGCCGTCGCGGGAAGCCTGGCAACCGATGGTACCGCCGGTATGCAATATCAGTACGCGTCCCACCTTACACCGCCACCGGTGCCAGCATGGCCGCCGGGCTCAGGATGGCGGCCAGCGCTTCCTCGCTCAGCAACTCTTCCTTACGCACCAGTTCCGCCACTCCGGCACCGCTCAACAACGCCATGCCGGCGATGCGGCTGGCATTGTCGTAGCCGATATGGGGAACCAGGGCGGTAACGATGCCGATGCTGTTTTGTACATGGTTGGCACACTGGGCTTCGTTGGCTTCGATACCTTGTACGCAGCGTTCGTCCAGCATGCGGATGGCCTCGCCCAGCATGCGGCAACTGTTGAGCAGATTGTAGATAATGAGTGGCTCCATGGCATTGAGCTGCAGCTGACCGGCCTCGGCGGCCAGGGTCACCGCCAGATCGGCGCCAATCACCTGAAAGGCGGTCTGGTTCATCGCCTCCGGGATCACCGGATTGACCTTGCCCGGCATGATGGAAGAACCGGGCTGCATGGCCGGCAGCATGATCTCGCCCAGACCGGTACGCGGACCGCTGGAAAGCAGGCGCAAATCGTTGCTGAGCTTGGACAGCTTCACCGCCAGCCGTTTGAGCACACTGGAGAAGGTGATGAAGGCGCCCATGTCGGAAGTGGCTTCCACCAGATTCTGTGCCAGGCTCACCGGCAAGTCGCTGATCTCCGCCAGCTCGGCTACCGCAAGACGCGCATAGCCGGGGTGAGCATTGATGCCGGTACCGATGGCGGTGCCCCCCAGATTGACTTCACACAGCAGCCGGCAGGCATCGTCGATGCGGGCCTCTTCCTCGCCCAGGTTGACGGCGAAGGCTTCGAATTCCTGACCCAGCGTCATGGGCACGGCATCCTGCAACTGGGTACGGCCCATTTTCAGGATATGAGCGAACTCCCTCCCCTTGTCGGCCAGGCTCTGCTGCAGACCGGCGATGGCCGCCTTCAGCGGCTGGGCGGCAAAGACAATCGCCAGCCGGGCGGCGGTGGGATAGGCGTCATTGGTGGACTGGGAGCGATTGACATCGTTGTTGGGATGCAACTGCTGATACTGTCCCCGCTCACAGCCCAGCTTGGCCAGCGCCAGGTTGGCAATCACCTCGTTGGCATTCATGTTGGTAGAGGTACCGGCCCCTCCCTGGATCAGGTCTACCACGAACTGGTCATGCAGATCCCCTCCGATGATGTCGGTGCAGGCGGCTTCGATCGCCTCGGCCTTGTGCGGGGCCAGCAGGCCGAGCTGGTGGTTGGCGCGGGCGGCGGCCGCCTTGACCATGGCCAGCGACTGGATCAGCTCTGGGAAATGGCTGATGGGGACACCGGTGATGTTGAAGTTCTGCTTGGCTCTCAGGGTCTGAATGCCGTACCAGGCTCGGCCGGTACCTGTTGTTCACCCAGAAGATCGTATTCGGTACGTGTTTGCATTTGGAGCTCTCCCACAAAGTCGTTGGTCAGACCGGAGAATGACACTGTCAGCCTTGCTGTACCCTGTCATCACCCAATCTGAATCCCGGTTGCTGGCCGGCGGCATCAAGGTTCAAGAGCGCTATTACAGCAATAAGCGGGGCGAGCGGGGAAGTTGGCACCCTGTAGCAATATGGTGCTACTTGGCGCACTAACGACATCAACAAGAAACAGATGCACTCTGTTGCAGGAAAATGAGTTTGGGTACACTGGAGCCAGTTACCGGGAGTCCCTATGCATCAAGAATTTGCCAAAAACCTGCGTTTGCTATGCAGCTACTACAAGTCGGTGGCCGAGGTGTGCCGCAAGCTCAATATCAACCGGCCCCAGTTCAACCGTTACCTCAGCGGGCGTTACAAACCGTCGGCCCACAGCCTGCGCCGGCTGTGTGACTTCTTCGGAGTGGAGGAATACGAAATACTGATGCCTCACAGCCAGTTCGAGCTGCTGATCCAGGTGCGGCCCCGGCCACGGGAAGATATGGAGGAGCACCCGGAGCATCACCACCTGGATCTGCTGCGGGCCCACTCCCAGGGACTGGAAAAATACCTCGGCTATTACTTCGAATATCATTACTCCATGGCCTTCCCCGGCAAGATTCTGCGCAACCTGGTGTGTCTGGAAAAGCGGGGCAGCCACATCTACTATCAGCGCACAGAACGGCTGCAACAGAGTCCCGGCGAGAGGGTCTATCACAGCAAGTATCTCGGAATGGGGCACCTGCTGGCGGATCGTATTTTCCTGATGGATTACGAATCGCTTACCCGCAACCAGTTGACCCAGACCATACTGATCCCGACCTTCAAGAGCCGGGTAGGACGACTGAGTGGCCTGCGACTTGGCGCCTCGGCCAGCGGAGAGCGCATGCCCAGTTGTACCCGGGTGGTACTCGAATATCTGGGCCACAAGGTAGACATCCGTCGCACGCTGAAGCTGTGCGGCACCTTCGAGGCAGACAGCGGCCAGATTTCACCGTCCATTCTGACCGCCATCAGCAACGAGATGGCACCGGGTGAGCACCATTTCCGGGCCCGTCACCTGTTCTGACTCGCGACTCCAGCCCAGACTGAGCATACGGATCGTACTGATAGCACATCCGGGCGTTCCCTGAGTCCGGTTGTCGCCACTACAGCACCCCCAGCTCGGCCTCCGGTGGACGGGCCACATCGCCTCGCCGGTAGTCGCAAACCCCATCCGGGAATACCACCTCCAGCATGGCACCGTAGGGGGCCACGTCCCGGGGAGCATAAAAGCCCTGGGCTATGGCGTCAGCGACCGGTACCCGCGCACATTTGAACAGATCCCCGGTCAATGGGCTGCCGGCGGCATTACGCGGCGAACGGTAAGCCGGATAATGACTCAGACAGGCGCCGGTGTCGCTGTCACCCCGCCAGGCGCCGTTCCAGACATTGTCGCCCTCGGCAATCGGCTCCCCCTGATCCGTCCAGCAGGCGTCCTTCGCCGCCAGCGGACGTTGCCCCGTGGTCAGCCACTCGTCGAGCAGGACAAAGGCGCGATCGCTGGGGTCATAAGGCTTGCCACTCTGCCAGATCAGCATGTTATCCACCTGCCCTCTGGCCTGGCGGATCCGCAGCAGGATGACAGGGTAGCGTAGGAATGATGCATATCGAGCTGGTCATCCAGATAATGGCGCAAGTCGATCACCGGAATGTCGATGTTGCCGAGAAAGACATGGCCGGAATAATAAGCCGCCGCCATGGCTCCGTCATGCCCCCGGCTACGGGGCGCCGTTTTGACCAGATCGACCTGATTGCGTTCGAACACCCGCAACGGCACCGGACTGCCCGGCGTTTTCTGCATGTTATGATCGCTCCAGATGGAAACATCCGCCAGGCTGTCGTCCCCGGTCAGCACCCACAGTTTTTCCTGCGCCATGTCTTTCGGTGCCTTCCAGCTGCCGATATTGGCGTTGAGGTGCAGAAACTCGGAGATGCTGATTTGCCCTTGCTTCAATGCCTCCAGGCCATACTGCACCCCGATGTTGTCATGGGTACGATGGGCATAACCATCTTCCCCTACCCCATAGAAAGCCGCCAGATCGTGCCAGTGGCTGAATCTGTCGCCTCTGGCTACGGCCGGTGCATAATGATGGGCCCGATGGAAATAACGGGGATTGTTGGTCAGCGGGGCCAGCCCCCGCCAGCTATTGGAGCACTCGGTGGCGCCGGGAGGCAGAGCCGGCAGGGTCAGCCCCAGGCCGGCCACCCGGGCCCAGCGATAGTATTTCTTGAATTCGTGTTCGACGTCACTGCTGGCCGCCACCCCCATTACCTGGCCCCGGTTTTCCTGGACCCGCCAGCGGGGGTTATCCCGCGCCGTCACATCGAAATAATATTCCAGCAGTTCACAGTCCAGCGCCCAGATACTCTGGGTGATCATGTCCGGATAACTGTACTGGGGAATAATGGCATCGAGCAGTCCGGGTTTGTTCTGGGCAAACAGGTACTGCTGCACCGCGCCACCGGAACCACCGATGCCAACCGTATAGACCGGCTTGCCATAGCGCGCCACAAACTGCGCCTTGACCATCTCGGCGGTGTTGGCCGCCAGCCACATGTTGTAGTGATTGCTGGTGACATTACCGCTCGACCCCGCCAGGGCATAGCCCTGAGCCAGTTGGCTGACCAGACGCGAAGCGATGCGACCCAGACTCATTTTGCCCTGCCGCTTGCCGATGCCCACTCCACCCTTGAAGTGATAGATGAGCTTGTTGTTCCAGTAGGGGCTGTGGCTATCGGTCACCGGCGCCGCCGGATCGGCCAGCATGGCGATGACGTAGATGAAGCGGTTGATGGTACCCCGCTCTACCCGCAGCACGAAGGGAATGGAACGGCCCTGCCAGTTGACCCTGTCCATGTCGGCCGGCTCGCTGCCCGCCGGCAAGGGGTGAAAATCGTCTCGCCCCGTGACCTTGTAGAAATAATCGACCCGGGTCTGCAACAGACAGTCCTGACTGTGCCCAAGCAACCGGGTCTTGTCCTTCATTCCGTCGAGCTCGGCGTACACCGGGGTGCCGATGCCTTGATGATTATCCACCAACGGCTGCCCCAGTCCGACCTCTTCGGTATTGCAGGCGAAGGGATACTGCAACGGGCCGAGCGACGTATCTACCGGACCGGTTTGACCGGGACTGACGGGAAACGGAAAGGCGGATAAATCCAGAGGAACCCGGGAAGCATGAGGCCCGTCATAGACGGGCCTGGCAGCGGCGGGATCGTAACCGGGTGGCAGCGCCTCCACCACCAGTTCCGGTGGCTCCGACAGCAGATGACGCCCCAGCCGGGCCTGCAGTTCACCCCAGCCCGAGATTAACAGCGGTATCAACACCAGTGGCAACAGCCACCACCAACGTCTGCTTTTTTTGTTCATATCGATTCACCTCTGAGCTAAGCATAGACGGCGAAGAAAAGCGTTGCATCTGCCGGGGCTGTGGTTATGGTCAGGCAGTCAGCAAAGGAGAATATCGATGATTGAAACACCAGAAAGCCGGTCTGCACTGCCTCCCGATGACTCGCTTCCCGGCCGGATGACATTGCTGGAACCCCGTCACAACGCGCCGCTGGCGGCGCTGATCCGGGCCGTTTCCGCAGAATATGGGCTCACCGCCGATAAAGGCTTCAGCGTGGCCGATCCCAGCCTGGACAGGCTGAGCGAGGTATATCGACAACAGGGTGCCGGTTATTGGGTGCTGGAAGACGATTCCGGGGGTCTGCTCGGCGGTGCCGGTCTGGGCCCGGTAGCCGGTTGCGATGGTGTGTGCGAACTGCAGAAGATGTATCTGGCCGCCTCGGCCAGGGGTATGGGTGCCGGTCGCAGGCTGGCACTGCAGGTATGTCAGCAGGCCCGTCTGCTCGGTTATCGATACTGCTATCTGGAAACCACGGCACTACTGCCCGAGGCGCTGGCGCTTTATCAAAAGCTGGGGTTCGAACCCTGCGAGCGGCTGGGCAACACCGGGCATAATGACTGTGAAATCCCCCTGATGCTGCCCCTGCTCTGAGCCGGTTCATCACGCTGGCGGCCCAATACCTCGGGCCGCTTATTCTTCGAAGTAGGTGCCCCAACCGTCGTATTCGATACCGTATTTTTGCGCTATCGGCAGCAGTTGCTCTATCTGCGCATGATGGCCTCTTCGTTCAGCGGGCCTTCCTTGATGGCATCGAAACACAGCAAGGTCTGGCCCCGCTCCAGGGTCAGCTCTTCCGCATCGGTCACTTCGAATTCGGCCTTGAAGCAATCGACGGCCGCTTTTTCGAGCCGGTTGAAGTCCTGGCCGGAAAAGTGATGCTCTATGGTGTATTCCACTTCCGGGTTGCTGCCATCTTCCAGCAGGGAAGTAATGATTTCACGGGTTTCTTCCCGCCAGTCTTGCTGTTCAGTCATGGATGGCTCCTTGGCCGGGTAATGGAATGAGGCGCTGCTCAGGGACGACGGACTTCGCTGTCCAGCTCCACAATACGTTCGGCAATCAGCTGGCGGCTGTGCTTGAGCAGATCACGCAGGTGATTGGGTTCATAGTTGTCGATCTCGATAGGCGGCATGATCTCGACGATCAGCTCGCCATTGTCCCAGCGGTTCAGATCCACCTGACCAAAATAGCTGGAGCAGGCGATGGGCACGATGGGAACCCGGGCCTGCAGGGCGATATGAAAGGCACCGGTCTTGAACGGCAGCAGGCCTTTTCCCTTGCTGCGGGTCCCTTCGGGAAACATCCAGATAGACATGTTGCGGCCGCGAATCTTGTCGACCACGGTACCGATGGTACTGGCGGCCTTGGCCTTGTTTTCTCGGTTAATCAGCAGGTTGCCGCTCAGCCAGAACAACTGCCCGAACAGGGGGATCCAGAACAGGCTGTTCTTGCCGATGGCCACGGTGCGCGGCATCACGGCACCGGGCAGGGCGATAATATCCCAGTTGCTCTGATGATTGGCGATATAGACCGCCGACTGCAGATGCTTGACGTGCTCATAACCCCGGAACCGGACCTTGAGTCCTATCAGTGGACAGGCCTTGTTGAACAGACGCCCAAGCAGATAAACGTTGTTGGGATGACGGGGACGCAACAGGCACACCAGGGTACCAAGCACAAAGACCACAACCATGGCCAGGGCCAGCAAGAACAGCCGCAGCAGCTTTAACATGAAGAAACCTCGCGTTTTGAGAGACGGCAGTATACTGAGCGGACCCGGAAGGGACAAGGGCTCTGCCTGCCTGATCCGAAGCGGACTGGCCCTTGTGCACGCGCGTCGGCATAAAAAAACCGCCCCGGGGGGGCGGTTCGGATGGCCGGCAGAAAAAGCGTTCAGCTCAGCTTGCCATGGCACTGCTTGTACTTCTTGCCCGAGCCACAGGGACAGGGATCGTTGCGCCCCACCTTCTGCCCTTCACGCACGAAGGTCGCGGTGTCGTCAGCCGGGGCCTGGCCCTGCTCCAGCGGGCTGTCAGCCGCCGCATGACTGTAGCTTTGAGGCAGACTTTCGATGGCTTCGCGTCGTTTTTCCTCGGCCGCTTCCACTTCTTCCTGGCTCTGTACCCGTACCCGACTCAGGATGCTGACCACTTCCCGCTTGAGGTTGTCCAGCAACTGGGTAAACAGCTCGTAGGATTCACGCTTGTATTCCTGCTTGGGGTTCTTCTGGGCGTAGCCGCGCAGATGAATGCCCTGGCGCAGATGATCCATCGCCGCCAGGTGCTCTTTCCACAGGGTATCCAGGGTCTGCAGCATCACCGAGGTTTCGAACTGGCGTATCACCTCGGCGCCGACCACCGCTTCCTTCTCGGCATAGGCCTTGGTGGCCTCTTCGAGAATGCGCTCGCGCAACTGTTCGTCATGCAGCTTTTCGTTCTCTTTCAGCCATTCGGATACCGGCAGTTCCAGGGCAAAATCGGCCTGCAGCCGCTGCTCCAGCCCGGGCACATCCCACATTTCTTCCAGTGACTGGGGCGGAATATATTCATCGACAATACCGCTCAGCACATCTTCACGGATCACGGCGATAGTTTCGCTGATATCACCCGAGTCGAGCAGCTCGTTGCGCTGCTCATACACCACCTTGCGCTGGTCGTTGGCGACATCATCGAATTCCAGCAGATTTTTACGGATATCGAAGTTACGGGTCTCCACCTTGCGCTGGGCATTCTCGATGGCCCGGGTCACCCAGGGATGCTCGATGGCCTCGCCTTCTTCCATGCCCAGCTTCTTCATCATGCCGGTAACCCGGTCGGAGGCGAAAATACGCATCAGGGCATCTTCCATCGACAGATAGAAACGGCTGGAGCCCGGATCGCCCTGACGACCGGCCCGCCCCCGCAGCTGGTTGTCGATGCGGCGGGACTCGTGGCGTTCGGTGCCGATGATATGCAGACCACCGGCTTCGATCACCGCATCGTGACGCTGTTTCCAGGCGGCCTTGATGGCGGCAATCTGCTCCGCACTCGGATTATCCAGCGCCTCGATTTCGGCCTGCCAGTTGCCCCCGAGCACGATATCGGTACCACGACCGGCCATGTTGGTGGCAATGGTCACGGTACCGGCCTGGCCCGCCTCGGCGATGATTTCCGCCTCGCTGGCGTGGAACTTGGCGTTCAGCACCCGATGGGGGATGCCTTCTTTCTTGAGGATGCCCGACAGTAGCTCGGAGTTTTCGATGGAAACGGTACCCACCAGCACCGGCTGGCCCCGCTCCACGCAACCCTTGATATCCTCGACGATGGCCAGGTATTTCTCGGGCGCGGTCAGATAGACCAGATCGCCCATGTCCTTGCGCACCATCGGCTTGTTGGTGGGGATCACCACCGTATCCAGGCCGTAGATGTGCTGGAATTCGAAGGCTTCGGTATCGGCGGTACCGGTCATGCCCGCCAGCTTGTCGTACAGCCTGAAGAAATTCTGGAACGTAATGGAAGCCAGGGTCTGGTTTTCGTTCTGGATTTTCACCCCTTCCTTCGCTTCCACCGCCTGATGCAGGCCTTCGGACCAGCGACGGCCCGGCATGGTGCGGCCGGTGTGTTCGTCGACGATCACCACCTCGTTATCCTGCACTATGTAGTCGACGTTGCGCTCGAACAGGGTATGGGCGCGCAGGCCGGCGTTGACGTGAGCCAGCAGGGTGATGTTGCCGGCGGAAAACAACGAGTCCTCCTCCTGCAGCAGCCCCATGCGCTTCAGTTCTTCTTCCACGAAAATCTGGCCGTTTTCGGTCAGCAGCGCCTGCTTGTTCTTCTCGTCGACCGTGTAGTGGCCATCACCGGTGTACTCTTCGGTGTCTTCCTTGTCCTGTTTCACCAGTTTGGGGATCAGGGTATTGATGCGGATATAGAGCTCGGAGCTGTCTTCGGCCGGGCCGGAGATGATCAGCGGGGTACGGGCCTCATCGATCAACACCGAATCCACCTCATCCACCAACGCATAATACAGCGGCCGCTGTACCCGCTGCTGGGGCGAGAACGCCATGTTGTCGCGCAGATAGTCGAAACCGAACTCGTTGTTGGTGCCGTAGGTGATATCGGCGGCATAGGCGGCGTGTTTTTCCTGCGGTCCCATGCCCGGCAGGTTGCAGTCTACGGTCAGACCCAGAAACTCGAACAGCGGGCGGTTGGCTTCCGCATCGCGGCGAGCCAGATAATCGTTCACCGTCACCACGTGCACGCCGCGCCCGGTCAGGGCATTCAGGTACACCGGCAGGGTACCGGTCAGGGTCTTGCCCTCACCGGTCTTCATTTCGGCGATCTGATTGTTGTGCAACACCATGCCGCCGATCAGCTGCACGTCGAAGTGACGCATCTCGAACACCCGGCGCGAGGCTTCACGCACCGTGGCGAAGGCTTCCGGCAGCAGCTGATCCAGGGTTTCGCCCTGCTCCAGCCGGCTGCGGAACTCGGCGGTCTTGGCCTGCAGCTCGGCATCGGACAGTGCCTCGAATTTCGGCTCCATCGCATTGATTTCATTTACAACTTTACGTAGCCGCTTGAGCGTTCTGTCGTTGCGGCTACCGATTATCATGGTGAACAGTTTAGTAATCATGTTGGGCCAATAATGATGATGGAAAATAAAACCCCGAGTGGGGCCGAACTCTAGTTGGGCAAGAAACGGGCCGGATCCAGCTGTTTATTCCCTTTTAATACTTCGTAATGCAAATGGACGCCGGTCGCCCGACCAGTTCGCCCCATCAGGGCAACATGCTGCCCCTTGTCGACACGTTCACCCACCTGAACCAGCTGAGTATCCAGATGAGCATACCGGGTTATCCAGCCCCGGCCATGATTTATCTCGACCAGGCCGCCAAACTCCGGGTGCTGTTCGACCACGCTGACCACGCCGGCCGCCGTTGCCGCGACCGGCTGACCCCGCTTGCCGGAAAAATCCAGTCCGCGATGCCAGCGGGTGCGCCCGGTAAAAGGATCCCGGCGTTGGCCGAAGGTAGAGCTCATCCGGCTGTGTCCCGGTACCGGGTGTCCCTGAATCTGGGTAATTTCGTTTATATGGAGATTCAGCAGCAGAGATTCAAGGGCCGTCAGCGTCATGCCGTATTCCCGTGCCTGCTCCGACATCTGGGTCAGGGCCAGATGCAAATCGGCAAAGCCGTTGAAGGGACGCTGAAGCAGGTTGGCATCGAGCCGCTGCAGTGGCAGTTCATCGACCAGATCGTAGTCTTTGACCAACCGTTGCCCCACCACACTCAGCTGACTGAGCTCGGCCTGCAGTTGTCCCAGGCGCTGACCGATACGGCCGAGTTGCTGTTGCTGACTGCGCTGCTGCTGCTCAAGCTGCTGGCTGAGTTGTCGCTGCTGCTGCTGGGTGTTTTGCCACTGGCTGTACAGATACAGTATTACCGGCAGTTGCAGTAGTGTCAGGAGCACAAACAGCCGATAACCGAACCGGGAAGCTCTGGTCTTGGCGCCGGCAAGCGCTGCGGGATGGGTCATAATTCACACTGCAGAAGAGAAAAGGAAACACGCCGGCGCGGAGAGGATGCCGGCGTGTTTTCAGTAGGCTCAGGCGGGGCTGAACGCGGTATCGTAGTAACGGATGGGCGACTCGGCACCCTGCTCACCGAAGGTAACCACTTCCCAGGACTCGGCATCGGCCAGCATGGCCCGCAGCAGAGTGTTGTTCATGGCATGGCCGGTCTTGTAGGCGCGGAACTCACCCAGGATGCTGTGATTGCACATGTAGAGATCACCGATGGCATCCAGCATCTTGTGCTTGACGAATTCGTTGGGGTAACGCAGGCCATCGTCGTTCAGCACCTTGTATTCGTCCAGCACCACGGCGTTTTCCAGGCTGCCGCCCAGCGCCAGATTCTGGGAGTGCAGATATTCGATATCCCGCATAAACCCGAAGGTCCGCGCCCGGCTCAGTTCCTTGACGAAGGAGGCACCGGAAAAGTCCAGCACCAGATGCTGACTTTGACCTTCAAACACCGGGTGCTTGAAGTCGATGGTCAGATCCATCTTGAAACCGCCGCGATAAGGCAGGAACTCCGCCCACTTGTCGCCGTCTTCTACCCGTACCGGCTTCTTGATGCGAATGAAGCGTTTGAGCGCGTTCAACTCGCGGATTCCACCGGACTGCAGCAGGTAGATAAAGGGATGTGAACTGCCGTCCATCACCGGCACCTCGGGGGCGTCGACCTCGATAACAAGGTTGTCGATACCCAGTCCCGCCAGGGCGGCAGAGAGGTGCTCGATGGTCGAGACCCGGACTCCCTGCTCGTTGACCAGAGCAGTGCAGAGCATGGTGTCCCGGACCAGGGCGGCATCGGCGCGAATATCGACCTGCGGGTCCAGATCGGTACGACGAAACACAATACCTGTGTTGGCCGGCGCCGGTACAAATGTCATTTGCACCTTGTGGCCGGAGTGCAGACCGATTCCGGTGGCTTGCACGGTATTTTTCAAAGTTCGTTGTCTAATCATAAGGTTATCCGCAAGTCAAAAGGGCCCGATTCGAACCGAATTCAAATGGTCCGATATGTTAGCACAATAATCCGCCATCGCCAATTGAGAGCCTTTCTCAGTCGGCCTGCTTGCGCAGAAACGCCGGTATATCCAGGTAATCCATATCGGACTTGGCCTGGGTAGCATCGGCATTGACCACCAGCTTGCCAGACTGCTCTTCCCGTGGCGTATCCACCCGGCGCATGCCGTTGTCATCACGGTTGCTGGTGCCGGACTTGACCAGGGTGATGTCCGGCTTGCGCTCGGCACCGATACCGGTGGCCACCACGGTCACCCGCAGTTCGTCGCTGATTTCCGGATCCAGTACGGTACCCACCACCACGGTGGCGTTTTCGGACGCGAAGGCCTTGACCGCATTACCCACGGTTTCGAATTCTTCGATGGTCATGTCCAGACCGGCGGTAATGTTGACCAGGATGCCGCGGGCACCCGCCAGATCCACGTCTTCCAGCAGCGGGCTGGAGATGGCTTTTTCGGCCGCCTCTTCCGCTCTGTCTTCCCCGGTCGCGCTGCCGGTACCCATCATGGCTGTACCCATTTCACGCATCACGGTGCGCACGTCGGCAAAGTCGACGTTGATCAGGCCCGGACGGGTGATCAGCTCGGCAATGCCCTGTACCGCACCCAGCAGCACGTTGTTGGCAGCCTTGAAGGCGTCCAGCAGGGAGATGCCCCGACCCAGCACTTTCAGCAGTTTGTCGTTGGGGATGGTGATCAGGGAGTCGACATGCTTGGCCAGCTCGTTGATGCCCTGCTGGGCATAGTTCATCCGCTTCTTGCCTTCGAAGCAAAGGGTTTGGTGACCACCGCCACGGTGAGAATCCCCAGCTCCTTGGCCACTTCCGCCACCACCGGAGCGGCACCGGTCCCGGTACCACCGCCCATACCGGCGGCAATGAACACCATGTCGGCGCCGTCCAGCAGATCGCGGATGGCATCCTTATCTTCCAGCGCCGCGTCCCGGCCGACTTCCGGATTGGCACCGGCACCCAGCCCCTTGGTGATATCACCGCCTACCTGCAGGGTGCGGTTGGCACTGGAATTACGCAGGGCCTGGGCATCGGTATTGATGGCCAGAAACTCCACGCCTTCCAGGTTTTCACGCACCATGTGCTCGACGGCATTACCACCACCGCCACCTACGCCAATCACTTTAATGACGGCTTCCTGCTCGTGATCATTCATAAGTTCAAACATAAGGCTCTCTCCGCTTTGCTCTTGGTTACTTACTATCTTCTGTATTAAATAGTGCCAAGATTAAAATTCGCCACGCAACCAGTTACCGACCCGCTTGAACAGCCCGGCGACACTGGACTTGTTGTTGTAGTCCTGTTGAGGCATCGACTGATGCTCCTTGCCGTAGTGCAACAAGCCGACGGCGGTGGAGTACACCGGTGTTTCAACATAATCCGATAAGCCCTTGACCCCGTCCGGTTGGCCGATACGCACCTGGCACTGGAAGATCTGCTCGGCGCATTCCACCAGGCCTTCTATCTGTGCCGCACCACCGGTCAGGACCAGGCCGGCAGCAAGCTGATGCTTGACCCCGGCCTTTTTCAGCTCGCCCTGCACCTTGCTCAGCTCCTGATTGATCATGCCGAGCAGTTCGCTGTAGCGCGGTTCGATCACCTCGGCCAGGGTCTGTCGCTGCAGACTGCGAGCCGGGCGTCCTCCCACACTGGGTACTTCGATGGTGTCTTCCTTGCTGACCAGCCGGCTGAAGGCACCGCCATGGCGCACCTTGATCGCTTCCGCGTCGAGCGGCGGCGTACCGAAGGCGTAGGCGATGTCGCTGGTGACCGTGCTGCCCGCATAGGGGATCACCTTGGTATGACGCAAGGCTCCGCCGGTGAACAACGCCATGTCCATGGTGCCGCCGCCGATATCAACTACGCATACACCCAGCTCTTTCTCGTCATCGGTCAGCACCGCATAACTGGATGCCAGCGCGCTGAAAATAAGCTGGTCTACTCGCAGGCCCAGTCGTTCTACACATTTTTCGATGTTGCGAGCCATGTCGTTGTGGCAGGTGATCAGGTGCACCTTGGCGTGCATACGCACTCCCGACAGGCCGATGGGATTCTTGATCCCTTCCTGGAAGTCGATGGAGAACTCCTGGGGCAACACATGCAGCACCCGGTGTTCATCGGACAGCCGTACCGACTTGGCGGTATGGATCACGTTGTCCACGTCTTCCTGGGTCACTTCCTCGTCCGAAATCGGCACCATGCCGGTTTCGTTACGGCATTCGATATGCTTGCCCGACAGGCCCAGATAGACAGAGGTGATCTGGCAATCCGCCATCATCTCGGCTTCATCCACCGCCCGTTTCAGCGACTTGACCACAGATTCGAGGTCGTTGACGCCCCCCTTGTCCATCCCCTTGGAGGAATGGCTGCCGAGCCCGATGATGTTCAGATCGCCGTCCGGTAACACTTCCCCAACCAGGGCTGTGACCTTAGCCGTGCCGATATCAAGCCCGACGATTAGATTTCGTTCCGCGCTTTTTGTCATTATCAGTCTCTTCGTCCTGCTTCCATCCCACTGCCAGCCCGGTATCGTAGCGCAGGTCGAGATAAGCCACTCGCTCCCGCTCAGCAATGCCCGGATAGACATCAATAAATCGTTGTAAGCGAGCCTCGACATCCTCGCGGCCCAGCAACAGCTTCACCCCTCCCGCCAGGGTCAGTTCCCAGGAACGGCGAGGGGTCAGATGCACCCGCTCGATCCGGTAACCGTTCGGCTGCAGCAGCTGCTGCAACTCCCGGTATTCATCCAGTACCCGGCCCGACTCTTCATCGGGTCCCGACAGGGACACCAGTTCCGGATCATCATGACGGGTCCTGAAAATCTCGCCGTGGGTATTCACCATGGCATCCTGGTTCCACTGCGCCGCCACGGGCTGTTCCACAATATAAACCCGCAGTATGTCGGGCCACTGCTTGCGTACCGATGACTGATACACCCAGGGCAGCGACTGTAACTGCTGCTGCACCCGATCCACCTCCAGGGTGAAGAAATTACCGACTTCCGGCAATGCCAGCACCGATTGCCGTACTTCTTCCCGGCTGAGATAGCGGTGCTCCCCCTGAATCATCAGGCTGTTGACCGGTACCTGGTTGGCTGCCGTCATCCACATCACCAGCAGCCACAGCCCCCACAGCAGCGCCGACAGCACCGCCAGGAAAAAGGTCAGTCCGCCGATAAAGGCCAGCCGGGTACGGGTCGTAACAGAGGCCATATCAGTAAGCCATATCCAGTACCGCCACCACCAGCTCATCGAAGGAAAGACCGGCCACCCTGGCGGCCTTGGGCACCAGGCTGGTTTCGGTCATGCCCGGTACCGTATTCACTTCCAGCAGCCACCAGCGCCCCTGTTTGTCCTGCATCAGATCGACCCGGCCCCAGCCAGTGGCCGCCACTGCCCTGAACGCGGCCAGGCTCAGCTCGCCCAGCGCCTGTTCGTCGGTCTCGTTCAGGCCGCAGGGACACAGATATTCGGTATCGCCGGACTGGTACTTGGCCGAGTAATCATAAAAGTCGTGGGTGGTGCGCAGCCGGATCGCCGGCAGCGCCTGCTCGCCCAGGATGCTAACCGTATACTCGTCGCCTTCGATAAAGCGCTCGATCAGCACCTCGTCATCGAACTTGAAGGCCTCGAGCACGGCTCCGGCCAGGGTCTCGGCATCGGTGGCCTTGGTCATGCCGATGCTGGAGCCTTCGTGAGAAGGCTTGACGAACACCGGGCCATCAAACTGTGCCAGCAGGGCCGCCGCGTCCTCGGCCCGGAAAGTGCTCTTGTGCACCACCCGAAAATCGGCGGTGGGCAGTCCCATCGCCTGCCACACCTGCTTGGTGCGGACCTTGTCCATCGCCAGCGCCGCCCCCAGCACCCGGGAACCGGTATAGGGCAGACCCAGGTGTTCCAGCGCGCCCTGCAGGGTGCCATCTTCACCACCCCGGCCATGAACCACGATAAAGGCCCGTTCGAAGCCTCTTCTTTCAATCGGGTCAGCGGATAATCCCGGGGATCTATGCCATGCGCATCCACTCCGGCACGCTGCAGACCGGCCAGAACCGCGGCACCGGAACGCAACGACACTTCCCGCTCGGCAGAGTGGCCACCGAACAATACCGCAACTTTACCGAACTGTTTCATGCCTGCTCTCCCTGTAGCTTCATCGCCTCAACCGATAGCCGTAGCTGGCCAAGCTTGCGGGCCAGACCACCCACGTTGCCCGCGCCCTGGGTCAGCACCAGATCGCCGTCCTGCAGCAGCTCTGCCAGCACCGCCGGTACCTCGTCGGGAGTGGCCACATAAACAGGCTCCATCTGACCGCGCATGCGGATGGAGCGGCACAGGGCGCGACTGTCGGCACCGGGGATAGGCGCCTCGCCGGCACTGTACACCTCGAGCAGGATCAGTACATCGCTTTTCGACAGCACCTCGACAAAATCTTCATACAGGTCGCGGGTCCGGCTGTATCGGTGGGGCTGGTAGATGGTCACCAGCCGACGCTCGGGCCAGCCGGCACGCACCGCATTCTGGGTCGCCCGCACTTCGCTCGGGTGATGACCGTAGTCGTCCACCAGCTTGGCCAGACCACGACCGGTCTCGAATTCGCCGTATTGCTGGAAGCGACGACCGACACCTTCGAACTTCATCAACGCCGCCAGTATGGCCTCGTCGGCGATACCGTCTTCACAGGCCACGGCAATGGCGGCGGCGGCATTCTGGGCATTATGGCGGCCGGGCAGATTGAGCTGTACATCCAGGCAGCTGCCGTCGGGGCGGCAGACCCGGAAACGGCTGTGATCCCGCTGCTGGCTGAAGGCTTCAATCCGGTAGTCCGCGTCCTCATTGAAGCCGTAGGTGACAAACTGTCGGCTCAACCGCGGAATCAGCTCACGCACCACCTCGTCGTCGACACAGAGTACCGCCAGGCCGTAAAACGGCAGATTGTGCAGAAAATCGACGAAGGTGCCTTCAAGCTTGCTGAAATCACCGCCATAGGTGTCCATGTGATCCGCTTCGATATTGGTGACGATGGACACCATCGGCTGCAGATGCAGGAAGGAGGCATCGCTCTCGTCGGCTTCGGCGATCAGGTAACGGCTGCTGCCTAGGCGGGCGTTGCAACCGGCGCTGTTGAGCAGGCCACCGATGACAAAAGTGGGGTCCATGCCCGCCTCGCCATAGATACTGGCGACGAGGCTGGTGGTGGTGGTCTTGCCGTGGGTACCCGCGACAGCCACCCCATGGCGAAAACGCATCAGCTCGGCCAGCATCTCGGCCCGGCGCACCACCGGAATACGCAGCTCACGGGCCGCCACCAGTTCGGGATTGTCGGCCTTGATGGCGGTAGACACCACCACCACGCTGACGTCGGCAACCTGCTCCGGAGCATGGCCCAGATAAATGGTGGCCCCCATCGCCGCCAGCCGGTCGGTGACCGGGTTATAGGCGATGTCGGAGCCGGAAATGGCATAGCCTTCGTTGGCCAGCACCTCGGCAATACCGCCCATACCGGCACCGCCGATGCCGATAAAGTGGATGCGTCGTACCCGTCTCATTTCGGGTACCATGCTTCTGATTTTTGCCAGTTCAACCTTGGTCATGCCATTCTCTCGTTTTATTTCGCCACGGCGCGCAGGCACTCGGCCACCCGCTCCGCGGCATCGGTAATCGCCAGCGACCGGGCCTGACTGGCCATCGCCAGCAGCTGTTCCCTGTTCGCGGCCAGTTGCTGTAATTGCGCAGCCAGCCCTTCCGCATTCAATTCGGACTGGGGCAACAACAATGCCGCGCCGCTGTCGGACAGCGAGCGGGCATTCCGGGTCTGATGGTCATCCACCGCATGGGGTAGAGGAACAAATAACGCCCCCACGCCGGCGGCGGCCACTTCCGACACCGTCAGCGCCCCGGCCCGGCAGAGCACCAGATCCGCGCTGCCGTACGCCGCCGCCATGTCGTCGATAAAGTCGCTCACCTCGGCCTCGATGCCGAGCGCCTGATAAGCCTCGCGCACCGCCTCGGCGTTGCCCTTGCCGGTTTGATGACGCACCGCTATGTTGCCGGCCCGAGCCACCGCCGCGGGCACGGTTTCGTTCAATATTCTGGCGCCCAGACTGCCGCCCACCACCAGCAGCCGTAGCGGCTGAGGCCCGGTGGAGATGCGTTCGGCCGGTACCGGCAACGCCAGCACTTCCGGGCGCACCGGGTTGCCGACCACGGCGGTATTGCCGCCGTCGGCGAAGGCACCGGGAAACGCCATCAACACCCGGGTCGCAATTCGCGCCAGCAGGCGGTTGGTCAGCCCGGCGGCGGCATTCTGCTCGTGCAATACCAGCGGAATACCCGCCAGTCTTGCCGCCACGCCTCCGGGGCCGGCGGCAAAGCCGCCCATGCCCAGCACCACCTGAGGCCTGACCTGACGCAACACTCGCCGCGCCTGACAGACCGCCTTCAGGATCTGGAAGGGTGCCAGCAACTTTCGCTTGAGGCCGTTGCCACGCACCCCGGCGATACTGATGGTATGCAACGGATAACCGTGTTTCGGTACCAGCTGAGCTTCCATCCGCTCGGCGGTGCCCAGCCAGTGAATATCCCAGCCCTGATCCCGCAGCCGGTCTGCCACCGCCAGCCCGGGAAAGACATGGCCGCCGGTGCCACCGGCCATCACCAGCAGGGTCTTGTTCTCGCTCATGTTGCCTCCCGCTGTCTGGCCTGCATGTGATCCCGTCGCCACTCGAAGTCGATGCGCACCAGGATGCACACGGCGGTGGTGATCACCAGCAGACTGGAGCCACCGTAGCTGACCAGCGGCAGCGTCAGGCCCTTGGTGGGCAGCATGCCCGAGGCCGCACCCACGTTGACCACGGTCTGGAAGCTGAACCAGATGCCGATGCCCATGGCCAGATAGCCTTCGTACTGACGGCCGCCCAGCAATACTTTCTGACCGATATGCAGCGCCTTGAACGCCAGCCAGGCCTGCAACAGCAACACCAGCAGCACGCCGGTAAAGCCCAGCTCCTCGCCGAGAATGGCGAAGACGAAATCGGTGTGCGCCTCGGGCAGGTACTCAAGCTTCTGAATGGAGTTGCCCAGCCCCTCGCCAAACCAGCCACCCCGACCGAAGGCCATCAACGACTGGGTCAGCTGATAGCCGCTGCCGAAGGGATCGTCCCAGGGATTGAGAAAGGAGGTCACCCGCCGGATACGGTAGGGCGCGCTGACGATCAGGAAGGTCAGCAACCCGGCTCCCAGGGCCAGCAGGCTGAGAAACTGGCTAAGCCGGGCGCCGGCCAGAAACAGCATGCCGAGGGTGGTGACAAACAGCACGACCACCGAACCCAGATCCGGTTGCTTCAGCAGCAGCACCGACATCACCCCCATCACCGCCAGCGGCTTGAGGAAGCCTTTCCACTGGCCGCGCACCTCGTCCTGCCGCCGCACCAGGTAACCGGCCAGAAAGGTAAACAGCGCCAGTTTGGCGATTTCCGCCGGCTGGACGTTAAGCGGTCCCAGCGGCAGCCAGCGCTGACTGCCGTTGATTTCACGCCCCACCACCAGTACCACCACCAGCAGTACTATCGCCAGCACCAGAAAACCGGTGTTGAATCGCTGCCAGCGAGCCATCGGCACCTGCAGCATAAAGCCGGATACCACCAGGCTGAGCAGCAGAAAAAGACCGTGCCGCTTGACGAAATAGAAGGGATCGTCACCCAGGTTGATGCCCTCGGCGATGGATGCAGACGATACCATCACCAGGCCAATAGCCATCAGCGACAGCGACAGTATCACCAGCTGTCGGTCGTAGATCAGCCCCTGAGAGGGGCGCAGCAACCAGCTGCTACCGAAGGAAGGCCACCATCTCATAGCGCCTCCACCAGGGCGATGAAGTGCTCGCCCCGTTTCTGATAATTGGGATACATATCCAGGCTGGCACAGGCCGGGGCCAGCAGCACCCAGTCACCGGTCCGGGCCTGGGCCGCGCACCAGGCAACCGCCTCGTCCAGGGTCGCCACCTCATGGGTGTTGGCCGCAAGCTCAAGCAGCCGGGCCCGGTCCTGACCGAAGCAAACCATGCCGGCAATATCATGCTCCAGCAGGGGAGCCAGCGGACTGAAATCCTGGCCCTTGCCCTGACCGCCGGCGATCAGCCACAGCCGACCGGCGACCGACTCGCCGATGCCGGCGATGGAGGCCAGGGTCGCACCGACATTGGTGGCCTTGGTGTCGTTTATCCAGCGCACGCCCTTTTTTTCGGCCACAAACTGACAACGGTGCACCAGGCCACCGAAGCGACGCAACACCCCGAGCTGAGCCTCAAGGGGAATGCCGGCCTGGTCCGCCAGCGCCATCGCCGCCAGGGCGTTGAGCTGATTGTGGGCGCCGAGAATCTTCAGCGCCGACACCGGCAGCACCGGCTCGCCGAAACGGCTGAGCCAGAGTTCGCCCTGATGCTGCATGCGGCCATATTCGGTCTGATCGAGACCGAAGCTGACGGCGGCAGCATCCGACGGCGGCCGGGTCTGGTCGTCTTCCCGGTTGTAGACCGCAAGCTTTGCTCCGGCATAGATGCCCAGCTTGGTATCCCGGTAGTGAGCCAGAGAGTCGTAACGATCCAGGTGATCTTCGCTGATGTTGAGCACGGTGGCGGCACCGGCCCGCAGGCCGGGGGTCGTTTCCAGCTGAAAGCTCGACAGCTCCAGCACCGCCAGCTCCAGCGGCCGTTCTGCTTCCTGCCGCAGCAAATCCAGCGCCGGGGTGCCGATATTGCCGCCCACGCCAACCTCGATACCCGCCTCGGCCGCCATCTCGCCCACCAGAGTGGTGACGGTACTCTTGCCGTTGGAGCCGGTGATGGCGACGATGGGAGCCCTGCATTCGCGCACGAACAGCTCGACATCCCCGATCACCTCGATGCCGGCGGCCAGCGCCTGCTGCAGTTCGGGGGTGGCCAGGGCGAGGCCCGGGCTGACGACCACCAGCTCCGCCGCCAGTATCGGCGCCAGGTCGAGACCACCGAAATGCCGCTCAATCTCTGCGGGCACTTGCTCTGCCCCCGGAGGCTGGGCCCGGGTATCCATCACCACGGGGCTGAGGCCCCGTTGCAGGCAGTAACGCAGACAGGAAAGTCCGGTCTGCCCCAACCCAATAATCAGGATACGCTCGGATAACATGCGCTTATCTCACCTTCAGGGTCGCCAGGCCAATCAGCACCAGCATCAGGGTTATAATCCAGAAACGAACAATCACCCGCGGCTCGGGCCAGCCCTTGAGCTCGTAATGATGATGAATGGGCGCCATGCGGAAAATCCGCTGGCCCCGCAGCTTGTAAGAACCGACCTGCAGGATCACCGACAGGGTTTCGATCACGAAGATACCGCCCATGATCACCAGCAGAAATTCCTGCCGCACCAGCACGGCGATGGCCCCCAGTGCCGCCCCCAGTGCCAGCGAGCCCACATCCCCCATGAACACCTGGGCCGGAAAGGTATTGAACCAGAGAAAGCCCAGCCCCGCGCCCACCATGGCGGTACAGACCACGGTCAGCTCGCCGGCATGGGCTACGTAGGGAATATGCAGGTAGGCGGCAAAATTGACGTTGCCGGTGGCCCAGGCCACCAGTGCGAAGCCTGCTGCCACCATCACGGTGGGCATGATCGCCAGTCCGTCCAGACCATCGGTGAGGTTGACCGCATTGCTGGAGCCGACGATGACGAAATAACTGAGCACGATAAACAACAGGCCAAGCTGGGGCATCACATCCTTGAAGAAAGGCACCACCAGCTGGGTCTGGGCCGGATCCTTGGCGATCCAGTATACGAAGATGGCCGCCGCCAGAGCCGCCGCCGACTGCCAGAAATACTTCCAGCGTGCGATCAGGCCGTCGGTGTTCTTGCGGACCACCTTGCGGTAATCATCGACGAAACCGATGGCGCCGAAGGCGCCCAGCACGAACAGCACCACCCAGACATAGGGATTGGACAGCCGTGCCCACAGCAGCACCGAGACGAAGATGGCGATCAGTATCATCAGACCGCCCATGGTCGGGGTGCCGGCCTTGCTGAAGTGGGACTCGGGACCGTCGTTGCGTACCACCTGACCGATCTGCAGCGCCTGCAGCCGGCGGATCAGCCGCGGGCCTATCCACAGGCATACGAACAGACCGGTGAGGATGGAAATCACCGCCCGGAACGTCAGATAGGAAAAAACGTTAAAAAAGCTGAAATGGGGGGTCAGCCACTCCGCCAGCCAGACTAGCATGGGTACCCCTCCTGAATGGCCCGGACAATTTCTTCCATCCGTGCACTGCGTGCGCCCTTGATCAAAACCACGACCTTATTATGTTGTGACAGCGCCTCAAAAAGAACGGGCTGCAATTGCTGTTTCTGTTCGAAGTGCCGGCCATGGGCCGCACTCGCCGTATCTCTGCTGTCCCGACCCACGGTCAACACCAAATCGATGTCCAGCTTGCGGGCATGTTCACCCACCCGGATATGCATCTCCTTGCTGTAGTCACCCAGCTCCGCCATGTCACCGAATACGAAGATGCGGTAGCCGGACAGGCTGGCCAGAGTATCCAGGCCCGCCAGCACCGACGCGACGCTGGCATTATAAGTATCATCCAGCACCGTCAGGCCCGGTCGCGTCCAGACCTGCAGTCTCCCTTTGGGCGACCCGAACTGACTCAGGCCGGCGGCGATCTCCTGCAGACTCGCCCCCAGCGCCTCGGTGCCGGCCGCAGCCGCCAGAGCATTGGACACATTGTGTTTGCCGGGCACCGGTAACTGCACCTCCACTTCGCCGCGGGGCGTCAGCAGACGAAAACCAGCGCATCCCGAGGGGTCGAGGCTAATCTGGCGGGCCTGGTATTCCCGCTGTTCACCGAAATACACCAGCTCATGTTGCTGCCGCCACAAGGCGCAGAAGGGACTGTCGCCATTGGCAATGGCCACCCCGCCGTCCACCAGGCCGTCGTAGATTTCGCCTTTGGCTCTGGCGATCCCTTCGAGTGAGCCGAAACCTTCGAGGTGAGAGGCTTCCACGTTGTTGATGAGTGCCGCATGGGGCCTTGTCAGTGAGCTGGTCCAGGCGATCTCGCCGATATGATTGGCACCCAGTTCCACCACCGCATACTCGGTATCCGCCGTCAGCTCGCACAGCGTCAGGGGCACGCCGATTTCGTTGTTGAGATTGCCTCTGGTAGCCAGCACCTTGCCTTTCTGATGCAGAATGGACGCCGCCATCTCCTTGACCGTGGTCTTGCCACAGCTGCCGGTGATGGCCAGCACCCGCGCCGAACTCAGCTCCCGCACCAGACCGCCGAGCACGCCCAGCGCCAGCCGGGTATCGGCAACCTTGATCTGAGGCAGACTCAGCTCCAGCCACCGCTCCACCAGCAGGGCGGTGGCACCCTGCCCAACGGCATCGGCGGCAAAATCATGGCCATCGAAGCGTTCGCCACTCAGGGCCACGAACAGGCCACCGTCGGCCAGCGCCTGACGACTGTCGGTGGTGACCGCCGCTATGGTGCCATCGGCACCGCGCAGCTCGCCACCGGACGCCTGGGCCAGCCGGCCGAGACTGAGCGGAATCATGCGCCCAGCCCCAACAGGGAGGACACGGTTTGCCGATCGCTGTAATGCATCTTGTCAGTACCCACTATCTGATAATCCTCATGGCCCTTGCCGGCCACCAAAATAATATCTTCTGCATTCGCCTGCTCGATGGCGTGGCGAATGGCTTCGGCCCGCTGATGGATCACCAGCACCGCATCAGGCTCGCTCAGGCCCCGGCGCATGTCTTCGATAATGGCCTCGGCCGACTCGGTACGCGGGTTGTCGTCGGTCAGGATCACCACATCGGCGCCCTGCTCCGCCGCGGCCGCCATCAGCGGACGCTTGCCCTTGTCCCGGTCGCCACCGCAGCCCGCCAGACACCATAAACGGCCTTTGCAATGCTGACGCAGCGCCTGTAATACCTGCTCGAGCGCATCGGGGGTATGGGCATAATCCACCACCACCAGCGGCTGTTCGGGGGCGGTAAAAGGCTCCATCCGCCCCGCCACGCCGGACAACCGGGGCGCCGTGGCCAACAACCTGTCGAATGGTTCGCCCAGCGCCAGCAGGGTTCCCATCGCCGCCAACAGATTGGCGACATTGAAGCGGCCCATCAGGGGGGCGGATAATACACCATTCCCCCAGTCGGAGTTAATGGTCACTTTCAGGCCATCACCATAAAAATGTACGGTTTCCGCCACCAACTGACGACCGCCGAAATCGTTCAGTCGACCGTGCAGGCTGTAGGCGATCGCATCCGGATACAGGCGCAGCCAGCGCCGCCCGAGCGGGTCGTCGGCATTGATGACCCGGGCCTTGCGGCAAAGCTCGAACAACCGCCGCTTGGCCTCGCCGTATTCGGCCATGGTGCCGTGATAATCCAGGTGATCCCGGCTGAGATTGGTGAACACCGCCACGTCAAAATTCAGCGCAGCCACCCGGTGCTGATGCAAACCGTGGGAAGAGACTTCCATCGCCAGCCGCCGGGCACCGGCCTGTTGCTGTTCGGCCAGTTGTTGCTGTACCTCCAGTGCCGAACCGGTGGTATTGATGGCATCCTGCAACTGGCCGTAGAGACCGTTGCCCAGGGTGCCCATCACGCCGGCCTGGGTGCCCAGCAGACAGCTCCAGTTGGCAACAAGCTGGGTGACGGTACTCTTGCCGTTGGTGCCGGTCACTCCCACCAGTTGCAGCTCGGCGGACGGATCGCCGTAAAAGGCGCCGGCCAGCAGCGACAGGCGTTCGGGCAAGCGGTACACCCCCAGCAAGCGGTGATCCCTATGGTCCAGGCCGGACTGCTCCGGGCTGTCCGCCTCGAACATCACCGCCGCCGCCCCCCTGGCCAGGGCCGACTCGATAAAGCGGCGGCCGTCCACGCTGTGCCCCTTGACGGCGATGAACAGGGTGCCCGGCGTCACCTTCCGGCTGTCGAGGGTCATGGCGTCGATGGCGATGGCCGGAGCCGACAGGCCCAGCGGTATCGCGAGCTCTCTAAGTGTGAGGGACACTGTTTGCCTCCTGTCCTGCCAGCTGGAACTGTTCCTGGGTCGCCGCATCCGGGCGAATATTCAATAATTGCAGGGCACCGCTCATGACTTCGGCAAACACCGGCGCCGCCACATCGCCACCATAGTATTTGTCGCCCTGGGGCTCGTTCATCACCACCACCATGGCCAGCCGCGGATTGCTCACCGGCGCCATGCCGGCGAAGAGGCCGACATAGTCGCTGCCGTAACCACCGGCGATGGCCTTGCGCGAAGTACCGGTCTTGCCGGCCACCCGGTAACCGGGAATGGCGGCCTTGAGCGCGGTACCACCGGGGCCGACCACGCTTTCGAGCATATGCAGCACCGCATCCGCGTGCTGCCGGGGCACCACCTGCTCACCCACCGGGGGCTGGCTGCGCTTGACGATGCTCAGCGGGTAACGTACGCCCCCGTTGGCCAGCACCGCATACGACTGGGCCAGCTGCAGCGGGGTCACGGTGATGCCGTAACCGAACGACAGCGTCGCCCGCTCGATGTCGGACCAGCGCCGGCGCTGGGGCACCAGGCCGGTACTTTCACCCACCAGCCCCATGCCGGAGTCGATACCGAGTCCGAAACGGTAGAGGGTGTCGAGCAGTTGCTCCGGCGTTTCCTGCAGCGCCATGCGCGCCATTCCCATGTTGGACGAGCGTTGCAGTACGGTTTGCACGCTGATGGGCCCCAGGTTGCGGGTATCGGACACCCGCTTGCCTCCCAGTCGCATCCAGCCGGGGCTGGTATCGACGATGGAGTCGGCGTTGACCACGCCGTTTTCCAGCGCGCTGATCACGATCAACGGCTTGATGGTGGAGCCGGGCTCATAGGTATCGGTAACCGCCCGGTTACGCGCCCGGAAACTCTGGTACTGACTGCGGTTATTCGGATTGAAGGAAGGGCTGTTGACAATCGCCAGCACCTCGCCGGTTTTCACGTCGATCATCACCAGCGAGGCGGAGGTGGCACGATAATATTCGGTGGCCCGCTTGAGCGAACGATAGGCCAGCGCCTGGATACGCTGATCGATGGTCAACTGGATGTGGTTCGCTTCCCGCGCTTCCGATACCACACCCAGATCCTCGATGATCCGGCCGGTTCTGTCCTTGCGTACCTGACGCTCGCCGGCCTGGGCGGTGAGCCACTCGTTGAAGCCTCGCTCTATGCCCTCGATACCGGAGCCGTCGATATTGGTCATGCCCACCAGGTGGGCGTTGATCTCGCCGGTAGGATAGAAACGACGTTCTTCCGGGCGCAGGTGTACCCCGGGCAGCCGCAGCCGGCGAATATATTCCGCCACCGCCGGGGTAACCTGACGCTGCAGATACACGAAGCGACGTCTGGGGTTCTCGACCCGTTTCATCAAGGTTTCATGCGGAACACCCAGCACGTCGGCCAGGGCCTTCCAGGCCTGTCCCTTTTCCAGGCTCAGCTCGGCATGCACCTGTTTGGGATCGGCCCACACCGCCTGAACCGGCACCGATACCGCCAGTTCCTCGCCATTGCGATCCATAATCATGC
Source organism: Oceanisphaera psychrotolerans (assembly GCF_001870485.1). Lineage (GTDB taxonomy): Bacteria > Pseudomonadota > Gammaproteobacteria > Enterobacterales > Aeromonadaceae > Oceanimonas > Oceanimonas psychrotolerans. The sequence goes on along the minus strand of NZ_MDKE01000018.1, from coordinate 15,930 downwards.
CACGGGTGGTACTGGTGAGGGTGGTCCGCAGCGAACGCATGTCGCCTTCCTGTCGCAACCGGTCCGGCGACACCACCTGGATCCAGGCGGCACGGGCAAACAGGGCGACGAAGGCGAACAGGATCACCCCGCACACGGTCCGAAAACGCCAACCGGTCAGCATGGGTTCTTTTTTAGCAAGCTTGCGCCGTTTCATCGTTGCGTCACCAGTTTTTCCTGTGCCGGGGCCGGTCGCTTCATGCCCAGCTTGTCCCGGGCCAGCGCCTCTATCCGGCTGTGCTCCATCAAGGTGTTTTGTTCCAGCAGCAGATGCCGCCATTCGATATCCAGCCGGTCCTGCTCGGCCATCAATTCGTTGTATTCACTGGTCAATTCCCGGGTGTTCTGGGTAATGACGATCACCAGCAGAGCCGACACCAGGGTCGCCAGGGCCAGCAACAGCTGCAACTTGTGCCGCAACAGATCCTGGCCTATTTCCCTGGCCAGATTAATGCGTCCGGTTATCACTCCGGCGTTTCCAGTCGCTCGGCGACGCGCAGCACCGAGCTACGCGAGCGCGGATTGGCCTCCACCTCGGCGGCAGATGGCTTGCGCGCCTTGCCGATACTCTTCAACAGGCGTCCACCGGCCAGCTGAGCCTCGGTCAAGGGCAGTCCGGGTGGAACCTCGGGACCCTTTTCCTGTTTGCGGATGAAGTGTTTGACCAGCCGGTCTTCCAGCGAATGGAAGCTGATCACCGACAGGCGACCGCCGGGAGCGAGCACCTGCATGGCGCCGTTGAGCGCCTGCTCGATTTCTTCCAGTTCGCTGTTGATATAGATACGAATCGCCTGGAAGCTGCGGGTAGCCGCATGCTTGTTCTTTTCCCGGCTGGGGCTGACCCGGGCGATCATCTCTGCCAGAGCCCGGGTGCGGGTATAAGGCTCTGTTGCCCGGTCATGTACGATGGCGCGGGCTATCTTCTTGGCGAACTTTTCTTCCCCGAAGGTTTTCAGCACCCAGGCGATATCATCCACATCCGCATGCGCCAGCCACTCGGCGGCGCTCTGGCCGCTGGTCGGATCCATGCGCATATCCAGGGGGCCGTCTTTCTGGAAGCTGAAGCCGCGGTCGGCCTGATCGAGTTGAGGAGAAGACACCCCCAGATCGAGCAGGACGCCATCGATGCGCCCTGTCAGTCCCTGCTCATCCATCATTTCCGCCAGGCGGGAAAAGGGACCGTGCAGTATCTGAAAGCGGGGGTCGTCAATCTTGGCCGCTTCGGCGATGGCCTGGGGATCCCGGTCAATCGCCAGCAGCCGCCCCTCCGGGCCCAGCTGAGACAGAATATGACGGGAGTGTCCGCCGCGACCGAAGGTACCGTCCACATAGATACCGTCAGACTTGATATTCAAGCCGTCCACGGCTTCGTGCAGCAGTACTGTGATATGTGCCTGTTGTTGACTCATGTTATAGCGCGAAGTCCCGCAGTCGTTCCGATGACTCCCAGCCTTCTCCAGGAAGCGCCAGCAAGTCATCGCTGATTTGTTGTTGCCAGCGGGTGTCATCCCATATTTCGAACTTGTTGAGTTGCCCCACCAGCATGATTTTTTTTTCGAGTCCAGCATGTTGCCTGAGCGGGCCTGGTACCAAAAACCGGCCCTGAGCATCCAGCTCGCACTCCGCAGCATGTCCCAGTAATACTCGTTGCAGCCGCCGCTCCACCGGATTGGTGCTCGACAAGGCCCGCAATTTCTTTTCTATCAATTCCCATTCGGCAAGGGGATAAAGCAGCAGACAGGGATTGCTGATATCGATGGTGCAGATCAGTAAACCGTCACACTCATCGCGCAACGAGTTCCGGAATCGTGTCGGTATTGCCAACCGGCCCTTGGTATCCAGGCTGATGGCGTGAGCACCACGCAGCATTCGGAGTCCTTAAGATCTACTTTGTTCCACAAAAAACCACTTTTCCCCACCCTGCTAGAGTGTAAGGAGCGGACTCAAGCTTTTCAAGCAAGCGCAGCAGAGAAAGTTAATTTCCAGGCGGGTTGAGAGGAATTAACGACGATATAAATCACAGCGTGAACAGACAGGGAGTTGAAAGGAGAAAGGGAAGGAGAAATAAAACGGCATGGCCATTCGCCGGCGGCCATAAACAGAAAACGCAGCCGAAGCTGCGTTTTACAAAATAGTGGGAGTTGGCCTGTAAGCCGGGTTCTGTATCGAGCAAGCTCGATTAGTAATCATTCCTCTAGGCCAGCAATCGCTCACTGGCTCCAGCAACCTACCCGCCTCCAGCGCGGGCCGCGCCTGTAGGAGGCCTATTTGGTCTTGCTCCGGGTGGAGTTTACCGTGCCACGAACTGTTGCCAGTCGCGCGGTGCGCTCTTACCGCACCCTTTCACCCTTACCTGATCCCTTGCGGGCCATCGGCGGTCTGCTCTCTGCTGCACTGGTCGTGGGTTCGCACCCCCCAGGCGTTACCTGGCACCCTGCCCTGTGGAGCCCGGACTTTCCTCCCCTCCGCCCGTATGCCCGAAGACACAACGACGAAGCAGCGATTACCCGGCCAACTCCGCGGCGGAGTGTACACCAGTCACTTCCCTGACACCAGCCCTCATGCCTTGATGAACCGGGAGCGCCAAGGCTCAGGACTCCAGATGTTCCAGCCCGTATTTGTAGAGGGCGTTTTTCTTGACCCCGTGGATCTCGGCAGTCAGCGCTGCCGCCTTCTTCAGGGGCAGCTCGGAACGCAGCAGGGTCAGGGTGCGCAATACCTCGGCCGATAGTTCGTCATCGCTGTCGGGCCGGTAACCGGCGACCATCAGCACGATTTCACCCCGGCTGCGATTGCTGTCTTCCTGCAGCCAGAGCAACATCTCTCCAGCGGGCAGGCTGTGAATGGTTTCGAAGGTCTTGGTCAGTTCCCGCGCCACCACCAGCCGGCGTTCGTCACCCAACACCGCGACCAGCGCTGCCACACTGTCGAGCAGGCGGCGGGGGGATTCGTAGAACACCAGGGTGCGAGGTTCATCCTTCAGGCTTTCGATTTTGTCCAGCCTCGCTTTTTCCTTTGCCGGCAAAAAACCTTCGAAAGCAAAGCGATCCGTGGGCAGGCCGGCAGCAGACAGCGCCGTCACCGCCGCACAGGGGCCGGGCAAGGCGATAACCTGCACCCCGGCGTCACGACAGCTGTTGACCAAATGATAACCCGGGTCGCTGATCAGGGGGGTGCCGGCATCCGACACCAGCGCTACCGACTGGCCGCTCAGCAAGCGGGTTACCAGCTGTTCCGACTTGTACTGCTCATTATGATCATGCAGCGCCCAGGTGGGCGTACTAATCTGGTAGTGGGACAGCAACTTCGCCGTATGACGGGTATCTTCACAGGCAATTAAATCAACCTGTTGTAATGTGTCCAAAGCACGCTGGCTGATATCATTCAGGTTGCCGATAGGGGTAGGCACAATATAAAGTGCAGCCGCTTGGCTCATGGGGACTCCTGTGCAAGCAATTGTTTCACCGTCATGGCCCTATTACACTTAGGACCAGAATGACACAGTTTGGGATATAAGGGATTGGCGACGAAATATCAACGTAGCAGTGTAACACGACTGCTGTGCACTCTGGTGCTTTCATCCATACTGCTGGCGTGTACCACCGGGCCTCAGCAAAAGGGTCCATTAGAACCGGCACCGGATATGTTTGGCCTCACCGACAGAAGTGCCGAGCAATACCTGGCCCAGGCCGAGCAGGCTCCCGAGCCGGACTCTTTCTCCTGGCGGGTGCTGGCCATTCGCGCCTGGCTGCAGCAGGGTAATACTGCCGCCGCCGAGCCCCAACTGGCCCGCCTTCGCCAGCAGTCCACCCCGGCACAACAGCCGGTGATCGACCTGCTGAACGCCGCCGCCGCCCTGGCGGCCGGCAATAGCGGACTGGCGGCTCAGCAGCTTTCGGGGTTGAGTCCGGCCACCCTGTCCCCTGCTGCCGCCAGCTATTACCTGTTGTTGCAAGCCAATCGATACGAGCAGCAACAGCAGCCGATTGAAGCCGCCAAAGTACTGATTGAACGCCAGCCACTGCTGGATGGACAGGAGCAGGGCCCCAACCTGGATCGTATTCATCAACTGCTGCAGCAGCCGTCACCGCTGGCCCTGCGCAAGGCACAAAATACGGCCAACGATGAACAGATCAACGGCTGGCTGCGTCTGATGGCGATTCTGAACACCGACCATGCCCAGCCCGCCCAGCGTCGCTGGCAGTTGCAATCCTGGCGCAAGGCCTACCCGGATCATCCGGGGCACCGCTACCTGTCTGACGACACGGGCCCGGTGATGACACTGGAATCCTATCAACCGGCCCATATTGCCGTGCTGTTGCCGATGTCCGGCAAACTGGCGGAACAGGCCGAAGCCATTCGCAACGGCATACTGAGCGCCCATCAGGGCCAGTCGTCACGCCTCAGCTTCTTCGACACCAACGGTCGGGACATGGCCGGTCTCTATCAACAGATCCAGCAGGCAGGTGCCGATTTCATCATCGGCCCTCTGCTCAAGGAAGATATTGATGCCCTCAACGGGCTGGATCCGGCCATTCCCCTGCTCGCACTCAATCTGCCTGCCTACCAGCCAGACTTGCCCCACCGCTACTACTTTTCCCTGTCACCCGAAGCGGAAGCAGCCGATGCCGCCCTGCATATGTGGGATCAGGGCCATCAGCAGCCACTGGTGTTTGCTCCCGACAACGAACTGGGCCGCAGGGTTGCCGCCGAATTCAATGCGCACTGGCAACAACAGAGCGGCCGTCCGGCCAGGCTGGCCTATTTTACCAGTCAGCAGTCCATCGAGTCTGATGTTCGCCGGGCGCTCAGCAACGCCGGCGCCGTGGCTGGTGTGAGCGTGATAAAAGGAAGCACCGAGCAACTCCCGGCAACGGGTGCCATCGATGCGGTATTCATGGTGACCAATACCACCGAGACCCGTTTCATTCTGCCCTACTTCGATTTCGTCCGGGACAGCCGCGCCGCCCGTCTTCCGACCTATGTCACCTCACGCAGCTACCTGCCCGGCGGAGAGGCACCGATGAGCGAACTGAATGGCATCCGGCTGGCCGACATGCCCTGGCTGTTTGGGGGCGCTCCGCAGCTGATGGAAGAAGTCGATACCCTGTGGCCCACCGTCGGCTCCAGCTGGCTGCGGCTGTTTGCCTTCGGTTATGATGCCCTGACCCTGATCCCCCAGCTGACCCAGCTACGGGAAGGTGCGCCTGCCGTACCGGCGTTGACCGGCGAACTCAGCCTGAACGAGCGTGGCGTGGTACAACGCCGGCTGCAATGGATGGAGTATCGTAATGGCGAATGGCTGCCCGGTGACTACTAGCCGGGCCCGCGGCGATCAGTTCGAGCGTCAGGCCGAACGGTATTTACTCGAGCAGGGGCTGACGCTGGTGATGCGTAATTATCGCTGCAAACTCGGTGAGATCGATCTGATCATGAGCACCGGCCAGACCCTGATCTTCGTGGAAGTTCGCTATCGCAAGAACAGCCTCTTCGGCGGTGCTGCCGTCTCGGTGACACCGGCCAAGCAGCAACGCCTGCGGCGAGCCGCCCTCTGTTACTTGCAATCAAAGGGGCTGAATGAATCACAACAGCCCTGCCGGTTCGATTTGGTTGCCTGCGAAGGTACCAATACTCACTGGATACCCAACGCATTTTAAGGAATCCCATGCAGGAAGAAATCAAAGCCAGCTTTACCGAAAGCATCCAGACCAAGATCGCCGCCGCAGAGGCTCTGCCGGACGATATCCTGGCCGCCGCCCAGATGATGGTGATGTGTCTGCTCAACGGTAACAAGCTGCTGGTGTGTGGCAATGGCGGCTCCAATGCCCTGGCGCAGCTGTTTGTCAGCGAGCTGATTAATCGTTATGAAACCGAGCGCCCGGCACTCCCCGCGATCTGCCTGACCCTGGACACCAGCAGCATCAGTGCCATTGCGGTAGACCAGCATTTCGACGAGGCCTATGCCCGCCAGATCCGAGCCCTGGGCCAGACCGGTGATGTGCTGGTGGTGATCTCTACCAGCGGCCACAGCCGCAACCTGATCAAGGCGGCAGAAGCCGCACTCAGCCGGGATATGACCATAGTGGCACTGAGTGGCGGTGATGGCGGCGAGCTGGCCGGTTTGCTCGGCCCCAACGATGTGGAAATCCGGGTACCGGCATTGCGGGCTCCCCGCATCCATGAAGTCAACCTGCTGACCCTGCATTGTCTGTGCGATCTGATCGATCGCACCCTTTTCCCCCAACAGGAAGATGAATGATGAAACAACGATACCTGCTTGTTCTGACCACGCTCGTCCTGCTGCAAGGCTGTGCCGGCGTAATGCTGACCGGGGCCGGCACCGGGGTGGGTTCCGCCACCGATCGCAGAACCCTAGGTACTCAGCTCAGCGATCAGACCATCGACATGCGCGCCCTGCACCGCCTCGGTGAAACCAAGCCGCTGTGGGATGACAGCCGACTGGCGGTGATCACCACCAACGGCAAGACCCTGCTGATCGGCCAGACCCCAACCGAAGCCTATCGGCAGCAGGCAGAAAAGATTGTCAAGGGCGTCCCCGGTGTCTCCGAGGTATTCAACGAGATCCGCCTGGGCCAGCCGGTGGATCTGGCGGGACGGAGCCAGGACACCTGGCTGACCTCCAAGGTCAAGAGCACCCTGCTGGCAGAAAAAAACATCGACGGCACCAAGATCAAGGTGGTGACCGAGAATGGAGAGGTGTTTCTCATCGGTCTGGTGACCCAGAAGGAAGCGGATATCTCGGTGCAGCTGACCCGCAATATCAGCGGCGTGAAACGGGTGATTACCGTGTTCGAACTGGTGCAGGCGGCGCCGTAACTCATCCGGGATCACAGACATAAAAAAACGCAGCCGGCTGGCTGCGTTTTTTTATTTAATCACCCTAAGGTTGGGCTTGCCCTTCTTCGGAGTGGGAGTACTCGGCTCCTGCTCCACCGCGGGCTCCGGTTCGTCCGTAACGTCCTCTTCAGCCGACTCCAGCCAGGCTTCATAGGCCGGCTCCGGCGGAAAAAAGGTACCGGCGCCGTTTTCCCGCGCCTGAATGGACACCACCGCCGCCATTGGCACATACACCTGAAACGGCGAGCCACCGAAACGGGCACTGAAGCTGACCGCCTCGTTGTCCATGTGCAGCCCGACCACCGCCTGGGGGGCGATATTCAGCACTATCTGACCGTCCTTCACGTACTGGTGGGGCACTGTGGTATGCGGCAGTGCGGCATTCACCAGCAGGTGTGGGGTCAAGTCGTTATCCAGCAGCCAGTCATAGAAGGCGCGCAGCAAATAGGGCCGGCTGGGCGTCATGTTATCCATGATCAGACCTTGCCGCCGATATCACGCTCGTCTTCGGTCAGCGAAGCCTGGAATGACTCCCGCTCGAACAGACGGATCATATAGGTCTTCAGTTCTTTGGCGCCACGTCCGGACAGCTCGATGCCCAGTGACGGCAACCGCCACAACAGGGGACCCATGTAGCAATCCACCAGGCTGAACTCCTCACTCATGAAGTAAGGATATTCGGCAAACACCGGTGCAACCGCCAGCAAGGCTTCACGCAGCTCCTTGCGAGCCTCGTCGGCCTTTTCATTACGCTGGATGCGCTTGACCAGCGAATACCAGTCCTGAGCGATACGGTGCATCATCAGTCGGCTGGTGCCGCGGGCGACCGGATAGACCGGCATCAGCGGCGGATGAGGAAAACGCTCATCCAGATATTCCATGATGATATGAGATTCGTAAAGCACCAGCTCCCGGTCGACCAGGGTCGGCAGGGTACCGTAAGGGTTCAGTTCCAGCATGTCCTCGGGCAGGCTGTCGGGTTCAACCTGACTGATCTCGACACTCACCCCTTTTTCCGCCAGCACGATACGTACCTGGTGGCTGTAAATATCCTCAGCACCTGAAAACAGCGTCATGATGGAACGCTTATTAGCCGCAACTGCCATTGAATCCTCCGCAAATCATAAATAGGAACGGCAATGGAAGCATATTCGCCCCATTGCCGCTCCCAACCTAGCTTAGACGATGTCTAATCAGTGTACGTCACGCCAGTATTCTTTCTTCAGCATGTAGGCAAAGATAAAGAAGATAACCAGGAAGCCCAGTACCCAGTAACCCATGCGCTGACGCTCCAGCTTGACTGGCTCACCGGAGTAGACCAGGAAGTTGACAATATCCAGTACTGCATTGTCATATTCTTCCGTGGTCAGCTCACCGTTACCCTCGGTCTCGATACCCACCGGTGTCGCTACCTCATGGCCGTCCACGGTATGCGTCACGGTTTTCAGGTGAGCACTACCCTGCAACGGCTCCAGCACATGGGGCATACCCACGGACGGAAACACCAGGTTGTTCACCCCGAACGGACGGCTGTCGTCCTTGTAGAAGGAACGCAGATAGGTGTAAAGCCAGTCGGCACCACGCACCCGGGCGACCAGGGTCAGATCGGGCGGCGGCGCACCGAACCAGCTGGCCGCGTCTTTCTCGGGAATGGCGTTTTCCATCAGCTCACCGATGGCCGCCCCGGTAAAGTTCAGGTTGGCCTGCATGATGTCTTCCGGAATACCCAGATCTTCGGCCACCCGGTTGTAACGCTGATACTGGGTGCTGTGACAGCCGGAACAATAGTTCATGAACAGCTTGGCACCGTTCTGCAGAGATGCCTTGTCGCTCAGATCGTAGTCGGCCTTATCAAGATGTACATTGCCACCCGCAGCCATCACCAGAGATGGCAGAAACGCAAATACAGCGATGATTAACTTCTTCATTTGAACGTAACCCTCTCTGGCAGCGGCTTGGTTTTTTCGTTTTTGCTGTAGAAGAACAGCAGCACGAAGAAGGCGAAATAGCCGAACGAAGTTATCTGGGCAAGCAGCGTCAGCACCGGAGTGGACGGCAGCGCGCCCAGAATACCCAGAATGATGAAACAGATGACAAACTGCACGATGTTCAGCAGGTGCAGCTTGCTGCGGTAGCGGAACGAACGCACCTTGCAGCGATCCAGCCAGGGCAGCACGAACAGCACGGCAATCGACAGCCCCATCAGGACAACACCGGTCAGCTTGTCAGGCACCGCCCGCAGAATGGCGTAGAAGGGGGTGAAGTACCATACCGGCGCGATATGCTCGGGCGTCTTCAGGCCGTTGGCCGCTTCGAAGTTTGGCGCTTCCAGGAAGTAACCACCACCTTCGGGCATGAAGAAGATCACGAAGGCAAAGAAGAACAGGAAGCCGGCCACGCCCACCACATCCTTGACGGTGTAGTAAGGGTGGAACGGAATGGCGTCTTTCGGCCAGCCGTTTTCGTCCTTGTTCTTCTTGATGTCGATGCCGTCGGGGTTGTTGGAACCGACCTCGTGCAGGGCAACGATGTGCAGGAACACCAGGATCACCAGCACCAGCGGCAGGGCGATGACGTGCAGCGCGAAGAATCGGGTCAGGGTGGCACCGGAAATGACATAGTCCCCCCGGATCCACAGGGTCAGATCGTCGCCGATGACCGGAATGGCACCGAACAGCGAGATGATGACCTGGGCACCCCAGAACGACATCTGCCCCCAGGGCAGCAGGTAGCCCATGAAGGCTTCGGCCATCAGCACCAGGAAGATCAGCATACCGAACAGCCACAGCAGTTCACGGGGCTTCTGATAAGAACCGTAAATCAGGCCGCGGAACATGTGCAGATACACCACCACGAAGAAGGCGGAGGCGCCGGTGGAGTGCATATAACGCAGCAACCAGCCGTATTCCACATCGCGCATGATGTATTCAACGGAGGCGAAGGCACCCTCGCCGGACGGGTTGTAGTTCATGGTCAGCCAGACCCCGGTCAGGATCTGGTTGACCAGTACCAGCATGGCCAGAGAGCCGAAGAAGTACCAGAAGTTGAAGTTTTTCGGCGCCGGATACTGACCCACATGCTTGTTGTAGGTCGCCGTCATCGGAATTCGTTCGTCAATCCAGGCTACGAGTTTACCCAGCATGCTTAGGCTCCTTCCTTGTCTGCACCCACCAGAACGGTGGTGTCATTGACATAGTAATAAGGGGGAATCACCAGGTTCAGCGGAGCGGGAACGCCTTGGAATACGCGACCGGCCATGTCGAACTTGGAGCCGTGACAGGGGCAGAAGAAACCGGAACTGACACCCTGAACCTGTTCGCCGAACGTATCGGGCAAATAGGTTGGTGAACAACCCAGGTGGGTACAAAGCCCTACCGCCACAAACAATTCGGGCTTGATGGAACGATAGCCGTTCTGGGCATAATCAGGCTGTTGCGGCTGCTCGGAAGCAGGATCACGCAGCTGGTTATCGTGTTTAGACAGGGAATCCAGAATTTCCTGGGGGCGACGGACTATCCAGACCGGCTTTCCTCGCCATTCCACCCGGATCAACTGACCGGGTTCGATTTTGCTGACATTTACTTCTACCGGGGCCCCTGCTGCCTTCGCTTTGGCGCTGGGGTTCCACGATGCGATAAAAGGCACAGCGGCAAAAGCAGCTCCGACCCCACCCACGGCTGTGGTTGACCAGGTCAGAAATCTGCGGCGACCGGTATCAACTGGCGCATTGCTCATCCAAAAACTCTCCCATTTTGGTCTCCGCGCGTTTATTGTTCGTTCCATGCTTCGAGACGGTTTGTGACAACTGCGGCGGATATTATGGTTTCAATTGCCACAAAAAAACCCCGAAATTCTAAAGAAAAGCGTGGTCTTTTACAAGGACGGCTAAAGAGTCAAAAAATCATTATTTCGCAGCATAATTTGTTCTAAAACAACAAATCATTAGTGAAATTGATCCATTCCTTCAAATATAAAAAAGCCCGGGTAAACCCGGGCTTTGATATACAAAACGCAATCCCAATTAACGCTTGGAGAACTGGGGACGCTTACGTGCTTTATGCAGACCGACTTTCTTACGTTCAACGCGACGAGCGTCACGAGTCACGAAGCCAGCCTTGCGCAGAGAACCGCGCAGGGTTTCGTCGTATTGCATCAGGGCACGAGTAATGCCGTGACGAATAGCGCCGGCCTGACCGGAAATGCCACCACCGGAAACGGTGATGTACAGGTCCAGCTTTTCGGTCATCTCAACCAGTTCCAGCGGCTGACGAACCACCATGCGGGCGGTTTCGCGACCGAAGTACTGATCCAGTGAGCGCTTGTTGATAACGATGTTGCCGCTGCCCTGCTTCACGAATACACGTGCAGTGGAGCTTTTGCGACGACCGGTACCGTAGTATTGAGTTTCTGCCATTTGCCTAATCCCGCCTTAGATGTCCAGTACTTGAGGTTGTTGCGCAGCGTGGTTGTGCTGGCTGCCTGCAAAGACTTTCATCTTGCGGAACATAGCACGACCCAGCGGGCCACGGGGCAGCATGCCGCGAACGGCAGACTCAATTACCATCTCAGGCTTGCGTACAATCAGCTTCTCGAAGCTGATGGACTTGATGCCACCCGGAAAACCGGAGTGAGAGTAGTAGATTTTGCCTTCGGCTTTATTACCGGTCACCTGAACTTTCTCGGCATTGATAACGACGATGTAATCGCCACAGTCAACGTGCGGAGTAAATTCCGGCTTGTGCTTACCGCGCAGACGGCGAGCAATCTCGGTGGCCAGACGACCCAGAGTTTTGCCCTCTGCATCAACAACATACCAGTCACGCTTTACGGTTTCTGGCTTAGCAACAAAAGTTTTCATGGATAAACCCAAATTACTTAAAATGAATCATACACTTGCGCACATGCGCAAAACACGACAAGACCTGTACCCCTTCGAGCACCAGTCTGCTTACTGTGATGCTGTCTTATCGACAGCTGTGTAACGTGGGCCGGGCGATTATAGGTAAAGTTGCCGTAAAAATCACCTGCTAATTTTAATGCCCATTAAAATTAGTCGGCCCGCCCGCCCCTTCCCGGCATCATGCCCAGATACCGGGGCGGGTATTGTGACTAAGGAAGGTGCTCTCTGGCAAGATATTCGTGGGATTGCATTTCAGTCAGCCGGGATAAACAGCGTCTGAACTCGAAACCGAGCCGCCCCTGGCCGTAGAGTTCCGGCATCGGTACCGCCGCCGAGATGATCAATTTGACATGCCGCTCATAGAACTCGTCGACCATGGCGATAAAGCGGCGCGCCGCATCATCGCTGTCCCGCCCCATCGGCAGCACATTGGCCAGCAACACCGAATGGTAGCACCGTGCCAGTTCGATATAATCGAGCTGAGAGCGGGCCGTGCAGCACAGTTCCTGAAAATCGATATGAAGCACACCGTCGCCTTCGGCAAGGGTCTTGAGCCGGCGATGATTGACCTCGATCTCGGCTCCCCGCGTGCCGGGTTCGCTGGTCAGTCGATCGAAATACCGTTCCAGATTGGTCTTTGCCTGGGCATCCAGCGGCGAATGATAGATTTCGGCCTGCTCCAGGGTACGCAGCCGGTAATCGATGCCCGAATCGACATTGACCACCTCGCAGTGCTGCTTGATCAGCGCAATGGCCGGCAGAAAACGGGCCCGTTGCAGGCCATTGCGATACAACTCGTCCGGTGGAATATTGGAAGTCGCCACCAGAATAACGCCGTGGCCGAACAGATACTGGAACAAGGTGCCCAGTATCATGCGTCGGTGATGTCGGAAACGAAAAACTCGTCGAAACATATCACCCGCGCCTCCCGGGCCAGTTGCTCGGCCACCAGCTTGAGCGGATCGGACTGCCCCTTGAGACGCTGCAGTTCGTCATGCACCCGCACCATGAAGCGATGGAAATGCACCCTGAGCTTGTTATCGAACGGCAGGCAATCATAGAAGGTGTCCACCAGATAGGTCTTGCCCCGGCCGACGCCCCCCCAGAAATACAGCCCCTGAATGACATTCACCGGCTCCGGCTGCCGTCCGGTGATACGGTTCCACAAGGAAACCTTGGGCGCCGGCGCTTGGCTGCATCAGTTCATCATACAGCCGCTGCAGGTGCGAGACCGCCATGGCCTGGGCCGGATCGCTGACAAAATCGCTGCGACTGAGATCTGCCTGGTATTTTTTGCTCGGGGTCATTAGGGTATATCAAAGCGGTTCGGGAGCCCCAGTGTAAATGCCCTCTCCCTGCCTGAGCAAGTCCGGCCAGCGACAGGGGCTTGATCTCGCTAGCAAAAACCACAATAAATAATACAGACCATATCGGAACTCTTCGGCCCCCAGGCTGGTCACAATGAATTCTTTCCCTGATGAATGTATCGATTTAGGAGCATGTACATGAAACGTCGACTCCCCCTGATTTCCGCCCTGACCCTGAGCCTGGGACTGGCGATGTTGCCCCAGGCCCAGGCCGCCCTGCCATTTGGAGCCGGCAGCAGCATCAACAGCCTGGCGCCGGTGGTGGAAAAGGTCAGCCCCGGCGTGGTTAATATCTCCGTTTCCGGCAGCAAGATCAGCCGTCAGGTGCTACCCGAGCCGTTCCGCTTTTTTTTCGGTCCCACGCCCCCGGTGAGCAGGTACAGGAAAGACCCTTCCAGGCGCTGGATCCGGCGTCATCATCGATGCCGACAAAGGCTATGTGATCACCAACAACCACGTAATCGAAGACGCAGACAAGATCATTATCACCCTGATCGATGGCCAGGAGTACGAGGCCGAGCTGATCGGCACCGACAAGCAGACCGATATTGCCCTGCTGAAGGTGGACGCCAAAGGACTGGTCGAAATCGAGTTTGCCGACTCCGACCGGCTCAAGGTCGGTGACTTCGCCATTGCCATCGGTAATCCCTTCGGCCTGGGGCAGACCGTGACCTCCGGCATCATCAGTGCCCTCGGTCGCTCCGGCCTGAACGTGGAGAACCTGGAAAACTTCATCCAGACCGATGCGGCCATCAACTCCGGTAACTCCGGAGGGGCCCTGCTGGATCTGGAAGGCAAGCTGCTCGGCATCAATACCGCCATCCTCGGCCCGGGCGGCGGTAACATCGGCATCGGCTTCGCCATTCCCGCCAACATGGTCAAGAATCTGACCGATCAAATCCTCGAATACGGTGAAGTCCGCCGTGGGGTGCTGGGCGTCATGGGCGGCGAGCTGACCTCTGAACTGGCGCGTACCTTCGGTTACCGCAGCCAACACGGCGCCTTTGTCAGCCAGGTGCTGGAAGGATCTTCCGCCGCCAAGGCCGGTCTGCAGGCCGGTGACATCATCATCAGTCTGGACGGTAAACCCATCCGTTCCTTCGGCGAGCTGCGCGCCAAGGTGGCCACCATGGGTGCCGATAAAAACGTTACCCTGGGGCTGTTTCGTGATGGCAAGGAGCAGCAGGTCGAGGTGACCCTGTCCCCGGCCGACGAGGAAAATATTCAGGCCAACACCCTGAATCAGGCTCTCGAAGGCGCACTGCTGGCCCCGACCGATAACGATGACAAGGTGAAGGGTGTGAAGATCACCGAGGTGACGCCCCGCTCCCCGGCCGCCATGTCCGGCCTGGAAAAAGGCGATATCATTATCGGCGTCAATCGCCAGCGGGTAAAAGACCTCAACGATCTACGCCAGATTATTCAGGCCAAACCGGAAGTGATGGCGCTCAACATCCAGCGCGGCAACTCTTCCATCTATCTGGTGCTCAGGTAATTCAGCAAGGCGTGAGGGGTAAATCCCCCTCACGCCTCTCCGCTCACTCCTCATGGTCCGATATGTTATGCTGTAGTCATTCGACAACAATTACAGCACCCCATGCGGCTAGCCTCTTCTCTCAAGTTTCTGCTTCAGGCCGGCGCTTTCGGTATCCTGATGGCCCTGATCCTGTTATTGCTGTTTCCACAACTCAAGACCCAGCCCTTCGGGCACTGGTGGCGTAACCAGCAGGTGGGCGTGTCCAGCTTTTCCTATGCCGCCAGCCGGGCCGGCCCCGCCGTGGTCAATATCTATACCCGCAGTTTTCAGCGCGGTGAAGACGCTGCCGAACTCAGCGCCACCGGCCTGGGTTCAGGTGTGATCATGTCGGAACAGGGCTATATCCTCACCAATTACCACGTGATCGCCGATGCGGATCAGATCATCGTCGCATTGCAGGATGGCCGCATTCTCGCCGGAGAAGTGACCGGCTTCGATGTCCCTACCGATTTGGCGGTACTGAAAATAGCAGCCGGCCAGCTGCCGGTTATCCCCCAGGATGACAAGCTCGCGCCTCAGGTCGGCGATATCGTGCTGGCCATCGGTAACCCTTATAACGTGGGACAGACCATCACCCAGGGGATTATCAGTGCCACCGGCCGGACCGGTCTGTCCAGCATGGGACCGGACAGCAACGGCCGCCAGGATTTGCTGCAGACCGATGCCGCCATCAATGCCGGCAACTCCGGTGGTGCCCTGATCAACGTCTACGGCGAAATAGTGGGTATCAACACCGCCTCCTTCCAGAGCCTGGCCCATCAGGAAAGCTACGGCATCAATTTCGCCATTCCCTACGCCCTGGCTCACCGCATCATGCAGGAACTGATCGTCAACGGCCGGGTGATCCGCGGCTATCTGGGCATCAGTGGCGCCGACATGACGCCGATGATGGCGCAGTTGCTCAAACTGGGAGAACGTACCGGTATTTATGTGGAGGCGGTCAATGAGCAGGGCCCGGCGGCCGCGGCCGGCATTATGCAGGAAGATGTACTGGTGGAGATCGAGGACAAGGCCATTCGCAATATGCGCCATGCCATGGATCTGATTGCCGAAACCCGCCCCGGCACCGAAATCCGGATACCTTGCTGCGAGACGGTAAACTGATGACCCTGCCGGTCATGATCGGAGAGGATCGCCGCTTCCAGCGCTTACGGTAAAGAAAGGGATTGGGGATTTGGGATGGGATTGGGATGGGACGTTAGATCGAGCCGGACCGGCTGTCCCAGCCC
>NZ_MDKE01000017.1 GCF_001870485.1 Oceanisphaera psychrotolerans | reverse complement strand
CCGATGATAGTGTGGCAGCTGCCATGTGAAAGTAGGTCACTGCCAGGCACCCAATCAAAAAGCCCGATTCGAAAGAGTCGGGCTTTTTCCGTTTCTGCGGGCGACTCACTTTCACATGGCAAAGATAAACCAAGTGGAGCGAAGCGACTGCTCTGCTGTGAAAGTAGGGCGAGGCGATCCCGGAAAGGCAACGCCTTTTCAACGCCGAGCGACCCGAGCTCTGCGAGGGGACGGGCCATTGCCAGGCACACCCAATTCAAAAAGCCCGATTCGAAAGAGTCGGGCTTTTTTCGTTTCATTGACACTATGCTATCGATCACACGCCGATATTGAAATATAACGTATTGATCTTCTGTTTTTTATAGAGAAATTGTTACGAGGTAACGATAGATGTAGATCACATGCTTGGTGTTCTTGTGAACAATAAATCGATCTAGATGTAACACTTATGTTTTGTTTGCGGTATTATCAGGTTGTCTTCTACTCAGCCTATGCTTTGCAGTGGAGTTGGAGGGCAGAGGCAAACCTATCGACAGGATGTTGGCCAGGAATACACTGCAGTCAACATATGGCCCTACACTGGTAACAATTAACAAAAGGATCTGTTATGACCCAGGATGTAAAAACAGAACAAAGCATAAACCACGATTTACTGTATTCACTGCATGATAAACCGGGCTTCTGGCCTTCTTCTTTTGCTGCCCTACAGCATGTACTGGCCAGCCTGGTCGGAGTGATCACACCTACACTGATCGTCGGTGGTGTACTGGGTCTGGGGGAGCATATTCCTTACATGATCAGCATGGCCTTAATAGTATCGGGTGTGGGCACTTTCATTCAGTGCCGCCGCATTGGCCCTATCGGTGCTGGTATGCTCTGTTTGCAGGGCACCAGTTTTGCGTTCCTTACCGCCATTCTGTCTGCCGGCATGATAGTGAAAAGCCGGGGTGGAACTCCCGAAGATATTCTGGCCACCATCTTCGGCGTCAGCTTCTGTGCGGCGATTATTGAAATCTTCCTGAGTCGTGTCATCCATAAATTGCAGAAAGTGATCACACCGGTAGTGACCGGTACCATCATCATCCTGATCGGCATTCCACTGATCAAGGTGGCGATGACCGACATCGGTGGGGGTTTTGGGGCAGATAACTTTGGCGCCCTGGATAACCTGTTGTTGGCCGGAATCGTGTTGGTCAGCGTTATTCTGCTGAACCGATCCAGAAACCCGATGATCCGTCTGGCCGCCGTTGTTATCGGCCTGACGCTGGGTATGGTCGTGGCATTCTTTATGGGCCGTCTTGATTTCTCCAATCTGGGCAGCCTGCCTCTGGTCTCTGTTCCGGTTCCGTTCAAGTTCGGGTTTCAGTTTGATCTCGCCGCCTTTATCCCGCTGGCTATCCTGTTCTGTGTGAGTGCCATGGAAACCACCGGTGACCTGACTGCCAACTCCACCATCTCCAGAGAGCCGGTAACCGGTCCTGTCTATATGAACAGGATCCGGGGGGGCGTGCTGGCGGATGGGGTGAACTCCATGATTGCCGCGACCTTCAACAGCATGCCTTCTACCACCTTCAGCCAGAATAACGGTGTTATCGCGCTGACCGGTGTGGCCAGTCGTTTTGTCGGTATCTACATTGCCGCCATTCTGGTCATTATGGGGCTCTTCCCCGTCATCGGCGGTGTGCTGCAGCAGATGCCCAAGCCGGTACTGGGTGGTGCTACCCTGATCATGTTCGGTACCGTCGCCGTGGCGGGTATCCGAGTGTTGTCCCAGGCCAACCTGGATCGTCGTAACATGATGATAGTCGCCATTTCCGTCGGTATGGGGATTGGTGTCTCTACCGTGCCCAACGTGCTGCAGGAACTGCCGAAGACGCTGGCTAACATCCTGAGCTCGCCGGTTGCCATGGGGGCTATCACCGCCATCCTGCTGAGCCTGATTCTGCCCGAGCAGGCGCATGCCGAAGAATCGGATGTCGATACTCGGGTCACCGACGGTGAAGACGATGCGGCAAAAAAAAAGTTAGGTGAAGTAGGTTAACACTTACTTCTTTTAACAGCCTTGACAGGCTTGACCCCTGACGTACCTTCCCGGATTGTGCGTCAGGGTTTTCTACATCCGGGGGATGCCAACTTTCATATTTAAAGGGAGCCGAAAGTCTGATGCAAAACCCCAAAACACGCTGGATAAAGCAACCCCTCGCTACGTTGAACCCGGCCTATGCCGGTGGTCTGGTGATTACCGGCAACCGGATCACCGAACTGCTGGCCGCGGGGCAATCACCCTCGGTACAGGTAGATGAGGTTTTTGACGCCGGTCAGCATGTCTTGCTGCCAGGGCTTATCAATGCCCATCATCATTTCTACCAGACGCTGACTCGAGCCCATCCTGTGGCCCTGAACAAGGAGCTGTTTTCCTGGCTGACCTCGCTGTATCCGGTCTGGGCCAGACTGCAGCCGGAAATGGTGGAAGTCTCGACCCAGATTGCTCTGGCCGAGCTGCTGCTATCGGGCTGCAGCACCGCCAGCGATCATCATTACCTGTTTCCCCAGGGGCTGGAAGATGCCATCGATATTCAGGTGGCGCAGGCACAACAGCTCGGCGTCCGGGTGCACCTGACCCGTGGTTCCATGAGCCTGGGCCAGGAGCAGGGAGGCTTGCCACCTCAGTCGACGGTACAGAGTGAAGAGGTGATCATGGCAGACAGTGAACGACTGATCCGCCGTTATCATGACCACACCGAGGGTGCCATGATACGAGTCGCACTGGCGCCCTGCTCCCCGTTTTCGGTCAGTACCGAGTTGATGAAAATGACTGCCCGGCTGGCAGAGCAGCACCAGGTTCAGCTGCATACCCACCTGGCGGAAACCCATGATGAAACCGCTTTCTGTCAGCAGATGTTCGGCCTGCGTCCGGTGGATTATCTGGAGTCGGTGGGTTGGCTCAGCAACCGGGTCTGGCTGGCTCACGGTATTCACTTCAACGATGAAGAAATCGGCCGCCTGGGACAGGCGGGAGTAGGTATTGCCCATTGTCCTTCTTCCAACATGCTGCTGGCTTCGGGCCAGTGCCCGACCCTGAGTCTGGAAGCTGCCGGCTGCCCGGTCGGCATCGGTGTGGATGGCTCAGCTTCCAATGACGGCTCCAACATGATCACCGAAGTGCGCCAGGCGTTACTGTTGCAACGGCTGCGTTATGGCGCCCGCAAGATCACCCATCAGAAGGTTCTGGACTGGGCTACTCGTGGTTCGGCGGCCTGTCTTGGGCGTGACGATATCGGTGATATTGCCGTCGGAAAACAGGCTGATCTGGCCTTGTTCCGGCTGGATGATATCCAGTTTGCCGGCGCCGGAGATCCGCTGGCGGCCTTGATTCTGTGCGGTGCTCGGCGGGCCGATCGGATGATGGTCGCGGGGCGCTGGCGGGTGATCGATGGCGCCGTTTGTGGTCTGGATATAGAGGCGCTCAAGGCGAGTCAGCGAGCACTGGCTTCCAGGCTGATGTGATCATGAATGCGTGAGCCCAAGATTTGATTACATCAAGAGTGTCAAACGAAGCCCTTTTTACCTTCTGACTGGTCGAATTCCCTGACGTTTTCATTGTTATCTGCTATAAACAGGCCCCGTTTTCCAAGTTGGAAGATAATCAGATGCGATGGGATTTCAAGGGGTGGGCCGTACTGCAGGTACTGGCATTATTGCTGTTTTTTTCCTGGTGGTCGGGACACTGGCAGCAACTGGATGATGCCGTGTTCTGGTGGTTCAACAGTCGATTGATCACGGTGCCCGGCTTTGCAGAGTTGGTGGCCTTCGTCAATCAGCGCTGGATCGATGGTGCCGTTGCCTTGCTGATGGTGGGCTTCGTGTTTCGTTACGCCTGGCTGGCGTCCGGCTTTGAGCGAGCGCGGATCTGCTGTTTGCTGCTGATCATGGCCGGCAGCTTTTCGCTGCAGGCGGCAGTGGGCAAAGTGTTACCGATAAAGCGAGCCAGTCCGACCCTGATTCATGCGCAGGCCGAACGGGTCAGTCAACTGGTGCCAGATATCAAGGCCAAGGATGCATCCGGTGATGCTTTCCCCAGCGATCATGGCATCGGCTTCGCTACTTTCCTGCTGTTCGCCTGTTATCGCTTTCCCCGTCACTATCTCTATGCGGTGGGGCCGCTGGTGCTGATTATGGCTATGCCGCGGGTGATGTCCGGCGCGCACTGGTTTACCGATTTTATCTGTGGCTCCATTCCCCTGGCGCTGATCACCGGAGCCTGGTTGTTTCATACTCCACTGGCTCATCGGCTGACTGAGGCGATGATCGCTCCGGTCGAAAAGCTGCTGCTCAGATGGCGGTTGCAAGGCTGAACAATAGGGCGACTTGAGGTCGCCCCTTTTTTATGCCGACAGAGTGAAGCGCTCGTTGCAGGGCAATATATCGTAATCCACCATCACGGTTTCACCGACCAGATGCCGGCGCAACATGTCGAAGGCGGCAAAGGCCAGCAGGCGGCGCCGGTTCAGCGGATCGCGAAAGTGCACTTTCAGCGTCTGTGCCTGGCAGCCTTGCCCGGTATGCAGGGCAATGGGTACCCCTTGTGGCCCCTCGGCCCCGATGGCCAGCGCTATCGGGCGGGCCGAACGTTGCAGCCAGAGTGCCAGATCTTCGGCGCTGTCGGGCAGGCCCGCCAGATAGTGACCCTCGAATTCGGGGGTGATGGTGCTGATGGTATCGGTCAGGCGGCCGCCGCTGGCGTCTTCGAAGACAATCAGGTCCTTGTGATGTAACAACGGGCCCAATGTGGTGCCGAAATTCATCTCGTCCCGGCACACAAGGTGAGTGCCCACTTCCGCCAGCAACTGTGCTTCGGCCATGGCAATGGCGTCGGCGTCTTCGGTTTCGGTAATCAGTTTCAGCTCTATGGTCGGCAAGTTGGCCCGGTAGCCAAGGGTGATGCCTGCCGGCCATGGCAGGCTGTCGAGCCGGTCGCTGAGTCCGGATTCCGATAATCCGAACAGAAAGAAACGACGTACCTGGCTGTGCCCGTTCTGACCGAACTGGCCACGCAGTCGTGGCAGTATTTCGTCATCCATCATTTTTTTCAGTTCGGACGGGACCCCCGGAGTGAAATAAAAGATCGCCCGATTCAGCCGGATCGCAAAGCCGCAGGCGGTGCCCACCGGGTTGTCCACCAGTTCGGCGCCTTGCGGCAGCATGGCCTGCTTGCTGTTGCTCTGGGGCATGGGGCGATTGCGGCTGCTGTATTTCTGCTGCATCACCTCGAGCCAGTGTTGATTCAGTTCGAGGGGAGCGCCGGCTGCCTCGGCCATGGCTTCGGCACTGATATCGTCGGAAGTGGGACCGAGGCCACCGTTGACGATCACCAGATCGGCCTGGTGACTGCGCTGCACAAACAGCTCGACCAGATCGGCCTTGTCATCGCCCACGGTGAAGCGGCGGCGAACCTGCCAGCCCTGCTCCAGCAACCGCTGTGACAGCCAGCCGGCGTTGGTATCTGTTATCAGACCGGTCAGGACTTCATCGCCGGTGCTTACCAGTTCAATTACAGGTTCCATCGTTCTCTCCTCGAGGTGCGTTGCCGGGATTCTAACGTATCTTCGGTTTGCGGCACACGTCGGGGATGACAAGACCCGCTCCTTTGTTGTAGATTTCTAGATGTCTAGACTTTCTTACCGATGCTGTACATGGAGTGAGCTAATGCCCATCAGAATTCCGGATCGCCTGCCAGCGGCCAATGTCCTGACCCAGGAAAATATCTTCGTGATGACGGAAACCCGGGCGGTCAATCAGGAAATCCGCCCGATGCGGGTGTTACTGCTTAATCTGATGCCGAAGAAAATTGAAACGGAAAATCAGTTGTTGCGCATGCTGTCCAATTCGCCGTTGCAGATTGGCGTGGATCTGTTGCGTATCGATGACAGACCTTCGAAGAACACCCCGTTGTCGCATCTGGAGCACTTTTATCATGATTTCGAACAGGTGCAGGATCAGTTTTATGACGGTCTGATCATCACCGGGGCTCCGCTGGGGCTCACCGACTTTTGTGATGTGGTGTACTGGGACAAGATAGAACGGGTGATCGAATGGGCCAAAAGCCATGTTACCTCGACGCTGTTTTTGTGCTGGGCGGCTCAGGCCGGTTTGAAGATACTCTATGGTCTCGACAAGCAAACCCGGCTGCAAAAACTGTCCGGCGTGTACGAGCACCAGAATCTGGCTCAGTACGAGCCACTGGTGCGGGGCTTCGATGATGTGTTTCTGGCGCCGCATTCCCGCTATGCGGATTTTCCGGTGGATTTTATCCGGCAAAAGACGGATCTGAAAATACTGGCGGCCTCGGAGCAGGCCGGGGTCTATCTGGCGGTCAGTCCGGACCGACGACAGGTGTTCGTGACCGGTCATCCTGAATACGATGCGGATACCCTGCATCTGGAATACCAGCGGGATCTGGAGGTCGGTATAGAGCCTCGGATGCCGGAAAACTATTACCCCGGCAACAATGCCAACAACTCACCCCGAGCCACCTGGCGCAGCATGGCCACCTGCTGTTTTCCAACTGGCTGAACTACCATGTTTACCAGCTGACGCCTTACGACCTGCGCACCCTGAGTGCCGCCGGTGACACCCTCACCAAAGACTGGTAAGACCGAAGAGGGGCCACGGCCCCTCTTGTCATTCTATCGGAAAACCGGCTTTTTCCGCCGCCTTGGCCTTGTTGATCATCGGAGTGATGGTCATGCCCTGCACTATGATGGAAAACAGCACGATGGCGTAGGTCATCATCAGGATCAGATCCCGCAGTTCAACCTGACCGTCGGTGCCAAGCTTGATGCCGGTAGGAATGGATAACGCCATCGCCAGTGACAGGCCACCACGCAAGCCGCCCCAGGTCAGGATCCGTATCGAGAATTTGTTGTAGCTGCGGAAACGTCGAAAGCCGACATAGGGCAGGGCGACACTGACGAAGCGGCCGGCCAGCACCAGCGGGATACCGCACAGCACCAGAATCCAGGCTTGCCAGTGAAACTGCACCAGCAGCATGGCCAGACCGATCAGCAGGAACAGCAGGGCATTCAGAAACTCGTCCAGCAAGTGCCAGAAATGGTCCAGATACTTCTGACTCTGTTCGGAAAAGCCGGTGTAGCGGGTCCAGTTGCCGATCATGATCCCCGCCACCACCATGGCCAGGGCGCCGGAGACCCCCAGCATATTGGCCAGGGCAAAGCCGGCGGTGGGAATGCACAGCGTCATCAACAGCTCCATGGAGCCGTCGTCGGTGGCGCTGATCATGACATGGGACATCAGTCCCAGCAGGGCACCGAACACGATGCCGCCGATGGCTTCGTGGGTGAACAGGGTCATCACCGAACCGAAGGTCGCTTCATTACCGTTGAATGCCACCGCAAAAATGGTCAGGAAGATCACCAGGCCGATACCATCGTTGAACAGTGACTCGCCTTCGATCTGAATGGCGATTTGTTCGGGCGCACCCAGTTTTTTGACGATGGCCAGCACGGCGATGGGATCGGTGGGGGAAATCAGTGCGCCGAACAGCAGGCAGTAGATAAAGGGCAGAGGAATGGCCGCCACATAGGCCAGCAGCCACAGACCACCGGCCACCACCAGGGTCGAAATCAGCACCCCTATGAGCACCAGTACCGAAATCTCCCATTTCTGACTCTTCAGGGCCGGCAGGTTGATGCCCAGACCACCGGCAAACAGCAGAAAGCCGAGGATGCCCTGCAGCAGGAACTCGCCAAAATCGACGGTTTCCAGGGTGGCAATGGCATGTGATTGCAGCTCGGGCCAGGTTGTTTTACCGAGGATCAACATCAGGATGGAGATCAGCAGGGCGCCGAAGGTAATGGCGATGGTAGTCTGGATTTTCATGATGTATTGATTGACGAAAGCGATGCTAATAGCCATCGCCGCCAGAATACACAGGGTGTAATAGACGCTCATAAAGGCACTTCCGTAGATATTTTATTTTATTTGCAAGCTAGGTTGGCCGGTCTGTGCCGGTGGTGCATAGTGTGCCCTAACAACACGCATTTTCACTAGTGAAAATGCGGTTAATTTACGCATTTTTACCGGCGATATGACCCTTGTCATGTGTCAGCCTTGTAGATGGCTGGATTTCCATCTTCGTATTTTGTGGTAGCATGGTCAACGCTTTCAGGAATCAGGTTGTAACAGGAGTTATCAGTGTCCAGATCCCCCGTTTTTTCCCAGCTCGAACAGGCCTTGGCCGAACGCATATTGATCATTGACGGGGGCATGGGCACCATGATCCAGTCACATCGACTGGACGAGGCGGCCTACCGAGGCGAACGCTTCGCCGACTGGTCATCGGACCTGAAAGGCAACAACGATCTGCTGGTGCTGACCCAGCCGGAGATCATTGCCGGGATCCACAGCGACTATTTCGCCGCCGGCGCCGATATCATCGAAACCAATACCTTCAACGCCACCACCATCGCCATGGCGGATTACCAGATGGAATCCCTGGCGGCGGAGATCAACCTGGAAGCGGCCCGGCTGGCGCGCAAGGTGGCCGACGAATGGACCGCAAAAGAGCCGCACAAGCCGCGCTTCGTGGCCGGGGTGCTGGGGCCGACCAACAGGACCGCCTCCATTTCACCGGATGTGAACGATGCCGGTTATCGTAACGTCACCTTCGATCAGCTGGTGGACGCCTATACCGAAGCCACCCAGGCGCTGATCGACGGCGGTGCCGATCTGTTGATGATCGAAACCATCTTCGACACCCTCAACGCCAAGGCGGCGGTGTTTGCCATCGAAGGCCTGTTCGAGCGGCAGAACATTCGCCTGCCGGTGATGATTTCCGGCACCATCACCGATGCTTCCGGCCGTACCCTGACCGGCCAGACCACCGAAGCCTTCTACCACTCCCTGCGCCATGCCCAGCCGATCTCCTTCGGTCTGAACTGTGCCCTTGGGCCCGACGAACTGCGCCAGTATGTGGCCGAATTGTCCCGTATCAGCGAAACCTATGTTTCCGCCCACCCCAATGCCGGTTTGCCCAACGCCTTCGGCGAATATGATCTCGAAGCGGAAGAAATGGCCGGCCATATTCGCGAGTGGGCCGAAAGCGGCTTCCTCAACCTGGTGGGCGGTTGCTGTGGCTCCACGCCCGAACACATTCGCGCCATGGCCGAGGCGGTGGCGGGGATCGCCCCGCGCAAACTGCCCGAGCTGCCGATAGCCTGCCGGCTGTCCGGTCTGGAGCCGGTGCTGATCACGCCCGAAAGCATGTTCGTCAACGTTGGCGAGCGGACCAACGTGACCGGCTCGGCCAAGTTCAAGCGGTTGATCAAGGAGGAGAAATACGACGAGGCGCTGGAAGTGGCGCTGCAGCAGGTAGAAAGCGGCGCCCAGATCATCGATATCAACATGGATGAAGGCATGCTGGACGCAGAAGCCTGCATGACCCGCTTCCTCAACCTGATTGCCGGCGAGCCGGATATTTCCCGGGTGCCGATCATGATCGACTCCTCCAAGTGGGAGGTCATCGAGGCCGGTCTCAAATGCATTCAGGGCAAGGGCATCGTCAACTCCATTTCCATGAAGGAAGGGGAAGAGAAGTTTATCGAGCAGGCCCGGTTGGTGCGCCGCTACGGCGCCGCGGTGATCGTGATGGCCTTCGACGAAGTGGGGCAGGCCGACACCCGGGAGCGCAAGTTCGAGATCTGTGAGCGCGCCTACCGGATTCTGGTGGAGCAGGTGGGCTTTCCGCCGGAAGACATCATCTTCGATCCCAATATCTTCGCCGTGGCCACCGGTATCGAAGAGCACAACAATTATGCGGTCGACTTCATCGAGGCGGTGAAGGACATCAAGGACAACCTGCCGCATGCGATGATCTCCGGTGGCGTGTCCAACGTATCCTTTTCGTTCCGTGGCAACGATGTGGTGCGTGAAGCCATTCATGCGGTCTTTCTCTACCATGCGATCAAGAACGGCATGGACATGGGCATCGTCAATGCCGGTCAGCTGGCGATTTACGAAGACATCGAGCCCGAACTGAAGGAAAAAGTCATCGCCGTGGTGCTCAACGAAAACGACGGCGCCACCGAAGCCCTGCTGGAGATCGCCGAGCGTTACCGCGGCAGCGGGGCCCAGGCGGCGGACCCCCGGGATCTGGAATGGCGCAGCTGGCCGGTCAACGAGCGGCTGGCCCACTCCCTGGTCAAGGGGTTGACCGATTTTATCGAAGAGGACACCGAAGAGGCCCGGTTGCAGGCTGCCCGCCCGCTGGACGTGATTGAAGGCCCACTGATGGACGGCATGAACGTGGTCGGCGACCTGTTCGGCGAGGGCAAGATGTTTCTGCCCCAGGTGGTCAAGTCGGCTCGGGTCATGAAGCGGGCGGTGGCCTATTTGAATCCCTTTATCGAAGCCAGCAAAGAAGTGGGACAGACCAATGGCAAGGTGGTGATGGCCACGGTAAAAGGCGACGTGCACGACATCGGCAAGAATATCGTCGGCGTGGTACTGCAGTGCAACAACTTCGAGGTGGTGGATCTGGGGGTCATGGTGTCCTGCGAGCAGATCCTGAAGACGGCGCGGGAAACCAATGCCGACATGATAGGCCTGTCTGGCCTGATCACTCCCTCGCTGGATGAGATGGTGCACGTGGCCAAGGAGATGCAGCGCCAGGGCTTCACCATTCCGCTGCTGATCGGCGGGGCGACCACTTCCAAGGCCCACACCGCAGTCAAAATCGAACAGAACTACGACGAGCCGGTGGTCTATGTGTCCAATGCCTCCCGCGCCGTTGGCGTGGTGCAGACCCTGCTGAGTAAAGAACACAAGCCGGCTTTCGTCGAACGGCTGAACCAGGAATATGACGTAGTGCGCGATCAGCATGCCCGCAAGAAGCCGCGTACCAAGCCGGTCGCCCTGGCCGAAGCCCGCGCCAACAAGGTGGCCATCGACTGGCAGGCTTATACCCCGCCGGTTCCGGCCAAACCGGGCATCCACGAGTTTCATGAGGTGCCCATTGCGGTACTGCGCGACTATATCGACTGGACGCCTTTTTTCCTGACCTGGTCGCTGGCGGGCAAGTATCCGCGCATTCTGGAAGATGAAGTGGTGGGCGAGGAAGCCAAGCGGCTGTTTGCCGATGCCAATGCCTTGCTGGACAAGCTGGAGGCCGAGGGGGAGCTGAGCTGTTCCGGGGTCATGGGGTTGTTCCCGGCCAACAGCGTCGAAGACGATGTGGAAATCTACACCGACGAGTCCCGCACCGAGGTGCTGCATACCCTGCGCTTCCTGCGCCAGCAGACCGAGAAGAAAGACGGCTTCCCCAATTACTGTCTGGCCGATTATGTGGCACCCAGGGGGACCAAGCCCGACTACGTGGGCGGCTTTGCGGTCACTGGTGGTATCGGGGAGGATGACATCGTCCGTCGCTATAAAGAGGCAGAAGACGACTACAATGCCATCATGGCCAGCGCCGTGGCGGACCGCCTGGCGGAGGCCTTCGCCGAATACATGCACCTGCTGGTGCGCCGGGAGTACTGGGGTTATGCGCCGGACGAGGATCTCGGCAACGACGAGCTGATCCGGGAGAAGTACAGTGGCATCCGTCCGGCTCCGGGTTATCCGGCCTGTCCCGAGCATACCGAGAAGGGCACCCTCTGGCAGTTGCTGGATGTGGAATCGCGTATCGGCATGAAGCTGACCGAATCCTACGCCATGTGGCCGGGAGCGGCGGTATCGGGCTTTTATTTCTCCTACCCCGATACCCGCTACTTTGCGGTGGCCCAGATCCAGGACGATCAGTTGCTGGATTATGCCGCTCGCAAGGGCATGACGCGGGAAGAGGCCGAAAAATGGCTGGCGCCCAACCTGAGCGCCTGATCCCCGGTTTCCGACTCATCCTCAAGACAAGAAGGCGCCGACGGCGCCTTCCTGCCAAATCCTGAATGGCCGGCATATTCTCGCCCGTGAAAGGTGTATGCTTGTAGTAGCAGGGAGTGCGGTCAAGGCGGTAATACTGTGTTTTCGGCGCAGGACAGCGGGAAACGCTGGACAGGATTCGGACGATGGCGTAGCTTCTGCCGACTTTATTTCACCACTGGGAGGAGCCTTCCATGTTTGCTGTAAGACACACCGGAAAAACAGGATGGTTGCTCCTGGCGATCATGCTGTTATTGGGCTCTTTGAGTCAGGCTCAGGCCAACCCGCGCTATGCCGCCATCGTGCTGGATGCGGAGAGCGGTGAAGTGTTGCATGCGTCCAGCGCCGATGCCGCCCGCTATCCGGCCTCGTTGACCAAGATGATGACTCTCTATCTGTTGTTCGAGGCCATGGACAAGGGGTTGATGACGCTGGATACCGCCATGCCGGTGTCGGCCCACGCCGCCTCCATGCCGCAAACCAATATTTCGTTGAAGAAAGGGGAGCGGCTGCGAGTACGGGACGCCATTCCGGCCCTGGTGGTGCGCTCGGCGAACGATGCGGCCGTGGTGGTGGCGGAAGCCCTGGGGGGCACCGAAAGCGAGTTTGCCCGCATGATGACCGCCAAGGCGAAGTCGATGCAGATGACCTCCACCACCTTCCGTAATGCCTCCGGTCTGCCGGATAATGCCCAGGCTTCCACCGCCCGGGATCTGGCGAAGCTGTCGCTGCGACTGATGAAGGATTTTCCTCAGCATTATCACTATTTTTCGACGGCTTCCTTCAGCTTCAAAGGCAAGACCTATCACAGTCATAACCGTATGGTGCGTAACACGGCCGGTGTTGATGGCATGAAAACCGGTTATATCCGGGCGTCGGGCTTCAATGTGGCCACGTCGGCCCAGCGTGGCGAACACCGCCTTGTCGGTGTGGTGATGGGGGGTAATACGGCCCAGTCCCGGGACGCTCAGATGGTGAAATTGCTGGATAGCGGTTTCGCGCGGGCCACGGAGCTGGCCAAGGCATCGCCCAAAACGGCACCCGCCCGCAAACTGGTGGTCAGCACCGAAGTCCAGCGTCAGGTGGTCGTGAAAGAACCCGAAGTTCGCACACCAGCGGTGCTGCAGCGAGCCTCTTTGACCGTGCCGACACAACAGACCCTGTCGGTACAGCAGACCTTGCCGGTGGGCGAGCTTGGCTGGGCCGTGCAGGTTGGCTCTTTCCGGGTATCCGAGCAGGCACGGGACCGGGCTTCCGATGCGGCCCGGCGGCTGGACAATATCGAGCTTATCCAGGTGGCCGTCAATGAGGTGAACATCAGCAATCGCAAGTTGTTCCGGGCTCAATTGGTGGGCATGCACAAGGATCAGGCCAAGAGTGCCTGCCAGCGTCTGGCGCGCCAGGGGATGGATTGTCTGGTGGTGAAGATGACCGGCAGTTAACCGGGTGAGGAATAAGGGGGAGGAGAAAGGTAACGCCTTTTCCTCCCCCTTACTTTGTTTTGACCATAGAAAAAGGGGCAACATCATGTTGCCCCTTTTTGGGTCGTCTTGCTGGCTTGTCCGTAAACCGGTTTGCTCCCTGCAATCCCTGACGCTGCCTTATCCTTTATGGCGTTCCCTTTCCCGATCCATCGGGCTGTCCTTTGTCATCCTGACCGCAAGTCATCCTGACCTGACGTTCGTCTCCATCCTGGAGGTGTCCATCGCCGCATCCTGCGGGTTTTCCTTTGCCTGTCCTGGCAGCCTGTCGTCCTGACCGGCTCCTTGCTTCCTGCGAGAGAGATAATAGCCCAGTCTGGTTCTGGCTCAAGCCGAATAAATGACGCCATTGCTGGTGTTAAAATCGCGATTTTTTGTAATGTATTGATATATATCTGTAAATTCCATCATCTCCGGCAGATGGCGCAGCCAGAAAGCGTTTATGCCGACGATGCTTTGAGAGATCTCGCACAGGGTGAGTGGTACTTGTCGCTAATCGTTACCCGGATTGCCTTCGTGCTGCAGCAGCCAGGCCTTGCGCTCTATCCCTCCGGCATAACCGACCAGCCTGCCGCTGGCACCGATGACCCTGTGGCAGGGGATGATGATGGCGATGGGATTGCGGCTGTTGGCCAGTCCGACGGCACGGACCGCATTGGGGTTGTCGATAAGCCCGGCGATGTCTTTATAACTGCGGCGCTCACCGTGGGGAACGGTTAGCAGCGCCTGCCAGACCGATTGCTGAAAAGGCGTGCCTTGGGGGGCCAGAGGCAGCTCGAAGTGGCGGCGCTTGCCCTCGAAATATTCCGTCAGTTGCCGGCAGGCGGATTGCAGCAAGGGGGTGGCCGGCGTCCCTGTATTATCGGCCTGATCGATGAAACGCAGCCCGGTGATGGCGTCGGGGGTGGCGGAAATTGAGAGCCAGCCCAGCGGGCAGGGCAAGATACAGTGTGTCGACATGGCAGACTCCGAAATGACAAGAGGGATACCGTGATTCTATCTCCCTTGTGGCTGGTGTAGCGTTAAAATTCGCTCAGCGGCCAGACATCGAAGGCTGGCTCTTCGTATGGGTGAGCCGTACGCAGGGCGGCGACGGCGGTGCGGATCAGGTGATCCTCGCACACCAGCTCGATGCGCAGCTCATCCACCCGTTCCAGCTCACCGGATTGGCCGATAAAGGGATTGGCGCCGGCCAGGGGCCGGAACTGGCCCTGGCCGCGGGTTTCGAAGCAGCACCGGTCGTAGTCGCCGATCCTGCCGGCGCCCGTGGCGAACACCGCCTGCTTCACCGCTTCGGCATGGGATTCGGGGACGAAGAATACCAGTTTGTACATGATGCCTCCCGGCCGGGTTATCAGGCTTTTTTCAAGCACCTGTCCCGTCCTGAATATGGTTTACACCTTTCTCTTAAAGATATGGAGCTTCGATGGCCGCCGCTGCGTTGCTGCAATTGTTGTTCTATGGTCATGATAAGGGGTCTCGGAATGACGCAGATATCGCGCGATCCTAGCATAAAACCGGGTAGTTGTTGTGGTTATGGAGGCGATGGCAGATAATTTGAGTCTCATATGAATTTGTTATCTAACGGGCCGGAGAGCATGAACGAGATGAGCGCAGCACTGATCGTAACCACCGGCGCCCAGCCTTGTGCCCGCCTGCAGGGGCCCTGGACCCTGGCGCATTACGCGCAACTGGCGCGTAATGTGGCGCCACCGACAATACCAGCCGACTGCCTGGATGCGTCCGGCCTCACCGAACTGGATACCGCCGGTGCCGCCCTGCTGGTCAAGCTGCTGGGCGCGGACACCTTGTGCCGGATACTGCCCGACGCCAGCGGACTGTCTTCCGAACGCCGGGCCTTGCTGCTGGCGGTGGCGGCCGCCATGGTCAGTCGGGAAGCCCCGCCGCCAGTGGTATCCCGCTGGACCGATGGTCTGGCCCTGCTGGGGGAACGGGTGCTGGCGGGCTGGCGGCAATGGGTACTGCTGCTCGGTTTCATGGGGCTGACCCTGAGTACCCTGGCCGTCTCGATCCCCAGGCCACGGCGCTGGCGGATCACCGCGCTGGTAGCGCAAATGCAGCAGTGCGGCCTCAATGCGGTACCCATCGTCGCCCTGCTCACCTTTCTGGTCGGAGCGGTCGTGGCCTTTCTCGGCGCCACCGTGCTGGCTAACTTCGGCGCCACCATCTATACGGTCGATCTGGTGGCCTATTCCTTTCTGCGGGAGTTCGGGGTGCTGCTCACCGCCATTCTGCTGGCCGGCCGCACTGCCAGCGCCTTCACCGCCCAGCTCGGCTCGATGAAGGTAAACGAGGAACTGGACGCACTGCGCACCCAGGGGCTGGATCCCATCGAATTACTGGTGTTGCCGCGGCTGCTGGCCCTGGTGCTGACCCTGCCGCTGCTGACCTTTATCGCCATGCTCTCGGGCATGGTCGGTGGTGCCGTGGTGTCGCTGCTGTCACTCGATATTTCTCTGGCCCAGTATCTGACCATAGTGCAGCAGGTGCCGGTGCAGCATCTGCTGGTGGGGCTGGGCAAGGCACCGTTGTTTGCCTTGTTGATCGCGCTGATTGGCTGCCTGGAAGGATTCAAGGTCGGCGGCAGCGCCCAGTCGGTGGGCGAGCACACCACCTCCAGCGTGGTACAGTCGATCTTCGTGGTGATACTGCTGGATGCGATTGCCGCCCTCTTTCTGATGGAGATGGAATGGTGAGCCGGTCCGGCGAAGTGGTGATCCAGGTGCGGGGGCTCGACAATCGATTCGGCCCCCATGCGGTGCATGAGGGCCTGGATCTGGACGTTTACCGGGGCGAGATCCTCGGGGTGGTCGGGGGATCCGGTACCGGCAAGTCGGTGCTGTTGCGCTCCATCGTCGGTCTGCGCCGGCCAAGTGGCGGAGAGGTGCGGCTGCTGGGTCAGAATCTGCTGGCCCTGCCGGAGCCGGAGCGGGTGCTGCTGGAACGACGCATGGGCGTGCTGTTTCAGAAGGGAGCCTTGTTTTCTTCGCTCACCGTGGCCGAAAATATCGCGTTGGCGCTGATCGAGCAGGCGGGACTGTCCCGCGCCGATGCCGCCTATCTGGCGTCGGTCAAGCTGGCACTGGTGGGGTTGCCGGCCAAGGCGGCGGCCTTGTATCCGTCCGAGCTGTCCGGCGGCATGATCAAGCGGGCAGCCCTGGCCCGGGCGTTGGCGCTGGATCCGGATGTGCTGTTTCTCGACGAGCCCACCGCTGGCCTGGATCCCATCGCGGCGGCGGCCTTCGACCGGTTGTTGCTGACGCTGCGTGATGCACTCAACCTGACGGTATTCCTGGTCACTCATGATCTGGATACCCTCTACAGCAGCTGTGACCGGGTAGCGGTGCTGGCCCACAAGAAGGTGCTGGTGGCCGACCGGCTGGCGGTGGTGGCCGTCACCGACGATGCCTGGGTACAGGATTACTTTCATGGCCCCCGCGGTCGGGCCGCGAGTCAGGCGGCCGAACTTGCCTGCAAGGAGTAACAGATGGAAACCCGTGCACATCATGTGCTGATTGGCTGTTTTACCCTGGCCATTGCCGCCGGCGTCTTGCTGTTCGTGCTCTGGCTGGCCAGAGCCGGTACTCAGCAGGACTCCCGGCTGTACGATATCGTGTTTCGGGAGGCGGTCAGCGGCCTGACCGTGGGCAGTGCGGTGGAGTACAACGGCATCCGGGTCGGGGAGGTGGAAACGCTGTCGCTGGATCCACAGGATCCGCGGCGGGTGCTGGCCCGGGTCCGTATCGGTCGGCAGACCCCGGTAAAAGCCGACACCCGGGCCCGGCTGGCGCTGGCCAATATCACCGGCGCCGCCAACATCCAGCTGAGCGAGGGCTCTCCCGCCAGCCCGGCGCTGGAGGCAGAAGGTGATGCCATACCGGTGATCCTGGCGGATCCCTCACCCATAGCTCGCTTGCGGGTAAACAGTGAAGAGCTGCTGGTGGGCGTTACCTCCCTGATTGACAAGGCCAATCAGCTGTTCTCGACCGAAAACGGCCGACATCTCGGCCGGGTGCTGGCCAATCTGGACGAGACCACCAGCGTGATTGCCGGGCAGAAAGACGAACTCCGTCAGGGAATGGCGGATCTGGCCGAGACCAGCCGACAGATGAAAGCCACCATGACTCAGGCTTCCCGGCTGCTTGGTCGGCTGGAGACTCAGTTCGGGGATAAGGGCGAGCGCCTGTTCACCAATGCGGATCGCAGCCTGGCCTCGATGGAGCGATTCAGCCGCAATCTCGATCGGCTGCTGGCCGATAATCAGCAGGCACTGGACTCGGGTCTGCAGGGCATGGCCGAGCTGGAGCCGACCCTGCGGGAGTTGCGCAGTACCCTCGCCACCCTGGGAGAGGTGGCCCGTCGCCTGGAAGAGGATCCCTCCGGCTTTCTGCTGGGCGGGGAGAAAATCCGGGAGTTTCAGCCATGATGACGATGAGACGGTTATGGACGCATATGCCGATGAAATGGTTACCCGTGGTGTTGGTACTGAGTGGCTGCACCCTGCTGCCCTCGTCCCCGCCGGTTACCTTCTATCGTCTGCCGACGCCGATGTTGGCACCCGGTCCGGCACCAGGCATGGATATGGCGCTGCGGGTCACCCGGCCCGAGACCAGCGGGCTGCTGTCTGGTACCCGCATCGCAGTGGTGCCGCAGGACAACCAGCTCAGCGTCTATCAGCATGCGCGCTGGGTGTCCTCGGTACCCGTGCTGTGGCGGGATCAATTGATCGAGTCGTTTCAGCAGGATGGCCGTCTGCGATATGTCGGCAGTGACAATGACAACCTGCGGGTCGATGTCGAGCTGAGTGGGGTATTGCGAGCCTTTCAAAGCGAATACCGCCAGGGCCAGCCGGTGGTGATCATTCGCTTCGATGCCCGGCTGGTGGATCCCGAGCGGCGCACCATCCTGGCCAGCCGGCGTTTCGATGTCGGGGCTGTTCCGCAGGGGACAGATGTCCCGGCGGTAGTGGCCGCGTTCGGGGTCGCTCACGAGCGGTTGGCTAGGGAGCTGCTCGACTGGCTGCTGGTCACCGGGCGGCATAGCCGATGACCAGCAAGTTTCACCGTTTTTTTGCCGGCCCCTCGCACAGCCTGCTGCCGCTGGTACTGCTGGGTGGTGTCATTGGGATCCTGTCCGGTCTGGTGATGGTCAGCTTCCTGAGCCTGTTGAACCTGACTCTGGGCTGGCTGAACGGGGCCAACCTGGAAGATTTCGAATCCCTGTCGCCCTGGTGGCGACTGGGATTGCCGGTGCTGGGCAGCCTGCTGCTGATCCTGCTTTATCGGCTGACACCGGTCTCGGGTCAGACGGTCGGGCTGGCCTATGTGCTGGAACGGCTGCAGTTCGGGCGGGGGCAACTGCCGGCAGCCAATACCGCTTTTCAGTTCATGGCGGCGTTGATTGCGCTGGGCACCGGCCACAGCGTCGGCCGCGAAGGGCCGGCGGTACACCTGGGCGCCGGCATCGCGAGCCTGCTCGGGCAATACACGGATCGTCCTCCGAGTCAGCTGCGGCTGCTGATTGGCTGCGGTACGGCGGCGGCCATTTCCGCCGCCTTCAACACGCCGCTGGCCGGGGTGCTGTTCGCGATGGAGGTGGTGCTGATGGAATACAGCCTGCTGGGGTTTGCGCCCATTATCGCGGCGGCCATCAGTGCCTCGGCCTTTAGCGGCGCGCTGCTTGGCCCTCACGCGGTGTTGGAACCGGTCCGATTGTCACTGGCGGGCTATGGCGATATTCCCAGCCTGCTGCTCACCGGACTCTGGGTGGGACTGGTGGCGGTGTTGTTTCATTATCTGGTCAGGCTCTTCCTTCGTTTTCCCATCAAGGGACGGGCGGTCAGGCTGCTGCTGGCCGGCCTGATCACCGGGGGGCTGGCACTGTTCGTGCCACAGATCCTCGGCTCGGGCTATGACACCATCAATGCCACCCTGAGTCACCAGTTGCCCTGGCTGCTGCTGTTGCTGATCTTGGGGGCCAAACTGATTGCCACGGCGGCGGCGATTGGCCTGGGCGTGCCGGGGGGACAGATAGCTCCCATGCTGATGCTGGGGGTCTGTGCCGGCGGCGTGGCGGGTGCCCTGGTGCCGGGCGCGTCCGAGCCGGGCCTCTATGCCCTGCTGGGCATGGCGGCCATGATGGGGGCCGTGCTGCATGCGCCGCTGGCGGCGCTGGCCACGGTGCTGGAACTGTCACTCAGCGCCGAGGCCATGTTTCCGGCGATGACGGTGGTGCTCACTGCCAACCTGGTCTGCCAGCACGGCTTTCGGCAGCCCTCGCTGCTGCTGACCCTGCTCAAGGAGCGGGGGCGTCTGCTGCAGACCCATCCGCTGCGTACCGCCCTGGCGCAGCGTTATCTGTCCGAACTGGCCAGTTTCCGTTTTTCCGATTTCGACATCGGGACCGACGACAACCTCGGTGCCGTGCTCGAACGCAAGCTGCCGTGGGTGGTGGTGCGTCAGGGAGAGCACAGCTATCTGGTCGAAGGCGAGGCTCTGGAGCAGGTGTATCGGCCATGGTTGCAGCAGCAGGAGTTGACGCTGCAACAAGTGCTGGCACCGCTGCTGGGGGCCAACCGTCGATTGCTTGAACTGAGCGCAGACGCCTCTCTACTGACCGCGATCAAGACGTTGCAGCAGGAAGAAACCGCCGGCTTTCTGCTGCCGGTCGGTCGTCAGGGGCTGGGGCTGGTGACACGCCGCCGGCTGGTGACGATGCTGACCACGGATGACCCCATCCATTAATGTAAAAACCGTGAGGTGTGAGAGGGGCATCTCACATTTCAGTTAACGCCTGTTCAGCCTGAGCTTGCCATTGGCCGGGTAACGCCGCCGCCCGGTGCAGGCTGGCGATGGCCTGCTGTCGCTGGCCCAGACCTTGCTGAGTCAGCCCCAGGTTGAGCCAGGCGACCGCCAACTCGGGGTCCTGTGTGGTGGCCTGCTCGAAGGCCCTGGTTGCCGCCTGAGGATCACCGCTGGCATACAGCGCATTGCCCAGGGCGAACCAGCCCATGGCATGGCCGGGCCAGCGTTCGACCAGCGCCTGCCAGGCGGGCAGGGCGGCCTCGGCACCGGCCGAGGCTTCAAAGGCGGCGATGCTGTCGGTGGCCTGCTGCGAGCTGATGCTCCGAGGGAGTTGCCCCGGCGGCAGCGCCACCATGGCCCAGCGACCACTGCGTGCCCAGGTGGCGTCGAAACGGCCCATACCGGTCACCTGACGGGACTGTTCGCCGCTGTGTAGCACTAGTTGCTCCCGTTGTCTGTCGTAACCGATGACGACCGCGTAATGCCACATGGGCCAGAGCGGCAGCGCCAGGTTTTGCAGCACGACTACCGGGTGTCCGGCGTTTACTTCAGACAAGAGGCCATCGAAGCTGCCGTCCAACGGGTAGCTGATGCGCCGATGACGGCGCACCGTGGCCATCATCTCCGGCTGTACACTGCCTTCGCGTCCGGGCACGAATAGCTGAGGGATCAGCTGATCCACGCTCACCTCTACGCCGCTGGCATTGAGTACCATGGCCAGCGAGGCGGGTCCGCACTGGTAGTCGCGCTGGCCATGAAAGGGGACGCCGGTGACATAGGACGGGCTGGCTAGCCGGGTTTCTGTTTCCGGTGACAGTATGGGCGTGGCGGCACAGCCGGTCAGCAGTGCCGGTAACATCAACACCACTAACGACAAAACGCCCGTCGGGCGGGCGTTTTGCCGGCGGCGGAGCGCCTTCGGCGGCGGTAACAAAGCCATCAGCGGGTAAAGGGGAAGACGTGAGTCAGACCCAGCAGGTCGGTGACCAGCAGAATGATGAACACGGTGAGCAGGGCGCCGACCACCCCATTGGCCCCGGCCGGCATCTTGTCCAGCTGTTCGGCCATCTGCCGCACTTCCTGATCCGACAGGGCGGACACACGCGCTTCGACTTCTGACAGCTCGACACCGTAATTGATCAGTTGCTCCCGTACGTCGGTGCGGGCCAGCAAGGCGCCGATACGCTCACGTTCGGCACTCATCTGCATCGCATCGAGTACGCTCTGGGTAGACACCAGTTGGCCTGGCTGGGCCTGGACTGACAGTGGCAGGGAGCCCATCATCAGGGACAGGATCAATATCGGGTTGAGTATCCGAAAGAATCTTTTCATTATCATTGTTATTCTCCTTAGGCGGGGGAGGCGAAATGGACTCGTTCCGAGAGCACGGTTCTCGTGCCTGGGGTCCGAGTACGTTCGTCATGAGTATAGACAGAGCGAAAGTGCAGGGTTGTCATTTGAAGCACCAAAATCGTACTGTTGTTGCCTGTGGAGGTCATGACCCGAGCGCCGGCTCTCTTCCCGACCGGCATGGTTGAAGGTGTTGGCTCCGACTGGGCGAGATGCAGATGGTGACCATAACAGGCATGAATGCCGCGCCTCCCGGCTATCGGCAGCACCGGCTCAAGTGTCACGACCATCATGCGACTATTTTTGGAGGCGTTATTTCTGGTTATTTGAAGCGGATCCGGGCGCTGCCGGTGATCTGGCTGTGTTGCCTGCCTGCCCAGGCCGATGATATTACCGTCGAACGTCTGGGTGTGGAGATAATGGCAACCTTGCCGCATGCTGCCGATGCCTTTACTCAGGGGCTGCTGTTACACGATGGTTATCTTTACGAAAGCACCGGCCTTTATGGCCAGAGCAGCCTGCGCAAGATAAACCCGGCCACCGGCGAGGTGTTGCAGCGACTGGCTCTGGATCCCGGTTATTTCGGTGAAGGACTGACACGGGTTGGTAACCAACTGATCCAGCTGACCTGGAAAGAAGGGCTGGCGCTGGTCTACGACGTGAGTAGTCTGTCGCTGGTACAGGCCCATCAATATGGCGGTGAGGGTTGGGGGTTGTGCTTCGATGGCGAGGCACTGTGGATGAGTGATGGCAGCGCCACCCTTTACCGGCGGGATCCGCTGGATTTCTCCCTGCTGGGGCAGGTAGAGGTGACGCAGCGGGAGCTGCCTCGGCACCGGTTGAATGATCTGGCCTGTGTCGGCGACCACGTTTACGCCAACATCTGGAAGGAACACCGTATCGTCAGGATCGACAAGCGGAGCGGGATAGTCGATGCCGAGATCGACACCACCCCGTTGTTGGATCTGAGCGGCCGTCCGGCGGATCCGGAGGCGGTACTCAACGGCATCACCCATGATCCCAAAGGCGACGAGTTTTACCTGACCGGCAAATTCTGGTCCAGGATGTTTCGGGTACGCTTCGTGCCGGCGGCACGGTGAAACCAGCTCAAGACTCCCCGGAATCCGTGACCATGGCCGTCTCGCCAGCCTGGCTGCTCCGGCCCTGATCCAGGGTCTGCAGTGCCTTGCTGATATTGTCCTGCTGCAACATGGCATCATCCGGATAGAAATAACGGGCCTGCTGCAGCAACTGTTCCGCTTCCTGTTCCCGCTCCAGGCGGTTCAGGGCCAGCACCATGTTGTAGTAAATATTGGCTCTGGGGGTATGGCGCACAAACTGCCGGCCCCAGTCGACATAGGCTTGCAGTTCCTCGGCATTCTGCTGCGCCGAGCCCACCGCCAGCCGCAGCGACATGGCGTTGAACTCCAGCCGGGTCAGCCAGGCCATGGGGTTGCTGGCCGACAGCAGCAGTTCAGGCTCCTTGCCGCCGCCGCGTTCATACTGGGTCACCACTCGGGCAGTCTGCAAGCCGGTGAGCATGAAGGGCACGACCAGCGCCGGGATCAGCAGGGCGGTAAACCGGGCCAGCAACCAGGGGCGGTATGGCCGGCTGTGTGGCGATTCCAGCCGGGAGTCTATCCAGTACAGCAGCACCAGCAGGGTGATCCAGTGGGCCAGGGAATGATAGAAGGGGTATTCGGTCTGGCTGTGCAGGGCGATGGGCCAGACCAGAGCGGCCAGCGCCAGCGCGTGGCGCCAGGGCGCCCTGAACAGCAGGCAAATGAAGGCCAGCGCCACCGAGACAATGGCCACCACCGGCAGCAGGCCGCCTTCCACCCCCCAGTAAAGCAGCTCGTTATGGGGGTGATCCAGGTTGGACTCCATCATCGGCAGGCCGGGCTGAAGTTCCATGCGGGACAGATAGAACTCCATGAACTGGCGTTCGAAATCGCCATAGCCCGTGCCGAACCAGGGATGCTCGGCAATCAGCGCCAGCGCTTGCTGCCAGTAGTGCTGGCGGATACCGGGGTTGGTGTAAACCTCTGCTCCCCTCTGCACTCCTTCGCCTCCACTCAGGGAGAACAGCCCGAACACCACCCCCAGTCCGATCAGCTCCAGCCCCCACAGGCAGTATTTCGGTCTCTGTTGCCAGGCCCAGGGCAGCAGCAACAGCAGGCCCACGGCGGCGCCGAGCAGGCCGACCCGGGATTGCAGCACCGTCAGCAGCAGGGAGCAACTCACCAGCAGGGTGCCCAGCCAGATATTTCTGGCGGCCGGCAGGGGGCGTTTGTCTGCCAGTCCCAGATAGCAGGACAGCATCAGGCCGGTGGCCATGAAGCTGGCCATCACATTCGGTTGCTGGAAGATGCCGTAGGGGCGATTGGTGTCGGTGTTGTAGCCAATCCAGTTGCCGGGCGTCAGCAGGTAATACTGCACCAGTCCGAGCAGGGCTTCCAGGCTGACGGCGGCGAGCAGAAAATACAGCAGCCGGTAGCGGGCGCTTTC
Source organism: Oceanisphaera psychrotolerans (assembly GCF_001870485.1). Lineage (GTDB taxonomy): Bacteria > Pseudomonadota > Gammaproteobacteria > Enterobacterales > Aeromonadaceae > Oceanimonas > Oceanimonas psychrotolerans. Next base: position 34,599 of record NZ_MDKE01000017.1, on the reverse strand, counting down.
ATCGAAGCGGCACTGCAGCAGGGCAAACCAGAACAGCAGGCCGCCGGTCAGCCCCGCGAGCCGCGGCAGGGCATGATCGGCAAAGCCCCGGTTGGGATAGAGCAGCGGCACCAGCAGCAGTAGCAGCACCAGCCAGCACCAGAGGTGAAAACGGCTGTAATCGACGCTGCGGTTCAGGGTCATCTGCCACAGCCCCAGGCCCGTCATCAGCGAGATGAAGATCCAGCCCACCATGTTGAACGGCAGGTAGAACCCGGAACCGCCGGGATTGTGCATGAAGTAATGCATGCCGCCGAGCGTCCAGGCGGCGAAACACCAGAACCAGAGGTAGGGTAATGAAATCCGTGTCATCGTTGCTTCCATGCAGACTAGCGCCCTTTCAGCATAGGCTGTAAAAAGCGAGCCGTGTGAGACTCTTTGTGTTCCGCCACCTGTTCGGGGGTGCCGGTGACCAGGATCTGGCCACCGCCGCTGCCACCTTCCGGTCCCATGTCGACTATCCAGTCGGCGGTCTTGATCACGTCCAGATTGTGCTCGATGATCACCACGGTGTTGCCATGATCGCGCAGCCGGTGCAGTACCGTCAACAACAGCTGGATATCGTGAAAATGCAGGCCGGTGGTGGGTTCGTCCAGAATATAGAGGGTCTGGCCGGTGTCACGCTTGGACAGCTCCTTGGCCAGCTTGACCCGCTGAGCCTCGCCGCCGGACAGGGTGGTGGCCGACTGGCCCAAGTGGATATAGGACAGGCCCACGTCCATCAGCGTCTGCAGCTTGCGGGCGATGGCCGGTACCGGCGCGAAGAAGTCACAGGCGTCTTCCACCGTCATGTCCAGCACCTCGTGGATGCTTTTGCCCTTGTATTTTATCTCCAGGGTCTCGCGGTTGTAGCGTTTGCCCTTGCACACATCACAGGGAACGTAAACGTCGGGCAGGAAGTGCATTTCCACCTTGATGACACCATCTCCCTGACAGGCTTCGCAGCGGCCGCCCTTGACGTTGAACGAGAACCGGCCCGGTTTGTAGCCCCGGGAGCGGGCTTCCTGGGTGGCGGAAAACAGCTCGCGAATGGGGGTGAAAATACCGGTATAGGTGGCCGGGTTGGAGCGTGGGGTACGGCCGATGGGGCTCTGATCGATATCCACTACCTTGTCCAGCCTGTCCATGCCCTCGATGCTGTTATAGGGGGCCGGCTGACTGACGGTGGCCTTGTTCAGCTCGCGGTGGGCCAGGGGGAACAGGGTATTGTTGATCAGCGTCGACTTGCCCGAACCCGAGACCCCGGTCACGCAGGTCATCAGCCCCAGCGGCAGCCTGAGCTCGACATTTTTCAGGTTATTTCCCCTGGCCCCTTTCAACACCAGCCAGTGGTCGCCTACCGGGGTACGCTGGCTCGGTATCGCTATGCATTCGCGGCCCGACAGGTAGGCGCCGGTGAGCGACTCCGGGTTGGCCATCACCTCGGCGGGCGTACCCTGAGCCACGATTTCACCGCCGTGCACCCCGGCACCGGGGCCGATATCCAGCACGTAGTCGGCGGCGCGAATGGCGTCTTCGTCATGCTCCACCACGATCACCGTGTTGCCCAGATCCCGTAGGTGGGTCAGGGTCGACAGCAGTCGCTCGTTGTCGCGCTGGTGCAGGCCGATGCTGGGTTCGTCCAGTACATACATGACGCCCACCAAGCCGGCGCCGATCTGACTGGCCAGCCGGATGCGCTGGCTTCGCCGCCGGACAGGGTATCGGCGCTGCGTGACAGGGTCAGATAGTTGAGCCCGACGTTCACCAGAAAACCCAGCCGCGCCACGATCTCCTTGAGGATCTTGTCGGCGATCTGTGCCTTCTGTCCCGACAGCGCCAGATCGGTGAAGAAGGCATGTGCCTCACCGATGGCCATGTCGGTGATCCGGGGCAGGGTATGATCGGCCACAAACACATTGCGCGGGCCTTCTTTCAACCGGGTGCCACGGCAACTAGGGCAGGCACGGTTGGTCTGGTACTTGGCCAACTCCTCACGCACCGAGTTGGACTCGGTTTCCCGGTAGCGGCGCTCCATGTTGTGCAGAATGCCTTCAAACGGATGCTTGCGAGCCAGCACGTCGCCCCGATCGTTCATGTACTTGAATTCGATACTGGTGCGGCCAGAGCCGTACAGCACCGCCTGCTGAATGGCCTCGGGCAGATCCTGGTAGGGAACCTCCAGATCGAAGTCGTAATGCTCGGCCAGGGACTTGAGCATCTGGTAGTAGTAGTAGCTGCGTTTGTCCCAGCCGCGGATGGCGCCGCCGGACAGGCTCAGCTCCGGATTGCTGATCACCTTGTCCGGATCGACGATCTGCTGCACTCCCAGGCCATCGCAGCTGTCGCAGGCGCGGCCGGGTTGTTGAACGAGAAGATGCGCGGCTCGAGTTCGGCGATGGAATAGCCGCACTCGGGGCAGGCGAAGTTGGCGGAAAACACCAGCGGGGCTTCCTGGTCGTCGTCCATCGACACCACAGAAGCGATGCCGCCGGATAGTTCCAATGCGGTCTCGAAGGATTCCGCCAGCCGCAGTTGCAGATCCTCGCGCACCTTGAAACGATCCACCACCACCTCGATGGTGTGCTTCTTCTGCAGTTCCAGCGCCGGCGGATCCGACAGATCGCAGACCTCGCCGTCGATGCGGGCACGGATAAAGCCCTGGGCGGAGAGGTTGTCGAGCAGCTTGCTGTGCTCGCCCTTGCGGTTGCGTATCACCGGCGCCAGCAGCATCAGTCGCTTGCCCTCGGGCTGCTCCAGCACCTTGTCCACCATCTGGCTGATGGTCTGGGCCGCCAGCGGCAGCGAGTGGGTCGGGCAGCGCGGCTCGCCCACCCGGGCGAACAGCAATCGCAGATAGTCGTAGATTTCGGTGATGGTGCCGACGGTGGAGCGCGGATTGTGGGAAGTCGACTTCTGCTCGATGGAGATGGCCGGCGACAGGCCTTCGATATGGTCCACGTCCGGTTTTTCCATCAGCGAGAGAAACTGGCGGGCGTAGGCGGAAAGCGACTCCACGTAGCGGCGCTGGCCTTCGGCGTAGAGGGTATCGAAGGCGAGGGACGATTTACCCGAACCGGACAGGCCGGTGATCACGATAAGCTTGTCCCTTGGCAGGTCCAGGCTGATGTTCTTCAGGTTGTGGGTCCTGGCCCCGCGAACTTCGATTTTATCCATCTGCAGCATCACCTTGGTGTAAATTCGACCGGCTAGTATGGCACTGGATGAATAGCCAGCCAAGGGACAATAAGGATTAATCTTGACAGTGTCACCGTGCTAAACTAGGCCTCTTTTCAATCCTGTTGACGGCGGAAGGATATCCATGAGTGACGAGCAAGGCTTCAGCCCTCGCGAGCGGCGGGCCTCGTTTACCCTGGCGGGCATTTTCGGTATGCGGATGCTTGGTTTGTTTATGATCATGCCGGTATTCGCGCTTTACGGTCAGGATTTGATCGGCTTTTCACCGTTGTGGGTCGGCATCGTTATCGGCGTCTACGGCCTGACCCAGGCGATACTGCAGATCCCCGTCGGCTGGCTGTCGGACCGTATCGGTCGCAAGCCGGTGATCTATGCCGGTCTGGCGTTGTTTGCCCTGGGCTCGGTGGTGGCCGCGCTGTCCGACTCGGTGTATGGCGTGGCCATCGGTCGGGTGCTGCAGGGCTCCGGCGCCATCGCCGGCGCCATTCTGGCGCTGGCGGCCGATATTACCCGGGAAGAAAACCGGACCAAGGCCATGGCCATTATCGGGGTCTGTATCGGCATCTCCTTTGCCATCGCCATGGTGCTGGGACCGGTGCTGGCCGCATTCATTGGCCTGTCGGGGGTATTCTGGACCACGGCGCTGCTGGCATTGGTCGGTATCCTGATGGTGCGTTTCATGCTGCCGGAGCAGGCCCATCGCGGACAGATCCGGGATGTGACCGCCGCGCCCGAACTGTTTGGCCGGCTGCTGAAAGACCGGCAGTTGCTGCGGCTGGACTTCGGCATCATGCTGCTGCATCTGACCCTGACCGCGGTGTTTGTGGCTTTTCCGCTGACGCTGCTCGATGCGGGACTGGTGGCCGAGCATCACTGGTGGCTGTATCTGCCGACCCTGCTGTTGTCCTTCGTGTTGATCGTGCCCTTTCTGATCCTGGGCGCGCGGCGCAACATGAACAAGCAGCTGTTTCAGGCCTCGATACTGGTGATGATGGCGGCGCTGCTGCTGATGGCAGCCGGTCAGGGGCAGCTATGGCTGCTGGCGTTGGCGATGATGCTGTATTTTACCGCCTTCAACTTCATGGAAGCTTCCCTGCCCGCCTTTCTGTCGATGCTGGCCCCGGCGGGTGCCAAGGGGACTGCCATGGGGATTTATTCCACCAGCCAGTTTTTCGGTGCCTTTCTCGGCGGGGTGCTGGGCGGCCTGCTTTATCAGCAACTGGGCGGCGGCGGCGTCTTTGTACTGGTGGCGGTGTGCATGGCGTTCTGGTTCTGGCTGGCGACCGGCATGACCAATGTGAGCAAGGTGCGGTCTCATATCCTGTCCATCGGTGTTAATATAGAAAACAAGGATCAGCGTGAGCAGCTGTTGCAGCGGCTGATGGCCCTGCCCGGTGTGCATGAGGCTTTGATTATCCCCGAGGAGGGGGCCGCCTACCTGAAGGTAGACGGTAATATTTTTGAACTGGATCAGGCCCGGCGCCTGATCAACCTGTGAGTACGGAGCGAGTTATGGCCAATAGAGGCATCAATAAAGTTATCCTGATCGGCCACCTGGGCCAGGACCCGGAAGTGCGTTACATGCCCAACGGTAACGCGGTCGCCAATATCACCCTGGCCACCAGCGAGACCTGGCGCGACAAGCAGACCGGCGAGCAGAAAGAACGTACCGAATGGCACCGGGTGGTGTTCTTCGGCAAGCTGGCCGAAATTGCCGGTGAATACCTGCGCAAAGGTTCTCAGGTTTATGTGGAAGGGCGTTTGCAGACCCGCAAGTGGCAGGGTCAGGATGGCCAGGATCGCTACACCACCGAAATCGTGGTCGATGTTGGCGGCACCATGCAGATGCTGGGCGGACGCCCGCAGGGCGGTGGTGCTCAGGGTGGTGGTCAAGGCGGCTGGGGACAGCAAGGTGGCCAGCAACAGGGTGGTCAGCAAGGTGGTCAGGGCGGCTGGGGTCAGCAACAGGGCGGACCTCAGGGGCAGCCTCAGTACGGTCAGCAAAGCAAGCCGGCGGCCAGCAAGCCCCAGAGTCAGCCTCAGAATCCGGCACCGGTCTACAACGAGCCGCCGATGGACTTTGATGACGACATCCCGTTCTGAGGGTTCGACCTGCGAGTCATTACGTAAAAAATTGACGTTAAGCCCCTGATTCAGGGGCTTTTCATTATCGGTTGCCATGGCGGTACGGCTTGAAAGGTCTTATCTTTCAGACTGGGCCACGATAATGACTCGCATTTGTTGTACCGTTTCGATCAGGAACGGAATATCAGGGAAGAAAAGCCGGAATCAACCGGGTTCAGCCAGGGATCATCAATGAGATTTACCAATCAGTTTATTGCCACCATCACAGTGTGCATCTTGGCGGCCGTACTGATGGTGCTGATAGGAGCCGGGATCAGCTTCTATCAGATGGGGTCTGCCTACCAGCAACGGCAGGTAGACTCGGTGGTACGGCTGGTCAACGAAGGCTGGCAGAATGGAGCCGAGCAGCAGGAGAGTATCGATCGCTGGCTGCCGGCGCTGCTGGATGTCAACGATATCATCGAGTTTTCGGTGCAGGACGCCGAGCACCCGCTGTATCGTTACCAGTCGGACAGCCCGCTCGCGGCCGATGAGTTGTCGCTGGAATACCGGCATGAACTGAATGCGCATCAGGGGCTGAGTGTGCGTCTGGTATTGCGCCCCCCCTTCTACGATATCGATCATTCCCTCGCCGCGCTTTCAGGGTTAACGGCCGCCATTCTGCTGGTGTTCGCCGGCATGTTGTTCAGCCTGCGCTGGTTTCGTCGGCAACTTCACGGCGCCGAGCTGCTCGATGTGCGTGGCCAGCTGATCCTCGATGGCAAGCTCAGCATGTTGCAGCACAACACCCGGGAGGAGTGGCCGCATCAGGCCAGTCAGGCACTGGACAAGTTGCTCCGTGATCTGAAAGAGGCGGGCAGGGAGCGAAGTCGCTTCGATACCTTCATGCGCGCCAATGTCTTTGTGGACAAGAATATCGGTATCGGTAACCGGGTGTTTTTCGACAACCGGCTGGAGGCGGCGCTGAATGATCCGGCCAGCCATTCCGGGGCGCTGTTGCTGGTCGAACTGCAGGATCTCGAGCCGATCAACTACAAACTGGGCTACGAGCGGGGCGATGAGTTGCTGTCGTCGGCGTCGGTCTATCTGGGCCACCTGATCCGTCGTTATCCCGGCGCCCTGCAAGCCCGCTATACCGGTAATACCTTCGCATTGTTGTTCCCCAACCTGGTGGAAAGCGAAGCGCTGGAAGCGGCTCGGCAGGTGATGAAACTGTTGCGGCGGCTGCACTGGCCGGACGAGGTACGAGAGCCGGCGCTCTTTATCGGTGGGGTCTGTTTCCGCTATGGCGAGCAACTGCCGACGGTGGAGGAAGAAGCGGAACTGGCCCTGCGCAGCGCCGGCCTGCAGGGGGGTGATGGCTATTTCATGTATTACAAGGGCGTCACCGAAGAAAGCAGCGGCAAGGGCACGGTACGCTGGCGGACCCTGCTGGGCCGCCAGCTGGAGCAGGATCAAATCCGCCTCGACTGGCAGGGTATCTACACCGCCGCGGGACAGGCCCCGGTCATTTATGAACTGCTGGCCCGGATCAAGGACGAGCAGGGGCGGGTATTGTCGGCCGGGCACTTTTTGCCCATGGCGGAAAAATGTGGTCTGTTACAGGAGCTGGATCGGGTGATCCTGCTGCGTACTCTGACCCTGCTGCAGGAAAGTGATCGGCGCTCGACCCTGGCGGTCAATCTGTCGGCGGCCAGCCTGCTCAATGCGGGATTCTATCGCTGGCTGGTGTTCGAGCTGATCCAGTTGCCCAAGTCGCAGCTGAATGAGCTGGTCATTGAATTGTCCGAAGCCCAGGTGAGTCGTCATTTTCAGGCACTGAGTAAACCATTGCGTGCACTCAGGGCGCTGGGGTGCCGGCTGGCGGTGGATCATGCGGGCCAGGATGTGGTCAGCACCCAGTACATCAGGGATTACGATCTGGATTATCTCAAGCTGCATCCCAGCCTGGTACGTGACATTGCCGGCAAGCCGGTCAATCAGATGGCGGTGAGAAGCCTGGTCGGCAACAGTGTCGGCACCCGGGCCCGGGTGATTGCGGTGGGCGTGGAAAGTGCCGACGAATGGGAATGCCTGCATCAGCTGGGTGTTTATGCCGGCCAGGGTTATTTTTTCTCTCGTCCGGAGCGGTTCGATCTGCTATAGCGCCCCCCGCGCGCCCTGCAAACCGCCGGTATGCAGAAACAGCAGGCGGCTGCCGGCAGGATAAAGGCCGGCTTCAATATCCCGAAACAGCCCGAGCATGGCCTTGCCACTGTAAATGGGTTCGAGGGGGATGCCGAGTTGCTCGGCCAGTTCGGCGATGGTCGCCTGGTCGGCCACCGGGCACCTGGCATAGCCGCCGCCATGATGATCCAGCTCGAGCTGCCAGCCCGGATCCTGTCCGGCGGCCGGATACAGCCGGCAGACTTCTTCGGCCAGCCAGCTGGTGCCCTTCAATACCGCGTAGCCCCGCACCCGGGTGGTGGCGGGACGGGCGGACAGCAGCCCGGCGAGGGTGCCACCACTGGCCACCGGCAGTATCACTTCATCCACTTCCTGCGACAGCTCTTGCCACAATTCCGCCACCCCCGGCAGTGCCTGGGGGCAACTGCCCCCTTCGGGCACGATGAGAAAGCCGGGATAGCGCCGGGCCAGCTCGTTCAGCCAGGCCGGCTCCTGGCGTCGCCGATACTGCTGCCGATCGACAAACTCCAGCGCCATGCCCCAGCGACGGGCATCGCCCAGGGTGGGGTTGTGGCGGCTGTGAGGTTCGCCACGCACTATGCCCAGAGTGGGCAGTGACAGTTCGTGGCCGGCGGCGGCCAGCGCATGCAGATGATTGGAATAGGCACCGCCAAAACTGAGTACACCGGATGCCTGTTCCGACAGAGCCTGGCGCAGAATGTATTTCAGCTTTCGCCATTTGTTGCCGGAGATCCGTGGATGCAGCTGGTCATCCCGCTTGATCCACAGGGCCAGCGCATGCTGCTCCAGCAGGGGATGAAAAAGTCGTTGCTGCGGGGAGGGGCGCTGCGGCTGATACAGCTTTTTCCAGGCGCTAAATTCTGACACGAAATAAATAACGAAGGGGTGATGAGGCAAGTGTAAGGAACTTATCGTTTTATTGAAACTTATACCCGTCTGCAAGCGGCTTTAGCTGTGCTTGTATCTTGCCTGAAACCGGCTGCATTGATAAAGTTAGCCGCACTTTCCGGTTTATCAACCCAGGATCCCCTTCAGCATATGTTTAAAAAGCTCAGAGGCATGTTTTCCAACGATCTTTCGATCGATTTGGGAACGGCCAACACTCTCATCTACGTCAAAGATCAGGGCATTGTTCTGAACGAGCCCTCTGTCGTGGCCATTCGCCAGGAAAGATCCGGTTCGGCCCAGAGTGTTGCCGCCGTCGGTCATGCCGCCAAACAGATGCTGGGGCGTACCCCTGGCAATATCGCCGCCATCCGTCCGATGAAAGACGGGGTGATTGCCGATTTTTATGTCACCGAAAAAATGCTGCAGCATTTTATCAAACAGGTGCACGACAACAATTTCTTCCGCCCCAGCCCGCGTGTGCTGGTGTGCGTGCCGTGCGGCTCCACTCAGGTCGAGCGTCGGGCGATCAAGGAATCGGCCCTGGGGGCGGGTGCCCGGGAAGTCTATCTGATCGATGAGCCGATGGCTGCCGCCATCGGTGCCGGTCTGCCGGTCTCCGAAGCCACCGGTTCCATGGTGGTCGATATCGGTGGCGGTACCACCGAAGTGGCCATCATCTCCCTCAATGGCGTGGTGTATTCCCAGTCGGTACGGATTGGGGGCGATCGCTTCGACGAGTCCATTATCAATTATGTGCGCCGTAACTACGGCTCGCTCATCGGCGAGGCGACTGCCGAGCGCATCAAGCACGAGGTGGGATCGGCCTACCCGGGCGACGAGGTGCTGGAAATCGAAGTACGTGGCCGTAACCTGGCCGAAGGGGTGCCGCGCAGCTTCACCCTGAACTCCAACGAAATTCTCGAGGCGCTGCAGGAGCCGTTGAGCGGCATCGTCAGTGCCGTCATGGTGGCGCTGGAACAGTCTCCGCCCGAGCTGGCCTCCGATATCTCCGAGCGGGGCATGGTACTCACCGGCGGTGGCGCCCTGCTGCGCGACCTGGATCGGTTGCTGATGGAAGAAACCGGCATTCCCGTGGTGGTAGCCGACGATCCCATGACTTGTGTTGCCCGTGGTGGTGGCAAGGCGCTGGAAATGATCGACATGCACGGCGGAGATCTGTTCCATTACGATTAATAAGGAGGCCGGGACAACCGGCCTGTCACTTTTCCAATGAAGCCGATTTTTGGCCGTGGTCCTTCTCTGCCTATCCGCCTGGTGCTAGCGGTGGTTGTCTCTTTGGCGCTGATCATTGCCGACAGTCGCTATCACAGCTTTACCGGGGTCAAGGTCTATCTCAACTCACTGGTCAGCCCGTTGCAGTATATGGCCAACAGTCCCCGGATCCTGCTTGACTCTGCCTCCAGCCAGTTGATGTCGCGACAGGCACTGCTGAGCCAGACCCAGCGTCTGGAACAGGAGCTGTTTCTGCTGCGTGACGACTTGCTGCGCCTGCGCCATCTGGAACAGGAAAACCAGCGACTGCGCGATTTGCTCGGTTCGCCGGTGCGTTTCGATACCCGTCGCATGGTGGCCGAGATCATGGCGGTGGACACGGATCCCTTCATTCATCAGGTGGTGATCGACAAAGGCAGTCTGCAAGGGGTGACCGAGGGGCAGCCGGTACTGAATGAGCAAGGGGTGGTCGGACAGGTGGTGTCGGTGGGCAAGACCACCAGCCGGGTGTTGCTGATCACCGATACCAGCCATGGCATACCGGTGCGGGTGGCGCGCAACGACATCAGAGCCATCGCCAGCGGCAGCGGTCAGCTGGATCGGCTGTTGCTGCACAATATTACCCGCAACACCGATATTCAGGAAGGTGACATACTGCTCAGCTCCGGGCTGGCGGGGCGGTTCCCGGAAGGTTATCCGGTCGGTCGCGTCAGCCGGGTCGGCTACGAAGAAGGACAACCCTTTGCCGATATCCGGGTACAACCGTTTGCCGCTCTCGATCGGGTGCGCTACCTGCTGCTGCTGTGGCCGGAGTCCCGGGTGATCGATGTGGATGAACCCTCGGCGGAGCCGCGGCAGCACCTCAGGAGCAGGCGTCCCAATGAGCCGTTTTTCCCTTAAAGGCCGGTTGATCATCGGTACCAGCCTGCTGCTGGCGTTGATGCTGTCCATCTTGCCGTTACCGGAGCTGATCGCGCCATTCCGGCCCGACTGGCTGCTCGTCACCCTGATCTACTGGACCATCGCCCTGCCGCATCGGGCCAACGTGGGCACCGCCTTCTTTGCCGGCCTGGTGCTGGACTTGCTGCTCGGCTCGGTGCTGGGGATCCACGCCCTGGCGCTGGTGATACCGGTGTATCTTGCCGCCTCCCAGTTTCAGCGCATGCGCAACTACTCGGTCTGGCAGCAGGCCTTCGTGGTGGGCGCCCTGGCGATGCTGAACAAGCTGCTGATCTTCTGGGCGGCCTACATGAACCGGGATATCCAGCTCGACTATCCCTACTTCTGGTCCATCGTCAGCAGCATGGTGTTCTGGCCCTGGATTTTTCTGCTGCTGCGCAAATGCCGGCGGCAATTCGCCCTGTCGTGAGCTCGTCTATGACCCCGTTGCTTTATCTCGCTTCCGCCTCGCCCCGTCGTCGTGAATTGCTGGCCATGCTGGAACTGCCGTTCGAGCTGGTGTTGCCTCGGGTGGAAGAACAACGCCGGCCCGATGAAACGGCCACGGACTATGTACAGCGCCTGGCCCGGGACAAGGCCCTGGCCGGTGCGGCCATGGCGGCGTTACCCTTGCCGGTGCTGGCCGGGGACACCATAGTGGTGGTCGACGGCGAGGTGCTGGAAAAACCGCGCGATCAGGCTGACGGCGAGTCGATGCTGCGCCGTTTGTCCGGCCGCAGCCATCAGGTCATGACCGCCATGGCGCTGGCCTGGCAAGGCCAGACAGAGGGAGTGCTGGTGACCACCGAGGTCAGTTTCCGGGCGCTGAGTGACGGCGATATCGACCGTTACTGGGCCAGTGGCGAACCGACCGACAAGGCCGGTGGTTATGGTATTCAGGGCCTGGGCGGGCGTTTTGTGGCGCGGATCAACGGCAGTTACAGCGCCGTGGTGGGACTGCCGCTGGTGGAAACCGAAGCCCTGCTGCGCCGGAGCGGGGTTTTGTCGGGCTGATCTCCTCTACTGCCCGCTATTCTGTGATAGTTTAGAAGCCGTTTCATTCTCCTATGGGCGGAGCAAGCATGTCTGCAGAACTGATAATCAATATGACCCCCGCGGAAACCCGGGTGGCGCTGGTGGAAAACGGTATCCTGCAGGAAGTGCATGTAGAGCGTCAGGCCCGGCGAGGTATCGTCGGCAACATCTACAAAGGCAAGGTCAGTCGGGTGCTGCCCGGCATGCAGGCCGCCTTCGTCGATATCGGCGGTGAGCGGGCGGCGTTCCTGCATGCCTCCGACATCGTGCCTCATACCGAATGCGTGGACACCAAGGAGCAGGTACACTTTCAGGCCGGCAATATCGCGGAACTGGTGCGCCAGGGGCAGGACATCATGGTGCAGGTGGTCAAGGATCCGCTGGGTACCAAAGGCGCCCGTCTGACCACCGACATTACGCTCCCGTCCCGCTATCTGGTGTTCATGCCCGGCAGTGCCTATGTGGGCGTGTCCCAGCGTATCGACTCGGAGCAGGAACGGGAACGGCTCAAGCAGCTGGTTGCCGGTTATGTGGACGAGCAGGGCGGCTTCATTATCCGCACCGCCGCCGAGGGCATCGGAGAAACCGAGCTGTCTCAGGATGCGGCCTTTCTCAAGCGTCTGTGGCGCAAGATCCTGGAGCGGCGCGGCAAGTACGCTTCCTGCTCCATGCTGTATGAAGATCTGGGGCTCGCCTGTCGCATCGTGCGGGATTTCGTGGGGACCGAGCTGGACAGGATCCGGGTCGACTCCCGCAACACCTGCGAGACCTTGCGTGCCTTCGTCGACGAGTTCGTGCCCGAACTGTCGGGCAAGATCGAATATTATCAGGGCGAGGCACCGATCTTCGATCTCTACGACGTGGAAAACGAAATTCAGCGGGCGCTGGATCGCAAGGTCGAGCTCAAGTCCGGTGGTTACCTGATCATCGATCAGACCGAGGCCATGACCACGGTCGACATCAACACCGGTGCCTTCGTCGGCCACCGCAACCTCGAAGAGACCATCTTCAACACCAATACCGAAGCCACCCAGGCCATTGCCCGTCAGCTGCGGCTGCGCAACCTTGGGGGGATCATCATTATCGATTTCATCGACATGTACGATGAGGATCACAAGCGGCGGGTGTTGCACAGCCTGGGGCTGGCGCTCTCCAAGGACAGGGCCAAGACCAACGTCAACGGTTTTTCCCAGCTCGGACTGGTCGAGATGACCCGCAAGCGCACTCGGGAAAGCCTGGAACATGTGCTCTGTGGTGCCTGCCCGGAGTGTGACGGCCGGGCCCGGGTCAAGACGGTGGAAACCGTCAGCTACGAGATATTGCGCGAGATCACCCGCGTCAACAAGGCCTACGATGCGGACAAGTTCGTGGTGTACGCCTCGACGGCGGTGGCCTCCGCCCTCCAGGAAGATGAGTCCCATATGCTGGCGGAGCTGGAAGTCTTCATCGGCAAGCAGGTTCGGGTCAACAGCGAGCCGCTGTATAACCAGGAACAGTTTGACGTGGTGATGATGTAGTGATCAGACGGAGCCTGAGCTGGGCCTGGCTGGGGCTGGCGGCCGCGGCGGTGCTGCTGGCGCTGCTGGTTACCCTGCTGCGTTTCGGCTCGCCCTGGCTGGCCAGCTGGCAGCAGCAGTGGCTGGACCGGCTGCTGAGCGAGCATCAGCTGACCCTGGAAGTGGGACAACTGGGACTGAGCTGGCAGGATTACGGCCCGGTGCTGGTGGTGAGCGACGTCAGCCTGCACCGGCCCGAGGCGCCGGCCATCACCCTGCGTCGGGCCCTGGTCGACGTTCAGCTCTGGCAGAGTCTGCGCCAGTGGCAGCCGATACTGAACGAGATCACCCTCGACGGCCTGCGTCTGCCGCTGAACCCGAGCGGCGCAGCGGCCGGGGGGCCGCGCACCGACATGGCCTGGTTGTCGAGCCTGGTGCTCGAAGGCGTGAAGCGTTTCTCCCTCAACGATGCGCAGCTGGTCGTGACCCTGCCACAGCAGGAGCTGTTCGAACTGCATCTTCCTGCCCTGCACTGGCAAAACTCCCCGGGCCTGCATCAGGGCGAGGGCAGCCTGGGCTTTGGCCCGGCCCCGGACCAGCAGCTGGTGCTCAAGAGCCGCTTCACCGGCCCCATCGACCGGCTCGATGGCAGTATTTACCTGCAGGCCGACCAGGTGGATGCGTCTGCAATCCTTTCCCGCGTGCGCGCCCGGGACCGGGGTGTGAACGCCGATTTTAATTTCGAATTATGGCTGGAGTGGCAGCAGGGCACCTTCAGCGCCGGTTTGCTCAACCTGGGCGAAAACCGGCTGCGTTGGGGCGATGACCACCAGATAGCGGTAGACGGTGGTCGGGTGCAGTGGCAACCGACCGAAGCCGGCTGGCAGCTGGCCAGCAGTCATATCGATATCAGCGTCGATGCAGAAGCCTGGCCGAGCTGGAATTTTCAGCTCGATCGGCACCAGGATCGGCTACTGGGCTACCTGGATCGGCTGACGTTTACCGATCTGGCGCTGCTGGCTCAATGGGGCGAGCCGTTCTGGCCGGCCACGGCCCGCCAGCTGGAGGGCATATCGCCAGGCGGCCAGCTGAGCAATCTCTATTTTTCCGCCGCCGCCACCGGTGATGACTGGCACTGGCAGGGCGAGCTGGAAGAGGTCAGTACCCACGCCTTCGGCTGGGTGCCGCAAACCCGGGGTCTCAACGGACACTTTTCTCTTGCCGCCGATCGTGGCCAGTTGAGCCTTGACCAGCAACAAGCCGCCGACTGGATTTACGACGGTGCCTTTCGCGAGCCCTGGCCGATGCAGCGGCTATCGACCGAGCTACACTGGCGCAAGCAGCCGGACGGCTGGCTGTTGTGGAGTGACGCGCTGGCCGTGGACACCGCCGATCTGGCACTGCAGGGCTGGTTCAGCCTGCAACTGCCGGCTCGGGGGGCACCGTTGCTCAGCGCCTCGGCGTCGGTCGATGTGCTGCGGGCCGAGCGGGCTTTCAGCTATTTTCCCGAGCCGCTGATGGGTGCGCCGCTGGTGAACTATTTGCAGGGTGCTATCCGTGGCGGTCAGGCCGATGGCGCCGAGGTGCTCTGGTATGGGCGGCTCAACGCCTTTCCCTACGCGGATGGCTCGGGCATTTTCCAGGCCAGGGTACCGCTGCGCGAGGCGGAGTTCCGCTTCAATCCGCACTGGCAGCCGCTGAGCGAGCTGAGCCTGGATTTGCTGTTTGAAAATGACGGGCTCTACATGAAGGGGCGGGAAGGGCAGCTGGGGGCCGTGGTGGCCAGCGCCATCGACGCCCGGATAGTGCCGCTGCGCAAGGACGCCAGCCTGCGGCTCAGTGCCGACATAGAAGGTAAGGGCGAGGCGGTGACCGCCTATCTGCAGGATTCTCCTCTGGCGGGCTCGGTCGGTACTACTCTGGAGCAGGTGCAGGTGACGGGGCCGCTCAAGGCCCGGCTGGCGCTGGAAATCCCGCTGCGCGGCGGGCCGGTAGCGGTAGACGGACAGGTCGACTTCGAGCGCAACCGGGTGCGCGTCAAGCTACTGGATCTGCCACTCGACGAGGTCAGTGGTCGTCTGCTGTTCGACGAACGGCAGACCCGGTTCGAGGACATGCAGGCGAAATGGAGCGGACAGCCACTACGGCTGGATTACCGGGGGCAGCAGACCGATGCCGGCTATGAGGTGGGGCTGGATATCAGGGGGCGGCTGCAGGCGGCCGAACTGGCGAAGCACCATCCCCCTCTGGCGGCACTGGGCGGAGCCGCCGACTGGCGTGGCAACCTTGAACTGACTCTGGCAAAGCCAGGGGAGTTTCATTACCGCTTCGAAGCCGACTCGGCACTGCAGGGACTGAGCAGCACCTTGCCGCCACCGCTGAACAAAATCGGTGCCCGGTCACAGCCCAGTCATCTGGAGGTGAGTGGTGATGGCCGTCAGGCCCGGGCAGAACTGACCCTGGGAGAGCATATTCGAGGTCAGGCCGGGCTGGGCTTCGGGCCGACGGGCGCACGGGTACATCGATTGTGGCTCTCGGCCGGTGCCGGCGTGCAGCCGACATTGCCCCGGCCGCCACTGGATATCGCGGTGCGGGTGCCGGACCTGCCACTGGATGACTGGCTGGCGCTGTTACGGGAATTTCAATCATATTCACCGGCACCGGACCGCGCGGCGACCCGGTTGACATGGCCGGGATCCTATCGGGTATCAGTGCAGGCCAGCCGGGCCCGGCTCTGGCAGCAGCCTCTGCATCAGCTCCAGTTGTCCGTCGTACCGGCTCCGGGCCAGCGCCAGCAGTTGAGTGTGACGGCGGAACAGGCAGAGGGCACCCTTGGCTGGGGAGGCGAACAGCCGTGGCAGGCGCATTTCAGCCGGCTCTGGCTGGCGCCCGAATGGCCGGTGTCAGCTGACTCGCCGACCCCGGAACCGGCCTCGGACAGCAGGTTGCAGCCGGGTCAGCTTCCCGCCCTGGAATTCCGGTGTGACGATTGTCGCTGGCGCAAGCTGGCGCTGGGCAAGGTGGCCTTTGATCTGCGCCCCCTGTCCGGGCAGAACGGGATACAGCTGGCGGACATGAGTCTGGACGGGCCGCTGCTGCAGGCGAAAGGGCATGGCCAGTGGCTGCAGCACGACAGCGGTAATCTGAGCCGGCTGGAGTGGCAGAGCAGCACCCCGTCTCTGCAGCGTCTGTGGCTGGCGCTGGACAAGGAATCTCCGTTCAGCGAGACCGCCGCCACATTCAACGGTCAGTTGCGCTGGCTGGATGTGCCCTGGCGACCGGATCGTCCCAGCCTGAATGGCCGGCTCGCCGCCGACACCGAGGCCGGCGTGCTGAGCGAGCTGAATGACAGGGGCGCGGGTCTGTTGTCGGTACTGAGCATGGAGTCGGTGCTGCGCCGTTTGCGGCTGGATTTTCGTGATGTGTTCGAGCAGGGGTTCTATTTTGATCGCATCAGTGCCAGTGGCGAGCTGCAGGACGGCGTGCTGCGCAGTGATGATCTGGAGCTGAAGGGCGCGGCCGGTGACTTGAGTGGTCGCGGGCTGGTGGATCTGGCCGCGGAGCGGCTCGACTACCGTTTTGAATTTACCCCGGACCTGACCGGCAATCTGCCGGTACTGGCCGCCTTTGCAGTCACGCCGGTAACCGGACTCTATGTGCTGGCCTTGTCCAAGGTGCTGGGCCCGGTGGTTGATGTCTTCACCCGTATTCGTTATCGGGTGGAAGGACCGCTGGCGCAGCCCAGGGTGACGGAGCTGGGGCGGGAGCAGGATCGGGTACCATTGCCCGGGAACGAATAAGGAGAATGCGATGGAACTGGTTGCGATACAAATGAATGCCGGACCCGACTGGCCGGCCAACAGGGACAAGCTGGATGCCTTGTTGCAACAATTGCCGCCGAGTCGTCCATTGCTGGTACAGGTGCCGGAAAATGCGGTGGTGTTTGGCAATCGACAGGCGGCGCTGGACCTGGCCGAGCCTCTGGGTGAGGGCCCGATACAGGGGCAGTTCTGTCGCTGGGCGCGAGAGTTGGGGATCTGGCTGGTGGTGGGCTCGATGCCGACCCGTATCGAGGGCAGCGAGCGGCTCCATACCACCAGTCTGGTTTATAACGATAAGGGAGAGCGAGTCGGTCATTACCATAAACTGCATCTGTTCGATGTGGATGTCGCCGACGGTCACGGTCGTTATCGGGAGTCGGCCACCTACGCGCCCGGGGATGAACTTTGTGTGGTAGACAGTCCCTTCGGGCGTTTGGGGTTGTCTATCTGTTATGATTTACGTTTTCCCGAGCTATACCGGGCGTTGCGCGCCAAGGGCGCCGAGATCCTGATGGTGCCGGCGGCCTTTACCCGGGTCACCGGTCAGGCGCACTGGCTGCCCTTGCTGCAGGCCAGGGCCATCGAAAACCAGTGTTATGTACTGGCGGCGGGCCTCTATGGCGAGCAGGGCGAGCGGCAGACCTGGGGCCACTCGGTGATCCTCGATCCCTGGGGTGAGCTGCAGGCCTGTTTGCCCAGGGGGGAAGGGCTCATCATCGCGCCGCTGGACCTGGAACGACTGTCCCGCATTCGCCGCGAAATGCCGGTTGCACAACACGCCCGCCTGAGTGCGGTTTGGAGAGATAAGCATGAGTATTGAACAGATTAACCGCAGCCTGCTGGTCCCGAATGAACTGGACATGGCGTTACTGGATGCCCAGCTGGCACGATTGAGCCGGCACCAGATAGATTTTGCCGATCTCTATTTTCAGAACAGCGTGCACGAGTCCTGGGTGCTGGAAGACGGCATCGTCAAGGATGGCAGCTACAACATCGAGCAGGGCGTGGGCGTGCGGGCGGTCAGCGGCGAAAAAACCGGCTTCGCCTATTCCGACGAGCTGACGGCGGCGGCACTGGATCAGGCGGTGAGTGCCGCCCGCGGTATTGCCGAACACGGAGGTGACGGCCGCTTCCAGATCGGACGAGAGCAACCGGCAACGGCCCGTTATCTGGGCATCAACCCGCTCGACAGCCTGAGCCGGGAGCAGAAAATTGCCCTGTTGCAGCAGATGGATGCCTTCGCCCGTAGCCTGGATCCGGCGGTGACCCAGGTGATCGCCTCCATTTCCGGCGTTTATGAAGAAATCCTGGTACTGGCCACCGACGGCACCCTGGCGACAGACCTGCGTCCTCTGGTGCGACTGAACTGCTCGGTGCTGGCCGAGCGCAAGGGACGCCGCGAACGGGGTGGCAGTGGTGGTGGTGGTCGGGTCGGCTACGACTATTTCCTGGAAGAGGTGGATGGTCAGCCCAGAGCCATGGGGTATGTGAAGGAGGCGGTACGCCAGGCTCTGGTCAACCTGGAGGCGATAGACGCCCCCGCCGGTACCATGCCGGTGGTGCTGGGAGCCGGCTGGCCCGGGGTGCTGCTGCACGAGGCGGTGGGCCATGGCCTGGAAGGCGACTTCAACCGCAAGGGCTCTTCCGCCTATTCCGGTCGCATCGGCGAGCAGGTGGCTTCCAGCTTGTGCACCATCGTGGATGACGGCACCCTGGCCAACCGCCGCGGCTCCCTGACCATCGACGATGAGGGTACCGCCAGTGGTTACAACGTGCTGATCGAAAACGGTGTGCTCAAGGGCTATATGCAGGACAAGCTCAATGCCCGGTTGATGAAGATGGCACCCACCGGCAACGGTCGGCGGGAGTCCTATGCTCACCTGCCGATGCCGCGCATGACCAACACCTATATGCTGCCGGGGCAGACGCCGCCGGAAGAGATCATCCGGAGCGTCAAGAAAGGCATCTACGCGCCCAACTTCGGCGGTGGTCAGGTGGACATTACCTCCGGACGCTTCGTGTTTTCCGCCTCCGAAGCCTATCTTATCGAAGACGGCAAGCTGACGGCGCCGATCAAGGGCGCGACCCTCATCGGCAACGGCCCCGAGGCCATGAGCCAGGTGTCGATGGTGGGTAATGATCTGGCGCTGGATACCGGGGTAGGTGTCTGTGGCAAGGATGGTCAGAGCGTGCCGGTCGGCGTCGGTCAGCCGACGCTGAAGCTGGACAAGATGACGGTGGGTGGTACTCAGTAGGATCTCTGGTTGATTATCAACCAGGGGTTAACAGTTATTTTCTGTGCGATCCGGGGACCAGGCAAGGTCTAATGGTTGCTGACCCACGCAACGGCGTGGCAGTAACGATGGAGGCGATAATGATGAAAACATTGCTATCGATAGCCTTTGCCTCTGTTCTTGGGTTGATGTTAATGCCGGCCCAGGCCGGTTCGGTGCTGAATACGCAGCAGCCTGTAGTGCAGGAAATGGCGAGCAAGGGCGACGGTGTTGATCACCGTGAATGTGCCAAATTACGTAAAATGGGTAAAAAACCGGCGGGTATGTGTTTTTAACTGCTGAATAAGCCCATTAATAACAACGGGAGCCAAGGCTCCCGTTGTGCTGTCCGGATTATTGCTGCTTTTTCGCCACAGCTTGTCGTTATTAGGATGCGTCAGAGCCGAGGTGCAGTTTCAGATACTGAAACAGCTCGCGATAGGCCTGGGGCGGCAGGCCGGCAGCCAGCTCCTTGCGACCCTGACGAGCCAGCTGTCGCAGTTTTTGCCGATCCAGATTACGGTGTTCCGCCAGCAGCGCATTGACGCCTTTGTCCCCTTCCTTGATCAGCCGGTCACGCCACAACTCCAGTTTATGGAAATGCGCGTTGGCCACGGCACTCTTGTGCTCGAAACCGGCCAGCGCCTTCTGGATATCGGTGACATCCCGGGTACGCATCAGCTTGCCGATATACTGCATATGCCGGCGCAGGCCTTCGCGTTTGTTGTGCAGCTTGTGTGCCAGCTCGATGGCTTCCTGCAGGTCATCGTCCAGCGGGACCTTGGCCAGTTCATGGGGCTTGAGCTTGACCAGCGACTCGCCCAGCTTCTGCAGGGCGTGGCTTTCCCGTTTCATCTCACTCTTGCTGACCCATTCGATTTCATCATCGTACCCGCTCGGGTCGTCATGGTGGCTCATAGCTTTTCCGTCTCATTTAAGATTTACATATATATTACCAGCTTCTCCCAAGGGGCGCAGGGGTCTGTTATGCTAACTCCAAACTGAGCCAGCGATTTCAATCATGACCCCAGCAGAAATTCAAACCGAACAGCGCCAGTTAGAACTGGCAGTAGAACAAGCACTGGAAAGCGCCAAGCGACTGGGCGCCGACGCCGCCGAAGTGTCCATCAGCAAGCAGACCGGGCTTTCGGTCAACACCCGTAACGGTGAACTGGAAAACATCGAGTTCAACAAGGATGGTGCCCTGGGGATCGCCGTTTATCGTGATGGCCGCAAGGGCTCCGCCTCCACCTCGGATCTGCGGCCCGACGCCATCGCCCGCACCGTGGCGGCGGCGCTGGATATCTCCCGTTACACCACCGTCGACCCCTTCGCCGGCATCGCCGATGCGGATGCGCTGGCCTGGGATGCGCCCAGGCTTGAGCTGTGTTTCCCCCGTGAACTTGAACCGGCCGACGGCATCGAGCTGGCATTGCGCTGCGAGCAGCAGGCACTGGGCCGGGATCCGCGTATCAAGCAATCGGACGGCGCCAGTTTTTCCAGCAACCTGGGCATCAAGGTCTACGGTAACAGTCATGGCTTTATCAAGGGCTATGCCGGCAGCCGTTTCGGCATGAGCTGTGTGCTGATCGGCGAACAGGACGGCGACATGCAGCGCGAGTACGGCTACACCTCGGCGCGCAGCTTCGAGGATCTCTGGACCCCGGAGCAGGTAGCAGATGAAGCCGTCAGTCGCACCCTGGGCCGCCTGGGGGGCCGCAAGATGGGGACCACCCGGGCACCGGTGCTGTTTCATCCGGACGTGGCGTCAGGCCTGTTCGGTCATCTGGTAATGGGGATAAGTGGTGGCAACCTGTACCGGAAGTCGTCGTTTCTGCTCGACGCTCTGGGAGAGCGGATTTTCCCGGCCTGGTTCGGTATTCATGAGCAGCCGCACCTGCACAAGGGGCTGGCCAGCTCGCCGTTCGATAACGAAGGGGTACGCACCCACGAGCGCCATATCATCGAAAACGGCGAACTCAAGACTTACCTGCTGACCAGCTATTCCGCGCGCAAGCTCGATATGGCGCTGACCGGTCACGCCGGAGGTATCCATAACTGGACGGTGGCCAACAGTGGCCACAGTCTGGAGCAACTGCTGAAGATGATGGGCACCGGCCTGCTGGTGACCGAGATGATGGGCCAGGGCGTCAATATCGTTACCGGCGACTACTCGCGTGGGGCGGCGGGTTTCTGGGTGGAAAACGGCGAAATCGCCTATCCGGTGGAAGAGATCACCATCGCCGGTAATCTGAAAGAGATGTTTGCGGGTATTCAGGCCATCGGTACCGATGTGGAAACCCGTTCCAGCCTGCAGACTGGCTCGGTGCTGATCGGCGAGATGAAAATAGCCGGGCAATAACTGGGGGGAATGGAATTAGGGACTGGAGGTCCGGGATCGAGTCCCTCATCACCAGTCCCTCCTTCTTATCAGGAGCCTGGGTTGGGATTCGCTGCGCTTATCGCCAATCTATTCCCTATTCCCTATTCCCTATGCCCTATTCCCTATTCCCTATTCCCGGCTCAGTGCAGCAGGATCAGGGTCGAAAGACCCAGGAAGGAGAACAGGCCGACGATGTCGGTGACGGTGGTCAGGGCCATGGAGCCGGCCAGCGCCGGATCTATGTTGAGCTTGCGCATCACCAGTGGAATGGCGGCCCCGGCCAGACCCGCCACCGACAGGTTGATGAACATGGCCGAGGCCAGCACCAGGCCTATCTCCCAGCTGCCTTTCCACAGACTCACCACTATCGCCACCATCACCGCCCACAGCAGGCCGTTGAACAGTCCGACCAGTGCCTCCTTGGTCAGCAGCCAGCGGGCGTTGCTGTCACCGATATGTCCGACTGCCATGCCACGGATCACCAGTGCCAGGGTCTGGTTGCCGGCGATGCCTCCCATGGAGGGCACTATGGTCATCAGGATGGCCAGGGTGGCCAGTTGTGACAATGTTTCTTCGAACATGTTGGACACGCTGGCGGCGAGCAGGGCCGAACCCAGGTTGACGGTGAGCCAGATGGAGCGACGGCGGGCGCTGGTCAGTACCGGCGCGAAGGTGTCTTCGTCATCGTCCATCTTGGCCATGCCCATCATCGAGTGCTCACCTTCCTCACGGATGATGTCCACCACGTCATCGATGGTAATCCGGCCCAGCAGCCGATGACTGTCGTCCACCACCGGCGCCGAGAGCCAGTCGTGGCGTTCGAACAGGTGGGCGACTTCGGTATCGGACATGGTCAGCGGAATGGCTTCTACCTGAGTATCCATGGCCTCGGCCACCGTGGTGGCCAGGTCCTGAATCACCAGGCTGGCCAGAGAAATATCACCCAGGAACCGGTTGTGTTGATCCACCACATAGAGGGTATCGGTGCCTTCCGGCAGTTCGCTATGGCGACGCAGGTAGCGCAATACTACATCGATGGTGACATCGGCACGCAGGGTGATGAACTCGGTATTCATGATGGAACCGGCGGTGTCTTCCGGATAGGACAGCGCCTGCTCCGCCCGCTGCCGATCCTGCTCGTCCATCTGGGTGAGTACCTGATTGAACAGCTGCTCGGGCAAGTCGCGCAGTACATAGGCCAGATCGTCCGACTCCATGTCTTCCAGCGCGGCGGCCAGCTTCTCCGGATCCATCAGCCGGATAATGCCGTCCCTGACCTCTTCCGACAGTTCCTCCAGGATCTCGCCGTATTCATCCGGATCAATCAGCTGCCACAAAACCTTGCGGCTGGGAGAGGGCGAGGATTCCAGCAACCAGGCGACGTCGCCCGGGCGCATTTGCTGCAACATGCGGCGAACGTGCACGAACATGCCGCTGTTAAGGGCCTGAGTAATGGTCTCCAGATGATCCGGCGTTCTTGGTTTTTCTACTGATTCTGTCATCCGGACTCCAGCCCTGTGCGGGACGGCGATAGAGGAATTATTCTGATTCGTTGAAGCGGTCGGCAACCAGGCGGGACACGGCGTTCATGGCCGCTTCGGCATCCGGCCCTTCGGCAACCACGCGGATGGCATGGCCCTGAGCGGTTTCCAGCATCAGCAAGCCCATGACGCTGTTGGCCGGTGCCTGTTTTTCCTGATTGCAGACGGTCACGGTGGCATCGAATTGCTGGGTCAGTTGTACCAGTTGAATGGCGGCCCGGGCATGGAGCCCCAGTTTGTTGACGATTTCCAGGTCCCGTTCAATTTTCGGCATGGCGTTTTTCCAGGGTGCGGTGGCGCAGTTGTACGCTTTTGCCCATCTTGCGGAATGAGCAGGCCAGTTGTTCGGCCAGGTAGACCGAGCGATGTTGACCACCGGTACAGCCGATGGCAACGGTGACGTAGCTGCGATTGTTACGTTCCAGGTGAGGCATCCAGGTGACCAGCAGGTTTTCAATCTGCCACAGATACTTGGTGACCTCGGGCTGACCGCTCAGATAGCTGGCCACCGGTTCATCCTTGCCGGTAAAGGGGCGCAGTTCGGCGATCCAGTGAGGGTTGGGCAGAAAGCGGGCATCGAACATGAAGTCCGCATCCTGTGATACTCCGTATTTGTAGCCGAAAGACTCGAATACCCAGTTCAGTTCCCGTTCCTTCTTGCCGAGGATGCGTTCGCGGATGATTTCGCTCAAATCGTGAATGCTGAGATCGGAGGTATCGATACGCAAGTCGGCGGCGGCGGACAGCGGCGACAGCAGGTGAGTTTCCTGGTGGATCGCTTCGTCCAGCGTCAGGCTGAGCCGGGATAATGGGTGTAGCCGGCGGGTATCGCCGAAGCGGCGAATAAGTGCGGCGTTACCTGCATCGATAAAGATGCTGGACAGGCTGACGTCTTCCATGGCGCGCACTTCATTCAGGCAGGCTTCCAGCTTGTCGGCGTTGTCCGGCAGGTTGCGCACATCGATGCTGACGGCGACCTCGCCGGGGGTGTGCCGGCGCATCTGTACCAGATCGGGTAGCAGCGCAACGGGCAGGTTATCGACGCAGTAATAGCCCAAATCCTCGAGTACCCGCAAGGCGACGGTTTTGCCCGATCCCGAACGGCCACTGACGATCACCAGCTGCATAGGGGACTCCTCAGGAAGAAACCATGATGTTGTAAAGCTCGTCATCACTGCCGGCCAGGCGCAATTGCTTGCAGACCTGCTTGTTGCTGAGTTTCTCTGCAATCAGTGACAGCGTCTTGAGGTGCTGTTTACATTCCTGCTCCGGTACCAGCAGCGCGAACACCAGGCCTACCGGCTGGTTGTCGATGGCATCGAATTCCACCGGTTCGGCAAAGGTGAGCAGCACCGCCGTGGCCCGGTTCTCGTCGCTGATACGGCCATGGGGAATGGCGATACCGTTGCCGATGCCGGTGCTGCCCATTTTTTCCCGGGCCAGCAGGCAATCAAACAGTTGCTGGCTGTTGATGTTGAGATGCTGAGCTGCCAGTTCGCTGATGATTTCCAGGGCTCGTTTCTTGCTCGTGCAGGGGACTGCACTGCGGGTGCAGTCCCTGCTCAGTATGTCGGCGACTTCCATGGTTATTTTTGCTTGAGCTTCTCTTTGTGTTTGATGATCTGGCGATCGAGCTTGTCGATTAAGCCATCGATGGCTGCGTACATATCTTCATGCTGGGAATTGGCAAAGACTTCACCGCCGCTGACATGGATGTTGGCTTCGGCAATCTGCTGCAGCTTCTCCACGTTGAGGATGACGTGTGCGTTGGTCATGTTGTCGAAGTGACGCTCCAATTTGGAAAACTTGCTGTTCACATAGTCACGTAGTGAATCGGTGATTTCTACATGGTGTCCAGTCAGATTTATCTGCATAACGTCTTCCCTCTCGATCTGCCTTTAAATCAGGCGTTTACGCTGATTGGAAGGGGGGATGGCCAGCGACTCCCTGTACTTGGCAATGGTCCGCCTGGCCACCTGAATCCCCTGTTCGGCCAGCAGCTGGGCAATTTTACTGTCGCTCAGCGGCTTGGCCGGGTTTTCCGCACCGACCAGTTTCTTGATCAGGGCGCGAATTGCCGTGGACGAACATTCTCCTCCGTCGTCGGTCCCCACATGGCTGGAGAAAAAATACTTCAGCTCGAACACTCCTCTGGGAGTGTGCATGAATTTTTGTGTGGTAACCCGGGAGATGGTGGACTCGTGCATTTCCACCGCTTCGGCCACATCGTTCAGCACCATCGGCTTCATGGCCTCGGCTCCGTACTCAAAGAATGCCTGTTGTTGTTCAACAATACAATTGGCAACCTTGAGCAGAGTCTCATTTCGGCTATCCAGACTCTTGATAAACCACTTGGCGTCCTGCAAGTGATTGCGGATAAACTGGCCGTCTTCGCTGTTCCTGGGCTGGCGAGCCATGGCGGCGTAGGTCTGATTCAGCCTCACCTTGGGCATGGCGTCCAGATTGAGCTCGGCGACCCAGCTGCCCTGGCGTTTGGTCACCACCACATCCGGGATGACATATTCGGAGCTGCTCTGGATCACGCTGTTGCCGGGGCGAGGCTCGAGCTGCTGGATCAGGGCCAGTACTTCCTTGAGCTCGTTTTCCTTCAGCTTAGTCTTGCGTTGCAGGGTACGGTAGTCCCGGTTGCCGAGCAAATCCATATGCTGACCGATAATGATGCGGGCCTCGTTCAGCCAGGGCGTGTCGGCCGGAAAGGGCTCCAGCTGAATGCGCAGGCATTCCTGGACGCTGCGGGCGGCAACACCGAGGGGATCGAAATGCTGGATGCGTTTCAGGACCGCTTCCACTTCGTCCGCCTCGATATCCTGCTCGCCACCGGAAACGGAAGCCAGAATATCCTCAACCCCCAGCGTCAGGTAACCGGCGTCGTCGATGGCGTCGATAATGGCGAGGGCGATGGCCTGATCGGTGTCGCTGAAGGGGGTCAGTTGCATCTGCCACAGCAGATAATCCTGCAGTGTCTCGGTGGTTTCGCCCTGATAGACGGTGTCTTCGACGCCTTCCGGCAGGCCGGCATTGCCGCTGCCGCCGGAGGACGCGGTATAGACGTCATCCCAGTGGGTATCCATCGGCAGTTCATCGGACAACTTGCTTTGTTCCATGGCGGTATCGGCGGCGATTTGCTCGTCGTTACCGGTTCCGGTGACCTCGATGCTGTCCGGCTCTTCCTGTTCCAGCAGAGGGTTGCTCTCCAGGGCCTGCTGGATCTCCTGCTGCAGTTCCAGGCTGGATAGCTGCAACAGGCGAATGGCTTGCTGCAGCTGAGGGGTCATGGTCAGGTGCTGCCCCAGACGTAACTGAAGAGTTGGCTTCATCGTTGAAAAGTCCTTCTATATCAACCGCAGGGGGCTCCGGCGGGCCAGCTCAGAGGCTGAATTGTTCACCAAGATAGACTTTCTTGACCTGCTCGTTGGCGAGTATTTCGGCCGGGGTACCGGCGGCGATGCGATGGCCCTGACTGACGATATAGGCCCGTTCGCAGACGTCCAGGGTTTCGCGCACGTTATGATCGGTAATCAGCACCCCCAGTCCCCGATCGCGCAGATGCAGGATGATCTTCTTGATGTCGAGCACCGAGATCGGGTCGACGCCGGCGAAGGGTTCATCCAGCAGAATAAAGCGCGGATCGGCCGCCAGTGCGCGGGCAATTTCCACCCGGCGGCGTTCGCCACCAGACAGACTCATACCCGCACTGTCGCGGATATGAGTGATATTGAATTCTTCCAGCAGCTGTTCCATCTTCTCGTCACGGCCGGCCGCATCCAGATCCTTGCGGGTTTCCAGTACCGCCATTAAATTGTCGGCCACACTCAGGCGCCGGAAAATGGAGGCTTCCTGGGGCAGATAACCGATACCGGCCCGGGCCCGCACATGCATGGGCTCATGGCTGATGTCCTGTGCATCGATGGTGATGCTGCCGGCGTCCCGCTGTACCAGGCCGACGATCATGTAAAACGAGGTGGTCTTGCCGGCACCGTTGGGACCCAGCAGGCCGACGATCTGGCCGGTGTTGACGGTCAGGCTGACATCGGCCACCACCTGGCGCCCCTTGTAACTCTTCTGGAGCCCACGGGCTTTCAGTGTTGCCATGATCAGTCCTGAGCCTTTTTGTCATTCATGTTCTGCAGCTGCTCGGGCAGGAAGATGGTGGTGACCCGGTCTGTTCCGCCCTGGCTTTCGGCTTCCATCTGCTCCCGATCGATGTGATAACGAATGCGGTAGCCGGTCACGATATTATCGTTCTGCTTCAGCTTCGCATCCTTGAGCAGGGTGATGGTACGCGCCTTCATGTCGTAGTGGATTTCCCGGGCCTCGGCCTTGACCGGCTGGCCGTTGTTCAGCACCTGATAGTAGGTGGCCGGGGCGCCATGGGCGGTCATCGACTGCAATCCCTGCTCGGAGCGGATCACCACCAGTTTGTCGGCGCGAACGTCCATGGAACCCTGTTTGACCACCACCCGGTCGCTGAACGTCACCTTGTTATCGGCCAGCTCCACCAGCTGGCGTCCGGCATCGATGGTCACCGGCTGGTTGAAGTCGGCGTCTTTGGCCTCGGCCAGGCCCATGCTCAGGGAAAGCAGGACGCTCATGCTAAGGATTGATGTACGTTGCCCGGGTATCATGCAGTAATTCCACCGTTTGTTGATCCAGCTTGCCCAGCAACCCCTGGCCCTGAGCCTGGTAAGACGAGCTGCGCAGCTGCACATCCCGGTTGGAGTGCAGCTGATTGTTGATAAAATCCAGTTCCAGATATTCGGTGGTCAGGGTTTCCACCAGGGCATCCGGTTGCAGCCCCTGGCCGACGACGGTGCCGTTCAGCACCGCATTGTCATTGGTGTTGATCATGCCTTCGTCACTGCTCAGCCGCCACTGGGGCTGGCCGTCGGGCGAATAAAGCAAGATAACAGGTTTTTCCATCAGGGTCATGGCCAGCGGTTCGTAGTACTCCGCATATTCCGCATCCAGCCCCCGGTAGGGCAGACCCAGCCGGTTGTACTGCACACTGCTCAGGTTTTTGGCGACAAAATCCGGCTGATAATCCTGCTGATTGACGGGAGCATCGGAAACCGGCCGGAACCATTGCCAGCAGACGAGGGCGAGCGCGAAGAGGGCGCCAAACCACCAGGTCTGGCGACTCACAGGCTCATCCCTCTGGCCTGTTCCAGCTCGCCTCTGGCCTCGAGCAACAGGTCGCACAGCTCGCGCACTGCTCCCCGGCCGCCGTCGATACGGGTGATATAATCGGCCTGCTGCAGCACCAGCGGATGGGCATCGGCGACGGCGACTCCCAGACCGCAGTCCCGCATCACCGGCAAGTCGACCACATCGTCGCCGATATAGGCGGCCTGCTCCGGCTGAAGCTTGAGCGTCTTCAGCAGGGCGCGATAGCTGTGCATCTTGTCGCTCTGGCCCTGATAGACATGGGTGACCCCGAGCGAGGCCATGCGTTCGCTGACAATACGGGAATCCCGGCCGGTGATCACCGCGACCTGAATACCGGCATTGAGCAGCGCCTTGATGCCGAAACCGTCTTTGGTGCAGAAGCTTTTGTACTCTTCGCCCTGGTTGCCGAGATAGATCATGCCGTCGGACAGTACCCCGTCCACGTCACAGATCAGTAGCCGGATCCCGGCCATCCGCTGCCAGAGTGCATCGGCCACCGGCCCGTAAAGGCTTGGTTGTTGCATCAGATTACTCCCGCCCGTAACAGATCGTGCATGTTGAAGGCGCCTACCGGATGGTGTTGTTCATCCACCACCAGCAGGCCGCTGATTTTTTTCTCTTCCATCAGTTTGACCGCTTCCGCCACCAGCATGTTGGCGTGTACCGTGGTACTGCTGCGGGTCATGACCTGCTCGATGGAAGTGTGGTGTACATCGATTTTATGATCCAGAGTGCGGCGCAGGTCGCCATCGGTATAGATACCCACCAGTCGCTGCTGGTCATCGACCACGGCGGTGAAGCCCAGGCCGGTGCGACCGATTTCCAGCAGCGCGTCGATGATCAGGGTGTCGAGTCCGACCCGGGGCACCCGCTCGTCCCGGTGCATTACATCGCCGACCCGCAGCAGCAGGCGTTTGCCGAGGGCACCACCGGGATGGCTGAGCGCAAAGTCATCGGCGGTAAAACCGCGGGCCTCCAGCAGGGAAACGGCGAGGGCGTCGCCCATCACCAGGGCGGCGGTGGTGCTGGCCGTCGGCGCCAGGCCGAGCGGACAGGCTTCCTGCTCTACCCGGGTGCACAGATGGACACTGGCTTCCCGTGCCATGGTGGACGTGGGGTTGCCGGTCATACAGATCAGTGGCAGCCCACGACGCTTGAGCACGGGCAGCAGGGCGATGATTTCGCTGCTCTCGCCCGAGTTGGACAGGGCCAGTACCACGTCGTCCTTGCCGATCATGCCCAGATCGCCATGGCTGGCCTCACCGGGGTGAACGAAAAAGGCGGGGGTGCCGGTACTGGCCAGGGTGGCGGCAATCTTGTTGGCGATATGTCCCGACTTGCCCATGCCGGTCACGATGACTTTTCCCCGGCACTGGAACATCAGCCGGCAGGCATGATCGAAATCCCGATCAAGATATTGATAAAGGCCGTCGATGGCTGCCTTTTCAATATCCAGCACTCGTTGGGCGGTTTTCTGATAATCAAATTCAGCAGTCATTGGATTCTCCACACCTTAGGCGGCGCCATTATAGAAAAGCTTGTGCCGATAAGCGACAGGTGGCTGAGGATTCTGACATCCCCCTGTTGGCTCGCGCCGGGACAGGGAATGGCGCATCGCTCAAGGAAAAGGGCCCGGCTTGGTTGCCCATCGATCGGGGAACTCATACAATTCTTTCTTTTTGCTGGGGAATCAGTTTGAGCCAGAGCCTTGTCGAAATAAGGGATCTTTGTTTCAGTCACGGTGACCGGACCCTGTATGAGCGGATCAACCTGCAGATCCCTAAAGGCAAGATTACCGCCATCATGGGGCCGAGCGGCATCGGCAAAACGACCCTGCTGCGTTTGATCGGTGGTCAGATCAAGCCGAACAGTGGTGACGTGCTGTTCGATGGCGAGTCCATTCCCGCGCTGGGCCGTTCCCGTCTTTATCAGGTGCGGCGGCGCATGGGCATGCTGTTTCAGAGTGGTGCCCTGTTTACCGGGTTGTCGGTGTTCGATAACGTGGCCTTTCCGCTGCGTGAGCACAGTGGCTTGCCAGAGCCGATGATCCGCACTCTGGTGCTGATGAAGCTGGAAGCGGTGGGATTGCGTGGGGCGGCGGACCTGCTGCCATCCGAGCTGTCTGGCGGCATGGCCCGGCGAGCGGCACTGGCGCGCGCCATTGCACTGGATCCGGAGCTGATCATGTATGATGAGCCCTTTGCCGGTCAGGATCCCATCAGCATGGGCGTGTTGGTCAAGTTGATCTCCGAGCTGAACCGGGCTCAGGGGCTGACCTCGATAATTGTCACTCATGACGTGGCCGAGGTGATGAACATCGCCGATTACGCCTATATCATCGCCAACAAGCAGGTGGTCGCGGCGGGCACCCCGGCCGAACTGAAACAGAATACCGATGCCCAGGTGATCCAGTTCCTGCAGGGCCAGGCCGATGGCCCGGTGGCGTTTCATTATCCTGCGCCTTCATTCAGGGAGTCGTTAGCCGATGTTAATTGATGTGATAGGGCGGCTGGGACGTCAGGGCGTCGCCGGTATCTCGGCCTGTGGCCGCGCCGGCTTCATGCTGATGCATGCCCTGGTGGGACGGCCCCAGCCGAAAAAGCATTTTCCACTGCTGATACAGCAGCTGCAGGTGGTGGGGGTGCAGTCGGTGGCCATCATCCTGGTATCGGGGATCTTTATCGGTATGGTGCTGGCTCTGCAGGGGTATAATGTGCTGGTGGACTTCGGTGCCGAAGGCAGCCTGGGCCCGCTGGTGTCGCTGTCATTACTGCGCGAGCTGGGGCCGGTGGTGACCGGGCTGCTGTTTGCCGGCCGGGCCGGTTCGGCCCTCACCGCCGAACTGGGCCTGATGAAGGCGACCGAGCAGTTGTCCAGTCTGGAAATGATGGGCATAGACCCGCTGCGTCGGGTAGTGGCACCCCGGTTCTGGGCCGGCTTCATCAGCATGCCGCTGTTGGCGCTGATGTTCAGCCTGATTGGTATCTGGGGCGCCAAGCTGGTGGGCGTCGACTGGCTGGGGGTAGACGAAGGTGGCTTCTGGTCGGCGATGCAGGCGGCAGTCGACTGGCAGCAGGACATCATGCAGGGCGTCATCAAGAGTCTGGTGTTTGCGCTGGTGGTGACCTGGATTGCCCTGTTCAACGGTTTCGATGCCGAGCCGACGGCGGCCGGGATCAGTCAGGCCACGACCCGTACCGTGGTTCATTCTTCTCTGGCGGTACTGGGGCTCGATTTCGCCCTCACCGCCGTCATGTTTGGGTAAACTTTGATGAAATACAGCAAACTGGAATTCAGCGTCGGCTGCTTTATGCTGGCCGGTATCGGGGCCCTGTTGCTGCTGGCGTTCAAGGTCGCCGGTGTCAGCGTCAACGGCCAGGGAGAAAGCTATACCCTCTATGCCAAGTTCGATAATATCGGCGGTCTCAAGGTGCGTTCACCGGTCAAGGTGGGCGGCGTGGTGGTGGGACGGGTCAGTCAGATAAGCCTGGACCCCAGGGATCAGGTGCCGGTGGTGACCCTGACGGTGAGTCGCAGCGCCGGTGAATTTGCCGAAAGCAGCACGGCCGCCATTCAGACCTCGGGTCTGCTCGGTGAACAGTATCTGGGGCTGAGCCCCGGTTTTGCCGACGAGGACATGGGTATCGGCATGCTGGCGGATGGCGATACCATTGCCGACACCCAGTCGGCGCTGGTGCTGGAAGAACTGATCGGAAAGTTTATTTATTCCATCGGCGACAAATAAACCGTAGCCCACATACGAGGAGCTAAAGATGAAAAAACTACTGATGTCCGGGCTGTTGTTACTGGCGGGTCTCTGGACGCCACTGACAGCCTCTGCCTCGGCCTCGGCCTCCGATCCCTATCGGTTGGTGAACGACGTTGCCCAGAAAACCTTCGACCGACTCGCCAGACAGCAGGCCGAAATCGAGGCCAACCCCGAGCACCTGCGCACCATAGTACGGGAAGAAATGCTGCCGGCGGTGGATGTCCGTTTTTCCGCCTATCGTGTTATCGGTAATCAGCTCAACAGCACCACCCCCGAGCAGCGCGATCGTTTCGTTGCCGCCTTCAGCGACTATCTGGTGGTGACTTATGCCGATGCCCTGGCGGCCTACAAGGAGCAGCAGCTGAATATCGGGACCGGCAGCGTGCCCAAGGGAGAAAAGCTGGTCTCGGTGCCGGTTTCGGTACTGGAGCCGAACAAGCCTGCCATCAAGCTGGAGTTCAAGCTGCGTCAGAACAGCCGTACCGGCGAGTGGAAGGTGTTTGACATGGTGGCAGAGGGTATCAGCCTGCTGTCCGCCAAACAGGCTGAACTGAGCGGTCTTATCCGCCAGAATGGCATCGACAGGGTGACGAGTCAGCTGCAGGAACATACCAAGAAGCCGGTGACCCCACTGGAAGTGGCGCAATGAAGCTCAGTCGGGCGCTTACCCGGGATAATCTGCCGGCCTACTGGGCCGAGCGGGCTACCCTGTTCGGTGCCGGGCTGGTGGACCTGAGCGCGTTGAGCCAGCTGGATTCGGTCGGGCTGGCGTTTCTGGTGCAATGGAGTCAGGCGCTGGCCGCCGACAACCAGTCATTGACCCTGATATCCCCCCCGGCCAGTTTTTATCCACTGGCCGATTTATACGGCGTCAGTTCACTGTTTGAACTGACAGACAATACTGCCGAGAGCCAACATGAGCGGGAGCCCACATGGATCTGAATAACGAAGTTGAACGTTTACTGCGGCAGGCACTGCCTCTGGACGAGCTTTACATCAAAAGCGAAGGCAGCCATTTTGAAGTGATAGCGGTATCAACCGACTTCACCGACATGAGCCGGCTCAAGCGGCAACAGGCGATCAACGGCCCGCTGATGGAGCTGATCGCCCAGAATGCCATCCATGCCTTGACCGTAAAGACCTTTACTCCCGAGCAATGGGCCCGGGAACGAAAATTCATCATGCCTTCCTGAGCAGGAACCGAAATGGACAAATTTAAAATACAGGGGCCCTGTCGGCTCTCCGGTGAAGTCACCATCTCCGGTGCCAAGAATGCCGCGCTGCCGATCCTCTTTGGCACCCTGCTGTGCGACGAGACGGTGCGGCTGTCCAATGTGCCCAAGCTCAAGGACGTGGACACCACGCTGCAGCTGCTGGCCTCGATGGGCCTCAAGGTCAGCGAGCAGGATGACGTTATCGCTATCTCCGGTGCGGTAAACAGTCATGTTGCGCCCTATGAGCTGGTGCGGACCATGCGTGCTTCCATCCTGGCGCTGGGACCCCTGGTGGCTCGTTTCGGCGAGGCGGATGTATCCCTGCCCGGCGGTTGCGCCATCGGTGCCCGACCGGTGAACCTGCATATCCACGGTCTGGAGCAGATGGGGGCCGAGATCAAGGTCGAAGACGGTTACATCAAGGCTCGGGTCGAGGGTCGCCTGCGCGGGGCTCATATCCTGATGGACATGGTCAGCGTGACCGGCACCGAAAACCTGATGATGGCGGCGGTACTGGCCGAGGGCCGTACCATTATCGAAAACGCGGCCCGCGAGCCGGAAGTGGTTGATCTGGCCAACTTCCTCAACGCGCTGGGCGCGAGGATTCAGGGCATAGGGCAGGACACCCTGATCATCGATGGCGTCGAGGCGCTGCACGGCGGTGATTATCGGGTTCAGCCAGACCGGATTGAAACCGGAACCTTCCTGGTCGGTGCGGCCGTCACCGGCGGTGATGTGACCTGTCGCAATACCGATCCGCATCTGCTCGAAGCGGTGCTGGTCAAGCTGAAGGACGCGGGTGCCCTGGTGGAAACCGGAGAAGACTGGGTCCGTCTGGACATGACCGACCGGGTATTGAAGCCGGTGGATATCAAGACGGCGCCCTACCCGGCGTTTCCTACCGACATGCAGGCCCAGTTTACCGTACTTAACGCGGTGGCCAAGGGGGTGGGCAGGGTGACCGAAACCATCTTCGAAAACCGCTTCATGCATGTACCCGAGCTGAACCGCATGGGCGCTCATATCGAGCTGAACGGTAATCTGGCAATCTGCGATGATACCGAGCAGCTGACCGGCGCCACCGTGATGGCCACGGATCTGCGGGCCTCCGCCAGCCTGGTGCTGGCCGGTTTTGTGGCCGAGGGCACCACCATCGTCGACCGTATCTACCATATCGATCGTGGCTATGAAGTGATCGAAGCCAAGCTGTCCGCTCTGGGTGGTAAGATAGAACGCATCAAAGGCTAAATCCCGGGATTAGGGACCGGGGACTGGGGACAGCCCGGTTTCCGGCTCCATCCTTAAAGTCCCCAATCCCCAATCCCAATCCCC
>NZ_MDKE01000016.1 GCF_001870485.1 Oceanisphaera psychrotolerans | reverse complement strand
AATCCCTAATCCCTAATCCCTAATCCCTAATCCCTAATCCCTAATCCCTAATCCCTAATCCCCAGTCTTTAATCCCCGCAGTTACAGATACAGCTTCGCCTCTTCCCGTACCTGGCCCATTCGTTCTTCCAGCTCCAGCAGTTCGGGCTCCAGCTCGTCGACCCCCTGTTTGGCCAGCAGGGCCTTTTCCAGCTGCGCCACCAGCGCCTGTAGCTGGGGCACGCCGCAATAGGCGGTGCCACCATGCAGCTTGTGTAGTGCCGGGTAGAGTCGTTGCTCATCCAGCTCACCGGACAGGGCGGCTCCCAGCAAGGGGGCAAATTCATCGAAGCTCTGCAACAGCAGACTCAGCATTTCCCTGGCCAGTGGATCCTTTCCTCCGGCCTGTTTCACCGCCAGCGACCAATCGATCTGACCCGTTGGTGCCGGGCGGTGGGCGAAGCGTTCGATAATGCGGGCGAGAATGCCTTCATCGATGGGTTTGGCCAGGTAATCGTCCATGCCCTGATGCATCAGGCGATCCCGTTCGCCCGCGATGGCATGGGCCGTCACCGCCACGATGGGGGTGCTGGCGTTGGGACCGTTCTGGGAGCGAATTTCCCGTGTCGCCTGAATGCCGTCCATCAACGGCATCTGAATATCCATGAAGATGATGTCGTAGCGGTTGACCGTCGCCAGGTTGAGCGCTTCCTGGCCGTTGGAGCAGGTTTCTACCTGGCTGACCTGTTCGCTCAGCATGGCGCTGATCAGTTTAAGGTTGGCCGGGTTATCGTCGACCGCCAGTACCCGCAGGCTTTGTCTGGTCGAGGGGGGGGCGAGGGTGATTTGCAACAAGGCTTCGGGTTCGGCCAGATCCTGTCCTATCAGTCCGTGAGCCAGCTTCTGGTAATGCACCGGCTTGCTCAGACACAGATCGGCCCCGCAGTTGATCAGGGTGTCGACCAGAGTCGGATCGGTGGAGCTGAGCAGTACCACCACCTTGTTGTCATGTTCTTTTTGTCGGCGGATACCCTGCTCCATCTCGCTGGGCAGGGTATTGGGGCCAAAGCCCAGCAGGGCATAGTCGACGGCGACCCCCGGATAGTTCGTGCAGCACCTGCACGCCCCACTCCCGCAACAGGGCGGTGGTGGCGCGGCGGCTGAAGTTGTCTTCTTCCAGATAGAGCACCGTCTTGTCGTGGAGCTCGTTCAGCGGTAATGGCTCGGCCAGGGGCAGTGAAGCCCGGTTCAGCTCGAGGGTAAAGCTGAACACCGAGCCCGAGCCCAGCTCGGAATAGAGTTCGATATCGCCGGCCATCTGATGCACCAGTTTCTGGGTGATCACCAGGCCCAGGCCGGTACCGCCATAGCGGCGGGAGATGCTGGAGTCGGCCTGATTGAAGGCCTGGAACAGCTGGCGGCGCTGGCTGTCGGAGATGCCGATGCCGGTATCCTGCACATGAATGCGCAGGGCGGTCTTGTCCGGCTGAGCGGCGGGGCGAGCGTCGACCCGTACATCCACGTTGCCTTGCTCGGTAAACTTGATGGCATTGCCGACCAGATTGGTCAGTACCTGCTGCAGTCGCAGCGGGTCGCCGATCATGGAGTCATGGACCGCCGCATCCACTCGCAGCGACAGCTCCAGCCCCTTGTCGTGGGCACTGGGCGCCAGCAGGGTCATCACTTCCTGTAACGTATCGCGCAGCGAAAAGGGGATCTGTTCCATCTTCAGCTTGCCGGCTTCCAGCTTGGAGAAGTCCAGAATGTCGTTGATGATGCCGAGCAGGTTCTGTGCCGATTTTTCGATGGTCTTGAGGTAGTCGAGCTGATTGGAGGTGAGCCGGGTTTTTTGCAGCTGACGAGCAAAGCCGATGACCCCGTTCAGCGGCGTACGCAGTTCGTGAGACATGTTGGCCAGAAACTCGGTCTTGACCCGGGCCGCTTCCTGGGCCCGTTTCTTGGCCATATCCAGCTCGATATTCTGGATTTCGATCTGCTCCAGGGTTTCGCGTAGATCCGAGGTGGCCTGATCGATATTCTGCTGCATTTCGTCGTGGTATTCGGACAGCGACTTGGCCATGGCGTTGATGCCGTTCTTGAGCATCTCCATTTCGCCGGTGAATTCACCGTTCACCCGGGTGTCGAGTCTGCCTTCACGGATCTTGTACACGGCGCTGACCATGTCGGTGATCGGCTGGGATACGCCCTTGATCAACCTGATCCCGAACAGGGCGCTGAGGCTGACGCCGAGCAGAACGATCAGTCCGGCAAAGAAGCTGTCCTGATAATGTATCAGCATCGCCGAGTCATTGGTCAGCTGCATGGCAATATAGCCGATGGGAGTGGCCGAGACTTCTTCCCAGGCGCTGTCCATATGGGTGCCATCGGTGACCACGGGGCTGCGCAGAATAATGCCGTCCGTGCCGGTTTCCACCAGCGTGATCCGGGGAATGGGCATATTTTCCGGCAGGCGCATGGTATCGAAATCGCGATGGTAGTTGGACGTGACCAGTAGCCGGCCTTCCACGTCGAACAGGGCGATGGATTTGACCAGCGGGCTGTTGTTGCGATGAATATTGCTGAGCAGGCGATTGAGCGCTTCCCGATTGCGGCTGGTCAGGGCCAGTTCACTGGCCAGGGCCAGGGGCTCTATTACATTGACTCCCTGGCGGATCAGTGATTCTTCCAGTTGCTGATAACGGCTTACGGAAAAATAACCGGCCAGCAGGATGCCGATGATCAGGGTCGGGATTATGGTGTAAGCCAGTATCCGGGCTCGCAGGCCGTATTTGGTCATAGTGGGCTTATGTGGGACAATGCGCGCATCAAATCAACAGATGCTTATGATGACATAGCCGGTTCGAGGGCTCCACGTTTTATGGTTCAGTTCTTCAAGGAAAACAAGCCCAAAGCTCAGGCACAGCCGCCGCTGGAGGTGACCATTGTCGAGCTGAATGCTCATGGTGTAGGCCTGGCCCGGTATCAGGGCAAGCCACTGTTTGTTCCCGGCGCGCTCAAGGGAGAGCTGGTGCGGGTACGGCTGATGGTGCAGAACAACAAGTACCGAACCGCCAGCCTGCTCAAGGTGCTCAAGCCTTCGGCCGAGCGGCTGAAACCCTTTTGTGCCTACAGTACCGACTGCGGCGGCTGCTCGCTGCAGCATATGCCGGTGACCAGCCAGCGCGAGCTCAAGGCCCGCAGCGTGGCCCAGTTGTTTTCCCGCCATGGCATCGACGAACTGCCCGAGCCGGAATGGCTGCATGATGCCGGGCATCAGGGATACCGGCGGGTGGCCCGGCTGGCGATTCGTCGTCAGGGCAAGGGGGTATCGCTGGGCTTTCGGCGGGGCCAGTCCCATGATCTGGTCGAAATCGAACACTGCGGGGTGTTGCGCCCGGTTTTGTCGGCGTTGATAGCGCCTTTGCGTCAGTTGCTGAATCGGCTGCAGGCGGTGAAACAGCTCGGGCATATCGAGCTGTATGATGCGGCCGAAGGGGTGGCGTTGCTGCTGCGTCACGGCGGCACGCTGCCGGCCCGGGATCTGGAGCAGTTGCTGACCTTCGCCCAGACGCGGGGTCTGGCGCTGTTTTTGCAGGACGATAGCGCAAGACGCCCTTTACATGTTCCTTTTTCACTTTACTATCAGACAGATAATATCAAGCTGTCGTTTACGCCCGGCGACTTCATCCAGATCAACGGCTTGCTGAATGAGCGCATGGTGCGTCAGGCGCAGGACTGGCTGGCGGCCGACCCCGGCCAGCCGGTGCTGGACCTGTTTTGTGGTGTCGGCAACTTCTCGTTACCGCTGGCCGCCGCCGGGCATCCGGTGACCGGGGTGGAAGGGGTGATGGAAATGGTGGAGCAGGCGCGGGGCAATGCGGAAGATAATGCCGTGCCACTGGCCCGGTTTTATCGTGCCGATCTGGCCGCCGACTTTACCCGTGAGCCCTGGGCACAGGAAAGGTTCGAGCGGGTTATTCTCGATCCGGGCCGGGCCGGGGCCGAGCAGGTGATTCCCTATCTGCGGCAACTCTCGCCCGAGCGACTGCTGTATGTTTCCTGCAATCCGGTGACCCTGGCCAGGGACAGCCAGGCTCTGCTGGCGGCGGGCTATCGGCTTAGCCGCCTCGGCCTGATTGATATGTTCCCCCATACGGTGCATTGCGAAGCGATGGCCTTGTTTGAACTCATTTAAGGGATCTTTATGGTTTCAGTGCGCAATACTCATCTAAAAGAAAGCTTCAGCCTGGCTGAATGGAGCTCGAGCCTGCCACTCGATCGGCAGGGGCAGGAGCGGCTGAAGGCGGCCTATGAGTATTGTTCGGGGCTGAAGGCCCCGGTGGAGGCGGAACATCGTTTGCAGGCCCAAGGGGTGGAGATGGTCGGGATCCTGCTGACCCTGAGCATGGATCTGGATACCCTGGAGGCGGCACTGCTGTACCCCTTCCTCGAAACCGGCTACCTGGATCCGGAGCGGGTACGGGAAGACTTTGGTGACAATATTGCGCGCCTGCTGCAAGGGGTGGCCGATATGGAGGCTATTCGTTCGTTGCAGCATGTGCACAGCGACCAAAGCTCGGAAGTGCAGGTCGACCGGGTTCGTCGCATGCTGCTGGCGATGGTCGAAGATGTGCGGGCCGTGGTAGTCAAGCTGGCCGAGCGTATCACCTGCCTGCGCGAGGTCAAAAACGCCGACGAAGAAACCCGGGTACTGGTGGCCAAGGAAATCGCCAATATCTACGCGCCGCTGGCCAACCGGCTGGGTATCGGCCAGCTCAAATGGGAGCTGGAGGATCTGTCGTTCCGTTATCTGCACCCGGAGACCTACAAGCGCATCGCCCGACTACTGGACGAGAAACGGCTGGCGCGGGAAGCCTATATCGACGATTTTGTTGCCGGGCTGAGTCGGTCGCTGGCCGAGTCCGATATCGAGGCAGAGGTCTATGGCCGGCCCAAACATATCTACAGCATCTGGCGCAAGATGCAGAAGAAGAGCCTGGACTTTGACGAGCTGTTCGACGTGCGGGCGGTACGGGTCGTTACCCGGCACCTGCAGGACTGTTACGCCGCCCTGGGGGTGGTGCACACCCAATGGCGGCATATCCCCCGCGAATTCGACGATTATGTCGCCAATCCCAAGCCCAACGGCTATCAGTCCATCCACACCGTGGTGATCGGCCCCGAGGGCAAGACGGTCGAAATCCAGATCCGTACCGATCAGATGCACCAGGATGCGGAGCTCGGGGTGGCGGCTCACTGGAAGTACAAGGAAGGCGCCGGCGCCACCAAGCAGAGCGGCTTCGAAGACAAGATTGCCTGGCTCAGAAAGCTGCTGGCCTGGCAGGAAGACATGGCCGAAAGCGGCTCTCTGGTGGACGAGCTGCGCAGCCAGGTGTTTGAAGACCGGGTCTATGTCTTTACCCCCAAGGGTGAAGTGGTCGACATGCCGCTGGGAGCGACGCCACTCGATTTTGCCTATTACATTCATAGCCAGATCGGACATCGCTGTATCGGCGCCAAGATCGACGGCCGCATCGTGCCTTTCACCTATCAGCTGCAAACCGGCGATCAGGTGGAGATCATCACCCAGAAGCAACCCAATCCCAGCCGGGACTGGATGAACCCCAATCAGGGTTTTCTGCGCACCAGTCGTGCTCGCTCCAAGGTGGCGACCTGGTTCAAGAAGCAGGACCGGGACAAGAACATCCTCGCGGGGCGGGAAGTACTGGATAAAGAACTGGTTCGACTGGGACTGACGTTTTCCCAGATCGACAAGGCCGCGCTGGAACGGTTCAACGTCACCCATCTTGACGACTTGCTGGCCGGTATCGGCGGCGGCGATCTGCGTATCAACCAGCTGCTCAACTACCTGCAGGGACAGCACAAGAAGCCCACCAGTGCCGAACAGGATGAGGCCGTGTTGCGTCAGCTGGAGCTGAAAGCGGCGAAAAAGACCCCCGATACCAAGGGGCAGGGCCACATAGTGGTGCAGGGAGTGGGCAATCTGATGACCAGCACCGCCCGCTGCTGTCAGCCGATACCCGGCGACGAGATCGTCGGTTTTATCACCCAGGGGCGGGGTATTTCCATTCACCGCTCCGACTGTGAACAGCTGAAGGAGCTGACCAGCCATCACCCGGAGCGGATGGTGGATGCGGTATGGGGCGAAAACTATTCCGGCGGTTACAATCTCACGCTGCGCGTCATCGCCAACGATCGTTCGGGCCTGTTGCGGGATATCACC
Organism: Oceanisphaera psychrotolerans; assembly: GCF_001870485.1. Classification (GTDB taxonomy): domain Bacteria; phylum Pseudomonadota; class Gammaproteobacteria; order Enterobacterales; family Aeromonadaceae; genus Oceanimonas; species Oceanimonas psychrotolerans. The sequence goes on along the minus strand of NZ_MDKE01000016.1, from coordinate 52,684 downwards.
ACTATTCTCGCCAACGAAAAAATCAATGTGATGGGGGTCAACAGCCGCTCCAATCGCAAACAACAGACGGCGACCATCGACATGGAGCTGGAAGTATACAATATCGACATTCTGAGTCGGACCCTGGCCAAGATTAGCCAGTTACCGGACATACTGGAAGCCAAAAGGCTGTAACGGGAGCATAGATGGAGCACTATAACTATTCACTCGGTGATCTGCTGGCGATCATGGCGGCGCTGCGGGATCCGGAGAACGGCTGTCCCTGGGATCTGAAGCAGGACTTCGCCAGCATAGTGCCCCACACCCTGGAAGAAGCCTATGAAGTGGCCGATACCATAGAGCGCGGGGATATTGCCGAACTGCCGGGCGAGCTGGGTGACCTGCTGTTCCAGGTGGTGTTTTATTCCCGGCTGGGGGAAGAGCAGTCTCTGTTCAGTTTCGGGGACGTGGTGCAGGCCATCAGCCATAAACTGGTGCGGCGTCATCCTCATGTATTCGGTAATGCCGAGCTGGACAGCGAAGAGCAGATCAAGGCCAACTGGGAGCAGACCAAGGCGGAAGAGCGGCGCACCAGAGATGCCACCGCCACCAGTGCGCTGGACGATATTCCCCGTAACCTGCCGGCCCTGAGTCGGGCCAACAAGATTCAGAAACGTTGCTCAGCGGTCGGCTTCGACTGGCGCGAGTTGCCGCCGGTGGTGGACAAGATCCACGAAGAGCTGGATGAAGTCATGGCTGAGCTGAATCGGCCCGAACAGGATCCGGAGCGGGTGGCGGATGAGCTGGGCGATCTGCTGTTCGCCTGCGTCAACCTGGTGCGGCATCTGAAGCTGGATCCGGAAACGGTACTGCGCCGGGCCAACGACAAGTTTGAGCGTCGTTATCGCGGGGTCGAGCAGGCGCTGCAGGCCGATGGCAAAGACAGTCGGGATTGCAGTCTGGACGAACTCGACGGCTACTGGCGACAGGTCAAGGCCGGCGAATAACCCGCTCTTAATCTTTGGGCGCCCGTGCCGATACCCTGTTCAGGAGGAGCATCGATGAAAAGTCTGTTCGGGTTGTTACTGTGGTGCCTAAGTCTGCCGATACTGGCTGAGGAAGAGATTGCCACCCCGGAGCCGAATCTGGCCGAGCTGCGGGCGGTGCCGCTGTATGAAGAAGATGAGTTGATCGAGTGGATCAATGCCAATCGCCACCTGCAACGGGTGCGCGATCAGGATCATTGTCAGCTGATACAGGATATCGAAGCCCGGGCAGAGGTGTTGCGCCTGCCTTCCTATCAGTTTCTGTGGGGTGATATGCTCGCCTGGGGCGTCTGCGTGCCCCGGCAATCACGCCGGGGAGTGGCGATGATGTGGAAGGCGGCGGAACAGGGCCTGCCGGCGGCACTGGAACAGCTGGGTCGTTACTATTACAAGGGAACCCTGGTACAGCAAAACCGGGAAAGAGCCGCCCCCCTGATGCAGGAAGCCGCCAGCCTGGGGCTGGAGAAGGCACAGTTTATCTGGGCCCGCTGGTTGCTTGAAGGAGCCGGCAGTCCGCTCGATTATCCCCAGGCTTACCTGTGGCTGAAGCAGATGGTGCTCTCGGACCCGAACCAGCACCGGGAAGCGCAGCGCCTGAGTGCGGCGCTGGCGGCCCGAATGCCGGCACACAGGGTCACGGAGCTGAATCACCGGCTATTGTTCTGAATCGGTGATCCGAAGCTCTGAATCTGTGAGCCGAACCGAGGTGTTTCTCTCCGTCGGTATGGCTCGCCGCAGATCTCCGACATTTAATGTCACCTTGAGCCGCTAATGTGTATCATGTATGTATATTCATTCCTGTTCAGGATATCCGCAGCATGAAGCTGACCACCTATACCGATTTCGGCCTGAGAACCCTGATGTACCTGGCCACCCTGCCCGAGCGGGAGCTGACCAGTGTGGCCCAGGTGTCGAGACTGTACGATATATCGCGCAATCATCTGGTCAAGGTGGTGAATCAGCTGGCGCGGGAAGGTTATATTCATGCGGTGCGCGGCAAGAACGGGGGTATTCGGCTGGCCCAAACGCCGAGTGATATCAACATCGGACAGGTCATTCGCGCGCTGGAAAATAATCTGAATGGCATCGACTGTGGCAGCCCCGCCTGCCATCTGGTGCCGGCCTGTCGGTTGAGGGATGCGCTCAAGCTGGCGATGGAAGCCTTTCTGCAGGTGATGGAGGGCTACACCCTGGCGGACATGGTGGGCAACCGGGAAGAGCTGATGATCATTTTCAGCCAGCTGGAGCTGCAGGCCGACCAGTCACCATCCTGAAAACCTGCCCCTGATACTTAACTCTGGTAATAGTGTGGCAGCACCCGCACCAGTTTGACCATGTTGTTTTCCACTTCCAGGATCTCAATCGGATAGCCCGCCAGGCGCAGACCGATATTGGCCTGGGGGATCTCTTCCAGATATTCCAGAATCAAGCCATTGAGCGAGCGAGGGCCGTCGTTGGGCAGTTGCCAGCCCAGTTCCTTGTTGATATCCCGGATGCTGGCGGAACCTTCAATCAGGTAGGAGCCGTCATCCTGCGGCTTTATTTCATCGCTCAGGGTCGGGCTGATGGTGGTGGTAAAGTCACCGACGATTTCTTCCAGAATGTCGTCCAGCGTCACCAGCCCCTGAATATCGCCGTATTCATCGACGATAAGCCCGATCCGTTCCTTGTTGCGCTGAAACTTCACCAACTGCACGTTAAGCGGCGTGGCTTCGGGAATGAAATAGACCTCTCGTACCGCCCGCATCAGGGTCGGCTTGCTGAACTCTTCCTTGGCCAGCAGACGCAGGGCATCCCGCGCGTGGATAAAGCCCAGAGCATCGTCGATATTGTCCCGGTACAGCAACACCTTGGTATGAGGACTCTGTAACAGGCGGCGGCTGATGGTTTTCCAGTCCTGGGTCACGTCGATACCATAGATCTCGTTACGCGGCACCATGATGTCATCCACCGTCACCTTTTCCAGATCGAGGATGGACACCAGCATATCCTGGTGACGTCGGGGGATAAGTGCCCCGGCCTCGTTGACGATGGTGCGCAGTTCTTCCGAGCTGATGGCGGTTTCTTCTCCGCCATGGGGATTGATGCGAAACAGCGCCAGCAGGCCATTGGAGATGGCGTTGATGGTCCACACCGCCGGGTACAGCAGCACCATCAACGGTTTGAGAATGAAGGAGGCGGGAAAGGCGACCCGTTCCGGATACAACGCCGCCAGCGTCTTGGGCGTGACTTCGGCGAAAATCAGCACCACCACGGTCAGGGCCACGGTGGCGATGGCCACGCCGTAGTCACCGAACAGCCGAATGGCGATCAGGGTGGCGATGGCGGAGGCGAGGATATTGACCAGGTTGTTGCCGATCAGGATCAGGCCGATCAGGCGGTCGGGACGAGACAGCAACTTTTCAACGCGGGTGGCCGACTTGTGGTGGTTTTGTGCCAGATGACGCAACCGGTAGCGGTTTAGCGACATCATGCCGGTTTCGGAGCTCGAAAAAAACGCGGAGATGAAAAGTAGGGTTATCAGAATACCGGAAAGGGTACCCGTGGATATGTCGTCCAAGCAGACCGTCCTGTGTCGTGAATCTTACCAATTACTAAGTGTTTGTCCGGGTGCTGTCAAGTTACTTAGCTCAACAGCACCTCGCGTACGAAACGACTGCCGAAATAGGCGAGCGTTAGTAGTATGCTGCCGGCCACGCTGGCCCAGATAACCTTGCGGCCGCGCCAGCCCAGGCGATGGTGCCCCCAGAGCAGCACCACGTAGACGCACCAGGCGACGATGGTGAGCAGGGCTTTATGGGCTTTGCCCGGGCTGAACATCTCCTGCAGAAAGAACAATCCACTCGAAATGGACAGCGTCAGCACCACCACCCCGACAAAAATCAGCCGGAACAGATAGCGCTCCAGGGTCATCAGCGGGGGCATGGCCGGCAGGTTGGAAAGTTTGTGTTTTTTCAGGCGGTGGTCGAGAAAGCCCAGCAGAATGGCGAGCAGGCTGGCGATGGCCAGCAGCGAATAAGACATCAGCCCCAGGCCGATGTGCAGCAATACCTCGGGGCGGGTTTCCAGGTGCACGCTGTAATAACCGGGCAGTAATGAATCTGCTGCCAGCAGCAGGCCGGCAAAGCCATACACCAGTGGCATCAGCAACAAGACGTTGAAGCGGATGACCAGCACCGTCATCAGGGCCGAGATAATCAGGCTGATGATGGAGGCCACATTGAGCATGCTCAGGTTCTGACCGGGAACCTGCACCACGGTGTCGTACAGCCAGATGCCATGCAGCAATAGCGCACAGATCGCGGCCAGCAGGCCGTAACGAGGCCCTGTGTTCTGGGGGTTAAGCAGATTATGTACACAGGCGAAGGCCGCCAACAGATAAAATGCCATCGCCAAAACAGCAACCAATTCCATAATGAACGTAAGCCATTAACCGGTAAAATAAAGAAGAATGGCCAGTATACCCTTAAGCCAAGCGATATCGCTACCTGCGGTCGCTTAAGTTCGGGCGGTAACTTGGGTATACTGGTGGTAATTTTCGCCAATAGCGGACCTACTCATGTTTGAAAATCTCACCGAAAGACTGTCGCGTACGCTGAAAAACATCAGTGGTCGCGGTCGTCTGACCGAAGAAAACATCAAAGAGACCCTGCGTGAAGTACGCATGGCGCTGCTGGAGGCCGATGTGGCGCTGCCGGTGGTGCGTGAATTCGTTAACCGGGTCAAAGAGCGCGCGGTCGGCCAGGAGGTTTCCAAATCCCTGAGTCCGGGCCAGGCCTTCATCAAGATAGTCAATGCCGAGCTGGTGTCGGTGATGGGCGAGGCCAACGAGGAGCTCAACCTGGCGGTCACGCCGCCGGCGGTGATCCTGATGGCGGGTCTGCAGGGGGCGGGTAAAACCACCTCGGTCGGCAAACTGGCCAAGTTCCTCAAGGAGCGGCACAAGAAGAAGGTGCTGGTGGTCAGTGCCGATGTTTATCGCCCGGCGGCGATCAAACAGCTCGAAACCCTGGCGGCGGATCTGGACGTCGAGTGTTTCCCCAGCAACGCCGAACAGAAGCCGGTCGACATCGGCCGCAACGCGGTGGATTACGGCCGCAAGAAATTCTTCGACGTGGTGCTGGTGGACACCGCCGGCCGTTTGCATGTCGATGAAGACATGATGGCCGAGATCCAGCAGCTGCACGAGGCGGTTGCACCGGTTGAAACCCTGTTTGTGGTCGATGCCATGACCGGCCAGGACGCGGCCAATACCGCCAAGGCATTCAGCGAAGCACTGCCACTGACCGGGGTCATCCTGACCAAGGCCGACGGTGATGCCCGCGGCGGTGCTGCGTTGTCGGTGCGGCACATCACCGGCAAGCCGATCAAGTTTATCGGTATGGGCGAAAAAGTGGATGCCCTGGAGCCCTTCCATCCGGACCGCATTGCCTCGCGCATTCTGGGCATGGGCGATGTGCTGTCGCTGATCGATCAGATGGAGCGTTCGGTCGACAAGAACAAAGCCGCCGAAATGGCGCAGAAGCTCAAGAAAGGCAAGGGCTTCGATCTGGAAGACTTCCGCGACCAGCTGGTACAGATGCGCAGCATGGGGGGCATGATGAGCCTGATGGACAAGTTGCCGGGCATGAGCCAGTTGCCGGACAACGTCAAGGATCAGGTCAACGACAAGCTGACGGTGCGTATGGAAGCCATTATCTGCTCCATGACTCCGAAAGAACGTCGCCACCCGGACTTGATCAAGGGCTCGCGCAAGCGCCGTATCGCGCTGGGCTCGGGTACCGAAGTGCAGGAAGTGAACAAGCTGCTCAAGCAGTTCACCCAGATGCAGAAGATGATGAAGAAAATGTCCGGCAAGGGCGGCATGCGCAAGATGATGAGCCAGATGCAGGGCATGATGGGCCCGGGTGGCATGGGCGGCGGCGGCCGTCGTGGCCCCTTCTGATCCTCAAACGTATCTTCTGGTCCGCTAGCCGGGTTAGAATGAGCCACCCTCGGGGCCATGGCGCCGGGGGGGAACACCGTCGTGCAAGGCCAATTCGGTTGCATTCTCGCCGGATCGGAGTACAATTGCGCGGCTTATTTTAGCCAGGGTTCGCATTGTCTGCGGACCTTGTTTGTTTCAGTATATAGAGGACGATATGGTAACCATTCGTTTACAACGTGGTGGCGCTAAGAAGCGTCCGTTCTACCAGGTAGTAGTTGCAGACAGCCGCTATGCTCGCGATGGTCGTTTCATCGAGAAAGTGGGTTTCTTCAACCCGATCGCTTCCGGTCAGGCAGAAAAACTGCGTCTGGACCTCGAGCGCGTCAACCACTGGGTAGCCCAGGGTGCTAGCGTTTCCGAGCGCGTAGCCAAATTGATTAAAGACGCAGCCAAAGCAGCGGCCTAAGTCTTACGGGTAGGGAGTTAAGGTGAGCGAACCTGTAGTAGTAGGCCAACTGGGCGCCGTTTACGGCATTAAAGGTTGGTTGAAGGTCAACTCCTTTACCGACCAGCCAGAAGGCATTTTCGATTATCAACCCTGGTTGATAAAAGACGGCAGCAGCTGGCGCGAAATTCAGTTTACCGGATGGAAGCGTCACAACAAGAGTCTGATTTGCAAACTGGCCGATATCGACCAGCGCGAACAGGCGCAACTGCTGACCGGTGCCGACATCGCGGTCAGTGCGGAATTGTTTCCTGCGCTGCCGGGTGACGAATTCTACTGGCGCGATCTGATCGGCTGTCGGGTGCAGAATATCAAAGGCTATGATTTTGGCCTGGTGTCGCATCTGATGGAAACCGGTTCGAACGACGTGCTGGTAGTGAAAGCCAATGCCAACGATGCATTTGGTCAACGAGAGCGGTTGATCCCGTTTTTGGACGATCAGGTGATAAAGTCCGTGAATCTTCAGGACCGCATCATCGAAATTGATTGGGATCCGGATTTTTAATTCGAGTCGAATCGCACGGAGAAAATCATGTGGATAGGGGTGGTTAGCCTCTTCCCGGAGATGTTCCGGGCAGTATCCGACTACGGAGTAACCGGTAGGGCCGTTAAAGATGGCCTGCTGACGTTTGAATGCTGGAATCCGCGGGATTTCGCCCGGGACAAACACCGCACTGTCGATGACAGACCTACGGGGGCGGGCCCGGCATGCTGATGATGGTTCAGCCATTGCGCGACGCCATCGCGGCGGCGCGGCAGGCGGCCGGCGAAGGAGCCAGGGTGATTTACCTGTCTCCTCAGGGCCGCAAGCTGGACCAGCAAGGCGTCACCGAACTGGCCAGACAGGACAAACTTATCCTGGTGGCCGGGCGGTACGAAGGTGTGGACGAGCGTGTGATCCAGGCCGATGTCGACGAAGAGTGGTCGGTCGGGGATTATGTGCTCAGTGGCGGCGAATTGCCGGCCATGGTGCTGATTGATGCGGTGGCCCGTCTGGTGCCCGGTGTTCTCGGTGACATGGCGAGTGCTGAGCAGGACTCCTTCAGTGAAGGACTCCTGGATCATCCTCACTACACACGCCCCGAGCAACTGGCGGGAATGGCCGTTCCCAAAGTGTTGCTGAGTGGCAAACACGCCGACGTGGCCAGCTGGAGAATGCAGCAGTCATTGGGCCGGACCTGGTTAAGAAGGCCGGAACTATTGAATAACCTAGCTCTGACTGACGAGCAAGAGCAGCTTCTTGCCCAATTTGTTCGCGATTATCGTGAAGCAGAACAGTAGAGTTTTCAGTTTACCCTAGGTAAGGAAATATCATGAGCAACATCATTAAGCAGCTTGAAGACGAACAATTGCGCACCGATATCCCCGACTTCGGTCCGGGTGACACCGTGCGCGTAATGGTACGCGTTGCCGAAGGCGGCAAAGAGCGTCTGCAGGCTTACGAAGGCGTTGTTATCGCCAAGCGTAACCGCGGCCTGCACTCTGCATTCACCGTGCGTAAAATCTCCAACGGTGAAGGCGTTGAGCGTGCCTTCCAGACTCACAGCCCGCTGATCGGCAGCGTGGAAGTGAAGCGTCGCGGCGCCGTGCGTCGTGCCAAGCTTTACTATCTGCGTGACCGTGCTGGTAAGTCTGCTCGTATCAAAGAGCGTCTTACTCCCCGCGGCAGCAAGTAAGCCGACCGGTTGTGTCAAAAGGCCCGCGAATGCGGGCCTTTTTGTTTTTATGTTTTACGCCTTACGCTCCAGGCCTCACGGCGAAGCACCGGCTAGAGCATGAAGTGCCGGGTCAGCAGGGCGGCGGTGAACCCGGTTTTAAGATAGAACCCCCGGGGCAGCGTCATGATGGGCTGCCCGTGGCGGCCCACCGCTTCGGTCAGCGCCCGGTTATTGGCGGCTTTGGGGCGCAGTTGCAATACCTGGCCATGACGGGCTGTAATGTCCTGGATCTGTCCCAGACTGATCAGCTCCATGATTTCTTCCCAGTCCTGGCGCAGCAATTGTTCTTCCTGAGCGCTGGGCGTCCAGAGCAGCGGCTGACCGATGATCCTGTCGCCGGGTGCCAGGCTGCGTTCTCCGAGTACCGGTATCCACAGTACCCGAGACAGTTTATTGCGCACGTTCGAATCCTCCCACCGCAGTCCACCGATGTCGGTCAGCGGGGCCACACTGACAAAGGTGGTTTCCAGCGGCTTGCCGCGCCCATCGACAGGGATGGTTTTCAGCTCCACGCCCAGTTCGGGAAAGTCCTGCTCCGGCTTGGATCCTGCGCTGGCACCCAGCGCCAGTTCGAGCAGTTGCCCCACCCAGCCCTTGTCTCGCCGCAGATGGGGAGGCACCGGGATACCCAGCTGATGGGCGAGTTCACTCAATGACAGGCCGGCCAGCTGTTCGGCCCGGTGCTGCAGGGCCGGAATGGAAGCGGGGCGGGATATCGGGCTGTTCAAAATACGAGCACTCTCCGGACGTGGGGCAAAGCATGTGCGAAGGGGACGTAGTTTTTATAACTCGCTGATCCATAATGCTTTAGTCAGCTGCAACCGGGCTCCCCTTCAGAGCGGGTATGATATACCGGTTTTACCGGGGTATAAACATGCTGTTGCACAGTCTTATCCACAGAAACTCTGGATAACTGTATTTACCGATGCGAGAACGATTTTCTGATGGGTATAACGGCAAAAATCAGCTTTTTTTCTTCCTGTTAACCCGCTGTTTACCTTGGTTTTGTGGATAAGTAGGCGGTGGTTGATCTTTGAACAGTCTGACTTATTAACAACGGCAGTCTCTGTGTTCAGGCTGTAAAAAGATCCAGCTCGATCCTTTTTTTTTATTTTAACTTTATGATTTTAAAAGTTAAGGTGTTATTTTTTTTACGGCTATCAAGCTGGCTGTAAATCATGCAGAGCACATGGATCCCAAGCTATACAGCCTTTGTCACAAGCTTATCCACATTATTTGGGGGCAAACGATCGGGGTTGGATCCTTTTTCTGTTTATAACTATTGACAAAAAGAGAAGTTATTCAACATTCAGCGTCAGGCTCAGGCCGACAGCATCATTTGCCGGAAATCGGGGAATATGGAACAATCATCGTTATGTTATTTTTTTAGTCTGGTGATTGCGTGATAGATGGCGACGGTTTTCGTCCCAATGTAGGCATAGTGATCTGCAATCGCAAAGGCCAGGTGTTATGGGCCAGGCGCTACGGTCAACACTCCTGGCAGTTCCCCCAGGGCGGGGTGGATGACGGTGAAACGCCGGAGCAGTCCATGTACCGGGAGCTGTACGAAGAGATTGGGCTCAGGCCCGAAAATGTGACGCTGCTGGCAGTGACGCGTCACTGGCTGAAGTACAAGTTACCCAAGCGTCTGGTGCGGTGGGACAGCAATCCCGTTTGCATCGGTCAAAAACAGAAATGGTTTCTGCTGCGGTTGGAGTCGGATCACGAATCACACATCGAGTTTGGTTGCCATGGGCACCCGGAGTTCGATGACTGGCGCTGGGTCAGCTATTGGTATCCGGTACGTCAGGTGGTGTCTTTCAAACGGGAAGTATATCGACGGGTACTGAGGGAATTTGCACCCATTGTGATGGCAGAGCAAGGCCGCCGAGACGGTCGAAAACGGTATCGGTAAAGCATCGACAAAGGAGTAGGCGGCTGTGTTAAAGGAATTGCGGGAAATCGTTCAGCAGGTTACGGCCAGTTCCGACCTGAATGAAGCCATGTCTGAACTGGTCAGAAAAACCCGCAATGCCATGCAGGTGGATTGCTGCTCCATTTATTTATCCCAGGAGGGCCAGCAGTCTTACCTGCTTGCCGCCACCGATGGTCTGGCTGCCTCGGCGGTGGGCCGGGCCAGCATCCCCATGGGAGAGGGTATCGTTGGTCTTATCGGTGAAAAGGAAGAGCTGATAAACCTGGCCAACGCCCAGCATCACCCCAAGTTCAAATACCTGCCGGAAGCCCACGAGGACGCCTTCAAGTCCTTTCTCGGTGCCCCCATCATGCATCAGCGTAAAACCCTGGGCGTGCTGGTGGTGCAGCAGAAACAGATTCGGCTGTTCGAAGAAGGAGAAGAGTCCTTTCTTGTCACGCTGGCCTCTCAGCTGGCCACCGTTATTGCCCATGCCGAAGCCAAAGGCAATCTGACCTCCCCCAACGGGCGTGGCATGCTGCGCGGTCTGGCCGGCTCGCCGGTATCGCCATTGCGCGCGGCTGGGTGTGGCGGCCGAGGGTTGAACTGCACCAGGTGACCGAGCGCAAGGGCGATAATCCTGCTTTGCAGCACGAGCGTCTCGACAAGGTGCTGGTGCAGGTTGAAGACGAACTGAACAGCATGGCGCTGCGCTTCAAGGAGTCGCAGGCCAGCGAGTCGGTGGCGGTGTTCGAGGTGTATCAGTATATTCTCAAGGATCCGGTGTTTATCGGCCTGATCCGGGAGCAGATCGAGCGAGGCTGGATTGCCGGCAGTGCGGTCAAGCGGGTGTGCGAAAAACAGATAGCCCAGTTTTCTTCCATGTCCGACCTTTATCTGCGGGAGCGGGCGGCGGATATACGGGATCTGGGGCAGCGGCTGCTGACTCGCCTTATCCATGAGGATGATGGTTTACTGACCCTGGCGGAGCCCATTATCCTGGTGGCGGACGAAATCAGCGCCACCCTGATTGCGGAATTCCCCCGGGGCAAGCTCAAGGGCATCGTCTCCGCCCGAGGTTCCATCAACTCTCACGCGGCCATCCTGGCCCGCGCCATGGGCATTCCGGCGGTGATGGGGATCGATCATTCCTTCGAGCTGCTGGAAGACCGGACCCTGATTGTCGATGGCTACAGCGGCGAGTTGCTGGTGGAGCCGGTGGCGTCGATCGTGCGCGAATATCGTCAGCTGATCGTCGAAGAAGAGCAGATGGACGAGCTCTTTGCCACGGTACGCAATGAGCCCTCTGTTACGCTGGATGGCGTCAAGGTATCGTTGTTGCTGAATGCGGGGTTGAGTGCCGACAGTGATATCGGCATGAACGATTGCGCCGATGGGGTGGGGCTGTTCCGCACCGAAATTCCCTTCATGATGCGCGACCGCTTCCCCTCCGAGCAGGAACAGGTCACCAGCTACCGGCGGGTACTGACCAGCTATGTGGGCAAACCGGTGTGCATGCGTACCCTGGACGTGGGCGGCGACAAGCAGTTGCCCTATTTTCCGATAGTCGAAGAAAACCCCTTCCTCGGCTGGCGTGGCATCCGTCTTACCCTCGATCATCCCGAAATCTTTCTGGTGCAACTGAAGGCCATGCTACGTGCCAGCCAAGGCCTGGACAACCTGTCCATCATGCTGCCGATGGTAGGGAGTCTGGACGAGGTCAGGGTGGCGCGCCGATTGATGGACAGGGCCTGGCGCGAGGTGTCTGCCGAAACCGTCGACCAGCAGGGAGTGGTTCGTTATCCCAGTCTGGGGGTGATGATAGAGGTGCCTTCGCTGCTCTATCTGTTGCCGGAGTTGTCGCCGCTGGTGGACTTCTGGTCGGTGGGCACCAATGATCTGACCCAGTATCTGCTGGCGGTGGATCGTAATAACGGTCGGGTAGCCGGTATCTACGATGCCCTGCACCCGGCGGTATTAAAAGCCCTGCAACAGATTATCGATACGGCTCGTCGCTACGGCAAACCGGTGTCTATCTGCGGCGAGCTGGCCGGTGATCCTATCGGGGTGCTGGTATTGCTGGCCATGGGCTATCGTCGTTTCAGCATGAATAACAGCAATCTCATGCGCACCAGATACATAGTGCGCCAGTCCAGCAGTACCGAGCTGCAGGCCTTGCTGGAGGAAGCGCTGAGACATCAGCATACCGGAGCCTTCAAGGGGGTGTTTGCCCGCTACCTGGAAGAACGCGGCTTGGGCGGGCTGCTGCGCGGCGGACGTTAGGCACAGAGTTAAACTCTGGTATTTCTCCCTGTCGGATAGCACAATACCCGCTTTTGTCGTTGACGGGGTAAGTGCATGTCTCAAAGTCACTGGGTGTTTCCCGGGTTTGATCCCATCGCCATACAAATCGGTCCCCTGGCGGTGCACTGGTATGGCCTTATGTACCTATTGGGCTTTGTCTTCGCCTGGTGGATGGCCAATCGCCGTGCGGCACAACCGGGATCGGGCTGGAACCGGGATCAGGTATCCGATGTGCTGTTCTACGGCTTTCTCGGGGTGATCCTCGGCGGTCGCCTCGGCTATGTATTTTTCTATCAGTTCGATACCTTTCTCGCGGATCCGCTCTACCTCATCAAGATCTGGACCGGCGGCATGTCGTTTCACGGCGGCCTGATCGGGGTGATTACCGCGCTCTGGCTGTTTGCCCGCAAGCAGCACAAAACCTTCTTTGCGGTATCGGACTTTATCGCCCCCCTTATCCCCTTTGGTCTCGGCGCCGGCCGTATCGGCAACTTCATCAACGGTGAGCTCTGGGGCCGGACAACCGAGGTCCCTTGGGGCATTGTCTTTCCGGCCGCGGGCATGTTGCCGCGTCATCCTTCCCAGCTGTATCAGTTTGCCCTCGAAGGGGTGGTCTTGCTGATCATCCTGAATCTGGCCTGGCGAGCGCGTCCCCCCCGTGGCGTGGTTTCCGGCCTGTTTCTGCTCTGTTACGGCCTGTTCCGGTTCATGGTGGAGTTTGTACGGGAGCCGGATGCCCAGCTTGGACTCTATCTCGATTTGTTCAGCATGGGGCAGCTGTTGTCGATGCCGATGATGCTGGCCGGTGCACTGATGTTATGGGCGGCCTGTCGTCGCCCCCGATGGTTTGGTAATGGAGAAAAAACAGCATGAAGGCCTATCTCGATCTGATGCAGCATATCCTTGATCAAGGTGCACCCAAGGAAGACAGAACCGGCACCGGCACCCTGTCGGTGTTCGGTCATCAGATGCGCTTCAATCTGGCCGAGGGCTTTCCGCTGATCACCACCAAGAAGTGCCACCTGAAATCGATTATTCACGAATTGCTGTGGTTTTTGAACGGCGATACCAATATCGGCTACCTGAAGCAGCACGGGGTGCGGATCTGGGATGAATGGGCCGATGACAACGGCGATCTGGGGCCGGTATACGGTCATCAGTGGCGCAGCTGGCAAGGGGCGGACGGCCGGGTGATCGATCAGATCAGCCAGGCGCTGGAGACCCTCAAGACCAACCCGGACAGCCGGCGTATCATCGTTTCGGCCTGGAATGTGGGTGAGCTGGATCAGATGGCGCTGGCTCCCTGTCACGCCCTGTTCCAGTTTTATGTCGCCGGCGGCAAGTTGTCCTGCCAGCTCTATCAGCGCAGTTGTGACGTCTTCCTCGGCCTGCCCTTCAATATCGCCAGCTATGCCCTGCTGACCCACATGATGGCCCAGCAGGCCGGGCTGGAGGTCGGCGATTTTGTCTGGACCGGCGGCGATGTGCACCTTTACAGCAATCATCTGGAACAGGCTCGACTACAATTGAGTCGAGAGCCGCTGCCCTTGCCGACCCTGAAGCTGGCTCGCAAGCCCGACTCCCTGTTTGATTATGCCTTCGAGGATTTTGTGCTGGAAAACTATCAGGCACATCCGCATATCAAGGCCCCGGTGGCGGTTTAAGCCGGGTTTTAATTGTAAATTTATTTCAACTTGGTGTTAAATTTCGCCAGATTAACGGATATACAAGGCTATTTATCGGTAAAGAATCGGTTTTTTCGATGTATTAAGTCGATACAATCGATTACTCGCCTCTGGGTGGGCTGATTACACTCGGACGTATTCTTGATAAAAGGAGTTTCAAGTGTATGTCAGACGTATTGAAGCGTTTTTTGGCAATGGAATCTGCCGGTGGCATTCTGCTTATTGTCGCGGCGATGATCGCCATGGTGATGGCCAATACCGGGTTGGCCGAGCTTTATCATGAACTGCTCGGTACCCGGATCCAGTTGCGGATCAGCACCCTTGATCTGGACAAGTCGCTATCGCACTGGGTAAACGACGGCATGATGGCGGTTTTCTTTCTGGTCATCGGTCTGGAAGTGAAGCGCGAGCTGGTCTCGGGTGCCTTGTCCAGCCGGGAAAAAGCCATTTTTCCTGCTCTGGCCGCTCTCGGTGGCATGCTGTTTCCGGCGTTGTGGTTTCTGCTGTTCAACATCGGTGAAGGCGTGAACCAAAATGGGTGGGCCATTCCCACCGCTACCGATATTGCCTTCGCCCTGGGGGTGATGGCGCTGCTCGGCAAGCGGGTGCCGCTCAGTCTCAAGGTGTTCCTGCTGGCGCTGGCAATCATCGACGATCTGGGTGCCATCATCATTATTGCCCTGTTCTACAATCACGGTCTTTCGCTACCGGCCATGTCGGTGGCTATCCTCGGCATCGGCGGCTTGTTCTGGTTGAACCGGGCTCAGGTCTGCAGTCTGGTGCCTTATCTGATCCTGGGCTGGATAGTCTGGGTGGCGGTACTCAAGTCCGGAGTACATGCGACACTGGCCGGGGTGATACTGGGTTTCCTGATCCCGCTCTATGGCCGCAAATTCTCGCCCTCCAGACAACTGGAGCGTTTCCTGCACCCCTGGTGTGCCTTCCTGATACTGCCGCTGTTCTCCTTCGTGAATGCTGGCGTGTCACTGCAGGGGCTGTCGGTGGATGATCTGTCGTCGGCCTTACCGATGGGGATCATCGTCGGCTTGCTGATCGGCAAACCCATGGGCATTTTTCTGGCCAGCTGGGCCGCGGTACGGCTGGGGGTGGCACAACTGCCGGCCGGCGTGTGCTTCAGGCAGATTTTTGCCGTCTCGGTGCTCTGTGGTATCGGCTTCACCATGTCTATTTTTATTTCCTCGCTGGCGTTTGACGGCCAGGCGGAGCTGATGAATCTGTCGCGTCTCGGTATCCTGATGGGCTCGACGCTGGCGGCGCTGCTGGGCTATGCCATGCTCTATCATATTCTGCCCCGCAACCTGCCCAAGCCGGCGCTGCAGCTGTAGCCGACAGGCATCGCCATCACAACGATAGTGGTCTTCAACACGGCGGCCGGGTATTCAAACCCGGCCGCTTTCATTATGATGGGGCCAACATGTATTGGAGATGGCCTTTGTCACACCTTAACTACAACCACCTGTACTATTTCTGGATGACGCAGAAGAAGGGCTCTGTCACCAAGGCGGCCGAGGCGCTGTTTCTGACGCCGCAAACCGTGACCGGACAGGTCCGTCAGCTGGAGCAGCGTCTCGGTGGCAAGCTGTTCAAACGCAAGGGCCGCCAGCTGGAGGCCAGCGAGCTGGGGCAGCTGGTCTTCCAGTACGCAGACCGGATGTTCAGCCTGTCTTACGAGATGCTGGATATCGTCAATTATCGCAAGGAAGATCATCTGGTGTTCGACGTCGGCATCGCCGATGCGCTGTCCAAGCGGCTGGCGAGTCGGGTGTTGCTCTCGGTGATCCCCAACGACGGCTCCATTCATCTGCGTTGCTATGAGTCGACCCACGAAATGCTGCTTGAGCAGCTGAGCCAGCACAAGCTGGACATGATACTGTCGGACTGTCCGGTGGACTCGGCTCAGCATGCCGGGCTGCTGTCCAAGAAGCTGGGGGAGTGCGATATCGGCTTTTACTGCCGCGAGCCGCTGCCGACCCGCCCCTTCCCCGCCTGTCTGGAAGAGCGACGCCTGCTGATCCCGGGACGACGGACCGCCATGGGCCGGCAGCTGCGCCACTGGCTGGAAGTGCAGGGACTCAAACCGCAGATACTGGGCGAATTTGACGATGCGGCGATGATGAAGGCATTCGGCTTTTTCAATCAGGGTATCTTCGTTGCGCCTGCCATCTACCGGGATGCCATCCTGCAATATCAGCCGGTGATAGAAATCGGCCGGGTAGAGGAGCTGAAGGAAGAGTACTACGTTATTTTTGCCGAGCGGATGATCCAGCATCCGGCGGTAAAACGGTTATGCGAAAGCGACTTCACCTCGCTCTTCTCCGGGTTGGACGACTTTTCGGCGGTCACGCCGCCCGTGACCTTTGACAGTGAGTTGAGTTAACCCCCTGAACGTGGACATCATGATGGCAATGAATATGGACGACATGGCGGCGAATGCAGCTCAGGCGGTCAAGCTGCTGAAGGCGCTGGCCAATGAACGAAGGCTGTTTATCCTGTGTCATCTGCTCGAGCAGGAAATGTCGGTCGGAGAAATGAATCAGCATCTCGGACTGAGCCAGTCGGCGTTGTCTCAGCACCTGGCGATTTTGCGCAACGACGGGCTGGTGGGCACCCGCAAGGAAGCGCAAACGGTCTATTATTCGCTCAAAAGCGAGGAAGTGCGGGAAGTGATCGCCTTGTTGCACAAGCTGTATTGTCAGGAAGCGTGAACAGTGTGAGGGAGGGGGGAGTTTAAACAGCAGATGCTGTCTGCAAGCGGGGAGGTCTGTCTTTAACAGCTCACCCACAAAACCCAGGCAACAAAAAACCGGCATTAAGCCGGTTTTTTTGACGCTGCGGACAAGTCTCTGTTTTACAGAGCCTTGATCTTGGCGTTCAGGCGGCTCTTGTGACGAGCAGCCTTGTTCTTGTGGATCAGGCCCTTGGTGGCCATGCGATCCAGCAGCGGCTGAGCGGCGTCGAAGGCTTTTTGAGCGTTCGCTTTGTCACCGGCAGCGATGGCAGCAACTACTTTTTTGACGTAGGTGCGAACCATGGAACGACGGCTTGCGTTGTGCTTACGGCGTTTCTCTGCTTGAATCGCGCGTTTCTTAGCAGATTTGATATTAGCCAAGGTAAAACTCCTAAAACTGTCTTAGCGAGTGTTAATAAAAGGCCGAGGAATATGCCTTTTTCACCGCAGATTGTCAATTGATTTGTGCAAATAAACACCGCCCTGTGGTCAGACACAGGGCAGGGGGTTAAACTGTCGACCGGATTCTAGCAGCATTCCCCTGCAGACAGCAATTTTCTTACCGTGAGGTTTTCATTTTGAGCAAGGCGCTTTTGCGATCTGGCCTGATTGTGTCCGCCATGACCCTGGTATCCCGGGTGCTGGGGCTGGTGCGTGACGTGGTGATCGCCAACCTGATGGGGGCCGGAGCCGCGGCCGATGTGTTCTTTTTTGCCAATCGTATTCCCAACTTTCTGCGCCGGCTGTTTGCCGAGGGCGCCTTCAATCAGGCCTTTGTGCCGGTGATGACCGAATACAAGCAGAACCGCAGCTTCAAGGATACTCAGGATCTGCTGGCGGCGGTGTCCGGTACCCTGGGGCTGATTGTCACCCTGGTGACCCTGGCCGGCATGGTCGGCTCCGGCGTGGTCACGGCCCTGTTCGGGGCCGGCTGGTTCATCGAATGGATGAATGACGGGCCCGAGGCCTACAAATTCGAGCTGGCCTCCCTGTTGCTGAAGATCACCTTTCCCTATCTGTGGTTTATCAGCTTTACCGCCATGGCCGGGGCCATACTCAATACCTTCGGCAAGTTTGCGGTGTCGTCCTTTACCCCGGTTTTTCTCAACGTGGCACTGATTGCCGCCGCACTCTGGTTGTCACCGCGGCTGGCACAGCCCGAGCTGGGACTGGCCATCGGGGTCTTTGCCGGCGGTTTGATCCAGTTTCTGTTTCAGTTCCCCTTTCTGGCGAAACTGCACCTGCTGGTGCGGCCGCGCTGGGCCTGGCATCACCCCGGGGTGGTGAAGATCCGCACCTTGATGATTCCGGCCCTGTTCGGGGTGTCGGTCAGCCAGGTAAACCTGCTGTTCGATACCATGCTGGCCTCCTTTCTGGCCACCGGCTCCATCAGCTACCTGTATTATGCCGATCGTCTGCTGGAATTTCCGCTCGGCCTGTTCGGTATCGCCATCGCTACCGTGATCCTGCCGGCGCTGTCGAGCCGCCATGTGGAGGAAGCCAGGGATGGCTTTGCCGCCACCATGGACTGGGGCGTGCGCATGGTGCTGTTGATGGGCTTTCCCGCCATGCTGGGGTTGATCGTGCTCAGCGAGCCCATGCTGCGGGTGCTGTTCATGCGTGGCGAGTTCGGCATGACCGAAGTGGCGGCGGCGGGACGTAGCCTGGTGGCCTATGGTGTGGGGCTGCAGGCCTTCATGCTGATCAAGGTACTGGCTCCGGGTTACTATGCCCGTCAGGATACCAAGACCCCGGTGCGCTTCGGCATTATCGCCATGGTTGCCAACATGGTATTCAATGCGCTGCTTATCTTCCCGCTCGGCTATGTGGGACTGGCACTGGCTACCGCGATGTCGGGTATATTGAACGCCGGCCTGTTGGCCTGGGGGTTGAGCCAGCGTGATATCTATCACCCCAGCCGACAGACCCTGCTGTTTGCCCTCAAGGTGGCGCTGGCCGGCATCGGCATGGCGGCGCTGCTGTGGCTGTTGTCGCCGCCACTGGCACAGTGGGCCGAGTGGGGCCTGCTGACCAGCAGTTTGCACCTGCTGGGCTATATCGGTGCCGGTGCCCTGTGTTACGGTGCCCTGCTGCTGCTGACCGGTGTGCGGATAAAGCACTTTAAAACCGCGTAGCAGGGCTGATCCTGAGGGCCGGCTGGGGTATAATCCGCCGATTTACAGAGGCCGGCATCGGAATCTATGGAGCTTATTCGCGGCATTCACAACATCAAACCATGGCATCACGGCTGTGTGCTGACCATCGGTAATTTTGATGGCGTGCACCTGGGGCACCAGGCCGTATTGGGTCGTCTGGTCGAGCAGGCCCGTCGTCTCAAGGTGCCGGCCTGTGTCATGGTGTTCGAGCCTCAGCCTCAGGAGTTGTTTACCGGTGGCGAAGCGCCACCCCGGTTGACCCGGCTGCGGGAAAAATACCAGCAGCTGGCCCGGTTGGGTATCGATCGCCTGCTGTGTGTGCGTTTCAATGCCGACTTTGCCGCCCAGAGCCCGGACGAGTTTATCCGTGGCCTGCTGGTGGACCGGCTGGGGGTGCGCTTTCTGGTGGTGGGTGACGATTTTCGTTTCGGCCGAAACCGGGGCGGAGACTTCGAACTGTTGACCCGGGCCGGCCGAGCCTTCGACTTCGAGCTGGTCAGCACCCAGAGCTGGCGCATGAACAGCCAGCGAGTCAGCAGCACCCTGATCCGCGAAGCCTTGGCCGCAGACCGGCTGGATGATGCCGCCGCCATGCTGGGGCGCCCCTTCAGCCTGTGCGGACGAGTAGAGCATGGTGCCAAGCTGGGGCGAACCATCGGCTTTCCCACGGCCAATGTGGCGCTCAAGCGGCAGGTGATCCCGGTGTCCGGCGTTTATGTGGTGGAACTGTGGCTGATGAATGGTCACCGTTATCCCGGGGTAGCCAATATCGGTGACAAGCCCACCGTCAGCGGTACCCGCGCCCTGTTAGAAGTCCATCTGTTTGATTTTTCAGGCGATCTGTACGGCAAACAGGTGGAGGTAGAGCTCCGCCATAAATTGCGGAACGAGCAAAAATTCGCTTCCTTTGAGCTGTTAAAGGAGCAAATTCAACGCGATGCCGCCGAAGCCCGCCAATGGTTCGGGCTGGCGTCATCACAACCGAACGGAATGTAGGATCCATGAGCGACTATAAAAATACCCTGAATTTGCCCGAAACGGAGTTTCCCATGCGCGGCAACCTGGCTCAGCGTGAGCCGGAGATGCTCAAGCGCTGGATTGACCAGGATCTGTACGGTGCCGTGCGTCAGGCCAAGGCCGGCAACAAGCCGTTTATTCTGCACGACGGCCCTCCCTACGCCAACGGCAGCATTCACATCGGTCACTCGGTCAACAAGATCCTGAAAGACGTCATCGTCAAGTCCAAGGGGCTGCTTGGTTACGACTCTCCCTACATTCCGGGCTGGGATTGCCATGGTCTGCCCATCGAACTGAAGGTGGAAGGCAAGGTCGGCAAGCCCGGCGTCAAGGTCTCCGCCGCCGAGTTCCGCGAAGCCTGCCGCGCCTATGCCAAAGAGCAGATCGAAGCGCAGAAAACCGACTTTATCCGTCTGGGCGTGCTGGGTGACTGGGACAACCCCTACCTCACCATGAACTTCGATACCGAAGCCAACATCATTCGCTCGCTGGCCAAGATCATCGACAACGGCCACCTGCACAAGGGCTCCAAGCCGGTGCACTGGTGTACCGATTGCGGCTCTGCGCTGGCAGAAGCCGAAGTGGAATACGAAGACAAGCGCTCGCCGGCCATCGACGTGCGTTTCACCGCGGTGGACGAAGCCGCGGTAGCGGCCAGCTTCGACTGCGCCGACGGCCATACCGGCCAGGGCCCGCTGTCGGTGGCCATCTGGACCACCACCCCCTGGACCCTGCCCGCCAACCGCGCCGTGGCGTTGCATGCGGAGCTGAGCTACGCGCTGGTACAGGTGGAAGGGGACAACCCCGAGCGCCTGATCCTGGCCGCCGATCTGGTCAAGGACGTGATGGACAGAGCCGGTATCCAGCATTACCACAACCTGGGTTACTGTCAGGGCGCGGCGCTCGAGCTGAAGCGCTTCCGCCATCCCTTCTACGACTTCGACGTACCCGCCATTCTGGGTGAGCATGTCACCATCGAATCCGGTACCGGCGCCGTGCATACCGCCCCTGGCCACGGTCAGGAAGACTTCGTGGTGGGTCAGCAGTACGGTCTGGAAGTCGCCAACCCGGTTGGTGGCAACGGCGTTTACCTGCCCGATACCGAGTTGTTTGCCGGTCAGCATGTGTTCAAGGCCAACGATGCGGTGGTGGAGGTGCTGAAAGCGCGTGGCGCCCTGCTGCATCACGAAGCCTATACCCACTCCTACCCGCATTGCTGGCGCCACAAGACCCCGATTATCTTCCGTGCCACCCCCCAGTGGTTTATTAGCATGGATCAGGCCGGGCTGCGTGCTCAGGCGCTGAGTGAGATCAAGAAGGTACAGTGGGTGCCCGAATGGGGCCAGAGCCGTATCGAGTCCATGGTCGAAAACCGCCCGGACTGGTGTATCTCGCGCCAGCGCACCTGGGGTGTGCCCATCGCCCTGTTCGTGCATAAGGAAACCCAGGCCCTGCATCCCCGCGCCACCGAGCTGATGGAAGCCGTGGCCAAGCGGGTGGAACAGGCCGGCATTCAGGCCTGGTGGGATCTGGATCCGGCCGAGCTGCTGGGCGACGAAGCCGACCAGTACGAAAAAGTGCTGGATACCCTGGATGTGTGGTTCGACTCCGGTTCTACCCACTCTTCGGTGGTGGACGTGCGTGCCGAGTTTCAGGGCCACCCGGCCGACATGTATCTGGAAGGCTCGGATCAGCATCGTGGCTGGTTCATGTCCTCCCTGATGATCTCCACCGCCATGAAGGGACACGCCCCTTACCGGCAGGTGCTGACCCACGGCTTTACCGTGGACGGTCAGGGCCGCAAGATGTCCAAGTCCATCGGCAACGTGGTCAGCCCGCAGCAGGTCATGAACAAGCTGGGCGCCGATATCCTGCGTCTGTGGGTCACCAGCACCGACTATTCCGGCGAGATGACGGTATCCGACGAGATCCTCAAGCGCAGCGCCGATGCCTACCGTCGCATCCGCAACACCGCCCGCTTCCTGATGGCCAACCTGAATGGCTTCAACCCGGCCACCGACATGGTGGCACCGGACGACATGGTGGTCATCGACCGCTGGGCCGTGGGTCGGGCTCAGGCGATTCAGCAGGAAATCACCACCGCCTACGACGAATACAACTTCCATCTGGTGACCCAGAAGCTGATGCAGTTCTGCTCGGTCGAAATGGGCTCTTTCTATCTGGACGTGATCAAGGACCGGCAGTACACCGCCAAGGCCGACAGCCTGGCACGCCGCTCCTGCCAGACCGCGCTCTACCATATTGTGGAAGCACTGGTACGCTGGATGGCCCCGATCATGAGCTTTACCGCCGACGAGATCTGGGCGCTGCTGCCCGGCGAGCGGTCGACGTTCGTGTTCACCGAAGAGTTCTACGACGGTCTGTTCGGACTGGCCGACGACGAGCAACTGAGCGATGGCTATTGGGCCGAGTTGCTCAAGGTTCGTCAGGCGGTGAACAAGGCGCTGGAAGCCGCCCGCAAAGACAAGGTGATTGGTGGCGCGCTGGAAGCCGATATCACCCTCTTCGTGGAAGACGCTCTGGCGACCAAGCTCAGGCAACTGGGTGATGAGCTGCGTTTCGTGATGCTGACCTCCAGCGTGACCGTACAGCCGCTGGCCGACGCCGGTGATGCCGCCGACACCGAGGTGGCGGGGCTCAAGGTGAGTGTCGCCAAGAGTGGCGCCGAGAAGTGCAGCCGTTGCTGGCACCATGTGCTGATGTAAACACCCATCAAGGCCACGACGGCATCTGTGGTCGCTGTGTGTCCAACGTGGCCGGAGACGGCGAAGTTCGCCGGTTTGCATGATGAAATCTCTGTGGGAAAGCGGGTTGCGCTGGTGGTGGCTGGCCATCGTGGCCATGGTGGTGGATCAGGTGAGCAAATGGCTCACCGTCTCCAACCTGGCCTATGGCTATCCGGGGGTGGAGATCACCCCCTTCTTCAACCTGGTACACGTTTATAACCCGGGGGCGGCGTTCAGTTTTCTCGCCGACCAGGGCGGCTGGCAGCGCTGGTTCTTTGCCGGCCTGGCCTTTGCGGTGACGGTGCTGCTCAGCGTCTGGATGTACAAGTTGCCCAAATCCGCTCGCTGGCTGCCGGTGGCCTACGCCTGATCATCGGCGGGGCCATCGGTAACGTCATCGACCGGCTGGCTTTGGGCCATGTGGTGGATTTTCTGGATTTCTACGTCGGCAACTGGCATTGGCCGGCATTCAACCTGGCCGACAGTTTTATCTTTGTCGGCGCCGCCATGATCATTATCGACAGTTTCAAGAAGGATAGTCCCCAATGAGCAAGCCAATAGGCCCGCAGAGCGACGTACTGTTTCACTTCACCATCAAGCTGGAAGACGGCTCGGTGGCGGACAGCACCCAACTGCACGGCAAGCCGGCGAAACTCAGGATGGGGGACGGCAGCCTGACCCCCAGTTTCGAAGCCTGCCTGCTGGGCCTGACCGAAGGCAGCAGTCACCGTTTCGAACTGGGTCCGGACGATGCCTTCGGGCCGGTCAACCCGGATAACATCCACTATATGGAGCGCAGCCGCTTTGCCGCCGATCTGAGTCTGGAAGAAGGGGCCATACTGTCCTTTACCCAGCCGAACGGCGCCGAAATTCCCGGTATTGTGCGCGGCGTGGCCGGTGATTCGGTGACCGTGGACTTCAACCACCCTCTGGCCGGCCATAAGGTCGTGTTCGAGGTGGACATTCTGGCCGTCGATCAACCGGCCGTTGAAGCATAAGGAGCCTGGCATGGATATTTTACTCGCCAACCCTCGCGGTTTTTGTGCCGGTGTCGATCGGGCCATCAGCATAGTGCAGAGTGCGCTGGAAAAGTTCGAGGCGCCGATTTACGTGCGCCACGAAGTGGTGCACAACCGTTATGTGGTCAACAAGCTCAAGCAGGCGGGCGCGGTGTTCGTGGAAGAGCTGGACCAGGTGCCGGACGACAACATCGTCATCTTCTCCGCCCACGGGGTGTCCAAGGCGGTACGCCTCGAGGCCAAGCGTCGTGGCCTCAAGGTATTTGACGCCACCTGTCCGCTGGTAACCAAGGTACACATGGAAGTCCACCGTGCCAGCAAGAAGGGCATCGAGACCATTCTTATCGGTCATGCCGGCCACCCGGAAGTGGAAGGCACCATGGGCCAGTACGAAAGCACCGACGGCGGCATGTATCTGGTGGAAAACCCGGAAGACGTGGCGCAACTGGTGGTGAAGCATCCGGATAACCTGACCTTCGTCACCCAGACTACCCTCAGCGTGGATGAAACCTCGGACGTGATCGATGCCCTGCGCGCCCGCTTCCCGACCATCGAAGGACCGCGCAAGGATGACATCTGCTACGCCACCCAGAACCGGCAGGATGCGGTGCGCGAGCTGGCGGCCAAGGTGGATGTAATGCTGGTGGTGGGTTCCAAGAACTCCTCCAATTCCAACCGGCTGCGCGAGCTGGCCGAAAAAATCGGCACCAGAGCCTACCTTATCGACTGCGTGGAAATGATCGAGGCCGGCTGGCTCGATGGCATGGGCCGGGTCGGGGTGACCGCCGGCGCCTCGGCACCGGAAGTGCTGGTGCAGGAAGTGATTGCTCACTTACAGTCGCTGGGCGGCAACACCGTGACCGAGCACCCGGGGCGGGAAGAAAACATCGTGTTTGAAGTGCCGGCCGAACTCAAGGTGAAGCAGGTTTCCTGACACCGCGCCGAGCCGGCATTGGACTTGATGAGCTGACAAGGCCCCCGTTATCGGGGGCCTTGTTGTTTTGGCATCGATGCTGTCTCTTGCCGGAACGGGCTTGTCCAGGATGGCGGCCCGCTGATCACTGCCAGCAGACGGCCGGTGTCTTGCTGTTGTTTCTGCTCAGGGTCAGCGGGCTGCAGGACACACCGCCTTCCTTGTCGTTAAGCTGGCTGCCCTTGGCGGTGGCGGTCACCGTATAGCTGCCGCCGGACAGGCTGGTGCTGTAGCTGTAATGGGCGTTGCTGGTGGGGTTGATCAAATCCGTTGCCGCACTGGTGTAGGTGGGATGGGTGATACGCCAGTCTTCCTGTTTCAATTGCATGCTGTACAGCGTCTGTATGGCCTCGACCCGTTTGCTTTTCACTAGGTAGCTGCTAAAGGCGGGGTAGGCCACGGTTGCCAGAATCGCGACGATGGCCACCACTATCATCAATTCTATCAGGGTAAAACCGGTACTCTTTTGCATCCAGATGGTCCTTGTCTAAACGCCGGGTATGGGCCAAGCTTAGCCTCTGCAGGTAGGCTTGTCGCAGAGTTTTGTGTTCAGGGAGGAAGCCAATGAAAAAGCGTCAGGCAGGGCTGACTCTTATCGAACTGTTGATAGGCCTGGTGGTGATGGCGGTCTTGCTGTCCATTGCCGTGCCCAGCTTTCAGATTCTGCGTCAGCAGTACACGGTGCGCAGCGCCGGCATGGCCATCTATGCGGATTTGCAGCTGGCTCGCAGCGAGGCGATCAAGCGCAACAAGGACATCACCGTCTGTTTCAGCGGGTCGGGCACCGCCAGCTGGAAGTATCAGATTAATGATCTGGTCGACCCGGCGAACTGCGCCGGCACCGTCACCCAGGTGATTGAGGAACTCGACAGCCAGAACTATCCAGCGGTGACGCTGACAGCCAGCTATGGTTCTCTTACTTTCAGACCGAGAAGAGGCACCCTGGCATCCGGCAATGTCACCCTGTCCAATGGCAGCCAGGAAATGAAGATCATCACCTGGAACAACAGCATCATACGGACCTGTTCCGATGATCAGCTGATAGGAGTGCCGGCATGCTGAAGCTGAATAAAAATGGCGGCTTTTCGGTAGTGGAAATGCTGGTCTCGCTGGTGGCCGGGCTGGTGGTGGTGGCGGGCGCATTTCCCTGTTTACCTCCGTCATGGTGTCCGGCAACACCACCCTGATGCTGTCGCGCCTCAATCAGGATGTGCAAAGTATCACCGATATCATGGTGCGGGATATTCAGCGGGCGGGCTATCACCCCAGCGCGGCACAAGACATGGCACCGGGTACGCCGGCATCCGGTGCCAGCTCGCCCAAGTACGTGTTTTCAACCTCGGCCGATCTTTATACCTCTTCGGGCGCCACCAAGCCTGACTGTATCCGCATCAAATACTGGGACCCGGATCCGGCTGCCGGCAGCGGTGCCGTGGTGCGGGTATACAGCTATGACAAGGCCAATAAAGAATTGAAGGTGGCAACGGACTATAACGAGCCCACTACCGTCGCCCTGAGTACACTCTGCGGCACTGGCAACAAGCTGGTATCGGAAAAAGAAGTGCTGATCGACAGCCTGAGCTTTGCGCTGGCTTCTGGCGCCAGTGCCACCGGCATGCGCGCCATCGAACTGGCGATTTCCGCCTCTCATGCCACCAGGCCGGCACTGGCCATGAGCCTGCAGCGGCAGATCAAACTACGCAACGACGGGTACTAGGCCATGAACAGGGAACGCGGATTTACCACCCTTACCGTGACGCTGATGCTGGTGTCGATTCTGGTATCGGTGTCGGTGTTTATCGGCAAGGCGCTGGTGTCGGAAAAGCGCATCGCGCTCAACGAAATCGAGTACCGGGTGGCGTATGCCGCCGCCGAAAAGGGGGTGGCCGAAGCCATTGCCATGCTCAAGGTGGACGCGACGGCCTCGAGTGCCTCGGGCACCGTAAACAGCTCGGCGGCCCAGGCAAGTTACAGCGTCACCATGACCTCCAACGCGACCACTGCTGGCGTGACCGATATTCTGTCGGTGGCCACCCTGCCTGGTGGCGGTGAGACCCGCGTCAGTATGCAGGTGGCCGAGACGAGTATCCTCAACCCCGATAATTCGGGGCCGGCAGCTCCTATTATAATTAACGGTACCGCCCCCTTGAACGGCAACATTACCATAGTAGCCAATCCCAATGGCAGTGGCACGGGGGTGCCGGTTTCCATATGGAGTAAAGACGCGGTGAATATCGGCGGCAGTGCATTAACCTGTGGTCAGCATGAATATAAAAATGGCGGTTGTACTACCAGTAATGCCTATAGCTACAAGCAGGGGGCCAGTTCTGTTATCGGTGCCGATATCGTCGCCAATGATCCGGGTTTCCCCAGCGATATGTTCGACTATGTATTCGGTGAGCCGGATTCCGCCGCCGCCTGGGAGCATATTACTGCCAAGCAACCGCCATTGTCAGTAGTTGCTCTGATCCGCTACTGACCGGCAGCGCCGGCTTTTTTATCGTGGACGGTGGGGGGACTTGTAAATTTGATACCATAGGTTCCCCTACCAAACCCGTTATCCTGCTGGTCAAGGACGCCAGCGTGGTGATGAATGCCAAGAGCAAGTTCTATGGTCTGCTGTTTTCTTATGATTCCGATCCAGACAACCCCAGCTTCTCCATCAGTGCCAATGGCGGTGCCCAGGTTTATGGCAGCTTGCTGGCAAACCACGATAATGTCACTTCGATGAATGGTGACTTTGGCTTCATCTATGACGAAGAGATTATTTGCGATATCAGCGGTTGTGTTAATAGCAGCCTGGGCACCGGCGGCAGCAATCCCTTTATATCTCTCGATATCATTCCCGGTAGCTGGAAAGACTGGTAGCAGGAGGCAGGATGAAACGGCAACAAGGATTTGGCCTGATCGAGGTGTTGATCGCCTTTATCGTGGTGGCGGTCACGGCGGGGTCGCTGCTGCAGCTGAACAAGAATTATCTGGAATACAGCCGGGACGGGCGCAGCCGGGAGGTAGCCCTGCGGCTGGCCGAATCCAGGCTGGACGAGCTCAGGTATTTTCGGGACAAGCAGGGGTATCAGGATATCGCCGGTGGCACCGAATCGACGGTGCTGGATGGGGTGACCTACGATCTGGGCTGGACGGTGGACGATTATGGATGGGATGCCGCCAACACCCAGTGGGTCACGCCGCCACCGAGCGGGGTTGCTTCGGGCAAAAAAGAGATAGCGGTGACTGTCGACTGGAACGATACCGGAGCGCCACAAAGCTTTACCCTGAGCTCTGTGGTGTCGCCCAGCCTTTCTGCCGAGAGTGGCCCTTTTGGCAGCAATAATGGAGCCAATAGCCCATGGGGTCTGGGCCTGGGTGGCCCCAAGGTAGCCCATACCCCGGGGGCGGTACCCAACGTCATCCCCATCACCCTGGGGGATGGCATTACCCAGGAAACCAGCCGTCCCTTGCCCAAACTGGCCCAGCAGGGGGGGACAGACAGTCTCAGGGTGGCGTTCAACACCAATGCGTATGACAGCAGCAACAAGAAATCCCAGGTGCAGGACATGGCAACGGTTTCCTGCAACTGTACGCTCGGCAGCAGCAAGGTCGCCGACCTGCCAGCGAAGCGGTCGGTAATATCCGGGCTTTCATATTGGGTCAAGGGGGAAACTGCAAACAAATTGACCGGCGTGCCGCAACAGAAACAGGATCCTTTGTGTACCACTTGCTGTGCCAGTCATTTCGATGGCCCGGATAACAAGTTCAGCCACTGGTATGATGCCATTAAGCGGAGTAATACTCCTCCTCATGGGCATTACACCTATGTTTTAGGAGTTCCGGTGTTGGCTACGTCGTCATATGTTGAAGCCTGTCGCATGGTACGTATCGATGGCTTCTATGAAATGGCGAACGACTGGAATCTGGTGGCGTTTAATATCTTCGATGCCAGCATCTTTGCCAATAGCGGAGTGCTGTCGGCCTATCAGAATTATGTAAAAGAAGTGGTCACCGATTATATTCGCGGCCAGGTAAAGGCCGAGGGTAATTATAATCAGACTTATTCTACCCCCAGCTCTTTTTCGGCTTACCTGGCGAATAACAGCATAGCGCCCGGGACAACCAATATGGTAGATGTTGCGCCGGGTCCGGATCAGCTGATGGCGCGGGGCATCTATGTGGATATCGTGTCGCCGGAATATCGTCAGTATCTGAAAGATAAAGTCATGGGCGGCAATGCCGATGCCACACCCGCCAATTTGCTGAAATTTGTGCCTTTTTATGACGTCAACCTGACCCTGTTGGCGACTTGGAATAGCAGTGCCAGCAGCAACACCAGTGTGACCAACGAGCCGGTGCAGACCATAGTGGACAGCAGCCAGCAATACTATGGGACTTACAGCCGGGGCTTGATCAATGCCCTCCAGGAGGGGACTTCGGCCACCATTACCGCTACCATCCGGCGCAGCAACAGCGGCATCACCTCTTTCAAGCCGCTGTCTACGTTTGAGACAACAGACGCCAAAAACTCTTCGCTGAATGTGTCGGTGCAAACGGTTGCCGGCAAGGTCAGTGTAACGGGGCAGATACAATGTATCACCTATGAGACGGTTGCCTCTACGGTGACCGAGCAGACCTGCAACGATAGCCAGTTAAGCCAGGTACAGGTGAGCTTTACCCAGTCTAACGGGCCTTCCACCAGCTGTGGTTCTACCCAGACTTCAGGGCAGGGCCAGAATAAAGGCAACCTGTCGCTTTTCTACAACTGTTACGCGAACAATGGATCTGCAGCCACGCTGACGGCTACCGGTTCTACCGGTTATGAGTTTGTCCTTCCAGCCAGCCCCTGGACGGTGTCGGTCAACAGCACCCAGGGGGGGAAGAAAGCCGTTGACGGTGGCTGTGTGCTGGCGGTGATCAACCGGCCGAGCGGCACCTCCCTGCCGGGCAAGTGCAACTAACTCAACACACAGGGGCCTGACAAGGCCCCTGTCTTTCATTACTATGCTGCTATTGCCATTTTAACGACAGACCAATCCATGTCCTCACATCTGACTCTGGCGCTGGCGCAGTTGAATCTGACCGTCGGCGCCATCGAAGCCAATACCCGGGCCATGCTGGCCGCCGCCACCGACGCCGAGCAACAGGGCGCCGAGCTGGTGCTGTTTCCCGAGCTGGCCATCACCGGCTATCCGCCGGAAGACTTGTTATTCCGTGACGATCTCTACCTGCGGGTTGATGCCGCCCTCGCACAGCTGGCGGCGGCCAGCGCCAACACCGCCCTGGTGGTGGGTCACCCCTGGCGCCAGGACGGCAAGCTTTATAACGCCGCCTCCTTCTTCTATCGGGGCCAGTTGCAGGGCCGTTACTTCAAGCAACTGCTGCCCAACTACGGCGTGTTCGACGAAAAGCGCTATTTCAGCGCCGGCGACGAGAGCTGTGTGATCGAGTTCAAGGGCCATCAACTGGGCCTGCTGATCTGCGAAGATGTCTGGGAAGCCGGCCCGGCGGCGGCGGCCAGGGCGGCGGGGGCTGAGCTGCTGCTCAGCCTCAATGCCTCGCCCTATCACAGAGGCAAGTCCTGGATCCGCCAGAGCCTGCTAGCTCAGCGTAGCCGCGACAACGGCCTGCCGCTGGTGTACCTCAATCAGGTGGGCGGCCAGGACGAGCTGGTGTTCGACGGCCGCTCCAAGGTGTTCAACGCCGAGGGCGAACTGACCCAGAATCTGGCGGCCTTTGACAGCGAGCTGGCCCTGGTGCGCATCGAGCACAAGGCGCCGGTGAAGGCGCAGGTTCATGCGCCGCTCGAGCCGCTGGCCGAGATTTATCAGGCGCTGGTGCTGGCCACTCGGGATTACGTCAACAAGAACGGCTTCAGCGGCGCCGTGCTGGGGTTGTCCGGCGGTATCGACTCGGCGCTGACCCTGGCCATCGCCGTCGATGCATTGGGGAAAGACAAGGTGCAGGCGGTGATGATGCCGTTCCGCTATACCGCCTCCATCAGCGTGGAAGACGCCCAGGAAGAGGCCGAACACCTGGGAGTGGAATTCGACATCGTGTCCATCGAACCGATGTTCGACGCCTTCATGGGCCAGCTGGCGCCGATGTTCGAAGGCACCGAAAAAGACACCACCGAAGAAAACCTGCAGGCGCGCTCCCGGGGGGTGCTGCTGATGGCGCTGTCCAACAAGCGTCGCCGGCTGGTGCTGACCACCGGTAACAAGAGCGAAGTGGCGGTGGGTTACTGTACCCTGTACGGCGACATGGTCGGCGGCTTTGCGCCGATCAAGGATGTGCCCAAGACTCTGGTGTTCGAGCTGTCCCGTTATCGCAACACCCTGGGCTACGTGATACCGCAGCGGGTTATCGACCGGCCGCCTTCGGCCGAATTGGCACCGGATCAGCTCGACCAGGACAGTCTGCCCCCGTATGATGTGCTGGATGCCATGCTCGAAGCCTATGTGGAGCAGGACCAGTCGCTGGATGATTTGCTGGCGGCCGGTTTCGATGAAGCCGATGTACGCCGGGTGATCAAGCTGGTAGATATCAACGAATACAAACGCCGTCAGAGTGCGGTGGGGCCGCGGATCACCCCGCGCAACTTCGGCAAAGACCGGCGTTACCCCATTACCTCGGGTTTTGGCAAAATAAATTGGTAAGGAGCCACCGATGAAAAAAATTGAAGCCATCATCAAACCCTTCAAGCTGGACGACGTGCGTGAAGCCCTGGCCGAGCGCGGCATTACCGGCATGACGGTATCGGAAGTAAAGGGATTTGGTCGTCAGAAAGGTCACACCGAGTTGTATCGCGGTGCCGAGTATATGGTGGACTTTTTGCCCAAGGTGAAGCTGGAGCTGGTGGTGCAGGACGATCTGGTTGAAGCCTGTATCGAAGCCATCGAAAACACCGCGCGTACCGGCAAGATTGGCGATGGTAAAATCTTCGTGTTCGATGTGGGTCAGGTGATCCGCATTCGTACCGGTGAACAGAACGAAGAAGCGGTTTAAGGGCTGGGAATAGGAACCAGGGAATAGGGAGTGGGTTTCCCCCAGTCCCTGGTCACCAATCCCCAATCACCAGCCTTTGGTTTCCACCGGGCGGCTTTTTTGCCACAATTGCCTATTAACATCGATTCAAGGAATAACATATGCCACTGCTGGACAGTTTTACCGTCGACCATACCCGAATGGAGGCACCGGCGGTGCGGGTAGCCAAAACCATGGCCACGCCCCATAGCGACACCATTACCGTGTTCGATCTGCGCTTCTGCCTGCCGAACCAGGAAATCCTGTCGGAAAAGGGTATCCATACCCTGGAGCACCTGTTCGCCGGTTTCATGCGCAATCACCTCAATGGCGACGGCGTCGAAATCATCGATATTTCCCCCATGGGGTGCCGTACCGGTTTCTACATGAGCCTGGTGGGGGCGCCGGACGAGCAGCGGGTGGCCAAGGCCTGGCTGGCGGCGATGGAAGATGTGCTGAAGGTCGAGAACCAGTCGCAGATCCCCGAGCTGAATGAATATCAGTGCGGCACCTTCGTGATGCACTCGCTGGACGAGGCCAAGGCCATCGCGCGCAACATCATCGAGCGTGGCATCGGTGTGAACAGCAACCAGACACTGGCATTGCCGGAAGAGATGCTGAAATCTCTGTAATGACAAGCGGCTTCCCCTCGTGACAACGGCGCCCGGTTTAAGCAGCACTGGCTTAACCGGGCGCTTTGTCACTTGTTATTCTTTCTTTATTGATATACTTCCCTTATTACAGTGCTCAAATGGACCACTTTATGTCAGAACAACAAGACCCTTTCCTCAAGCGGGAAGCCGAAAAGTACGAAAACCCCATTCCCAGCCGGGAATTCATTCTGGAATTGATCAAAACCAAGCAGGCCCCGGCGTCCCGGGACGAGATTTTTGCCGAACTGGCGCTGGACGGTGAAGAACAGGCCGAAGCCCTGCGCCGCCGCCTGCGCGCCATGGAGCGGGACGGCCAGCTGGTATTCACCCGTAACAAGTGTTACGCCCTGCCCGAAAAACTGAACCTGATCAAGGGCCGGGTCATCGGCCACCGGGAAGGCTTCGGTTTCTTGCGCCCGGAAGACGGCGGCGACGATCTGTTCCTGTCCCAGCGGGAAATGGACGCCCTGATGCACGGCGACCATGCGCTGGTGCAGCCGTTGCGTTTCGACTCCAAGGGCCGACGCGAGGCGCGGGTGGTACGTCTGCTGGAATCCCGCGATCTGGAAGTGGTGGGCCGTTACTTCGTGGAAAACGGGGTCAGCTACGTGGTGCCGGACGACAGCCGTATCGCCCAGGATATTCTGATCCCCCAGGGCGAGACCATGGGTGCGCGCATGGGCCAGGTGGTGGTCATTGCCATCAGCCAGCGTCCCACCAAGCGCATGACCGGTGTGGGTAAAGTCGTCGAGGTGCTGGGTGAAACCATGGACCCGGGCATGGAAATCGACATCGCCCTGCGTACCCACGGCATTCCCCATGTGTGGCCGGAAGAAGTGAAGCAGGAGATTGCCAAGCTCACCGAACAGGTGCCGGAAGAGGCCAAGCTGGGCCGCAAGGATCTGCGTGATCTGCCGCTGGTTACCATCGACGGCGAAGACGCCCGCGACTTTGATGACGCCGTTTACTGTCAGCCCAAGAGCTCCGGCGGCTGGCGGCTGTGGGTCGCCATTGCCGATGTGTCCTACTACGTACGTCCGGGTACGGCACTGGACAACGAAGGCTATTTGCGCGGCAATTCGGTGTATTTCCCCGAGCAGGTGATCCCCATGCTGCCCGAGGTATTGTCCAACGGCCTGTGCTCGCTCAACCCGCAGGTAGACCGGCTGTGCATGGTGGCCGAGATGACCATTTCCGCCACCGGCAAGCTGTCCGGCTTCAAGTTCTACGAAGCGGTGATGAACTCTCATGCCCGTCTCACCTACAACAAGGTGGCGGCCATGCTGCAAGGGGACGAGACCCTGCGCGAGCGTTATGCTCCGCTGGTGCCGCACCTGGAAAACCTGAACCAGCTGTATCAGGCGATGAAAGAAGCGCGCCATCAGCGCGGTGCGGTGGAATTCGAAAGCGAGGAAACCCGCTTCGTGTTCAACCCCCAGCGCAAGATCGAGCGTATCGTGCCGGTGGTGCGTAACGACGCCCACAAGATCATCGAAGAATGCATGATCATGGCCAACGTGGCCGCGGCCCGCTTTATCGAAAAACAGGACGCCCACGCCTTGTTCCGGGTGCACGACAAGCCCGGCGAAGAGAAACTGACCGGTTTCCGCAGCTTCCTCGGCGAACTGGGGCTGGAGCTGAAAGGCGGGCTGGAGCCGGAGCCGGCGGACTACGCCCTGCTGGCCGAGCAGATCAAGGACAGACCCGATGCTGAGCTGATCCAGACCATGCTGCTGCGCTCGATGAAACAGGCGATCTATCAGGCCGACAACATGGGCCACTTCGGCCTGGCGCTGAAGTCCTATGCCCACTTCACTTCACCGATCCGTCGTTATCCGGATCTGGTACTGCACCGGGCCATCAAGGCCCAGCTGAGCAAGCTGCAGGGCGATGCCGGTCATAAAACCGGTGGCGTGCCTTACCAGTATGATGACGTCGCGCCCATGGGCGAGCATTGCTCCATTACCGAGCGCCGTGCCGATGACGCCACTCGCGACGTGGCCGACTGGCTGAAGTGCGAATACATGCTCGATCATGTGGGCAGCGAGTTTGGCGGTACTATCGCCAACGTGACCGGCTTCGGTTTCTTCGTGCGGCTGGACGAGATCCATATCGACGGTCTGGTACATATTTCCAGCCTGCAGAATGACTACTACCAGTTCGATCCGGCGCGTCAGACCCTGATTGGCGAGAACTTCCGTCGTCGCTATCGTCTGGGCGACAAGATCAAGGTCAAGGTGATGGCGGTGAATCTGGACGATCGCAAGATCGATTTCGAAACCGTGGAAGAACCGCTGCCTGCCGGCGCCAAAACCGGCAAGGGTGCCAAGAACCTGAAGTCGCGTCAGCGTGCCAAGCCGAAAGGGAGCGCCAAGCCGAAGAGCGCCGCCAAGCCTGACGCCAAGCCGGCGGAAGGCAAGGGCGGCAACAAGCCCAAAGGCGGCAGAAAGCGCCGTTAACGTCTGATAATCAGTCGGTTAACGAGGAGGGTTGGCTTTATGCCGACCCTTCCTATTTTATCAATACCATTTTCCGAGAATGACTCATGAGTACTGAACTGATTTTTGGCATCCATGCCCTCGATGCCCTGCTGGACACCCATCCGGAACAGGTGCTGGAAGTGTGGCTGCTCAAGGGGCGCGAAGACGAGCGCCTGAACTCGCTGCAGGCGCGTTTGCTGGCGGTGGGCGTCAAGGCCCAGCCCGCCAACCGCCAGGCCCTGGACAACAAGGCCAAGGGCGGGCAGCACCAGGGGGTGGTGGCCAAGGTCAAGGCTCAGCCGGTACTCAACGAGGCGGATCTGGACCAGTTGCTGGCCGCGCAGAGCAGCCCCCTGCTGCTGGTGCTGGATGGTGTGACCGACCCGCACAATCTGGGTGCCTGCCTGCGTACCGCCGATGCCGCCGGTGTGCATGGGGTCATCGTGCCCAAGGACAAGTCCGCCGGCCTGGGTCCGGTGGTGCGCAAGGTCGCCTGTGGTGCCGCCGAAGTGGTGCCGCTGTTTCAGGTGACCAATCTGTCGCGCACCCTGCGCCTGCTGCAGGACAAGGGTGTCTGGGTGGTCGGCACCGCCGGCGAGGCGGATCACAGCCTGTATCAGGCCAAGCTCACCGGCGCCCTGGCGCTGGTGATGGGCGCCGAAGACAAGGGCATGCGTCGCCTGACGCGTGAACATTGTGACGAGCTGATCAGCATCCCCATGGCGGGTTCGGTATCCAGCCTGAACGTCTCTGTTGCCACCGGTGTCTGCCTGTTCGAAATGGTACGCCAGCGCGGGCAATAAGTCCGCGGGGGCGGTGTGAGCCACGCTTGCCCCTGCCGCTTGCTGCTCACGTTTTTCAGTTTTCATCGAGGTCTTTCATGCATTGGCAAGTCGCTGCTTTTACCGAGCTGAGCCCGGAGGAACTTTATCGGATGCTGGCGCTGCGTAGCGCCATCTTCGTGGTGGAGCAGAACTGCCCCTATCAGGATGCGGACGGTCTGGATCCGGATCCGCGGGTGCGGCATCTCAACTTCTGGCAGCAAGGGCAGTTGCTGGCCACCGCCCGTCTGCTGGGGCCCGGCGTGCAGGCGCCGGAGCAGGTCTGGATTGGTCGGGTGGCGGTGGCCGCTTCGGCACGCGGGCAGGGGATGGGGCGACTGCTGATGCAACGGGCGCTGGCCGAGGTGCAGGCACGCTGGCCCGGCTGTCCGGTTCTTCTGGGGGCCCAGATCCAGGTGCGCGAGTTTTATCGCAGCCTGGGCTTTGCCCCGCTAGGGGCCGAATATCTGGAAGACGGCATACCCCACCAGCACATGGAACTGACATGCAGCGCATAATGGGGCGCATGGCGGCCGACCGGCAGCTGCTGGCGATACTGTTGCTGGTACTGGGCAACCTGATGATCTCCTTCGGCGACGTGCTGGTCAAATTGCTGGGCCAGACCGAGGTCAGCCCCTATCAATACGTGGCGCTGCGTTTTCTGATGACCTCGGCGTTGTTGCTGCCATTCTGGTGGCGGCTGCCACGCGAGAAAAAGGGCTGGGCTCAGTGGAAGATTCACTTGTTGCGCGGCCATCTGCTGCTGATGGGCTCGGCCTGCGTGTTTGTC
Source organism: Oceanisphaera psychrotolerans (assembly GCF_001870485.1). Classification (GTDB taxonomy): domain Bacteria; phylum Pseudomonadota; class Gammaproteobacteria; order Enterobacterales; family Aeromonadaceae; genus Oceanimonas; species Oceanimonas psychrotolerans. The sequence continues at coordinate 16,183 of NZ_MDKE01000016.1, read as the reverse complement.
AGTCTGATCTACCTGCCGCTGGCCACCGCCAATGCGGTGTTTTATGCGGCTCCGCTGATGACGCTGCCGCTGGCGGCGCTGCTGAGCCGGGAGCAGGTGCGGTTGCCGGCCTATGCCATCAGCCTGCTCGGCTTCGGCGGTATCTTGATTGTGCTCAATCCGGCCGAATGGCACTGGGCCGGCTGGGTCGCGTTGCTGACCGCCTTTTCCATGGCGGCAAGCAACGTGCTGGTGCGCCGGTTGCCCCAGGGACGCTCGGTACTGGCGACGCTGTTTCTGACCCAGGCGCTGGCCATACCGGTGAGCTTTGCCCTGCCTTGCCAGGCTGGCAGCCGGTGGCGGGGGAGGTGTGGCTGTTGCTGGTGGGGGCCAGCCTGGTCGGCATCATCTATCAGGCATCTGCATCCTGGCCTATGCCATGGCCGATGCCAGCAAGATTGCCGCCAGCGAATATTCGGGGCTTATCTTCGTCACCCTGATGGGCATGGTGCTGTTTGCCGAGTTTCCGGCGCTTAACGTTTACCTCGGTGCCGCCGTGGTGATCATCGCCATCGGCCTGCAACGGCGGCTGCGTTAAAAGCGGGGATTAGGGAATAGGGATTGGTAAAATCTCCCCAGTCCCCAGTCCCCAGTCCCTGTATTTAATTCGCTTGCCGCTCGTCAGCTTATCCCTTACACTACGCGACCTTAAAATCAGTCTTTAAAACCTATTGGTTCCTTGCCTCCGCTGGTGTGACTGAGCCCGCGCAGAGGCTATAACCCGTAAGGAGCAATCCATGCGTCATTACGAAATCGTATTTATGGTTCACCCTGATCAGAGTGAACAGGTTCCCGGTATGATCGAGCGCTACACCGGCGCCATCACCACTTCTGGCGGTCAGATTCACCGTCTGGAAGACTGGGGCCGTCGCCAGCTGGCTTACCCGATCAACAAACTGCACAAAGCTCACTATGTTCTGATGAACGTAGAAGCTGACCAGGCTGTGATCGATGAGCTGGAAACTAACTTCCGCTTCAACGATGCCGTGCTGCGTAACATGATTATGCGCACCAAGCAGGCCGTCACCGAGCCTTCTGAAATGGCCAAGGCCAGAGAAGAGCGTCAACCCCGTCGTGACGACGCTCGTGCAGAAGCCGCCGAGTAATCCACGTTTTAGCTGAGGAATAGAATCATGGCACGTTTTTTCCGTCGTCGTAAGTTCTGCCGTTTCACCGCTGATGGTGTTACCGAGATCGATTACAAAGACATCGCAACCCTGAAAAACTACGTCACCGAGTCCGGTAAAATTGTACCGAGCCGCATCACCGGCACCCGCGCTAAGTATCAGCGCCAGCTGGCCCGTGCGATCAAACGCGCTCGTTACCTGGCCCTGCTGCCTTACACCGATCTGCACAAGTAAGCAGCGGCCTAACTCGCCAATCTAGATAGAGGAAAGGTAATGCAAGTTATTCTGCTTGATAAAATCGCCAAACTGGGCGGCCTGGGCGACCAGGTAACCGTTAAATCCGGTTACGCTCGTAACTACCTGCTGCCTCAGGGCAAGGCGGTTCTGGCCTCCAAAGAGAACGTAGCGACTTTCGAAGCTCGCCGCGCCGAGCTGGAAGCCAAACTGGCCGAGCAACTGGTTGCTGCACAAGCTCGTGCCGACCAGCTGTCTGCTCTGGAAGCCGTGGTTATCGCTTCCAAGTCCGGTGACGAAGGTAAGCTGTTCGGCTCCATCGGTGCCCGTGACGTGGCCGACGCCATCACCGCTGCCGGTGTTGCCGTTGCCAAGAGCGAAGTACGCATGTACGAAGGTGTTCTGCGTAACACCGGCGAGTACGAAGTGGGTGTGCAGCTGCACGCCGACGTTAAAGCGACCGTTACCATTCAGGTCGTTGCTGCCTAAATCAGGCTGCTCGTTAAAAAAACCCGCGCTTGTCGCGGGTTTTTTATTGCCTGCAATAAGGCTACAGTGGGAGAAAGCCTAACGGAGAGTGCTAGATGGCAGACTGGATAACCGGCAGGGTCAAGGCCCGCAAACAATGGTCGGACACGCTGTTTTCTCTGGTGGTGGAGGCCGATGTCGCGCCGTTCAAGGCCGGCCAGTTCACCAAGCTGGCCCGGCATGACGCAGACAAAAAAGTGGCCCGGGCCTATTCCTACGTCAACCCGCCGGGGCAGGACTGCGAGTTTTATCTGGTGACCATTCCCGAGGCCAGCTCACGCCGTACCTGGCCGGACTCGAAGTGGGTGACGAACTGCTGATACAGCGCACGGCCGCCGGTTTTCTGACCCTGGATGAAGTGCCGCCGGGGCGGGATTTATGGCTGATGGCCACCGGCACCGGCGTGGGGCCTTTCGTATCCATGTTGGCGGAAGGCAGCTGCTGGCAGCAGTTTGACCATGTCGTGCTGGTACACGGAGTGCGTCTGGGCGAAGAGCTGGGCTACCGCCAGCAGATAGCCGAGCTGACACAGGGCCAACCCCGTTTTCATTATGTGCCGTTTGTTTCCCGGGAGACGGTGCCCGGTACCGAGCGGGGTCGCATTACCCACGCCATTGCCGATGGTAGCCTGGAGCAACGGGTGGGCCTGACCTTAACCCCGGAACACAGCCGGGTGTTGCTGTGCGGCAATCCGCAAATGGTGCGCGACACCATTATCGAACTCAAACACAAGGGGCTGCAGAAAAACCTGCGCCGCAAACCCGGTCAGATCCTGATGGAAAACTACTGGTAACTGCCGGGCATAGAGATTGGGAACTAATACGAGTCCCTTATCCCGGGGGTTAACGTGTCAGCACCATCATCAGACTCAGAAAGGCGGCCAGTCCCCAGCCGAGGCCGATTATCCAGTAAAACCCCCGGGCCCCCTGTTTGATGGGAATGCGGTTATAGAGCAAGAACAAGTACCAGAACAGGGCCGGCAGCAGCGGTAACAAGAACAGTCGGGTCATGGCAAGAGACCTTATATTTGAGCGATGACGAAGGTGAAATAATGTTCATCTATCAATGCACTGTATCAACGAGTGCATCATTGAGCCAATTATCATTCAGGGTCAGCTGAAGCCATGCTATGTTGCGGACCTGGTCATCGCTTATTAATCACGGACAAGGAGTGAAGCATGAAGCAACTGGTCATCAAGGCGTTTGGTGATGCGAGTCAGCTGGTACTGACCGAGACCGACGCCCCGGCGCTGGCCGCCGATCAAATCCGGGTACGGATGCATTACGCCGGAGTCAATCCGATCGACGCCAAAACCCGGGCCGGTCTTGGCTGGGGCGCCCAGGCCATCAAGGACAAACTGCCCTGGTCGCCGGGTTTTGAAGTGATGGGTACCGTGCTGGAAGTGGGTGCCGAAGTCAGTATTCATCAACCGGGGGATCGGGTGTTTGGCCTGTTGACCGGTGGTGGCTACAGCGAGCAGTTGGTGGTGGCGGCCGATGCCTTGTTGCCGGTGCCTGCCGGGGTAAGCGATGAAATGGCCGCCGGCCTGGCGCTGGCCGGAACGACCGCTTGGCAGGGCTTGACCGAGCATGGCGGTCTGCAGGCCGGAGAACGAGTACTGATCTCCGCCGCCGCCGGCGGGGTGGGCCATCTGGCGGTGCAACTGGCCAAGGATCTGGGCGCCGCCGTGGTGGCGCTGGGGTCGCCCGCCAACCATGACTTTCTGCGCAGTCTGGGGGCCGATGAGGTGATTGACTATCGCGACCAGGCCGGGCTGGAAGCCATGGCGCCGGTGGATCTGTTCTTTGATCTGGTGGGCGGAACTTCCGGCTGCGCACTTCTGTCTCACGTTAAATCCGGTGGTCGGGTGGTGACGGTGCCAACCATTACCGCCGATAAGGTCATTGCCGCCGCCGAGCCCCTGGGCGTGAAGGCCACCGGTATGCTCAAACATCAGGATAACCAGCAGTTGGCGCAGTTGGTTCAGGCGGTGGCCGAGCGTCGCCTCAAGGTGGAAGTGAGTCAGGTTTATCCGCTGGCCGAGGGCGCGGCCGCCCATCGTCAGATTGAAACCGGTCATACCCGTGGCAAGATTTTGCTGCAGGGCTAACCGGTGTAGCGAGTTGATCTAAGGAAACCCCATGAAGTATTGGTCCCTGTTATTGCTGTTGTGCCCCTTGCTGGCACCTGCCGCTCCGCAGCTGGTAGAGCAAGTGGAAGCGGCCGAGGATGGCCTGGTGATCCCCTACCGGATGTACCGGCTGGATAATGGCCTGACGGTGTTGCTCAACGCGGACAAGTCCGATCCGCTGGTGCATGTGGAAATGACCTATCACGTCGGTTCGGCCCGGGAAGAGCCGGGTCAGACCGGCTTTGCCCATTTCTTCGAGCACATGATGTTTCAAGGCTCGAAACATGTGGGTGATCAGGAGCATTTCCGTCTGGTCAACGAGGCCGGTGGCACCATGAACGGCACCACCAATCAGGACAGGACCAATTACTTCGAGACGGTACCCGCCAATCACCTGGAAAAGATGTTGTGGCTGGAAGCGGATCGCATGGGGTTTCTGCTGGAGGCGGTAAGCCAGCGCAAGTTCGAAATTCAGCGTGATACCGTCAAGAACGAACGTGGTCAGCGCATCGACAACCAGCTACGGCGTGGTGGGCGAGCGCATGGGCGAGCTGCTTTATCCGCGTGATCATCCCTACAGCTGGCAGCCCATCGGTTACGTGGAGGATCTGGATCGCGTCGACGTCGGCCATCTCAAGGCGTTTTTCAAACGCTGGTATGGCCCCAATAATGCCACCCTGGTGATCTCCGGTGATTTCGATACCGAGCAGACCCTGGCCTGGGTGGAAAAATACTTCGGGCCCATTCCGGCCGGACCGGAAGTCACCTCGGCCCGGCCGCAACCGGCCAGGCTGGAGCAGAGTCGTTATCAGACCCTGGTAGATTCCCGTATTCGCATGCCGATGCTGTATCTGTCCTATCCCACCGTCTGGCTGGGGCATGAGGACGAGGCGGCGCTGGATGTGCTGGCCAATGTGCTGGGCGGGGGCAAAAGCTCCTTGTTGTATCAGCAACTGGTGGAAACCGGCAAGGCCGTCAGCGCCGGCACCAGCCATTACTGTGCCGAGCTGGCCTGTACCCTGAGCGTCTGGGTCTACAGCAATCCGTCGAAAGATGGCTCTCTGGCACCACTCAAGCAGGATATCGATCGTATCGTGGCAGAGATCGCCGAGCGTGGCATTGCCGCCGGTGATGTCGACAAGGCGGTGACCGAGCTGCGCGCCGACTTGATCCTCGGCCTCGACAGCACCAAGGGCAAGGCCCGGCAATTGTCACTCGGTCAGGTGCTGAAAGACGATCCGCTCTATTCCATCAACGCCTGGCGTCAGCTGGCCGAAACGACACCCGAACAGGTAATGGCGGTGTACCGGCGTTATCTGCAGAACAAGCCGGTGGCGGCGCTGAGCGTGGTGCCGACCGGTAAAAACGACTGGCAGGCCGCCGAGCCCAACCATGAAGTGGCCGAGCGGCAACTGCCGGCGACCGGGCAGGAAATGGCGTCATTGCCGGATCGCCAGGTGGTTGATGATTTCGACCGCAGTGTGATGCCCCCGGTGGCGGAGCCGGTGCAGATCAGGGTACCGCCGCTGTGGCAGGATACCCTGGGTGACAACATTCAGCTGCTGGGCACGGTCAACGATGAAATACCGGCGGTGTCGGTAATCCTGGCGCTGCCCGGCGGCCAGCGGGCCGAGAGCACGGATGACACCGGACTGGCGACCCTGACGGCGGCGATGATGAACCAGGGCTCGGAGCGGCTGAGCGCCGGTGCCTTCAGCGAAGCGCTGGAACGACTCGGCGCCAGTGTCAGCGTGCGCAGCGGCTTTTATACCAACCTGATTGAAATCACCAGCCTGACCGAAACCCTGCCGCAAACCCTGGCCCTGGTGGAAGAGCTGCTGTTTCACCCGGGCCTGCGCGAGCAGGACTTCGAGCAGGTAAAGTCGCGGCTGCTGGAGTCCATGGCCCAGAACCGGCACCAGCCGGCCTGGCTGGCCCAGCATGCGTTTCGCCAGCTGATGTACGGCAACACCCGCATGGGCTTGCCGGACGAGGGCCGCGCCGAACAAATCAGCGCCATCACCCTGCAGCAGGTGCGCGATTATTACCGGCGCTATTACAACCCGGCCAACGGCCATGTGCTGGTGGCCGGCGATCTGGCGCCCGAACAGGCCAGGGCGGCGTTCGGTTTTCTGACCCGCTGGCAGGGGGATACGTCTCCCGTGCCGGAAGTGAAAGTCGTCCCGCAACCGGCGGAGGCGGGCATTTATGTGGTGGATGTGCCCGGTGCCGTGCAATCTGTGCTGCGTATCGGTCGGCGGGCCCTGCCGCTCGATGCCACCGGGCCCTTCTTTCATGCCAACCTGATGAACTTCAACCTGGGCGGCAACTTCAACAGCCGCATCAACCAGAACCTGCGTGAAGACAAGGGTTTCACCTACGGCGCCCATTCCTACTTCACCGGCAACCGTGACGCCGGGGTGTTCGTGGTGGCCACCGATGTGCGTGGCGATGCCACCGTGCCGGCCATCGAGAACATTCTGGCGGAGTTCAGCCGGTTTCGGGAACAGGGCCCGAGCCAGGAGGAGCTGAGCTATTTGCGCAGCAGCTACTCCCAGCAGGATGCCCTGTCTTACGAAACCCTGGGCAACAAGGCCGGCTTTTTGCTGCAGCTGGCGATGATGCAGTTGTCACCGGATTACCTCAACGAGCAACAGCAGATAGTGGCCGATATCGACAGCAAGGCGCTGACCGAGTTGGCCGAGCAGTGGCTGGATCCAGGCGATATGGTGGTGGTGGTGGTTGGCGACAAGGAAAAGCTTGAAAAATCGCTGGCACAGCTCCATCTTCCTGTACACGACTTTACCATTGAGTAATGAGGCCAGACCTCTCGCGGGATAACCCCGTCGCCACTGGCGAGCGGTTATCCTGCGCCAAAGAGTAACCAATAATGACCAAAACAACATTGACACTGGCCGAACGAATTCAAGCCTGGCAAGCGCCGGCGCGCCTGCCCGCCATCAAGGGGATTCGCCGCGGTATCGAGCGTGAAAGCCTGCGCATCACCCCGGATGGTCACCTGGCCCAGACCGGCCATCCCAAGGTGCTGGGCTCGGCCCTGACCCATGCCAACATCACCACCGACTTTTCCGAGTCGTTGATGGAGTTCATTACCCCGGTATCGGACTCGGTGGAGATATTGCTGGCGCAGCTCGGCGATATTCACGGCTATACCATGCGTCACCTGGGTGAGGAACAACTCTGGCCGCTGAGCATGCCCTGTCTGCTGAAGGAAGATGATCGGATACCGCTGGCCCAGTATGGCAGCTCCAACGTCGGGCGAATGAAAACCCTGTATCGGCAGGGGTTGCACCATCGCTATGGCAGCCGGATGCAGGTGATTTCCGGGGTGCACTTCAATTTTTCCATGCCCGACAGCTTCTGGAGCGAGTGGCATCAGCTGGAGGGCAACGGCGGTTGCCTGCAGGGGTTTGTGTCCGACAAGTATCTGGGGCTGATCCGCAATGTCTATCGTTTTGGCTGGTTGATCCCCTATCTGTTTGGCGCCTCGCCGGCGCTGTGCGGATCTTTCCTCGCCGGTCGCGAGCATCAGTTGCCGTTCGAACGGCTCGGCAAGGGTACCCTTTATCTACCCTATGCCACCTCGCTGCGGTTGTCGGATCTGGGCTACACCAACAGCGCCCAGGCCGGACTCAATATCTCGCTCGACAGCCTGGATGAATACGTGTCATCGCTGCGCCGTGCCATCGGCACCCATGCGGCGGAGTTTGCCCGCATCGGCGTCAAGGTGGACGGGGAATACCGTCAGCTCAACGACAATGTGCTGCAGATAGAAAACGAGCTCTATGCGCCGATCCGGCCCAAGCGCACCGCCGAAAGCGGAGAAAAACCGTCGGAAGCACTGGCTACCCGCGGCATCGAATATATCGAGGTGCGCTCGGTCGATGTCAATCCGTTCTCGGCGGTGGGAATCGATGCGGATCAGATCCTGTTCCTCGATACCTTCCTGCTGTGGTGCCTGCTGACGCCCTCGGCCCCGCTGACCGAAGACGAGATTGCCCTCAACCGGCGCAATTTCAACAAGGTGGTGCTGGAAGGGCGCAAACCCGGCCTGGAGCTGGAAGTGTTTGGCGGCGAGACCCTCACCCTCAAGGCGCTGGGTGAGCGCTATTTCGGTGAGTTGAAAGACGTCGCCGCGCTGCTGGATGCCTGCTGTGGCCGGGGCTGCTATGGCCAGGCCCACGCCGCACAGCTGGCGGCGATTCAGGATCCGAGCCTGACCCTGTCGGCCCGGGTGCTCAATGAGCTGAAAGCAAGCGATCAGGACATACTGCCCTTCGGCCTTGCCCTGTCAAAGCACTATCATCAGCAGCTACAGCAAAGCCCTCCGCGCTACTGGGATGACAGCTACTTCGACGAAGAAGGGGTTCGCTCCCATGCGCGCCAGCGTAAGATAGAGCTGTCCGATACCATCGGCTTCGACGAATTTCTGCAGAATTACTTCGGCCAATAAGCCGGCGGGTGAGCGGTAAGAAGGATGAGGGGAAAGCGTGAGCTTTCCCCTCATTTCCATCCGCTTTTAAAACCAATCGGTTTTTAACAACAAGGACGCGTGATGAGAGTGGTGTCTATGGTCCCCTCATGGACCGAAACCCTGATCGAGTGTGGCGTTAATGTGGTGGGGCGTACCCGGTATTGCATCCATCCGGCGAACAAGGTGGCTTCGCTACCCGTCGTCGGCGGCACCAAGGATGTGCAGTGGAGCAAGGTTGCGGCACTGGCGCCGGACATGGTGATTTTCGATAAAGAAGAAAACACCCTGGAAATGGCGCAAACCTGCCCGTCTCCCTATTTCGCCACCGAGGTGAAGTCGGTGCACGACATGCCGCAGGCGCTTGAGTTGTTGTCGCAACAGCTGGGCTCTGACGCCTTGCTGGAGTTGAGTGCTCGCTACCGGGCGGTGCTGGCCGAAAAGAAAGCCTGTGCTCCCGCGGTGTTGCCGTTGTTACCCGGTGACACTGCGTCCTCTGCATCGGTGCTGAATGACCAACGCAAGTGGCTTTATCTTATCTGGCGCAAGCCGTTCATGAGCGTGGGCCGGGACACCTTTATTTATTCCGTGTTCGAGCATCTTGGTTTTGCCGACAAGGTGCTTACCTTCGACGAACGCTACCCCGCCCTGGAGGAAGAATGGATTCGCGAGCAGAACCCGGTGCTGCTGTGCTCCAGCGAGCCCTACCCTTTCGCCGGCAAGCTGGCCCAGACCAGCGCAGAGCTGGAACTGGATGCGGTCCTGATCGACGGCGAGCCCATGTGCTGGTACGGCGTGCGCTCCCTGCGCTACCTGGAATCGATGTGACAGGATCGAGAGCATAAAAAAAGGCCCTGTCACCGACGGGGCCTTTTGTCTTTTTCCGGTGGTTAACCGGCGGGGAAGTTGGCGCGCAGCACGGCCTTGGCGTTGTTGGCCATTTCGGTCAGCCCCAGGGTGCTATATGCCTCGGCCATGATTTGCAGTGCCGGTTGCAGGGTGTCGGTGTCCGGGTAGGACTGCACCACGAATTTGGCACGGTTGGCGGCGGCCAGCCAGGCGCCACGTTTCATGTAGAACCGGGCTACCGCCAGATCGTATTTGGCTAGGCGGTTTTTCAGTGCCGTCATGCGAGCACGGGCATCGGCGGCGTAAACGCTGTCCGGATACTGGCGCAGTAACTGGCGAAAATCGGCAAAGGCCTGGCGGGCGTAGGCCGGATCCCGGTCGGCCCGGTCGACGTTGAGCAGTTCCTGAAAGAAGTTATGATCGGTGGCCATGTTGGTCAGGCCCCGCATGTATTGGGCGTAATCGACGCTGGGGTGATTGGGATTCAGGCGAATGAAGCGATCGATGTTGGCCAGGGCCCGGGCGGCGTCATCCTGCTTGTAATAGGCATAGATAAGGTCAAGCTGTACCTGGTTGGAGTAAGCTCCAAACGGATACCTAGAGTCCATGGCCTCCAGCAACTCGGCGGCGCGAATGAAATTACCGGCCTGCAAGCGTTCCTGTGCATCCTGATAGAGAACTTCGGGTGGCTCGTCCGGTACGTCGTCTTTTTTTGTACTGGAGCAGCCGGTGGCGGCCAGTGCCAGGGCGAGAGTCAGTGTGAGCCATAGGCTTCGTTGTTTAGCCATGTAGAGAGTCCATTTTTGCGATTCGGGAACCAAGTCAGCGGAAACTGATTAAGCTCAGCGTCAAGAACCGCTAGAATACCCAATTAAACATCATTTGGTAACCAGTGGTCTCTATGAGCCAGCAAATCGAACTGAACGGCGTGATTGCCGATCATCAATACGGTCAGCGTTTGGATCAGACGTTGGCGGAAATGTTCCCCGATTATTCCCGTACGCGCATCAAAAGCTGGATCCAGCAGGATCAGGTGCGGCTGGACGGTGAGGTGGTGAACAAGCCGCGAGAAAAGGTACTGGCCGGGCAACAGGTAGTGATCTACGCCGAGCTGGAAGACGAGGTGCGGTTCGAACCCGAGGCCATTGAACTGAACATCGTTTATGAAGACGATGACATCATGGTGATCAACAAGCCTGCCGGCCTGGTGGTGCATCCCGGAGCCGGTACCCCGGACGGTACCCTGCTCAATGCCCTGCTGCATCATTGCCCGAGCATTGCCGAAGTGCCCCGTGCCGGCATAGTGCACCGGCTCGATAAAGACACCACCGGTTTGATGGTGGTGGCCAAGACGGTACCGGCACAGACTCACCTGGTTACCGCCCTGCAGGGGCGGGAAATCACCCGGGAATATGAAGCGGTTGCCATTGGGCATATGACCGGCGGTGGCACCGTGGATGCCAATATCGGCCGTCATCCCACTCAGCGTATCCAGATGGCGGTGGTCCCTACCGGTAAACCGGCGGTGACCCATTATCGGATCATGGAAAAATTCCGTGCCCATACCCGGTTGCGGCTGCGGCTGGAGAGCGGCCGGACTCACCAGATCCGGGTACACATGGCTCATCTCAAGCATCCTCTGGTCGGGGATCCGGTCTATGGTGGCCGGCTCAAGCCCCCGCGCAGTGCCGAGCCCGAACTGCTGGCGTTTTTGCGCAATTTCAAGCGTCAGGCGTTGCACGCGGTGATGTTGCGACTGGAACATCCGATCAGCGGTGAAATGATGGAATGGCACGCCCCGATACCCGATGATTTTGTGGCATTGGTCGAGTTGCTGCGCGCCGACACGGCGGCGCACCCGGACGATCTGGTATGGATCTGATCCTGCCCGACTGGCCGGCGCCGGCCCATGTTTGTGCCGCCCAGAGCACACGCTCGGGCGGCGTCAGTCCGGCGCCGTTCCACAGCCTGAACCTGGGCACTCACGTGGGCGATAAGCCCCAGTGGGTGCAGGCCAATCGTGAGCGGCTGGGTGCCTGTTTGAACCTGCCGAACGAGCCGGTATGGCTGGAGCAGGTGCACGGCACCCGGATACTGACTTTGCCGGATGACACCGGTAACCTGACCGCCGATGCGGTGGTGACGCGTACGCCGGGCCAGGTCTGTGTCGTGATGACCGCCGACTGCCTGCCGGTGTTGTTCTGTGATGAGGCCGGTACCGTGGTGGCGGCGGCTCACGCCGGCTGGCGCGGGCTGGCGTCCGGCGTGCTGGAAGCGACCCTGCGGGCGATGGCAGTAGATCCGGCCAGGGTGCTGGCCTGGATGGGACCGGCCATCGGCCCCGCGGCTTTTGAAGTGGGCCGCGAGGTGCGGGACACCTTTATCGAGCATTCTCCGCTGGCGGCAGATGCTTTCGTGGTGCATGGCGAGGCGAATGGCGAAAAGTGGCTGGCCAACATCTATCACCTGGCCCGGATCCGGCTGGCGGCGGCGGGGGTACAGCACCTCTATGGCGGCGGACTCTGCACCTATAGTGATGAACAACGATTTTTTTCTTATCGGCGTGACAGGGAAACCGGTCGCATGGCGACGCTGGTCTGGTTGGATTAGCGAAAACTTATTTATCGATTGGTTGAAATCCCGCCATAAACCCCCATCTTTAGTATCAGTAATCAATCTTGTATTCCCGCCCGGTGGCGGGATGTTCGAGGAGAGTCCTGATGCGTCTTGATCGTCTTACCAGTAAATTCCAACTCGCCCTGCAAGATGCCCAGTCGATGGCGTTGGGACGTGATCATGCCTATATCGAACCGGTCCATCTGCTGGTTTCCATGCTCAATCAGCAGGGGGGGACTCTGCGCCCCTTGCTGACCACCGCCGGCGTCGACAGCAATACCCTGCGGGTGGAGCTGGACAAGTCTCTGGATCGACTGCCGAAAGTGAGTGGCGGCGACATGGATGTTCAGGTGTCACCGGTGCTGGCGCGGCTGCTCAATCAGTGCGACAAGCTGGCACAGCAGCGCAAGGATGCCTATATCTCGTCGGAACTGTTCTTGCTGGCGGCGCTGGACGACAAGGGTGAGCTGGGCGAGGCACTCAAACGGGTTGGTTTGACCAAAGACAAGATGAGCCAGGCCATAGATCAGGTCCGTGGTGGCCAGAAGGTGGACGACCCCAACGCGGAAGAAAACCGCCAGGCGCTGGAAAAGTACACCATCGATCTGACCGAGCGGGCCGAGCAGGGCAAGCTGGATCCGGTGATCGGCCGGGACGATGAAATTCGCCGCACCATTCAGGTGTTGCAGCGCCGTACCAAGAACAACCCGGTGCTGATCGGCGAACCCGGCGTCGGTAAAACCGCCATCGCCGAGGGACTGGCTCAGCGGATCATCAACGGCGAAGTGCCGGAAGGGCTCAAGAACAAGCGGGTGTTGTCGCTCGATATGGGGGCGCTCATCGCCGGGGCCAAATATCGCGGTGAGTTTGAAGAGCGGCTCAAGGCATTGCTCAACGAGCTGGCCAAGGAAGAGGGGCAGGTTATCCTCTTTATCGACGAGCTGCACACCATGGTGGGTGCCGGCAAGGGCGAGGGCGCCATGGACGCCGGTAACATGCTCAAGCCGGCCTTGGCTCGGGGCGAGCTGCACTGCGTGGGTGCCACCACCCTCGATGAATACCGCCAGTATGTGGAAAAAGACGCGGCCCTCGAGCGGCGCTTCCAGAAGGTGCTGATCAACGAACCGACGGTGGAAGATACCATCGCCATTCTGCGAGGCTTGAAAGAGCGCTACGAACTGCATCACCATGTGCAGATCACCGATCCGGCCATCGTGGCGGCGGCGCTGCTGTCACACCGTTACATTGCCGACCGTCAGTTACCCGACAAGGCCATCGATCTGATCGATGAGGCCGCGTCCAGCATCCGGTTACAGATCGACTCCAAGCCGGAGCCGCTGGACAAGCTGGAGCGGCGCATCATCCAGCTCAAGCTGGAAGAGCAGGCGCTGCTGAAGGAAGACGACGAGGGCAGCCGCAAGCGGTTGCAGTTGATCCGTGATGAACTGGATGAAAAAGAGCGGGAATACGCCGAGCTGGAAGAAGTCTGGACCTCGGAAAAGGCGGCCCTGGCCGGCACTCAGCACATCAAGGCCGAGCTGGATCAGGTGCGTCAGGAAATGGAGGTGGCGCGTCGGGCCGGCGATCTGGCGCGGATGTCCGAGCTGCAATACGGTCGTATTCCCGAGCTTGAAAAGCAGCTGGATCTGGCCGCTCAGGCCGAAATGCAGGAGCAGCATCTACTGAAAAACCGGGTCAATGAGGAAGAGATTGCTGATGTGCTGTCGCGCTGGACTGGTATTCCCGTCGCCAAGATGCTGGAAGGAGAGAAAGACAAGCTGTTGCGGATGGAAGACAGCCTGCATGAGCAGGTGATTGGCCAGAACGAGGCGGTCGAGGCGGTGTCCAATGCCATTCGCCGCAGTCGGGCGGGATTGTCCGATCCCAACCGGCCGGTGGGTTCTTTCCTGTTCATGGGCCCGACCGGGGTGGGCAAGACCGAGTTGTGCAAGGCGTTGGCCGATTTTCTGTTCGACAGTCGCGATGCCATGGTGCGCATCGATATGTCGGAATTCATGGAGAAGCACTCGGTGTCCCGTCTGGTGGGCGCCCCTCCCGGCTATGTCGGCTATGAAGAGGGCGGCTATCTGACCGAAGCGGTGCGGCGCAAGCCTTATTCGGTGATCCTGCTGGACGAGGTGGAAAAGGCGCATCCGGATGTGTTCAACATCCTGTTGCAGGTGCTGGACGACGGTCGTCTTACCGACGGTCAGGGACGCACAGTGGACTTCCGTAATACCGTGGTGATCATGACCTCCAACATTGGATCGGACTTGATCCAGGAGCACAGCACCGAGAAGGGTTATGACGAGATGAAGGCGATGCTGATGGAGGTGCTGGGGCACCAGTTCCGTCCCGAGTTCATCAACCGCATCGACGATATCGTTGTTTTCCATCCGTTGGCCGAAGAGCAGATCAAGTCCATCGCGCGTATTCAGTTGCAGGGCCTGGTGGCGCGGCTCGAAGACAAGGGCTTCGAGGTGACCATTACCGAGCGGCTGCTGGAAAAGCTGGCCCATGCGGGCTTCGATCCGCTGTTTGGTGCCCGTCCCTTGAAGCGGGCGGTGCAACACAAGGTCGAAAACCCGCTGGCGCAAGCCATGCTGTCCGGGAAGGTGGTGCCTGGCAAGCCGCTGGAGCTGGATGCCGACAGCGACGGGCTGATTCTCAATCAGTGACTTAAGCGCTAAGGAGTGAGGTATAAGGGGGAGTGAGGGTTTTACACGCTACACTCCCACCTCACTTATCTTCTCTACCGGTTAACCCGGGCGACCATCGATCCTCGGACGGGTCAATATCGGCCAGTATACCCAGCTGAACACGCCAAATGCCGATGTCCAGGCCAGGGCACTGACATGGTAGGCCATATTGGTCATGCCCGGAGCCAGCAAGGGCAGCAGACTGCGCAACAGTGCCGCCAGTATCAGCAGTACAAAAGCAAGAACGACGGGGCGGTCGATGTCCAGTGGACGACCGGAATGGCCCAATGATACCCGGGCAATCATCCCCAGAATCACGATACCCATGGCGCCGGCAGTCAGCCAGTGACTGGCCAGAGAGACACTGATGCCCCAATTAAACAGTGCCGCCGCCAGAGCCAGCAGCCCCAGTGGCACAAACAGATACCCCAGATGCAGCACCCATAGCAAAGGGATATTCAGTGTCAGCTTGCTGTTCCAGCGAGCCAGCCGAGTGAAATGAGCGACGGCGGCCACCAGCAGCACAAACGCCAGCAGCCCATTTAAAGCGGAGTTACGTGGCAGCAGCAGCCAGCCGAGTACACCCAGCCAGAGCGCTCCCAGACTGATCTTTTCCAGCCACATCAGCGGCTCGGGTTTGTCGGTGCCGGTAGCACGGGCGGTAAAAAAGGGGATGACCCTGCCCCCCATCACGGCAATCAAACCGCTCAGAGCCAGCGCGGTCGTCACAAAGACACGCTCGGCCAGCAGCCAGTTACCGCTGAAGGCGGCGTAATAACTGAGCCCGTTGAGCAGGGTGAACAGGATAAACAAGGGGACAAAGAACAGGTTGCGCCATTGCTTCACTTGCAGCACGGGCCGAGCCAGCATACCAGCCACCAGCGGCAGCCATAATAAGTCGAGAATGATCACCAACGGATTAAGCTCTCCCCGCAGCGGCATCAACAGGCGGGGGAGTAGCCAAAGTCCCGAAACCAGTGCCAGTGGCCAGCCGCGTACGCCGGCGATACCGGTCCAGTTCTGCATGGCGGTAAGAACAAAACCGGCGACGATGGCCAGTGTAAAACCGAACAGCATTTCATGAGCATGCCACCAGATGGGATTGCTCACGCCCGGCAAGACGGTGATGCCCGAGAGAGTGAGTAGCCATAACAACATGGCCAGGCAGGCAAAAAGTGCCCCCCCCAGAAAGAACACCCGGAACCCCAGCCGGAACAGCGGCCATATCCTGCTTTCTTTTTCTGAGTCCAGTATCTGCATTTGTGGTTATCCATATTAGTATTTAATATGCACATTATATTGTAGCGCGCGAATAAAACCCGGATCAGGATCAAAGCAGGCGGATTAAAGTCGTTTTTGTTTAAATAAAAAGCTGATGGTTTAATTTGTGAACGGTTGGGCGTGTGGTGCTGTTTTTTATCAAAAAAGCCCTTGCGCAAAATCGGGCGGTCCCTATAATGCGCATCC
>NZ_MDKE01000015.1 GCF_001870485.1 Oceanisphaera psychrotolerans | reverse complement strand
CCAAATATGGCGCATCGCGACGCCGGTTACACAAGAGGTGTCCATCTCATCATCCTTGGGGGCTCAGCCGCGCCATCCGTGGCGCGGCCGGGAAGTGCTCCTGCCGTCCAGGCATTCCCGCCATCCATGGCGGTCAGATGGTCGGCTGAGCAGATCCCTTTGTCCTCCTGCCAGCAGCCGAGTTGTCTTCTGGCATCGCCAGCGGGCAGCTCCTGAGCATGGAAGCAGCAGTAGGGATTGCCGAGCGTCACATGGATGTGCTCGAAGCGTGTCGGAGAAGGTAACCCTGCTGCTGCTTGGCTTCGCAAGCTATATAGTGACGACTTGTGACCAAGAGACTGGTCTATAGCGCTCCGGTATTCTGCTGCCCGCCAACAGGACACCGGGGCGCTGCAATGTTAGAATCTTCCCTTTACCGTTTGATGAAGCCTCGCCATGCCCTGGATACAAATTCGCATTAACGCCACCGAAAAAACCGCCGACAAAGTCAGCAACATGCTGCTGGGACGCGGTGCCCAGGCGGTGACCTATATGGACGCCGAAGACAAGCCAGTATTCGAGCCGCTGCCCGGCGAAACCCTGCTGTGGGACGACACCGTGGTGGTGGGCATGTTTGATGCCGAAACCGATCCGGCGCCCATCATCGACTTTCTGAAAAAGTTCTATCGCAAGGATCTGACCTATAAAGTCGAACAGCTGGAAGACAAGGACTGGGTCCGCGAGTGGATGGACAGCTTCCACCCCATGCGCTTCGGCCAGCGGCTGTGGATTTGCCCGAGCTGGCGCGATGTGCCGGACCCCACCGCGGTCAACGTGATGCTGGATCCGGGCCTGGCCTTCGGCACCGGCACCCACCCCACCACGGCTCTGTGCCTGGAATGGCTCGACGGCCAGGATCTGAGCGGCAAAACCGTGATCGACTTTGGCTGTGGTTCCGGCATTCTGGCGCTGGCGGCCCTCAAGCTGGGTGCCAAAGAGGTGATCGGCATCGACATCGATCCCCAGGCGCTGCTGGCCAGTCGCGACAACGCAGAGCGCAACGGCGTGGCCGACCGCCTGAGTGTTTATCTGCCCCAGGATCAACCCGATGGCCTCAAGGCCGACGTGGTGGTCGCCAACATCCTGGCCGGCCCGCTCAAGGAGCTGTCGCCACTGATCAGCAGCCTGGTCAAGCCCGGCGGCAAACTGGCGCTGTCCGGCATTCTGGAAAGCCAGGCCGAAGGCCTGAACCAGCACTATGAGCAGTGGTTTGCCATGGATGCCCCGCAATTGCGCGAAGACTGGGCCCGGCTTAACGGCGTTAAAGCCTGATACCAGGCGGCGCCCGGGTTGGCAGCGCCGTTCTGACGCCAGGTCAAGCCTGAAATCGTACTTTTATTCACCGCCGGGGGCCGATTTTTTGCGCACAGGCCCCTTGCCGGCCTTGACTTATAAAAATTTCCAATCCGGTCAATTTGTGACCTTTTCAGCCCCCTAAAAAATGCGTAAGATACGCGACCCTGAGCCGAGATAGCCGTATTCTCATGGAAATTGGTCCTTACAAATTGTCCACACCACTGCTGGTGGCGCCGATGGCCGGAGTGACCGACAGGCCCTTCCGTACCCTGTGCCTGCGCATGGGAGCCGGCATGGCCGTGTCGGAAATGATGTCGTCCAACCCCAGAGTGTGGCAGTCCGAAAAATCCCTTCGGCGTATGGATCATGCAGGAGAAACCGGTATCCGATCCGTCCAGATTGCAGGGGCAGATCCGGCGTTGATGGCCGAGGCGGCCCGGTTCAATGTGGACCAGGGCGCGCAGATCATCGACATCAACATGGGATGCCCGGCAAAGAAGGTAAACAAGAAGATGGCAGGTTCCGCCCTGTTGCAATACCCGGAGCTGGTGCAGGAAATTGTCCGCGCCGTGGTAAATGCAGTGACGGTTCCGGTCACCCTGAAAATTCGTACCGGCTGGGATCCGGATCACCGCAACGGCGTGCACATTGCGCGTATCGCCGAAGACTGTGGTATCCGGGCGCTGGCCGTGCATGGCCGCACGCGGGCCTGCATGTACAGGGGTGAAGCGGAATACGACACCATCAGAACAATAAAACAAGCCGTCTCTATTCCCGTGATCGCCAACGGGGATATCGACAGCCCGGAAAAGGCGCGTTTTGTACTGGATTATACCGGCGCCGATGCCATCATGATTGGCCGGGCTGCCCAGGGACGGCCGTGGATTTTTAGAGAAATCCGCCACTATCTTGAGCAGGGCACCACTCCCGCACCGCTTCCCAAGGACCAGGAGCGGTCCATGATCCGGGAACATGTTGCCGCACTGCACGAGTTTTACGGTGCGGTAATGGGCGTAAGGATTGCCCGGAAACATGTGGGGTGGTACCTGCAGGAAAGTGATGCGGGCCGTGACTTTCGCCGTAATTTCAATGTTCTGGATGAGGCCGGGCAACAGCTCGACTCGCTGGAGCAGTATTTCGCGAATATAGCTTAACGAACACAAGAAGAGCCGACCGAATATGTTCGAACAAACTACGACTTCAGATGCACTGGTTACTACTACTAAATCTCCGACTTCCGAGCAGCCTACCCAGCGCCCGCTACGCAACTCGGTAGAGCAGGCCCTGCGTAATTACCTGTCCCAGCTCAATGGCCAGGAAGTAACCGAGTTGTATGAGTTGGTCCTCGCCGAAGTCGAAGCCCCGATGCTGGACGTGATCATGCAGTATACCCGCGGTAACCAGACCCGCGCCGCCAACATGATGGGCATCAACCGCGGTACCCTGCGCAAGAAGCTCAAGAAATACGGCATGAACTGATAGCAACCAGTTAAAACATTGAATTTAAAGGCATCATTCCGAAAGGGGTGGTGCCTTTTTCTATTTTGTAGCACACCATGTAGCACACAACGCCAACCGTTCAGCTCAGCTGTTCACCTGCCAACGCTTCATTGATAAGGATCACCATGAAAATTGCGACGTTAGGGCCTGCTGGCAGCAACCACGAACTGATTGCCCGGCGCTACCTTGAAAGGCGCTGTTCAGACGAGGGCAGCGTGGTATTGTTCGCTGAGTTCGAAGAGGCATTTCAGGCTCTTATGGCTGGTCAAGTCAGCCACTTACTGCAGTGCACCGCCCATGCCACCCATGGCGATTGCGTTGGTCGCTATATGCATCGTGCTTACCCGGTGGATACCTTTATTGCGGGCAGCAAGCCGCTGGCTCTGATTGCACAACGCGCGATAGCTCGGCCCACTCGGGTAGCGATTCAGCCAGCGACACGCCACTACACCGATCTGACGGAATACCGGATAATCGAAGCCCCGACCACAGTGGCGGTGGCAGAGGGGCTGCTCGCGGGGCGTTTTGAGGCGGGTATTTGCGCCGAAGAGGTGATGGCACAGGCGCCCGAGCAACTGCGTTTGATACAGTCACTGGGGCCTGCGCTGGATATCTGGGTGATCTTTGCTACCCAGCCGCTGCCGGCTTCTTCACCACTACGGTTGGATGCGGAAGTTTAAAACCCGAAGATCAGCATGCCCCCAGCCGCGATCAGCGCTCCTCGCTGCCACAGCGCCTTACGAGCAATCACACCGAAAGAGATGGCACCCAAGCCCATTGCCACTTTCAGCGCATCAAACAGGGCGCCTGAAGGGTTAACGGCCAGCTGGATCATGTCCGGGTTGGCCACCATCGCCAGGGGGATAATATACAGCCCTATGCCCAAAGCCATGGCCTTGAAGGCGACTTTCAGCCAGTTCTCTCCCACCATGCCCGCGGCGATAAATACCCCGCCACACACCGGCGGTGTGATGGTAGAGAGTAGCGCATACCAGAAGACGAAAAGGTGCGCCAGGAGCGGCTCCAGGCCCAGTGAGATCAACGCCGGTCCGGCAACAGAGACGCAGATGACATAGGCGGCGGTGGTCGGTACCTCCATGCCCAAAATCAAGCAGGCCAATGCCGTTAGCAGCAGTGCTGGCCATAGCATGTCGTTGGAGAGCGACAGAATACCCGAGGTGATCTTGACGCCCAATCCGGTCAACGACAGTACGCCGACCACCAGCGAAGCACAGAGGATGATGGCACCAATCACTGCAATTTGCCGCCCGGCGGTCACCGCTGCTTCCGATAAACGCCGGGCAAAGCCGGACAGCGAAAAGCGCAGCGCAACATCAAAGCACAGCAGCGCCATGCCCGCAAAAATCGCAATGCTCGCGGCGTACTGGGGGGTATAACCGCCGTTGAAAATACGCTCTAACAGCAGCACGAACGGGATGGCGAAAAACAGCGAGGTAATCAACACCTCTTTCGTGCCGGGGCGTTCGCTTTCGGCCATGGGCTTGAGATCATGCCGGGTCGCATAAGCATTAATGCCTATCCAGACCGTCAAAAAGTAGAGCACCGCCGGCAGCATGGCCGCCGCCATAATCTGCGTATAGGGTGTGCCCGTCAGCTCCACCATGACGAAGGCCCCCGCCCCCATCAGCGGCGGCATGATTTGCCCACCGGAGGAGGCAACCGCTTCCACCGCACCGGCCAGCGAGCGTGGGTAACGCAGACGGACCATGGATGGAATGGTGATGGCCCCGGTGGAGGCCACATTGGCCGAGGCCGAACCAGAGATGGAGCCCATCAGCGCGGAGGAAATCACCGCCACCTTGGCCGCCCCTCCCGTGAGCCGACCCGCGACCGCGCTGGCCAGATTCATAAAGCCCTGGCCCGCTTCACCGGCATTCAGCACGGCGCCGAAAATCACAAAAATGGCGACGACGCCGACACTCACTCCGGTGAGCGACCCCCATAGCCCGCCTTCGGCAATGGTCAGGGTGCCCACCATGCTGGGCAGCGGCAGCCCCGGATGGCCAAACGCTCCCGGAATGTACTGGCCAAAAGCGCCGTACATCAGGGCCAGCAGGGCCACCAGCGGTAGCGGCCAGCCAATGGCCCGGCGTGCCGCTTCAAGTGCCAGGGCGATTAAAAACAGGCCTATTGCCATCTGCAGGTGGCTATCGATAAAGCCGTACTGGTCAGCCAGCGCCGACTCGTTAACGGCAATATAGCCACAGGCCGCTATGCCCAGCACCGTCAGCAACCACCCACTGATGCGCTGCGCCGGCGTCTTGGCCATATAGACCAGTATCCAGGGCAACAACAGCGCCATGTGCAGCGGTCGACTGACGAGCGCAGGCGTTAAGCCATAAAAGATCAATCCAAGATGAAACACGACACTGGCCGCCCCTAGCGCGATCCAGCCAGGCGCTATTGCGTCATCATCCGCAGGGGCCGCCGTGTGCGACGAAGTAAAAGCACGCATGCCAGGTTACCTATCAATACAGCACAGCCACGGTGGTGCCGTGGCTGTGAAAAGCGGAACGACAAGGATTAACGCAGGGAGTCAGGGACCACAAAGCCCGCTTCTTCGTAGTAACGCAACGCGCCCGGGTGTAACTGACCGGCCATGTTTGTCAGCATGCCGGGGGTAATACTGCTCCACCACACGGCTTCTTCTGCCATGGCATCGCGACGCTCCCAAAAGGTCTTGGTCAGCGTATAAGCGGTGTCATCATCCATAGCAGTGGTGGTGTAGGCAATGACCGGTAGCGACGTGGTCTCTACGTCTTCATCAACGCCGGGATAGATGCCAGCCGGAATGGTCTGGCGTGGCGCACCGGTCTGTTCGATTTGTTCATCGGTCAGGCTGATCAGGGTCACCGGCATGCTGGCGGCCGTTTCAATCACATTGGGCGACGGGAAAGAGCTGGAGGTCACAAAGCCATCAATCTGGCCGTTTTTGAGCGCATCCGGGCCACTGCCAATGGCTGCATCGGCAATTTTCACACTTTCTTCCAGGCCAAACAGTTTCAGGTAGCGAGCGGCTTCACGGGCGCCAAAGGTGCCTCGACCAATCAATAAATGCTTACCTTCCAGCGCGGTGATATCGGTCACGCCTTCGTCACCCGCCAACACAAAGTGCATGGTAATAGAGGGGATCGGGAATAAACCACGAATTTCCTGAAAGCGGGGATGCTTGCGTTTGGCAAAGGCGCCCTCTCCGGCCATGGCTTGCTTGACCAATGCAGGCGGTGTGGTAAACACATAGTTGCCCTGGCGAGCCATCACTTCCATCACGTTTTGTACCGAGCCCTGACTCTCTTCCAGGGTCAGAATAATGGCGTCATCCGTTCCCTGACGGATGGCTTCCGATAGCTCTACGCCCATCTGATAATAGGCGGTACCCGCAGAGGCCGATTTATAGGTCACACGGGTGTCAGTGTCGGCATGAGCAGAGAAAGCGGCACTGGCGAGTGCCAGCGTTGCCGCCGACACACCCAGCGTGTGGCGAAGTGAGCGAAAGGGGTTGCGCATCGTTATTTTCCTTAATGTATCCAGCGGCCGTTTTCCAACGGTCCTCGTTTTATCTCATCAAGCGGTGAGTATGGCGGGCCTCAACATAGCACGACAGTGCCCAGGCGGGCCAGGCTCTGAAGGAGCCCCACATTTTTTGTGAATAATTTATCCCGGCAGACTCGCCCTTGTTTAAGCAGCCTTCATGCGCGGGAATATTACCTAGACTGATAGCAATGGATTTTTATAGACGAGACAATCACCCATGGTCGGGATAAAGCAGAGGCAATCCGGGCTCACCACCGTTGAATATGCCATCGTCGGTGCCTTGCTTGCCCTGGCGGTGGTCGCCAGCTTTGCCGGGCTCGGCAAGGCGGTGGGTGATACTGTGATGGATCTTGTGGTGGCAATTCAGCAGCTCAATGACAATGATGCTGACGCAAATTCCGACAATAACAATGGCGGTGACAACTCGGGATCCACCGGCGGTGGGTCGGGAGCTGGAACTGGCGATAGCGGTTCGGGTTCGGGTACCTCAGGCGCCGGTGACAACGGCTCCGGTTCGAGCTCAGCGGGCGCCGGCGATAATGACTCCGGTTCGGGCTCAGCGGGCGCCGGCGATAATGGCTCCGGCTCGCCGGGTGCCGGTGATAACAGCCCTACATCATCGTTATCGGACAGCGCCGATAGTGATACCGAAGCCCTCCCTGCGCCGGAGACTGCAGCAGCCAATATTTCCCCCTCTGCTGATGGCGCCATACCAGCCCAAGGCAGCGTCAATACCCAGAGGCAGATCAACGCGCATGAGCAGGGAGTACAATCGTCATTGTCTCCCTGGCTGCTCGGCCTGATCGCATTTGTCCTGGCATGGTGGCTGTACCGCCGCAGGAAGAAAAAAGCGGCTTAAGCGGGTGAGCCAAAGCAAACCTCCGGTTGGAAGGTGGTAGTCCTGCCCCCCTTCAATACAGGTCAGCCGTAATACAGGCAGATGCGCTGGCCGCGGATGTCTGCGATGTCGAAGTCGGTGTCGTAGATGTCCGACAACACCTCGGCCCGGATCACCTCGTTTACCGGGCCCTGGGTGATCACCCGGCCCTGTTTGAGGACGATGATGTGGTCGGAGTAGCAGGAGGCGAAGTTGATATCGTGAATGACGATCACCACCGCCTTGTTCAGCTCGTGGGCCAGCACCCGGATATTGCGCATGATCTGCAGCGAGTGTTTGATATCCAGATTGTTCAGCGGCTCGTCCAGAAAAACGTATTCGGTGTCTTGTGCCACCACCATGGCGATAAAGGCGAGCTGACGCTGGCCGCCACTCAGCTCGTCCAGATAACGGTGCTGAATACCGGTCAGATCCAGATAGTCGATCGCCTTGTCGATCACCGCCTTGTCTTCGCGGCTGAGCTTGCCGCCGCTATGAGGAAAACGGCCGAACGACACCAGCTCTCGCACGCTGAAACGCATGCTGAGGTTGTTGGCCTGACGCAGCACCGCCAGCCGTTTGGCCAGTGCCCTGGTGTCCCATTGCGCCAGCTCCCGGCTGTCGATAAACACCTGACCGCTGTCTTTTACCAACAGGCGGCTCGCCATCGAGAGCAGGGTGCTCTTGCCCGCGCCATTGGGGCCGATAATGGCCGTGACCTGGCCGGTCTTGAAACAGGCGGAGGCCTGGTCGACCACCATTTTCGAGCCGAATTTCTTGGTCAGCTGTGCGAGTTCGATCATTGTTCTGGTTATCCGCGTCGTTATATTTTTTGACGGATCAGCAGCCACAAGAAGTAGAGGCCACCGAAAAAGTTGATCACCACGCTCAGGGTGGTGTTAAGCGCAAACAGGTTTTCCAGCAGCCACTGGCCGCTCAGCAGCATCAGTACCGCCAGCAGGGAGCTGGCGACCAACAGCACCCTGTGCTGGTAGCTGTTGCACATCTGGCGGGTGAGGTTGGCCACCAGCAGGCCGAAAAACAGGATGGGCCCCACCAGCGCGGTAGACACCGACACCAGCACCGACACCAGTAGCAGCACCCGTTTGGTCACTGCTTTTACATCCACCCCCAGGCTGATGGCGTTGTCCCGCTCCAGCCAGAACACGTCCAGCTGCCGATGCTGGCGATACAGCAGAACCACCACCAGCGCCAGCGGCAACAGGCAGAGGTACACCAGCTCGTTGTTGATGTTGTTGAAGCTGGCAAACATCTTGCCCTGGGCCAGGGCGAACTCGGTGGGATCCAGCAGCATCATGAAGAAGGAAGACAGGCTGCCGAACAGCTGGCCGAAAATAACGCCGAGCAACAACAGGGTCATGATGCCGGCCTGCTGCTTTTGAAAGTAAAAACCGAACAGCAGCAGCGAGAACAGCATCATCACCGCCACCGACAAGGCAAAGTTGAGGTACACATTGGCCATGGCCACGCTCAGTCCGCCCAGCAGCAGCACCATCAGCAGTTGGGTGACCTGATACAGGGCGTCAAAGCCCATGATGCCGGGAGTCAGAATGCGGTTGTTGGTAATGGTTTGAAACACCAGTGACGACTGGGCGATGGCCACGGCGGCGATGATCAGTGCCAGCACCCTGGGCGTGCGGCGCGACAGAAAATAACGGTAATTGTCCGCGTCCAGTCCCACCCCGACAAAGAGCCCGGCAAACAACAGTGAGGCGGCCGCCATCAGCATGATTTTAAGCGTATCGGACATCATGATACCTGCCGGCCCGGGGTGTCTTTCAGCACCAGATAGATGAAGGCACCGCCCCCCAGAATACTGATGACCATGGTGATCGGCACCTCATGGGGAAAGATAATCAGCCGGCCGAGCACATCGCAAACCAGCACCAGAATGGCGCCGCACAAGGCCGTGACCGGGATGTTTCTGCGCATGTTGTCGCCCAGGTAGCGGGACACCAGGTTGGGCACTATCAGCCCGAGAAAGGGCAGCATGCCGACGATCATCACCACCGAGGCCGACATCACCGACACCAGCATCACGCCCAGCAGCACCATTTGCCGATAGTTGAGGCCGATGTTGATGGAAAAGTCCTTGCCCATGCCGACGGCAGACAGCCGGGTGGCAAACCAGTAACTGATGACACCTACCGGCAGCGCGATATAGAGCAGCTCGTAATTACCCAGCAGGATGCTGGAAAAGTTGGCCATCTCCCAACCCGACAGGTTCTGGATGACGTCGAATTTATAGGCGATGAAAGTGGCGGCGGCGCCGACCACGTTGCCGAAAATAATGCCGATCAACGGCACATAAATGGCGTTCTTGAACTGAACCCCGTGAATGAAACGCACAAACAACAGGGTGCCGGTCATGGCCGAGCCGAAGATGACGAGCAGGTTGCTACCATCGCCAAACAGCACCAGGCTCAGTACATAGCCAAACATGGCACACTCTATGGTGCCGGTGGTGGACGGGGCGGCAAAGCGGTTCTGGCTGATTTGCTGCATGATAAGCCCGGCGATGCTCAGGCCCGCTCCTGCCAGCCAGATGGCCAGCAGACGGGGCAGACGACTGACCAGCAGCACCTCGATGGCGGCGGCATCACCGGCCAGTACCGCCCCGATATCCAGATCGATCACGCCGACAAACACCGACGCCACACTGAACAGCACAAAAACAAGCAGTAACTTTTTCAAGTTGAGCTCCTGATGACCCTGCGAACACAACAGGGTCAGTACGGGCTGGCCCTGTTGCTGCCGCATGATCGGCTTACTGAATATGCAGGTTCTGTTTCACGTCCCGGATCATGATCTCGGTGGCGGTCACGCCCGAGGCGGAGGTGTACCAGGCAGCGATATCCGGATAGGTCACGGCGTGATTCTTGTAGGCATCGGTGGCCTTGACCAGGGCGTTATCGAACTGTTCGTGGGTGGTACTCTTGCCCTTGTTCACCACCTTGTCCCGGTCGATGATGAACAGGTGCTGCGGATTGGTCTGCTTGATGAACTCGAAAGACACCAGCTCGCCATGGCTCGACTGAGTGGTCACATGGGCCGCGTCCATGAAGCCAAAATCACGGAACACCGCAGAAAAGCGTGACGGGGCGCCGAAGGCAGTGATGTTCTTGCCGCTGCTCATCACCAGCAGGGCATTGTTTTGCTCGGCCCTGTTCTTGTCGGCAATGGCCCTGAACTGGGCATCCAGTTCGGCGATCTTCGCTTCTACCCGGTCTTCGATGGCGAACACCCGACCCAGGGTGCGCCACAACTGTTGGGTGCCTTGCCAGTAACTGAGATTGGCCGTCGTGTCCGGTGCAAACACCAGCGTCGGGGCGATCTTGCTCAGTTCGTCAAACTGTTCAGAGCTGCGCGGACCGACGATGATCAGATCCGGCTTCAGGCTGAAGATGCCTTCAAAATCGGGCTCGAACAAGGTGCCGGATGAGGCAAATTTATCGTCCTTGTATTTGGACAGATACCCCGGCAGATATTCCTTGGTCACCGCTATCGGCTCGATGCCGAAAGCGTCCAGCATATCCAGGGCGCCAGTCCCCGTGACCACCACCCGCTCGGGCCTGACCGGTACCCGTGTCTTGCCCATCTGGTGTTCCACGGTAATGATGTTTGCGGGCGTCTCGGCCGTAACGAAAAAGGGAAAAACCAGGGCCGCGAGCAACGCCAGTGCCGGGAAACGCATATTCAACTCCTGAAAACTAATGAAAATCGTTTTTATTATGATGCGCGTAATTTATCTTAATAATTATAAAAAGCCCATGATTAATCATCACCCGCATCGGGTTTGCGGTGCCTGCTGCCCGGCACCCCATTGAATTTGCGGGTTAAACGGGCGGCCAGTCGAGAACATGATGCTCGCGGCGGGCGAAACGATCGAAGTGGGATTTGATCACCTCCTTGAGTTCTTCGAGTCGGGCCTCGTCTTCGGCACAACAATGAATGCTCAGGGTGTCGGCATTCGCCGCAAGGGTGCAACGACCGATATCGAAGTGGATTTCTCCCTCGCTGTCGGTCCAGCTCGCCTCGACCTTGTGATTGAAATGTTTACACAGATGACGCAGATACTTGCTGCCATCTCCGGTATTGATGAAAGTGCTGCTCTCGAACATGGAAAACTCCGTTACATGCAAGAGGCAGGCACTCTGTACCTGCCTCTTGATCAACAAAAGGGTTAGAAGCGGTAGGCCGCACCCAGGCGGATATCCCGGCCCGCCTCGGGCAGGCCGGCGGTGATATCCAGCGGATCGGCATAGGTAGCGTGATCCAGATACTGCTTGTCGAACAGGTTGTTCACGGTCAGCGACAGGGTCAGCTGATCACCGGCCAGCGGCCGCCAGCGGGCATAGACGTCATGCACCCCAAAGCCCGGCTTCTCGGAGTAGCCGTCGGCCACCGTGGTCAGACGCTCGCTCACCCGACCGGTCCAGCCGAGATCCACGCTGTCGACGGGTTGAAAGTCCAGGTTCGCCACCCAGGTATCGCCGATGCTGGTACCGATGCCCATATTGCCATCGGACAAGGGCTCACCATCCAGCTCTGGCCGCGCCTGGCTGTAGCTCAGCGAGGCGCTCACCCGCTCCCAGTCGTAACCGATGCCGGCGGTAAAGCCCCTGGTTTTGAGGTCGCCAAGATTGGTAATCATGCCACTGGAACGACCCACCACGTCATCGATATGGCTGACAAAGGCGGTGGTGGTCAGGGTGAGGTTGCCATAACGGTAAATGGCGCCCAGCTCGTAGTTGTCGGCGACTTCTTCCTTGATGTCCGGGTCATAGCTGTAAGTGTCCATCAGGTACAGCTCCTTGAGCTGGGGACCGCGTATGGCACGGGCCCAGCCACCGTGCAGGTTGAGCCGGTCGGTGGCGTCCAGACTGAAGCCCAGGTTGGGGCTCAGCCCCGACTCGCTGTAGCTACGGCCGGACAGGCCTTCATCCAGCTGGTACCAGTCATAACGGGTGCCGGCGCTCAGCATCAGGTAATCGGTCAGCTGGTAATGATCCTGCACATAGAGACCGGTGACATGGCCGACATCCTTGTAAGACTCGCCCGGGGCTGAAAATTCACCTTCATCATGACGATAGTCCATACCATAGGTCACGCCATGATCCCCCAACTGGCTCTTGTTGCGCAGATCGGCGCCGTAGCTGCTGGTACCGGCGGCGTAATCATATGAGCCTTGAAACAGGGAGGCTTCAGTGTTGTACAGGGTCAGCTCGGTATCCACCAGATCGTTGTCGCGGGCGTAAAGCCGTACTTGCCGGTAATGGTTTCGCGCAGCACTTCCTGGTCGATGGGAGTACTCCAGCTTCCAGGGAAGTGCGCCTTGAAGGGGCGGAAGGCTTCGTCCTCGGTGCGCTCATAGCTCAGGCTGACCTTCTGCTCGTCGGTAAGCTGGCCCACCACCTTGCCGAAGCCGGTCAGCAGCTCGGAGTCGGTATAGGGCTGGGTCTCACCGTTGCCGTCCTTGTATTCACCCAGCTCGGTACGGGACAGGGTGCCCATGGCACTCCAGTTGTCGGTCAGGTTGCCATAGAGGCTGGCGGAGGTCTTGTAGCCGTCGGTATTGCTGTAGTACTCAGTCTTCAGCGTGCCGCCGACGTCCTGCCCCGGGCGCAGCATGTCCTCCGGATCCTTGGTCACGAAGCGGATGGCGCCACCCAACGCGCCCGGGCCATTGGTGGCCTCGCCGGCGCCGGCGGAGACTTCCACCTGCTTGAGCAGCTCGGGGTCAACCGTTACCCGCCCCTGGTGATGAAAGATTTGGCCTGCCTGGGTGGCACCATCGACACTGACATTGAGCTGGGTGTCTTCCACGCCGCGCACATAGATTTTCTGCGCGCCTGGGGCAGAGCCGCCCACGGCCACGTCCGGGGTGTCGGAAAAGATATCATCCAGATCGGTCGCCTGTTTTTTCTCGAGGCTGTCCTGGGTCACCAGCACATCGGTGTCCGGTGCGGTGCGTGATTCGGTCACCACCACCTGATCCAGTTCGGTATAGCCGCTGTCGGCGGCCCGGGCCTGGCCGGTGGTGATGACCGCCGTCACGGCCAGGGCCAGGGCGGAAGGTCGGGTAAGCAGAGAACGTGGGCTGGTCATCGAGAATCAAGGTCCTTTTAATGAGAATGATTGTCATTTGTGTGCATATTCTCAATATTTGCGGCAGCCCGGTAAACCACTTTTACATTTGTTACAAACAGCGGAAATAAAACTCACCTGAAACCATATCCCTGACCGTGAACCGTCTTCAGTCGATCCGGTGCCAGTCCCGCCTGAGTCAGCTTGCGCCGAACCCGGCTGAGGTGCATGTCCAGGCTGCGATCATCGGTGCTGAACGGTTTTTCCAGCACCTGACGGTAGAGAAAAGGCTTGTCCAGCACCCGCTCCCGATGAGCCACCAGGGTCCACAGCAGCCGGAACTGGATCGGCGTCAGTGCCACCTCTGCCTGACCGACCTTGACCCGCATCTGCAGACGATCGAGGCAGAGACTGTCCACTCGCAACATCCGTGCGGGATGGTCCGGCCCGCGGGGGTAACGGCGCAGCAGGGCCTGGATCCGCCACAGGCACTCTTCCGCATCGGCCGGGGCCGACAGCACATCGTCGGCGCCCCGGCTCAGGGCGGCAATGCGCCCCGCCGCCGTGCCGGTGGCTTCAATCGCCAGCAAGGGCCGGTCCGTCCGCTGTCGCCACTGGGCGATCAGTGCGGGCCCCGCCTCCCCTTCGGGCAGACATAACACCACCAGCAGCGGAGCCTGCCGTTCCAGCCATGTCTGCGCATCCACCGCGGAGCAGCACAGAAATGGATGATCGGCCTGCTGCAGCCGCTCGCCCAACGCCCGGAAAAACGCATCCTCTTCGGCCATGACCAGCAGAATGGTATCGGTGCTCACCGGAGAACAGGGCATGCCTCCCCCTTATCCGACCGCAAGCAGCGACGGCGCCCGGGCGGCATCACGCGCCAGCTCGGCGATGGCCCGGCGATCCCGGCGCAACACCTCGAAACAGTCGTTGCCGAACCACTCCAGCGAGGCCGACACGTCCGGATCCTCCAGCAAGGGTGCCAGTAAGTCCCGGTAGTCCACGCAGCCGTCAAACAGCGGCACCATTCCCCTGCGATCGCCGGCCGCTGCATAGACATTGGCCGGGTTGAACACTGCCAGCTCGTCACGGCTGCGCACATTCTTGAGATGAAAATAACCGATGTGAGGCCGCAGTTGCCGCAATAGCGTCAGCGGTTCGTCGCCCCCTTCCCACACATGCAGGGTGTCGAAATTGAGCCGGAAGGCCGGATGATCCACCTCCTCGAGCAGACGCAGCGTGGAGGCCCCGCAATCCGCCAGGGTGCCCGGGTGGGTTTCCACCAACAGCTCCAGGCCGTGTTCCGCGGCCATGATGCTCTGCTCCCGCAGGCAGGCGACGATGGCGGCACGCTCTCCCGATGCCGTGTCCCGGCTACCGCGACGGCCGGCAAAGGTGCGGATCCGGGAGGTGCGCCAGTGCCGGGCCAGGGCGCACAGGGCCAGGGTCTGCTGCCGGATGTCGGTGCGCGGACCTTCGGTCGGCAGGTAATCACTGAGCATGGGCACCTCCAGCCCGAAGCCGGCCAGCCAGTCGCCGTCATAATGGGGCTGCCCCGCCAGGTTGCGGGCGTGGGCGCCCCACAGTTCGATGCCCTGAAACTGGTTGGCCTGGGCCCAGATGGCCAGCTCGGCCAGTGAAATCAGCTGATGCCGGAAGCTGATGGTACAAAGCGCAATCTTCATGCGACTCCCTCCATTGTTTCGGTGGCGGCAGCCGAGCCGTCCGCCAGATCATGGTGCGCGCACCAGTCGGCAAACACCGCCGCCAACCCACGCTTGAGCCTGAACTCGGTCTCGTCCAGAGTATCGAGCTGCCGGACAATCGCCGGCACCAGTTCGGGATCGCCACGTTGTCCCAGCTTCATCAACTGATAGTGCAGCGCCTTGAAACCCTGGATCAGGCTTTCTATCACCTCGCACCAGCACTCGAAATCGGCGTCCGCCAGTTTCAGCTCTCGCCAGAAGAAGGCGAAGGCATGTTCGTAGCCGTACTTGCGGACCGATATCACCGGCAGCTCGCGCAGGGCATGGTCCAGATTGCCTAACCGAACCCCATCGGTGCCATTGAGGTGCGCGTCCAGAATGCGCCGCACCCCCTCGGTCAGGCCGTTGCACTCGGGCCGGAAGCAGGCGAGAAAATAGTCGCGCACCACCGCCGGCACCGGCGGCCGGACCGGAGCCCGGTCGAAGCGCCAGCCGCCGGCCACCGTGGGCTGATCCACCGCCTGCAGTATCCGCGCCCGCGGCAGCTCTCCCTCCCAGCGGTAGTCCGGATCGCGCATCAGCCAGATCTCCGGATCCGCGGTGGTTTCCAGCAGCACATAGTGCGGAAAGGGGCTCTGGTTGAACTTGTTTTCCCGCTCCGGCAGTTGATAGAGATCGAGCATCACCATCACGGAGCCCGTGGCCGGTCGTTGCTCAACCAGCTCGCACAGGGTGGCGATATTCTCGGCCCGGGAAGCGTCCGGCCGGTACCACTGCTGCAGCGGTATGCCGTACAGACGCTCAAACCAGTGACGAAAGAAGTCATGGTTTATCGAGGGGGCGTGGTAGCTCAGTACCCAGCCCGGCTCGATGGCGAAATCCGCATCCCAGACCGAAAAATAGTAAGGTCGGTGATCGATGCCGGCCTGCTTCAGGGCATCGCAGACACAACTGACGAAACAGTGCACCTTGATATCCACATAGTCTTCGCCGTGAACCCCCTCCCCCTGCTCGTGGTCGGTGATGGCTGGGGCAGATACCCGAGCCATCGCGCGCTCCGCCTCGCCAGCGTTGCGAGCGAGAAAGGCGGCCAGGCTGGCCACGGTGTTGAAATCGTCCTGCCCGAAGGCCTGCTCCGGTATCTCTAAGCCCCAGTCCAGTTCCAGATGAAGCAGCAACTGCAGCACCTGCACCGAGTCGAGGTACAAGTCTTCGTTGAGCCGGGCCTCGGGCCCGAACCCGGCCAGATGAGGATGATTCAGGCTGTCGCGCAGCACCCGGTGAATGGCCGTGATGATATCTTGCTGTTCCATCAGGCCACCTCGCCTGCCACTGGCGCCAGCTCACCGGCGTCAAAGCGTGCCGCCACCTCCCGACGGCTGATCTTGCCGTTGGCCTGACGGGCGATATCCGCGACCTGCACCATCTCCGCCGGTATCTGATACGCCGCCAGACGGGCCCGGCACCAGTCCCGCAGTGTTGCCGTCGACACCGGCACATCGGCCGTAAACAGCAGGCAGGCCCGCTCGCCGGCGAAGGGATCCTGCCTGCGCAGCACCACGGCGTCACGGATCCCGGCCATCGCCATGACCACGTCTTCCACCTCCTGCGGATAGAGGTTCAGCCCCGCCACATTGATGGTGTCATCGAGCCGGGCCACGAACACCAGCATGCCGTCGGCGCGCCGGTAACCCAGATCCCGGGTATGGATCACGCCGTCCTCCCCAGCAAACACCAGCTCGGCCGGGGCCTCGCCGGTGGGGGCCGCGGTCAGCTTCAGATGCGGCAGCACAAAACCGATATCGGTGGCCGCCTTCACCGCCGGGTTGATGGCGATGCACCCGGCTTCGGAACAACCATACTGCTGAAACAGGTGTTCGGTACCGGCGCTGAGGGTCTGAAACCAGGGGCCGGGCAGCACGGTGCCGGAGGTCATCACCGCATGCAGCCGCTCTCCGGCCGGCAGCAGCCGGCACAGGGTGTTAAGCATCGCCGGTGAGGAATACAGCAGGGGCCGGGGGATGTCGCGCAACCGCCGCAGCAGGTATTTGGGATTGAGGTTATCGATGATCACCGGCACCTGCCCCCGGCGCAGGGCCACCAGCAGCCCGGCAATGAGGCCATAGGAATGGGTGACCGGGCAGGCGATCACCGCCGTCATCGACTCCGGCTCGCGGAAGTGGCCGACGTAGCTGTCCAGCTCACGCTCTATGCTGACCCAGGACCGGGCGATGCATTTGGGCTCGCCGGTGGTGCCGGAGCTCATCTGCAGCAGCTCGCCACCGGGCACGGCCGCCATGTTTGATGACAGTGCCTCGGGTGCCTGGCCGTGATGGAACAGCCAGTGGCAGCCGGCTCGCCGGGCCAGTCTCCGGGCCGCCTCGAGCGGCATGTCCGGATGCAGCGGCAGCACGCTGCTGCCGGCGTCACGCAGAAAGAAAAACAGCGCCAGCCACTCCGCCGTTGCCGGCAGGCAGACCGCATAACGATGATTCTGGCAGTCGGCCAGCGCCGGCAGGGCCGCGAACTCGCGGGCGGCGGCGTCGAAATAGGCCTGGTCAAAAAATTGCTCGTTTACATACAACATCGGGTTCAGCTCTCGTGATGGTGTTCCGGACACAGCGGGTTGTCGATCAGGTGGTGATAGTCCACCCGGTTACCGGACAGCTTGCGGGTCAGCAGGGATTCGGTGTAAAGCTGGCGGGCGTCGTGGCCAAGCCGGCACTGACGCGCCTGCAGGCCATGCTCGACGGCATACCGGTCCAGCCGGGCCGCCAGCCGCGACCAGAACCGGTTTTCCGACAGACCACAGTGACGTTCGAGCAGGTTTGAAACCTCGCTCAGGTTGAAGACGAAGAGGGTATCCATCACCAGCTCGCGCAACAGCTCGATGGTTTCCATCCAGTAGTACTGGTTTGGCGCACCCTCCCGGTAGCAGGGATCCATGGCCATGAAATCCGGCACCCGCTCCGGCGCTTGCAGAAAGGCGGGCACATACTCCACGCTCTCGTGAAAGTCGCGCAGCACCAGCCGCACCGGCCAGCCGTTGCGATGCACCAGCACCATGTTCTGACCATGGGCCTCCAGCGCGATGCCGTGAGCCACCAGCAGGTGCCAGACCGGCAGCACCGCCACCTCGAACAGCTGCTCCAGCCAGGATTCCAGGCCATGCTGCGCCAACCAGTCGGCGATGAAGGGCCGGCCGTCGTGCTCCAGCATCATCAGGGCATTGAAGGGCACCGCCTGCTCGCCCGGCCGCAACAGGGGAAATAGGCTCTGCCGCCAGATGGCGGCGAGCTGCCCTTGTTCCTCGGCGATGATGCCGGCATATTCGGCCAGCAGGGTCAGCGGATAACGCTCGTTGAACAGCGGGTCGGAGGCCACCACCCCGGTCAGCCAGCGCGAAATCGGTGGCGCACTGCACACCGAATGAGGCGCCAGGGTGCGCAGCGAGGAGCTGTTCACCATGTTCATCGCCAGCTTGATGTTGGCCTTGTGGGGGTGATCCGCATTGAACAGGGTACGCACCGACTGGCTAGCCTGGTAGTGATCGCCGGCCGCGCCGAGATACAGGTAATGCCCCTGCTCCAGCCCTTCGGCCAGCAGCGAATGGCGCTGGTTTTGCCACTGCCAGGGATGCAGCGGCAGCAGGGCATAATGGTCCCAACTGCCGCCCAGACCATGCAGCCGGGTCGACAGCAGATCCCAGGTGTCACCGCCCAGCTCGGCCAGCCAGAAGGCGCTTTCTTCGCTCGGCAACGCCTGACGCAGGCGGCTTCGCTCCACCGCCAGCCACACCAGCTGAAAGCGCGCTTCGGCTTCGGGGCCATAGTGCCGGTGATCGCTCTCGCTGAAGCCGGTACGCGCCTTGAAGCAGGGGTGATAGGGATGCCCCTCGTCGAGGGCGGCCTCCAGCCGGGCAAAGTCCAGCTGGCGACGCGACGGTGGCGTTACCAGATGTTGCCGGTTCCAGCGGCACAGCCGGACCGTCTGCGCGAGCTCCGTCGTCAGTTGCCCGCGCACCCGGGGCAGCGCCGGCAGTGCCGTGATCAGCCGTTGCAGGCTGGCCGGCAGCCAGCCCCGCTCATCATGTCGCTGCTGCAGGCTACCGGCCTCCATCCGTACCCGGTCGAAGGCACCGATGCGGGCCCGGCAGCGATAGTCGATACCCCGCAGCCGCCAGCAAAGATATTGCTCCCCCGCCGCCGACTGCCAACCGGCCGACAGCCGCTTTTCAAACAGCAGGGCTTCGACCAGTTGCCGCATTACCCGCTCTTCCGGTCGGGCAGTACATTCTTCAGGCAACGGCATCGGCCACCTCCCTCATCTTGCGGCGTTGCCATTGCCACAGGGGATTGACCAGCTCGGTATAGATGGCCTGCTCGTTGTCGGCCTCCAGTTCATCCACGTCATACAGCCGGGTCAGCAGGTTGCCCTTGGCCGGTATGGTGGGCCTGTTCAGCAGGGAGCAGGCAAAGTCGCGACCGGCGCCCCCTAGCTGGCTCGCCAGGTGTTCGAGACGACGGTGCAGCATGGCCAGCAAGTCCGCCTCGTCGACCAGCCGATCCTGTCCCATGCGGCTGATGATGGCGCAGACCTGGTTGACGATAAGGTAGTAGGCGAAGCGATCCCGGATCTCGTCGTCCGGGTAGTAGAGCGACGCGATCTGCGCCGCTTCCGGGGCCAGCCGGTCCAGGTGATCCCGATAACGCTCCGACAGGTAATAGCCCTGGTTGTCCCGGTAGTAGTAGGCGGTGGGGTAGCCGGTGGAAACATCGAGCAGACTGTTCTGCTGGTGCGCCTCGAGGGCGATGCCCTGTTCGTCGTACAGGCGCACCAGCGGCTCGAGCGCACAATCCAGATAGCGTTCGAACCAGCGGCGGCAGATCCGGCCCGGCTCTTCTTCATCGCGGTGGGAGATGCCCCTCAGCAACAGCGCCAGATGTGACGTCTCGCCCGGCAACGGATCAGCGGTCAGCGCCGCTATGGTACAGACGCCCCGCTCGCCCCCGCCGGTGAAGGGATTGTCACGCAGTATCACCTCGAAACCGCTTTCGTCCCGGCCGGGCAGATCCAGGGTGATGTAGGCGGGATCATGGATCATGCGAAAGGCCGGATAACGGCGCCCGAAGCCGGTACGGGACAAGAGACTGTCCATCATGCCCCCCGCCTCCAATTCGTGCCGGCGATTGCGCCGCAGCGATTGGTGATCCGTACCGGGATGGAAAACTTGATCATCCAGGGCAGCGCCGGGTGATAGAGGGTGCGCACCGACGAGGTGGCGGTAAAGGCGGGGCCGGCCGGCCCCAGATAACAGAGCCGGCCATCGGTGAGCAACGCGTTCACCGCCGGGTCCAGCAGCAAGGCCTGGGCCTGCAGCGGATGCATCGGCAGCAGCAGCTTGCCGTCCGTGCGCGCCAGCCGTCGGACGTCGTCACCGAGCAGCGACATGATCATGGCCGGAGCCTCGGTCGTCCGGGACGAGCCATGCCGGACCAGGCTGGCATCGGCGGCGAAGTAATGCAGGGCAAAGCGGCCACCCAGCTCGGGCGCATAGGCCTTCTGTTGCCAGTCGGTCATGCCCTGACGACTCTTGGGCGTCGGGTGCAGCCAGTGGCCGAACAGCACCGCCTGCTCGGCGGCGATGAAGGTGTTCATGTCCTGGTGCTGGCGCCGCGCCTCCACATAGGCCGCCATCAGCCGGTAGCTGTCGGTCAGGCGGTGCAGCAGCTCCAGCTCCCGCCCGCGCAATTGCTCGACACAGCCCTGACAAAAGGCCCGGTAGATTTCATGTACCAGCATCAGCACGGCGGCGAAGGGCTCAACCGGTCGCCAGTCCTCTTCCCCCCTGCGACACAACCACAGGCGGCCAAAGACGTGGCAGCCGGTGAGCGAGCGATAGTCCAGCTCGGCCCGCAGTACGGCCTGGTGGCTGGTCAGCGGCAACTCGATGGCGTCGGTGCCGGCAGGCAGGCCGCTTTCCGGCCCGACGGTATGGCTGCAGTCGATCCCCGGCTCGACTTCACGCAGGTAACAGTTGAGAAAGGCTCTCAGGGTAGCCTGTTCGGCGATATACCGTGATGATGTGCTCATCCTTTAACCTTGTCTGTTCTATGGTCGATTTCATGCTTTTGTTTGGCATGCAGAGGAAGTAAAGTACCCGCCAATTAATTTGCATGATAATCATTTGCATTTCCATAAGTGTTACATATGTTACATCAGGGAGTAATTCATGTCAGTCATTGAGTGCGGGCACCCCATGGTACAGACGCCGGTGTTGTCGCTGTTTTTCCGTTTTGCCGGACAGGCGCTGATCAGCTTGCTGGCGATCACCAGCGCATCACTGGTGGATGGCCTCTTTGTCGGTAACCTGGTCGGGCCCGACGCCCTCGCCGCCGTCACCCTGCTGATGCCCTACTTCACCCTGCTGTTCGCCTTCGCCCTGATCCTGGCCATCGGCGGCTCGGTACAGGCCGGCCACCTCCTCGGCACCGGCGATGCCGCCGCGGCCAGCCGGTTGTTCGGCGCCGCCCTGCTGACCATCGCATTGCTGGCGATGCTGGCCGGCGCCATGGCAACGCTGTGGCCGTCATTGCTGTTCGATGCGCTGGGGGCGCCGGCCCGGCTTCGACCGCTGATGGCGGATTACCTCGGCATCATGAACGTCGCCCTGGTCATCCAGCTCGTCACCCTGGTGGCCTATTACTTCATTCGCAGCGATGGCCATCCCGAGCTGGCCACCCGCGCCCTGCTCGGCGGTGCCCTGTGCAACATGCTGCTCAACGGCCTGCTGGTGGGGGGACTGGGGCTGGGGCTGACCGGGGCCGCCTGGGCGACGCTGCTGGCTCAGCTGATGCAGATAATGCTGATGGCCGGCTACTTTCGCCGGCCGGAGCGCACCCTGCGCCTGCGTCTGGCCCGTTATCCCTGGCGCGAGATGGCCGCGGTGTGGACCAATGGCCTGTCGGAGGGGGTCAATGAAGTGTCGGTCGGGGTGGTGATCTGGCTGATCAACTGGCTGATGCTCGGGGCCGTCGGCGCCGAGGGCGTGGCCGCCTTCAGCATCGTCAATTATCTGATTTTTACCGGGGTCATGCTCTGCTACGGCATCGTCGACGGGGTACATCCTCTGGTCAGTCACAATCAGGGGGCCGGCCGGCCGGATCGGGTGCGTCAGGTGGTCAGGAT
This sequence comes from Oceanisphaera psychrotolerans, assembly GCF_001870485.1. Lineage (GTDB taxonomy): Bacteria > Pseudomonadota > Gammaproteobacteria > Enterobacterales > Aeromonadaceae > Oceanimonas > Oceanimonas psychrotolerans. Next base: position 37,473 of record NZ_MDKE01000015.1, on the reverse strand, counting down.
AGCCGCCCTTACGCTGGCCGCGCTGGCCGCGTTGATGACGAGCCTGCTACTGCTGGCCGGCTCGCATATCCCCGCCCTGTTTCTCGGCCCGGACGAGCAGGGCACCCTGGCGCTGGCCAGCCGTTATCTGGCCATCATCTGGCCGCTGTTTCTGTTCAACGGCTTCAACATGCTGATCGCCGTGACCTTTACCGCCCTGCAGCGGCCCCTGCCCTCGGCGCTGATCGCCTTCAGCCGCGGGCTGATACTGCCGGTCGGCCTGATGCTGTGGCTGGCAAGCGCCTTTCCGTCCACCTCCTTCCTGCTGGCGCTGCCGCTGGCCGAAGGCCTGACCCTCCTGCTCGCCCTGACCCTGGTGGCAGTGAGCCGGCGCACCCGGCCGGGGTATCTGGAAAACTAGCATCCGGTCAGCGTTCAGGCTCCCTCACCGGCCCGGGCCTCGTCTCGGCATCAGGGTTGTTGAACGAGGCCAAGGTCAACCGGATGGGCCGCCAGCCAGCTCCTGGCCGCCTGCCGCCAGTCCTGACTCTGCTGCCAGCTGGCCATGATCTGTTCAATATCCTCCGGTTGCCAATGCAGCGCCTGCAGTATGGCGAACGCTTCCGGCGCGTCCTGTTCCAGGCTGCGCCGCACCAGGGTATGGGGCCTGTCTCCGGCCGGCCAGAACCCGGCCTCGCTCGCCAGGCCGCCGTCTTTGGGCCCCAGATCGTGCAGCCGCTCGAAAAAGCGCTCCACAAAGGGGGCCGACGCTTCGGGCAACCATACCGACAGGCTGGCATCGCCGTTACCGGCCCACAGTTGCTGCCAGATTTTCCCCAGCCGGACCTGCTCTATGGTCACGCCATAGCCGTGTTGCTCCAGCACGGCACCGGCCAGATGGCTGCGGGCCAGCTCGGCGGGTCTGGCCCCGCTCAGCAGGTGGATCTCGCGCGGCGTCGAGTCGGTACAGGCCGCCAGCATCAGGCCCAGCATCAACAAGACCGCTTTTACCGCTGTGTTCATCGCTTGTCCCCATGAAAAAGGGCAAGAGTGCCAGAAAATGTCGTCGGGATCATGATACTTCCATCCATGTGCAGACGAAGTTCGGGACGCTGCACACGGATTATTTTTTGCGTCACCGGCTGCTTTTTCACCGATTTGTGATAACGTGCGCGCACCTTGATGCTGCAGCCAGTCTCACTTCTGGACTCGTTCAGGTAAACCATTGTTTTTATTATTTTAAATGGATTCTCAGATGCGTCTGTCACCCTTATTGAAAGTGGCCGCGCTCAGCCTGCTGCTGAGCGGTTGTGTAGCCCCCCTGCTGGCCATGGGCCAGGGCCAGTTGATGTGGGCCCTGCTCAAACCCATGGTCGGACTGGATCCGAACACCACCAACCTGTTTGAACAGCCGCTGATCAAGACCCGGATGACCAGCCTGCTCGGCCCCAACTACGACACCACGGTCAAGTTGCTGCGTACCGCCGGAGAGCTGCAGCAGGAAGGGCCGCTGCTTTATCTGGCTTCCCGCTATGATCCGCAGCAAGGACCGGAGCGCGCCAGCCTGGTGTGGAACTCCCAGACCAACCAGATGGCGGCGCTGCTCAATAACGGCGAGCAGACCAAGATCTTTACCGAGTCCCATACCGGCAAGGCCGCAGTGTGGCCGCAGGAAATGCAGGACTGGCTGACCCAGCCTGCAGCCTCATCGGCATTGACCGCCTCCCTCAGCGAACCCGCTGCCCCGGCGGCATTGACCGCCTCCCTCGTTCAGCCGGCAGCCACCTCGGCCAAGGCCGGGCAGGAGCAACTGCAAAGCGACTTGCAGGCGGCGCAGCAGCAGTTGAAGGCCGCCGAAGCCAAACTCAAGGCGCTGGAAGCCGGGCAAGTGCCGGCTTCGACCTCGGCGAAGCCCAAGACAGCCAGCACTGACCAGGAGCTGAACCGGGAGCAGGCCGAAGCCGCCATGGAAGCCTTGCTGAGCCAATAACGGCTCAGTCCTGACGTAGCGATAAAACAGACAGGGCGCGGAATATCCGCGCCCTGTTGGTAGATGCCGTTGCCGGCGGCGAAAGGTTGAAGCGTCAGCCGGTCAGGTTGCCCAGATTGACGTATTTGGTTTCGAGAAACTCTTCCAGCCCGATACGGGCCCCTTCCCGTCCCAACCCCGACTCCTTGACCCCGCCGAAAGGCGCGACCTCGTTGGAGATGATACCTTCGTTCACCCCCACCATGCCCGACTCCAGCGCCTCCGATACCCGGAATACCCGGTTCAGATCCCGGGTGTAAAAATAGGCCGCCAGACCGAAGGGGGTCGCATTGGCCCGCTCGATGACCTCACTCTCATCGTGAAAGCGGAAACAGGCAGCCACCGGACCGAAGGTTTCTTCCTGCGCCAGTTGCATCCCCTCACCGGCATCGGCAATTACCGTGGGCTGATAGAAGGTGCCGCCCAGGCTGTGTGGCTGGCCACCACAGATCAGCCGCCCCCCTTTATCGATGGCATCACTCACATGACGCTCCACCTTGTCCAGCGCCGCCTGGTTGATCAGGGGTCCCTGCTGGGCACCCGGTGTCAGGCCGTCGGCCACTTTCATGGCGCTGGCGGCGTCGGCCAGTTTCTGCACGAAGGCATCATAGATGCCGTCCTGCACGAAGAAGCGATTCACACAGACACAGGTCTGGCCGGTATTGCGAAATTTGGACGCCATGGCGCCGGCCACGGCGGCGTCCAGATCCGCATCGTCGAACACAATGAAGGGGGCGTTGCCACCCAGCTCCAGCGACAGCTTCTTCACGGTGTCGGCAGCCTTGGACATCAGCAACTTGCCGACCCGGGTCGATCCGGTAAAGGACAGCTTGCGCACCAAGGAGCTGCTCATCATGGCATCCCCGATGGCCGCTGCATCGCCGGACACCAGATTGAGCACCCCCGGTGGCATGCCGGCCCGTTCCGCCAGTACCGCCAGCGCATTGGCGCACAGCGGCGTTTCTTCCGATGCCTTGACCACGGCGGTGCAGCCGGCGGCAATGGCCGGGCCCACCTTGCGGGTGAGCATGGCGATGGGAAAGTTCCAGGGCGTGATGGCCGCCACCACCCCCACCGGCTGTTTCACCACCCAGAGGCGGTTTTCGGCCTTGGGGCTGGGAATGGTCTCGCCGTAGGCGCGCTTGGCCTCTTCCGCAAACCATTCGAGAAAGCTGGCGGCATAGGCCACTTCACCCTTGGCCTCGGCCAGCGGCTTGCCCTGTTCCAGCACCATCAACTCGGCCAGTTCGTCCTGATGTTCCATCATCAGTTCATACCAGCGTCGCAGTACGGCCCCCCGCTCCTTGGGAGTGGTGTGGCGCCAGCGTTCAAAGGCACGTCCGGCGGCATCAATGGCCGCTTCGGTTTCTTCGCCACCACATTGTGCCACCCTGGCCAGCAGCTCACCGCTGGCGGGATTGTAAACCTCATAGTGACTGGCGCCGGTGCGCCACTGGCCATCGCAGTACCAGCCGGTTTGCCACAGCGGATTTGAACTGTCCATTTAGCTTCTCCTCAAGCAGGTGAATTGGCAGGGCTTTCCCCAGCGATCAATGACGTTATAGCGTGTCGAGTATAGGAGCAAACCGGGTCTCGGTGTGGAACCAATAAACCCGGTTTGAGCAGGCCAAAAAATGCAAAAGGCCGGGGAGACCCCGGCCTTGGCAACAACAGTACTTGGAGGGCGTTAGCCGCGTTCTGTCTGTGCGTCGGTTACCACGTCGGCGGCAGCAGTGCCGGTTTTGGCTTTGTTGTCCTTGACCCAGATATCGGCGTTCTTGATACCCAGTTTAACGGGGTCGAAGGTCGGATCCAGTCCTTGCGCCTTCTGTGCCTCGTAGTCTTTTAGGGCGATCAGCGCCGGCTTCTGCAGCAGCAGGATGGCAACGATGTTCAGCCAGGCCATCAGACCCACACCGATATCACCCAGACCCCATGCCAGCTCGGCAGTTTTAACCGAACCGTACACCACCGAGCCCATCAGCGCGATTTTCAGCAGGAAGGTCAACCAGGGGCGATGAACCTGACGGTTGATATACGCCACGTTGGTTTCGGCAATATAGTAGTAGGCCAGAATGGTGGTGAAGGCGAAGAAGAACAGCGCCACCGCCACGAAGATACCACCGAAGCCGGGCATCACCGACTCCACCGCCGCCTGGGTATAACCCGGGCCGGCCGACACGCCGGGCAACTGCTCGACGATGGCCTCACCGGTTTTGCCCATCACGTTGTAGGCGCCGGTGATGATGATCATGAACGCGGTCGCGGTGCAGACAAACAGGGTATCTACGTAAACAGAGAAGCCCTGTACCAGACCCTGCTTGGCCGGGTGAGAGACCTCGGCTGCCGCCGCCGGGTGCGGACCGGTACCCTGACCGGCTTCGTTGGAGTAGATGCCACGCTTCACACCCCACTCGATAGCCAGACCCAGGATGGCGCCAAAACCGGCTTTCATGCCGAAGGCACTGCCGACAATCAGACCCACCACATCAGGCAGCATCTCGATGTGCATCACGATGATCACGAACGCCACCAGGATATAACCCAGTGCCATGAAGGGCACCACTACCTGGGTAAAATGGGCGATACGCTTGACACCACCGAAGATGATGAGCCCCAGCATGATAACCACGGCAGCAGCAGACACCGAGGTGGAAATACCGAAGGCATTCTCGATACCGGAGGCGATACTGTTGGCCTGAACACCCGGCAGCAGCAAGCCACAACCGATGATGGTGGCGAAGGCAAAGATCCAGGCATACCACTTCATGCCCAGGCCTTTTTCGATGTAATAGGCAGGACCACCGCGATAGAGACCGTTGTCGTCCTTTTCCTTGTAGATTTGCGCCAGCGTCGATTCCACGAAGGCGGTACCGGCCCCGAGGAAGGCCACAACCCACATCCAGAAGACGGCACCAGGGCCACCGAAGGTGATGGCGGTGGCCACACCGGCGATGTTACCGGTACCCACACGGCCGGACAGCGACAGCGTCAGGGCCTGGAAAGAAGTGATACCCGCAGGTGAGTCCTCGCCCTTGAACATCAGGCGAACCATTTCCTTGATATGACGGATCTGCAGAAAACGGGTGCGCAGCGAGAAGTACAGTCCTACCCCCAGACACAGATAGATCAGGGGCAAGCTCCATATATAACCATTTATACCATTAACCAGGTCACTCATATAACGTCCTTTGTTCTAAGTTAGGATGACTGCCTCGGCAGAACATTACCCTGTCTGTACTTGTCATTAATGACCAGGGCATACCCCGCCGTTAAGTGCAGAAAAAAATACTCTGCAATGAGGCACAACACAAGTGGGCGCATTGATTAGAATTTCTCATCCTTGAAGCCCCAAAACTGCAACATTTTCCCTACATCGCTTCCGCGAGGACACCGCATGCCATACTACCGCTCACCACAAAATCGTAACCATCTATTTTAAATAGGAAAAATATAAAGGGCACGCTTACAACGCTGCTACATGCAAACGTACATTAACTTACAAACAGGTAAAACAGTCTGGATGAGGGAACCGATACAGTGTTAAAAAAACGTGAAAAAGATCACATTTCATTTAGCTACAACAAAGGCATTTGTAAGTGAATTTAACAAGGAAAAGACCTAGATACCGGTCATTAATTGACAAAAAATGTACAAAATCAGCATAAAAAATGGCTGCCTGTTTCGAATAAAAAACAGGCCGACAACTCACGCTGTGACCTGCAACCAGCCAAAATAGAGTAATGGAACAACAGAGTATCGAAACAGGCCGTACCGTCCGGCCCAAGGACTTACCGCGGGAACATCGCCACCTGCTCCTGCCAGCGTTGCTGTAATGTCACCAGTGATATGGCGCCAAAATGAGCCTGATCTCCCTGGCTGTACCAGGCCCAGGACTGATTGCCATAATCGAAATGCCACCATTCACTGGGCAAATTGGTGAAGCCGGCATGTGTCATGACACTGTGCAGCAGTCGACGATTCTCGATCACATCCGCTTCCCGGGCCGAAGGCTTGCCGACCGCCTCGAAGGCGGCACTGTAAGACCAGGGGCTGATATCATCGAACTCGGTGCCCATGTCCAGCCAGTTGCCGTCACCATCACACAGGGTGACATCAACCGAGCCACCGGTCAGATGCGGACTGGGCGCAGCGGGGTCACTGCTGGGTGGTGCCACGAAATGACGGCTACGCGCCAGCAGTTCGGCCTCGCTCTCGCTGGAAAAATGCGCTTTCATCGCGGTCGACAGGGTATCAAACAGATATTGCTGCACCCGCAGCGGACGCCAGCCATCCAGCACCACCAGCTCGATGCCGGCAGGCAGCAACCGAGCCGCCTTCTGCAACCGGGTCAATACCGGACGGCGCACGTAACACTGGTTCAGAGCTCCCGGCACCCCCAGATGGAAATAGGCCGGATATACCCGCAGGGGCGATGTGACCAGTCCCAGCGGCACCAGCGGCTCTTCGGTTTCGACAATGGGCAATGCCTGCAGTTGCAGCCAGTCCGGCTCGGGTCGGGCCGCAATGGCCTGGGACAGGAAATTCATCAGATTCGCCAAGGGTTACGGAAAGATGACTCAGACTCGCCAATATCGGCGTTGTTTGCAAGTGGACGGGCCATTGACCGGAGGACAACAGGGCCGGATGCTTCGGCGTGTGCCCCAGTCATGGTCGCCGAGCCTAAAGATCCCGGATAAAAGACTTGTCCAGCTGCTTGAAGGCGAGATTGAGGGTCTCTCCCAGCTCAAAATAGCAGGGACGGGAGACCGGCTCCTTGATGGGCACGCCGGCGGCAGCGATTTTCTGATACAGCTGCCGATACCAGTTCACCAGCGTCGGCGACAACCGGGTATCGGCCCGCTTGCCCAGCCAGTACAGCCCCTGCAGCGGCAGACTGGCGAGAAACAGCACCGAGGCTACCACTCCGGGCCAATAGCGGGGATCTCCCAGCTGAAACTGTACCAGCAGACTCAGGATGATCAGTGCCGGCAAGGCACGCAGCCCCAGCCGAGTGGCCGCCATTATGCGATACTCGGGAAACAGCGCCGCCAGCTGCCGTTCTTGCGGCCAGACGTCGAGATAATCACTGCCTCTGTGCAGGGTGGTGCTGAATGTGCCCATGGTACCTCCGGGGCTGGACGCCACTTGACAGGTAAGTGGTCATTAATGGACTTAGGTCAATAAACCAAACTTTCGTTCTGTTTATTTTACAATACGACGAAGGTATTATCCCGCCTTCGTTATGCTCCGGCACCGCCGAAGCAGTCAGGGATGGTAGCGGCGTTGTCCCCGCTTGGGAATACGCCTTACTCTTAAGGATAGAGTTGCACCAACATTTATTGTCCGGACACCGGTTTCGGGCCAACGATTGTAATAATCCCTGACGCAAAGGTTGATTGATGACTAGTAAGCTGGTTTTAGTACTTAACTGCGGCAGTTCGTCGCTCAAGTTCGCCATTCTCAATGCCGAAAGCGGCGAGGAGAAACTCTCCGGCCTGGCCGAGTGTTTTTACCTTCCCGATGCCCGCATCAAATGGAAACTCGATGGCCACAAGGGCAGCGCCGAGCTCGGTGCCGGTGCGGCCCACCAGCAGGCGCTGGACTTTATCGAACAACAGTTGCTGGCCCCTCACCCCGAGCTGGTCAACAACCTGGTGGCCATCGGCCACCGTGTGGTACACGGCGGTGAGCAGTTTACCCAGTCGGTGCTGATCGACGATGCCGTTATCAAGGGTATCGAGGACTGTGCCAGCCTGGCCCCCCTGCACAACCCGGCTCATCTGATCGGCATCGCCTCGGCCCGCCGTTCTTTTGCCACGCTGCCGCAGGTAGCGGTGTTCGACACCGCCTTTCATCAATCCATGCCCGAGCGAGCCTACCTTTATGCCCTGCCCTACCACCTGTATCGGGACCAGGGGATACGCCGCTATGGCATGCACGGCACCAGCCATTACTTCATTGCCCAGCAGGCTGCTGCCCTGCTCGACAAGCCGCTGGCCGAGCTGAACATCATCAGCTGTCATCTGGGCAACGGTGCCTCGGTCTGCGCCATCAAGAACGGCCAGTCGGTGGATACCTCCATGGGGCTGACACCGCTCGAAGGACTGGTGATGGGCACCCGCAGCGGTGATATCGATCCGGCCATTATCTTTCATCTGCACGATACCCTGGGCTACAGCACCACTCGTATCAACGACATGCTGACCAAGGAATCCGGCCTACTGGGACTGACCGAGCGCAGCAGTGACTGCCGCTTTGCCGAAGATAACTATGACCAGCTTCCCGAAGCCAAGCGGGCGCTGGACCTCGCCTGCTACCGTCTGGCCAAGTATATTGCCGGCTACAGCTGTGCCATGGATGGTCGCCTGGATGGCATCGTGTTCACCGGGGGTATCGGCGAAAATTCCAGCCTGTTCAGAGAGCTGACGCTGTCTTACCTGAGCCTGCTTGGCGTCAGGCTCGATCCGGAGGCCAACCTGGCCGCCCGCTTCGGCAAGGCCGGCCGTATTACCACCGCCGACAGCACCCCCGCCTGGGTGATTCCGACCAACGAGGAATGGGTTATCGCCCAGGATGCGCTGGCCCTGTCCGAACAATCACTTTCCGCTCAACACTAAGGGGATCTCATGGCCAGAACCATAATGCTCATACCCGTCAGCGGTGGTGTCGGCGCGACCTCGGTCAGCCTCGGCATGGTACGCGCCATGGAGCGCAACGGGGTGAATGTCAGTTTTTTCAAACCGGTCTCTCAGCCACGCCATCGTAGCAAGATTCAGGATCATTCCACCGCGGTCATCGCCAACGGCTCCAATATCACGCCGCCGGAGCCTTTCGCCCTGAGCTATGCCGAAAGCATGATCTCCAGAGGCAACCTGGATGTGCTGCTGGAAGAAATCGTCGCCCGCTTTGAACAGCACCTGCTGGACAGCGGCGCGGAAGTAGTGGTGGTGGAAGGCCTGATCCCCACCGACAAGCAGCCTTTTGCCAACCGCATCAATTACGATGTCGCCAAGGCACTGGATGCGGACATGGTGTTTATCACCCAGCCGGGCAGCGACACCAGCCAACAGCTGAAAGATCGTATCGAACTGGCCTGCGCCAACTTCGGCGGCATGCTCAACAAGCGTATCGTCGGCTGCATCATCAACAAGGTCGGCGCCCCCACGGATGAGCAGGGCAATACCCGCCCCGATCTCACCGAGATGTTCAACCCCAATAACAAGAATGAGCAATACCCCCCCAATCTGGAGGTGTTGCAGGTCTTCGGCAAGACACCGCTGCGCATTCTCGGCTGCATTCCCTGGAATACCCAGTTAGTGGCACCGCGCGCCGTGGATCTGGCCCGCCATCTGAATGCCACCATCATCAACGAAGGCAAGCTCCACAGCCGCCGGTTGCAAAGTGTCACCTTCTGCGCCCGTGCCCTGCACAACATGGTACAGCACTTCAAGCCGGGCAGTTTACTGGTGGCCTCGGGCGATCGATCGGACGTAATCGTCTCGGTCTGCCTGGCGGCGATGAACGGGGTCAAGATTGGCGCCCTGCTGCTGAACGGCAGCTATCATCCCGAGCCGCAAATCATGGATCTGTGCCAGCGCGCCATCGAAACCGGCCTGCCGATACTAATGGTCAATACCAATACCTGGCAGACCGCCGTGAGCCTGCAGCACTTCAACCTGGAGATCCCGGTGGACGATCTGGGTCGTATCGAGCTGGTGCAGGATTACATGGCCAGCCATATCGACAAACACTGGATCGAATCCCTCAGTGCCAAATCGACCCGCAGCCGTCGCCTGAGTCCGCCGGCGTTCCGCTATCAGCTGACCGAACTGGCCCGCCGCGCCGCAAAGCGTGTGGTACTGCCGGAAGGGGAAGAGCCGCGTACCATCAAGGCCGCCGCCATCTGCGCCGAACGGGGCATCGCCCGCCCGGTCCTGCTCGGCAACAAGGAAGAGATAATGCGTGTGGCCGCCCAGCAGGGGGTGGTGCTGGACGACCGGGTAGAGATCGTCGATCCGGCCCTGGCACGCGACCATTACGTCGAGCGACTGGTCGAGCTGCGCAAATCCAAGGGCATTACCGAAGTGGTCGCCCGGGAGCAGCTGGAAGACAACGTGGTGCTGGGCACCATGATGCTGGAGCGCGACGAGGTCGATGGCCTGGTCTCCGGCGCCATCCATACCACCGCCAACACCATACGTCCGCCGCTGCAGATCATCAAAACCGCCCCCGGCTCGTCACTGGTGTCGTCGGTGTTCTTCATGCTGCTGCCGGATCAGGTGCTGGTATACGGAGATTGCGCCATCAACCCGGATCCCACCGCCGAGCAGCTGGCGGAGATCGCCATTCAGTCGGCCGAGTCGGCCCAGGCCTTCGGTATAGAGCCGCGGGTGGCGATGATCTCCTACTCCACCGGCACCTCCGGTACCGGCGCCGATGTGGACAAGGTGCGTGAAGCCACTCGCCTCGCCCAGGAAAAACGTCCGGATCTGGTGATCGACGGTCCGCTGCAGTACGACGCCGCCATCATGGAAAACGTGGCCAAGTCCAAGGCGCCCAACTCGCCGGTAGCGGGCAAGGCAACGGTATTTATCTTCCCGGATCTGAATACCGGCAATACCACCTACAAGGCCGTGCAGCGCTCGGCTCAACTGGTATCCATCGGTCCCATGCTGCAGGGCATGCGCAAACCGGTGAACGATTTGTCGCGCGGCGCCCTGGTCGACGACATCGTCTACACCATTGCCCTCACCGCCATTCAGGCCGACCAGCTGGCCGGCAAGGACAAGGGCTGATAACCTCGCCGCCCCTCGCCCAGTGTTCACTGCATAGGTGTTCACTGCACATGGGGCGGCGCCTTTCCTGACCACACTCAAGCGAATACCGCGCTTGGTGCAAAAATAAAAACCTTTTCCTTATGATGAAAACTGGTAACTTAATCCCTTTCATACAGGAGATAAATCATGTCTACAGTGACTTTCCAGGGTAATTCCGTCGCCGTTTCCGGTCAGTTTCCCCAGGCCGGCCAGGCCGCGCCCGACTTCACCCTGACCGGTGCCGATCTGAACGATATTCGTCTGGCCGACTTCAAGGGACAGAAACTGCTGCTCAATATCTTCCCCAGCGTGGATACCGGCGTCTGTGCGACCAGCGTGCGCACCTTCAATGAAAAAGCCGCCGCCCTGGCCAATACCAAGGTGCTCTGTGTCTCCATGGATCTGCCCTTCGCCTTTGGCCGTTTCTGCGCCGCCGAAGGCATCGAAAATGTACAGGTGGCTTCCGCCTTCCGTCACGCCGAATTTCTGAATGCCTACGGTGTCGCCCTGAGCGATGGCGCCCTGCGTGGTCTGTCTGCCCGTGCCGTGGTGTGCATCGATGAACAAGGCAAGGTAGTGTACAGCGAGCGCGTTGCCGAGCTGACCGACGAGCCGGCCTACGACCCGGCTGTCGCCGCCTTGTCCTGATCCTGACGGATCCCTGCCCGATCTGTTTTTTGTTTTAATATCAAGAAACTAGCGGCATAGTTCGGGGTAATCTACAGACTTACTCACAGTTTATGTGGATAACCCCGGCCTTTTGCCGGCCATTTGCCCCACTTCCGACAGCTCAATCCTGCGTGATATCCGTAAGCCTCTGTTATTCTGATGGTGTAGTATCGATCAAAGCGGCATCCCGTCCGACAGGCATCAACCCGGCTGCCGTATCAATCTGGCGAAGAGAGGGAGGAAGCATGAATATACTGCTTACCGGTGGTACCGGCTTCATCGGCCATCGTTTAATGAGCCATCTGCGGCCTCATCATCAGGTCACCGTACTAAGCCGTAATCCCAACAAGGTGTATCAGCGCCTGGGACACGATATCCGCGCTATTGCCTCTCTCGACGAGCTCGAGAACCTCGATCGGTTCGATGCGGTCATTAACCTCGCCGGCGAACCCATCGCCGACAAGCGCTGGAGTCAGGAGCAGAAAGATCGTATCTGCCAGAGCCGCTGGCAGCTCACCCGGCAACTCGTCGAAAAGCTCACCGCCGGCCGGCAACCGCCCAGGGTGATGATCAGCGGCTCGGCCGTCGGCTTTTATGGCCGTCAGGGCGACTCTCTGGTCGATGAAGACTCCAACCCGCACCCGGAGTTCAGCCATGAAGTCTGCGCCCGGTGGGAGCAGCTGGCTCAGGCCGCCGAGAGTGAACACACCCGGGTATGCCGGATCCGACTGGGCGTGGTACTGGGCGCCGAGGGCGGCGCCCTGAAGAAAATGCTGCCCGGCTACCGGTTTGGGCTGGGAGGTCCTATTGGCTCCGGTAAACAGTATATGTCCTGGATCCACATCGAAGACGTGGTGAATCTGATCCTGTTTCTGCTGGAACACGAGGAATGCAGTGGCCCCTTCAACGCCACCTCCCCCGAACCGGTGACCAATGAGCACTTCAGCCAGAGTCTGGCCCGGGTGCTGAGCAAGCCCCACTTTGCCCGGGTTCCCGCCTGGGCGATGAGGCTGCTGTTCGGAGAAATGGCCGATTTGCTGCTCACCGGCCAGCGGGTAATGCCGGTCCGGTTACAGCAGGCGGGGTTTCATTTCCGTTACCCCACCCTCGACAAGGCACTGAAAGAAACCCTGAATACGCCTCAAGGCCGCTGACGCCGGCTCATCCCCACTGGCGCAGACGCCCCATCAGGGTGCCACTGGTGATGCCTCCGACCCGGCCGGTCAGCAGCAACAAGACGGCGCCGAGCAGGGGCAGACCCAGCCAGATGTGCGGATGCGGCTGCCAGGGCAGTCCCAGCCACCGGGCAGCAACACCGCCACACACAGCTCCACCGCCAGCGCGGCCGCCAGCCCCGAGACCAGCCCCGCCGCCAGCCACTCCCAGCGTAATGACGTCTTGATCAAGCGTTCCCCCGCTCCCAGGGTGCGCAACAGCACCAGCTCCCGTCGGCGGCTTTCCAGGGTGGTTTCCATCTGCGCCAGCAACACCAGCAGGCTGGCACCGGTCACCAGCGCCATGATCACCAGCAACGCCTGACTGACCCGAGCCAGCACCTGCCGCAACTGCGACAGCAGCGCCTCCACATCCAGCAGGGTGACGGTGGGAAAGGCCCGGATCAGCTCGACTTCAAACACACGCTGCTCCACCGGCAGATAAAAGCTGGCCAGCCAGGTGGCCGGGTAGTCCGCCAGCACATCGGGGCTGAAAATCAGATAGAAATTGGGCTTCATGCTGTCCCAGTCCACCTCGCGCAGACTGCGCACCTCGGCCGATACCGACTGGCCGGCCAGATCCAGCGTCAGCCGATCGCCCAGGCCGATCCCCAGTCGTTCGGCCAGCCCCGACTCGACCGAGACACCATCCGGCGTTGTCGACCACTCCCCCTGCAGGATGCGATTCCCCTGGGGCAACCCGGTGCTGTAAGTCAGGTTCAGCTCCCGGCCCATGCCACTGTCGCGCTCGCTGTCCACATTGGCGACGGTTTGCCGGTCGTTGATGGCGCTCAGCCGACCGCGCACGATGGGGTAGAACTGCGAACTGTCGAGCCCGGCCTGTTCCAGCTGCTGGCGCAGCGGGTCCAGCTCGTGGCTGGCGATATTGATCAGAAAACGGTTGGGCGTATCCGGCGGCAGCCGGGCCAGAAAACCGTCCGTCAGCTCGCCTCGCACCACCCACAGCAGGGTGCCGAGAAACAGCGCCAGTGCCACACCGCCAAACTGCACCAGGGTGGTAATGCGTGCGCGCTGCAGCCGACTGACCGCCAATCGAAAGGCGATGCTACCGCCGCCGTAGCGGGTCGCGGTCAGCATCAGCCAGCACAGGCCGCCCAGCAACGCCATCAGGGCCACCAGCCCCAGCAGCAGCCCGACGGCCAGCCCCAGCTCGCCGGCAAACAACCAGCTCAGTACAAAGGTACCCGCCAGCAGGATGCCGGCACTCCACCAGGGCGAAATCCGGGCTTCGGCGTCAAAACGCAGCACCCGCAACGGCGGCACGCCGAGCAGGCGCACCATGGGGACCACCGACAGCGTCAGGGTGGTGAGCAACGCCAGTCCCGCCGCCACCGCAAAGGGCCTGAGCGAAGGCGATGGCAGGGGTATCGCCAGCGCCTCGCCCAGACTCAGTAAAATCAGCTTGTGCAGGCTATAGCCGACGATGGCGCCCAGCACCGAGCCGAGCAACAACAGGGTCAGCAACAGCCGCGCCAGCCAGGCCTGCAGCTGTCGCCGTCCTGCCCCCAGGGTCTTGAGCAGGGCGATGCGCCCCTGTTCACGCCGCGAGAAATACCCCAGCGCGATGGCCATGGCCAGGATGCCGAGCAGCACCCCGACGAGCGAAGCCAGCCGGAAAAACTGTTCGGCCCGGGTGAGCGAACGGGCTACCGGGGTATCGGCATCGTCCGGTCCACGCCAGCGCTGGTCCTGCTGCAGCTGCGGCCGCAACCAGTCGGCATAGGCGCTCAGCTGTGCCTCCGGGCCCTTGAACAGATAGCGATAGCGCACCCGGCTGCCTTCCATCATGATACCGGTGGCGGCCACGTCATCCAGGTGAATCATGGCTCTGGGCGCCAGCAGCATGGGAGAAAAGCCTTCATCCGGTTCCCTGATCAACTCCCCGGCGACCTCCAGCTCGGTATTGCCCAGCTCGAGCCGTTCGCCCGGCTCGAGCTGCAACAGCGCCAGCAACCGGGCCGACAGCCAGATGGTGCCGGGCTTCACCCGGCCCGCCGGCGCCAGTTGCAGCTCGCCATAGAAGGGAAAGGCGTCATCCACCGCCCGCACACTGGCCAGCTGCAGTTTATCGTCGGCGAAAAGCACGCTCTGAAACGCCTGGGTACGGGACACCGCCAGCCCTCGCTGCTCGGCCTCACTCAACCAGGCTTCGTCGGCGGCGCGGCTGCCGGACAAAATGCGATCGGCGGCAATATAATCCCGCCCCGATACCTTGATCGCCTGATCCAGTCGATCCGCCACCAGGGTGACGCTGAGCATGCTGGCCACGCTCAGTGCCAGCGCCAGTATGAACAGCCGCAGCGGCCCGTGTCCGGCTTCCCGCCAGATCAGCCCTACCCCCAAGCTACGCATGCTGCTCCTCCAGACGACCGGCGGTCATCAGTAACCGTCGCTCACAGCGGCTCGCCAGGGCATCGTCGTGGGTCACCATCAGCAGGGTGGTGCCGTGTTGACGATTGAGATCGAACAGCAGTTCGATGATCTGGGCCCCGGTATGATGATCCAGGTTGCCGGTGGGCTCGTCCGCCAGCAGGATATCCGGCTGGGTCATGAAGGCCCGTGCGATGGCCACCCGCTGCTGCTCGCCGCCGGATAACTGGCCGGGGAAATGCCGCAGTCGCTCTTTCAGCCCCACCTGCTCCAGCAGTTGCCGGGCCCGGCTCTCGCCGTCGCTTCGGCCCTGCAGCTCGGCGGGCAACATCACGTTTTCCAGCGCGGTGAGGGTCGGCAGCAATAGAAAAGACTGAAACACGAAGCCGATATGCTGGCCGCGCAACTGGGCACGCTGTTCTTCGTTCAGGGAGGACAACGACTGACCACTGATTTCGATGTCGCCTTCGGTGGCGCTGTCCAGCCCGGCCAGCAGCCCGAGCAGGGTCGACTTGCCGGAGCCGGAGGCTCCCACCAACGCCACCGTCTGGCCGGACTTGACTTCCAGCCCTATCCCCTCAAGATGGTGAGAGATTCGTCGCCCAAAAGCACCCTGTGGGTCAGCCCGGCCACCTTGATAATCGGAGAGTTTGTCATGCCTCGTATCCTTCTGCTGATCCTGCTGTTGGTGTCATCCGTTACCCATGCTAACACCGTCCTTATTCTCGGTGACAGCCTCAGTGCCGGTTACCGTATGAGTGCCGAGCAGGCCTGGCCTCGCCTGCTGGCAGAGCAATGGCGCCAGGAAGGCCGCCAGGTCGAGCTGGTCAACGCCAGCGTCAGCGGCGACACCACCCAGGGCGGCCTGCAACGCTTGCCACCGCTGCTCGAACGTCATCAGCCGAGTCTGGTGGTGCTGGAGCTCGGTGGCAACGACGGCCTGCGCGGTCTGCCGCCGCCGCTTATCGAACGCAACCTGAAGGCGTTGATCCAACTGGCGGACAAGGCCGGGGCCAAGGTGATACTGACCGACATCCGGCTGCCACCCAATTATGGTCGCCGCTACCTGCAACAGTTTGAACCCATCTTCGGCAAGCTGGCCGAAGCACACCGGCTCCCCCTGTTACCGTTTTTTGTGTCTCCACTCATCGGTGAAAACGGCATGATGATGGACGATGGCATTCATCCCACCGCCAGTGCCCAGCCACTGATCGCCCGCCAGGTACATGCGTTTCTCACCCCCTATCTGGAGCATTAACCCTATCTGGAACATTACCCGATAGAGCAGGCGACGGTCTTGCTGATTTCGCTGAAACTGCGCCCGCTTTGCCGGCGCCACTCGTTGAAGGCTGCCTGGGCCTCGGCCATGCCTTTTTTGCTGCCGAGGCCGGCGCTGATCACCTGATGGTGGCGCAGATAGGCACTGACATCATGGGTAAACACGAAGGTGTCCACTCCCAACCGGCGCAGGCCGTAGGCGGCGATGTTGCCGCCCAGCAGCTGGCCGTTGCCCTTGATTTGCTGCCAGAGTCCGGTGATGTCATCCTGCGGCCACTGGGCCACGAAGGCGCCGAATCCACCATGCTCCCGGCCCAGCTCCAGCACCATACGGGCATTGACCGGCACCGCCGCTATTTTCTTGGCGTGGCGCACTATGCCCTCATCGTTGTTGAGCCGCGCAAGATGCTGCTCGTCCAGCAACAGCATTTTCTCCGGCGCAAAGCCGAAGAAGGCGCGCTCGAACTCCGGCCACTTGTTGCGGATCACCTGCCAGACGAAGCCCGACTGGAACAGGCTCATGGTGAAGGAAGACAGCCAGCGATCATCGGGAATCGCCGCCAGTTCGGAGGGGGTCAGCAAGGGCGTGGCAATACGTTGCCGCAACGCCGCCTCACCACCATGACGCTCACAGGCGCGCCGATAGATATGGTCGAAATGCTCCATAAAGTCGGTCTCGTTTGAATTTTGCTCATTGTGCGTGGGGAGCGCGGAAAAGGCCAGAGACGGAAAGTCGGGCGGCGGAAAAACAGAAAAGCCGCTGCATTTCTGCAGCGGCTTTTCTGATTCCACAATAAGTGGTGGAGCTACGCGGGATCGAACCGCGGACCTCTTGCATGCCATGCAAGCGCTCTCCCAGCTGAGCTATAGCCCCGCTTATCTTTCTTCCCGGACCATGTCCGTTCAGACGAGGCGCATAATAGGCAGGAGGACTTTTTGTGTCAACCAGAAAATAAAAAAAGCCGCTCAACCAGTCATTTTTTGAACTCAACGGTGAGATTACCGCCAACTCAGGCCGTAAACCGTCATGTCGACACCAGACGATATACGCCGGCAATAAAAAACGGCGCTGTACCAGACAGCGCCGTTCTTCTTACTGCTTATAGTTTTTTAACCCTGGGCGCGTTCGGCAATAAACGCCAGCGCCATGTCGATACGGGCCAGCACCTGCTCCTTGCTCAGCAGCGCGATCACGCCGTCAATGGCCGGTGACTGGCCGATACCGGTCACGGCCACCCGCAGCGGCATGCCGACCTTGCCCATGCCCAGCTCCAGCTCAGCGGCGGCAGCGTTGATCTGCTCGTGAATGGACGGCGCCTGCCAATCGGCCAGCTCCGCCAGCTTGGCACGCACCAGCGCCAGCGGTTCTGCGGCCACCGGACGCAGGTGCTTCTTGGCGGCACCGGCTTCGAATTCGGCAAAGTCCTCGAACAGGTAACGGCTCTGAGCCGCCAGTTCTTTCAGGGTGTTGCAGCGCTCGGCATACAGCGTCACCACCTCGGCCAGCGCGGGCCCCTTGCTGGCGTCGATGCCCTGATCCTGTATGTGCCATTGCAGGTGCCCGGCCACTTCGTCGGCGGGCAGGCTCTTGATGTAGTGCTGGTTCAGCCACAGCAGTTTGTCGGTGTTGAAGGCCGAGGCAGACTTGCTGATGGCATCCAGTGAGAACAACTCGATCATCTCTTCCAGCGAGAAAATCTCCTGATCGCCGTTGGACCAGCCCAGTCGCACCAGGTAGTTGAGCAGCGCCTGAGGCAGGTAGCCGTCATCCCGGTACTGCATCACGCTCACCGCGCCGTGGCGCTTGGACAGCTTGGCACCGTCGTCACCCAGGATCATCGATACATGGGCAAACTCCGGCACCGGCGCGCCCAGGGCCTGATAGATGTTGATCTGGCGCGGGGTATTGTTGATATGGTCTTCGCCACGCACCACATGGGTGATCTCCATGTCCCAGTCGTCCACCACCACACAGAAGTTGTAGGTGGGGGCGCCATCGGTACGACGAATGATCAGGTCGTCCAGCTGATCGTTGGCGATCTCGATGCGGCCACGCACATGATCGTCGAACACCACGGCACCGTCGGTCGGGTTCCGGAAACGGATCACACTGGGCGCATCGGCGGGGTGATCATGATCGCCGTGGCGACAGGCGCCGTCATAACGGGGCTTTTCGCCGTCAGCCATCTGCTGCTCGCGCAGCGCATCGAGCCGCTCCCGGGAGCAGTAGCACTTGTAGGCTTTGCCTTCGGCCAGCAGCTGGTCGATAAGCGCGTTGTAACGGTCAAAACGCTTGGTCTGATAATAGGGGCCCTCGTCCCAGCTCAGGCCCAGCCAGTTCATGCCTTCCAGAATGGCATCGATGGCTTCCTGAGTGGAACGTTCCACATCGGTGTCTTCGATGCGTAACACGAACTCACCCTGCTGATGACGGGCATAAAGCCATGAATACAGGGCCGTACGGGCACCACCGACGTGAAGAAAACCGGTGGGGCTGGGAGCAAACCGCGTTTTAACTGTCATTCTTTCTGCCTTAGCTGGTAAATAAAGCCCAAATGAGCCTCGTAGAAATGAAATGGTGGCTATTTTAGCACCCGTGGCGAGCCGGTGAAACGCTTTGTCACCCTGCCCGCCTTGCCGATTCCCGACAAAAGCGGCCGGCAGTGCAAAAAGGGGACTCGCCACCGCTTGTCGGCCACAGGGCCCACGGATACACTGTTTGCTTCGAGGAGCCTTATCCATGTCCAGAAGACCATCAACAACAAAACGAAAACAGCCGGAGTCTTTCGGTACCAAAGTCAATCAGCTGACCCTGCCCGCCCGGCAGGGACTCGGCTGTGCGCTGCAGTGCTGGCAACGGATTCCCCGACTTCACAAAACAGGACTGCTGATACTGCTGCCCGTCTGGTTGCTGTTGCTGGCCTGGCAGCCTGCGCCAGAGCTTGCGCCCGCGCCGGTAACCGGCAGCCTGAGCCTGTCGCTGTCGCCGGCGGTCGTCCGGGAAATTCCGGTGCCGGACGGCGGTAAACGACTCGATCATACCCTGGCACAGGGCGAAACCTTGGCCGCCCTGTTCCGTCAGTGGCAACTGCCGGGTCATGATCTGATTGCCCTGGTGCGGGCCGAGCCATCCTATAAACCGCTCAGCAACCTGCGGGCCGGTCAGGACCTGACCTGGTGCTCAATGCCGATGGTCAGCTGCATTATCTGGAAATCAGAGACAAGGGGCTGTTGTTGAACGCCTTTCGCCGCATGGGCCAGGAATTCAGCGTACTGACCACCCCATAGAAGGGGATTAGGGAGCAGGGATCGGGCTCTGCTCCCCATCCCTGCTGTTCTTAGCTGTGTTCGGCCAGCAGCGCCAGCAGGGCGTCTTCATCCATGATGTCGATGCCCAGCTCCTGCGCCTTCACCAGCTTGGAGCCTGCCGCTTCACCGGCCACCACGCAACTGGTTTTGGCCGACACCGACCCCGCCACCTTGGCGCCCAATGCCTGTAGCGCCGACTTGACATCGCTGCGGGACAGTTGCGTCAGGGTGCCGGTCAGCACGAAAGTCTGCCCCGCCAACGGCTGGGCATCGGCGGCCACGGGTTCCATCGCCGGCCAGTGCAGACCGCAGCCACCTTGCTCCCGGGCGTCGACCAGCGCCTGCACCACCTCCAGGTTATGCGGCTGGCGGAAGAAATAGTAGATATGCTTGGCCACGATCTCCCCCACATCCGATACCGCCAGCAAGGCCTCGATGTCGGCCCCGATCACCGCTTCCAGGGTCAGGAAGTGCCGAGCCAGGTTATTGGCCGTCGCCTCCCCGACCTCACGAATACCCAGGGCATAGAGAAAACGGGCCAGGGTGGTGGTGCGCGCCTTGTCGAGCGACGCCAGCAGCTTGGTCGCCGACTTGTCACCCATTCGCTCCAGTCCGACCAGATCCTGATGGCTCAGACGGAACAGGTCCGCCGGCGTCTTGACCAGCTCCAGCGCCACCAGCTGATCGATAATCTTGGTGCCCAGGCCCTCGATATCCAGCGCCTTGCGCGAGGAGAAATGCTTGATCGCCTCTTTGCGCTGGGCGGCGCAAAACAGGCCGCCGGTGCAACGGGCCACCGCTTCGCCTTCGATACGCTCTATGTCCGAATCGCAGACGGGACAGCGGGCGGGAAACTCGATAGTCCGGGCGTCCTCGGGACGGCGCTCCAGCACCACCGCCGCCACCTGCGGGATCACGTCCCCGGCCCGGCGCACGATCACCGTATCGCCGATCATCACCCCCAACCGGGCGATTTCATCGGCGTTGTGCAGGGTCGCATTGGACACCACCACGCCGGCCACCGGCACCGGCTCCAGCTTGGCAACCGGAGTAATGGCGCCGGTGCGACCGACCTGAAATTCCACATTCAGCAGCCGGGTCAGCTCTTCCTGGGCCGGAAACTTGTGGGCGGTGGCCCAGCGTGGCGCCCGGGCCACAAAGCCGAGCCGCTCCTGCAGCGCCAGTTCGTCCACCTTGTAGACCACGCCGTCTATCTCGTAGGGCAACTGATCCCGACGGTTGAGAATATCATCGTGATATTGCTCGCAACCGGCGCGGCCCGCCATGCGCCTGACCTCGGGGCTGACCGGCAGGCCCCAGCCCTTGAGCCGTTGCAGAATATCGAAATGGCATTCACCCAGCGGCTCGCCGTCCACCAGTCCAACCCCGTAACAGTAAAAAGCCAGCGGCCGTTTGGCGGTCACACGGGAGTCCAGCTGACGCAGACTGCCGGCGGCGGCGTTGCGCGGATTGGCAAACACCTTGTCTCCCCTGGACCGGGCCGTCTCGTTCATCTGTTCGAAACCGGCGCTAGGCATGAATACTTCGCCCCGCACCTCCAGTCGAGCAGGCCAGTCATCGCCTCTCAGCCGGAGCGGAATCGCCTTGATGGTGCGTACATTCTCGGTAATGCCTTCACCGGTACTGCCATCGCCACGGGTCGCGGCCTGCACCAGCCGGCCCTGCTCATACAGCAGACTCACCGCCAGACCATCGAGCTTGGGTTCGCAACAGAACTCGATGGGGGCGTCACTGCCCAACCGGCTGTGCAAACGCTTTTCGAAAGCGGACAGCTCCTCCTCGCTGAACACGTTATCCAGCGACAACATCGGCAGGGCGTGACGCACTTCGGGAAAGGCGGACACCGGGGCTCCGCCCACCTTCTGGCTGGGTGATGCGGCATCGAACAATTCGGGATGAGCCTGTTCCAGCGCCACCAGCTCGCGCATCAGCCGGTCGTACTCGGCGTCCGGCACCGTGGGGGCATCGGCCACATAGTATTGCTCGTTATAGGTCTCGAGCTGGTCACGCAGGGCAAGAATTCGGGCTTTGGCATCGTTCATGGGGATATTCCGCTTAAACAAAAAGTGCGGCCCTCGGCCGCACTTTACTATTACAAACAAGGTGATGGGGCACAGTTGGGCTTATTGGGCCTGGCTGTCGTAGTTTCGCAGCTGCTCCCGGCAATGCGCCAGATAATCGGGGCTGAGCGGAGCCCGTTCGGCATCAAGCAGCAGGGCATCCAGATCCTCGGCCATGTTCTCGGCCGTCTGCACCATCAGGTTGAAATGGTTCTTGGCCATACCGGGCCTGGGAAGCTGCATGAAAATCGATATTCCCGGGGTGCTGAACTCCGCCATGGCGCTGGGGTTGAAGGTGCCCGGCTTGACCATGTTGATCAGGCTGAACAGCACTTCACCCTGACCGTTCGCGGTCTGATGGCGGTGAAAAATGTCCATATCACCGAAACAGAAACCGGTGTCGGTCAAGGCTCGGATCAGGTCGCGGCCCGCCAGTTGCTGATTGGGCCTCGCCACCAGATTGATGACGTAAACATCCTGCCAGGTTTTGACAACCTCCCGTGGCGGAGCTGCCGGTACGGGCACCGGCTCGGGCTCGGGAGCCACCTCATAAGCCGGCTCGGGGGCAAGCTCGGGTTCAGGCTCGGGGACATACGACGGCTTGACGATATCGGCCACAGGGGCCGGTGTGGCGGGCTCATCGAACAGGGGATCAATCTCTCCCTGGCGATACCGGCGCTCACGCAGCTGGGCTTCGGTTTCGTGGACCCGCGGCTTGGGCTCGGCTCTGGCTGTTGCAACAGGCCGCACCGGCGAAGGAGGTGCCGCCGGTGTCAGGCCGATACTGGGCTCGTCTTCTTCATCATCGTCGTTAACCGCAGTGAAATGCGGGGTCGCCGGCCAATCATCATCGTCTTCGACCCGTTGACGCCGCGACTCGGCCTTGCGCGCGCCGACCACCCGTACCCTGCCGATGCCATCACGATCAAAATCGTCAGGATCAACACCACCGTTGGCGGCCGTTTCATTCATCATCTTGCCGATGGGTTTTTCACGCATCGGCTTCTGGCGTCCTTTCTGGCTGGTCCACAGACCGTGGATCAGCAAGGCGGCAATGGCAACCGCACCCAGGATGATCAAGATAATTCGCAAATCCTGCATGATCGTTTCTCTAAAATTTTTGCTTATGTTCAGCCGAACCGCCGACGCAAGCGGGAATCAGATGACTTGAGCCGGAATGTAATAAAGACAACGACAAGGGTATGTTTACCATAGGGGTTTGACAAGAGTCATCTCAGTGATGATCAGACAAAAACATTCATTTTTCACATCTTTATCCGCTGTCGGGTCGATTGCAGCACGGCTTGCACCACCCCGGGCTCGCTGACACAGACAAAAAAGACACGACAGACGGCTTCGCGGCGGTTATCGATTGACGATGACAAAGCAGGGATATGCTTGGCAGCCCGGCACCGGCTCTCTAGAATACGGAGTTTTATCAAGGAAACCCGAGATGTCAGCCACCTATCATACGGCCAGCGGTCCGCAGTATCTGCTTCGGGGATGGTCCCTGATCTGGGAGCGGGATTTGCGTTTCTTCGTGCTGATCCCGCTGGCAGTCAACCTGCTGTTGTTTGGCGGCGCCTTTTACTGGTTTTACTTGCAGCTCGAACAGCTGTTTTCCTGGTTTGAAGGGACCATTCCCGACTATCTGCAGTGGTTGAGCTATCTGCTCTGGCCCCTGGCCATCGTTACCATAGCGGTGGTGTTTTCATTGATCTTCACCAGTTTCGCCAATCTGCTGGCAGCCCCCTTCAATGGCCTGCTGGCGGAACGGGTAGAACTGAAACTGACCGGAAAGAAGCTCCCCGACAGCGGCTGGAGTGCCCTGGTCAGGGATACCCCCCGCATGCTGGGCCGGGAAGTGCGCAAGATGACCTACTATCTGCCCCGCGCCATCGGCTGCCTGCTGCTGTTTCTGCTGCCCGCCTTCGGGCAAACCCTGGCACCGCTGATCTGGTTCGCGTTCAGTGCCTGGATGATGGCCATCCAGTACTGCGACTACCCGTTCGATAATCACAAGGTAGACTTCGATCTGATGCGGCGCTCACTGGCAGAAAAAAGACGGCTCACCTGGGGCTTTGGTGCCAGTGTCACGCTCTGCTCCGGTCTGCCTTTTATCAACCTGCTGATCATGCCGGTGGCCATCTGTGGCGCCACCGCCCTGTGGGTCGATCATTACACCCAGCTGCGCACCGGGCCGGTGTCGAGGTGAATGAAGTCTGACTTGGGATAATAGCCGACCCCACCCACCTTTAGCTGCAGCGCCGCCTGCCGGACCTCTGCCAGCGGGACACCGGGCAGGCGCAGATCGATGGCCTTGCCCTGCATGTGGTAGCTCTTCTTGGCCACTCCCTTGCTGTTACTGCGCAGCATGGCGTTGGTATGCGGAGAGCGGTACCCGGAGATGATCTGGATCTCGCCCGCCTTGCCCAGTCGGTGCTGCAGCAGAAACAACTGGTCGAACAGCTTGGGATCGATGTCGTGCACCTCGTTACGGCGAAAATCACGCATGACTCTATTGAAGGTGCTGAGCCCTTCATCGAGGTAACGCCCTTCTTCCCAGAAACTGGCCGTGACCTTTTCCCCGGTATGCAGGTTATGCAGGCTCAATTTGCGCACCGGCGCCGACAGGGAGGCCTGTGCCGGCAGTGACACCAGCGAGGCCAGTCCCAGCCCGCCCATGCCCATCAGAAAACGGCGACGATCGACACCACGTTTATGCATTCCATCTTTTTCAAACATCATTCAGACTCATTTTCAAATACAACAAGGATGCATCAGCCGGGTAAAGACCCGGTTGATAACCTGGACACAGCGCTAAAGGGAAGAGCTGAACAAAAAGCAGCAACCCACCACACAGGGATTGCCTTTCGGTTATCTGATGTCACCACATAAGAAACGGGCGATAATTATCCTATAAGCGGCTAAAACATCAACAACCTTTAGTTATAAGGCCGCCGTTTACGGCGGCACAACGAGGTAAAGGCTAGCCGGTGGTGAAGGGATTACGCAAGGAACGATCGAAATGATAAATGTCATCCCGAAAACGAGGCAGGCCATCCGGGCCCAGCCAGCCCGGCCAGTACACCATGAATACAGGCAGCGGCTCGGCCACCCGGATCCAGCGGGTGATCCGGTTGGCTTTCAGGGCTGCCAGCCGCTCCGGGCCAAGCTGCCCGCTCAGCAACCAGTGCACCAGTTGTTCGGCACCTTCCACCCTTACACAGCCCGAACTGAGCGCCCGGTTGTCCCGGGAAAACAAATTGCGGGCCGGCGTATCGTGCAGATAGATGGCATCATCGTTGGGCAGATGGAACTTGTAGGCGCCGAGGGCATTGTCACTGCCGGGCCGCTGCCGTAAACGATAGGGAAACCCTCCCCCCTCATAAAGCCGCATTTGCCACTCGGCAGCGGATACCTTGCGCCCCCCGCTGCCCAGGACCTCGAAGTTCTCCCGCTCGATATAGCCGGGATCCCGATACAGCCGGGGTAAGATGTCTTTCTCGATAATGGAGCGCGGCACATTCCAGGGCGGATTGAACACGACATTGGTGATTGCGCTGGTCATGATCGGGGTTTTGCGCTTATCCCGCCCCACAATCACATCGCTTTCCAGCACCATGGCCTGGTTCTGATAAAGCCGCAGACGGTATTCGGGAATATTCACCAGCAGGTAGGACGACGGCAGATTATCGCCAATCAGGGTACGCAGCATACTGCGTGTCAGCAGCTGCGCCCGGTAAAGAGGAGACACATCGAGCCAGGCAAAGGTCTTGGGACCGATAACACCATCCACCTGCAGGCCATGACGCTGTTGAAAGCGCCTGACCCCAAGCTCCATCTGGGAATCAAACTGTTCGACATTGGAAGCGATGGCCTCGGCTGACATATCGCCGAGCAGCTCAAGCCGCTCCCTGATCAGGGCGACCACAGTTCCCCGTTCACCGGGTCTGAGGGTGGCGGTACGCAACGCAGGCCAGGGCTGCTCGTTCAGCGCCAGCAGTCGCGCCAGTTGTTGCTGTAACTGGGCATGATCCGAATAGCCCGGCGCCAGGCTTTGCACCAGACGATGACGCTGCCCCGATTCCGCCGCCAGTTGCAATTCGAGCCGATCCTGCTCCCGGAAAGAAAGTACGACATCATCGGTGCGCAGATACTGGCGATCCACAAAGGACAGCGAAGCCCAATGCCGCCAGAATGCCTGCATGCCCAGCAGCAGGCGGTCATCGGCCTCATCGGAGGCGGTATCGACTGATACCGCCTGTTGCCACCACAGCGTCAGACTGGGGTTCACATCGGCCAGCGCCAGCTCCAGTCCCTGTTGATGCAACTGCAACCGGGCCTCGGGTTCATCCTGCCAGGAAGCGGCGGCAGCGTCTCCCATGCCGACACACAGCAACAGCCATAACCCGATGATCTCTGGGTACCTTTTTATCTTATTGCTCATCATCTTGCTGCTCACCATCTTGCTGCTCGCCCACTCAGGAATCGAATACCTGCCTGCCCCTACAGTACACCCGGACAGACCTCGAGGGGTAGCACACCACCACTATCCAGTTCCGATAGTAGACCCGGGCCGGAAGTATCACGAGTTCGCCGCCGAATAAGGTATATGACACCATTATTTAATAACATATAGTTATAACCAATCGTCACTTCTCATTCGGCAAAGAATGGTTAAGCTGACTACATGTAGATACTTTTGGTATTACCGAAACTTAGGGATAGCCGTCATGAGCAAGATTTTTGAAGATAACTCACTGACCATTGGTCGTACTCCGCTGGTCAAACTGAACCGAGTCAGCAAAGGCCGGGTGCTGGCCAAGGTAGAAAGTCGCAACCCCAGCTTCAGCGTCAAATGCCGCATCGGCGCCAACATGATCTGGGATGCCGAAAAGCGTGGCGAACTGGTCCCCGGTAAAGAGTTGATTGAGCCTACCAGCGGTAATACCGGTATTGCCCTGGCCTTTGTGGCGGCATCTCGTGGCTATACCATTACCCTGACCATGCCCAACACCATGAGCCTGGAGCGCCGTCAGCTGCTGAAAGCACTGGGTGCCAACCTGGTGCTGACTGAAGGCGCCAAAGGCATGAAGGGCGCCATCGAAAAAGCCATGGAGCTGAAAGAATCCGCTCCGGAAAAATACGTGCTGCTGCAGCAGTTCAACAATCCGGCCAACCCGGAAATCCATGAAAAAACCACCGGTCCCGAGCTGTGGGAAGACACCGACGGTGATATCGATGTGTTCGTGGCCGGCGTGGGTACCGGCGGCACCCTGACCGGTGTGTCCCGCTACATCAAGAATACCAAGGGCAAGGCGATTACCACGGTAGCCGTCGAGCCGGTCGAGTCGCCGGTGATCACCCAGGCCCTGGCCGGTGAAGAACTCAAACCCGGCCCGCACAAGATTCAGGGCATCGGCGCCGGCTTTATTCCCGGAAACCTGGACCTGTCTTTGATCGACCGGGTAGAACAGGTGTCCAGTGAAGACGCCATCGACATGGCTCGTCGCCTGATGAAAGACGAAGGCATTCTGGCCGGTATCAGCTCCGGCGCCGCCGTGGTCGCCGCCAACCGCCTGGCCGAACTGCCCGAGTACGCCGACAAGACCATCGTGGTTATACTGCCCAGCTCCGGCGAGCGTTACCTCAGCAGCGCCCTGTTCCAGGGGATTTTTACCGAGCAGGAACTGCAGCCATAATCGAATGAGCACCTCATCGGGATCTTTTTGCCCCGAGTAAAAAGACCGGATCAGATCGCGACAGAATGGCATTCCCACGCGCTGCGTGGGAATGCTTTACTCGGTAATTTCTCCGCTTTTAATCACCAGATACTCCCCTTTTCCCCTCCCCCATGTACATTCGCCATTCAGCCCTTACAATGATGGAAGTCTTTGTCCATGCTTGTTATTCCCGAACAGGCTTACCCCTTTCTCTTGAGAAAGTCCGTCTGTTATCATCATCATTAAATAATGCCAGGAGCTGATATTATGGGTCTGTTCGATAAACTGAAAAAAATGGTGTCTGATGATACCAACGATACCGGCGGCATCGATATTTTTGCCCCTCTCTCGGGGGAGCTTGTCGCTATCGAAGATGTGCCGGATGTGGTGTTTGCCGAAAAAATTGTCGGTGACGGCATCGCCATCAAGCCCAGCGGCAACAAGATGGTTGCCCCTTGCGACGGCACCATCGGCAAAATATTCGAAACCAATCACGCATTTTCTATCGAGTCCGACTCTGGCCTGGAGCTCTTTGTCCACTTCGGCATCGATACCGTGGAGCTCAAGGGCGAAGGTTTTACCCGCATCGCCCAGGAAGGACAGCAGGTGAAAAAAGGCGATACCATCATCGAATTCGACCTGGCGCTGCTGGAAGCCAAAACCAAGTCCACCCTGACACCGGTGGTCATTTCCAACATGGATGAAGTCAAACAAGTCAGCAAGCTGACCGGTGCAGTGACCCTGGCCGAAGACGTGATAATGCGCGTCAAGAAGTAATCCTGGCTTCGGTTGCAAGGCGCCACAACGGCGCCTTTTTTATCGGCTACTCCATTCTCCGCTACAGGAAAGCTCTCAACCATGTTCGACTGGCTAAAAAAATGGTGCACGAAAGACTCCCACGCCACCAGCCCCCATTTTGAACCTGCCTCTTATCAGGGCTTTGACATCCATCCCGAGCCCATGGCCGAAGGTGGCCAGTACCGGCTGCACGGTCGCATCACTCGACTAAAAGACGGGGAGCTGCAGGAATATCGACTGATCCGCTCGGATCTGCTGCCCTCGGCCGAGCAGGCCGCCGAGCTGATGATCGCCAAGGCAAAACGGGTGATCGACGAAAATGGTGAGCGCATATTTGACTGAGTGGGCCCGCTGGCGCCGGCTGCTGCGCCATAACGGCGAACGCCGTCTGCTGGTGCTGAGTGGCAGTGAAACCTGGGCCATGGCCCAGGCCGACGCGCTTGTAGATGATAACGGTGGCGGCCACTGTCTCTGGCTGGGCCAGGCACCCGCTGACAGGGAGTCTTGCCCTCAGGGCAAGTTTCAGGGAGCACTGGGTCGGGAATACAGCAGCTTGGTGTTCAACGCCCACAGCGGCCTGCACCCCGACGCCTTCGGCGCCAGCGCCGGGGCTCTGGAGGCCGGTGGTGTCATGCTGCTGCTATGTCCGCCACTGGCAAGCTGGCCTACTTATACGGATCCGGACCTGTCGCGTTATGTCGCCCTGCCGGAGCAGGCTGCCGGGCTTTACAGTCATTTTTTGCATCGGTTTTCCACTCTGCTGCAGCAAGACACCTCGGTTCTTATCTGGCAGCAGCATGCACATTTCCCATCCTTGCCAGCACTCTCTCGTGTCTTCTGGCAGCGAGAGCCCGACCGCCGGGGTTGCCTCAATCACCAGCAACGCCAGGCGCTGGCCATGATGCTGCAAGCCGCCCGCCGACGCCGACCACTGGTACTGACCGCCGATCGGGGGCGGGGCAAGTCCAGCCTGCTGGGCCTGGCGGCCAATCGCTTGCTGAACGCCGGTTACCGGGTGTTGCTCACCGCCCCCAGCCCGGGGGCCGCCGCCCAGGTACTGGCGCACTGTGATGGGCCGCTGGACTTCATGGCCCCGGACGCCCTGCTCGCCCATCCCCCCCAGGCAGACATATTGCTGATTGATGAAGCCGCCGCCATTCCGGTGCCCATGCTGCTGACGCTGGCCCGCCGTTACTGCTGTCTCTTCGCCAGCACCGAGCACGGCTACGAAGGTACCGGGTTGGGGTTTCAGCTGAAGTTTCAGCCGGCACTGACGGAACTGGCGCCCGACTGGCAGAAGGTGCATCTGGATATTCCGGCACGCTGGAGCACGCAGGATCCGCTGGAGCCGCTGGTATTCCGCCTGCTGGCGCTCGGTGCGGATCCGGCCACGCCACCACCGCCAGGTGAGCTGAGCCTGCGCCGGGTCAACCGCCAGCAACTGCTGGAGGATGACGAGCTGTTGCAACGGCTGTTCGGCCTGCTGACCCTGGCCCATTATCAGACCCGGCCCGGCGATCTGCGCCACCTGCTGGATGCGCCCGAACTGAGCCTGGTGGTCGCCTTTCGCGCCGAGACTCCGGTGGCCGCCGCCCTGCTGACCCGGGAGGGTGCACTGCCACCATCGCTCAGTCAGGCTATCTGGCGCGGGCAACGGCGCCCCCGCGGTCACCTGCTGCCCCAGTCGCTGGCCTTTCATGGCGGTATCAGCGAGGCCTGTCGATTCCGTTATCAGCGGGTGATGCGCATCGTGGTGCATCCCCAATGCCAGCATCAGGGAATCGGCTCACGACTGCTGGGCTGGCTGCAACAGCAATTACAGCATGACGAATGCGACTTTCTCGGCGCCAGCTTCGGTGCCAGCCCCGAGTTGCTGGACTTCTGGCAAGACAACGGCTTCGGTGCCGTGCGCATCGGCCTGAGTCGCGACGGTGTCAGCGGCCTGCATGCGGCCATGATGCTGTGGCCCTGTTCCATCGCCGCCCGCCAGGCCCTGCCGCTGTGGCAGGGCCAGTTCAGCGCCAACCTGGCTTTTTACCGCCGGGGGTTGCTGCGGGAACGGCCGGACGACGGGGGGCACAGACTGAAACTGCTGCCACCGGCAGCGAGCGCAACGCGGGATCGGGACATCGCCCATGACTTCGCCTTCGGTCACAGAGACCTGTTGTGCGATCGGCCGGCCTTGGTCCGCTTCACCCTGTCCAATGTGCCGCTCACGCCGCTATCCCGACGCCAGCAAGAGCTGCTGCAGGCGCTGCTGACACCCGGTGCTATGCCTGCCGAAGTGGCACAACAACAGGGCCTGTCCGGACACAAGGCGGCGACCCAGCAATGTCGCCTGCTGCTGCGCCACTTCTTTCCGGTTCCATCCGAAACATAAACTCATTATTCATTTCCCGAAAACAGGGCTAGGCTAGTACAGGAAAGTCCTGTTGATTCCATATTATTCATGCAAGGAGCCGCGCAGATGGAACTGCTTACCGAATTGCTAACCAAGATCAATGGCGTCGTCTGGGGCGTCCCCATGCTGGTAGGGATACTGGGGCTCGGCCTCTATCTTCAGCTGGGACTCGGACTGATGCCTATCCGCAAACTGGGTACCGGCTTCAGGCTGCTGTTTTCCAAGGTGGAAGCCGGCAGTGGTGAAATTTCGCCCTTCAACGCCCTGATGACGGCGCTCTCCGCCACCATCGGGACCGGTAATATCGCCGGGGTGGCTACCGCCATCTTCTTCGGCGGACCCGGCGCCCTGTTCTGGATGTGGATGACCGCCCTGGTCGGTATGGCCACCAAATATGCCGAGGCGGTCTGTGCGGTCAAGTATCGGGAAACCGACAAGCTCGGCAACCACGTCGGCGGTCCCATGTACTACATCAAGAACGGACTGGGCGCTAAATGGGCCTGGCTGGGTGTCGCCTTCGCCATCTTCGGCGGTATCGCCGGTTTCGGAATCGGTAATACGGTGCAGGCCAACTCGGTGGCCGATGCACTCGACTCCTCCTTCGGTATTTCCCATGTCACCACCGGCATCGTGCTGATGGTGCTGGTGGGTGCCGTGCTGATCGGTGGTATTCGCTGGATCTCCGAGGTGGCCGGCAAGCTGGTACCGCTGATGACGGTGTCCTACTTTGCCGCCGGTCTGGTGGTGCTGGCGCTGAACCTGAGCGCCATTCCTGCCGCCTTCGGCCTGATCATCGAGCATGCCTTCAGCCCCATCGCCGCCCAGGGTGGCTTTGCCGGTGCTGCGGTATGGATGGCGATTCGTTTCGGGGTGGCGCGAGGAGTCTTTTCCAACGAGGCCGGTCTGGGCAGTGCGCCCATCGCCCACGCTGCCGCCAAAACCGATAACCCGGTGCGTCAGGGCCTCATCGCCATGCTGGGTACCTTTATCGATACCATCGTGGTCTGTTCCATCACCGGTCTGGCCATTATAGTTACCGGCAGCTGGACCAGCGGCGAAGCCGGGGCTTCGCTCACCACCCTGGCCTTCTCGACCGCCATTCCCGGCGGGGAGTATATCGTCGCCATCGCCCTGGCCATTTTCGCCTTTACCACCATCCTCGGCTGGAGCTTCTATGGCGAAAAATGCGTGCAGTTCCTGTTTGGCGTCAAGGCGATTGTGCCCTTCCGTATTGCCTGGGTACTGGCATTACCCGTCGGTGCCACCCAGTCGCTAGAATTTATCTGGCTAATGGCCGATACCCTGAACGCCATGATGGCCATCCCCAACCTGATAGCGCTGGCCCTTTTGAGTCCGGTGGTATTCCGCCTGACCAGGGAGTACTTCGCCAAACAGTGATCTTTATCCGCCGGCCTCTGATGGCATCACTACAGCCATCGGGGTCCGGCTGATATACTGGCCCGAGCCAACGTTCAGGACTCGATGCCATGCATTCACACCCCAGCTATTCCAGAAAGGCTATCGCCGATCTCTGCAAATCCAACCCCCTGCTCGACTCGCTGATGGCACTGCAGCCGGTCAGCTGGTTCAACCCGGAAAGAAAACCGGTCGAACAGGCGTTATCCGCCGTGGGCCTGACCGCCGGAGATGTAGCCGATGCCAGCCAGCGGCTGACCCGTTTTGCCCGCTATTTCTGTGCCGCCTTTCCCGAGACCCGAGCCAGTGAGGGGTTGCTGGAATCCCCGGTGCAAGCCATTCCCGCCATGCAGCAGGCGCTGGCCGAACGTTACGACCAGCCGCTTGATGGTACCCTGCTGCTGAAACTGGACAGCCAGCTGCCCATTTCCGGCTCGATCAAGGCCCGCGGCGGTATCTACGAGGTACTGCAACACGCGGAAAAACTGGCACTCAAGGCCGGCTTGCTGCATCTGGACGACGATTATGCCCGGCTGCACAGCGAGGAGTTTCGCGAATTTTTCGGCCAATATCGCATCGCCGTCGGCTCCACCGGTAACCTGGGCCTCTCTATCGGTATCATCGGAGCCAAACTGGGCTTCAAGACCAGCGTGCACATGTCGGCCGATGCCCGCCAGTGGAAAAAGGACATGCTGCGTGAACAGGGTGTGACCGTGCTGGAATACGAGAGTGACTACTCGGTGGCCGTGGCCCAGGGCCGGGCAGACGCCGAACAGGATCCGATGTGTCATTTTGTGGACGATGAAAACTCGGTACAGCTGTTTCTGGGTTATGCCGTGGCCGGTGAGCGGTTAAAGGCCCAGTTTGCCCGGCAGCAGATCCGGGTGGACAGGGAGCATCCGCTGTTCGTCTATCTGCCCTGCGGCGTGGGCGGTGGCCCCGGCGGCGTGGCATTTGGACTCAAGCTGGCCTTTGGCGATGCGGTACACTGCTTCTTTGCCGAGCCGACCCACTCCCCCTGCATGCTGCTGGGGGTTTATACCGGCCTGCACGACCATATTTCGGTCCAGGATCTCGGCATCGATAACCTCACCGCCGCCGACGGCCTGGCGGTCGGTCGCGCCTCCGGCTTTGTCGGTCGCACCATGGCGCCCATGCTCGACGGTTTCTATACCCTGAGCGATGAGGAGATGCTGGGACTGCTCGGGCTGCTGAACGAGCAGGAAAATATTCGCCTGGAGCCATCGGCCCTGGCAGGCATGCCCGGCCCGGTACGGGTATCGAATGAAACGAAAGGTTACCGCCAGCGGATGGGGCTGACCCCGGCCCGCATGGCCCGGGCTCATCACCTGGTGTGGGCGACCGGCGGCGGCATGGTACCGGAGCCGGAAATGGCCCGCTATCTGGTTCAGGCGGCCTCAGCCAAACCAGCCACGGTTTAACCGGTCCTTGCACTGCCAGTACTGGTCCGCGTAGCGTTTGGCGCGGGCCTCTACCTTGCGTGACGTTTTCAACAACCACCCCTTGCGCAAGTGGCTGCCGCGACGATAGCCACCCCAGCCTTCGTGATAGTTGAGGTACTGACCATAGGCATCCCACTTCGACACGCCATTGACCTTGCTGGTTTTGCTCATGTACCAGCCCATGAAGTCGATGGCATCGTCGAAGTCGTCCCGGCTCGACCAGCCATTGCCGCTTTCGCGCTGGTAATCGCCCCAGGTGGCTTTCTTGGCCTGGGCATAGCCATAGGCATCGGAGGCGCGACCGTAGGGAATAAACAGAAAATAGCGCATCGGCGGCCGGGCATCGTGTCTGAAACTGCTTTCCTGATACATCATCGCCATGGTCACATGCACCGGCGCGCCCCACTTTTCCCGCGTCTTGTTGGCGGCCTTGTGCCAGCTGCCATGCTGCTCGAAAATGGCGCAGATATTTTCCGGGTTGCGCGGCGGTGAGGCGGCACAGCCGGTCAGCACAAGCGCGGTCAGCAGCCAGATGCTCGCTTTTCCCATGGATGGCATATAAGGTCCGTTATTATCTGCATGGTGTGGATGGGAAATAGTGCCTGCTGTTCAACGACATTTCCAGTTGGAGAGCGTCACCCCGCAACAACCGTGATTTTTAATCATCTTATATGCATAACCATTTTTGTCAGCCCCGGCACTTAGCAGTAGAATGGGCGCTGGACGGGCTCGACTATCGAGCAGTTTACCGGTAACTCAAGGAATCCCGATGCGCTTTTATTTTCCCATCATCATCATCGATGAAGACTTTCGCTCCGAGAACACCAGCGGCTCGGGCATTCGTGAACTCGCCGCCGCCATCGAGAAGGCCGGCATGGATGTGGTGGGTTACACCAGCTATGGTGATCTGACCTCCTTCGCCCAGCAGCAAAGCCGGGCCGCAGGCTTTGTGTTGTCCATCGATGACGAAGAGCTGGCCGGCAGTAACGAAGAAGCTCACTCGGTACTGGAGCAACTGCGCCGCTTCGTCGAGCAGATCCGCCATCGCAACCCGGATATCCCCATTTACCTTTATGGTGAAACCCGTACCGCCCGCCACATTCCCAACGCCATTCTGCGCGAGCTGCACGGCTTCATTCACATGCACGAAGACACGCCCGACTTCGTGGCCCGGCACATCATCCGCGAGGCCAAGGGCTACCTGGACACCCTGGCGCCGCCCTTCTTCCGGGCTCTGACCCATTATGCCCAGGACGGTTCCTACTCCTGGCACTGCCCCGGTCACTCCGGCGGCGTGGCCTTTCTGAAGTCGCCGGTGGGTCAGATGTTCCATCAGTTTTTCGGTGAAAACATGCTGCGGGCCGATGTGTGCAACTCGGTGGACGAACTGGGTCAGCTGCTCGATCACACCGGTCCGGTGGCGGCCAGCGAGCGCAATGCCGCCCGCATCTTCAACGCCGATCACCTGTTTTTCGTCACCAATGGCACCTCCACCTCCAACAAGATAGTGTGGAACTCCACCGTGGCCCCCGGCGACATCGTGGTGGTCGACCGCAACTGCCACAAGTCGATTCTGCACGCCATCATGATGACCGGTGCCGTGCCGGTGTTCCTGATGCCGACCCGCAACCACTACGGCATTATCGGCCCCATTCCGCGCAGCGAGTTCGAACCCGCCCGCATCCGTGAAAAAATGCTGGCCAATCCTTTCTGCCGCGAACTGCTGGCCAAGAACCCGGATCTCAAGCCGCGGGTGCTGACCATTACCCAGTCCACCTACGATGGCATTCTCTATAACGTGGAAGAGATCAAGCACTTGCTCGACGGCGAAATAGAGACCCTGCACTTCGACGAAGCTTGGTTGCCCCATGCCGCCTTCCACGATTTCTACGGCGATTATCATGCCATCGGCGAAGGCCGCCCCCGTTGTCAGGACTCCATGGTGTTCGCCACCCAGTCGACCCACAAGATGCTGGCCGGCCTGTCCCAGGCATCGCAGATACTGGTACAGGACGGCGAAGCCAATCGTCTCGACCGCGACGTGTTCAACGAAGCCTATCTGATGCACACCTCCACCAGCCCGCAATATGCGATTATCGCTTCTTGCGATGTGGCGGCGGCCATGATGGAAGAGCCCGGTGGCACCGCTCTGGTGGAAGAGTCGCTGGCGGAGGCGCTGGAATTTCGTCGCGCCATGCGCAAGGTGGGTGATGAATATGGCAGCGACTGGTGGTTTGAAGTCTGGGGGCCGGACGATCTGACCGATGACGGCCTGGACGACCGCGACGCCTGGATGCTGCACGCCGGCGAAAGCTGGCACGGCTTCGGCGATGTCGAGCCGGGCTTCAACCTGCTCGATCCCATCAAGGCGACCATACTGACGCCAGGACTGAACATGCAGGGCGAGTTTTCCGACAGCGGCAT
This sequence comes from Oceanisphaera psychrotolerans, assembly GCF_001870485.1. Lineage (GTDB taxonomy): Bacteria > Pseudomonadota > Gammaproteobacteria > Enterobacterales > Aeromonadaceae > Oceanimonas > Oceanimonas psychrotolerans. Next base: position 1,476 of record NZ_MDKE01000015.1, on the reverse strand, counting down.
GCCGGCGGTGGTCGTGACCAAGTATCTAGCCGAACACGGCATCGTGATCGAAAAAACCGGCCTCTATTCGTTCTTTATCATGTTCACCATCGGCATCACCAAGGGCCGCTGGAACAGCATGGTCACCGAGTTGCAGCAGTTCAAGGATGATTACGACAACAACGTGCCGTTGTGGAAGGTACTGCCCAAGTTCATTCAGAGCAACCCCAGCTACGAGCGGGTTGGCCTGCGAGATCTCTGCGATCAGATCCACCAGATCTACAAGGAAAACGATGTCGCCAAGCTGACCACCGAGATGTATTTGTCGGATCTGGTCCCGGCGATGAAACCCGCCGAGGCTTTCGCCAAGATGGCGCACAAGGAAATCGAGCGGGTACCGCTGGACGAGCTGGCCGGTCGTACCACGGCGGTGATGGTTGCCCCCTACCCGCCGGGTATTCCGTTGCTGATCCCCGGTGAGGTATTCAACGATACCATCATCAGCTATCTGAAATTCGCCCACGAGTTCAACCGTCGCTTCCCCGGCTTTGAAACCTATATTCACGGCCTGGTTGGCGAAGAAGAGCAGGGCGAAACCCGCTACTTCGTGGACTGCGTGGCTTAAAACAACAACATGGCTCCCGCAGCAGCGGGAGCCATGTTGTTTTATTCGTGAATATCTCTGTAATTCGTCCAGCTCCACCGGCAGCAACGACGAAGTCATCCGCCATTAAGACCCTGACAAAACAACCTCTTCTGACTTACAGATCCGACATCAATTTTTCATATTCCTTGAGCACATCATCGATCACGCCATAAAGATCAAACGCATCTCTGCGTGAAAGCAGCAGCCCTACATCATCGATGGAGCTGCAGCCTTTTTCATTACACACCAGCAGCACGCCTTTATCACTGATTTTGAAGTGAACACGTTCCAGTTCACTGGATATATGCTGGTGTTTTTCGGGTATGTCTATTTCTATGGTGCCACACGGATTAACGATGATATTGGCATGAAGAGAGTCACCACTTTTCAGGGTATAACTGCGTTTCCTGGCTAACATTTCCACCTCCTTGATCCAATTCAGCATCCTCTCAAGGCAATCACCCAGGAAACGAGCCGACACGCTGGAACGATATTCATAAAGCCAATTAAGGTTAGCCCAGTCTCAGGAGGTTGCAAAACCCGATACATGACCGGTGGCAGAGCAGGCGATATGTTTTGAAGGTAAACGTCTCTCTGGGTCACTAAGGGTGGTTTGACAATATGGGGAAGGTAAATTTACTGAACGGCAGACAGCAAAAAGCCCTGACCGTAAGGTCAGGGCTTTGATGTAATGGCGGAGCGGACGGGACTCGAACCCGCGACCCCCGGCGTGACAGGCCGGTATTCTAACCAACTGAACTACCGCTCCGCATAAAGCTGTATAGTCAGGATACTAAATTGGGTGCCTGGCAGTGACCTACTTTCACATGGCAGCTGCCACACTATCATCG
>NZ_MDKE01000014.1 GCF_001870485.1 Oceanisphaera psychrotolerans | reverse complement strand
TTTTTTTGTTTCTCAACTACCTGCGAGTGCCCACACAGTTTGCTTGATATATTGTTAAAGAGCGTTGACCTTGTTTCAGGTCAGGGATGCGTATTCTACGCATTCCGTTTTGTTCGTCAAGCGTTGAAGCAAACTTTGTTTCGTTCGTTTCGAACCCTTGTGACCGTTGGCGTGTTGCCCCGTGTCAGTGGATGCGCATTATAGGGACCGCCCGATTTTGCGCAAGGGCTTTTTTGTAAAAAACAGAGCTTTGGTGACCGATTGCCTATACCCCAAGCAAAAGCACAGCTTAGTCACAGAGTTACCCACAGAGAGGCCTCGTTTCCCTCGCCAAATACGCTAACATAGCCGAATCAAGGTCTGCTTTAAGGAGAAACCATGGCAACACCACTGAAACACTACAACGGAATCAGTCCCACTCTGGGTAAAGGAGTCTTCGTAGAGGCCTCTGCCGTGCTCTACGGTGATATCACGCTGGGAGAAGACGCCAGCATCTGGCCACTGGTGGCTGCCCGGGGTGACGTCAACGCTATCCGTATCGGGGCCCGCAGTAACATCCAGGACGGCACCGTGCTGCATGTCACCCGCAAGAGCTCTGCTTTGCCTGATGGATTACCCTTGTTGATTGGCGACGATGTCACGGTCGGACACAAGGCGATGTTGCATGCCTGCGTCATCGGCAACCGGGTGTTGGTGGGAATGGGTGCCATCGTGCTGGACGGTGCCGAGGTGGGGGACGATGTGATTATCGGAGCAGGGAGCCTGATACCACCGGGCAAGAAACTGGAGTCGGGCTACCTGTATGTCGCTCTCCGGCCAGACAGGTCCGCCCGTTGACGCCGGAAGAGAGAGCCTTCCTGCCCGAGTCGGCGGCGAACTACGTGCGTCTTAAAAACGAATACCTTCAGCAGCGCTGAGATGTGAAGTGTGAGGTTAATCAAACAGAGCAAGACAGACCCTCGTTGTTCGGGTGTCTGTCCTGTATCTGCCCCCTCACGCTTTTCCTCACAACTCTAGAGGTACAAACCGCCATCGGGGGCAAAGGCCTCTTCCCCCACCAGCTCGGCGACCCGTTCCTCGATATCGAAGCGCACCGACTCGAATGCCAGCATGATATTGCCCTCATCAATCAAGCTCAGACCGGTCATGTGCTCCAGATGATGCAATGCCAAAAAACAATCTATCTTGCGTCCCTGCCAGTGAGCCGTAAAAGCAATCCCCTGACGCTCAGGCTGCCAGTCAAGATCGTCGTCTACAATAATGTCCTGGTTCATGTTGCTGCCTCCAGTCTGGCGCGCAATGCTGTCAATACCGGCATCATGTCTGGCCGCACGCCACGCCAGAGATAAAAGCTTTCCGCCGCCTGCCCGACCAGCATGCCCAAACCATCATGACGATGCTCCAGTCCAAGCTCCCTGGCCCAGGCGAGAAAGACGGTTTCTTCACGTCCATACATCATATCGTAGACCCAGGTCCCGGGATGGCAAACGGCGGTGTCGAGCGCCAACGCCTCCCCCTGCAGGCTGGCGGAGGTGCTGTTGATGATGACATCGAAGCCAATACCGGGCGTATCCAGCGGTGCACTGATGATATGACCAAGGTGGCCAAAGCGCTGCGCCAGCTCATCGGCCCGGGCTTGGGTACGATTGGCTATCACCAGCTCAGCCGGTTGCTCCGCCAGCAAGGGTGCCAGGGCACCACGAGCGGCACCACCGGCACCAAGCAACAGTATTCTGGCCCCGGCCAGCGGCACCCCCAGCCGCTTGAGATCCAGTACCAGGCCGGCACCGTCGGTATTATCCCCCAGCCAACGACCATCAGCCTGCAGATGCAAGGTATTGACCGCTCCCGCCAGCCGGGCTCTTTCCGTCAGCTCACCGGCCAGCTCAAGAGCCTGAGTCTTGAACGGCACCGTAATGTTGCAACCTTTACCACCTTCACCTGTAAAGCGGGCCAGTGTGCCGGCAAAGTCGTCGAGAGGGGCAAGCAGGCGCTCATAGTCGAGCCGCTCTCCGGTTTGCTCGGCAAAGCAGCCATGAATAAAAGGTGACTGACTGTGCTTGATGGGGTGGCCGATGACGGCATATCTGTCCATGAACTCTGCTCTCATAACTGGGCGTCAACGCCGGTACCGAATAAAGCCTGAGGACAATCGATATCGGCAGCAATAATGATAATATTGCCACGCTGACGCTTTTTTGGTTGCATTAATTGCCAAAACGAATAGATTTTGCGCTAACGAACAAAAATTTTGTGGCTAGCCTTGGATACTGAACTCTTAAAAACCTTTCTGGAAGTTTCCCGCACCCGCCATTTCGGCAAGGCGGCGGAGCATCTCTACCTGACGCCGTCGGCGGTCAGCTTTCGGATCCGCCAGCTCGAAAGCCAGCTGGGTGTCACCCTGTTTACCCGGCTGCGTAACAACATCCAGCTGACCTCTTCCGGTGATGCACTGATCCCTCACGCCGAGTCCATGCTGCTGGCCTGGGCTCGGGCCCAGCACGAGGTGGCCCTGAGCGAGCGTCAGACCCAGCAACTGGCCGTCGCCGGTACCGCCAACCTGTGGGATGCCTATCTGCAGGATGGATTGCACCGGCTTTACTGCGAACTGCCGGCACTGTCACTGCGTGCCGACATCCGTACGCCGGAGCAAATGACCCGCGCCCTGCTCGGTCGGACCCTGGACCTGGCCTTTCTGACCGATCCGGCTCGCATCGAGGGGGTCCGTCACATCGCCATCCACACCATGGAGCTGCAGCTGGTCTCCACTTATCCGGGTCTGGATACCGCCAAGGCCATGGCCCAGGATTATATTCGCATAGACTGGGGCACGGCCTTCAATACCCAGCACGCCAAGCTGTTCAATACCGCGACGCCCCCCCTGCTGCACACCGGCTCGGTGCGCATCGCTCTGGAGTATCTGTTGCATCATGGCGGCAGCACCTTCCTGCCCAGTTCCATGATCAACAATTACCAGCAGCAGGAACAGCTGTTCATCGTAGACGACACGCCCTCCATCAAGCGGGAAGTCTATGCGGCCTATCTGCCGGGCGGGGAACGCCAGGGACTCATCGATCAGGTGATTACCCTGTTTGGTCCCCAGGACGAGGGCGATTAAACCCAGTCTCTCGGTATCAGGAAATCATTGAGCCGGGCTTCTGCCGAACCCGGCTCAGGCTGCCAGTTGTATTCCCAGCGTGCCAGCGGGGGCATCGACATCAGAATGGACTCGGTACGACCGCCGGTTTGCAGGCCAAACAGCGTGCCCCTGTCATACACCAGATTAAACTCCACATAACGTCCGCGTCGGTAAAGCTGAAACTGCCGCTCAACCTCACCAAAAGCGGTGTCTTTACGCCGTTCGATAATGGGGACATAGGCATCGAGATAGCCCCGACCCACCGCCTGCATGAACTCGAAACACCGCTCGAAAGGCCACTGATTCAGATCATCGAAAAAGAGCCCGCCTACTCCCCGGGTTTCATCTCTGTGTTTGAGATAAAAGTAGCGGTCACACCAGGCCTTGTATTCCGGATACACCTGTTCACCAAAAGGCGCACAGAGATCCCGGGATACCCGGTGCCAGTGCTCACAGTCCTCTTCCACCGGATAGTAGGGCGTCAGGTCGAAGCCGCCGCCAAACCACCAGACCGGATCGGCCCCCTCTTTTTCGGCGATAAAGAAACGCACGTTGGCATGACTGGTAGGCACATGGGGGTTATGGGGGTGAATCACCAGCGACACCCCCATGGCCTCGAAAGAGCGGCCAGCCAGTTCGGGCCGATGGGCGGTGGCAGAAGCGGGCATCGAGCTGCCATGAACATGGGAGAAGTTGACGCCCCCTTGCTCGATGACGCTGCCGTTGCGCAACACCCGGCTACGGCCACCACCGCCTTCCTCACGCGTCCAGCTGTCTTGCTCGAAGCGGCCGGTTCCGTCCGCCTGCTCCAGCCGGGCACAAATGTCATCCTGTAACTGCAGCAGAAATGCTTTAACGGCCGTGATATCCGGTTTACCGCTCATGTCTTTCCCTTCTTCTCATGTGATGTTCAGGCCGCACGCACCACGGCGCCGGTAATGCCATCCCGGATCAGTGACGGATTGGCGCGTCCATCCGTCTGCCCGGGCAGGATATAGTCGAGCTGGGCTCCCATGCGCTCAGTCAGCTCTTCTGCCGTTCTCGCCGGCGGTTCACCGGTTTTATTGGCACTGGTCGAAACCAGTGGTTTACCGAAGGACAGGCACAAATCGTGGACCTGCCGGTGCCCCGTTACCCTGACCGCCAGGGACTGAAGCTGCCCCGCAGCCAGACCGGCACCTCGGGCCGAGCCGGGATAATCCAGGTATAGGGTCCTGGCCAGCTGTCGAGGATAACCTCGAGCCGACCCGGCGGCAGTGCCGCCAGATCAAGATAAGGCAGCAACTGGCTGAAATCGGCAGCAATCAGTACCAGCCCCTTCTCGACCGGTCGTTGCTTTATCTCGAGCAATCGCCGTACGGACTCTCCATTATCGGGATCGCAGCCCAGGCCAAACACCGCCTCGGTGGCATAACCGATCACCCCACCACGACGCAATGACTCAAGTGCGGGGTTCAATGCTTGCGGATTCATTAACTGACAGTTTCCTTCATAAAAACGGCTCAACGCTGATAGTTGCAGCCCTTGTTGGGACAGTGCAGCCCGCCCTTGCGCTCGGCAAGTATACCAAAGCCGCATTCGGGGCAGCATTCGGCCACCGGCCGCTCGTTAATCACGTAGCGGCAGGCCGGATAATGGTTGCAGGCATAGAAGCGTTTGCCGTAGCGGGAGGTTCTCGCCACCAGCAGGCCCTTGCTGCAGGCCGGACACGGGGGGTCAGCCTGCCCCTGATCGTTGATGTCGGCCACATGGTGGCAGTCGGGATAATGAGTACAACCGATGAAGAGGCCGTAACGGCCTTTTTTGATGGCAAGGGGATGGCTGCACAGCGGGCACTGGCTGCCCTCCAGCACTTTTTCCACATCCTGATCGTGCTCGATGACCTTGAGCGGACGCAGATAATCACAGTCAGGGTAGGAGGCACAACCGACAAAGGCGCCATGTTTACCATGACGCAGTTCCAGCGTACCACCACAGCGGGGGCAAGGTTCACCGCCCCAATCAGGGCCATGTTCCTGGGTATTAAACAGACTGGAATCGATTTTCGACATACCGCGCCTCCGAATTCATTGGCTGAATTCTACCAGCGCGGCCGCCCTCAGTGAACCGCCCCTTCCGGCTGTTCGAAAATCAGCTCTTCCAACTGTTGATAGGCCGACTCGCTGCCGGGAACATTGAACAGCACCATCAACACCACCCATTTGAGATCATCCAGCTCGATTTCCGGTGGATCCAGCTCCATCAGTCGATCGATGACGATCTCGCGCGTTTCGGCGTTCAGCACCTTGATCTGCTCGAGGAACAACAGGAAACCACGCCCTTCGGCATCGATCTTGTATAGCTCTTCCTGAGTGTAGATGCGGAAGGAATCAGGCGCAGATCTCGCCCACATCGGCGCCGCTTCCGCTTCCTGAAGTTCGGCAAGGCGTTCCAGCCAGGCCAGTGCCTTGAGGATCTCTTCCTTGTGAAACCCCGCCTGGGTTAATTCATCGGCGAGAGCATCCTGTTCCACCATGGCGTCTACATCGGTATGGATGTAGGTTTCGAACAAGTACATAAGTACATCGAACATGATCAGTCCCTCCTCGCTCTGACATAACCCCCGGGTACAGACTCCACCCAGCCAGCCAATTCCAGCTCGACCAACCGGGTAACGACCTCCTGCACCGGCTGCTGGCAACGGGATGCGATCAAATCCACCGCCGTTGCCTCTAAACCTACGTTATCCAACAACTCAGGATAAGGCAATAATTCCTCTTGCTCAGGTGGCCGAACTTTGATCGCCGCCACCGAAAATGCCACCAGCTCTTCGAGTATGTCATTGGCATCGGAAACCAGCTTGGCACCCTGCTGGATCAGCCGATTACAGCCGCAAGCCTGCGGATTTTGCCGGGCGCCGGGAATGGCGAACACTTCACGCCCCTGCTCCATGGCATACCGGGCGGTAATCAGGGAACCGCTGCGTTCGGCCGCCTCCACCACCAGCACTCCCAGACTCAAACCACTGATAATACGATTGCGGCGGGGAAAATGATGTGCCAGCGGCCCTTCCCAGGGATAACATTCGGAGATCAGGGCGCCCCCCTGACTGACCAGTTCTGCAGCCAGGGCTTGATGTCGTTTGGGATAACACCGGGACAGCCCCGACCCCAGCACCGCCAGGGTAATACCACCGCTATCCAGTGCCGCCCTGTGACTGAACCCATCGACCCCTATTGCCAGTCCGGAAGTGATAACGGCGCCGGCATCCACCAGTGGCGGAATCAGGTTTTTGGTGTTTTCCCTGCCCACGTAGGAGGGATGACGGCTACCCACCACGGCGATTTGTGACCGGGGCAAAGCCGACAGCGCCCCTTCCACAAACAGCAGCAGAGGCGCCCCGGGCACCGCCTTGAGCTGTTCCGGATAGTCGGGAGCATCCCACGTCAGAATATGACGATTCGACGCCTGCGACTGCCATTCCAGCAACGGTTCCAGTAACGGAACATGGGCGGTCTGCAGTTGCTCCAGTTGTGCTGCACTCAAGCCGCAGTCGTCGAGTTGCGCAGAGCGGTACCACTGGCTACCGAGCCGGGTACGCAGTTGAATGGCCCGGACCGGCCCTATACCTCTGGTATGCTGCAGCGCCAGCCAGGGCAGCAGAGGGTGCTGTTCAAGACCCGAACCCGGCATCACTCACATGGCTCAGCGAATAATTCGTCTGCACCAGGCCTCTGTTATCCAGCACCAGGGCGGCACTGGTCTTGTCGTCCACCTTGAACACCATGATGCGGGCCATCGCTTCGTCCGGCAGTTGCTCGGGCCGGCTCCCCGTGCGCAGATAGTTACTCGCCATGTCCGCATAGGTCAACCGGCCGGAAGTACCGGGATTGACGTCATATACGCTGGCTCCGGGTTTCATCACCGCATAAAGGTCGCCGGCACGGACGCCATCCGCATGACCCTTGTTGATAAAGACGACACCATGACGACCGATGACGCTGCCCTCGGTCCCCATGGCCATAATGTAGGCCTGGTCGAGCGCCGGTCCTGGCCGGGGATAGTGAAATGCGGCAATACCGCCATCCTGGCTCAGGGGCAGTACCCTGTCTCCCTGGCGCATCTCCTGCTTCATGCTGCTGACCTGTGCCTCGGTCATCTGATAGCCCTGCTGCTCCCCTGCCAGCAAGGTGCCGACCAGCGCCGCCTTTTGTCCAAGCTCGGCATGAGTAAAGCGGTCGATCAGCATTTCCTGCGGGCGATAAACCCCATAGAGGGTGCCCGGAGTCAGTTGTCCACGCACATAAACCGACGAGTCTTTCACCATGACCTCCCGGCCTTGCTGATCGCCGAGAATATAAGATGCCTGCTCAAAGACTGCCGGGGACATGACGCGATGACTGTCAACGAAGTTCAGTATCGAACTGAGAGGAATGGTGGCCACGGCAGAGTCGGTGCGGACCCGCGGGGCAAGATGCACCACCTTGTCGGCTTCTCCCCTGACCAGCCGGGGCTCGCCATTCACCCAGATCAAGCGCAGTACATCGCCCGGGTAGATAAGATGGGGGTTGGCTATCTGTTGGTTGGCCTGCCACAGTTTGGGCCACAGCCAGGGTGATTTAAGAAAATGGGCAGAAATATCCCACAGGGTATCCCCCTTGCGAACGATATAGCTTTCGGGGTAATTCTCGTTCAGCTCCAGACCCTGGGCCTGGTGGCCAAAACAGGACACCAGCAGCAATCCGAGCAAAAATCGGCCTCTTTGTTTCATCACATCCCTGTCCCCAAGTTAACTCTTACTGTTTTTTATGTGCTGACATGGCTAAAATACTATCAGTATCGTTACAGGAATAAGCAAAGTAGCCATGGCAAAAGTGTTAGAAGTATTACGTTTTCCCGATGAGCGGCTGCGTACCGTCGCCAAACCCGTCACCGAGTTTACGCCCGCATTACAACAGATTGTAGATGATATGTTTGAAACCATGTACGCCGAAGAAGGCATCGGCCTCGCGGCGACCCAGGTCGACGTTCATCAGCAACTGATCGTGATCGATGTCTCCGAAGACCGGGAGCAACAGCTGGTGCTGATCAACCCGGAAATCATCGAACAAAGCGGCAGTACCGGCATAGAAGAAGGTTGTCTGTCGGTCCCCGGCGCCCGTGCGCTGGTAGAAAGGGCCGAACGCATCAAGGTACGGGCTCAGGATCGCCAGGGGACTTGGTTCGAGCTGGACGCCGACGATCTGCTGGCCATCTGTATCCAGCACGAAATGGATCATCTGATCGGCAAGCTGTTTGTCGATTACCTGTCGCCGCTCAAGCGCCAGCGCATCCGCCAGAAAATGGAAAAACTCGCCAAGCAAGAAGCACACTGATAACAATAATAAAGGACGCCCCTTGAGCAAGCTCAATATCATTTTTGCCGGTACTCCGGACTTTGCCGCTCGCCATTTGCAGGCGTTGATCGGTTCGGAGCACAATATCGTTGCCGTTTACACCCAGCCGGACCGACCCGCCGGACGCGGCAAGAAGCTGACCCCCAGCCCGGTCAAGGTGGCCGCCGTGCAGGCCGGCATCCCGGTATTTCAGCCTCAGAGCCTGCGCAACGATGACGCCCAGCAACAGCTCAAGGCCCTCGACGCCGACATCATGGTCGTGGTGGCCTATGGCCTGATCCTGCCCCAGGTGGTGCTGGATACCCCTCGCCTCGGCTGCATCAATGTACACGGTTCTCTGCTGCCACGCTGGCGTGGCGCTGCGCCCATTCAGCGCGCCATCTGGGCCGGCGACCAGGAAACCGGCGTCACCATCATGCAAATGGACAAGGGGCTGGATACCGGTGCCATGTTGCACCTGGCCCGACTGCCGATCGAGGCACAGGACACCTCCGCCAGCCTGTACCAGAAACTGGCCGACATCGGCCCCCGGGCACTGCTGCAAACACTGGCCCAAGTCGCCGATGGCTCCGCCGTGGCCGAACCGCAGGATGACGCCCTGGCCAACTATGCGGAAAAACTCTCCAAGGAAGAAGCCCTGATCGACTGGCAGCAGCCGGCCGAGCATATCGCACGCTGCGTGCGCGCCTTCAACCCCTGGCCATTCAGCTACTTCATGGTCGGCGAGCACAATATCAAGGTCTGGCAGGCCGAAGTCGTGGACGAGCCCGGCGTTCAGTCGCCCGGCACCATCATCCGTGCCGGCAAGGATGGTATCGACGTCGCCACCGGCGCCGGCGTACTGCGCCTGCTCAGCCTGCAGCCACCGGGCAAGAAAGCCATGACCTGTCAGGATCTGCTCAACGCCCGCAAGGACTGGTTCCAACCCGGCATCTGCCTGGCTTGAACACACTTAACTCATTGGTAATCATATGAAAACCCGTGCCGCCGCGGCCAACATCCTTCATCAGGTACTCAACCAGGGCCAGTCACTTTCCACCCTGCTGCCGCGTTATCAACAGCAAGTGGCCGCCAAAGACCGCGCCCTGCTGCAGGAGCTGTGCTTCGGCACCCTGCGCTGGTGCAGCCGGCTCGACGCCATCGCCAAGCAACTGCTGGAAAAACCGCTCAAGGGAAAATACCAGCCGGTGCATGCGCTGCTGCTGGTCGGTATCTATCAGCTGCTTTATACCCGTATTCCCGCCCACGCCGCCCTGGCGGAAACCGTCAACGCCTGCAAGCTACTGAAAGCCGAGCCCTTCAAGGGCATGGTCAACGGCGTGCTGCGTAACGTGCAGCGCAGGCAAGAAGAGCTGACGGCCAAGGTAGACACCCTGCCTCAGTTGCGCCTGGCGCACCCCAACTGGCTGGTCAAGCGGCTGCAGCAGGCCTATCCCGAACAGTGGCAGGACATTCTCGAGGCCAACAACCAGCATCCGCCGATGTGGATCCGGGTCAATCAGGGTCACCATTCGCGGGAGCAATACCAGACACTACTGCAGCAGAACGGCCAGGAAGCCGAACCCGATACCCTGGCCGAGAGCGCCCTGCGTCTGGCCCGTCCGGTAGACGTGACCACCCTGCCCGGTTTCGAACAGGGTCACAGTTCGGTACAGGATGCGGCGGCACAACTGGCGGCCCAGCTGCTGGAAGCCGCGCCCGGCGACACCATTCTCGATGCCTGTGCCGCCCCGGGTGGCAAGACCGCCCACATTCTCGAGCGCCAGCCGGCCCTGGCACAGCTGGTAGCCGTCGACATGGACGGCGAACGGCTGCAGCGGGTGCATCAGAACCTGGAGCGCATCGGCCTGCAGGCCACCGTGATCCAGGGCGATGCCGCCCGGCCCGCCGACTGGTGGCAAGGTGCGGCCTTCGATCGCATCCTGCTGGACGCGCCCTGCTCGGCCACCGGCGTGATCCGCCGCCATCCGGACATCAAGTGGCTGCGCCGCCCGGAAGATATCGCCCAGCTGGCTGCCTTGCAGGCGCAGATTCTGGATGCACTCTGGCAACAGCTGAAGCCCGGCGGCACCCTGCTCTATGCCACCTGCTCCATACTGCCGGATGAGAACAGCGCCCAGATCAAGGCGTTTCTGAGCCGCACCCCGGATGCCCGTCATCAGCCCCTGCACCCGGGGGATACCCTCGAGCAACCAGGCTGGCAATTCTTGCCTGGCAGCGAGCAGCGGGACGGCTTCTACTACGCCAAACTGAGCAAACAGCCATGAAAATCATCATCCTGGGCGCCGGTCAGGTCGGCGGCACCCTGGCGGAAAACCTGGTGGGCGAGAACAACGACATCACCATCGTCGATACCGACGGCGAACGGCTGCGGGAGCTGCAGGACAAGTACGATCTGCGCGTGGTCAACGGCCATGGCGCCTACCCCAACGTACTGCGTGAAGCCGGTGCTCAGGATGCCGACATGCTGGTGGCGGTGACCAGCAGCGACGAAACCAACATGATCGCCTGTCAGGTGGCCTATTCGTTGTTCAACACCCCCAACAAGGTGGCCCGCATTCGCTCGCCGGAGTTTCTGGCCGAGCGTGACCGACTGTTCCTCAACGAGGCGCTGCCGGTCGATAACCTGATCGCTCCCGAGCAGCTGGTCACCGAATACATCTATCGGCTGATCCAGTATCCGGGCGCCCTGCAGGTGGTGGACTTCGCCGAAGGCAAGGTCGGTCTGGTAGCCATCAAGGCGTACTACGGCGGCCCTCTGGTGGGCAATGCCTTGTCCACCCTGCGCGATCATATGCCCAACATCGATACCCGGGTAGCGGCGATCTTCCGCCAGAACAGGCCGATCCGGCCCCAGGGCACCACCATTATCGAGGCCGACGACGAGGTATTTTTCGTCGCCGCCAGCGGCCACATCCGCGCCGTGATGTCGGAACTGCAACGGCTCGAAAGTGACTACAAGCGCATCATGATCGTCGGTGGCGGCAACATCGGCGCCGGTCTGGCCCGACGGCTGGAGAAGCGTTATTCGGTCAAGCTGATCGAACACAACCCCAAGCGCGCCGAACAACTGTCGGAACTGCTGGAACACACCATCGTCTTCTGCGGCGATGCGGCCGATCAGGAACTGCTGGCGGAAGAGCATATCGATCAGGTGGATGTGTTTATCGCCGTCACCAATCAGGACGAGGCCAACATCATGTCGGCCATGCTCGCCAAGAAAATGGGCGCCAGAAAGGTGATGGTGCTGATCCAGCGCGGCGCCTACGTGGATCTGGTGCAGGGCGGCAGTATCGATGTGGCCATTTCCCCCCAGCAGGCCACCATATCGGCGCTGCTGACCCATGTGCGCCGGGCCGATATCGTCAACGTCTACTCTCTGCGCCGCGGTGCCGCCGAGGCCATCGAGGCCATCGCCCACGGTGACAGCAGCACTTCCAAGGTGGTGGGCCGCCAGGTCGGCGAACTCAAGCTGCCGCCCGGTGCGACCATCGGCGCCATCGTGCGCGGTGACGAGGTGTTGATCGCCCATGACAGAACCGTGATCGAGCAGAACGACCATGTAGTGCTGTTTCTGGTGGACAAGAAGTTTATCCCCGAAGTGGAGCGGCTGTTCCAGCCCAGCCCCTTCTTCCTCTGATCAGGCTCTCTGCCCCAACTGGACCTGCTCCCCATCTTCGCTCGCCGCTTCCCGCAAATGCTCGGGCAGCGGCTTGGTCACCTCCACGCCCAGCTCGCGAAACGCCTCGGCCTGACGGATCAGGTTGCCACGACCGCTGCTCAGCTTCTTCATCGCCCGCTGATAATTGTCATCGGCCCGCTGTAGCGACTGGCCCATGGCTTCCATGTCTTCCGTGAACAGGCGCAGCTTTTCGTAGATCTTGCCCGCCGATTCGGCAATCTTGCGGGCATTCTGATTCTGCCGTTCCACCCGCCACAGGTTCTCGATGGTGCGCAGCGCCACCAGCAGATTGGTGGGACTGACCAACAGAATATTGTGGTCCAGAGCATATTTCACCAGCCCGGGCTCGGCCTCCACCGCCACCAGAAAGGCCGGCTCCACTGCCACAAACATCAGCACATAATCGAGTGTCCTCACTCCCTGCAATTGCTGATAGTCCTTGCGCCCCAGCTCGCGGATATGGCCGCGCACCGAGGCGACGTGATCGCGCAGCGCCTGTTCCCGCACGGCCGCATCCTCGCCGTTGAAGTAGCGTTCGTAGGCAGTGAGCGAGACCTTGGCGTCGATGATGATGTCTTTATCTTGCGGCAGATGCACCACCACATCCGGCTGATAGCGTTTGCCCTCGGCGTTGTTCAGGCTGAGCTGGGTGCTGTATTCATGGCCCTCGCGCAGCCCCGACTCGGACAGCACCCGCGACAACACCACCTCGCCCCAGTTGCCCTGCTGCTTGCTGTCGCCTTTCAGCGCCCGGGTCAGGGCGGCGGTATCGACACTCATCTGCTGGTGCAGCTCGGCCAGCCGCTCTATCTCGAACTTCAGGCTGTGACGCTGGCGACTTTCATCGGCGTAGGTTCCTGCATGCTGCGACGGAATCCCTCCAGCTGCTCGCGCAGCGGCGACAACAAGCCGTCCAGGCTGTTCTGGTTAAGCTCACGGAAGTTATGGGTTTTCTGCTCGAAAATACGCTGGGCCAGGTTCTCGAACTGCTGCCCCAGCCGGGTCTCACTGGCCTCGAACTGAGCCTGCTTTTCCGCCGCCCATTGCCGCTCCTGGCGCAGCAGGGTCTCGTATTCCTTGAGTCGGCCGTTCATTTTCAGCACCAGTTGCTGCTGTTGCTCCAGCCGCTGCCGGGTCTCCTGCAACTCGCCACCCCGTTCATCCAACTGAGCCTGCAGTTGCCGGTTATGCTGAGCCAGCAACTGCAGCCGGGCCCCCAGACTGAGCCGGGTCAGCCCCCAGCCGGCCAGTGCCGCCACCGCACCCAGCCAGTAAGGCAGGTATTTGCCAACAGCAAGGTCATCAGCGCCTCCTCTGCTCTAGCATCGCCATCACTCGCCGGTTGAAGCGCAGCCAGAGCAATACATAAAGCAGATACAGCAGGGTAATCAGCCATTTGTGCTGATTGACGCCATTATCGAACTCCGTCAGCGGCACCCCCCGCAACTGGCTGTACAACCACAGCAGCAACGGAAACATCAGGAAGACCGACCAGCGCCAGCACTGGCTGAGAAAAGAAATGAAGAGGCCGTTATCCAAGGTGTAAGTCCCAACGTACTGATGATCAGGCCACAGCTTAACAGCGACCACCGAGGAATTCAGCCGGAACGGCGCAGATAGCGCTTTAACTGTTCGGATGGAATCGAGCTGCTGGAAGACAGGGTATAGGCGGCCCACTGCCCGGCCTGGCTCAGCACCGCCGGCATCGGCAGGCCCGCCAGCAGGCCGTGGATCAAACCGCCGGCAAAGGCATCACCGGCGCCGGTGGCATCCACCACCGAAACCGGCCGGGTCGGCACCCGAATATGCAGATCGGCAGCAAAGGCCTCGGCACCCTGTTCACCATGCGTCACCACCAGCCATTGCAACCGCTCGCCGGCCAGCAACCGGGCGTGGGCCCACAAATCCGATTGCGGTGCCAGATCGGCTGCGGAAGCATCATCACCTGACAGGGGCGAGACCAACACCCGCCCTTGGGATACTGACTGACCACCAGGCTGTGCTCCGCCATCTGCGCCATATAGGGCGCCGCCTCGGGACCGTCATGATTGACGTAGAGGCAGTCCACCGGTGTCATGGGCAGCCCGCCGGGCAAGGCCGGTCGGCGGTGCTGGCGCAGTATGGTGCGCTCGCCCAGGCTGTCGACCAGCACCAGCAACTCACCGGTTTCACCATCAAATTGCTCCACATGGGTCACATCCAGCCCCAGCTCGGCGGCTTGCTGCCGCAGCCAGACACCGGTGCTATCGTTGCCTACCCGGGCAGCAACGCTCACCTCATGACCCGCCCACAACAGCCCGACGCCGGTGTTGGCCGCACCACCGCCCAGTCGCCGCCCCTGATCCCGATATAACAGGCGGCCACCGGCTGACAACGGTTCGTTCAACAGCAGCACATGATCACAATTCAGGTTGGCCAGCAGCCGTATCTTTGCCATTCAGGCTCCTTAATAAAGATGGCGCCCACATCGGCGCCATCCTGGTACACAGTTGTCGATAATACGGAGGTGGTGAGTAAGAAGCTTACTCCACCGTCACCTGAATGGATTCAGACATGATAGGAGGCTGATGAGGCGCATGTTGCGCATCGCCCACCACCAGTTGCAGACGGTATTGTCCCGGCGGCAGACTGAGCCGGGTTTCGGTCTGGCCACCACCAAAATGGCGCACCTGGTCGCTGGCCGGCAACGGCATGGTCAGATCCGGCATGGGATCGGCGTTAATCAGCAGATGGTGGTGGCCGGTATTTTCCTTTTCCACCCCGGCCGGCGCCACCCCCATGCCTTCCAGGCCAAAGCGCACGGTAAACTCGCCACTCAGCACCTCACCATCGGCCGGACTGAGGAAATAGACCCTAGCGCCTTCCGGCGCCGGGGTGGCCGATACCGATAACGCCGCCAGCAGGGCGGCGGTACCTAACATGCTCGTTATTTTCATCATTGCCAGTCTCCAGCGGGATATCAGCCCCAAGCATAGCAGCTGGCTCCGGACCGATGGTGACGCTAACGCCTCCCGTTGTCGGCTTAGTCGGCCCGCCCCATGTAACGCCGCTCGACGGTATGGATACGGATCTTGTCGCCGATTTTCAGGTATTCCGGCACCTGAACGGTCAGGCCGGTAGCAAAGGTGGCCGGCTTGGTACGGGCCGAGGCAGAGGCCCCCTTGATTTCGGGTGTGGTATCCACGATCACCATCTCCACCGTTTGCGGCGGTTCCAGGCCAATCACCTGATCGTCTACCAGCATCACCTGAATGCCCTGGGTGTTTTCATCCAGAAACTGCAGCTCGTCGGCGATCTCGCTGCTGCGGACCGGATACTGACTGTAATCCTCGATATCCATGAAGATATGGTCGTCACCATCGACATAAGACAGCACCACATTGCGCCGCTGCAATTCCACGGTGCCGAGCAGCTCATCGCCCTTGAACCGCTCTTCCACCTTGAATCCGCTTTTCAAATCGGTAAAGCGCATCTTGTACAGGGTACTGGCGCCGCGGGCACTCGGGCTCTGCACCTCGATGTCCCGCACCATCAGCAGCTTGCCGGCCAGCTCGACCACCATTCCCTTTTTGATTTCGTTCGCCTTTGCCATGCCATCTCTCCGAAAAATAATATGCCGCATATTAGCCAAGGCCGGAGAGGCGCGCTACCAGAAACGGCAAGCCCCTCCCCTCTCGTCGATGGTATCGCGCATCGCCTGCTGAAAACGCCGGAACATGCGGTTCAGGGAGCGGTAGCTATGCACGTCCGAATATTCCGGCAGAGCATCGGGGTCGATATTGGGCCCTGATCCGGACATAATTACCGCTGGGTCAAATCACCGCCCCCATGATCAGGGTGTGAGCATAAACAGATATTTTTAATCAGGATGACAACTCTCTATGAACGAACAATTCAGTCTGGAAGGACATGGCTTTATTCCCCTGCATAACCTGCTGAAAGTGCTCGGCTGGTGTGATTCCGGTGCCATGGCCAAGATGGTGATCGACGACGGGCTGGTGCAGGTAAATGGCGAAATAGAAGTGCGCAAACGCTGCAAGATAGTGGCTGGTCAGTGCGTCAGCTTTAACGGACAAGAGGTCGAGGTTACCGAATAACCCCCATGAGCGGCGCCGTTCAGGCGCCGCCCTGAGTAACAACATTCCCCCCCGTTACAGCACCTGGGCCGCTATCCAGCCGAACAGGATCAACGGGATGTTGTAGTGCATGAAGGTAGGGATCACCGAGTCACGGATATGGTCATGCTGACCATCCACGTTCAGCCCGGCGGTGGGACCAAGGGTCGAATCCGAGGCGGGAGAACCCGCATCGCCCAGGGCGCCGGCGGTCCCCACCAGAGCGATGGTCGCCATGGGAGAGAAACCGAAATGCATCGCCATCGGCACGAAAATGGCCGCGATAATCGGCACGGTAGAAAACGATGAGCCGATACCCATGGTGATAAACAGACCCACCAGCAGCATGACCAACGCCGCCATGGCGGGGCTGTCGCCAATCAACGAACCCGCACCGGACACCAGCTCGGGAATGGCACCGGTCGCCTTCATCACCCCGGCGAAACCGGCGGCGGCAATCATCACGAAGCCGATAAAGGCCATCAGGCGCATGCCCTGGGTGAAGACGTCGTCCTGATCTTTCCATTTGAACAAGCCGTTCATCGACAGCAGGGTAAAGCCCAGCAGGCCGCCCAGCACCATGGAGCCGGTCCATACCTGCACCAGCAGGGCACCGCCCACGGCCACGCCGAGCATACACAACTGCAAGACAGACAGGCGACGAGGCTCTTCATCCTGTGGCTCGCCGCCACTGCCGGCAACCGGCTGGTGATATTCAACATGCTGATAGTCACGGGGTTTGCGATAGCTGAAAAACACCGCGACCAGCAGACCGACCACCATGCCCAGTGCCGGGATCAGCATGGCCCTGGGCGCCATGTCGTTGGTGACCGCAATCCCCAGGCTGGCACCGGCTTCATTGACGTTCTGGGTGAGAATATCGTTGAGAAAAATGGCGCCAAAGCCGACCGGGGCAATCATGTAGGGAATGACGATACTGAAGGTCAATACGCAGGCGATGATGCGTCGGTCCAGCTGCATCATGTTCATCAGGCCCAGCAAGGGCGGGATCAGCATGGGAATAAAGGCGATATGAATCGGCACTATGGTGTCGGCAGAAAAACCGATCACCACCAGGGCTGCATAAATCCCCCATTTGACATACTTCAGCCGGGTTTCATCCTGGCTGGCTCCGATAAGCCGCAGGGTTTTAGCGGCAATCACATCGGCAATGCCGGTGCGTGACAGCGCCACCGCAAAAGCCCCCAGGGTGGCCGACGCCAGCGCCACCACGGCACCACTGCCCAGCCCACCGTTAAAGGCCGCCGTAATCTCCGCCATCGGCATGCCCGCATACAGGCCGCCAATCACCGCCGATACCACCAGGGCGATTACCACCGGCACCCGGGCCAGGCTCAGCCCGATCATTATCAATACCGCAAGTACAATCGTATTCATGACACCTCCATGTCGTTTAATCACAACAGCCTCCCCTGGCCCCACGGCGGGGCCAAATCCGACTCCTGCGCCGCCGGCACGGCTCACGCCAATAGCTCGGCCGAACCGGATACTACTTATCAACAAAAAACGGGTTACACCGCCGGGCTGCCATGCGCGCGGCATACTGCGGGCCCAGGCTGAAAACCGCTCAGTCCCGCTCATTGATATCAATCGGGATTACAGTCGGCCGTAAAAGGTCATGCGGGCCGTTTCCGACAGGGCCACGTCAGGCTGGTTGTTGTAGGCCAGCACCACCAGCATGCGGGTAATGTCGCCCTGGGTCGGGGTGACCCGGTGAATGGCGTTGCGACCGCGGAACAGCACCAGGGCGCCCGGCTCCATGCTCAGTTGCTTGACTTCAACCTCGCCCTTGAGCACCCGATCCACGCCTTCGTAATTCATCTCGCCCCGATCCGCATCACGCATGTTTTCCACATACTCGAACACCCCACCGCCGGCGGGCTTCTGGATCAGCAGGGTGGTAGCGAAGGAAGAGTTATCGAAGTGCCAGCCCAACTCCTGCCCTTCACTGGCATAGTGCAGGTTGATGGAAGACAGGGGATCGGCATATTCATAGAGCGTTTCTTCCAGTACATCGCCCAGAAAATCACGGAACGCGTCGGCGTTGTACATGATGCGCAGGGGAGAATCTTTGCCGATAACATCATCGGTAATACAACCCTTGGAGGAAGTCACCTTGGCGTTGCGCGGATGATGGTCGCCGAAGGCCGGATCAGACTCCGCCAGGTAGACGTTATGCTGGCTGGCGGTGTAATAGGCCTGGTGCTGTTTTTCCAGTCCTTCCTGCTTGACCTGCTCCACCGCCTCGGGCTTCATGAACCCCGGCAGCACCAGGCGCCGGTACGGGCCAGAGTGTTGCGGCATTCGGCACGGAAGTCCGGATCATCGATAGGGTAAACGGATAAGTCGAGAATGGTGTTCAGTGTGCTCATAACATCTTGCTCCGGTCAGTCTGGTAACGGATGGGGTCTGTCCCACCACCTTATAAAACCCCGACGACCGGCAATAGCGATATAAAGTTAACGATGTGTTAACCATTTTTAATCTTGTTGATCCCTGGCCATGCTTGACCCCATAACACCAGAGCCGCATGATCAGACACCTCGCCCGATGGCGCCGGATCAGAACAATAACGAGAGAAACCGCATGGAGCAGGCCAGTCACCACCGACTACCCAAGTTAAGTAACATACTGGCATTTGAAACCGCCGCCAAAACCGGCAGCCTGGCCAGTGCCGCCGATACCCTGTGCATCACCCCGGCCGCGGTCAGCCAGCAAATCCGCCAGCTGGAAGAACACCTGGGGGTCAAACTGTTTGTGCGCTCCAAAAGCGGCGTCGAGCTGACCGAACCGGGGATCAGCTATCTCGCCTTTGCCCAGGAAGCCTTCGAAACCCTGCGTGTGGCCCAGCAGAACATGGCCCAGTATCAGGGGGAGCATACGCTTACGATTACCGCCCTGCCCGCGTTGGCATCCCGTTGGCTGATGCCACGTCTCTATCAATGGATGGACAGACACCCGGAAATCGACCTTCGCATTCAGGCCACCCACAGCCTGACCGACTTCAATACCAACCCCACCGACTTCTACCTTTCGTTCGGGGACGAGCATTATCCCCAGCAGGACAAGATAGAGCTGTTTCGTGATTCGGTGATCCCGGTCTGCAGCCCCACCCTGCTCAAGGCCCCGCTGCCGCTGGACAACCCGGAACAGCTGTTCGACTACCCCATGATCCATGTGGACTGGGGTCGTGACGGCCGTTTTCTGCCGGACTGGAGTGAATGGCTGCTGGCAGCCAGCATCACCACCCGACCGCCTAACCCGGGGCCGTCGTTCAACCTGACGGCCATGGCGATAGACGCCGCCGTTGCGGGCCGGGGGATCTTGCTGGGGCAGCAATCACTTATCCGCGAAGAGCTGCAACAGGGCAAACTGGTCACGCTGTCATCGCTGGCACTGCCGCTCAACAAGTCCTACTTTCTGATTTATCCCAAGCGTATTCTGGACAAACCCAAGGCACAGGAACTGCTGGACTGGCTGCGACAACAGGCCGATAACGACCGGAATTTGCGTATCGGATAGGCGGGGCGACGACGTGCGGAGACATGAATGGCAGATAGCGGAAAACAAAAAGGCTCACCAAATGGTGAGCCTTTTTGTGAATCTGGTCGGCATGAGAGGATTCGAACCTCCGACCCCTTCGTCCCGAACGAAGTGCGCTACCAAGCTGCGCTACATGCCGTCAACGGGGCGAGAATTTACATAAATGACGACATTGTTGCAAGCTATTTTTAAGAAAAACCGCTATTTAGGTCCAAAAGCCGCCGGCTTCGGTCTGCTGCCCGTCCCGGCTCCGGATACTGCTCCGCTTTTGGCGCCAGCAGTCAGACGGCGGGATTGAGTCTATAACAAGGTATGACCTCCACTCACCACCGAGTTCGACCCGGGAAGGACACCATGAATAGATTGTTGTTATTGCTGCTTGCCCTGTTCAGCCTGCCTGCTCAGGCCGCACTGACGGTCAGGATCCCCCAACCCGAGCCTCTTCCGCCGCTGTATTCCTACTATCGGCAACTGCTGACCCTGGCGCTGGAAAAAAGCGGCGAGGAATTTACCATCCACCCGGTAGCACTGAACGACCCCCAGCCACAACTGGCACTGAGGCTGCGCGATGGCAAACCGATCAATCTGCTCTGGGCCGGCACCTCCGGCGAATACGAGCGACACCTGCTGCCGATAAGGATACCGCTGTTACGCGGCCTGTCCGGATTCCGGCTGCTGCTGATCAACAGGATCCGGCAACAGGAATTCAGTCGGGTGCAGCGCCTGAGCGATCTGGCGGCCTTTACCGGGGTGCAGGGCGTCGGCTGGAGCGATATCGACATTCTCAAACGGGCGGGGCTGAATATCAACGCCGCCCCCCGCCACACCATTCTGGACATGCTGAACCGCAACCAGCATGTGGATTATTATCCGCGCAGCTGGTGGAAGCCCATGCCGAACTGCAAACCGCCACCGAGCACTATCCGCTGCTGATGGCAGAACCCCGACTGTTGCTGTATTACCCCTTCGCCATTTATTTTTTTGTCAGCCCCGAACATCCCGAACTGGCCGAGGCGCTCGAACGGGGGCTGAGCCGGGCCTATACCGATGGCAGCTTTATGACCCTGTTCGAACAGCACCCGCAGATCCGCGCCAGCCTGCCGGTGCTGCAACAGCCGCGATTACGGCTGGAGCTCGCCAACCCGGATCTGACCGAATCCACCCTGGCCCTGCCGGATCACTACTGGTATCCCGGCACCCGGCCTTGAAAAAGCGCCGCCAGCTGTTCACTATCCTTAAGTCATCATCATTTCTGGAGTCGTCGCCGGTGAACATCGCCTTTTTCAGCAGTCAGCCTTACATGCAACAGCCTTTCGCCGAGCACAACCGGAACTACGGCTTCGATATCACCTGGTTCGAGGCCCGACTGGAAGCACAGACCGCCGCGCTCTGTCAGGGATTTGATGCGGTCTGCGTCTTCGTCAACGACAAGCTGGACGCGGAGGTCATCCACACCCTGGCCTCGGCCGGGGTCGGCATCATCGCCCTGCGCTGTGCCGGCTACAACAATGTGGATCTGGAGGCGGCGAGGGCCGCTGGCATCAGGGTGGTGCGGGTTCCGGCCTATTCACCGGAAGCGGTGGCCGAGCACACGGTGGGGCTGATGCTGACGCTCAACCGCCATATCCACAAGGCCTATCAGCGAACCCGGGACGCCAACTTCTCCCTCAACGGCCTGGTCGGCTTCAACATGCACGGCAAGACCGCCGGCATCATCGGCACCGGTAAAATCGGCCTGGCCACCCTGCGCATCCTGCAGGGGCTGGGCATGAACCTGCTGGTACACGATCCGGTCGAAAGCCCCGAGGCGCTGGCGCTGGGAGCCCGATATGTGCCGCTGGAACAACTGTTCCGGGAGGCGGACGTGATCAGCCTGCATTGCCCCTTGCTGCACGACAACTACCACCTGCTGTGCCGGGAGAGCTTCGCACAAATGAAAGACGGGGTGATGATCATCAACACCAGCCGGGGCGGTCTGCTCAACGCCCTCGACGCCATCGATGCCATCAACAACGGCAGGATCGGCAGCCTGGGGCTGGACGTATACGAAGAGGAAGAAAACCTGTTCTTCGCCGACAATTCCGGTGAAATCATCCACGATGATACTTTTCACCTGCTGTCGGCCTACCCCAACGTTATCCTGACCGGCCACCAGGCGTTTCTGACTCATGAGGCGCTCGCCGCCATCGCCCGGATCACCCTGGACAATCTGCAACGGCTCGCCCGCAACGAGCCCTGTGACAATCAAATCAACTAATCGCATCGAGTAAGGAATCACCATGAAAACAACCATTGCCGCCACCACCGCCCTGTTGCTTACCGCCTGTAGTGGCGGCCTCAAGGTGGTCGAGTCCGACCTGCAGCATCATCACTGGAACCTGGCCGCCATCAACGGCGTGGCCGTCAATGCGGAGCTCAATTCGGATCTGGAGATCGGTGAACATTTCACCATCAACGGCATGGCCGGCTGTAACCGCTTCTTCGGCAGCGCCACTCTGGAGCAGAACCGACTCCAGGCCGATCCGCTCGCCAGCACCAAGATGGCCTGTGACCCGGAAGCGCAGAAAGTGGAAACCGCCGTGCTGCAAACCCTGAGCGAGGGCGCCACCGTCAACAACGAAGGCCGGCAGCTTGAGCTGGTTGGCGAGCAATACACCCTCACCTACCAACTGGCCGACAGGATGAACTGATGAGCGAACATTTTCTGATTTGTCCGGCCTGCCAGGCCAAGAACCGGGTGCCCGGCGAGCGACTGCAACAGGCCCCGCAATGCGGTAAATGCAAAGCGTCCCTGCTGCCACCCCAGCCGCTGACGCTGGACGGCCCCAAACTGGATCGCCTGCTGGCAAATGAAACCCTGCCGCTGGTGGTCGACTTCTGGGCCCCCTGGTGCGGCCCCTGCCAGAGCATGGCGCCGGTGTTTACCGCCGCCGCCGGCGAGGTGAATGGCCAACTGAGACTGGCCAAGCTGGATACCGAGGCCCAGCAGGCCGCCGCCGCCCGCTTTGGCATCCGCTCCATCCCCACCCTGATTGCCTTTCATCAGGGCCGGGAAATCGCCCGTCAGTCCGGCGCCCTCTCCGCCGGCCAACTCAAGCAGTGGCTGCAGAGCCTGCCGGTTTAAGCCTGCGACCGCAGGGCTCGGTCATGGAGCCCTGCTGACGGCCATTCTTGTTCATAATTTTTGAAAAAGTCCGGCGAACTTATCCGCTGTGATCCCCCCGCGACTTTGCCCACACTAGGCTCATAGTATTCACTACACCGAGGAGCCGAACATGGGCAAGCTGGTTGAGGGCATCTGGCATGATGTCTGGTACGACACCAAGGAAAACAAGGGACGATTCAAACGCAGCGAAAGCCAGTTTCGCAACTGGGTGACCGCCGATGGCGATGCCGGCCCGACCGGCCAGCCGGGCTTTGCCGCCGAGGCGGGACGCTATCACCTGTATGTCTCCCTGGCCTGCCCCTGGGCACACCGCACCCTGATGATGCGTGCGCTCAAGGGGCTGGAAGACCTGATCCCGGTCTCGGTGGTGCACCCGCTGATGGGCGAACACGGCTGGACCTTCGACCCCGGTTTCGAGGCCGCCACCGGCGATCCCCTCTACGGGCTCGACTACCTGTACCGGCTTTATCTCAAGGCCGACCCGCACTATTCCGGCCGGGTCACGGTGCCAGTACTGTGGGACAAACAGCAGCAGACCATCGTCAGCAACGAATCTGCCGATATCATCCGCATGCTCAACGGCGCCTTCGACCACCTTGGCGCCAGGGCCGGTGATTACTATCCCGAGGCACTGCGTACACAGATCGACACCATCAATGCCGAGGTGTACGACAGCATCAACAACGGCGTCTACAAGGCGGGCTTCGCCACCAGCCAGCAAGCCTACGACGAGGCGGTGCGGGCCCTGTTTGCCGGGCTCGACCGGCTGGAGCAACGGCTGGACCGGCAACGCTACCTCGTCGGCAGCCGGCTGACCGAGGCCGATATCCGGCTGTGGACCACCCTGGCCCGCTTCGATGCGGTCTATCACACCCATTTCAAGTGTGACCGCCGCAAGATAAGCGACTATTCCAACCTTTACGGTTATTTGCGCGACATCTACCAGCAGCCGGGCATCGCCGACACCCTGAACATGGCCCATATTCGCCATCATTATTTTTGCAGCCACCCGACCATCAACCCCCATGGCATTATCTCCATCGGGCCGGAGCAGGACTGGCAGGTACCCCATGACAGGGCAAACCGTTTTAGTTGAGGAGCCGAACATGAACCACCGCGAAGTCATCACCCTGTATCCGGCGCTGGCCACCAGCGACGGCGCCGGCGTAAAACTCAAGCGCGCCCTGGGTCAGAGCCAGCGCCAGCGCATGGATCCCTTCCTGATGATGGATAACTTCTCGTCGGATGACGCCGCCGACTATATCGCCGGCTTTCCCGAGCATCCGCACCGGGGCTTTGAAACCATCACCTACATGCTCGACGGTCATATGCTGCACCGGGATCACATGGGTAACGAAGGGCATCTGCGGGCCGGCGATGTGCAATGGATGACCGCCGGCCGGGGGGTCATCCACTCGGAGATGCCCCAGCAGGAAGCAGGCCGGATGCGCGGCTTTCAGATCTGGCTGAACCTGCCTGCCGCCCTCAAGATGCAGCCGGCCCACTACCAGGATATCCGCGCCGCCACACTGCCAAGACTGGCACTCGACGGCGACGGTGAGCTGGTTCTGCTGGCTGGCACCCTGACCTTGAACAACCAGTCGCTCACCGGCCCCATTCAGAGCGAACATACCCGGCCGCTGATCGTCGATATCCGACTGGCGCCGCACCAGCAGCTGACGCTGCCAGTTCCCGCCGGGCTTGGCGCCCTGGTCTACGCCTTCGAAGGCGCCCTGCAACTGGGTAACACCCTCTTGCCCCATGAACACACGGCGCTGCTCGGCGATGGCGACCGGCTGACATTGCTGGCCGGAGACCAGGGTGGCCGCCTGCTGCTGCTGGCCGGCAAGGCGCTGAATGAACCGGTGGTTCAGTATGGCCCCTTCGTGATGAACAGCATGGAAGAAATCGAGCAGGCGATGATGGATTACCGGGCCGGCAAACTGGTATAAAGAGGTTTTTCTCGATTAGGGATGCCCTATGGACGCGCTTGAGCAAAACCGCTTGAAACGTATTCTTTCCAACACTCGCAGCATTGCCCTGGTAGGCGCCTCCAACCGGCCGGAGCGAGCCAGCTATCAGGTAATGGAATATCTGTTGCAACAGGGCTATCTGGTCTATCCGGTCAATCCGCAACTGGCCGGTGCCGTCATCCTCGGACAGACCTGTGTCGCCGAGCTGGACGAGCTGGATCAGCCGGTGCAGTTGATCAACGTGTTTCGTCGCGGCGAATTTGCCGCCGATGTCGCCATCGAAGCCATCGAGCATGAAGCTCGGAGCCTGTGGCTGCAGGAGGGAGTTCAGAGCACGGCGGCGGCCGAATCCGCCGCCGAAGCCGAACTGGACTACGTGGAAAACCTCTGTATCAAGAAGGTGCATCAGCAACTGCTGGGCTAACCAACCTGTCCATGCCGGACACAACAAGGGGCCCTGGCCCCTTGTTGTTACACCCCGTTCGAAAGATGCTTAGTGATGATGGTGCTGCTCGCCCTGCTGTTGCTCCGGCTCGGCATCCACCGCTACTTCCACTTCGACGGTGCCGGCCTGCTTGAAGTGCAACGTCAGCGGAAAGCGCTCGCCGACCGCCGGCACCCGCTTCAACCCCATCAACATCAGGTGGTGACCACCGGGAGCCAGGGTCTGCTCGCCACCGGCCGGGATCGCCAGTTCGTCCAGCTGACGCATCTTCATCATGTCACCGTCCTTGATGTGGGTATGGATCTCCACCTTGTCTGCAATGGGACTCTCTGCGCTCAGCAGCACGTCCTCCGCCTCCCCCTTGTTGGTGATATTGAGATAAGCCACTCCGGTGGTGGCCACCGGCGGCAGCGGCCGACTCCAGGGGTGGTCGATATGCAGCCCGCCACCATGGTAATCGTGGGCAGTGACCGCGGCGGAGCCCAGCAGCAGGGCAGTAGCCAGCAAGGTGCGTAACGGAGCCATTATTTCATTCCTTTCAGGTAATTAGGTTCGGTCCATTGTAATCGGCGCACACAGAAAGGCCAGCGCGCCGGCGCCAGCAATAACAACAAGGCGAGCCAGACGCCGCCCAGACCAAACCATTGTCGTGTTTTCATCTCTTTCCCTTCCATGGTGATTGAATGTTTAGCGAATCATCAGACCGAACGCAGATACCAGTCGAACTCCTGCGGGCTGACATGGCGCATGAACAACAGCCGCTCACCGTAGCGGTTGGCGTGATACACCCGGCAGAACTCCCGTCCCAGATATTCCGGTAACAGCTCGTTGCGCTGCCACTGCTCCAGCGCCTGGATCCAGCTGGACGGCAGGCTGGGCGGGTGAGAGGCGTAGCCGTTGCCCACCACCGGCGCGGGCGGAGTCAACCGCTGGGTAATGCCGTAATGGATACCGGCCAGTATGCTGGCCATCAGCAGGTAGGGGTTGGCATCGGCACCGGCAACGCGGTGCTCCAGCCGGCGGGCCTCGTCACTGCCGCCGGGAATACGTACCGCCACGGTGCGGTTGTCGGCCCCCCAGGTCTGGCTCATGGGCACATAGAAACCGGGCTGGAAGCGACGATAACTGTTGGCGTTGGGGGCAAAGACCACCATCGACTCCGGCATCAGCGCCAGGGTGCCGGCAATGGCATGTTTCAGTATGTTGCTGCCCAGTGGATCGTCCGTTTCGCCCTTGAATACATTGTTGCCCTGCTCGTCCAGCAGGCTGACATGAATATGGGTACCGCTGCCCGCCTCCTGGTTATAGGGCTTGGCCATGAAGGTGGCATCCATCTGGTGTCGGGCCGCCACCCCCTTGATCAGTCGTTTGAGCAACACCGCCTCGTCACAGGCCTGCATGGCATTGCTTCTGTGCTTGAGATTGATTTCGAACTGCCCCGGCGCGCATTCGGCAATGGCGGTATCCACCGGCAACCGCTGAGCCTGGGCGGCTTCGTGAATGGCTTCGATAAAATCGCAGTGATCATCCAGATCCGACAGCGAATACACCTGGCACTGGGCATCCCGCTTGCCGGTGACCGGAGATACCGGCGGCTGCAGCTGCTGCAGTTCGTCCCGCTCGCGGTCGACCACGTAGAACTCGGTTTCCACCGCCACTACCGGTGTCAGCTTCAGTTCGGCAAAACGGTCCAGCACTCGCTGCAACACATGACGCGGATCATAGATAAAGGGAGCCTGGTTGTTCTCGTACATGCTCATCAGCACCTGGCCGCAGGGCCTGTCCTGCCAGGGGGTACGACTCAGGGTACCGGCCACCGGGTAACACAAGCGGTCGGCTTCGCCCTGATCCAGTCCCAATCCGGTTTCTTCTATGGTATTGCCGTTGATATCCAGCGCAAACAGCGAGGCCGGCAGGCAAATGCCTTCCTCATAGGCCTTGAGCAGGCTGTCCCGCGGGATGCGCTTGCCGCGGATCACGCCATTGATATCACCAATCATCAGATCGATGGAATTGATATCCGGGTTCTGTTCCAGAAATTCCCGGGCTTCCTGTATCCCCATTTCGTCCATTACGACCTCCCTGTTAACCGCCCTAAAGCGTTATAATTTAATAAACACACAATATTTAAATCGTTATAGAATAATCACCAAACTAATGCAATCTTCACCGCGTACATTTCGCTTAAACCCTGTTGATAATGGCGACTCTCATCACAAAAAGCACTAAAAAAAGACCGTCACTTCACATAAACCACCTCGCTTTACCGCCAAGCGTGTGCTTTTATCCTTTACAACCACCGCGTCGAGAGTGTTGAATATACACAACCAAATGACATTACCGGGCAGCCAGATGGAAAGAATAATGCACCAGCCATTAATCGGAGTAACCGCCTGCCAGCGGCACATTGAAGGTCACGACAGCCACATGGTGGTCAACAAGTACGTGAACGCCCTGCGCCAGGCGGCAGGAGTAGAGGTGGTCCTGCTGCCAGCCCTGGAGCAGGGGCTGGCGCCGGGTATTCTGGAGCGACTCGATGGCCTCTGCCTGACCGGCAGCTACAGCAACGTGGAGCCACGCCATTTCGGTCAGGCCCCCTGGCCCGACGACTGCCGTTACGATGTCGATCGGGATGGCAGCGCCCTGTCACTGATCCGCCAGGCGCGCCAACTGAAATTACCCATGCTCGGCATCTGCCGCGGCCTGCAGGAAATGAATGTCGCCTATGGTGGCAGCCTGCATCACCGGCTGCAGGAGCAGGCCGGCATGCTCGATCACCGCGAGCCGGCTCATGAATGGAAAGACAGCCACTACGATCCGGCTCACGGCATCAACCTCAACCCGGACGGCCTGCTGTATCGGCTTACTCAACAAGCCGAATTCATGGTCAATTCCCTGCACCAGCAAGGTATAAACCGACTGGGCGAAGGCCTGATCGCCGAGGCCCTGGCGCCCGACGGACTGATCGAGGCCATCAGCGATCCCTCCCTTCCCTTCGCCCTCGGCGTGCAATGGCACCCGGAGTGGCAGCCTGATCAGCATCCGCTGTACCAGGCCATTTTTACCGCCTTCGGCGCCGCCTGCGCCCGGCATCAATCGACAATCTGCGCCTGAACGGCACCGGACGAAAAGGACATCATCATGCAACAGCACGACACCCAGGAATTACGTCAGCAAGACAGCCGCCATCACCTTCACCCCTTCACCGACACCAAGGAGCTGGGTGACAACAGCCGCATCATCACCCGGGCCGAGGGTATCTATATTTATGATTCGGAAGGGAACCGGATTCTGGATGCCATGGCCGGCCTCTGGTGCGTCAACCTCGGCTACGGCCGTCAGGAACTGGTGGACGCCGCCCAGCAGCAGATGCAGGAACTACCCTACTACAACAACTTCTTCAAGACCGCCCACCCGCCGGCCATCAAGCTGGCCAAGAAGCTGACCGAGCTGGCGCCCGAGCACATCAATCATGTGTTCTTCACCGGCTCCGGCTCCGAGTCCAACGACACAGTGGTACGCATGGTACGCCGCTACTGGCAACTGAAGGGCCAACCGGAAAAAACCGTGATCATCGGCCGTCGCAACGGCTATCACGGCTCCACCGTGGCCGGCGCCAGCCTGGGTGGCATGGCGCCCATGCACGAACAGGGCGGCCCCATGCTGCCGGATATCGAACATATCGCGCAGCCCTACTGGTTTGGCGAAGGCCGGGAAATGGATCCGCAGGAATTCGGCCTGCTGGCCGCCCGCTCGCTGGAACAGAAGATCAAGACTCTGGGCGTGGAGCGGGTCGCCGCCTTTATTGCCGAACCGGTACAGGGCGCCGGTGGCGTCATCATTCCGCCGGAAAGCTACTGGCCCGAGATCCAGCGCATCTGTGATCACTACGGCATCCTGCTGATCGCCGACGAGGTGATCTGCGGTTTCGGCCGGGTCGGCCAGTGGTTCGGCAGCCAGCACTTCAACATCAAGCCCGATCTCATGCCCATCGCCAAGGGGCTGTCGTCCGGCTATCTGCCCATCGGCGGCGTGCTAGTCGGCGACCGGGTGGCGGATCTGCTGATCGAGCAGGGCGGCGAGTTCTACCACGGCTTCACCTACTCCGGTCACCCCGCCTGTGCCGCCGTGGCCCTGCGCAATCTGGAGCTGCTGGAACAAGAAGGCGTCATCGATCGGGTACGGGACGTCACCGGCCCCTACTTCGCCAGGCAGTGGGCCACTCTGGCCAGTCATCCGCTGGTGGGCGAAGCCCGCAGCCTGGGATTGCTCGGCGCCCTGGAGCTGGTGGCCGACAAGGGCACCATGGCCCGTTTCGCACCCGGCATCGGCAGCCAGTGTCGGGATAACTGCTTCCAGAGCGGCATCGTGATGCGTTCGGTGGGCGAAACCATGGTGGTGTCACCGCCACTGGTGATCACCGAGGCCGAAATCGACCAACTGGTCACGCTGGCGCGCCGGAGCCTGGATCTGACCGCCCGCCAGCTGGGCATCATGGACTGAGGAGAAAAAAATGAGTCAACCATCGCTTGCCGACTGGCAGGCCCGGAGCGAACAGTTGCGGCCGGAAGGCCGCGCTTTTATCCAGGGTCAGTATTGCGACTCGGTCAAGGGCGACCGCTTCGCCAGCCTCAATCCGGCCAATGGCCTGCCGCTGGCCGAGGTGGCCAGCTGTGACGAGCAGGATGCCCAGCTGGCAGTCATGGCTGCCGGGCAACCCGCTGGATCCGGCAAGCAGCATGGGCGCCATCGTCGATGCCACCCAGCTCGACGGCATCCGCAGCCATGTGGCCAGGGGCATAGAGCAGGGGGCCCGCCTGCGCCTTGGGGGCGAGCCGGTGCTGACCGACGGCGGTGGTTGCTACTTTCCGCCCACGGTGTTCGATCGGGTCGACAACCGTCAGGCCCTGGCCCGGGAAGAAATCTTCGGTCCGGTACTGGCGGTGATCGGCTTCGACAGTGCAGAGGAAGCCATTGCCATCGCCAACGACTGCCCTACGGGCTGGCGGCGGCGGTCTGGACCCGGAATCTGGACAAGGCGTTGAACACGGCGCGGCGGCTGGAGTCGGGGCAGGTCTATGTCAACAACTACGCCGGGGCGACATGACGGTGCCCTTCGGCGGGGTCAAGCAGTCCGGCAACGGCCGGGACAAGTCGCTGCACTCGCTGGCGGAATACAGTCAGATCAAGACCACCTGGATAGCCCTCGGAGGCTGATACCGGGGCTCGAAAGCAGAATGAAACAAATCGGGCTCCGTCATGGAGCCCGATGGTTGTCTGTTCAGAAATGCTTGGCGGGGGTCGAGCAGCTCACCACCCGGCAGGGCCGGTCGCTGTTGTTGCGAAAACGGTGCGGCTGGGTGGTGGAAAAATAATAACTGTCGCCTTCCTGCAGCACCCGCACCTGGCCGCCCACATTCAGCTCCACCTCACCTTCAATCACCACGCCCGCTTCTTCGCCCCGATACGCCATCATGTCATGGCCGGTATCGGCGCCGGGCGGGTAGGTCTCGATGATAAAAGACATGGCGCGGTTCTTGCGGTTAGAAGCAACCAGCTTCAGGGACAGACTGCCGGATCCCACATCCTGCAGCTCATCGGCGGCGTAGAAAATCTGATCGGTATTCTGCAAATCCAGGGTAAAGAACTCCCCTACCGTCATCGGGATGCCGTCGAGGATCTTCTTCAGCGAACTGACCGACGGGCTGACCTTGCCCTGTTCGATCAACGACAGGCTGGAATGGGTCACCCCGGTACGCTTGGCCAGCTCCCGCTGGGAGATATTTCGCAAGGTGCGCACCGCCTTCAGCCGGGTACCCACATCGTTGGACATATCATCAGTACCTTGTTCAGCAGTCGTCATATCACCACGCCAGAAGAGAGTAAAAAGTGTGCGGGCCGCATTCTACAGCAAGCGGAAAGAGACTGTAAATTGATTCCAACGGCCCGATATAACCGAGCGCGTGGCCGGTTCAGCCCGGAGATAGCACCGAATATTCAGACGGTAACCAGCAATCCGAGAAAGGCGTCGATGGGCATGGGCTTGTGGTATTTGAATCCCTGCAGGTAATCGCAGCCCTGGTGCTGCAGCCAGGCTTCCTGCTCGTGATTTTCCACGCCTTCGGCCACCACCTTCAACCCCAGTCCCCTTGCCATCCCCAGTATCGACAACGTAATGGCGCAGTCATCCTGATCATCCGGTAAATCCTGGATGAAGGAGTGATCGATCTTCAGCTTGGAAAAAGGCAGATTCTTGAGCCGTAGCAACGAGGAGTAACCGGTGCCGAAATCATCGATGGACAACTTGATACCCATGCGCACCAGTTCTTCCAGGGTGCGCCGCAGGACTTTCGAGTCCCCCTTGATGGCGTCTTCGATGACCTCCAGTTCCAGCTGGGAGCCCTGTACCTGATACTTTTCGAGCAACGCCCAGACTCTATCCGCCAGCATGGGATCCATAATGGCGTCGGCAGAAAGGTTGACCGCCACCGGCGGCATCAGCAGCCCCTGTGCCTGTGACTGTTGTATGTCCCGGCACACCCGTTCCAGCACCCAAAGATCCAGGGCCGCGATCAACCCGGCCTCGTAGGCCAGGGGAAGAAATTCCGCCGGAGACATAAAGCCCAGGCTGTCGTGCTGCCAGCGTACCAGGGCTTCGGCACTGACCACCGAGTGGCTATCGGCGGACATGATCGGCTGATAGACCACACTCAGAACACCCGCCTCGATGGCTTCCGACAGCTGGCTTTCCAGCAAAAAACGCGCCTTGGCGGTGGCTGAGATATCCTCATTGAAATACTGCGCCTGCCGCCGGCCACAGGCTTTGGCATGATACATCGCCGACTCGCTGTGACGGATCAGGGTCGAGGTATCGGCCCCGTCATAGGGAAAGAAGGAAATCCCCACGCTGGCCGTCACCTGCACCCTGTGCTCCCCCACCATGATGGGGTGACAGATCGTCTGCAGAATCACATCCACCGCTTCGTGCATGGAGTCCAGATCCTGCGGAAAGCGATAGACAATGGCGAATTCGTCGCCACCGACCCGGGCCACCGTTTCCTTGCCTGGCAGTAACATCCCCCGCAGACGCGCAGCAACTTCACTAACCACCTTATCGCCCACATGAAATCCCATGCCGTTATTGATGGCATTGAGCCGGTCGATGTCGAGCCACAGCAGGGCAAAGGGGTCATGTGTATCATCACCGACCAGACGGTTGATCTGGTTACGCAAAGAGCGCAGGTTCAACAGGCCGGTAAAATCGTCGTGATGGGTAACGTAGTCCAGTTCCTTGCGGCTGTTCAGCCAGGCTTCATGGGTATTGATCAGATTGATGGTATCGGCGACGGCCGTCACCAGAGCAATGTCGGCCAGGGTCCAGCACCGCGGCTGCCGGCTTTCCAGACAGATCACGCCAACCAGCCGGTGCCCGTCGAAAATGGGTGCATCCAGCATGGAAACGATGTCTTCTTTGTCCAGATAACCATGGCGAAAGGAGCGGGTACGCAGATCGGTGGCCGCATCATCGGCACTGATGATCTCGGCCGCATCCAGCGCCGAGAAATAGGCACCGTGCTGTTGCCGGCTCAGGCTGATGCTGCCGTCTTCACCAGCGCCAATCTGCGGATAATGCAGCTCACGCTTCAGGGTGTTGCCACAGACGCTGACCTTCCAGATACTGGTTTTATCAACCTTGAGCAACTCACCACAAAACTCGCCCAACGCTTCCAGCTTGTGCCGCTTGTCCCGTCCGATAAACCCCCGGCTACGCACCAACTGCATCAGGGCGTTGTGATAACCAACAAAGGTCTGTATTTGTTCCACTGGTCGTCCATGTAGGCTGTTGTGCCAATCACTAGCATGGCAAAGCCATTTGGGACTGTCCACGTGATTTTGTCTCTAAGCAAAAACGGCAGCTCGCCATCAGATTATAATAACGCATTGTTTTATATGGCGTTGTGAACCGGCGATCGGATCAGACGATGCGAGGGGGACTGGCGCCCCGGAATATCAGGCCTGACGGCTCAGGGATCCCGGAGCCGGCGGGTGGGGATGTTATTCCTCGCGAAAAATGGTGACCTGGCTGAAACCCAGCTTGCGGAAATACTCCTCACGAAAGTCTTTCATCGTCTTGCGGTCATTGCGGCTGACATTGGCCACCTGATTTTCCATGCGGTGAAACTCGGCCAGATCCACCCCTTCTGCCGCCGCAATGGCGTCATAGACACTGTGGTGCTTGTCATTGGCAAAACCGATTTCTTTTTGCTGCTTGTGATACTGATAAGTAATACGAAAAGCCATGGTGGTATTCCCGGGAAAAATGCCATTGTCGCCGCAACCGCCCTGCCGACTCAAGTCCGGCCTGCGCAGACGGATTCCCATCTGTCGCCCGGCAGCGCATAATCGGGCTCATGAAACGAACGGACTCCTTTCTGGCCTCCTCTGCGATCCGCGCGCGAAGCCCGCTCATCCTGCTGCTGTTGCTGGGCATGGTCCTGCTCGCCTTCGCGCTGTATAACACGGCGCGT
This sequence comes from Oceanisphaera psychrotolerans, assembly GCF_001870485.1. Taxonomy (GTDB): domain Bacteria; phylum Pseudomonadota; class Gammaproteobacteria; order Enterobacterales; family Aeromonadaceae; genus Oceanimonas; species Oceanimonas psychrotolerans. The sequence continues at coordinate 28,699 of NZ_MDKE01000014.1, read as the reverse complement.
ATGCAAGCCATGGAACGGATCCGCGAACAGGCCGATGCCAATCTCAGCCGTTATATCGTCAGTCTGCAGTATCAGCTCGATCGACACCGTGACCTGCCCCGCCTGCTGGCCAACCAGCAGCAACTGATCAACCTGCTCGAACACCCCGACGATGCGCAGAGCATCGACATCGCCAATCGTTACCTGGCCTGGGTCAATACCACCATGGGCGCCACCGACAGCTATGTGCTCGGCACCGACGGCATGACCCTGGCGGCCAGCAACTGGGAACAGCCCCATTCCTTTATCGGTAACGACTACAGCTTCCGCCCCTATTTCCAGCAGGCCATGGAGGGCGGAGCCGGTCGCTATTTCGCCCTGGGCAACACCTCCCGGGTACGCGGCTATTTCTTTTCCTACCCGGTGCTCCAGGCCGGTCAGATCATCGGGGTCGCCGTGGTCAAGGTCGATCTGGAAGACATAGAAGAAGACTGGAGCGATCCCTCGCAGGATATTCTGGTGATGGATGAAGACGGGGTGATCTTCATTTCCACCCGCGCCTACTGGCGGTTTCGCACCCTCGGTTACTTGCCGGAAACCGGCAGAAGCACCGTCAGGCAGTCCTACGGCAATCATGAACCGCAACTGCGGCAGGACCGGCCACCAGGCAGCCCACAGGCCGGCTGGCTCAACGAGCTGGATATTGCCCGTATTACCGCCAGCCGTCGTTACGGTCAGGCCCCGCTGCTGCCACTCGACATCATTCGCCGGGAACTCACCGAACAGGGCGATCTACTGCTGACGCTGGTCGATACCCCGGACACCACCTCCAGGCGGCTGTCCGGGCGAGCCGGACAGTACCTGCTGCAGAGCCGATTACTGCCCGACGCCGGCATGCGGGTCGCGGTGCTGGCCAGCCTGCGCCCCTTGCAGAGCAGCCTCTTCAAGACCCTGGGCCTGGGCCTCACCTTCTACCTCATTCTGGCCGCCCTGGTGCTGTTTTTCAGCGCCCGCCACCGGATGAAGCAGCACCACCAGGCCGAACTGAAGCAGGCGCACGAAGCCCTGGAGCAACGTGTCAGGCTGCGCACCCGGGAACTGACCGATGCCAACCAGCGCCTGCAGCAGGAAATAGAGCAGCATCATCAGACCCAGAACCAGCTGATTCAGACCGCCAAGCTGGCCGTACTCGGCCAGTTGTCTGCCGGTATCAACCATGAACTCAGCCAGCCGATCACCGCTATCCGCCATTTCGCCGACAACGGCCGCAAGCTGCTCACCCGGGGCAAGAACGAGTCGGTGGCCACCAACCTGACAGAAATTGCCGGACTGGCCGATCGCATGGCCTCCATTCTGCAACCGCTTCGGGAGTTCGCCCGCCCGCACCAGGAGACCGGACGGGGCGTCAATCTCCAGCATCTGCGCCAGGGGGTCATGGTGATCATGGGCGGTCAGCTGGAACAGCAACAGGCCAGCATCATCTGGCCCGAGGGGCTGGAGAGTCTCTGGGTCGCCGGCGACATCGGCCGGCTGGAGCAGGTGCTGGTCAACCTGATCAGCAATGCCCTGCAGGCCATGGCCGGACAACCATCTCCCCGGATCGAGATCACGCTCGACAGCCATCCCCAGTGGGTGCGGCTGAGCGTATGTGACCAGGGACCGGGCCTGAGCCCCGAGGCCCTCGCCCATGTATTCGAGCCTTTTTACACCACCAAACCGACCGGCATGGGGCTGGGACTGTCCATCTCCCACCGTATCGTACACAGCCTTGACGGCAGACTGGAGGCCGCCAATCACCCGCAGGGCGGCGCCCTGTTCACCCTGACGCTGCCATCGCTTTCCCCTCAGGAGCATTCATGAACCACGACGCCACCGTCATCCTGATCGATGACGATCCCCATGTCCGCCTGTCGGCCGGGCAAACCCTGGAGCTGGAAGACTACCAGGTGCTCGCGCTGGCCGATGCCCGCCAGGCCCTGGCCCGGATCTCCCCCGATTTTGCCGGCGTGGTGGTCACCGACATCAACATGCCGGGCATGAACGGGCTGGAGCTGCTGCAACAGATCAAACAGCGGGATCCGGACATTCCGGTGATCCTGATCACCGGTTTCGGTGATATTTCGATGGCGGTCGGCGCCATCCGCAACGGCGCCTACGACTTCATCGAAAAACCCTTCTCCGCCGACCTGCTGCTCGATGTGGTGCACCGGGCGCTGGAAAAGCGTGCCCTCACGCTGGAAAACCGTCAACTACGCCAGGAACTGCAGGCCCAGAGCGCCCCCGGTCCACGCATCATCGGTGCTTCTCCCGCCATTCTGCAGCTGCGCAAACTGGTACATACCGTCGCCGATACGCCGGCCGATGTACTGCTGATGGGAGAAACCGGCACCGGCAAGGACTTGCTGGCCCGCTACATCCACGAGCACAGTCCACGCCGGGAGCGCAATTTCGTGGCTATCAACTGTGGCGGTGTGCCCGAGACCCTGATCGAGTCGGAACTGTTCGGCCACGAAAAGGGCGCCTTCACCGATGCCAGGGAGCGACGCATCGGCAAGTTCGAGCACGCCAACGGCGGCACCCTGTTTCTGGATGAAATCGAAAGCATGCCGATGAGCCTGCAGATCAAGCTGTTGCGGGTGCTGGAGGAAAGAGCCATAGAGCGGCTCGGCTCCAATACCCTGATCCCGCTCGATCTGCGCATCATCGCCGCCACCAAGGCCGATCTCCGAGCCCTGGCCGAGACGGGAGAATTTCGCGAGGATCTCTATTACCGGCTCAACGTGGTGCGCATCGATATCCCCCCCCTGCGGGCTCGCCCCCAGGACATCCCCATGCTGTTCCAGCACTTTGCCCTGCTCGCTTCTACCCTGTACGAACGGGAAATTCCGCCGCTGTCTCCCGAGCGTATCCATCGGCTGATGAGCCACGACTGGCCCGGCAACGTGCGCGAGCTGCGCAACCTGGCGGAGCGATATGTACTGCTCGGCGAAGCCTGCACCTTCGACTTCGACGACAGGCCCATCACCGAGCCGGAGCCGGTGGCCCAGGGGCTGGCCGCACGGGTCGAACACTTCGAGAAGACCCTGATTCAGGCCGAGCTGGCCCGCCACGGCGGCTCCATCAAGGACACCCTGGAAAGTCTCCAGCTACCGCGCAAGACCCTGTATGACAAGATGAAAAAGCACGGTCTGGACAAGAGTGACTACCGGGGAGGTCCGGACTGATGGGGGGATTTCCACCCACCGGCAGACCGGCCCCCGCGCCGGCAGGCCCACCCCTTGCAGGCTTTCCCCCCAGTAACCCCTCGTTTTCACCCGCGTTAACCCCAATGGGGGGAAATCCCCCCAGGCCTGAGCCGAAAGCGGCGGGTTTCCACCCATTTTCTTGCTGCCGCCGCCTTCTCTGCTGCGGGTGATCCGTCGCCAGCCCCTGCCCCACGGGCCTCTGCTACCACCTCACCAAATCTGGCCTCATTTTTGCTACATGGCATTAACAACAACGCCACAGGGTTATCCGCGCTCAGGATACACCCCGGCAGGGAAAGCCAACCGGCCCACAGGCCGGAGCAAATACAGAGGTCAAGATGTCAAACGACAAACAACAACTCGACAGCCTCAGTCCCGACGAGCAGCAAAAGCTCAAGGAACTGATGGAAAAAGATGCCAAGAGCGAGCGCCAGCTCACGGGTCCCTGGGCCTGGCTGGCGGCAGCCCTGGCCGCGACCATGGTGGCCATCTATTTTTATGGCGCCGGCGTCGCCGCCCTCAGCACCCAGTATCATCTCGGCATCTATGTGCTGATCACCTTCGTGCTGGTCTTTCTGTTATACCCGGCGGGCAGCCGTACCGCCCACGGCGGCCTGTCGTTGATCAGCGCCACCCTGCTGGCAGTGCTGGTCAGCTGCTTCCTGGTGTACGACTCACCCACCGCCTTCTACCAGCAATTAAGCCTGTTCCGGGAAACCTGGAACTACGACGGCCTGAGCATGGCGCTGGAGCAGGATCTGGACAAACTGCACTACGGCCTGTGGCTGATCCTGCCCTTCGCCGCCATCCTGCTGCCGCTGGACCAGTGGCTGAACCGGCGTAATCACAACAGCCCGACCGCCAGCGATGTGATACTGGCCCTGATGACCGCCGGTACCGTGCTGTACTGGATCAGCCAGTTCGAGCTGCTCAACTACCGGGCCGGGGCAGAAAACGAGGTCGACATGCTGGTCAGCATCGTCGGCCTGCTGCTGTCGCTGGAAATCTGCCGCCGGGTACTGGGCTGGTCCATTACCCTGATCGGGGTGGCGATGATCGCCTTCGCCCTGTTCGGACCCTACCTGCCCGACCTGCTGGCTCACCGGGGCTTTCGTTTCGAGCGTCTGGCCACCGCCCTGTTCCTGACCACCAACGGGGTATTCGGAGTCATGGCCAGCGTGCTGGCGACCTATGTCATCCTCTTCATCTTCTTCGGTGCCTTTCTGCAGAAGTCCGGCGCCGGCAAGTTCTTCATCGATCTGCCGCTGGCCCTCGCCGGTCATTCCACCGGCGGTCCGGCCAAGGTAGCGGTGATCTCATCAGCCCTGTTCGGCTCCGTTTCCGGCTCGGCCATCGCCAACACCGTGTCTTCCGGCGCCTTCACCATCCCCATGATGAAGCGGGCCGGGTTCAAGCCCCATGTGGCCGGCGCCATCGAGCCCGCCGCTTCCATCGGCGGCATGTTCCTGCCCCCCATCATGGGCGCGGGCGGCTTCCTGATGGCCGAACTGACCGGCACCCCCTATTCCACCATCATGATTCTGTCCATCGGCCCGGCCCTGCTCTACTTCCTGGCGGTGTACTGCATGGTGCATTTCGAAGCCAAGAAACACGGTCTGGTCGGAGTACAGGGTGAGGAGATTCCGCACTGGAAAACCGTGTTCAAGCACGGCTGGTACTATGCGCTGCCACTGGTGATTATCACGGTACTGTTGCTCAGCGGTCGTTCCGCCGGCAACTCGGCGTTCTGGGCCACCCTGTCGTGCATCGCGGTGAGCTGGGTCGACAAGGAAACCCGCATGGGGCCCAGGGAGATCTGGGAGGCCATTCAGGTAGGCGCACGCAACACCCTGATCGTGGGCGCCACCATCGGCGTGATCGGCATCATCGTCGGGACCATTTCCCTCACCGGCATGGGCCTCAAGTTCTCGGATCTGATCATCTCCATGGCCGGTGACAGCCTGATGCTGGCGCTGGTACTGGTGGCCATCGCCTCGCTGGTGCTGGGCATGGGGGTGCCGGTCACCGCCGCCTATCTGATCGTGGCCGTGCTGGCGGTACCCGCCCTCGGCGAATTCGGCGTCTCGGCCATTGCCGCCCACATGATCGTCTACTGGCTGTCCCAGGACTCCAACATCACTCCGCCGGTATGCGTGGCCGCCTATGCGGGCGCCGCCATCGCCGGCTCGGATCCCTGGAAGACCGGCTGGACCTCGTTCAAGTTCGCCAAGATGCTGTACGTGATGCCACTGCTGTTCGCCTATGTGCCGGCCATGCTGCTCGACGGCAGCGTGCTGGAAATCATCACCGCCTTCGTCTCGGCCACCCTGGGTACCATCGCCTTCGGCGCTTTCTCCATGGGTTATCTGCGCCGCAGGACCCGGCTGTATGAATGGCTGCTGCTCGGTGCCGGTACCCTGTTGCTGTACTGGCCGACGCTGATGTCCGACATCGGTGGCCTGGCGCTGGTCGCCTGGTGTGGTGGCTGCAGCGAGAAGGTGACTCCCCGCTGCCGGCCCGGCCCTCAAACGCTCATTAAGGATCCCCCATGACTCAGATAAAGCTGATTGTGTATGCCACCGACTTTTCCGACGGCGCCGCCAGGGCGGCGGAGCTGGCCAGCCACCTGGCCCGGATACACGGCGCCCGACTGCACCTGCTGCATGTGATCACCGAACTGGGCGACCGACACCGGCGCAGCATCCCCGCCGGGGTGATGGACGCCTTCGTCAGGGAGGTCAACACCCAGGCAGTAACCGACATGCATGATTTTGTGCAACGCCTGTTCGGCCAGTTCAAGGGCGAACTGACCACCGAAGTGATGATTGGCCCCGGCGCCGAGGCCGTGCTGTCCCAGGCCGAAAAGCTGGGGGCCGATCTCATCATCGTCGGCAGCCATGGCCGTCACGGCCTGGAAAAACTGCTGCTGGGCTCCACCACCGAGCGCGTCATTCGTCAATCATCGATTCCGGTATTAACGGTACCCGAGCGCGGCTGAAGGGCCGCCTCCCCTTTCTCGAGGGAAGAAAACGAGAAATACAACCATAAAGAGGAAACAACCATGATACTGAACAACATGTGCAAACCTGCCAAGGCGCTGACTTCCATCACCCTCGTGGCCGTGACCACCCTGGGGATGAGCATGGCCCACGCCCAGACCGAACGCCTGGCATTTTCCGGCGGCCCGGACGGCGGTACCTTCCAGTATTTCTCCAATGGCATTGCCACCCGGCTGTCGCGCACCATGGAAGGTGTGGAAGTATCCAACATGGCTTCCGCCGGCTCGGTGGAAAACCTGCGTCGGGTCAACTCCCGCGACGCCGACTTCGGTATCGTCTACTCCGGCGACATGTATCTGGGCCTGAACGGCAAACTGACCAACGACACCCGCAAGTATCGCAATGTCCAGGCCATGTCCTATCTGTACGGTGCCCCGGCGCACCTGATCGTGCTGGACGGCTCCGGCATTACCGATGTGGCCCAGCTGGAAGGCAAGAACATCGCCGTGGGTCCGGCCGGCTCCGGTGCAGCCGCCTCCGCCCAGCGCTTCTTCGAAGGAGTGGGGCTGTGGGACAAGATCACGCCACAATACATCGGCTACAACCAGGGTGCCTCGGCGCTGGGCGACCGCCAGATCGACGCCCTCTGGGTATTTGCCGGCTTCCCCAACGCCTCGGTGATCCAGGCCGCCTCCAGCAACAAGATCCGCCTGCTGCAGGTGAACGAAGCCGCCGAGAAAGGCACCCTGTTCAATGACCACCCCTACTACGCCACCGTCACCATCCCTGCCGGCACCTACCCGAACGTGGACTACGATGTGGTCACCATTCAGGACTCCGCACTGTGGGTCGCCGGCCGCCACCTGTCCGCAGAACGGGTTCACGACAGCCTGCAGGACATTTATTCGGAAGAAGGCCTGAAGTTCATGTCCTCCGTGTCCCAGGCCGCCACCTCCATGACCATCGACAGCGGCACCATGGGTATCGTGACCCCGATGCACGACGGCGCCAAGGCCTTCTGGACCGAACAGGGAAAAACCCTGAGCAACGCCCAGCAATAGTCATCCACGAGCCTGAGCTTCACACCCCGCGTTGACGCGGGGTTTTTTATCTTCCCCGCTCCGGCAGCCAGCAGGCAGTGAACGTAAAAATACGTTAAGATGTTGTCATTATTCACTTTTATGGCGTCATCCCGGCCCGTGATCAGCGTTGAACGTAAAGATGGTTTTGCTCTCAAGGTATCCCGTATCCTGCGGGAGGCGACCGAGCACCGACTGGATATTTACTTCTTTATTCCCGGCGAGCTGGGACTGAACACCAATGTGGTACCGGAAGACGAGTTCTACCACAACGCCATTCACGTTCAGCGCACCTACTTCAGCGACCGGCCGCACCTGCACTGGTACACAGCCGTCTGGCCCGCCGGGGCAAGCTCACCACCGAGCAATACCGGCTCAGCCTCAGCCTCTACGCCTATCAGTATGTGGTCGGGCTGGAACAGTCCTGTCACGCTCTGCGCAACAAACAAGACGAGACCAGCCTGGAAGCGGTAGAAGAGGTAATCGCCCTGGCCCAGGATATTTTGCGCCGCCTGCGCCGCAACATGCCCACCGATCAGAGCCTGCTCAAGTATTACGCCAATATCGACAACTACCTGTCCTGGTTTACCGAACAGCGGCTGCTGTCGCTGGTGGCCCACCTGCCCCGCAACGGCGACTACAAGACGACCAAGTCGCTGCTGCTGGAGATTTGTGACATCGAGCGCCAGCACCGCGAGGCGCAACAGTACAATTCCAGCCATACCACCGAGGCGCTGTCGCGTATCTCCAACAAGATGCGGCTGCTGCGCCGGTTGATCGAATACCCGGTCACGCTCAAGGAGAAAACCCGGGAACTGGGCGGGGGCGAACAGAAACTGCTCAAGGCCGGGGTGACGGCCGTGGTGATGACCTCGGTGTCGCTGGCCGCCTACGAGGTGCGCGAGACCCTGGGGGGGATATCGCTGATGGTCATCTTCGCCCTGGCACTGCTCTATGCCCTGCGTGAACTGTTCAAGGACGACTTGCGCAACACCCTGTGGCGCTGGCTGCGCAAGGGTCGTCCCAAATGGCGCCGACAGTATTTCGATGTGCACAGCAACCAGCTGGTGGGCCGCCAGCTGGAATGGTTCGACTATCGTCGCGCCTCCCGACTGAGCGAAGAGATTCTGGCGGCACGCCATGCCAACGTGAGTCAGCGGGAAGAAGTGGTCATGCACTACGGCAGCCATTCCCGCATGCTGCCCACCCGCTTTCTGAGCGGCTACGAACAAACCCGGGAGACCCTGCAACTGGATTTGAGCCTGTTGTCCAAGCTGATGGAAAAGGGCTCACACCACGTCTATCAGCTCAAGGAAGGACAGGTCGCACGCCAGGCGGTAGAAAAACGCTACCTCATCAATCTGATCACCCGAGAAATCCAGGGACAGAAGCCGCCGGTCATCCAGCGCTGGAAGGTGGTGATGAGCCGTTCCAAGATTGTGGAAATCGAGGAAATTCCCCGGCGAAGGAATTCGACGGCGGATAAAAACACATAAAAAAAACAACTTCTCTGTAACAATTATCCTGCCCCTTCCGACTAACCTGAAAGATGACGGTAATGATGCCGCATCCTGTGGTCCACCATCGTCTGTTAGAAGGAAGCTCAACATGAACAAAGCAACCACCGCTACTGCCATTGCCTTTGCTCTGGGTACCGCCCTGACCGCCACCAGCGTGCCGGTGCTGGCTCAGGACACCGCCGCCACCGAAAAATGCTACGGCGTGGCACTGAAAGGCAAAAACGACTGTGCCGCCGGCCCCGGTACCACCTGCGCCGGCACCTCGAAAGTCGACTATCAGGGTAACGCCTGGAAACTGGTTCCTGCCGGTACCTGTCTGGAAACCGCCTCACCGACGTCACCGACCGGCTTTGGTCAGCTGGATGCCTTCGAAGAAGTGAAGGCCTGATCCACGACCCAATGGGAGGCGTGATGCCGGACTCATTGAACGCAACCAGAGTGCAATCAACTACAGTGTCATCAACCAGCCCGACCGCCTTGCCGGTCGGGGCTGGTCTGGGGCTCAAGCCCCAGCACTTCGATACCCTGCTGACCCGGCGCCCGCCGCTGGCCTTTGTTGAAATTCACGCCGAGAACTACATGGTGGCCGGTGGCCCGCTGCATCATTATCTGGAGCGGGTTCGGGCCCTGTATCCGCTGTCTGTGCACGGGGTCGGCCTGTCGATCGGCGGAGCCGAAGATCTCGACATGGCGCACCTGAACCGGCTGACACAACTGGTCGATCGCTATCAACCCGAGGCGGTGTCTGAGCACCTGGCCTGGTCCGGCCACGGCGGCCGTTTCGCCAACGACCTGCTGCCACTGGCCTATACCCCGGATGCATTGCAACGAGTCTGCGATCACCTCGATCGGGTGCAGGAAGCGCTGGGGAGGCCCATACTGCTGGAAAACCCCGCCACCTACCTGACGTTTGCCGACTCCTGCCTGGAAGAAGCCGCCTTTATCCATGCCGTGATTAACCGCAGCGGCTGCGGCCTGCTGCTGGACGTCAACAATGTCCATGTGTCGGCGGTCAATCACCGGTGGGACGCCCTGACCTATATCGACACCCTGCCGCTGGACAAGGTGGGCGAGCTGCACCTGGCCGGTTTTGACGAACAACGGGATAACAGTGGCGCCCGCCTGCTGATCGACAGTCACGGCGCCCCCATCGCCGAGCCGGTGTGGACCCTGTATCGCCAGCTGCTGGAGCGCATCGGCCCCACCCCCACCCTGATCGAACGGGACAACAACATTCCCGCCTTCGAGGTGCTGCTGGCGGAAGCGAGTCTGGCCGAACAGTGCCTGACGCAGGCGGACACTCGGACACCGACACCATGAACATGCACGATGCCTTCATCAATGCCCTGTTCGATCCGGAGCAGGCGCTGCCCACCAGCCTGAGCCAGAACCCCGGCAACCGGGCCCGCTTTGCGGTGTATCGCAACAACGTGCGGGCCTCGCTGACCGTTGCGCTGGCCGACACCTTTCCGGTTTGTCGGCAACTGGTGGGCGAAACCTTCTTTAGTGCCATGGCCGGGGTGTATATCGAACAGACGCCGCCGGACTCACCCTTGCTGACCGACTACGGTCACCGGCTGCCGGCATTTATCGACTCCTTTCCACCCGCATCCGCCGTGCCCTATCTGGCCGACATGGCACGCCTCGAGAGGGCCTGGCTCGGCGCCCTTCATGCCGCCGAGCCAGACCGGCTCGATACCCGGGCGCTCGCCGCCTTGCTGGCCGATGCACAACGGGTCGCCGGATTGCAATTACAGCTGCAACCCTCGACTCGACTGCTGCTCTCGCCTTATGCCGTGGTCTCGCTGTGGCGGGCACATCAGGGGCAATTGAACATCGCCGACGTCAACCCCTTTCACCCCGAACAAGCCCTGTTACTGCGCCCGGCGCTGCAGGTGGAGCTACTGCCGCTCGACAAGGCCAGCGCCTGCTTTATCGAATTGCTGTTACAGCAACCGCTGGGCACGGCACTGGAGCAGACTCTGCGCCTACACCCGGATTTTGCACCGGAGCAGACCCTGGCAATGCTGCTCCGGCACAAGGCCATTGCCGCCTTTCACCCCGATGGAGACGCCTTATGAATCCAGCCCGTATCATCACCCGGCTCAACCTGTGGCTGAGCCGCATTCCCTATTCGCCCATCGCCCTGCTGGGGCGCTTTGCCATCGCCGCCGTGTTCTGGAAATCGGGTCAGACCAAGATTGATGGCCTGGCCATCGATATCGTCAGCGGTGAATTCAGCCTCGGCTGGCCCAGTCTCAAGCCGCTGGCGGTGTTTCTGTTTCGGGACGAATACAGTCTTCCCCTGCTCTCCCCCGAACTGGCTGCCACCCTGGCCGCGCTGGCCGAGCATGCCTTTCCCGTGCTGTTGCTGCTGGGGCTGGCCACCCGACTGTCGGCCCTTGCTCTGCTGATGATGACGCTGGTGATCCAGCTGCTGGTCTATCCCGGTGCCTATCCGGTTCACGGGGTCTGGGCCACCGTCCTGCTGCTGCTGATGTCTCGCGGTGCCGGTATGTTCTCGCTCGATCACTGGCTGGCCCGGCGGCGCTAGCAGGATGATGCGACCACCGCTACTTTTTATACACTGGCATGCTTCATGCTTGATATTCGACCATGCACCGGCGTGATGCCGGCAATCCAAGCGCCTGACGACGCAGCCCGGGTCACTACAGGCAGCATCCTGAAGCGTGAGCAGAACGGTGATGCACCATTCTGGACAGGTGATAACCAAAAGGCACCACCATGGTGCAATGCCTGCATCGCCAGCGGGCATCGAGGAGAAGAGATTAATGGACAGCATCAGTAGCGCCATCGACACCCTGGCACAGAGTGCCAACACCCTGTTTATTCTGATGGGGGCGGTCATGGTCTTTGCCATGCACGCCGGCTTCGCCTTTCTCGAGGTAGGTACGGTCCGCCACAAGAACCAGGTCAATGCTCTGGTCAAGATCATGACCGACTTCGGTTTTTCCGCCGTCGCCTACTTTTTTGTCGGCTACTGGGTCGCCTACGGCGTCACCTTCTTTCAGGATGCCGAAACCCTGTCGGCCGGCCAGGGTTATGACTGGTGAAGTTCTTCTTTCTGATGACCTTCGCCGCCGCCATTCCCGCCATCGTCTCCGGCGGCATCGCCGAACGGGCAAAATTCTGGCCCATCCTCTGTGCCTCGACGCTGTCGGTGGCCTTCGTCTACCCCTTTTTCGAAGGCATCGTCTGGAACGGCAACTTCGGCCTGCAGGACTGGCTGGCCGCCACCTTCGGCGCCGCCTTTCATGACTTTGCCGGCTCGGTGGTGGTGCATGGTGTGGGCGGCTGGATAGCCCTGATGGCCATCTTGCTGCTGGGGGTACGCCGGGGCCGCTATCGCAACGGCAAGCTGGCGGCCTTTCCGCCGTCGAGCATTCCCTTTCTGGCGCTGGGCGCCTGGATACTGTCCATCGGCTGGTTCGGCTTCAACGTGATGTCGGCTCAGACCCTGGACAGCATTTCCGGACTGGTAGCGCTGAACTCGATGATGGCCATGGTGGGTGGCATTATCGCCGCGCTGATCCTGGGCCGGAACGATCCGGGCTTTATCCATAACGGCCCCCTCGCCGGTCTGGTGGCGATTTGCGCCGGTTCCGATCTGATGCACCCCATCGGGGCCCTGATCGTGGGCATCATCGCCGGCGCCCTGTTCGTATGGCTGTTTACCCTGCAACAGAACAAGTGGAAGATCGACGATGTACTCGGCGTCTGGCCCTTGCACGGTATCTGCGGCGCCTGGGGCGGCATTGCCGCCGGCATTTTCGGCCAGCAGGCGCTGGGCGGCCTGGGTGGTGTCAGTATTGTCTCTCAGTTGCTGGGCACTCTCGCCGGCATCACCGTCGCCGTGCTCGGCGGCCTGCTGGTGTACGGCGGCATCCGTCTGCTGGTGGGCATCCGCCTGAGCGACGAGGAAGAATTCAACGGCGCCGATCTCAGCATCCACAAGATTGCCGCCACTTCTGATGACTGACGAATCCCTGCCCGGCAGCAGGAGGCCAGCGCCACGTTTCGGCGCCAGCCTCCCGTATGCCGATGTATACTCCCGCCTTCAGCGCGGCGCCGCCCCATGACGTATATCACCACTCAGCCAGCATAGTACGGGAACCCGGCGGCCGACTGCTGTATCATTCCGAACCCGGCCGGGGTACCCGTGCCACTGTCTTTCTCCCCTGCATTGAAGGAACCGCCTCGTGAGCAATGACAATCGCTACCCCAGCTTCGGGGTGCTGCTGGTGGATGATGAGCCCTCTTTTCTGCGCAGTCTCGATATTGCCCTGGAACGCAAGGCCGGCATCAATCACAGCTATCGCTGCAGCGACAGCCGCGACGTGATGAGCATTATCGCCCGTGAGCCGATCGGGCTGGTGCTGCTGGATCTGACCATGCCCCACCTGTCGGGTGAAGCGCTGTTGCAGCAGATAGTGGAAGAATACCCGGACATCACCGTCATCATCATCAGCGGCCTGAACCAGCTGGAAACCGCCGTCAGCTGTATTCGACTCGGCGCCTACGACTATGTGGTGAAGACCACGGAAGAAGATCGCCTGATCGGCAGTATCAAGCGCGCGATCCGGGCCCAGGAGATGCGCCTGGAAAATCAGGAGATGCGCCGACGCCTGCTGACCGATACCCTGGAACAACCCGAGGTGTTTCACGACATCATCACCCAGGACAAGAGCATGCGCTCGATATTCCAGTATCTGGAGGCCATATCGGCCAGCCGGCAGCCGGTGCTGATCAGCGGAGAAAGCGGCGTGGGCAAGGAACTGATCGCCCGCGCCATTCACGGCCTGAGCAAACGAAGCGGCCCCATGGTCTGCGTGAACGTCGCGGGGCTGGACGACAACATGTTTGCCGACACCCTGTTCGGCCATCATCGCGGCGCCTTTACCGGCGCCGACAAGAGCAGAGCCGGCATGATCGAACAGGCGGCGGGCGGCACCCTGTTTCTGGACGAAATCGGCGATCTGAGTCTGGCGTCCCAGGTCAAACTGCTGCGCCTGCTGCAGGAAGGGGAATATTACCCTCTGGGCAGCGATCGTCCCCGGCGGCTACAGGCTCGCATCGTGGTCGCCACCCACCAGGATCTGGCCAGAAAACAACAGAGTGGTGACTTCCGCAAGGATCTCTACTACCGACTGCGTACCCACCAGGTAGAGGTGCCACCGCTGCGCCGGCGCAAGGGCGACATTCCCCTGCTGCTGGCCCATTTTTTGGCAGAAGCCGCAGAAGAACTGGGCAAGGCCGTCCCCAGCATCCCCAAGGAGCTGCCGGTATTACTGGCCAATTACGAGTTCCCCGGCAACGTGCGCGAGCTGCGCGCCTGGTATTCGATGCCACCAGCCAGCATCGCAGCCGGATGCTGTCGATGGAGGTGTTTCGGCGGGCACTGAATCAGGAGCCGGTCCATATGGAGCCCACTACCAGCCCGGAGCAGGGCCCGTTCGGACAGCTTCAACCCCTGCCCACGCTGCAACAGGCCGGTGAGCTGCTGGTGGCAGAGGCCATGCGCCGCGCCCAGGGTAACCAGTCGCTGGCTTCCCGCCTGCTGGGGATCTCCCAACCCGCCCTGAGCAAACGACTGAAAAAGTCCGCCACCGAAGATGCCGAAGGCGGTGAACACGGATGAGCGGCAGCCCCCTGAAGAAGCCTTAATCCCCTCTGCCAATGGCAGCGCCATCAGTTTCGCGATGCCCGTTTGCGGGCTTCTGCATCGCCTTTTCGCATCATGCTCATCGTCGTTAAGGCAGGAATCAAGGCCCTGATGTCCTGGCGAGCCGGCAAAACCCCTATAACATTAATTATGGCTATAACCTGACGGTGAGCATGAAAACCCCTAAACAAACAACAATTTAGCCGTAAAAACCTCCCCCATCCATAGCCATGGTTATACCTATACCCGGTAACCACTCTCCCGCTTCTAAATGATTTTTCCTTTAAAAAACAAAAAATTAACCATAAAATACACAATTGGCACCTTACTTGCTTTAGAGTGCGGCGCGGTTCAGACCGCCGCCGCCCCGATCTGCTCGGCGGTGGCAACACCGGGGCCGCCGGCCCCTTCTCGGGCGTTATTGACGCCTCCGTTTTTGAGCCCTTATATCGGATAAGGAGAATCCATCTGATGACAACCGACAAGAAAAAAATGTCGCTGACCGGCAAGGTCCTGCTCGGCATGAGCCTCGGCATTCTGGCCGGCTTTATTTTCCGTACCCTGCTGGCCGAAGTCGCCCTGGTGCAGGAATATATCGTCAATGGCCTGCTGCAGGTGGTTGGTCAGATCTTTATCGCCAGCCTCAAGATGCTGGTGGTACCGCTGATCTTCGTCTCGCTGGTGTGTGGCACCAGTTCACTGAAAGACCTGTCCACCCTCGGCCGCCTCGGTGGCAAGACCCTGACCTTTTATCTGGTCACCACCGCCATCGCCATCACCCTGGCACTGTTGATGGGTAACCTGTTCAAGCCCGGCGAAGGCGTCGATCTCACTGCCGCTACCTCCTTTGCCGCCAAGGAAGCGCCCACCCTGGGCGAGGTGATCATCGGCATGTTCCCCACCAATCCCATCAACTCCATGGCTCAGGGCAATACCCTGCAGATCATCGTGTTTGCGGTACTGTTCGGCATTGCCATCAGCCTGGCCGGCAAGCCGGGGGAGCGTATCGCCGCCCTGTTCAGCGACCTCAACGACGTCATCATGAAGCTGGTGATGCTGCTGATGAATCTGGCCCCCTATGGCGTGTTCTGCCTGATGGCCCAGCTGTTCACCGGCCTGGGACTGGATGCCATCTTCAACCTGATGGAATATTTCCTGGTGCTGGCCGGCACCCTGCTGCTGCACGGCCTGGTGACCTACTCCATCATGTTTAGGGCTTTTACCGGACTGAACCCGCTGATCTTCCTGAAGAAAATGGAAGATGCCATCATGTTCGCCTTCTCCACCGCCTCCTCCAACGCCACCATTCCGGTGACCATGGAAACCGCCACGCGCCGTATGGGGGTAGACAACAAGATAGCCTCCTTTACCGTACCGCTGGGCGCCACCATCAACATGGATGGCACCGCTATCATGCAGGGTGTGGCTACCGCCTTTATCGCCCAGGCCTTCAACATCGATCTGACCTTCAATGATTACCTGATGGTGATCATGACCGCCACCCTGGCTTCTGTCGGCACCGCCGGTGTACCCGGAGTGGGTCTGATCATGCTGGCCATGGTGCTGAACCAGGTGGGTCTGCCGGTAGAAGGCATTGCGCTGATCATCGGCGTGGATCGTCTGCTGGACATGATCCGCACCGCGGTCAACATCACCGGTGATTCGGTGGTGACCTGTATCGTCGGCAAGAGCGAAGGCGCCATGGATGTGGCCCGCTTCAACAACCCCAACGCCGGCAAGCGGGAAGAAGAAATCCACTTCCCGCACGGCGCAGGACAGCAGTCCAGCACCAAGGCCTGATCACGGCGCTACGCCTGCACCAACGCCCGGGTTTCGCCCGGGCGTTTTTTATTCCCGGCCACTTCCCCCTGCGATGAATATTTCAGGGTCTCCACCCGAAAAACTATCGCCCTTTCCATTGCTCTCCATCGGCGAAAATCGCATTATGGTTTCATATGTTACTGTTTGGGGATAAGAATGGACTCTTCTGCCTCAAGTATTGCCCCAGCCCCGCTCTCCGAACGGCACCGGAGCCGCCACCGGTGGTACGGACTATGGCTATGGTTGTTGCTCGCCCCCGTTACCGGGAGCTGGGCCGTCGATGCCTCGGTACCCCTGAATGTTTCCCAGCAGGCCTATGTCAGTGCTCATCCGCAGATCTCGATGTGCGTGGACCCGGACTGGCTGCCCTTCGAAGCCATCGACGACCATAACCGGCATGTGGGCATTGCCGCCGACCTGATAGCCCTGGTGGCCGCCAAAACCGGGCTGCAAATACAGCTGCACCCCACCACCAGCTGGGAAGACAGTCTGACCGCTTCCCGGAATGGCGACTGTGTGGCCTTGAGTCTGCTCAACCAGACCCCCGAGCGGGAACGGTGGCTGATCTTCACCGACACGCTGCTGGACGATGCCAATGTGCTGATCACCCGGGAAGAACACCCCTTCATCTCCGATGTGTCCCGCCTGAAACATCAAACCATCGCCCTGCCCCGCGGCACCGCCATGGCGGAGTTTTTCGCCCGGGACTTTCCCAACCTGACCATTATCCACACCGAGTCGGAAACCGAGGCCCTGCGGCTGGTATCGGAACGAAAGGCCGACATGACCCTGCGATCGCTGATCGTCGCTGCCAACACCATCAAACGAGAAGGCTGGTTCAACCTCAAGATTTCAGGACAAATCCCCGGTTACAACAACCGGCTGCGCATGGGCGTACTCAAATCGGAACAGACCCTGCGCGATATTCTAAATCAGGGCATCGCCGCCATTACCGAGCAGGAACGGCAACAGGTGATGAACCGCCACCTGTCATTGCAGATGGTGCCGGAAATGGTCACCGATTATCGTCTGGCAACGTTACTGGGGCTCATGCTGATGGCCGTGCTTGCCACCAGTCTGTTCTGGGCCTGGCGCCTGAACGCGGTAAACCGGCAACTCAGGGACATGGCGCAGACCGATGCCCTGACCCTGCTGCCCAACCGGCACGGGCTGAACGTCAGCCTGGAAATAGACCTGCGACGGGCACAACGATACGGGCGCCCGCTGTCGGTGATCATGCTCGATATCGATCACTTCAAACGGATCAACGACCAGTACGGCCACCTGACCGGCGACAAGGTGCTGGCCCGGTTCGGTCGGCTGCTGCAGAACAACCTGCGCGAGACCGACTCCGTCTGCCGATGGGGAGGAGAGGAGTTCCTGGTGCTGTGCTTTGAAACCGATCTCGCCCAGGGCAAGCTGCTGGCCGAACGGCTGCTGGCCAGCATCCGTCAGCATCGTTTCCCCTGCCGGGGTGGCATCACCGCCAGTGCAGGCATCGCCCAGCTCGAACCCGAGGATACCGTCGACAGCCTGGTGCAGCATGCAGACAATGCCCTCTATACCGCCAAGCATAATGGCAGAGACCAGGCCTGCACGACCGAGGCGAGCAGGGTGGCTGCCGCCATGGTGGGAGGCGCCGATCTGGATGACCATGCCTGAATACGGCCGCACCATCATGCTGATATCAGGGCGAAACATATATATTTAGTCGAATCAAGCCACAGAATTTACTCAGGACGCTTAAGTCTTGAGGGCGATATGTCATACAATGCCGGTCGGCTATTCAATCCAGCGGCATTGAGCAGCGTCAGTATCGGCCAAAAGCAGGTATTGAGCTGAGCCGCTGAACCCCCATCTATCAAGCAGGGAACGAGCGAAATAATGACAATCAAAGCACCAACCATCGTATATACCTTGACCGACGAAGCCCCCGCCCTGGCTACCTACTCTTTGCTTCCCATCGTGCGCACCTTTGCCAGCAGCGCCGGCATCAACGTGACCCTGAGCGACATCTCTCTGGCCGGTCGCGTACTGGCCGCCTTCCCCGAGCGCCTGACCGAAGCACAGCGAGTGGCCGACGGCCTGAGTGAACTGGGCGAGCTGACCCAGGATCCGCACGCCAACATCATCAAGCTGCCCAACATCAGCGCCTCGGTGCCGCAGCTACGTGCCTGTATCAAGGAGCTGCAAGGTCAGGGCTACGACATTCCCGATCTGCCGGAAGAGGCAAAAACCGACGAAGAAAAGTCTGCCCTCGAGCGTTACTCCAAAATCCTCGGCAGCGCGGTCAACCCGGTACTGCGCCAGGGCAACTCCGATCGTCGTGCCCCGGCTGCGGTCAAGGCGTTTGTACGCAAATATCCTCACTCCATGGGTGCCTGGAGCAAGGCCTCCCGTTCTCACGCCGACTACATGAATGGCGGCGACTTCTTCTCCAGCGAACAGTCCGTCACCATGGATAAAGACCAGACCGTTCGCATCGAGTTCGTCAATCAGGCCGGTCAGGTCGAGCTGAAGAAAGAACTGCCGCTGCAGGCCGGTGAAGTGCTGGACGGCATGTTCATGAGCGCCAAGGCGCTGGAAGCCTTCTTCGAACAGACCCTGCAGGACTGCAAAGAAACCGGCGTGATGTGGTCACTGCACGTCAAGGCTACCATGATGAAGGTGTCTCACCCCATCGTGTTCGGCCACGCGGTCAAGGTGTTCTACCGTGAGGTATTCGAGAAATACGGCGAGCTGTTCAACGAGCTGGGTGTCAACCCCAACAACGGCATGAACAGCGTTCTGGAGAAGATCAAGAGCCTGCCCCAGTCCACTCAGGACGAAATCGAGCAAGCCATTCACGACTGCTATGAGCATCGCCCGGAAATGGCCATGGTCGACTCGGTCAAGGGCATCACCAACCTGCACGTGCCGAGCGACGTGATCGTGGATGCCTCCATGCCGGCGATGATCCGCAACTCCGGTCAGATGTGGGGCCGTGATGGCAAACAGAAAGACACCAAGGCGGTCATGCCGGAAAGCACCTACGCCCGCATCTATCAGGAAGTCATCAACTTCTGCAAGACCAACGGCGCCTTCGATCCTCGCACCATGGGCACCGTACCCAACGTGGGCCTGATGGCGATGAAGGCCGAAGAATACGGCTCTCACGACAAGACCTTCGAACTGCGTGAAAACGGCACCATGCGCGTGGTCGATGCCAACGGTCAGGTACTGATGCAGCACGACGTGGAAAAAGGCGATATCTGGCGTGCCTGCCAGACCAAGGACGCCGCCATTCGCGACTGGGTGAAGCTGGCCGTAACCCGCGCCCGCAACTCCGCCACCCCGGCAGTATTCTGGCTGGATGCCGAGCGCGCCCATGACAATGAGCTGCGCAAGAAGGTGGAAGCCTACCTGCAGGAGCACGATCTGAACGGCCTCGACATTCACATCATGTCCTACAACGAAGCCATCCGTTTCTCCATGGAGCGCATGAAGCGTGGCCTGGACACCATTTCCGTGACCGGCAACGTGCTGCGCGACTACCTGACCGATCTGTTCCCGATCATGGAACTGGGCACCTCGGCCAAGATGCTGTCCATCGTGCCGATGCTGGCCGGCGGCGGCATGTACGAAACCGGTGCCGGCGGCTCCGCCCCCAAGCACGTGCAGCAGCTGATGGAAGAAAACCACCTGCGTTGGGACTCGCTGGGTGAGTTCCTGGCGCTGGCGGTATCGCTGGAAGAGCTGGGCATCAAGGAAGGCAACGCCCGTGCCAAGATCCTGGCCAAGTGCCTGGACAAGGCCACCGAGCTGCTGCTGGACAACGGCAAGTCGCCGTCTCGCCGGGCCGGTGAGCTGGACAACCGTGGCAGCCACTTCTACCTGAGCCTGTACTGGGCCCAGCAAGTCGCCGCCCAGACCGACGACGCCGAACTGGCCGCCCACTTCGCCCCGCTGGCCAAGACGCTGACCGAGCAGGAGGCCCAAATCGTGGCCGAACTGAACGAAGTACAGGGCAAGTCCGCTGGCCTCGACGGTTATTACCATGTCGACCCGGCCGCGGTGGAGAAAGTGATGCGCCCCAGCGCTACCCTGAACCAGGCCCTGGAGCAGGTAAAAGGCTGAGCGTCTTTATAATCCGAAATAACAAACCCGGCTCCGGCCGGGTTTTTACATTACAGGTCCCGCAACCGTTCATGATGCTAGACTCACTCTGAGCTTTATCTCAGGAGCATAGCCCTTCATGTACAGATCCATTATGTACAAATCCATTGTGCATTCCCTCGCCACCCAATCCCTGGCCGGTCTGGTGCTGAGCTACCATTTCTGAGCGGAACCTCACTCCACCCTATCATTCGTCATTCCGGCGAAAAAACAGGCAACAGGGGTTGCCTGTTTTGTTTTCCGGCAACTATGCTGTTTCCAGGCCATCTTGCTATCTTTGTTATTGCTGTAATGTTTTGAACTCTACCTTTTGCAGCTAGGTGGCACCATTGGCGCCCATTCATTAAAACCCCTTTAAAAACCACAATATAACCAAAAACATCTGAAAAATGATGACAAAACGTATCATTCAGCAATATTCCCTGCTCGGCGCGGCCCACCAAATCATATTTGAACGCCCCCTCTTCTTGCGTCTTCATGCTTATTTTGCCAGTCTATAATAGCCCCAAATGAGGTTAGAGAACGAAACGAAGGAGAGCATAAAATGGACAAGCAAAAAGGATTCAAGCGCAGACTCAAGCAACTAACCGGACTGTCGGCGCTGGCGTTATTCACCTGTACTGCCGCGCAGGCCGCCAACTGGCGCTATGCCCACGAAGAATACGAGGGTGATGTGCAGGACGTATACGCGCAAAAGTTCAAGGAATACATCGAGGAGCACTCGGATCACAGCCTGCAGATTTACCGTTTTGGCGAGCTGGGCGAGTCCGACGACATCATGGAACAAACCCAGGCGGGCATTCTCAACTTCGTCAACCAGTCTCCCGGCTTTACCGGCGCCCTGATCCCCGAAGCCAGATTTTCTTCATTCCCTATCTGATGCCCACCGACATGAACCAGGTGGTAAGCTTCTTCCGCGAGAGCAAGGCCATCAACGAAGACTTTCCCAAGCTTTATGCCCAAAAGGGCCTGGAGCTGCTGAAGATGTATCCCGAAGGCGAAATGGTCATCACCCTGGATGAACCCGCCACCACGCCGGAAGAGCTGAACAACAAGAAAATCCGGGTCATGACCAACCCGCTGCTGTCGGAAACCTATTCCGCCTTCGGCGCCACCCCGACCCCCCTGCCCTGGGGTGAAGTCTATGGTGCCCTGCAGACCAACATGATCCAGGGTCAGGAAAACCCGATTTTCTGGATTGAATCCGGCGGCCTCTACGAGGTGTCCCCCAACCTGATTTTCACCGGTCACGGCTGGTTTACCACCGCCATGATGGCGAATCAGGATTTCTACAACGACCTGTCCGATGAGGACCAGCAGCTGGTACAGAAGGCCGCCGACTATGCCTTCGAAGAAATCATCCAGCACATCGACGGCCTCGCCGACCGCTCGCTCGAAAAAATCACCAAGAGCAGCGACAAGGTCACGGTCACTCGCCTGGACGACGCCCAGATTGCCGCCTTCAAGGCCCGAGCGCCCAAGGTCGAGGACAAGTTTATCGACATGACCGGTGACAACGGCAAGACACTGCTGAACCAGTTCAAACAAGATCTTGAACGTCTGCAAACCAACTGATCCCTGGCCCACTGCGCGATACCTGTGGGCCTGACGTTAATCCCCGCCCCGAGGCTTTGGCCCTGCGGTGGCGGGGCTGCTCCGGAGCACAACCATGTCTGAGCACACTCCCGAAATAGAAGATGACACCGCTGGCTACGAATCTGGTCTGCCGGGGTTACTCGGCGTGATGGACGAGTGGATCGCCAGATTCGAAGCCGTGATGCTGGCAACCGGCGTGTTGCTGATGGCGGTCAACACCTGTGCCAATGTCATCGCCCGCTTCCTGTTCGGAGAAGGGTTCTTCTTCTCCGGCGAGATCAACCGCATCCTGATTATCTTCATCACCTTCGCCGGCCTCGGTTACGCCGCCCGCCACGGTCGCCACATCCGCATGTCGGCCCTCTACGATGCGCTACCCGCCAAAGCCAGAAAAGTACTGATGATATTCATCGCGCTCTTTACCGCCCTGGTCATGTTTTTTCTCAGCTACCACGCCTACGGTTATATCGACACCCTTCACAGTCGCGGCCGCATTCTGCCGGCACTGGGCTTCGAAATCTGGTGGATTTACGTCTGGGCGCCCGTGGGTTTTGCCATCACCGGCATTCAGTACCTGCTGACCGCCATCAAAAACATCACCAGCGACGGCGTCTATCTCTCCACCGGGGTGGTGGATGGCTACAGCGATACCGAGACCGAAGTGTAATGTCGGGCATGGCTTCAATAACCATAAAAAAGGCATAAACCATGGCAACGCTATTAATGGCTATCATGATTGGGCTGCTGCTGTTAGGTTTTCCCATGATGATTCCGCTGATCACCGCCTCGGTGGTCGGCTTCGTGATGATGTTCGACGGCTTCGGTCAGATGGGCACCTTTATCCAGCAGATGATGGGCGGTATTCGTCCGGCCTCGCTGATTGCGGTGCCGATGTTTATTCTCGCCGCCGATATCATGACCCGAGGCCACTCCGCCGACCGGCTGATCAACATGGTCATGGCCTTCATCGGCCATATCAAGGGCGGGCTGGCCATCAGCACCGCCACCTCCTGCACCCTGTTCGGTGCCGTGTCCGGCTCGACCCAGGCCACGGTGGTGGCGGTGGGCTCGCCGCTACGCCCGAAAATGCTCAAGGCCGGTTATTCCGACTCCTTTACCCTGGCGCTGATCATCAATGCCAGCGACATCGCCTTCCTTATCCCGCCCAGCATCGGCATGATCATCTATGGGGTCATTTCCGAAACCTCCATCGCCGAACTGTTTATCGCCGGTATCGGGCCCGGGCTGTTGATCCTGGTGATGTTTTCACTCTACTGCCTTTATTACGCCCATAAAAACGAGGTGCCCACCGAACCGAAAGCCAGCTGGTCCGAGCGCTTGGTCGCGGTCCGGATGGCGCTGTGGCCACTGTTTTTTCCGGTGATCATCGTCGGCGGTATCTATGGCGGTATTTTCAGCCCCACCGAGGCCGCCGCCGTCTGCGTACTTTATGCCTTCCTGCTGGAGTTTGTGGTGTTTCGATCGCTCAAACTCAAGGAAATCTATCGCATCGCCAAATCCACCGGACTGATCACCGCCGTGGTCTTCATTCTGGTCGCGGTGGGTAACGGCTTTTCCTGGATACTGTCGTTCGCCCAGGTACCACAGGCCATTCTCGAGTCGGTCGGCGTCAACGAAGCCGGTCCGGTGGGAGTGCTGATCGCCATCTGTGTGGCGTTCTTTATCGCCTGCATGTTTGTGGACCCCATCGTGGTGATCCTGGTGCTGACCCCCATTTTTGCACCGGCCATTCAGTCCACCGGGCTGGATCCGGTACTGGTAGGGGTGCTCATTACCCTGCAGGTGGCCATCGGCTCGGCCACCCCGCCGTTCGGCTGCGATATCTTCACTGCCATCGCCATTTTCAAACGACCCTACATGGAAGTGATCCGCGGTACACCGCCGTTCATCTTCATGCTGGTGGCCGCCGCCGGGCTGATTATCGCCTTTCCGGATATCGCGCTGTTTTTGCGTGATATGGCCTTTCCCGATTGATGACGCCATCACCGATACCAGGAGGCAACCGTGTTTCATAAAGTAGTTGTGGCCGTAGACGGCTCCGCTTCTTCACTCAGGGCACTGGACAAAGCCGTGCAATTGCAGCAATTGCTGCCCGATGCCGAGATTTATCTGATCTGCGTCTACAAACACCACAGCCTGTTCGAGGCGACCCTGTCCATCGGACGGCCGGCGGAAATGGACATTCCGGACAAGGTACTGTCGGAATATGCCAGAGAAGTCGTCAATCACGCCAAGGAGCATGCCCGGCAGCTGGGAGCCAGCAAGGTGCGGGGCTTCGTGAAAAGCGGTCGCCCTTCCCGGATCATCGTGAACTTCGCCCGAGAAAAAGAAGCCGATCTGATTGTGGTCGGCACCCGTGGCACCCACAGTGACAAGGAGGGCATGCTGCTCGGCAGTGTTTCTCATCGGGTAACCAGCGCCGCCAAGTGTCCGGTGCTGGTGGTCTGATAAAGCGCCCTCCGGTCGGGAATACCGGCAAGCCCGGCTGCAGAAACAAGCCTGCCATGCTCCCTGAACAACCGGCGCGCTAGCATGCCGCCGGTCTTTTATGCCTATGAAATATAATAAAAATTAGATAGCCTGTGGCCATTGTAATAAAAGGAACTTTATTAACATGTTCTGCACTCTGGCAAGATCATGGCTGCTATCTATCTGTTTGCTGCTGACGATTGGCAGTTCATACAGCCAGGCTGCATCACGACAACTGGTCATTCTCAACTGGTCGGATTATCTGGATCCCGCTCTGGTCGCACAGTTTGAACGTCAATACGATGCCGACGTCGCCGAAATCTATTACAGCTCGGACGATCAACGCACCGAAATGATGCTGGTCAACGGCGGCCGGGGCTACGACCTGATACTGGTGTCCGGTGTCAGCCTGGAAACCTATGCCAGGCGGGGCTGGATTGCAGAACTGGATCCCGCCAGGGCGCCTAACCTGCAGCACCTGAATCCCCACTGGTGCCAGGCCGTCGAGGGCGCGGAAAAATATGGCGTGCCCTATTTCTGGGGGACCACCGGCATCCTTTATCGCAGTGACCTGGTCACCACGCCTATCACCCACTGGCAGCAACTGTTCCGACCGGCACCGGAGCTGCAGGGCAAGATAGCCATGATTGAGACCTCGGCAGACATGATTGGCATGGCACTCAAGGCGCTGGGGTATTCCGCCAACAGCACGAACAAGGCCCATCTGGCAGAAGCCGAGACGCTGCTGCTCGAGCAGAAACCCCATGTCCGTACCTACCAGTATATTACTCTGGATGAACAGTCACCGATCCTGAGCGGTGATATTCTGGCGACGATGATGTACAACGGTGACGCCCTGATACTGCAGGAATATAACGATCAGCTTCGCTATGTATTGCCCCGGGAAGGGGGTAATGTCTGGGTGGATTACCTGGCCCTGGGTACCCATGCTCGGGATCCCGATCTGGCCTATGCCTTCCTGGATTTTATCAATGAGCCGGCCCATGCGGCTCAGCAAGCACAATTTGTGTATTACGCCACCCCCAATATGGCAGCCGAAGCACTGCTGCCGGCAGAATTCCTGCAAAATCCGGTTATTTATCCCGACCCGACAACGCTTGAGTCCTCCGAGTTTCATCAAGGGCTGCCCGCCAGAGCGATGCGGCAACGCAATCATATCGCGGCCAGGGTGCTGCAATAAGCCGGTCTGCGGCCAGACAATAAAGAGCATGTATGAAACTGAGCACCAAATTACCCTTGCTGGTTATTCCGCTGATCGCCGGCCCCATGCTGCTGATTGGTCTATTGGCCTATCAGCAACTGAAGGATAATGCCCATACCAAGGGCCAGCAGGAAATACGACTCCTGATGGACTCACTTCAAAGTCGGGTAACGCAGATAACCGAGGTTGCCCTGGCCAATGTCTCGGTTTTTGCCGACGACCCCTTATTCAAAAACTATGTTCTGACCGACGATCTCGAAGAACGTTATGCCCTGATGCAACGTCCGCTGCAGAGCAAACTCGCCAGCATTCAAAACATATACCCGGATTATTACGAGATTCGGGTGCTGCAGCCCGACGGCTTTGAAGATATTCGTCTGACCAACCGCAACATCATCAACCGGACCGAAGAGGAAGGTGAAAGCCCCCACTTCATGGCGATCCAGCAGGCTTCCAGCGACCTGCTCAGTCGCATCATGCTCAACCCCGACAACCAGGAGCCGGCTCTTTATGTATCGCGCCGCATTCGGCTGATTAATACCGCCACCGAGTCCTTCCGTGCGGAGCCCGAATTGCGTGGCTATCTCAGCCTGACCATCAGCCTGCAACCGCTGATCGATATGTTGCCATCCACCCCCTGGAATGGCGCAGAACTGCTGCTGACCGATAACCGTCACCACGTGCTGGCCACCTCTCTGTCAGCGGAGCAGACTCGGCAGCCCTTCAGCGATCGCATGACCATCATCGATGAACACCCGCAGGCAGTACAGAGATCGAGTTCCAGGGACAGCCCTATCAGCATCACAGCCGGCAGCTACATCCGGATTTGCAGGTACACCTGCTGCTGCCCGAAGCAGAACTGTTGCGGGACTCCCGTCATATCGGCCGGCTGGTATTAATCGTCTGCCTGGGGGCCGTGGTGCTGTCGGTGCCACTATTGCTGCTACTGTTTCGTAATCAGTTCCTCAAACCGGTGCAACGCCTGAACCGGGCGCTGGCCAGCATGGGGCAGCACCAGCAGCTGATCCAGGTTCCGATCCAGCACGAAGACGAAATCGGGGAGCTGAGCCGCTCTTTCAATCGCATGAGCCTGGCGTTGCAAGAATCGAACAAGCAGATCCGCACCCTTGCCTTTCAGGACAGTCTGACCGGCCTCGCCAATCGACGAATGTTTATCAAGATGGTACGCCGTGAAATAGAGCGGTCGCAAAAACATCAGCAGCAGTTTGCCCTGCTGTTTATGGATCTGGATAACTTCAAGCAGATCAATGATACTCACGGCCACCCGGTCGGGGATCAGCTCCTGGCCAGGGTGGCAAACATCATCCAGGGCAATCTGCGTGCCGATGATGGCCTGTCCCGCCCCATCGTCAGCGATAACCCCTCGGGACTGGCTCGTTTCGGGGGCGATGAATTTACCCTGTTGCTGCGCAACATGGAGTCCGCACTGGACGTGGCGTCCGTCGCCAAACGCCTGCTGAGCGCACTGGCTCAGCCCATAGAGCTGAAAGGAATTTCATGTTATGCCGGCTCCAGCATCGGTATCGCTCTCTATCCGCACGACGGAACCAGCGTCGAGGAGCTGATCAAGCATGCGGATCTGGCCATGTATCAGGCCAAGACCAGCGGCAAGGGCAACTACCAGTTTTTCTCCAAATCCCTGGCAACGCAGTCGCTGCAGCAGGCCCGTCTGGTTCAGCGACTGCATCATGCGGTTGAGAATCAGGCATTTGAGCTCTTCTATCAGCCTATTATCGATAATCACAGTCGCGATCTGGTCGCGGTCGAGGCCCTGGTCCGCTGGACCGATACGGAACTGGGGGTGGTTTCACCGGGCCAGTTTATTCCTCTGGCAGAGAAAAACGGCATGATCGAGGCCATCGGTAACTGGGTACTGGAAGAAGCCGCTCGCCAGTTACAAACCTGGAAAAGCGCGGCTCTGCCCAGCATAAAAGTCGCCGTGAACATTTCCAGCATTCAGCTTCAGCAACCGGGGTTCACCCGCCGGGTAATGGCGCTGCTGGCCAGGTATCAGCTCGCCCCTCAGGACCTGTATCTCGAGTTGACCGAGACGGGGCTGATTCAGGGGCAGGAACAGGTCATGGAAAACCTCTATGAACTGCACCGCAGGGGGACACGAATCGCCCTCGACGACTTTGGTACCGGTTACTCCTCGCTCAGTTACCTGCAGAATCTGCCCATTGATATTCTCAAGATTGACCGCAGCTTCATCATCAACCTCCAGGAGAGCAACAACGGCCTGATCCTGTCGGCAATCATCACCATGGCACATTCGCTGGGAATGCAAGTGGTCGCGGAAGGCGTTGAAGACCAGAGTCATCTGGATTTTCTGACCGCCGAAGGCTGTGATCTGTTGCAGGGCTACCTGTTCGGACGTCCGTCCCCGGCCAACGACATCACCGCGCGACTCACGAACCAGCACCCCGGTACTTTTCGGCCATCACCGGCCTGATGATCACAACTAAAAAGGGCCCTGAGGCCCTTGGCAATAACGCTGAGCGATGATCAGAAATGCCAGCTCAGCCCCAGCATCAGGCCGTTGATATCGTAGTCGCTGCGGTTGATCAGCTGGGCATACTCCGCGAAGAAGGCCACGCCACCGGGGCGGCTCCGGTCCAGAAAGCGCCCCCCGACGCCATAACTGAAGTCGTCTTCCGAGTCAGATATTTTATACGGTATCCCATTCCCCGGGAATTCCATGCTTTTGGCTTCGGCTTTGGCTTTGGTCCAACCAACGAGAGCATAGACGGACATAAAGTCCTTGATGGGAATTTGTGGCAACGCATAAAACCCGAAATAATGCTTTAACTTTGTTTTAAATAGCTGTTCCGAATCTCAGAGATCCCCTCATTTTTATTGCTCAGATAATGCCGAAGATGCGCTTGTATA
>NZ_MDKE01000013.1 GCF_001870485.1 Oceanisphaera psychrotolerans | reverse complement strand
CTTCATAACGCAGTAGGATGGCCATGACTCGACGGGCATGCTGCTTGTCGCGCGTAGTCTGAATAATCTTGTGCATTCGGCGTCGCTCTGGGCGAGGTAGGGGTGGTAAGATCGGCATGAACTCAGTCCTTTGGGTGTCGTTTTGTTTTGTTTGGCGACTGATCAGATCGCACAAACTGGACTGAGTTCCCTTCCTTACAGTGATCTACTATTCGGAACAGCTATTTAGTACAGACAATAGATCTCAAGCTAAAAGTAAAATAGAAGCACAAGTAACCCCTTCGTAAGCTTGCTTTTTTAGAAAAAATGCCCAAAAATGAGCCTTAAGGTCACATTGAGGGTTTTATAATGATACTACGTTTTGGTTGTAGCAATTTTAAGTCTATTAGCGAGTATCAAGAGCTACTAATGACAGCAACTAATAGCAAGCAAGATGAGGAGTATAACTTATTCGAACCTGAGGGACTTCGTGAAAAAGTTCTTCCCATAGTAGCTATTTATGGTGCGAATGGTGCAGGAAAAACAAATGTAATAGCTGCATTAATGTTTTTTGTTCATACTATTTTGCATAATCATAGACGTGATTTTAGTGAAATTAATTTTCCTAAGTTTAAATTAGATCCTAGCTTCGAAAAATCTGAATCAGAGTTTGATATAGATTTTATGTTTGAAGGAGTTCATTATAACTATGGGTATATTGTTAATGATGGTGTGGTAAGGAGTGAGTGGCTTTATTCATTTTCATATAAGCAGAGAGCATCTAGAACAGTATTGTTTCATCGGGATGTTGAATCTGAAGATGGAGAGTATTATTTCAATAAAGTATTAAAGGGGAAGAATAAATCTATTTCTGATGTTACATCTAGAAGTTCTCTTTTTTTATCTACTGCTGCAAAGTCAAATCATGATTTAATTAATAGAATATATGATTATTTCAAAAGTTCATATAATTTCAGGTTTAGAAACGACGTTCAAGAAAATGCGATAGCTAAGAAGATCAAAGATAACAATCTGACTAAAGATATTGGTAGCTTTCTTTCTTTGATTGATATCGGCGCAGTGGAAATGAACGTAGGGATATACGAAGTTGATGATGAGCAAAAAGAAATTAAGGCTAGTTTCAAACAAGCTCTGATGTCAGTGCTTAATAGTAAGGAAAATGTTGATTTTAAATTTCCAGATGACGACTCGAATATAGAATACAAAATATCAATATCTAGAAGAAACAGTAATGATAAGTTGGTTAAGTTTAAATATGGCGATGAAAGCTTAGGTACAAAGTCGTTAATATCTTTATTGGCGTCAGTATTTTTGATACTTAGGGAAGGCGGTATTTTTGTTGTTGATGAGTTGGAGTCTAGTCTACACACATTGTTATCTCTGAAGGTTGTTGAGTTGTTTAATTGCTCAAGAATCAACTCAAAAGGTGCTCAGCTAATATTTACAACTCATGAAACCCAATTATTGAATTATAAAGGTTTTAGAAAGGATGAAGTCTGGCTGGCAGAGAAGTGTGAAAATGGAAGCACTAAGATAGCGCCTCTTTCTGATTATTCTATACCAAATAAATCTAATGTGCGTAATGGTTATTTAGATGGTCGTTTCGGTGCAGTTCCGTTCCTCGGGCTAATGAATAATTTTGAGAAGCTGTGGAGTGAATAGTGGCCAGAAACATCAGGAAGTCCAGCAGTGTATCTAGAGGCAAAGGAAGTTCAATTAAGCCAAAGATAAAAATAATTGCTTATTGCGAGGGGAAAAATACAGAGCCTGAATTTTTAAAAAGTTTTAGTCTAATACATGGGAATGGATTAATTAAAATAGAGTGTGTTGGAGCCGCAGGTGTGCCGGTTACTATTGTTAATACTTGTGCAGAGAAAATTAGAGAATTAAATAAGATAGCAAAAAAAAGTAATGAGCCATTAGATAATGATTATCAAGTGTGGGCCGTATTCGACCGAGATGAACATCATAATGTTGAAGCGGCAATAGAAAAAGCAAGAGCTAACAATATCAAAGTCGCCTTTTCTAATCCTTGTTTTGAAATTTGGCCCTACTTACATTTCGATAACCAAACTGCACCTATACACCGATTGGATATGCAGAAAAAGTTAGAGGGTGTTTTGGAAGGGTATGATCACAAACGAAGTAAAACGGTATGTGCTAAAAAAATCCATGAAACAGGTAACTATGAAAAAGCTAAACGTCGAGCTATTGACATGATCGCGCAGCATGAACAAGTTGGCATTATGAAAGTAGATATGAATCCGTCAACTAATGCTCATGAGTTGCTTGATTTAATAATTAAAAATGGTCGAAGAAAAACATCTAAATAATATCACTCAGCGCCGTACTTGGGGTCAGGTCTTGTCTCTTGCCTTCTGCAGCAAGGCACTTGAGTCGGGAGGCAGGGGAGAAAAGAAAGACCTGACCTCTGTGATGCCATATCAAAGCGAAACTCATATGAAGCTTTGGTGTTATAGGTAGCTCGGGTTGAAAATTGGAATAGCGAGTTGCCCGCAGACGAGACCAACAAGCGGCGCCGGAATATCAGGGAGGGCAAAGGGATTCGCTCTGCCGACCATCACATGACAGGGATATCATGTGCTGAGCGTCACAGGGATTGTGCTTGAGCGAGTCGGCGGAGCGGACCCTTTGTCCGACCTTTATCGAGTTCCGAAAGCGGACATTGGTTGAATGGTTTAAGGCAAACAAAAAGGCCGAGCAATCGCTCGGACTTTTACTATTTATATCAATAGTTTATCTCATGGTAACGAATTCTTCGGCGCCAGTCGGATGTATCGCTACGCAGGAATCGAAGTCGGCCTTGGTGGCGCCCATTTTCACGGCGACGGCGAAGCCTTGCAGGATTTCATCCATGCCGAAACCGATGCCGTGAATACCGACGATTTTCTCGTTGTCACCCACACACACCAGCTTCATCTTGCAGGGCTGGCGGTGGCTGGTCACGGCGGTGTACATGGCGGTGAAGGACGAG
This sequence comes from Oceanisphaera psychrotolerans, assembly GCF_001870485.1. Taxonomy (GTDB): domain Bacteria; phylum Pseudomonadota; class Gammaproteobacteria; order Enterobacterales; family Aeromonadaceae; genus Oceanimonas; species Oceanimonas psychrotolerans. The sequence goes on along the minus strand of NZ_MDKE01000013.1, from coordinate 65,744 downwards.
GTGTATACCTTCACCTGATCGTCGCCGTGCAGTTCCCGGGCCTGGGGCTCGGTTAGCCCTAAGGTGCCGATGGGCGGATGACTGAACACCACGGTGGGGATCAAGTCATAGTCCATCTTGGCGTCGGGCTTGTTGTTGAACAGCCGCTCGGACAACTGGCGACCGGCCTTCACGGCCACCGGGGTCAGTTCCACATAGCCGATGTTGTCGCCTACCGCGTACACGCCGTTGGCGGTGGTGTTCTGATACTCGTCCACCTTGATGTAGCCGTGCTGATCCACCGACACGCCGGCGGCCTCCAGATTGAGGCTCTTGGTCAGCGGGCGACGACCGATGGCCCATATCAGGCAGTCCACAGTGAGCTGCTCGCCGTTGTCCAGATGCAGGGTCAGGCTGCCGTCAGCATTTTTCTCTACGCTCTTGGGCACGGAATGGGTGTGTAGCTGCGGCCCTTCGGTGTTCATCACCTCGACCAGGGTGTCGGTCAGCATCGGGTCGAAGCTGCGCAGCGGCGCCTGCTTGCGCACCAGCAGGTGGGTTTCCGAGCCCAGGGCGTTCATCACCCCGGCCAGCTCCACCGCGATGTAGCCGGCGCCGACTACCGCCACCCGCCTGGGCTGCTCGCTCAGCTCGAAGAAGCCGTTGGAGTCGATACCGTGCTCGGCACCGGGAATATGCGGCACTATGGGCTCGCCGCCGGTGGCGATCAGGATGTGGTCGGCGGTGTATTCTTCGCCGTTCACCTCAAGGGTGTGGGCATCCTTGAAGCGACCGAAGCCCTTGATCACGGTGATGTTGTTGTTGCCTAGCACCCGGTCGTAAGACTGATGAATACGGCCGATATAGGCCTGGCGGCTTTCGACCAGTTTTGACCAGTCGTGGCCCTTGAGCTCGACATCAAAGCCGTAGTCGGCGGCATACAGCTTGACCGCATCGGCAATCTGGGCGCCGTGCCACATCACCTTCTTGGGGACACAGCCGACATTGACGCAGGTTCCGCCCAGGTCTTTGGCTTCAATAAGAGCCACTTTCTTGCCGTGCATGGCCGCCCGGTTGGCAGAGGCAATGCCGCCGCTGCCGCCGCCGATGGCGATATAGTCGAAATGTTGTGCCATATGTCTGCTCCCTGGATAAGTGGGTTCAAGTAAAGCCGTTGGCCGATTGTACACCAAGTTTTACCGCAGCAGGCGGTCAGTAAATAGCCGGACTGTCTCTCTATCGGGTGCTGAATGCATGAAAAGCTTGAACATTGTCCCTAGGATCACCATGTTAGGGGTATTCCCTCGCTTGCCTGCGGGCAAGGCGACGGCCAAAACAATAAGAGGTACAGGACATGACGAACCCGCTACTGACCATGGACGGTTTGCCGCCGTTCAGCCAGATCAAACCGGAACATGTAAAGCCGGCGGTAGAGCACGCCATTGCGGATTGCAAGAAGCGGGTCGAAACCGTGCTGGCCCGCCAGGAAGACTTTACCTGGGACAACCTGGTGGCCCCGCTGGAAGAGGTGAACGATCGCCTCGGGCGCATCTGGTCACCGGTGAGCCATCTCAACAGCGTACTGAACAGCGAGGAATGGCGTCAGGCCTATGAGTCCTGTCTGCCGTTGCTGTCCGAATACCACACCTGGATGGGACAGCACCAGGGGCTGTTTGAAGCCTATCAGGGGCTGGCGGATCGGGACAGCTTCAAGAAGCTGAGCCTGGCCCAGCAGAAAGAAGTGGGTAACACCCTGCGCGACTTCCGGTTGTCCGGTATCGCCCTGGAAGCCGGCCAGAAGCAACGCTTTGGCGACATCAAATCGCGGCTGTCGGATTTGGCATCCACCTTCTCCAACCGGGTGCTGGATGCAACCCAGGCCTGGACCAAGCATATTACCGATAAAGATCAGTTGTCCGGTCTGCCCGAGTCTGCCCTGGCGGCCGCCCGGGCCCAGGCCGAATCGCGTGAGCTGGACGGCTGGGTCTTTACCTTGGATATCCCGTCTTATCTGCCGGTGATGATGTATGCGGACGACGCCGGCCTGCGTGAAGAGCTGTATCGTGCCTACTGCACCCGGGCCTCGGATCAGGGCCCCAACGCCGGCGAGTTCGATAACACCGCCATCATCGAAGAAACCCTGGCGCTTAAGCAGGAGCTGGCCGCGCTGCTGGGCTTTGACAACTATGCCCAGCTCTCTCTGGCCACCAAAATGGCCGAAAGCGAGCAACAGGTGCTGGACTTCCTCAATCAGCTGGCCGAGCGTTCCTATCCCCAGGGGCAGGCCGACCTGGCCGAGCTGACCGAATTTGCCCGCGAGCATCACGGCGTCGAGCAGCTCAACGCCTGGGACGTCACCTATTACGGCGAAAAGCTCAAGCAGCACAAATACACCATTTCCGACGAGGAACTGCGCCCCTATTTCCCGGAACACAAGGTCATTCACGGCCTGTTTGAAACCGTCAAACGGCTGTTCGGTGTCAAGGTCGTCGAGCGCTTCGGGGTGGAAGAATGGCATCCGGACGTGCGCTTCTTCGACATTTTCGGCGAAGACGGCGAGCTGCGCGGCAGCTTCTATCTGGACCTGTACGCCCGCGCCAACAAGCGTGGCGGCGCCTGGATGGACGACTGCATCGGCCGCCGCTACCGGGAAGACGGCAGCCTGCAAAAGCCGGTGGCCTACCTCACCTGCAACTTCAACGGCCCGGTGGGCGATACCCCGGCGCTGTTTACCCACAACGAAGTCGAGACCCTGTTCCACGAGTTTGGCCACGGCATTCATCACATGCTGACCAAGGTGGACGTGGCCGGGGTGGCCGGCATCAACGGCGTGGCCTGGGATGCGGTGGAGCTGCCCAGTCAGTTCCTGGAAAACTGGTGCTGGCAGCCCGAGGCGCTGGCCTTTATTTCCGGCCATTACGAAACCGGCGAGCCGTTGCCGGCCGATCTGCTGGAGCGGATGCTGGCGGCGCGCAATTTCCACTCGGCGCTGATGATGCTGCGCCAGCTGGAATTCGCCCTGTTCGATTTCCGTCTGCATATGGCCAGCGATGGCGCCGAGCCGGGCCGGGTTCAGGCCATTCTGAACGAGGTGCGCAAGACCGTTTCGGTACTGCCGCCGCCGGCGTTCAACCGCTTCCAGCACAGCTTTGCGCATATTTTTGCCGGCGGTTATGCGGCGGGCTACTACAGCTACAAGTGGGCCGAAGTATTGTCGAGTGACGCCTTCTCCCGTTTCGAGGAAGAAGGGATATTCTCGGCCAGGACCGGGCGTGATTTCCTGCATGCCATTCTGGAGCAGGGTGGGTCGAAGGAGCCGATGGAGCTGTTCAAGCAGTTCCGCGGCCGGGAGCCGAAAATAGACGCCCTGTTGCGACACTCGGGTATCACCGCCTGAAGAACATTCGAGAAAACAAGGTGGCTGCGGCCACCTTTTCTACAGGTGCCTCCCCGGTGTTATCCGCCGGGGAGGCATTGTCGTGTCCGGAGCCGGCGATACCGTTTCGGCTGGACCCGGTCGATGTCGTCACCGGCTTGCCCGACCGGCACGGTTTTATCGAGCACCTGCTGAACTGCTGCTGCCGTGGCGAGCCTTTTGCGCTGATGATCCTCGACCTGAACCATTTTCACGTGATCAACAATGCCATGGGCCACCGGGTGGGCGACCGGGTATTGCGGGCCGTGGCCGAGCGGTTGCAGGGCCGGCTGCGCGAGCAGGATTTCATTGCCCGCATCGGCAGCGATGAATTTGCGTTGCTGATACCGGGCATAGTGCAGCACCGACAGGCCCTTATTTTCGGGCAGCACCTGCTGGATGCACTCCGGCGACCACTGCAGTTGTCCGAACAGCGGCTGTATGTAGAGGCCACCCTGGGCGGGGCCTTGTGGAAGGACTCGACAGGCGATGGGGACACCCTGCAGCAGCAGGCCGAGATAGCGTTGTTCGAAGCCAAGCAGAACAAGCAGCCGCTGGTGCTGTATCACGATCGGTTCAACGGTCAGCAGAACCGTCGCTTGCTGCTGCAGCACGAGCTGGTGGAAGCCATCCGCAATAATGCCCTCAGCCTGCATTATCAGCCTATCGTCGATACCGTCAGCGGCCGCATCACCAAGCTGGAGGCGCTGGTACGCTGGCGGCATCCGTCGCTGGGTTATATTTCGCCGGCGGAGTTTGTGCCGGTGGCGGAAGAGTGCGGCATGGTACAGGCACTGGGCGACTGGGTGCTGCAGCGAGCCTGTGCCGACCTGTGCCGGCTGCAGCAGGCCGGTTATCCGCTGGATATGGCGGTGAACCGCTCCAGTCTGGAGTTTCAGGGCCTGGGGCTCAATGGCGATGAGTGGCTGTCGGTGATTGAGCGGCAGGGCCTTTCGCCCCGGCGCATTATCTTCGAGATTACCGAGTCGCTGTTCATGCAGGGTAACGAGCAGCATCTGGAGCGGATTCAGGCGCTGCGCGAGGCGGGGTGTCGCATTGCCATCGATGACTTCGGTACCGGCTATTCGGCGCTGAATTATCTGCGTGCCTTTCCCATCGATCTGGTCAAAATAGACAAAAGCTTTATCGATCACCTGCCCGGCAACCATCGTGATGGCCTGCTGCTGGAGGGCATATTGCGTATTGTCGGCGATCTGGGCATGTCGGTGGTGATGGAAGGGGTGGAAAGCGCGGCTCAGGCCGAGTATCTTGCGCACCAGCCTTGCCACTACCTGCAAGGTTATCTGATTGCCAGGCCGCTGGCGCTTCGTGAACTGTTACCTTTTTTGGGATCCTATGCCGGACATTCAGTACCCGCTGCAGATTGAACTGGAAGACGCCGCGCTGGCCGGTGAGGCCGAGCAACTGACGCGGGCCATGCAGGGAGTCAGCGCGCCCGCGCCTTTCGCCCTGGTGCTGACCGAGGGCCGCCTGGAATTGCGCAAGCTGGACGAGCCCAAGCTGGGCGCCGTGTACGTGGACCTGGCGGAAGGCGCCGCGGCGCACCGGCGCAAGTTTGGTGGCGGCCGTGGCCAGTCCATCGCCCGGGCGGTGGGCCTCAAACACGGTCACACGCCGAGCGTGGTCGACGGTACCGCCGGTCTGGGACGGGATGCCTTCGTGCTGGCGTCACTGGGCTGCGAGGTGACCCTGTGCGAACGCCATCCGGTGGTGCATGCCTTGCTGGCCGATGGCCTGCGCCGGGCGGCGCTGGACCCGGATATCGGCCACTGGGTCGGTGAGCGGCTGCGGCTGTTGCCCTTCGGGCAGACCCTGACGGACATCGATCATCAGCCGGATGTGGTCTACCTGGATCCCATGTTCCCCCACAAGAAGAAGGCGGCGCTGGTCAAGAAGGAGATGCGGGTGTTTCACTCGCTGGTGGGGCCGGATGAAGACGCCGACGCCCTGCTGCCGCTGGCGCTGCAACTGGCCCGGGCGCGGGTGGTGGTGAAGCGACCCGGCTATGCGGGCTTTCTCAATGAGGTGAAACCCTCCGCCCAGATAGCAACCAAGAACAACCGCTTCGACCTTTATGTGAAGCAGGCGCTGTAACCCGGATCGTGCGCATTCCTTTTGTTTAGATTAGGCTAATTTAATAATCTGCAGCGAGAGGACGAGGCAATGGCGGAACACAGGGCACCCCTGGTAAAGGCGTTTCTGGAGCCGGACAGCGAAACCTTCAGCTACGTGGTATACGACCGGCCGGGTGGACAGGCGGTGGTGATCGATCCGGTGCTGGACTTCGACTATGCCGCCGGCCGCACCGGTACCGAGTCGGCGCAGCGGCTGCTGGATTTTGTGCGTGAGCAGCGGCTGACCGTGCCCTGGATCCTGGAAACCCACGCCCACGCGGATCATCTGTCGGCGGCGTTCTTTCTGCGGGATCGGCTGGGGGGCAAGATTGGCATCGGCGAGCAGATCACCGCGGTGCAGGCCATTTTTCGTGATGTATTCGAGCTGGAACCCGAATTTCTGCCCGATGGCAGCCAGTTCGACCGCCTGTTTGCCGATGGCGACCGTGTCGAGGTGGGGGAGCTGCATATCGAGGTGCTGCACACCCCCGGCCATACGCCGGCGGATCTGAGCTATGTGATCAACGGGCAGGCGGCGTTTGTGGGGGATACCCTGTTCATGCCCGATGTCGGCACGGCCCGTTGCGACTTTCCCGGGGGCAGCGCGAGCCGCCTCTATCGGTCGATTCGGACGCTGCTGGCCCTGCCGGAGAGCACCGACATTCATGTGTGTCACGATTACCCCACGGCCGATCGCAAGCACCGCCATGGCACCACGGTGGCCGAACAGCGGCAGCACAACATTCATGTACGCGACGGCATCGACGAGGCGAGCTTTGTCCGGATGCGGCAGGAGCGGGACGCCACCCTGGCCATGCCCCGCCTGATCCTGCCGGCCATTCAGGTCAATATCCGTGCCGGACAGATGCCCCCGGCGGATGAACAGGGCAAGGTGTTTCTGAAAGTGCCCATCAATCGGCTATAGCACTGCGGCACTACTGCAGCAGTTCGGTAATGGCGCCGGCCTGGCCGCGGATGCGCTGCACCACCTGGCCGGCCCGTTCCGATACCCGGGTCGACTGCAGCTTGAGCTCATCCATCAACCCCATGAAGCGGCCGAGTTCGGCAGCCTGACTGTCGGCATGGCCTGCGCCCTGCTCGGCCATCGAGGTCGTGGCTTCGGAGGTGGTTCTTACCTGCTCGGTCATCGCCATCAGGGTCTGGGCCTGTTCATGCTGGGCAACGGCGGCCCCCATCATCTTGCTGATGGTCAGCTTGAGCTCGTCGCTGCCCTGCCGTAACCGCTCCATGATGTTGCCGATTTCGGTGAGAGAGCCCTGGGTGTTGCCGGACAGTTTGCGTACCTCGTCGGCCACCACCGCAAAGCCGCGACCCTGTTCGCCGGCCCGGGCCGCTTCGATGGCGGCGTTGAGCGCCAGCAGGTTGGTCTGCTCGGCAATCTGCTGAATCACCCCGATAATGGCGGCGGCATCGTCGACCGAGCTGGTCAGGCTGTTCAGGGCCTGCTGTCCGGTAAGGGCGGCGGCCTGGCTTTGTCCGGCGGTTTGCACCAGCTGTTCGACCTGTTCCCGGCTGACGTCCATGGCTTGCAGGTTATCGCGCGCGGTGAGGGCGATATCGTCGGTGGCCTGGCGCATCTGCTGGGCCAGATGATTGAGCTCGTTGACCATGTCGACGCCGCCGCTCATGGTCTGATCGGTGCTGTGGGCATGATTCTGAATATCGAGCACTTCTTCGACCATCTGCTCCAGTGCCCGGGACACATGCAGCAGTTGGTCGGCCCGACTCTGTTGCTGCTGCTGCAGCCGGTCGAGCAGGCCGTTGAAGTTGCTGGCAATCTGGCCCAATTCGCTGTTGGGGTGGGTGACCTCGAGGGGAGCGAGTTCGCCCTCCTGCAGCAGCTGGCGAAAGGCGTTACGCAACTGCACCAGGCGGAGTACCACCAGCTGGCGCTGAAACAGGTAGCTGAGCAGGGCAAAGAGCAGCAGGCCGGCACAGAGACCCAGCAGCACCAGGGTCAGCTGTCGGTAATTTTGCTGACGGTCGGTTTCCTGTTGTGCCACCAGCCGGTCCAGTTGTTGCTCTATGTCTGCCAGCCCCGCGGTCAGCGTGGCGGAAGCCTGGGAGCGCAGCGCCAGGTTTTCATTGGTGTTGGCCAGCTCCTTGGGATAACGATTCAGCAGGCTTGATACTTCCCGTTTGGGCGTATCACCGATTTCTACCGGTTTGGGTTTGCGCAGGGCGAATTCGTCGGCTTCCGGTGTCTGGTAGATGCCGAGCAGTGGCAGCGCCTGGAGTTGCTCCCCCAGTTTTTCCAGCTCGGTCAGCTGGAAGTCGAGCGCCGTTTTCAGCTGCGGTGTGCCGTTGGTGATGTAGCCCTGGCGCAGGTGGATCAGGCGGGGCAGCGCCGCTAGCATTTCGGCGGCAAGAGACTGGTAACGGGCGGCCAGCGGATGGTCGGTGTCGGCATAACGGGCCAGGGTGCGCAGCTGATCGGCCAGTTCCTGTTCCGCATGCTGCAGCAACTGCTGGCTGTTGCCCGAGAGCTTGCCCGCCGCACGAAAGTCGTTGGTCAACTGCTCATACAGGCGGTTGACTGACTCCTGGGCCGGTTCTGTGCCGGGATAGGTCGTCAGGGTCGTTGCCATGGCCTGCAACTGCTGCTCCGCCGCGGTCAGCAGGCTGGTATCGCCCTGGGTCAGATAGGCGGAAATGGTGCGGTACAGCCCGATATTGGCATCGCGGCGCAGTTGCTCGAGCTCGGCCCGGCTCTCTTCGCCCTGCTGCAATCGCTGATCCCCCAAGTAAAAGGCACCGGCCAGAGCCAGCGCCAGCAAGATCAGCAACAGCGAAGACAACAACGAAAACAGCGACACCTTCATCAGACAGACCCTAACGTATCCTTGTGTCCGACAACATTAAGACAAATTCGTGACAGTTTTATGATGGTGGCAGTGATAGCACGGTTTGCATTAGTTGCTTATGTAACGGATGAGCCATCAGTGGTTCGGGATCGATCAGTTCCAGTCGGCCTTCCTGCTGGGGGGCGATGCGGTAGACACTGAGCTGATCGTCGACCTTGTTGAAGGCGCGCCAGCCGTCTTCCACCCGCAATACCGCCTTCAACCGGGCCACCTTCAGTGTGCGACAGAAGGTTTCGATGGCGGGTAAATCGAAACACACCTCGTCGAGAAAGCGCCAGCCGATGGAGTAATGATCCTGGCCGTGGTTGCTGTAGCGCCGCCAGGGCTGTTCCCTGCTGAGCCGGGGGCCGGTGCTGGCAATCAGCGGGCGGGCGGCATTGTTGGCGTGGGCTTGCGGGCTGGTCGCCCGCCGGTCGGGCTGGTGAGGGTGCTGCAGCCAGCGGTTATCCAGCTGGCCCCGAGTGACCGTCACCAGTTGCTGGGGCGGCTGGCGCTGGCCGATGTCGAGGCTGAGCGCCTCGAGTTGTGCCGGCTCACACAAGTCGGTCTTGTTGGCCACGATGATGTCGGCCAGGGCGAGCTGGTCCTGATAGGTGTCGTGCTGTTGATAGCGGTCATCGACCCACTGACGCGGGTCGACCACACAGAAGGCGGCGCCCAGCCGCAGCACGTTCTGGTAATGCTCGGCGGTCAGGGTGTCCAGAATGCGGCTGGGGTGGCCCAGCCCGCTGGGCTCGATGAAGAGCCGGTCCGGTCTGGCCTTGTGCAGCAGGGCGTTGAGTCCAATCTGAAAAGGCAGGCCGGATACGCAGCACAGGCAGCCGCCCGGTACTTCCTTGATCATGGCGCCCTGATCGGTCAGCAGGGCGCCGTCGATGCCGACTTCGCCGAATTCGTTGACCAGAATGGCCCAGCGCTCCTGTTCCGGCTTGTTGGCCAGCAGGTGGCGCAGCAGCGTGGTTTTGCCGGTGCCGAGAAAGCCCATGATGAGGTGGGTGGTAACGGGAGTGCTCATGAATCCGTCCGCAGAGAGTATTTTTGTTATCTTATAACATATTTTGCTGAGGTTTTATGATATCAGATCAGTCAGTGGCGATAACGACGCCTGGCCCGTTAAAAAGACCGGTAACTGACTTGCGTTGCTGAACGTTACCGGTCTTACCCGCATCTTGTTTTACACTATGGGGCCGACCATATGCTTGACTTCGAGGTAGGCGCTTAAGCCCCAGGGGCCCAGTTCGCGGCCAATACCGCTGCGCTTGAAGCCACCCCAGCTTGTTTCGGGCAAGACTAACTGGGGACTGTTATACCAGATAGTGCCAGCCTGCAGTTGCTTGCCGACTCGTCGGGCACGACCCGGATCACCGCTGATCACCGTGGCTGCCAGGCCAAAGTCGCTGTCGTTGGCCAAGGCGACGGCCTGCTCCTCGGTGGCAAAGCTGTGGCCGCAGAGCACGGGGCCAAAGATTTCTTCCTGCCACAGCCGGCTGGTGACGGGAACGTCCCGGTACAGGCTGGGTGCCAGAAAATAACCCTGCTTCGGCAGGGCCCGCTGGCGCCCGTCTCGTACGGCGCTTAGCCCTTCCCGATCGGCCTGGGTCAGGTAGCCGAGGACAGTGTCCCGCTGGCGGGCACAGGTCAGGGGACCCATGTCGATGTCGTCGGCCAGCGGGTTGCCCAGGCGCAGGGCATCGATGCGTTGCCCCAAAGCCTGGTAGAGGGCGTCGGCGAGAGACTCATGCACCAGTAGTCTGGAGGTCGCCGAGCAGATCTGTCCGGCATTGAAGTAGATGCCGGCCATCACATATTCAGCGGCCTCATTCACGTCCGCATCTGCCAGCACGAGAACAGGTGATTTACCGCCCAGCTCCAGCGATACACGCCTGCTGCCCGGGGCGGCAGCGGCCATGATGGTCTCTCCCACCCGGTTGCTGCCGGTAAATGATATTTTGTCGATACCCTTATGGGAGGACATGGGAGCTCCTATGCCCTCACCGTCGCCGAACAGGAGGTTGAATACCCCGGCAGGCAGCTCTGCCTCCGTGATGATGTCGGCCAAGACCTGTTCGGGCAAGGGGGTGACTTCGGAAGGCTTGAAGATCACGGTGCAGCCCGCTGCCAGCGCCGGTGCCAGTTTCCAGGCACTGGTCACCAATGGAAAGTTCCAGGGCGTGATCAGGCCGACGACTCCTACGGGATCCTGGTAGCTGTGAGCCTGCATGCCGGGCATGTCCAGCGTGACCGGCTGCCCCTGACGCCGATCCAGATCCCGGGCCTGACCCGCATAATAGCGATAGCAGGCGATGGCATCATCAAGATCCAGCCGGGCTTCTTCCAGGATTTTGCCATTGTTGATGGAGGACAGTCTGCTGAGCTCTTCTCGTCGTCGACTTAATCCATCGGCTATTTTTTCCAGATAACTGGCTCGTTCTGCTCCGTTTTTCTGGCTCCAATCGGCTAATGCATGACGAGCCGACTGAACGGCGGCCTCGACATCGGCCGGGTGTCCTGCGGTTATCTCGGCGATACGCTCCTCGGTATAGGGATTGATCACCACCAACTGTCGTTCGCCATGGCTTGGCTGCCAGCGATTACCAATAAACTGTTGTAATAAACGTTGCATCATAAAATCCTCACACAGCAAGCATTAATGCTGACGGGTAATCGCTTGTTGCCAGGCCGCGGCATCTACCTCGAGCAGCAGAGGGCCATCGGAGGGACGATCTGCCAGAGCCTGTGCTAATTCGGTCGGGCTGGTGACACGGCTCGCCTGGCAGCCGAAGCCGGAAGCCAGTTTCTGGAAATCGGGCGGTAAAATATCGACGCCGACTCGGCTGACACCATTGTTATCCATATAACGGCGTATTTCTTCGTAGCCATGGTTGTGCCAGAGCAGAATAACGACCGGCAGGCGCTCTTCCACTGCGGTTGCCAGCTCGCTCAGGGTAAACATGATGCCTCCGTCACCGACCAGTGCGACGACGGGCAATCCAGGAGTGGCCAGTGCGGCACCCAAGGCGGCTGGCAGCCCATAGCCCAGAGTTCCGTAACCGGTAGAGGCGTTGAAGTAGCGTCGTGGTGCTGGCTGAGAGACCAGGTGATTGGCGGCATAAACAGTGGCAGTAGAGTCTCCCACCAGAATGGCATCGGGCATGATCTCGCGCAGCGTATCAAACAAGGGAACGAAGGGGGAAAGCGCAGGGTCTTCGTGCAAGGCAAGCGCCGAGAGTGTCGAGCGAGTGCGATCGACGCCGCCTCGCTCAACATGCTCGGGGAAATGTTCGAGCAGCAGTTCTAAACTGCGGCCTGCATCGGCAACCAGGCCTAACGCCAGCGGTTGATTGCGAGCCAGCTGCTCTGGGTCAATATCGATACGGATCAGCTTACCATTCAGGTGAAAGCCGTCATCGAACACGACATCGTAGTCGGTTTCTCCCAGTTCGGTGCCGACGGCCAGTATCACATCCGCTTCCTGTGCCAATGCGCGCACTGCTGGCAAGGCGGCGTTGGCCCCCAGATCCAGTGGATGATCCCGGCCCAGAAGCCCTTTGGCATTGATAGTGGTCACCGTCGGGGCATCGAGTCGTTCTACGAGGTTCAATGCCGCTTCCGGTGCACTGACACAGCCTCCACCCAGCAAAATGAGGGGTTTCTTGGCGGTACGTAACCAGGCGGCAGCCATCGCCAGTCCTTCGGGATCCGGGGCCGGCCGGTACAGCATCGGTCGTGTCTGTTGTGTGGGCTCCGTGACTTGAGCGGCCAGCAGATCGATGGGAATTTCTATATGTACCGGGCCGGGGCGGGCACCGTGAAACAGGGCAAAAGCGCGGGCCAGCACGTCCGGCAGGGTATTGGCATCAAGCAGGGTGTGGCTGAAGCGTGCGACTCCGGACATCAGTTGTTGTTGGGAGGGCAGCTCGTGCAAGCGGCCCTGGCCCATCCCCAGGGTATCCAGCCGGCTGACGCTGGAAATGACCAGCATGGGAATGGAGTCGGCCAGCGCCTGGCCCATGGCGGTGGCGATATTGGTCATACCCGGGCCGGTGATGATAAAGCACACACCGGGCTGGCCGGTCGTACGGGCGTAACCATCGGCCATAAATCCAGCGCCCTGTTCGTGTCGCGGAGTCAGGTGTCGCAACCCGCTATCCTCCAGGCCTCGATACAGCTCTATGGTGTGAACCCCGGGAATACCGAACAGGGTGTTGACGCCATAGATATCGCGCAGCAGGCGCACCAGCAGTTCGGCACAGGTCATGATGTTGCTCCTTGAATGAATTGGTAGGGCGAGCGAGCAAAGATACGCTGCACCATGGGGATAAAGTAAGCCAGCTTATGACGGGAGTAGCTTTTGCCTTGTCCATAATTAACAATCTTACTTTTGGTATACATAGGTTCTCCTTTAGCCAGCTGTCGGCGGGCTGTATTCACCATTGCTGTACATAAATCAGCCCAATGCCGCCAATGAGGCTGGCATTGGGACGACCAGCCACCTAGAAAAAGAATACATGGGCCATCACGGCGATGATGGGCAGGGTCACCAGGGTACGTAGCACGAAAATAATCAGTAATTCCAAAAAGTTGAGCGGAATTTTGGACTTCAATAACAGCGCACCCACTTCCGACATATACACAAGTTGGGTCAGCGACAGGCAGGCCACCACGAAGCGGGTCAGCTCGCTGTCTATATCCTTAACCAGTACTGCGGGTAGAAACATGTCGGCAAAACCGACCAATGTTGCCGGTGCTGCCGCCGCGGCTTCAGGTAGCTGCAGCAACTCGAGCAGCGGGATCATAGGGTAGGATAACCAGACAAACAGCGGAGTGTATTCAGCCAGTATCAGAGACACGGTACCAATAGCGATGACTAGCGGCAGCAGGGCAAGGAAGATATCCATGACGTTGACTAACGCACTCTTGGCCAGTTTACCGGCATCGGGAGCCTTATCCGCACGGGCGACGGCCAATTCCAGACTGTAGCGAAACAGTCCTTTGTCACAAGGAGCCATTTCATCAATTTGGCAACCTACCGGCTCGTAATAAGTATTAGGCTTACGGGATAGAGGCGGCAGGCGAGGCACGATAATGGCGGCGGTGAGTCCGGCAACCACTACGGTGAGGTAGAACTGGATAAACATGTGATTCAGTCCGACAAAGGTCGTGATGAGCAGACTGAACGCGATGGAGGCCACCGAGAAGTTGGTGGCAATGACTGCCGCTTCACGCCGGTTATAGAAGCCCTGTTCATATTGCTGTGCGGTGATCAGCACCCCAACCGTCCCCGAGCCAAGCCAGGAGGCGGTCGCATCGATGGCGCTACGCCCAGGCAAACGGAAAATAAAGCGGAAGGGTTTACTCACCAGGGCACCGATGAACTCCATAAAGCCGAAATCGACCAAAAAGGGCAGCAGTAAGGCGGCAAAGAAAAAGAACGTCAGTAATACGGGCGCCAAATCCTGCAACATCACGCCGCCGGTGTTGCGGCTCCAGATGAACTCCGGGCCGAACTGGTACAGGGTAAGAAGACCGAAGAGGGCACCCAGTACCCGTATCATGAACCAGACGGGAGCGACATCAAACATATCGTGCCAGACTCCTTCTCTGGACCAGCCCGGCCTGACTATCTTGACCAAGGCCGTCAGTACGACAGACAGGCACAATATGGCAACGGTAATGGCTGGCAGGGTTGCGCCAAGCAGGGTCTTGAGCTCCTCTGCCATCATCCCCAGACCGATAGTGACCTGATCATCCAGACTAATGGGAACCAGGAACATACCTATGCCCAGCAGCGAGGGTAGTAAGAACTTCAGCAGTCTCTTCCAGCCTAATGATTGACCGGTCGTTTTTGCCTGTGTTGCGGTGGCTTCCAGAGAAGAAGACATGGGAGTACACTCCATTGTTTATTTAATGAGCATTCAGTGCGTCAGTATCCGTTACTTTCGTTGCACACCAGGCAACACGCACAGCATTTCATAGAGCAGGTTGGCGGCGAGCAGGGCGGTATTACCACTGGTATCGTAAGGAGGAGAGACTTCTACGAGATCCCCACCAACGATATCCAGCCCCCAGGCGCCACGAATAATCTCCAGTGCTTGCGGTACGGTCAGGCCGGCAATTTCAACGGTGCCGGTGCCTGGCGCGTAGGCGGGATCAATGCCATCGATATCGAAGCTGATATAAACGGGGCCGCCACCAATTTTTTCGCGTACCTCTGCCATTAATGACACCAGAGAGGTGTTCCAGCATTCCTCGGCGGGAACGACCCGAAAACCCTGCTCCCGGCTCCAGTCGAAGTCATCAGCGGCATAGCCGGTGCCACGCAGACCAATTTGTACCACCCGATCACAATCGAGTAGTCCCTCTTCCACCGCCCGCCGAAACGGAGTGCCGTGAGCTATCTTTTCACCAAACATATGCTCGTTGATATCGGCATGAGCATCCACATGGATCAGACCTATCGGGCCGTACTTCTTGCGCATGGCACGTAGTATGGGCAGAGCTATGGTGTGATCGCCTCCTAACGTCAGTGGGCGACAGTCGTGCTCGAGTACTTCATCATAAAAAGATTCAATAATGGTCATGCTTTTTTGCAGGTTGAAGGTATTAATCGGAACATCGCCGATATCTGCTACCTGCAGACTATTAAAGGGAGCAGCGCGGGTTGCCATGTTATAGGGGCGCAGCATTCGGGACTCGTCACGGATTTGGCGAGGGGCTAAACGGGCTCCAGGGCGATTCGAGGTGCCGATGTCGAAGGGGACACCGATAAAGGCAGCATCAAGTCCGGCCGCGGTCTCTTGAGTAGGGAGTCGCATCATGGTGGCAGGGCCACCGAAGCGGGGCATTTCGTTACCACCCAGAGGCTGGTTAAAGGTGTTCGGCACTGTGTTCATGTTTCTCTCCTGTAAATCACTGTCGAGTAGTGAGATAAATTTTCAAATGACTCATATTGAAAAGCAGTTATCGTGCCAATGTTAATTTATTGAAAAATATGTGTTTTTAAATTTTATGATGCAATGGTGTATCAATTATGGGGAGGGGGTGATTCAATAATGCATCATGATTCTTTTTTGTATCGCCAGTGAGTAAGGAAACGGGATGTCGGATATAGATACCAAGGTGCTCGATACCATTATCGACATAGCCTACGATCACCTGTTTCTGACCGATGCCGCAGGGCGTGTTCTGAAGGTGAGCCCTGGTAGTGCAGCCGTTTATGGCATGAGTCAGGATGAGCTTTGTGCCAGCACGGCGCAGGAGCTGGAGCAGAGGGGGGTTTTGTCACCTTCGGTGACACTGGAAGTAATCCGCACCGGTCAGCCAGCCCAGGTCATGCAGAATACGAGCACCGGGCGGCGAGTCATCGCAGAGGGCTACCCTGTTTACTGGAATGGCAAACTGACCTATGTCGTCAGTCGCTCTCGGGATCTCACCGATCTGCAGCTGCTACAGGATGAATATGCCTTGCTGCAACAGCGCTTCAGCGAGCATCTGAAGCGGGGAGGGACTCCCTTGCTGGATGATGTTCTGGAGTTGGATAACCTGGAGGTGCGTAGCAGTCTGCTGCGTGAAGTGGTGATGCTGCTCAAGCGAGTAGCCTCAACAGACGCAACCGTCATGATGTTGGGTGAATCTGGGGTGGGTAAAACGGCTTTCGCTCATCAGTTGCATCGTTGGAGTCAACGTAATCAGGCACCCTTTATCGATGTTAACTGTGGAGCCATTCCGGAGACATTGTTTGAGTCGGAAATGTTCGGTTATCAGCCCGGTGCCTTCAGCGGTGCGGCTCGTCAGGGCAAGGCGGGGATTCTGGAGCAAGCTCAGGGAGGCACCTTGTTCCTCGATGAAATCGGTGAGCTGCCCCTGGCCATGCAGACCAAGCTGCTCAAGGTAATTCAGGATGGGAGTATCACCCGTTTGGGTGATACGCGTTCCAGACGGGTGGACTTTCGTTTGGTGGTGGCCACCAACAGAGACCTGGCTCAGCAGGTAGAGGAGGGTTCCTTTCGTCTGGATCTCTACTACCGGCTCAATGTCATTCCGGTGACCATTCCTCCGTTACGTGAACGGCGTGAAGATATTCCCAGCCTGGTCGAGCTGCAACTCACCAGATTGAACCAGCGTTATGGGAGCCAAAAAATATTGCACCCCAGTGTCTGGCCTGAGCTGATGAACCATGACTGGCCCGGTAATGTGAGAGAGCTGGAAAACTGGATGGAGCGATCCTGGCTATCAACACCTGGCGATCAGATTGGTGCCAGTGATGCCGAGGTGCAGTTAACAGCAGGCTATCCCTCTGCCGGGCTGACAGATGACGAATGTGCCAGACGTCTTGCTCCGGGCCAAAGCCTGAAGGCCGCCCTGGAGAGTTACGAGCGAGATATTCTGACCGCACTGTGCCAACAGTTACCCAGCACTTATGCGCTGGCCGAACGTTTGTCTATCAGCCAGCCCAGTGTGGTCCGTAAACTACAAAAATATGGCCTGTGTATCACTCGTCGGGTATCTGACTAGATGAGGCCTTCAAGCGTTTTGGCATGAGAGCTGCTCCACCATCCAGACCCTGAATCGGCGGAACAGCATCTCTTAGACGGACTTACCGAGGTCTGTTTTAAGGCTGGATCACTACCCGCCCCTTGAGCTTGCCGGTCAGCATGTCCTGGGCGGCCTCTATGGTCTGCTCCAGGGTGAATACCTGGGCCTGGTCTTCAAAGTCCAGCGGCAGGCTGTCCTGCAGTCGTTGCCAGGCCTCGATGCGTTTCTCTTTCGGCATATAGACGGAATTGATGCCGAGCAGCTGCACGCCCCGCAGGATGAAGGGCATCACTGTGGTGTTGAGGGCAACGCCACCGGCCAGGCCGCAGGCGGCCACGGCACCGTCCATTTTGGTCTGGCTGAGGATCCTGGCCAGGGTGCGGCCGCCGACCGAGTCGATGGCACCGGCCCAGTGCTGGGATTCCAGGGCCGCCGGCTCTTTATCGAGTTCGGCTCTATCGACGATGGCGCTGGCCCCGAGTTCGCGCAGCCAGTCGCCATGCTGGGGGCGGCCGGTGGCGGCATGCACTTCGAAGCCCGCCCTGGCCAGCAGCCGTATCGCCACCGAACCCACACCACCGGTGGCACCGGTGACCAGCACCGGGCCCTGCTCCGGCTTTACGCCGGCGTGCTCCAGTGCCATCAGGCTGAGCATGGCGGTAAAGCCGGCGGTGCCGATGGCCATGGCGCGCTTGGCACTCATGCCCGCCGGCAGCGGGATCAGCCAGTCGCCCTTGGCGCTGGCTTTTTCCGCCAGACCGCCCCAGTACTGCTCGCCCACGCCCCAGCCGGTGAGGATGACCTCATCGCCGATACGGTGGTCGGGATGATCCGAGGCCAGCACGGTGCCGGCATAGTCGATGCCGGGTACCATGGGCCATTGACGCACTATCTTGCCCTTGCCGGTGATGGCCAGGGCGTCCTTGTAGTTGAGAGTGGAATAGTCGACCTTGATCAGCACGTCACCGGTGGTGAGCTGATTTTCGTTGAGGCGTTGCAGGCCGGCGAGGGTTTTTTTACCTGCTTCTTCTAGCAACAGAGCTTTGAACATCTCTTTTCTCCTTCATGAGCACGGTTTCCGCAGCCCAGTCTAGGGCGATGGTTGCGGAAAGCCATGATGGAATGTGTCAAATGTCGATTTTGTGAGCCCGGCGTCATCGGCCTCGCACGGCAGCGGCGGGCTTTATCCAGGCTTCGTTGAGCCAGAGAGAGGCGATTAGAATGACTCCGCCCAGGCCAAGACGCAACAGATCGGCCTCCCGGTTCCAGATCAGCAGGTTGACCAGCAGACCGGCAGGCACCAGGGCGTTGTTCATGATGGCGAGGGCGCCGGCATTGACCAGAGTCGCGCCCTTGTTCCACAGAAAATAACCCAGGCCGGAGGCGCCCAGGCCCAGCCACAGCAGTATGCCCCACTGCACATTGGTCGTGGGATACTTGTCGCCGCCGAGCAGCAGCCAGGCGGGCACCACCACCGCCAGCGCCCCCAGGTAGAAATAGCCGAACAACCGGTGCTGGGGCGGGTGAGCGGGATAGCGCTCCATCAGTACCTTGTAACCCACCTGACCCAGGGCAAAGCAGAGGTTGGCGCCCTGCACCACCGCAAAGCCGAGCAGATAATTGCTGGTGATGCCGTCGAAGCGGATCACCAGGGCACCGAGCACCGCCAGGGCGGCGGTCAGCAGATAGCCGGGGTTGAAACGGCGGTGCAGCAGGTCGTAGATCAGGGTGACGTAGACCGGCGTGAGCACGGTGAAGATCAATACTTCCGGCACACTGAGCAGCAGAAACGACTGATAATAAAACAGATACATGCAGCCCAGTTGCAGGGCACCGCAGGCCATCAGCCCCAGGGCCAGTCGGGGCGGCTGACGCCAGGACATCAGCGGCATGAACAGCAGGGTGGCCAGCAGGATGCGGCTGAGCACCGAAAAGTAGCTGTCGACGGTGCCGGCCAGATAGACGCCGATCAGACTGAAGGAAAAGGCCCACAACAGGGTCACGGATACCAGATAAGACATGCTTGAAACTTCGATATTGGTCAGGACGGGGCGTCATGATGGCGTAAAGTGCTGGGGTAATCCAGAATGCGGGACATAAAAAAAGCCGGCGCAATGCACCGGCCTGGGACCAACATCAGGTTTGTCATAAAGGAGAGAATGACGTCCCTAAACAAGGTGGTTCAACACCACACGCAGAACTTCTGGGCCTTGGCCCGCAATAGGTTGTCAGCGTGGTTAATCCACGCCACCGAGTCTTGAATATTCCGTTTGTACCGCGCTGGCCGGCTTACCTCGAATAACCCGACCGCGACGATAGACAGGTAGTACCCCCCATGATGCCACCGTGCCCAGAACCTTGTTCGACTCGGCGGCAGGATGAAATACCATCACCACGCCGACGATAAACTTGTTTGAGGGCGCTATTCTATGGTCAGATCGTGTATGTCAAAAATGAATTATCATCATAAAACCATGGTGAATATCGATGGATAACCTTTATCAGCGACTGGATCTGAACCTGCTGCGGGTGTTCGATGTGTTGATGCAAAGCCGCAACGTGACCCGGGCCGCCGAACAGCTGAACCTGTCCCAGTCTACGGTGAGCCATGCACTGGCCCGGTTGCGACAGTCGCTGGATGATCCCCTGTTCGTGATGACCCGCAAGGAAATGCGGCCCACCCACCGGGCGCAGGCGCTGGCGACGCCGGTGCGTCAGGCGTTGATGCTGCTGGAGCAGGGGGTGCGGCAGTCGGCGGTGTTTGACCCGGCGTTATCGGAACGCACCTTTCGGCTGGCCGTGCCTTCTTCCATCGAACATGCAGCGGTGCCGGAGCTGGTCGAGCTGCTGCATCACCGGGCCCCGGGGTGTCGGCTGGCCGTGACCGAACTGGTGCATTCAGACTACGAAGACAGCCTGTCCGGCGGTGGACTGGATCTGGTGGTGGCGTTTGCCGATGGCGATCATCTGTCGCCCCGTTTGCGGGTCGAGCCCTGGTTCGATAATCCCATGGTGTGTCTGTCATCCCGGGATAGCGGGTTGCCGGAGCGGCTCTCTGCCGAGCGGCTGGTCGGCTGGAGCCATGTGTCTACCTCGACCTGGGGCCACAATCAGACCCTGATAGAAAGCTGGCTGAAGAAAAAGGGGCTGCAACGGCATATTGCGGTATGGGTGCCGAGCTTCGAGGCCCTGCCCAGGCTGCTGGCTACCGGTCGTTACCTAGCGATGGTGCCCGAATTGATTGCGCGGGATTTTTGTCACTATTATTCGTTGCAGCAACATCGACTGAGTGAGCCCTTGCACAGTACCTATGTGCTGGCGCAACATCCGCTGACCGAGTTTGATCCGGCGTTGCTCTGGCTTCGTCAGTTGCTGGCAGAGATGGGCGACCGGTTGCGCCAGTCGCCCTGAAGATCAGTTTTTGGGCAGGGGAACCACCAGCATATCGCAGGGCACCGTGTTCATCAGCTGACGGGCCGAGGAAGTGAGCAGGCTCCAGAAGCTTTGCTCATGACCACAAACCAGCAAATCGACTTCATGCTGGTCGACCGCTTCGTTCACCTTCAGTGCCAGATCGCCGCAGATAACCAGTTTTTTCTCGATCGGATAGTTAATCTCGCTCAGATACTCTTCCAGCCGCTGCTTGGCATCGGCCACCACCTGATCCTGGATATTGTCGATGTCGATATCGATCATTTCGGTGTAGAGGTCCTTGAGATCCACATCCACGTGGATCACCGACAGCTTGGCGTTGTTGGCTCTGGCTCGGTCCACCGCCTTGGCGATGACCTTGCGGTTTTTCTCGGTCATGTCGACCGCCGCCAGTATGTGTTTATACTGATAGGGTTCTGTCATGGCACCTCTCCTTTTTTATAAGTCTATCAATCCATTAGCAGATAAACTGTGAGCTGGGTGGAAACTTCGCACCCCCCGCAGCATAGGCCAGATACCGGTGCCGCGACAAGCAGAACCGTTGCACCGGGAGCACACTATTGCTCCCGGTTTTGCAGCAATGCCTTGAGCGAACGGATTTCTTCGCGCAGTGACGATACCTCCTGCTGCAAACTGGTCAGTTGCAGGGCCACTTCCCGCTGGCTTTTTTCCTCACTGGCCTGGAGCTCTCGTTCCGACGTTTCCAGTTTCTCGGTTTTCGGATTCAGCAGCGAGGAGGCCACCACGCCCGAGATACCGGCAAACAGGGACACCCCGGTGAAAATCACCACGGCGGAGATGATCCGCCCGGCGGTGGTGACCGGATAGTAGTCGCCGTAGCCGACGGTGGAGATGGTGACCAGCGTCCACCAGATGGCGTCTTCGGCGGTGTTGATGTTGGAGCCTTCGCTGCCGGCTTCGGTCATCAGTATGGCGATGGCGCTGCCACTCAGTACCACCACCAGGATCAGCAGCATGGATGCCAGCACGGTGTTGCCGCTGTTCTGTACCAGATGCCTGATCACCTGATTGGCGACCCGCAGCATCCGCAACACCCGTACGACCTGAAAAATCCGGCCGTAGCGCAGGATGTCCACGGCGGGAATGGAGGCGACAAAATCAATCCAGTGGATCCGCAGGAAGCGTCCCTTGTCATGAGACCGCAGCAGGCTGTAGAAGAAGTGACTGAGCAGGATCAGGCAAATCACGGTATCGACATAAAGCAGCAGCTCTTTTTCCGCCTCGTTGAAGGGGCCGAACTGGTGCAGCACCACGGCAATCACCGAGATGATGGACAAGACCATCATCACCAGTTCGATGGCGCTGGGGGGAATGATGCGTAAGGGTGTTTTCACGGGCTCTCCTGTCCGTTGTTCAGGCGTGGTGGTGAAACCAGCCACGGATGTCCGGTCAGCGCCGGCTGGCCAGCAGCAGGTAGCGGCGCGGGGTATGGGCCTGGGCGGTAAAGGTGCCCAGGGTGACCTCATAACCCTGTTCTTCAAGGTACAGGGCCCTATCCTGCAGCAGCCACAATTCCAGCAGGTAGCGGTAACGGTGACGGACCAGCTCGATGCGTTTCACCAGCAGGCGGCGCGCGTCGGCACGTTGCAGCCAGTGCTCGCCGTCGAGGTTGTCCGGCGCGGGCAGCGACTTTTGCGCACAGGCCCAGCGCGCGAAGTCGGCGAAGTCACCGCTCAGCCGTTGCTTGGCAAAACTGGGCAGGGGCAGATACTGGTCACAGCCTCTGAGTTCCCGTTGCAGCTCGTCAAAGGCCAGCCGCCAGCTCAGCTCGATGTGGCGCAGGCGGCGTACCCGTTCGCCGCCGGTGACCTGCTGTTGCAGCGGCAGCCGCAAATCGTGGCGACTGAGCTGCAGATCCTGCCGCCGACCGGCCGCCGACAGCGGACGATAATGCTCGCCGTCAATCAGATGATAGCAGCAGGGCGAGAGGGCCAGCTGACGGGTGCCGGCGGCGGCGGCATGACGCAGAAAGCGCAGGTGCAGCTCGCCGCAGGCATGCAGCGCCAGCGCCTGCTGTTCGGGCCGGAACAGGCTGGCGGCATCGGTACTCAGGGCATCGGCACAGACAA
Organism: Oceanisphaera psychrotolerans; assembly: GCF_001870485.1. Lineage (GTDB taxonomy): Bacteria > Pseudomonadota > Gammaproteobacteria > Enterobacterales > Aeromonadaceae > Oceanimonas > Oceanimonas psychrotolerans. The sequence continues at coordinate 43,273 of NZ_MDKE01000013.1, read as the reverse complement.
AGTGATGCTCGAGCTGCAACTGGCTGGCGACCTGCTCGCCCTGCTGGCACAGCTCGGCATCCCATTCCAGGCTGGTAACCGAGGGCGCCCCCTGCTGGGCCAGCAGACGACCGAGATGACCCTTGCCGGCGCACCATTCCAGTATCGGGTGCTCTGCCGGTATATTGGCGGCAAAATCCTTGATCTGTGCCCATTTTCGACCGGGAATGCCGCTGCTCCAGCGCGGCGTGGCGTAGTCGGCGGATCGCTGGAGCTCGGGCGGATGAACACGATGGGCGGCGACGGTATCGGGTCGCAGCGGCGCCAAAAAGGCCAGCGCGGCCTCTTCGTCTTCATCCAGGGCATCCAGTTGGGCTTCATCCAGCGCCTCCAGCGCCGGTGCCAGCTCGGGCCAGGGCAGTTCACGGCAGGCAAAGGGAATGCGCTGCCAGTCGCCACGGGTGCGATGCAGCAGGGTGCTTAGCTGTTGAAATTGGGTGGCAAGGTCGCTCATGGCCCGGATTATAACCCTGTCGCCGGTGTCGGCATAGCCGGGCGGCGGCGCGACCGCTAGAATAGCGCCTTTGCCGTAACCAAGAGTGTGGAGTGCCATGAAAGCCTGGGATGTGATTGTGATCGGTGCCGGAGCCGCCGGCCTGATGTGTGCCGCCGAGGCGGGCAAGCGTGGCCGCAAGGTGTTGCTGCTGGACCACGGCAAGCGCATCGGTCGCAAGATCCTGATGTCGGGCGGGGGGCGCTGCAACTTCACCAACTACTTCGTGGAACCGGCGGCCTATCTGTGCGGCAACCCTCACTTTGTGAAGTCGGCGCTGGCCCGCTACACCCAGTGGGATTTTATCGCCCTGGTGGAAAAGCACGGTATCGCCTATCACGAAAAGACCCTGGGTCAGCTGTTCTGCGACGACTCGGCGCAGGATATCGTCGATATGCTGGTCAAGGAGTGCGAAGACGCCGGCGTGACCATTCGGCTGCGTGCCGAGATCCTTCAGGTCGATCGACTGGGCGAAGGCTTCATGGTGGCCACGGCGGGCGACGAAGTCAGTTGCCAGTCGCTGGTGGTGGCCAGTGGCGGCCTGTCGATGCCCAAGATTGGTGCCTCGCCCTTCGGTTACAAACTGGCAGAGCAGTTCGGACTCAGAGTGCTGCCCACTCGCGCCGGTCTGGTGCCATTTACCCTGCAACCGGAAGACAAGGCCACCCTGGAGCCGCTGGCCGGCGTTTCCCTGCCGGTGGTGGCCGAAAGCGAAGACGGCACCCGCTTTGCCGAAAGCCTGCTGTTTACCCACCGAGGGGTGTCCGGCCCCTCTGTGCTGCAGATTTCATCCTACTGGCAGGCGGGTGAGCAGGTTCACTTCGAGCTGTTGCCTGCCGGTCGGCTGGCGCAGGGCGTGGCCGACAGCCCCAATCAGGAGTTGAAAACCTGGCTGGGTCGCTACCTGCCCAAACGGCTGGTGGAAACCCTGCTGGAGCGAGAGAAAATCACCAGCAAGCCGCTCAAGCAGTATGTGCCGAAAGAGCTGGCGGCCATCGAGCAGTTGTTGTCCGCCTGGCCGCTGAAACCCGGCGGCACCGAGGGCTACCGCACCGCCGAGGTGACCCTGGGCGGCGTGGACACCAATGAGCTGTCGTCCAAGACCATGATGGCCAACAAGGTGCCCAACCTCTACTTCATCGGCGAGGTGGTGGACGTCACCGGCTGGTTGGGGGGCTACAACTTCCAGTGGGCCTGGAGCGCCGGCTGGTGCGCGGGGCAGGTGGTTTAAATGTGCAGTGACAATAAAGTACAGGTAACTAAAAGTTAGACTGAAAAGTGGCGTTGTTTCCTAAATCGGGGAACTATCCGCTTCTCTCGTGATCCGACCTCCTGACGAACGGACTCAGGAGCCGACAGATGGGCAAGGCACGACACAACATCAGTAACTGGCGGCAGAACAACCGGGCCTTGAGCAATCGCGGCTCACTCACCTTCTGGGTGGATGAACAGGCTATCAAGCAGTGGCATTGTCATGAGCACCATGGCCGTCGGGGCCGTGGTTTCCACTATAGCGATAGCGCCATTGAAACGGCGCTGATGCTCAAAGCTTTCTTCGGCTTGCCGTTGCGGGCCTTGGAAGGGTTTATTAATTCCATTTTTCAGCTGATGGATGTGCCGCTGACCTCGCCGGGATACAGCAGCATCTGCAAACGAGCCAAGACCGTGGACGTGAAGTACCGCTTGCCGAGTAAAGGCGCAGTTACTCACCTGGTCATCGATGCCACCGGACTAAAAGTTTTCGGTGAAGGTGAATGGAAACAACGCAAACATGGCAAGAGTCAATGCCGGGTCTGGCGTAAGTTACACCTTGCGGTCGATGGCGCTTACGATACCAGAGAGTGCCATCAGTTACTGCTCAGAAAAGGTTGTATCGCGACCATCCCACCCCGAAAGAATGCCGGCTATTGGGACGAAGGGCATCCGAGGAATGAGGCTGTCACTGCGCTGAAATCCTGGCTGGTGTTAAGTTCATGAACAAAATCATAGGACTTGGTATGCCCATTCGTCAGCCAGTCAGTTAAGGGCATCAAGCCCTGTAGGGACGGGCTGTCCCGGCCCCGATTTGATCATAGATGGTCGCCCCCGTATGCCAAGCTAACAATACCATGTTGACATACAGGTCTTCGATTGCCGCCATAGATCCGGACTGTTCCGAGGTGATGCTGCTACCTCTGTCCCTGATGAAATGCGCTGATGGGGGCCTCTATCAACAACACGCTCTTGCAAGAGCCAAGATCATTAACTATCTATTTAGCCCAAAATGAGCAAGAGCTTGCTCTGCCACTTCAATGCCGTATTCTTGAACAAAGTGGCCAGCTTCGGCTATTTTCATTGGCTCAGGGCAGCCTTTAATCACACTTCGTAGTGCCATCATCGCAGGCTCGCCCAATACCACATCTTTCATTCCGATTGCCATAAAGCTGTCACCCTCCCAGGTGTTCGACCAGTACTCGATAGCGCGAAGGCCATATCTAACGGCATCATCGTTTGTGTCGGTTGGGATCATTTTAGGAAACTTCCTTACACCTGCTTTGTAGCTGTTATCAGGAAACGGAGCATCATAGGCGACCACATCCATAGGGTTTACTGCTGCGCCAGCATCACAGGCAAATAAACCACCGACCGGGATTTCTGGCACAGTGGTGCAAAAGCCAATCCACTGTTTTGCGGCTTCGGTTAGCGGCTCTCCGGTTGCAATACCGGTATTCATAACGATGAGTTTTTTGAACCTGTCTTGCATATCCATCGGCAGGGTCAGCCCTAGAAAACCACCCCAATCCTGGCACACCAATACCACATTCTTGAGATCCAAATGCTCAATCAATTTAATTAGGCTGTTTCTGTGGAATTCAAAATTGTAAACAGATTCGTCAACAGGCTTGTCTGAACGGCCAAATCCAAACAGATCTGGTGCAATGACACGGTGCCCTGCTCCAGTGAAAACAGGGATCATCTTACGGTAGAGGTAACTCCATGAAGCTCGCCGTGCAAACAAAGAAATGTGTACTCAGCCGACTTGTCTCCCTCATCAATATACGCCATACGCAGCGATTCATAACCGCTTAGATCATCAACATAATTAGGTTGATAAGGAAACGCTGGTAATACTGAAAAACGTTCTTCTGGCGTTCTTAGTGCTTTAATCGTCATTATTTTTTCCTATAAATTGGTTGGTATTCATGAAGACGTCTGCACGATCACCGACATTTCATAGTGATCGCTACAATTTCAGTAAGCGAATTTTGTATCGATCGATAAGGAAAGTCAATAACGAAATTGACATTTCTTATCGATTGCTACAGAATATGCATCAATAATGACATTTCAGGTAGGAGTACCATCGGTAATGGCCGGAAGAAAAAGATCGTTTGACAGAGATATCGCACTCGATAAAGCAATGCGCCTATTTTGGAACAACGGCTTTGCAGCGACATCTGTCTCGCATCTAACCTCAGAGCTTGGGATCAATACGCCTAGCTTGTATGCCGCTTTTGGTAATAAAGAGCAGCTGTTCAAAGAAGTGATCGCGCACTACATCGCAAAACACACTGAACCGTGTTATCGGCATATCACTGAGCCTTCTGACCTCCCTTTCGTAGAAAAGCTACGAGTGTGTTTTTATGAACTGATTCAAGAGTTTTCAGATGCTGATACTCCGCTAGGATGCTTATTAGTAAAAAGCGTGAATGAATCTGACAGCGTAGCCTTTCCTGAAGAAGCAACGGCATACATCAAACAATTTGGGTTTAAAACCCTACAGATGATCACTACCTTGATTGAATCTGAGGGGGTCATAACCGAGTCTGCGACGGCAGAACTGCAGGCAAAGTACCTATTGTCGGTTCTTTATGGCCTTTCTACTCAGGTTCGGGCGGGAGAGTCACGACAGGTTGCAGAATCAATCATGGACTATGCACTCAATTCGATACCGACTCGCAGCGGTCAGTAATACAGCCTGAAGCGCTATATAAAAACGCCACCGAAAAGCGGCGACAAAAAATGACCTCCGGAAATACCAGAGGTCATTCAGTAAAAACAGTAAGTACCAAAACATTATTGACCAAGAAACTCAGCCACATTTAATCGAAGCGACTGGATTCGCCAGCCCTCCGCCGTACGTACATATTCCATATCATAATCTGCAAGCATACAAACAAGATGACTATTAGGTTTCATTGGCGAGAAGAGAACCCATTTTGCTTTCGCACTGTCTCCGTCAACCTCAATACGAGGGTTGGTGAAGCTGTGCATAAAGAACGAATTATTCGCATTCATTGCGGTAAAGAACTCGGTGATTTGCTGATGCCCATTTAGATGGATGTTCATCTTAGGGTTTTCCCAAGTGGCATCTTCTGAAAACAACTCTGGCACTTTATCAGTGTCCATTTCTTTGCCGTTCCAACCTTTATCGACAGATTGACCATAGTTCGCTTGTAGCGTTCGGATCTCTTCCAAGTCTTCTAGCTTTTGAATTCTTTGCTCTAATGTTAGTGCCATACTATTCTCGTGACTCTGTAACTAGACTATATCTAATGTATGCAGATTTATGATCAAGCCAGACATAGATCCAAAAATGTATCTATGTCTGGTTGCTTGTTTTCCATCAAGTCGTGATTTTTTGTCGTTATCCCGCAAAGTCTTTCATGATGACGTTGTCTGCGTAAGATTGAAATCCCGCTTCCATTTGTTTTGCAACGGCATCCGGGAATACGTGGAATTTCCCCTCATCCAACGCAGAAAGAATTCCGACTGGCACGACTTGTGGTGACGATGCGATATCACTAAAACCAGCAAGATCCGCCATATCTGTTGCAACCACGCCAGGGTGAACACTCAGCACACTCACATTATGTGGCTTAAAATGATCACGCAAACCTTGCGTCACAGAATAAGATGCCGCTTTTGATGTACAGTATGTTGTCATATCATAATAGTTTTTGATAGAAGCGACCGAATTTAATTGCACCAGCGCACCTTGCTTTGCAATCAAGGTCGCTTCAAATGCTTTAGCAACACGCATCAGCCCGTAGACATTCACTTCCATTTCTTCTTTCAATGTATCAAGCGCATTGTCCGCTAAAGGCTGCACTGTCGAAATAATCCCAGCGTTATTGATAACAACATCAACATCCGTTGCTTTTTTAGCGGCTGCTAGAATAGACGCTTCATCGGTAATATCGACTTGAATCGTTTCAACTTTTTCACCATATTTTTCTTCTAGTGCCTTGGTTGAATTTGGGTTTCGAACCGCCAAGTACACTTTCTTCGCCCCTTGATCAATAAAGTGCTCGGTGATGCTTTTACCTATACCTCGGTTCGCACCAGTGATGAAGACGACTTTGTTTGAAATGTTGAATGACATACGCTGATACCTTTAATTTACGTTGAGAGACAAGTGGTGTTAACCGTTCACTTTTGTTTCTAACATGAAATCCAGTTGGAAATCGGTGATCACTTGGTCTTGAAGTGGCTGGAAGAAATCGTTGATTTTATCCACGTTGTTCACCAGCCAATGGCAGTGCGCGTTGGGCGTGTGCCGTGCTCCATATCCACCAGTTTTAAGTATGCATCAACCACGTGTTGCGGATCGGTTTTAGGGTCTTGCAATACCTGATCGAAAGAGCCAATCATATTGTCGATGATCTCTTTTAGCTGCGAGTTTTCTGCAACCACTTGCGCGTGAGCTTCCGGTTTAAATGAGTCTGCCAGATTAGTAGCTGATGGGCCTGGCTCAACCAAAATCACCTCAACACCACTTGACGCTAATTCAAATTTCAGGCTCTGAGAGTACGCTTCTACTGCCGCTTTACTCGCGCTGTAAGTACCCGTAAATGGCCATGATACGCGACCAATAACAGACGTTGTATTGATGATGAGGCCTTTGCCCGCTTTACGCATATGTGGTGCAACCGCTTGTACAGTGCGGATAACGCCGTAGAAGTTGGTGTCCATCAGTTGCTGTGCCTGCTCAACACTAAATGCTTCGGTTACGCCCATGTGCATAATGCCTGCGTTGTTGATAAGCACATCAATCGCCTGTTCTTTTTGCATGATTTGTGTAATTGCAGCATTGACTGAGGCTTCACTAGACACATCCATATCAACCACAACGATGTTTTCTGAATATGATTGAAGCTCATTTTTAGCGTCTAAATTTTTTCCATCTACATTGCGCATTGCTGCGTAAACTCTGTGCCCTTTATCTGCAAACTGCTTTGCTGACATTTTACCAAAGCCACTGCTGCTGCCTGTAATTACTACTGTTTTCATGTTGTCACCTTTCTGAATTGCTGTTTCTTGAGTCATCGTTCTTTCCTGCATATTCTGTTGAACTGAATAAGAGATCGGGTTGACCGATGAGATTCTGTATCGATCGATACTGATTTGATGTGCGCATTCTGTATCGATCGATACGTAATGTCAATGGCGAATTCAACATTTTTTAGTGATTGATAAAGAAGTAACATGCTTTGCTTTTGTAGTTGTCGCAAAGCTCAAAAGGCAACTGGCTGAGCAAGCTGAAGAGCTAGATATAGTAAAAAAAGCCTAGACGGTGCGAGGCGCATCCAGAAAGCGCTGGCTGAAAACGGTGATAGCCATAATGTTAAAACCATTGCCGCCAGTATGAAGCGTCAAGATTTGACTCCGAAAGCCGCACGCAAGTTTAAGTGTACAACGCCGTCGACCGGGCGTATGGCCCAGGCCAGCAGCAACTGGGGGACGGTTACCCCGAGTTCGGTGGCGAGGGTCTGCAGCTCGGGGTGGCCAAACAGTTCCCGGCGCAGGCGGCCGCCCTAGGCCAGCGGGCAGTAGGCCATCATCGGCATCTTCTGCTGTCGTTGCCAGGGGCGCAGCGCCTGTTCTATGCCTCGTGAGCCCAGGTGGTAGAGCACCTGGTTGACGGCGCTGTCGTCACCGCTCAGCCGGTGCCACTGCCGCAGTTCGTCGATATCGAAGTTGGACACCCCGAAGCGTTTTATCTTGCCGTCGGCCTGTAGCTGCTCGAAGGCGGCCAGGGTTTTGTCCAGCGGTATGCTCCCGGGCCAGTGCAGCAGATACAGATCCAGATAATCGGTGTCCAGCCGCTGCAGGCTCTGTTCGCAGGCGGCAATGGCGCTGTGTCTGCCCGCATTCCAGGGATATACCAGAAACGCTTCATCCCGGCGCCCCTTGAGCGCCTCGCCCACTATCTCTTCGGCGCCGCCATCGGCATACATCTCGGCGGTGTCGACCAGTCGAAGGCCCAGATCCAACCCCTGTTGCAGGGCGCGGATTTCGTCGCGGCGGGGAGCCAGGCCTTCGCCCAGGTACCAGGAGCCCTGACCGATGGCGGGCAGCGTCACGGCGGGCTGGGTGGCGGTGGCCTTGAGGGTAACGGTGGCGTCCATGGTGACCCCTCGATAATGAATTATGGAAGTGGCTTCCACATTATGGTGAGCCAGTGGGCATACCTTTGCAATGCACTGGCACTTGCTTTTGAACACGGCTTGCGCTTGACTCGGTCTTGATAGGCAAGAACGAAAATCAAGTCGTGTCGCAGGGAGCTGTCATTTACCCTGGGCTCTAGGTCAGGTTGTCACCATGGCCGATGGTATCTGGAGAAAGGCGTATGAGCACATCATTCAGCGAAGGGCCGGCCGAGGTGGTACTGGTCAGACGGCACCTGAAGCTCGATCACCTCAAGCAGTTGCAGATAGAGCTGCTGGCCGAGGTGTTTGCCGCCGAGCCCGGTGTGGCCAAGGTGGTGGTGCGCAAGCAGTGGCTGGACATCGACTACGATGCCGCCGTCCTGACCCTGGACCGGGTCATCGCCATACTGGAAGCCCACGGCGGCGAGCTATCCCAGGACTGGTGGACGGCGTTCAAGGCCGGCTGGTATCGGCGCCGGGAAGAAAAACTGCGCTCCCGGCTGAATGAAGACAAGGAATCGTAATTCCTTAGTCCTCACCCTCCACCGCCTTTCCCAACACCCCCTGATGCTGCGCCAGCCGGGTGCGGGCTTCGGCCTTGCCGAGGCCCGACAGCAGCATCAGAATCGCCAGCTTCACGTCGTTGTCCGCCTGGCTCAGCGCCCGGGCGGCATCCTTTTCGTCCACCCCGGTGGCCTGCATCACGATGCGCTGGGCCCGGGCCTGCAGCTTCAGGTTGCTGGCGTGCAGGTCCACCATCAGGTTCTGATAGACCTTGCCCAGCCGGATCATGCTGGCGGTGGTTAGCATATTGAGCACCAGCTTCTGGGCGGTACCCGATTTCAGCCGGGTCGAGCCGGTGATCACCTCGGGGCCCACCTCGGGTTCGATGGCGATGTCAGCGGCCTGACCGATGGCCGAGCCGCCGTTGCAGGCCAGTGCCACCGTGGTGGCGCCCAGACTGCGGGCATAATGCAGTCCGCCCAGCACATAGGGAGTACGACCGCTGGCGGCGATACCCACCACCACGTCATCCGCGCTCAGTTCCAGTTGTTGCAGGTCCTGGGCACCCAGCTGTTCGTTGTCTTCCGCGCCTTCCTGGGCGCGAAACATGGCCTGGGGACCACCGGCGATCAGCCCGACTACCATGCCCTCGGGCACGCTGAAGGTGGGCGGGCACTCGGAGGCATCGAGCACACCCAGCCGGCCGCTGGTACCGGCTCCCATGTAAATCAGCCGGCCGCCCCGGCGAAAGGCCGCCACTATGGTGTCCACGGCGGTGGTGATGGCCGGCAGCACCCGTGCGACCGCCTCCGGCACCTGCTGGTCCTGCCGGTTGATGGTGGTGAGGATCTCGAGGGTCGATTGCCGGTCGATGTGCAGGGTGTCGGGATTGCGGCCCTCGGAGGTGAGTCTGGCCAGATCCTGAAGCAGGTCTTTGGTGTCCATGAACGTTCTCCATATCGGGGAAAGGGGTCAGCCGGGCAGGTGAATGGCGCCCAGAATGGCGGGGCGGCGAGCGCCGGTGACGTCGGGCAGGTTGCCGGTCAGGCCGTGCAGGGTCTGATGGGCCAGCCAGGCGAAGGCCATGGCTTCCATGGCATCCATATCCACGCCGGCACTGTTGCTGGTATCGACTCGCCAGCCGGGCAACAGGGCGGACAGTCGTTGCATCAACAGCGGATTGTGGCCACCGCCGCCGCAGACCAGCAGCTCGCCGGCCGGCCATTTGGCGACCTCGTTGGCGATGGCGGTGGCGGTCAATTCGGCCAGGGTCGCCTGCACATCCGCCGGCGCCATGCCGTCCGGCAGCCGGGCATCCAGCCAGTCTTCGCTGAACAGCTCCCGGCCGGTACTCTTGGGCGGGGGCAGGGTCAGCCAGGGCTCGGCCAGCAGGCTGGCCAGCAGCGCAGCATTGACCTGCCCCTGCCGGGCAAAGTGGGCGTCCTTGTCATAGGGCTGGCCGAGTTTTCGCCGACACCATAGATCCAGCAGCATGTTGCCGGGGCCGACATCGTACCCCAGCACCGGCTGCCCCGGTGCCAGCACCGTGATGTTGGCGATGCCGCCGATGTTGACCAGGATGCGCACATGGTTCACGCCACCCAGCACCCGCTGGTGAAAGGCGGGCACCAGCGGCGCGCCCTGGCCACCCAGGGCCATGTCTTTGCGGCGAAAGTCGTTGATGGCGATGATGCCGGTGTCGGCCGCCAGCCGATTACCGTCCCCCAGCTGCAGCGAAAACGGCAAGGGCCCGTCGGGCTGATGCCAGACGGTCTGGCCGTGACAGCCGATGGCCCTGATCTGCCCGGCACTGTGGCCCGACTCGGCGAGTAACCTGTTGGCCACGGCGGCGTAGGCTTTGCCCAGTTCGGTATCCAGCTCGCCCCATTGCCGGGCGGTCACGGTGCCGCCACCGGCCAGCGTCAGCAGTCGCTGGCGCAAATCCGGCTCGAAGGGGCTGGAGGTTCGGGCCAGCAGCCGGACCTGTTCGCCGTCGGTGGCGACCAGCACGGCGTCGATGCCGTCCAGGCTGGTGCCGGACATGATGCCGATGTACTTTTCCATGCTCACCAGTCGCTTGGCAGTGTTTCTACCGGGCTGACCGGTACGCTGATCACCTCATTTTCGAAGGGCTGTGGCCCGGGGTCGGGGGCGACCACCGGCGCCGGCTCGGGCGCAGGTGGTGGTGCTTCGGGAGTGCCGCTACAGGCGGACAGGATCAGCGCCATACCGAGCCATAACGACGCGTAACGGGGGGTGTTGTACATTGGGCATTGCTCCATGAAAGATGACGAATGCGGTTGGCCGATCTCGCCTCTGGCCGACACCGGCATTGCCGGGCCGGGAGGCTCGGCAGGATAATAGTGACTATCAAACAAGGTTGCCACAGCCGACCACCGGCTGCCAGCATGGCGCCATAAAATAAACGATGAGGAAATACCATGGCCTACTGGCTGTTCAAGACCGAGCCCGACACCTTTTCCATCGACGATCTGGCCCGGGCCAATACCCTGTGGGAAGGGGTGCGCAACTACCAGGCCCGTAACTTCCTGCGAGATCAGGTGCAGGTGGGGGATGAGGTGTTTATCTATCATTCCAGCTGCAAACAGGTCGGTATCGCCGGGATCGGCAAGGTGGAGCGGGCCGGTTTTCCCGATCCCTTCGCCTTCGACCCGGACAGTCCCTACTTCGATCCCAAATCGGACCCACAGGCTCCGCGCTGGTATGCGGTGGAGCTGAGCTATAGCCGCCATCTGCCCTTGCTGCCGCTGGCCGCGCTCAAGGCCAATCCGGCGTTAAGCGGGCTGCCGCTGGTGCAGAAGGGGAGCCGGCTGTCGGTGATGCCGGTGAGCGAAGCCGAGTGGCAGGCGGTACTGTCGATGGTATGAGTGGCGTAACCGACGCCTTGCCTCAGGTATTCTGTTCAAAGAACGACAGCGCGGCTTCCAGCGCCTGCTGGCGCTGACGATCCTGCTCGATAAACAGTTCATGGGCGGCGCCCTTTATCTTCAGGGGGGCGCCACCATGGCAATGGGCCAGCTTCTGGCAGAAGCGGTTCTGGGCACGGTTGTCCACCACCACGTCGTTGCCGGCCTGCAATACCAGCAAGGGGATGGCGATACGGCCCGCCTGGGCGATGGCGTTGTCGCCGGCCTGCAGGCTCTGGCGTAACCAGTGCAGGCTGGCGCCGCCCAGTTGCAGTTCGGGTTGCTGCCGGTACAGGTCACGGAAGCCCTGATAACGCAGCTCGCTGTGGGTCAGATCGTTGTCGGCGAAGGGCACTTCCATATAGCCGCCCTGACCGGGAGCGAGGCAGACTTGGCGGCCCAGCCAGTGGCAACCGGTATCGAGTACGGCAAGCAGGCCGTCGGCCAGCCAGCGTGGCAGGGGGCCGAGGTAGATACCCATCATGGGCGACGACAGCGCCGCCGCCTGCAACCGGACCCGGGTTTCGCTCAGCCACAGTGCCGATATGGTGCCGCCCATGGAGTGGGACAGCAGATAGAGGCTGTCCACCGGCTCCTGCAACACCACCTGCTGCACAAACTGCTCCAGATCCTGCACGTAATCGTTGAAGTCGGCCACATAACCCACCAGCGGATTTTGCAGCAGCCGGGGCGCGAGACCCTGCCCCCGGTGATCGTAGAGATAGACGTTGTAGCCATTGTTGAACAGATCCCGGGCCAGCTCCTGATACTTGAGGTAGGACTCGGTACGCCCGTTCACGACGATGATGGCTTTCTGGTGCTCCGGGCGGCTCAGCCGGGCATAAGGTAATGCCAGACCGTCGGCGCCGTTGAACCGGCCCTGCTCCGCCTGCTGCTGCCAGAACGCCTCCAGCCCGGCCCGTCCCAGCTCGCCGAGTTCGGCTTCGGTCGTCAGGCGGGGGGTGGCAATGGCAGTATTCATAAGCAGGCAAATCCCGATCAGGAACAGGCGAGCGAGCATGGAGGGCTCCGGGCGGTTCGCTAGGGTACAAGGTGGGTAGCAGTGTAGCGCCAAAGCCGGTGGGATTACACAGTCCTTGCGTGAGGGGTGAGGCGAATCTGCTGCTCCTCACCCTTCACGGCCTGCGGCATTTACTTCCGCAGTCGGTACACCTTGAGCACGTTGGGGGTGACCCGGATCTTGCGCATGATATTGGCCAGATGGATGCGGCTCTTGGTGGTGATCAGCAGTTCCACCACATAGACCCGACCGTCTTTTTCTTCGGTGGCAATGCTGTGAATATTGGCGCCGGTGGCGGCAATGACGTTGGCCAGCTCGGCGAGAGCCCCCTGATGGTTGATGATCTCGATGCCGATTTCGGTCTTGAATTCGAAATCGAAATCCTGCTCCATGTCCCACTGTACCGGCAGATATTTGTCCGGTTCCTTGCTGTAGCCGCGAATGTTCTTGCACGACTCCAGATGCACCACCAGGCCACGGCCGGGGCTGATATGGGCGACGATGGGATCGCCGGGGATGGGGCGACAGCAGTTGGCGAAGTTGAGCAGCATGTCGTCGGCGCCGCGAATGGGCATTTTCTTCGGCGACTTGCTGCGCTCTGCCGGCATCTCGTTCGGCTTGCTCAACAGGCGGCGGGCCACCACCACGCTCATGGCGTTACCCAGGCCGATGTCGGCCAGCAGGTTGCTGATCGAACCATGTTTGGTGTCTTTCAGTACCTGTTCGATGCGTTCGGCCGGAATGTCTTCCAGGTTCTTGCTGCCCAGCGCATGATTCAACAGCCGCTTGCCCAGCAACACCGACTCTTCGGTACGCAGATTCTTGAGGAACTGACGGATTTTGGTACGGGCGCGCGAGGTGACCACGAAGTTGAGCCAGGCCGCATTGGGCCGGGCGCTGGGGGCGGTGATGATTTCGATGGTCTGACCCGAGTGCAGCGGCTGACTGAGCGGAAACGGCTGGCGGTCGACCCGGGCACCGACGCAGGCATGGCCGATGTCGGTGTGCACCGCATAGGCGAAGTCGACCGGAGTCGCGCCCGAGGGCAGCTCCAGAATGCGGCCTTCCGGGGTAAACACATAGATCTCGTCCGGAAACAGATCGGTTTTGACCCCTTCGATAAATTCGAACGAGGAGCCGGCGCTCTGCTGCAGTTCGAGCAGGCTCTGCATCCAGCGCTGGGCCCGCACCTGAGCGGTGGTATCGGAACGCTCTCCGTCCTGCTTGTAGGCCCAGTGGGCCGCGACCCCCTTGTCGGCCATCTGATCCATGTATTCGGTGCGGATCTGGACTTCCACCGGTACGCCGTGGGGGCCCACCAGCGAGGTGTGCAGCGACTGATAACCGTTGGTCTTGGGGATGGCGATGTAGTCCTTGAAACGGCCCGGACGGGGCTTGTACAGGGTGTGCATCTGGCCCAGCACCCGGTAGCAGGTATCGATGTCTTTCACGATCACTCGAAAGGCGTAGATATCCATCACTTCGTGGAACTGCAGTTCTTTCTTTACCATCTTGTTGTAGATGGAGAACAGGTTCTTCTCCCGGCCCTTGACCTGCGCCTCGATGCGGGTGTCATCCAGCCGTCCGCTGACTTCTTCCAGAATCGACTGAATGATCTCGCGCCGGTTGCCCCGGGCCCGGCGCACCGATTCGCGCAGCACCCGGGTGCGCATGGGGTAGAGCGCTTCCAGCCCCAGCTCTTCCAGCTCGTTCTTGATGCTGTGAATGCCCAGCCGGTTGGCGATGGGCGCATAAATTTCGAGGGTTTCGCGGGCGATGCGGCGGCGTTTGTCCGGGCGCAGGGCACCCAGGGTACGCATGTTGTGGGTGCGATCGGCCAGTTTGATCAGGATGACCCGGATATCCTGGGTCATGGCCAGCACCATCTTGCGGAAGTTTTCGGTCTGGGCTTCCTTGCGATCCCGGAACTTGAGCTTGTCGAGTTTGGAGACGCCTTCCACCAGATCGGCCACCGCGGCACCGAACTGCTGTTCGAGCATGCTTTTGGTGACCGGGGTATCTTCGATGACGTCGTGCAGCAGGGCTGCCATCAGGGTTTCGTGATCGAGGTGCATCTCTCCCAGAATGCGAGCGACCGCCACCGGATGGGTGATATAGGGTTCACCGCTGGAACGGGTTTGCCCTTGGTGGGCATCCCGGGCCACTATATAGGCGGCCTTTAGCTGCTCTGCCTGCTCGGTCGGCAGGTAACTGGTGGCGAGCTCCCTGAGAGATTCAAATAGATACAAGTGATACCCCGACAGTCGATGCCGTTTATACGCAATTCAGAGGTAAGGCCCGCTAGGACTGAAGCGGGCCCGCCGGCGCAGGCCGGAGGGCACACCGGATTTAGATGCGCCTTCGGCGATGGCGGCAACGGCGGCCAGTTCGGCGGCTTCCATTTCCTGCTGTTCCTGGCGATCCTGCACATCCATCACCGCATGGTTAACCAGGCCTTGTTCGATTTCCCGCAGGGCGATAACGGTCGGCTTGTCGTTCTCGGGAGCGACCAGCGGATCCTTGCCCTGGGTGGCCAGTTGGCGGGCGCGACGGGAAGCAACCAGAACCAGATCAAAACGGTTGCCTACCTGCTCAACAGCATCTTCAACAGTAACGCGTGCCATAATGGACTCCAATGATTAAAAAAGGTGCAAAATTCTAATGGATCTTAGCTTATTCCGCCAGTAGTCCGGAAAGCAAGTCCTGGAAACGTATCGCCTGCTTGCCGGTATTGGCTCGCTCGGCCTCGATAATGGCGCTGAGCTGGTTCAACGCATGATCGAAGGTGTCGTTGACCAGCAGATAGTCGTATTCGTTGTAATGGGACATTTCCGATACCGCCTTGTCCATCCGGCCCTTGATGACCTCGGCGCTGTCCTGCTGACGGGCGTTCAGCCGGCGTTCCAGCTCTTCCCGGCTGGGTGGCAGAATAAAGATGGATTTGGCGCTGGGCGACTGTTCGCGGATCTGACGGGCGCCTTGCCAGTCGATATCCAGCAGAATATCGATACCTTTCGCCAGCTGCTCATCGATCCATTCGCGGGAGGTGCCGTAGTAATTGCCGAACACCTCGGCCCACTCGTAAAAGGCGCCGCGATCGATCAGGCTCCGGAACTGCTCCTTGTCCACAAAATGATAATGAACACCGTCTGCTTCACCCGGGCGCATGGCTCTGGTGGTATGAGAGACGGAAACCTGCAGCTTGCCATCGGCGCTGGGGCGCTCGAGCAGGGCTCGGATCAGGCTGGATTTGCCCGCGCCACTGGGGGAAGAAATGATAAATAAGGTACCGATGTGCGCCATAATTTTGTGCCCGTTCTGGGGGGATCTGCCAGCGCCGAGCATGGGGCTGGAACCAAGGGCGGCAAAGCTTACCAGAAGACGGCGGATAAAAAAATGGCCGCTGCAAATACAACGACCAGTCAAAAGTAACTATAGCTTGCTGCGGAAGTGCCCTCCACGCAAATTGCATTATGATCAGCGCGCTGCTTCGGCTCTATCAGTTTTTACCTGATAAAAAGCTCGTAAAAACCGAGTTATTATTCGGCCGAGCGGGGTCGCCGATGCCTGTATCCATGAATGATCGGTGCCGATCCCCCGGTCTTGGATACCTCATGATTGTTGTTTTTTTATGCAGTAGAGGGGAAGGAAGATGATCACATTGACTCGGCTACTGGCAGAAACATCGAAAGTGGATCGGCTCGTCATTCAGTCTCACGATATGTGCATGTATCTGGTGGAATTGACGCTGGCCGGAAAGCCGGAGGTGCTGGCGGGCGAGGATGGCCGGCCGCGGGTGTTTCGTAGCATCGAGCATATCAAGGAAGCATTGGCGGAGCTGGAGGTTGCCGGCGCCGTGCTGGTACAGCACTCCCCCTATCATGAAATGATCGGTCTGGCGGAGGAGTCCGTTCCCCCGCTGGAGCTCGACATCGTCTGGCCTGCCAGACAACTGGGGTAGTCAGGCATGATCCCGGCCGTGAGCATTGGCCGGGGCATGGGATCGCCTGTTCAGCTTTCCGGCGGGCCTTTTCGAACCACATCGACCTTGTGCTGCTCCTTGGTCCACTTGCCCTGAGGCTTGTCGATGTACTGAAAATGCTCGTTGGTAAAGCTGCCCTGATTACAGGTGGTGCGATAGAAGGTCGTGGGCACCTTCTGGTAATCCAGTACCTGGTTGAACACGCCCGGGCCGGTCATATCGTAAACCCCGTTAATCTTGTTTTCCTGAATATTGGTCAACACTTGCTCGATCAGTCGGGCCAGGTTGGGATTGTCGGGCTTGCTGGCAATGAAGTAGTTGGTCAGCTCGTTGTGCTGACGAATGATATAAAGTTCTTCATGCTCGGGCTTGATGATATGACCCAGCGGCCAGACTGCATGGGCATCGATATCCAGATACACGCCACCATGCTTTTGCAGTACCAGCAGCCGCCAGAAGTCCGCCTGAGCGGCCCCGATCTGCAACCGGGAGTAGGCCTCAAATATCTCTGGTGAATAGTTGGCTTTGATGAAGTCGGCCCGCGCCTCGGTGATCATGAACCGATACTCGAAGGTCGGCGAGATGATGCGGTTGAACAGATAGTTGAGATACACCGGCAGGGTGGCCTTGTTGGTGTAGTTGGTCTGCCAGATGATACGGGGAATGGGCCTGTCCTTGCCCTTGAGCAGCGCGCCAGAGCGTTCCGGCAGGGTAAAGCGCTTGTTGGGAAGCAGGGCATGAAAGCCGTAGCTCAGCACCTTGGTAATGTTGGCAAAGAGTTTGATCAACCGGCTGGTCAGTAGTATGTGCGCCGTCACTGGAGCTCCTGTGGCAAGTCGTGGAGGTAAAACCCGATTTATTCTAGCATGTCCGGCCTGCAGACCGACCCCTGACGGTCCACAAAGATGGCATACCCCACTAAAAGGAGCTTACCGTGCCGGCCAACAATTATGACCAGGCCTTTCTGGATATTCTGAACCTGCTGACCGTGGATCAACTCAAGCCCCGGTTCAAGTCCTGCCCAGCAGCCGGCACGGCACCGGCCCGCAAGGCGGAGCTGGTAAGCGCCATGAAGGCCTGGATGTCCGGAGGCGGACTGGCTCTGGTGTGGCAGTCGCTTTCGCCGCTGGAGCAGCAGGCGGTACGCGTTAGTCTGTATTGCCACGATGGCTGGTTTGACGAGCGTCGCTTTGAAGTTGAATTTGGTACTCTGCCGGCCTGGTTTACCGAGCGGTACCACTATTACCACACCCCGGACGAGCAGTACAAACTGGGGTGGTTTTTCTATCCGCCGGGGCGCCACCAGTTGGGGCAGCGCATTCCGGACTGGCTGCAGGAGCGGCTCACATCGCTGGTGTCGCCTCCGGAACCGGCGCGATTGCAGCCCGAGGAATTGCCTGTCTCGCTGCCCGCCAATACGGTGATCGTGGGGCGAGAGCGGTCGGCGGCAAGGGAGTTACGGCTGATGCTGGCATTGCTGCAGGAGGGAAAGCTCAAGGTCAGCGATAAAACCGGCCTGCCGGGAAAGGCGTTGCTGCAAAAGCTTTCGGCCCGGTTGGAAGAGTATTATCCGGACGACCCCGGCGAAGATGCCCCTGGTGTGGCTCATATCAAGGCCTTTGGCTGGATCATGCTGTTGCAGGCCTCACACTGGGTACAACGAAAGGCCGGCCGGCTGGTACTGACTTGTGAGGGGCTTAAGCAACTGTCGACTCCGCTGCATCGGACCCTGAGGCAATTGTGGCTGGATTGGCTGGATAGCCAGCTGCTGGACGAGTTTTCCCGCATCGAGATCATCAAGGGACAGACCGGCAAGGGTGCCAAGAGCCTGACGCCGGTGCCGGATCGCCGGCATGCGATTGCGGCGGCCCTGACCGAAGCTCCGGCCGGCGGCTGGGTGTCCTATCCGGCCTTTTCCCGTTTTATGCTGACCGGCGGCCATGAATTCGAGGTCACCGAGGATGTCAGCACCCTTTACCTTTATGAGCGCCATTATGGCACCCTTTACCATGCTGAGTGGGAGGTGCTGCAGGGGCGGTATCTGCGCTGCCTGCTGCTGGAATACGCCGCCACCCTGGGGCTGATTGATGTGGTGCTGGCCCCGCCCCAGCAGCCGGAGCCCGACTACGACTATATGTGGGGTGCCGATGACCTCGAATGCCTGAGCCGTTACGACGGCCTGCTTTATGTGCGGCTGAATGCACTGGGCGCCTATTGCCTGGGACTGACCAGAGACTATGAGGATCCGTCGGCCAGCCAGCGGACGCCCCTGACCATGAAAAAAGGTTACCGACTGCATTTCAGCGAACCGCCGAGTGATGCCGAGTTGTTGTTGATCGAAGGCTATGCGGACGCCGCGGGCGAGCATGGCTGGCGGTTGTCTGAAGAGAAAATGCTGACCCTGCTGGAAAACGGCGGCAGCCTGACGCCATTGCGCGATTTTATTGCTAAACGCGATCCTCAGCCCTTCTTGCCGGAAGACAGCGAGCAATTGCTGGCCAGCTGCGAAGCCAATGCCCGGGCGGTGACGGTGGTAGGTCCCCGGCTGCTGCTGCATTGCCGGGACGAGCAGACGGCGACCGCCATTGCCGTCCATCCGTTGACTGCAAATCTGTGCCAGGCGGCGGGCGACAATCGATTGTTGATCGAGCCTCGCCGGGAGCAGGACTTCCGCCAGGCCCTGCATCAGGTCGGTTATGGCATGGTGTAATCTATTGTGAGGCTTGAGGGCGTTAAAGCCGGAAGCGTTGCCCCTTCGACCCGGTATCAACTCAGCAGCGCCAGCAGGCTGTCTGAATCCGAGGGCAGGCCGGCGCTGCCGGCATCGCTGAACAGGGCGTCGGCCAGCGCCTGTTTCTGTTGCTGCATCTGCTGAATGCGTTCTTCTACCGTATCGGCGGCCACCAGCTTGTACACGAACACCGGCTTGTCCTGACCGATGCGGTGAGCCCGGTCGGTGGCCTGGTTTTCCACAGCCGGGTTCCACCAGGGATCCACATGAATGACCACATCCGCCGCCGTCAGGTTCAGGCCGCTGCCGCCGGCCTTGAGGCTGATCAGAAATACCCGCACCTCGCCCCGCTTGAAGGCTGCGGGGCCGGTCATTTGCTGGATATCGTTGAGGGTGAAGTGCATGAAGTTAGGCGCTCCAGGTGTGGCGGTAGGTGGCTACTTTAATACGGCGGGGGTGCAGGATAAACAGGTGAGCTCATCCCGGTCCGGAGCCTGATTCAGCCGGTGTGTTTACCGGCCCAGTAAAAAATGCCGGACCGCTTGCCCAGTATGGTCGACGCCAGCTCCTCTGCATCGATCGGTAAGCTGGTCGTCGCCGGTACGATATCAATTCCAGACGTAAAAAACAGTTATGGATATCATGATATCCATTTATTCATTTTTTAGTCTATCATGGATATTATTGTATCTATTTTGTGGGTGTCTGATGGGACAATTCTTGTTACTGGATGATACGGACGTGCAACGGGCCTTCGCTGCGCATCTGCGTCTGCTGCGCGAGCAGGCGAAGCTATCGAGAGAGGCGCTGGCCGAGCGCAGCAGCGTGCCGGCCGCGACGATCAAGAAGTTTGAACTCACCGGCCAGATCTCTTTTCGGCAATTGCTGCTGCTTTGGCAAAGTCTGGATGATCTGGCGCGTCTGTTTGCCTTGACCCGGAGCCCGGTGAAGCACGCCGTGATGCCTACCTCGATTGAAGAGGTGCTTAAAGATGACCTTTAAGCCCATTCAGAAGCTCGATGTGAGTCGCACCCTGTCAACCGGCGCACGAGTCAGGGTGGGGGCGCTGGCGCAAAACCGCCAGGGGGTATTCTTCCAGTACGAGGCCGGTTACCTCGAGCGGTTCGGCAACCTGTCACCTTTTACCCTGAATTCGACCACGGCATTGCAATTGGCGCCGAAAACGCCTCATCAAGGCATTCACGGTGTTTTTGGTGACTGTTTGCCGGATGGTTGGGGCACCTTGCTGCAAGATCGTGTCTTTCGTCAGCAGGGGATCCTGCCTTCGCAGCTGACCGCGATGGACAGGCTGGCCTTTGTCGGGCACGCCGGCATGGGAGCATTGGCCTTTGAGCCGGAATCCGACTTTGCACCGGACGCCCGGAGCCAGATTGATTTGGCGACACTGGGTCTCGAGGCTCAGGCGCTGTTTGATGGTCAGACGGACCAGGTACTGGCCGCCCTGGTGGCCGCCGGCAGTTCCGGCGGGGCCAGGCCGAAAGCACAAATTTTCATGCCTCCTCATCAGTTGCAGCAGTGCCGAACGCGAGCTCAACCGGGTGATGAAGCATGGTTGGTGAAGTTTACTTCGCAAAATCTGCCCCTGGGCCATGAAGAAGGACTGTGCGAAGCGGCTTATTTGCAGTTGGCAAAAACCGCGAAGCTGGATCCGCCTACCTGGCAACTGCTCGATGCCCCCGCGCGCAGTGGTGCCCGGGCCTGGCTGGCGGTGAAACGGTTTGATTGGTTAGGCGGTAGTAGCCATGGTGCGGGGCGTTATCACATGCACAGCGCCTGCGGCCTGCTGGATGCCGATTACCGCACCCCCAGTCTGGATTACGAGGATTTGATCAGGGCGAGCCGACAACTTTGCAAATCGCCCGCCGTGGGCCAGCTGCAGTTTCGTCGGGCGATGTTCAATCTATTTGCCTGTAACCAGGATGATCACAGCAAAAACTGGGCGTTTCTGCAGGATGATAAAGGCCAGTGGACGCCGGCGCCGTTTTACGATGTGACCTTCAGCCCCCATCCCTTTGCGGAACACGCAACGGCATTTTCCGGCTTTGGTAAACGTCCCCCGCTCAAGGCCATACAGAAGCTGGCGACTCATGCCGGATTTGGCAACTGGCAACAGGCACGGCAAGCCATAGCGGAAATTGTGGAGGTGGTGACGTCATTCCGCTCGGTTGCCAGAGAGCTGGACGTCAGTGCCGAAACGATTGAGCTGATTGCGGGTCGACAGGAAGACATCCGGCAGGAAAACAAGGGGCTGCTGCAACCGTGATGCTGTTGGCCATAGTCAGCTCTCCTGAAGTAGTAGTGCCAGCAGGCTGTCGGTAGCCAGCATGTCGGCAATGACGTGTTTGGCGAGGTACACGACGGTAGCAGGCTCGGAGCTAATCACGCTTTAGTTGGTAGCCATACCGCTTCCTGCTCCAACGCCAGTCCTTGAGTTTGCATGGCGATGACGAGTTGTTTAAGTACCGGTTCGGCTGCAAACAACGGAGCCAGCGCCGGCAGGGCGGCATTGAATTCCCGGGCCGTTTTTTGCCATAGGTCATTATTGCCATAGCGGGCCAGTTTTTGCTCCCAGTCCGGCATCAGCCAGAAGCGGCACTTATCCCCCAATTGCTTTGCCAGCCGGGTGTAATTGTGCAGGCCGACGCCGTCGTAGTCGGGAAACAGTATTACCGAGCCGGCTCGTGGTCGCTGTACCAGCCAGTGCATCAGGCTGTGGCGCAGCTGACCACTGTACCAGAGAACGGAGGCTGGCTGGCCTGCGGGAAGCCAGTCCAGCCTGTCGAACAGAGCTTGGTTTTCCACCAGCCAGAGCGGCCCTGTGGTATGCCAGCCCATATCTTTCTCGGAGCCTATGCGAAAAGCGGCGGCCCCCTGTTGCTGAGTGGCGGCCTGCAAATCCAATGTTTTACCGTCATCGCTTTGCCAGTTGACGGGGGCGCTACCCCGTAGTAACAGATAGTCCCATTCATGATGGTGCTGGCCGCTTTTGCTGGAGCGAGCCCGGCCTATATGGGCGGCTCGCCGGGGCAGAGAAGCGGTTGCACTGCCATCGTCCAACGGCGCCAGCGACGCAGATGCCGCTCAATCACAGCACGGTCTGTCAGGTAATAAACGCTACCCCGGCCACTGCGCTGCAGGCCCAGGGCACCGGTGCGAGCCCGGCAATCATCCAGCGCTCGCTGCTGGGCATGAGTGAATTGAGAGGCGGACAGTCGGCCATCATCCGCTTCCAGCAGTCGAGTCAGGGCTGCGCGCAGGGCCCGGCTCATGAGGTTGCCTCGCCGGGTGTATCGAGTGGCTCGAGAATCTGCCAGCTGTCGCGACTGATATGATTGGATCCCTTGTGGTGATGAATGGGCACGCAGTAGCGTACCGTGGTCAGGGGGGACGGCGAGGCAAAAATCAAGGCGAAGCCAAACTCGTGGGCGGTGGCGATCAGGCTGGCCTGATTACGGCCATCCAGGGCCAGAGCCTCGTCCAGATAGCAGATGGCGTGCAATCGGTGGCGCTGGTCCTGCATTAGATGCAACATGGCCAGGCCGGTTACCAGCTTGGCCATCAGCACGGTGCCGTTGAAAGCGGCGCTGTCGATGTCTTCAAAGGATTCCGGTGCCTGCTCCACCTTGCCTACCACGAACACCAGTCGGAACAGATCCGCCACCTTCAGCCCCTGACGAGCATTGCCTTCCTCGATCAAAACTTGCTTGGCCGCATCCAGTGGCTCATCATCCATTACACTGGCCTGGTTGAACAGATCAAAGCTGTCGCCGGTATCGATCTTCTCGGCCTTACCGATAAGGGTGTCGATGGCTTCGACCAGTTGGATTTCATCTTTAGCTTCAATGCGAAAGGTATTCAGATCCGATAACTGGCGGTGGTTGATCAGCCGGTTAAACTCGTTCATTTTGCCCTGAAAGGCCCAGAGACCGTCGCGAAGCTCCCGCAGGCTGGCGGTCACGTTGACCACGGCGCTGCGAGCCTTTTTCTCCAGTGCTTCCCGCTCCTGAGGCAGCTGGTGGCCGAAGTCGATAATGCGCCTGAGTTCGGCATCCTGGCTGTCGCTGTACTGGTACTTGGTCAGGCCGGCGGAATGTAGTTCATTGAGTCCGGCACTGAGCTCGCTGTTGTGTCGCTGCAGCTGGCGGCAGTCACTCTGATATTCCTGCAGTCGCTCGGCCAGGCTTTCCAGTGGCCAGTCACTTTCCCCCAGCCAGGGATGATGGGGCAGCTCCGTCAGGTAGCCGAATTCCTCGGCGGTGTCGGCCCGGTTGTTACGCAACCGGGAAATGTTCTGGTGTACGAGTTCAAGCATATTGTACTGCTTGTCGAGCTCTTCCAGCCGGGAGCGCAGTTGCTCGGCCTGCTCCTGGGCATGGGCCAGCTCGTGTTCGACCCGCGCCAGCTCGGATTGCAGGTGCTGCTGGCTGGCCTGTCGCACTGGTGCTTGCAGCAGTTGCTGTAATAGATCAAAGTCGGCCAGATCCTGTTCCAGCTGCCGCCATTCCTGATCCAGCTTCTGCTTGCGCTGCTGCGCCTGTTCCAGAGAGCTGGCGGTGTTCAATTGCTGTTGCAGGCCAGCGCACTGGTGTTCGGCATCCTGGAGTTGCTCATCCAGTTCCGCCGCCGTCAGTTGGTGATGTTGGGGGGTAAGGTCGTTCAGCTCAAGATCCAGACCGGGCAGCGCCAGCCGGTTGTCGGGCGTGGCTGCCAGGGCGGTGCGCAGTTGCTGCAGCTCAAGGGTAAATGCATGGGTACCCAACACCATGGCCTGACTGCTGAGTACTTTGTTCAGCCGCACCAGTTCATCGGCTGAAAGCAAGGCTTCAAGGCGCAGGTAGAGATTGTTGTTCAGGTTGGCGCGCTGTTTGGTCAAGTCGTTCAGCCGCTGCTGAAGTCGTTTCAGATCCTGCTCTATCAGCGCCGGTGAGCGCTCGCTGGATTGCAACAGCAGAGAGGTGATCTGCTCTAGCTCGTTGCGAGTGCCGGTCAGTTGCGCCTCCAGCAGGCTGCGTTCTCCGATCAGGGCAAAGCGTTGTTCCAGTTCCTGCTGTTGTGCTTGCTGCTTTTCGAGTTCGGTTTGCTGGTTTTCCAGTTTAACTTGGGTCTTGGTTAACTCCCGGTCAGTCTCGGTGTGCCGGCGCTGGTACTCACGTACTTCCTCGATCTGGTGTCAAGCTGCTGTTGCTGTTGTTGATAGTACTGCTGCCAGCGTGACAGGCCGTCGTTAATGCGTTCCCGCCAGTCTGCTATCTTGCCTCGCAACACCAGTCGGGCGTCACAGGTCTGTTCCAGTTCATGAATGCGTGCAAGTTGTCGCTCCGCCGCCAGGAACTGGGCGCGTTCTGCGTTGACATCGTGAAAGGCCTTGTCCCATTCCTGTTTAAAATCAATGCTGGCGTCGGGCAGATCCCGGCGAAAAATCTGCAGCAGATAGGCCTTGACGTTGGCCGAGGTGAGCTTGTCCAGTCGCAGAGTGCGGGTCAGCACCTGCTGAAATACTTTGGCATCGCTGACATGTTCCATTCTGAACACGGTAAAGTCGGGCTCACCACCGCGCCGGCCCAGCCGGCCGCCATAGATAAGGCGGGCGAATTCGGCAGCGTCATAGCGGTAAAGGATGCGCTCTTTGCCGGCCAGGTGGTTGATGAGTTTGGGCTGAGGTACCAGGTTGTCGTTATTGTCGCGAAAGTCGTCGACATTCAGTTCCCCCTGGTAGGCAAAATATTCGTACTCGTGGCTGACGCCCTTGCCGACACAGCCGAATACCACGGTGCCGGTTTGGGGCAGTACCACTTCCAGCAGAATGTAGGCACTGTTGTCGGGGAAATAGAAACGGCGGGTTTTGAGCCAGTCGTGGGAGCCAAAATCCATGCGCCGCTGATCGATGATCAGCAGAAACTGCAGAGCATTGATCAGGCTGGTTTTTCCGGTGTTGTTGGGAGCAATAAGCGACACAGCATCGTCCAGCGGCAGCTCGGCGCGCCGGTAGCCGGCGCTGCCCAGCAGCACCAGACGCTGAAAACCGTAGCGGATCATGCCTGGCCCTCCTGGCCGGAGTGTTCGAAAGGCGCCGGTGTTTCAGCGGTCATGCCCTGCACCAGCTCGTCATGGTGAGTCCGTTCCTGTTCAGCCAGTGCCTCGAAATGATCCAGATAGCGACATACTGCCGGCAATAGCTGCCAATGGTTGCCCTGACGTCGAGCAAAGCCAAAGGTATCGGCCTTGTCGAGCAATGTCAGCAGAGTATCCACGTCCAGCTCTTCTGCCATCAGCAACTCCTGATGCTGTTCAACGGTGGTTTCCAGCAGGTTGCGATCAATACGCCATTCGTGAAAGCGGTTCAGGGCCAGACCGGCATCGGCCTGGGTATCGAAAATCACCATAAAGAGCAATGCCAGCTGGCGTGACTGGTTGCTGACGGTGGCGTTGAGGTCTTCGTTCTGAAACCAGGCAAAACCACGACCATCAATGGCCAGCTGGTAACCCAGTGCTTCAAACAGGGCCACATAGTCTTGTTGTTGTTGCTCCAGCTCGGCCCAGAGTACGGGCTCAGCCAGCCGGTTGAGGTGGCGGCCACCATTGAACAGCCGGAACAGATCGCCCAGCCGGGGCAGGCTTTGCAGCGAAATGGTGTCGGTCATGGTGCTTGGTTGTCCTCTTGATGGGCGCTGAGGCGATGCGGGTGGTAACTGACCCTGATGTTATGCAGCTCGGTGCAGGTGGGGTTGGCCTGCAGGTATGACTGCCAGTCCGGCTCCCTGACCAGATCGTGATAGAGTCGCAGCAAGACGTCATCGGGCAGGGCGGGGTAATGCTGCTGCAGCCAGTGCAGCAGATTGGGCACCGGCAGGGCGAGAGCCAGAGCCTGGCGTAACCGGCTTCATCTACCCAGACGTTGATGTCGGCAGGATCGCCGGGCAACGCCTCGGGAAAAGCCTGCTCTCTGGGTACAAACTGACGCGCCTCGGCCATCAGGGTGCGTACCTTGTCCTCCAGGTGAATACGGGTGCGCCGCTCCCGTTGCCATCCGAGCAGGGAACTTCCATGCAGCACCTGCCTGGCACCTCGTTTGCGTACCTGCCCCAGCAGTTCGCTCACTGCGGTGGACAAGAGGTTGTGCTGACGGGCTTCCTCCCGCAGTGGCAGCAGGGTGCTTGCGCACTGCTGAGCCACTACCCGGCCCAGCCGGCGTAGCTCCTTGGCCTGTTGCGCCACCTGGCGCAAGTGCAGCTGCTGGGTATAAAGCGCGCCCTGTACCGACAGGTATTCCTCGGCCCGCTCCAGGGTCTGGGTTGCCTGCTTTAGGTGGGGATAAAAGGCGCCGCCCAGGCCGCTGTCCATCATCTCGTTCATGGGCTCAACGTACTGATCGTAGGCATCGAGCACGGCCCGGTAGCGCCGGGCCAGGGGCATGGCAACATCGCTCGCCTTGGCCTGCTCCGCCAGTTCCAGAATGGCATGTCTGTCCTGATCCAGCTGGCGGGAAATCTGGCGAAACAGTTCCGATAACCGGGCCGCACCGGTGCGCAGGTCATCCGTTTTCTTGTGTTCAATGCCTTCTGCCAGTTGCTGAGTCGCCTGACAAATGGCCTCTACCCTGGCCTTGAGTACCGCCGACAGCCCCAGCTCGTGTTCCCGGGTAAGACCGCGCACAAACTCCAGCACCACGGGGTTGAGCTGTAGATCGTCGGAACGACTGAGCGGCTGCAGCAGATCGGCCGCACACAGGGTACGCAATATCTGCGCCGGCTCCTGAGTCTCGGTGGGGGAAGAAAAGCGTTCGATCACCGTCAGCACACGGGCCGGTTCAAAGGCGGGCAGCTCCCGCGACATCCTGCACAGGCATTCCATCACTTCCCAGTGCCGGTGCAGCTGAAAAACCAGACTCTTGGGGGTGGCCATGGGTGCTTAACTCCCTGATGACAGTGATATTCCTGTTCCAGGCAGTATGCCAGAGCCGGAAGGAAATGTGCATGGGGAAGAAGAAATTGGCTTGTTCATTCCAATGGACATAATGATGCCCAGAAAGGTGGATTGTTCGGTGTGGCGGCATGGGCCCCCGCTTGTGCAGGGGCGATGGTAAAAGTCAGCACATTATTCGATGTTCTGAATTTGTTCCCGCATCTGCTCGATCAGCACTTTCAATTCGACTGCTGAATTGGTGATGTCGGTACTGATCGACTTGGAGCCGAGGGTGTTGGACTCGCGGTTGAACTCCTGCATCATGAAGTCCAGCCGGCGACCGCAGGCGCCGCCTTTCTTGAGGATCTTGCGGGTTTCACCGATGTGGGTAACCAGGCGATCCAGCTCTTCGGCCACGTCCACCTTCTGGGCCAGCAGCACCATTTCCTGCTCCAGGCGCTGGGGCTCCAGTTCAATCTTGGCTTCTTCGAACCTGTCCTGCAGGCGCTGGCGCTGCCATGCCATGATGGCGGGCATCTCGGCCTTGACCTTGGTCACTTCCTGTTCGATGCCGGTGAGGCGCTGTTCGATCAGCTCTTTCAGCTTGTCGCCTTCACTGGCGCGGGCGGCGAGGAAATCGTCGACGACCTTGTCCAGACAGGCGATCAGTTGATTGCTGAGCGCATCCATGTCCTGGGCCTGGGCTTCCATCACGCCGGGCCAGCGCAGAATATCGACCGGGTTCAGGTTGCCCTGACCGGCTTTTTCCATCACCCAGGTGGCGCCTTCGATCAACTGCTCGGCCAGTGGCTTGTTCATCTGCAACTGGCCCTGGTTGGCCAGGTTGGACTCGAAACGCAGGCCGCATTCCACCTTGCCCCGCTGCAGGCGGGCGCGCAGTTTTTCGCGTACCAGCGGCTCCAGGCTACGAAATTGTTCGGGCAGCCGGGTATAGGTTTCCAGATAACGCTGGTTGACCGAACGGATTTCCCAGACGGCGGTGCCCCAGTCCTGTTTGAATTCCTGCCGGGCATAGGCGGTCATGCTGTGGATCATGTGATTCCCATTATATGTTGCATGTTAATCGGTTGAGTTTGACACAGGCCGCCGCCGGGGCCAATGGCTGGCCGCATGCAATGGCCGGCCAGTTTCTCTATAATGGCGGCGTTTCGCCCGCCGGGCGGCACGATTTTATTCCTACTGGAGAATGCCATGTCTACACGAGCCTGCGGACGCGCGGTCGACGAAATGCGACCCGTTACCATCACTTCCAATTATACCCGTCATGCCGAAGGCTCGGTGCTGGTGGAATTCGGTCATACCAAGGTGCTCTGTACGGCCTCGGTAGAGAAAGGCGTTCCGCGTTTCCTGCGGGGCAAGGGGCAGGGCTGGGTGACGGCGGAATACGGCATGCTGCCACGCTCTACCCACAGCCGCATGCATCGCGAGGCGGCCAAGGGCAAGCAGGGCGGCCGGACCATGGAGATTCAGCGCCTGATAGGTCGCTCGCTGCGCGCGGCCATGGATCTGAACAAGCTGGGTGAGTTCACCATTACCGTCGATTGCGACGTGATCCAGGCCGATGGCGGCACCCGCACCGCGGCCATTACCGGTGCCTGCGTGGCGCTGGCCCAGGCGCTGACCTGGATGAAGGAACAGGGCATGATCACGACCGACCCGCTCAAGACCCTGGTGGCCGCCATTTCCGTGGGCATCGTCGATGGCCAGGCGGTTTCGGATCTGGAATACACCGAAGACTCCGCCGCCGAAACCGACATGAACGTGGTGATGACCGCCGAAGGCAAGATGATCGAAGTACAGGGCACCGCCGAAGGCGAACCCTTCAGCCATGAAGAGCTGCTGGCCATGCTGGCCCTGGCCCGCAAGTCCGTCGACGAGCTGGTGGAACACCAGCGCCGGGCGATTGAAGCTAAAAACGCCTGTAGATGAGTGGGCGGTAAAAGGGATTCGCTCGGCTGCCCATCTGCGCCAAGGATGGCGCAGATGGGCCCCCATGGATGGGTTTACGGCGAGCCAGCGGAGTGAGCCCTTTTACCGACTTGCCACGATTAAGGACGTTCCCAGTTCTCTCAGTTAATGCTGCCTTGCACGGTGGCAACCGATATTTTCCAAACCAAATATCATTTGGAGAAGTACAACCAATGAAAGCCTACCAGCGTGACTTTATTGAATTTGCCATGGCCAAAGAGGTGCTTAAATTTGGCGAGTTCACCCTGAAGTCCGGGCGCAAGAGCCCCTATTTCTTCAATGCCGGCCTGTTCAACAGCGGCCGGGATCTGGCCCGCCTGGGTCGTTTCTATGCCGCGGCCCTGGTCGATGCCGGCACTCAATACGATGTGCTGTTCGGCCCGGCCTACAAGGGCATTCCCATCGCCAGCGCCACCGCGGTACAGTTGGCGGAAGTGCACGATCAGGACGTGCCCTACTGCTTCAACCGCAAGGAAGCCAAGACTCACGGCGAAGGTGGTAACCTGGTGGGCAGCCCGCTTGCCGGTCGCATCATGCTGGTGGACGACGTGATCACCGCCGGCACTGCCATTCGCGAGTCGATGGATATCATCCAGGCCAACGGCGCCGAACTGGCCGGGGTGCTGATTGCCCTGGACCGCCAGGAAAAAGGCAAGGGCGAGCTATCGGCCATTCAGGAAGTGGAGCGGGACTATAATGCCGAGGTGACCGCCATCATCACCCTGGGTGATCTCATCGACTACCTGAGCGAGCAGCCGGCCATGGCCGAACACCTGGAGCGGGTGCGGGCCTACCGGGAACAGTACGGTATCTAAAGTAAAAAAGCCGCTGAAAAGCGGCTTTTTTACAGGCAAATACTGTGCTCAGGCCTTGTCTTCCCGGAACAGATGTACGTCCATCTGCGGGAAGGGAATGCCGATGCCGTTGGCGTCCAGTTCGTTCTTGATCTTTTCCAGCAGATCGAACTTCAGGTTCCAGTAGTCTTCGGCCTTGACCCAGGGACGCACGATAAAGTCCACGGAAGAGGCGCCCAGTTCGCTGACCGCGATGCGGCAATCCGGCTCTTTCAGTACCCGGACGTCTTCGCTGATGATGCGGGTCAGCACTTCCTTGGTCAGCTTCAGATCGGCGCTGTAAGACACGCCGATCACCAGATCCAGTCGGCGGGTCTTTTCCTTGGAATAGTTGATGATGTTGTCGTTCAGGATCTTGGAGTTGGGCACCACTATCATGCGGTTGTCCGGGGTCATCAGTATGGTGGTGAAGATCTGTACCGACTGCACGGTTCCGGCGGTGCCGCCTGCTTCCACATAGTCACCGGCCTTGAAGAAACGAAAGCCGATCAGCAGCACGCCGGCGGCAAAGTTGGACAGCGAGCCTTGCAGCGCCAGACCCACCGCCAGACCGGCGGCACCGACGATGGCCACGAAGGAGGCGGTTTGCACCCCGACCCGGCTGAGGGCGGCGATGATGACAAACGCCAGCAGGCCGTATTTGAGCATGCTGGTGACAAAATCGGAGATGGTATTGTCGATCTTGCGGGCTTTCATCACCCGGTTCATGCCCCCGGTGAGCATGCCTACCGCCATGAAACCGATGATCAGGGTCAGCAGGGCGGCGGTAATGTTCACCGTATATCTGATCAGCAGCTCCTGGTTATTCAGAATCCAGCTTTGAGCCTGATTCAGTATGTCGGTGTTGAGAATTTCTGTTTCCATCAATGTGCCTCTCAATTCGTTGTGTGTGGGTGCCTGGGGATGCAGGCGCCAGTTATCAGGCCGTCAGCGGAATGAGCTGTTGCTGCAGCAACTGCCAGTGGCTATCGAAGTGGTGGGTGGGCTTGATGCGAAACTGGCTGCGTACATACTGATTGATACGCCCTTCCACATAAGCCAGCAGCAGATTGGCCAGCACGGTTTCGTTTTCGGCGAAGCCTTCACCTTCGTACAGACGCCGCTCGCGCATGACCTGCTTGAGCTGGGTATCCAGCCGGTCGAACAGCTGATTGATGCGCACCAGCAGCCGCTCGTGCTCGCCTTGCAGGGCGTCACCGTTTAGCAGCCGGGTAATGCCCGGGTTGCGCTCGCAGAAGCCCAGCACCAGTTGCAGTATGTAACGCAGGCGCAGGGCGCTGTCCTTCTCATCCTGCAGGATCAGGTTGATGCGGGAGAACAGGGTCTCTTCGATAAAGTCGATCAGCCCCTCGAACATCCGGGCCTTGCTCGGAAAATGGCGGTAGAGCGCCGCCTCCGATACCCCCACCTCCGCCGCCAGCTTGGCGGTGGTGATGCGCTGACCCGGGCTGGTTTCCAGCATATGGGCCAGGGCCTGCAGGATCTGTTCACGACGGTTTTTCTTGTTCTGGGTATTGGCCATAGGCGAACTCAACTCGGTTAGTGGCGACCGGAAGAGCCAAAACCGCCTTCTCCCCGTTCGCTTTGGTCAAACTCGTCAACGAGCGTAAATTGGGCCTGCACGACGGGCAGGATCATCAGTTGAGCGATGCGCTCACCCGGCTGAATGGTGAAGTGTTCCGCACCACGGTTCCAGCAGGATACCATCAACTGACCCTGGTAGTCAGAGTCAATCAGCCCCACCAGATTACCCAGCACGATGCCGTGCTTATGGCCCAGGCCGGAACGGGGCAGTATGGTGGCGCACAGGCCGGGATCCGCAATGTGGATGGCGATGCCGGTGGGCAGCAGCTGGGTTTCTCCCGGTGCCAGTGTCAGCGGTGCGTCCAGACAGGCCCGCAGATCCAGACCGGCAGAGCCCGGGGTGGCGTAGGCAGGCAGGGGGAAGTCGGTGCCCACGCGGGGGTCGAGAATTTTCAGCTCAATGGGTGTCATGATATTTTTCTGCAATTAGGGTGAGAAGGTGTCCGGCCAGCTCGTTTTTGCCGGCCAGGGGTAAATCGGTCTGTCCCGTGGGCCAGAAGACGGTCAGCGCATTGGTATCGGCATTGAAGCCCTGCCCTTCCTTGGCCACGTTGTTGGCCGCGATCATGTCCAGTCCCTTGCGGCCGAGCTTGTCCCGGGCGTATTTTTCCACATCCCGGGTTTCGGCGGCAAACCCGACGGTAAAGGGCTTGTTCGGCAACGCCGCCACGTTGGCCACGATATCCGGATTCCTGGTCAGTTCGATGACCATGGTGTCGGCCGTGGTTTTCTTGATCTTGTGGCTGGCCACCGTCTTGGGGGCATAGTCGGCTACGGCGGCGCAGGCGATGAAAATCTGCTGGGCGTCGATATGCTCCATCACCACGCTGTGCATCTGGGCGGCACTTTCCACATCCAGCCGCCGCACCCCGGCCGGGGTGGCCAGCGACACCGGGCCGCTGACCAGCGTCACCTCGGCACCCAGCTCGACGGCGGCTTGCGCCAGGGCGAAGCCCATCTTGCCGGAGCTGTGGTTGGAGATGAAACGCACCGGATCCAGCGCCTCGCGGGTGGGGCCGGCGGTCAACATCAGCCTGATGCCGGACAAAAGCTGCGTTTTCGGCGTAAAGTGCCGTTCAATCAACGTCACCAGTTCCATCGGCTCCAGCATGCGGCCCGGACCGATATCGCCACAGGCCTGGGCGCCCTGAGCCGGCCCCCACACCAGCGTCTGGCGGCGGGCCAGGGTGGCCAGGTTATCCTGGGTGGCCGGGTGGCGATACATCTGCTGGTTCATGGCCGGCGCGACCGCCACCGGGGCGGGTGTGGCCAGGCACAGGGTGGTGAGCAGATCGTCGGCCAGGCCGGCGCTCAGCCGGGCCAGGGTGTTGGCACTGGCCGGGGCAATCAGCACCAGATCGGCCCATTTTGCCAGCTCGATATGCCCCATGCCGGCTTCGGCCGCCGGATCCAGCAGCGCATCCGACACCGGCTCGCCCGATACCGCCTGCAGGGTGAGCGGGGTAATGAAGGACTTGGCCGATTCGGTCATCACCACCCGTACCTCGGCGCCGCGCTCCTTGAGCCGGCGCACCAGCTCGGCGCTCTTGTAGGCGGCGATGCCGCCGCTGAGGCCGATTAAAATACGTTTTCCTGTTAATGGCATGGCTCTATTCCACAGGCTGACAGAGCGGCAAGATTATCACAAATGACCGGCTTGTGCGGTGCACAGAGGGGATTGAACTAGGCTTGATAAATCGATTCCGGTCATGGCGCCAAGGAGGGAAGAATGAGCATCAAGGACTGGCCAGAGGGAGAGCGCCCGCGGGAGAAATTACTGAGCCGGGGGGCTAGCAGCCTGTCGGACGCCGAGCTGCTGGCGATCTTTCTGCGTACCGGCGCCCGGGGTATGGATGCGGTCACCCTGGCCCGGGCCCTGCTCGATCAGTTTGGTTCCTTGCGCCAGTTGCTGCTGGCGGACCAGCAGCGTTTTTGTGCAGGGCCGGGGTTGGGGCTGGCCAAGTTTGTGCAGTTGCAGGCCAGCCTCGAGTTGATGCAGCGCTTTCTGGGTGAGAAGCTGGTGCGCGAGGGCGCGCTGACCAGTCCCGAGCTGACGCGCCAGTTTCTGCAGGCCCGGTTACGGGATCAGAGCCGGGAGGTGTTTGCCCTGCTGCTGCTCGACAACCAGCACCGGGTCATTACCTTTCACGAGCTGTTTTTCGGCACTCTGGATGCGGCGGCGGTGTATCCGCGGGAAATCGTTGCTTTAGCACTCAAACTGGGTGCTGCTGCGGTGATTTTGGTGCATAATCATCCATCCGGAGTAGCCGAGCCCAGCCGGGCCGATCGCATGATCACCGAACGTATTCAGTCCGCTTTGGGCTTGCTGGATATCCGCGTGCTGGATCATCTGGTGGTAGGTGATGGCGAAACCGTTTCTTTTGCCGAGCGTGGCTGGCTTTGATGCCGGGCGTTTGGCTTTTTGTTGATCTTGAGCTCGGTATGCTGTATAAATTGCCGCCTTATTTTGCCCCGATAGACGGCCAACGGGGTGATTAATTGCTCGAGCAAAAGTAAGTTTTGGAGAAGACTGACATGTCTAAAGTATGCCAAGTAACTGGTAAGCGGCCAGCTGTTGGTAACAACCGCTCTCACGCCAACAACGCCACCAAGCGTCGTTTCCTGCCCAACCTGCAGACTCATCGTTTTTGGGTTGAAAGCGAGAAGCGTTTTGTAAAACTGCGTATCACCACCAAGGGTATGCGTATTATCGACAAGAAAGGTATCGACAGTGTCCTCGCTGACCTGCGTGCCCGTGGCGAAAAGGTTTAAGGAGATAACCCATGGCTAAAGGTATTCGCGAGAAGATCCGCCTGAACTCCAGCGCTGGTACTGGTCACTTCTACACCACTACCAAGAACAAGCGCAACATGCCTGAAAAAATGGAAATCAAAAAGTTTGATCCCGTTGTTCGTCAGCATGTGATCTACAAAGAAGGCAAAATCAAGTAAGATTTTGCTTTCTCAAAAAACCCGGCTCCGGCCGGGTTTTTTTATGCCCGGCCGGCTGGGGTATACTGCCGCCGGAGTCGATGAAGGAGAGTGCGAATGCCAGAGTTACCGGAAGTGGAAGTCAGCCGCCAGGGGATCACGCCTTTTATGCTGGGCGAGACGGTGATGCGGGTGGTGGTGCGCAATGCCAGCCTGCGCTGGCCGGTACCGAGCGAGATCCAGGAGCTGGTGGGGCTGACCATCACCGGTATTCGGCGCCGGGCCAAGTACCTGCTGCTGGACACCGACTGGGGTACCGCCATCCTGCATCTGGGCATGTCCGGCAACCTGCGGGTGCTGCCCCATGGTACCCCGGCGGGCAAACACGATCATGTGGACATAGAGCTGGGCAACGGCAAGTTGCTGCGGCTGAACGACCCGCGCCGTTTCGGCTGTTTGCTGTGGACCCGGGAGCCGGCCGAACAGCACCCGTTGCTGGCGAAACTGGGACCGGAGCCGCTCACCGACGCCTTCGACGGCGATTATCTGTATCGGCGCAGTCGCAAGCGCAAGACCGCCATCAAGCAGTTCATCATGGACAACCACATCGTGGTTGGAGTAGGCAATATCTACGCCAACGAATCGCTGTTCACCGCCGGTATTCATCCCCGGTGTGCGGCCGGCGAGATTGGCCGTGAACCTTATCGGCTGCTGGCGGCAGAGATAAAAAGCGTGCTGGCCCGTGCCATCGGTCAGGGCGGCACCACCCTCAAGGATTTTACCGGCAGCGACGGCAAGCCCGGCTACTTCGTGCAGGAGCTCAAGGTGTATGGCAAGGCCGGCCAGCCTTGCACCGGTTGTGGTGCCGAGCTGAGAGAGATACGGATGAACGGTCGCAGTACCGTGTTTTGTCCGTTGTGCCAGCCCGAGAGCGAGTGAAAAGTGAAGCGTGAGGACTGAGGGAGACACTTGCCTCACCCCTCACCCCTCACGCTCTTCAATCAGGCCAGCTTGC
Source organism: Oceanisphaera psychrotolerans (assembly GCF_001870485.1). GTDB lineage: Bacteria > Pseudomonadota > Gammaproteobacteria > Enterobacterales > Aeromonadaceae > Oceanimonas > Oceanimonas psychrotolerans. The sequence continues at coordinate 7,869 of NZ_MDKE01000013.1, read as the reverse complement.
GGGTAATGGCTTCTTGCACGGCGGCCGGCACGAACTGGCCGATGTCGCCGCCGTGAATGGCGACTTCCTTGACCAGGGTGGAGGAAATAAAGGAGTTCTCTTCCGCCGGGGTGAGAAAGACGCTTTCCAGCTCCGGCATTAGCCGCCGGTTCATGTTGGCCAGCTGAAATTCATACTCGAAGTCGGATACCGCCCGCAGGCCCCGGATCAGCACGTTGGCCTGATACGCCTTGGCAAAATCTACCAGCAGGCCGGAAAAGCCGACCACCTTGACGTTTCCCAGCGAACGGGTGACTTCCTGCACCAGCGCCACCCGTTCGTCCAGTTCAAACATGGGCCGCTTGCTGGGGCTGAACGCGACCCCGACGATCACCTCGTTGAACAGCTGGGAGGCGCGCTCGATCAGATCCAGGTGGCCATTGGTGATGGGGTCGAAGGTGCCGGGATAAATGACCCTGATGCTCATGTTGATTCCTTATTAACAAACGACAGCTAGAGAGTTTAGGGTAGAATACCGCAGCATCATGGTCAGCGGGAGAGAGAGATGATACGGGTATTGGTGGTTCGTAACGACAAGATCGGCGACTTTATGCTGGCCTGGCCGGCACTGGCCATGCTCAAGGCGTCTTCCGACTGTGAGATCACCGCCCTGGTGCCGGGCTATACCCGGCCGCTGGCCGAACTCTGTCCTTCCATCGACCGGGTGATCGAAGATCCGGGTAAAAATGCGGAGCGCGCCGCACAGCGTGCCTTGCTGCAACAGCTTGAAGCCGGGCATTTCGACGCCGTTATCTGCCTGTTTTCCAATTTTCGCAACGCCAGGCTGATGTGGCGGGCGGGCATTCGCCAGCGCTGGGCACCGGCCACCAAGCTGGCTCAGCTGCTGTACAACCACAGAGTCACTCAGCGGCGGTCCCGCTCGGCCAAGCCGGAATACGAATACAATCTGGATCTGGTGCGGGCCTTTCTGAGCCACAACGGCATGCCGGTCATGGAGCCAAGCGCCCCCTATCTGCATTTTGAGGGAGCCGAGCTGGCGAACTTCCGGCTGGAGCAGGCGAAGCGGCTGGGTATCGATGCCGCCCGGCCCTGGCTGCTGGTGCATGCCGGCAGCGGTGGCTCGGCCAACAATCTTTCTCCTGGTCAGTATGCGGAGCTGATAGGCCGGCTGCGGCAGTCCTTTCCCGAGGCGCAGCCGGTGTTGACCGCCGGGCCTGGCGAGCAGGCCCTGGCCCGGCAGGTGGTAGAGGAGCTCGATGAGGGGGCCGTGGTGGCCGAGGACTTGCCGTTGCCGGACTTCTGCCGGCTGCTGGCCTGCGGTGGCCTCTTTGTGGCGGGCAGCACCGGGCCGTTGCATATTGCCGCCGCCCTGGACGTACCGACGGTGGGTTTCTTTCCGTTGCGCCGTTCGGCCACCCCGCTGCGCTGGCGCCCGCTCAACAGCGAAGGACGCCATCTGGCCTTTCATCCCCCCGCCGGTGCCGAGGTGGAAGACATGAGCCAGGTGCAGGTAGCCGAGGTAGCCGCCGCCGTTACGCCCTGGGCCCGCGAGTATCTGTCCTGATCCACAGATCGGCGTACTTGACGAAGGTGGAGTGAGCAGAGAGCAGGCTGAGCAGCAGGCCCTGCTTGCCATCGAGAAAGCCGGCCTTGAGCAGGTACATCTTCAGAAAACAACCCACGCCGTGCAGCAAGCCCTGGGCCAGAGAGCCTTTTTTGCCCCGTTGCTCCCGCTGCTCGGCCCAGGCGGCGGCATAACCGGCCGACTTCACCAGATAATGCTGCAGATCCCGGTAGGTGTAGTGCAGCAGGTCTCCCTTTAGTCTTGCCGTTTTGATGCCGGTGCCCAGCTCGACCTTTTCGTGGACCAGAGCGTCGTTATAGCCGGTGAGGGCCTTGGGATAGAGTCTCAGTACCCGGTCCGGATACCAGCCGCAATGGCGGATGAAGCGGCCAAACACCCAGGACAGCCGCGAGATGGCATAGACGGTATCGGTGGCCGGCTTGGTGAGCACCGCCTCTATGCTGTTTCTGAGCTCGGGAGTGACCCGCTCGTCGGCATCGATCCACAGTACCCAGTCGGACTGCACATGACTCTGGGCCAGCTGGCGCTGACGGCCAAAGCCGGGCCAGTCGGCGTTGACGAAGAAGCGAGCTCCGGCGGCTTCGGCCACGGTACGGGTGTTATCGGTACTGCCCGAGTCCAGCACCACGATTTCATCGACCCAGTCCAGGGTGGCCAAACAGTCGGCCAGGTTCTCCGCTTCGTTCTTGACGATCAGCACGGCGGCCAGGGTAGGGCGTGGGTTCATGAGGGCTCCTGCAGCAGGTTGAAGTCGTGGGTGATGCGGTCGAACTGGGCGACCACCCGGTCGATGGTAATACGCTGCATGGCAGCGGGATCCTTGACCCGGGTACGCCAGGGCAGCTCATTGGCGGGCTTGCCGGTTTCGGCCAGCAAGGCCTCGTCGTAGACGCTGACCACATAATCGCGGCAATAATAGGGGCCGGTGCGTTGGGGGTTATGATGAGCATAAAGACCCAGCACCGGCGTATTCATCAGGGTGGCCATGTGGGTCGGGCCGGTATCCGGCGCTACCACCAGACGGGCGCTCTTGATCAGGGCCAGCAGCTGTGGCAGGCTGGTTTTTCCTACCAGATTTTCGGCGATGTTATCCGTCAAATTACAGATTTTTGCCGCCAACTCCCGTTCCTGTCTCGCCGGGCTGCCGATCAGCATTACTTGCATGCCCTTGCCGTGAGCATGATCGGCGAGGGCGGCGTAACCTTCGGCGGTCCAGTTTTTGTAGGCCTTGCTGGCGGCGGGGCAGATCAGCAGCAGCGGCTGGCGTTCGGCATAGGGTGTTGCCCACTGTTCTGCCTCTTCAGGCACCGGCAGTGTCCAGCGCGGCGACAGGTCGGCCAGTCCCAGCGCCTGACCGAAGCCCATGAAGCCCTCTACCACGTGCTCGCCGGTGGCGGCGACCTTGTGATTGGTGAACAGCCACTGGCCGTCTTTGGCTCGTTCCCGTTCGAACCCCAGCCGGTGTATGGCACTAACCCCTAAGCTGGCCAGGCTGGCGCGCAGGGCGGCCTGCATATGCAGCAGCACGTCGAACTTGCGGCCGCGCAGCTGCTTCCATAGGTCAAGGTAGGCACGGATGCCGGCGCCTTTGTCGAACACGATGATTTCGACATCTGGCAGCAACTGCAGCAATTGAGCCTCGATTTTACCGGTTATCCAGGTAATACGGGTCTGGGGCCATTGGCGCTGTATCGCCTGCACCAGGGCGATGGCATGACAGCAGTCGCCAATGGCGGATAACCGCAGTAAACAGAGGGTAGCGGGGGCCGAGCCGAGCAATGCCATAAATGAAGTCTCCGGGATCTGAGTCCGGCATTATGCAAAGGCTGGCGGGCCATGTAAAATCCGTGTTTTCGCTGGGGGGGACGGTAATGGAACGGATAGAGCACGGCTCGGAGATTATCTGGTATGACCCGGAATGTTTCGACGCATTCAACCGGGACTTTTTTGAGATTGATTATTGGCGTGAGCAGGATGCCATTCGTGGCAAGGCGGTGGGGCGTAATACCACCTGGTTTGTGGAAGACGAGGTGTGCCACAAGGTGCTGCGTCACTATTACCGGGGCGGCATGATCGGCCGGGTGATGGAAGACACCTTTCTGCATGTCGCCGAGTCCAAAAGCCGGGCCATGGCCGAGTTTACCGTGCTGGCCAAGCTCCATCGCCGCGGCTTGCCGGTTCCCCGACCCTGTGCCGCACGCATGGTCCGTTCCAACCTGGTCTACCGTGCCGATATCATCCTGACTCGTATCGATAATTCCCGCGATCTGGTGGCCATTTTGCAGGAAAGAGCGCTGGAAAAGGCGGAGTGGCACCATGTTGGCAAGACCATTCGCCAGTTTCACGACGCCGGCCTCTATCACGCCGATCTGAACAGCCATAACATTCTGCTCGACGACAGCGGCAAGAGCTGGCTGATCGACTTCGACAAATGCCATTTCCGCCAGACCGGCAGCTGGGCCCGGGAAAACATGGAGCGGCTGTTGCGGTCTTTCCGCAAGGAGCTGAACCTGCATCCCGAATTCAACTGGAAGGAAGCAGACTGGCGCGCCCTGTTGAGTGGTTACAGGGCTAGCTGAGACTTGATGGCGGAGAGGGTGCGAGTCAATGCGCCCTGATTGGCTTTGACGACGCTCAGGGCCTGAGCTCCCATCTGTATGGCCTGTTCGGGTGAATCCAGCAATGTTTCGAGTTGGTGAGCCAGTTCGCCATCGTTGGTTATCACCCGGGCGCCACCGGCTTCGATGAGCTGATGACTGATGTCGCTGAAGTTAAAGGTCGAGGGGCCGGTGAGTACCGGCTTGCCCAAGGCGGCTGGCTCCAGCAGGTTGTGTCCGCCACGCTCGATAAGGCTGCCACCAACGAAGGCGACATCGGCTGCAGCCAGCATGGCGGGCAGTTCGCCCATGGTATCACCCAGATAAACCTGGCTCGGCGCGGCCGTTGTCGTCTCGGTACGACGGTTCAGGGTAAAGCCCTGCCGAGTGACCAGCTCTGCGACCTGGTCGAAACGCTGGGGGTGGCGGGGTACCAGGATCAGCAAAGCTTGCGGCTGGCTTTTCAGCAGTATTCGGTGGGCGGCGAGCAGCTGCTCGTCTTCGCCTTCGTGGGTGGAGGCGGCAATCCACACCGGGCGTTGCGTGCCCAGTTGTTCGCGCAGCGCTTGCCCCTGTCTACGAACTTCATCGTCGTAGTCGATATCGAACTTGATGGATCCGGTCATGCTCAGTTTTTCACGAGAGAGCCCCAGGTTTGCAAAGCGGTCGGCATCATCCCGATGTTGGCAGGCTATATGGCTGATATTCGCCGATAATAACCTGAATATGCCATGAAACCGTTTGTATTTATCGGCCGAACGGGCCGACAAGCGGGCATTGAGCACCATCACCGGCAGCTGTTTTCGTCCGCAGGCGGCCAGCCAGTTGGGCCAGAGCTCGGTTTCCATTATCAGTAGTGCCCGGGGATTAATCCGTCGTAGAAACAGCTTTACCGCCCAGGGGAAGTCCAGCGGCGCATAGCGATGCTCTATCAGCTCGCCCAGCTTGTCTGCCTGATCGGCACCGGTGCGGGTGGTGGTGGTGACCAGAATGGGCAGTCCCGGGTACTTCGCCTTGATGGCCTTGATCAGCGGGGTGGCGGCAACCATTTCCCCGACGCTGACCGCATGCAGCCAGACCGGATTTTGTTGTGTGGGCGCCGGTACCAGCCCCAGATGTTCCGGCCAACGCTTGCCAAAGCCCGGCTTGCCTTTTTTGGGCCAATACAGCAGTGCCAGCAGTGCGGGGCTGAACAGGTGAATGAGCAGGTTGTAGATAAAGCGATACATCATGGGCTTACCGGTGGCTGACGGCGATATGAGCCGGGTCCGTCAATTGCTGAATGGCGGCAAGTACCTTACCGGCTGGCAGTTCTTTCAGGCATTTAAGGTGACCCAGTGGGCATTCCCGCTTGAAGCAGGGGCGACATTCGATATCGGTGTGTACCACGGCCACCTGTTCTGCCAGTGGCGGCGTGTATTCAGGCGAGGTTGAGCCGTAGATGCCCACCAGAGGGCGTTTCAAGGCGGCGGCGATATGCATCAGGCCGGAATCGTTGGAGATCACCACCGAACTGAGAGCCATCAAATCGATGGCCTGATGTAGTGAGGTTTTTCCCGCCAGAATATGGCACTTACCCTGCAAACTATGTGGTAAATGATGCTTTATGGTTTCGGCGACCGAAATATCCTTGGCCGATCCGAAAATCCATATCTGCTTTCCCTGTTCAATCTGATGTCGGGCTACCTCGGCGTAGTGTTGCTCCGGCCAGCGCTTGGAAGGGCCAAACTCTGCCCCCGGGCACAGGCTGACGATGGGGCTTTCCGCATTGAGGTTCAGCTCCTTCAAGACGTTTTGCTGGTTTGCTGTATCCACTTGCAGGGCTGGCCAGGGCAGGGCAGGAATGCGGTGATTGTTCTGCATGTCCGCCTTGGGGTGGGCAAGTGCGACATAACGTTCGACCATCAGCGGGAAGTCGGTCTTGTTGCTGCGCAGATCGTTCAACAGACCGTAGCGGGATTCGCCTTTCCAGCCGGTGCGCTTCTTGATGCCGGCAAACAGCGGGATAAGGGCCGATTTCATCGAATTGGGCTGTACTATGGCCCTGTCATAGCCTTCGGTGGCTAGCTGCCGGCCAATACGGAAGCGCTCGGTGAGCTTGAAATCACCATGCCCCAGAGGCATCACGATGGCCTTGTCCACCTCGGGCATTCGCTCCAGCAGGGCACAGCACCAGGCTGGCGCCATCACATGCAGCTTGGCATCGGGATGCTGCTGCTTCAGGGTGATATACAGGCTCTGGGACATCACCATGTCCCCGACCCAGGAAGGGCCTATGACCAGAATTTTTTTCGGCATTGAGAATGTTCCTCTTTGGCAGACAAACATTATACAATGCCAGTCAAATATTGACTCGGATTAATGCAGTTATGCTCAAAAAATGGATATCTTCATTACAGTTGGCTCGAGATATCTGGCGCCGAAAGCTGGGTCTCTTGCTGTTTGACCGACCGAGTCCAGCGTTCAAATTGGATAAACCATTGAAAAGAGTTGTCCTTGTTCGTTGGGATGCTAAATGGGGGGATGCTATTGTTTCTTCTTTTATTTTTCGAGAATGGAGAAGAGCTTATCCAAATATTAAAATTGACGTTATTACGACACCGAATATGTCGAATCTGTTCAAGAAATATTTTGGGGCAGATCACGTTTATGAAATAAAAAAACGACCCAGCTACAGTGAACTAAAGTCTCTAGCCCTTGAGATAGGTGAAGCCGATTTGTTGGTGCACATTAGCAAAGCATTGAAGATGAAAGATCTTTACTTCATGAACAAGGTGCAAGCGAGAACAATTTCCGGGCTTGATGATGCTGTCGGATTGGTTGGTTTGAAGCTGGGTAAATTAACCGAAGGTAAGCATTTTGCTGATAAGTTCGGCATTCTACTCGAACAAACCGGAGTAGATATAAAGGATTCGTCTTACATTGTTCCAGATGATGAGGCCTCACAAAATGGAGTTGATGATTTTTTGTCTTCAATTGAGGGGCCTATACTTGCGTTCAACCCCTATGGTAGCGGGAAATCAAGGCAGCTAAGCAAAGAGAAAATAAAAAAAATTATCGGAAAAGTAGCTGAAATAAGAAATGATGTCAGTGTGGTTATATTAACCACGCCAGACAAAAAAGATGAAGTGGCAGATATCTGCGAATTTTATGATCAGGCTTTTTATTATCCCGAAAGTAATTCAATATATGATTCCATCTCCATTATGCGTCGAGCCGCATGGGTCATATCGGTTGATACAGCTACAGTACATATAGCTATCGGCCTGAATAAGCCTTTGCTGGCTCTTTATAACCCAGATGATGAGAATTTTATAGAGTGGGGTCCTAATGCTAGCCTAGCAATTAGTATTTTTGCATCAGAAGTGAACCCGCCCGATATTAATAGTATAGACGGGGACTTGTTGTCGGAACATATCTATAAATTACTGAATGTTAAATAGCTGTTCCGAATAGTAGATCACTGAAGGAAGGGAACTCAGTCCAGTTTGTGCGATCTGATCAGTCGCCAAACAAAACAAAACGACACCCAAAGGACTGAGTTCATGCCGATCTTACCACCCCTACCTCGCCCAGAGCGACGCCGAATGCACAAGATTATTCAGACTACGCGCGACAAGCAGCATGCCCGTCGAGTCATGGCCATCCTACTGCGTTATGAAGGATGCACGCTCAAGAAGATTCATA
>NZ_MDKE01000012.1 GCF_001870485.1 Oceanisphaera psychrotolerans | reverse complement strand
TACGTCGCCCATTTTCCCCGCCTCAAGCCATGCACACGAAAGGGGAATGGCTTGGAGTAATTCCACCCGCCTTTTTGTCTGTTATTGATGGGTCAGGGTTAACTTCCCAGCACGACACCCAGGCTGAGCATGGCCATCACCATCAGGGTAAGTACGCCGAGCAGGGGGCCGATAAATTTCAGCCAGACGCCGTAGGATACCCGGCCTATGGCCAGGCCGCCCATCACGATGCCGGAGGTCGGCGTTACCAGGTTGGGCAGGCCTGAGGCGGACTGGAAGGCGGTGACTACCAGATCGCGGCCAATGCCCGCAAAGTCGGCCAGGGGCGCCAGTATCGGCATCGACAGCACCGCCAGCCCGGAGGAAGAAGGCACGATCAGACTCATCACCGCCTCTATAAAGTAAATGGCGTTGATAAAGGCGATCTGGTGCAGTCCCGACAGCATATCCTCGGCATAATGGAGGATGGTATGGGTGATATTACCATTATCCATCACCACCACCAGGCCGCGGGCAATGGCGATAATCAGGGCCACCCCGAGTAGATCCCGGGCGCCATCGATAAAGCTGCTGGTCAGATCGGCTTCCGACAGCCGGGCCACCAGCCCCACCAGTATGCTGGCGCCGATAAAGAGCGCCGATAGCTCGGCCATCCACCAGCCGCCTGCCGACACACCCCACATCATGACGCCGAAGGTCAGGGTGAAGATGGCCAGGATCAGCTTGCGGGTCAGGGTTAGCTCGGGAGCCTGCTGTTCCTTGCCGTGCAGAAAATGACGCTCGTTTTCTTCTTTCTGATGGGCGACCAGGGAACGAGACGGATCCCGTTTCACTTTTTCTGCATAGCGCATCACGTAGAAAACACAGGCCAGCCAGCCCAGCACCAGGATCGCCAGGCGCAGGCCAAAGCCGTCCATGAAGTTTATTTCGGCGGCATTGGAGGCGATCACGGTGGCGAAGGGGTTGATGGTGGAGCCCAGACAGCCGATACCGGCACCGATCATGATGATGGCGACACCCACTATGCTGTCGTAGCCGGAGGCGATCATCACGGGTATCAGCAGCGCATAGAAAGGAATGGTTTCTTCGGCCATGCCATAGACGGTGCCACCGAGAGCAAAGAGCCCCATCAGCAAGGGGATCATCCATTTTTCCCGTCCCTTGAGCCGGGTCATGCTGCCGTTGATGCCGGCATCGATGGCGCCGGTACGGGTAACGACGCCCAGAAAGCCACCGATCACCAGCACAAACAGGGCCACATCGACGGCGCGGGCGGCATAACTGGCCGGATCATAAAACCCCTGCACCGGTGCCATCAGTATCTCGACAATACCCTGTGGGTTGGCATCCACCGGCTGATAGGAGCCCACCTGAGGTACCATGCGTCCCAGGGTTTCGTTCTTTTCCATCTGATACTGACCGGCGGGGATGATCCAGGTCAGTGCCGCCATCACCATGGTCAGCAGGAACAGTATGGTAATGGCGGAGGGGAATTTTATTCTGGTCATTGGAATGTCCTTATTGCGTATCGGCTGGATGACCGGCAATGGGGCGGCTGGCCCCATCGGCCTGGTATCAGGCAACCAGTTCCATGATCTCCCGAACCGATTTACCGGCCAGGCCCATTTTTTCCAGGGTACGCCCGCTGCAGAAATAGTCGGTTTCGTTATAGGCGTTGTTGATATGCAGGCAGGATTCGACCAGGGCGGTTTTCACTCCGGCGAGCCGGCCGAACTCGAAGCAGGGCACCAGCAGATAGGCGGCATCTTCGGTGATGTAGCGATCCTGTGCCGATTTTGGGGCACTGTTGAGCTTGCCGTGGGTTTCCGAGGTGCGGTTCAGTTCATAGACACTCTCGGCGCTCAGGCCATACAGGCTGTTCATGGTCTCCAGTTCGGACTTCAGCGTCAGGCCCAGGGCCTCGCCTACTGTCAGCCGCTCCTGCTCCATGACAGCCGCCGCCCGGGCGGTGGCAACGGAACAGCAGTCCTTGTAGTAGTTGAACTGGCCGTTGAAGTTTTCCAGCAGGCCCATGTTGAGGGTGGTCAGTAGCGGATGGCCGCCGAAGTTGATGTTTTCCAGCCCGGCGGCAATCACGTTGTCCAGGGCGGTCAGTGGCAGCGGCATCAGTGGCTGCAGGCGTTCAATGGCCTCCCGGGTACGACTGGCGGGCAGGGCTGCCACCGGCAGTTGTTGCTTCATGCCGAGAATGGCCAGTTGTGCCGGGCCGACGATGCGGGTCGCCCAGGGGATGGAAATGGCATCGACCAGGGTGACGTCCAGCGCCTGGTAGCCTTCTTCCTGTTTGATGCGGTTAAATACCAGAGAGCCGTAATTCCCCGGCATCAGCAATAGAGTCTGGCCATCGCGCAGGTGCGGCAGCATGGCCCTGAACAAGGGTTCCTGGGCGAAGGAAGGCACCGGCAGCACCAGCACATCGGAGAAGGCCACGGCCTCGGCCAGATCGCGACTCAGGGTATCGATGGCCTGGGTGCCGGCGAACACCAGAGACACGTCGTTGAACTCGGCCAGGGCCTGAATGCCACCGCGCTGGGCGATGTCGTCCAGCGGTTGATCGAAACCGGGAGCGCCATACAGACAGACCCGGGTTCCCATCAGGGAAAAATGGTAGGCGGCGGTCAGTCCGGCATTGCCGGAGCCGATCACGGAGACACGAGAGAACATGGTTTTTCCTCTGACGATTGATTGCTGATGGCGCCAGACTAGAAAAAACCGGGAGCGCAGAATAATGCACAGCCTTTCTTGAACCATGCAGAAAAGACATACTGCGGCGGGTGTCGATATGTAATTGTTTGATGAGTAAGATGTTAATTTTGTGATGCGTCACGTCACCACCGGAGATAAAGTGTGACATGGGTCACTTTTGCTCGGAGAGATCCCGCTTCGGTCCCATGTTCAGCACTATATCCATGTCTTCGGCCAGCTCGGTAAAGTGTTCGATAAAGCGCTGGGCGTGACGATTGAGCGGGCGCAGCGCCGGGTAGAGAATTTCAAATTCGAACGGTAGCGAAAAGGCCAGGGGTCGCTCTATCACCTCTTTATGCTCGCTGGCAATGCGGGCGGTAAAGGGATCCGTAATGGCCATGCCCAGTCCTTCGCGTACCAGAGCTGCCGCCGTGGTGGCCAGCGAGACTTCTATCTGTTCGACCATGTTCAGCTGGTAGCGCCGCAGCAGGGAATCGATCAGGCGCTGGCTGACATCTTTTTCGTGACGGATCAGCGGCAGTTCGGCCAGGTCATCCACATCCACAAACGGCTTTTCTGCCAGCGGTGAACTGGCGGGCAGCAGGCACACCGATTCGCATTTCACTCGCCGGGCTCTGACCCCGGCCAGCGGTTCATCGATAAAGGCAAAGCCGATGTCGGTGGTCTGGCTCTGCACTCTGTGCACCACTTCTTCCGAACGGTAGGTCTTCAGCGCCACCTTCATCTGCGGTGCCTGGTGCAGAAAGCGGGCCAGGGTTCGGGGCAGAAAGGCGTTGGAAAGCAGCGGCATGGCGGCGATATTGAGACGGCCGAAGCGATGAGCACGAATGGAGGCCGCAGCCTGATCCAGCCCGGAGACGGCCTCGAAGGCCCTGGCGACTTCCAGATAAAAGGCCTCACCATCATCGCTGAGTTGCAGCCGGTTGCCTTTGCGGATAAACAGCTGAAACCCCAGTCGCTGCTCGAGCGCCGACAACAACCGGCTCACCGCCGGCTGGCTGAGGTTTAGTCGCTCGGCGGCGGCGGTGACGGTCTGGCATTCGACAATGGCCTTGAAGGCGTTGAGCTGGGAGAGTTTCATAAGGCGTTGGCCAGTCATCCTGATTTAGCCGGATCGGGCGGCACGCCACCATCCAGGGGCAAACAGCTTATCAGAGCACGTGTATTTACAGAAAATGGAATGCTGCAATTATACCGGGGCTGCCCGTTAGTGTTCTACTTCGGCCTGCTCTGCGGCCCGATAGCCCGAATGGCTGGCCAGCAACTGCCGATAACGCCGAATGTTGGGGTAATTTTTTATGGCGTCGTTGTTGGCGAGCATATCCAGGATGAAGGACATCATGATGTCGGCGCCGGTGAGTTTGCCTGCCACCAGATAATCTCGCCCTTCCAGGCTCTGTTCCAGATGACCGATCACCTTGTCGATTTCGGTTTCGGCATAGCGGGCCATAAAGTTGGTTTCGGCGCCGTCCATGTCCACGAACAGTTTCAGCAGCAGCGGCAGTATTGCCGAACTTTCGGCGAAGTGGATCCAGTACAGATAATCGGCATACTCCTCGTGGCCATGAGTGGGGGCCAGCCGCTCGGGGGCAAAACGTTCGATCAGGTATTCGGTGATGGCACCCGACTCGGCCAGTACCTTGCCGTCGACCTCTATAATCGGGGACTTGCCGAGCGGATGTATCTTGGTCAGCTCGGGCGGCGCCAGCCGGGTGTGCTCGTTACGCTGGTAGTGCTGGATGCGGTAGGGCTGGCCCAGCTCTTCCAGCAACCAGATGATGCGTTTGGAGCGTGACTGATTCAGATGATGCAGTGTGATCATGGGGTTGCTTCTCGGTAAGTGGGGCGGCGTTGTCAGCCGCCACTCTATTTGTTGTTTAAGCCAGCTCGTCGTCGCCGACGCGGATCACCAGCTTGCCGAAGTTCTGCCCCTGCAGCAGGCCGATAAAGGCCTGAGGCGCGCTTTCCAGGCCCTCGACTATCTGTTCGCGGTACTTGATCTTGCCTTCACTCAGCCACTGGCCCATGTCGCGGGCGAACTCGTTGTAACGGTGGGCGTAGTCGTCGAAGATGATAAAGCCCTTCACGGTCAGGCGCTTGATCAGGATGGCACCCATCAGCTGGCCCAGGCGATCCGGCCCGTCCGGCAGACCGGTGGCGTTGTACTGGGAGATCAGGCCACACACCGGAATGCGGGCACCGGTGTTGAGCAGCGGCAGTACCGCATCCAGCACCTTGCCGCCCACGTTTTCGTAGTAGACGTCGATGCCGTTGGGGCAAGCCCTGGCCAGCTGGACGGCAAAGTCGTCGGCCTTGTGATCGAGACAGGCATCCACCCCCAGGGTGTCCAGGGCGTAACGGCATTTTTCTTCCCCGCCGGCCACGGCCACAACGTGACAGCCCTTGAGCTTGCCTATCTGGGCCACCACGGACCCCACCGCCCCGGTGGCGGCGGCCACGACGATAGTTTCACCCGCTTGCGGTTTGCCGATATCCAGCAGGCCCATGTAGGCGGTGAAACCGGGCATGCCGAGTACGCCCAGGGCATGGGAGGGCGGAGCCAGTGCGGGATCGAGCTTGATCAGCCCCTCGCCATCGGATACGCCGTAGTCCTGCCAGCCGGTATAGCCCAGTACCCAGTAACCTACCTGGTAGTCGGGGTGATTGCTGGCATGGACCCGGCTGACGGTACCACCGACCATAGGCTCGCCGATGGCAACCGGCTCGGCGTAGGACTTGGCGTCGCTCATGCGGCCCCGCATGTAGGGATCCAGGCTCAGGAAAACGGTGCGCAGCAGCACCTGGCCGTCTCCGATTTCGGGAATGGCGGCCTCTTTCAGGGCGAAGTTGGCGGCGGTAGGCGCCCCCACCGGACGCGAGGCCAGGGTGAGCCGGCGGTTGCTGTTGACGGTTTGTTTCATCTGGTGTTCCTTGTGCTTGCGGATTACAGGCTGGCCAGCAGTATCTGGCGGCAGTGCTCGGGGGTGACGTCGCCGTGCTCACCGAGTGCAACCATGCCGTGACTTTGCAGGCTGTCGATGATGCCGTCGATGTGTTCGGCACCCAGACCGTAGTCACCGAGGCGGGTCTTGACGCCAACGGACTCGAAGAAGTCGCGGGTGCGCTCGATGGCGGCTTCGGCCTTGTCGTCGTCGCTGCCTTCACGAATGTCCCACACCCGTTCGGCATACTGCACCAGCTTGCCGAGCTTGGCGGCCTTGCGCTGGCGCAGCATCTCGGGCAGCACCACGGCCAGGGTCTGGGCGTGATCCAGGTTATGCAGGGCGGTCAGTTCGTGGCCCAGCATGTGGGTGGCCCAGTCCTGGGGGACACCGGCGCCGATCAGGCCGTTCAGGGCCAGGGTGGCGGTCCACATCAGGCTGGCGCGGGTCTGGTAGTCTTCCGGCTCGGCCAGGGCCCTGGGACCGATTTCCACCAGGGTCTGCAGCAGGCCTTCGGCAAAGCGGTCCTGCACCGGAGCCTGGTCCGGGTAGGTCAGGTACTGCTCCATCACGTGTATGAAGGCGTCGACCACGCCGTTGGCCACCTGACGTTGGGGCAGGGTGTAGGTCTTGACCGGATCCAGCACGGAAAAGCGCGGGAATACCTGCTCGCTCATGAAGGGCAGTTTGGCCTGCAGCGACTTGCGGGTGATCACCGAGCCCTTGTTCATCTCGGAGCCGGTGGCCGGCAGGGTCAGCACGCTGCCGAAGGGCAGGGCACGCTCGATATTCTGGCCCATGGTGGTCAGGATGTCCCAGGCATCGCCTTCGAACAGGGCGGCGGCGGCTACGAACTTGGTGCCGTCGATCACGGAGCCGCCGCCGACCGCCAGCAGGAAGTCGATGTTGTCACGGCGCACCACGGTGACCGCTTCCATCAGGGTTTCGAAGCTGGGGTTGGGTTCGATGCCGCCGAACAGCTGTACCTGGCGGCTGCCCAGGGCGGCGGTCACTTCATCCAGGGTGCCGGTGCGGCGGGCGCTTTCGCCGCCGAACAGCACCAGCACGCGGGCCTCGGCGGGTACCAGTTGGTCCAGGCTGGCGATTTTGCCGGCGCCGAATTCGATGCGGGTCGGGTTGTAGAAGCTGAAATCTTGCATGTGTTGAACCTCGTTGTTGCCTGATTAAAAGTGGTTGCGTGACCTGGAATAGACCGGTCGTCTAGTATGGGTCGGTAAAAAAGCCCGTGCACTTGGCCGGGCTGGATTGTCAGTTCGCCAGCAGTTGTCGGGTCATGGCCATGGCCTGTTCCATATGGCGTTCATCCCGGTGCAGCTTGGTCAGCAGGCTGGCGCCCAGCCACAGCTGATAGAGACAGGTGGCCAGCCGGGCGGTATCCTGCCGGGGCAGAGAGCCATCGGCAATGGCGGCCTCGATGCAGTCCTGGATACGACCAATGACCTTGTCGGTGCCGTCCTTCAGGGTCAGGCGCATGGACTCGGACAAATCGGCCACCTCGGCACTGAGCTTGACCACCAGGCAGTCGCGAAGGCCTTCCGGGCTGCAGTAACGGCGCTGCCATTCCTGCCAATAGCTCATCAGTCGCGTCAGGCCGCTCTGGCCCGGTTCGCCGAACAGGGCATCCAGCTCGATCAGATACTGGCCGAAGTAATCCTCCAGCAGGGCCTGGCCAAACTGCTCCTTGGACTCGAAATAATGGTAGAATGAGCCCTTGGGTACACCGGCCTGCAGCAGCAGGGCACTGAGCCCGACCGAGCTGAAGCCCCGGGCGGCGAGGATCTCGCGTCCGGTGTCGAGCAGGTGCTGGCGGGTATCTTGATGTTTGGTTTTCATGAGCTGCATCCTACATAGGATTAGACCGGTCGTCTAGTTTGATTTTCACTATTTTGTTCCTGATGTCATCAGTCTCAAGAAAACAGGCATAACTTGCGGGTTAATGCCGCTAAATTCTGCCAAAAAGGCCGATACTGCCGACTTGATTCCTGTCTCCAGTTCCAGCACAAAAGCCGAATACAGCAGGGAAACTGGTTGATGAGCCCCAGCACTGGCTACGGTTCCTGACGATTCTCCCGCTCGAAATGGTCCCAGTAAGGCGGATCGCCGAAGTAGCCGGCCATAAAATCGATAAAGCATCTGACCTTGCTGGCCAGCAGTTTCCGGTGAGCGTACACGGCGTACAGCCCCATGACCTCCGGTTCGTATTCCGGAAGAATCACCCGCAGCTTGCCCGCGGCAATGGCCTCGCCGGCGATAAAGGTGGGCTGAATGGCAATGCCGGCGCCTTCGATGGCGGCCTGCACCAGCACTTCTCCGTTGTTACTGATCATGTCCCCACCCGGTTCGCGTCCGGTTGCCCGCAACCACTGGTGGGCGGGCAGGCTGGCGTTATCCTCTATGTAGCTGTAGCGCAGGTACCTGTGGTGTTTAAGATCCTCCAGCCTCAAGGGGGTTCCCTGCCGGGCCAGGTAAGCGGGAGAGGCGCACATCACCAGCCTGACCGGGGCGATGAACCGGGCGATCAGGGAAGAGCTTTTCAGGTGGCCGATACGCAGCGCAATGTCGAAACCTTCCTCCACGATATCCACCTTCCTGTCGTTCAGGTGCAGATCGATACTCACCGACGGGTGGGCTTGCTGGAACCGGCACAGCAACGGGGCCAGGTGCCGGGTGGCGAAGGAAACGGGCGCGCTGATGCGCAGTTGCCCCCGGGCGCCTGCTGCAGGTCGCCCAGCTGGTTTTCCATTTCGTCGATATCATCCAGCACCTGGCGGGCACGCTGGATATAGCGGCTGCCGGCTTCGGTCAGGCTGACCCTGCGGGTGGTGCGGTTGAGCAGGCGTATCCCGAGCCGTTCCTCCAGCTGGGACACATATTTGCTGACCAGTTGTGGCGACATGTCGAGCCGCTCGGCGGCCCGGGTAAAACTGCCCTCGGTCACCACCGTGACCAGGGTGCGCATGGCATCGATACGGTCCATGGATGACTCCTGACGATAAAACAAGCCAATTATCAACATTATGTTGCCAATAATACAATGGAAGACCGGTTAATCCCTTTATCTGATGATAGTAAAGTGGGCTCAGTACCCGGAGTCATCTTCGGGAGCACTCAACATCACCTGTATTAGAGGAAATAGTCATGAAAACCCGATTCGCACAAACCTTGTTCAGCACCAGTGGTGGTTATGCGGCGCTGATATTGCGGCTGCCGGTCGGCCTGATCCTGGCGGCTCACGGCGCACAGAAACTGTTCGGCTGGTTCGGTGGCTACGGCCTGGAAGGCACCGGGCAATGGATGGCCAGCATTGGCCTGACGCCCGGCTACCTGATGGCCCTGCTGGCCGGCAGCGCCGAATTCTTTGGCGGTATCGCCCTGCTGCTGGGGCTGCTGACCCGCCCGGCCGCGCTGGTGTCGGCCTTTACCATGCTGGTGGCCATCTTCGGTGTTCATTTCGACAACGGCCTGTTCATGTCCAACAACGGATACGAATACGCACTGAGTCTGTTGGCGGTGACGTTAGCACTGGCGGTGCAGGGCGCGGGACGACTGTCTGTTGACCGTCTGCTGCAGGAGCGCTGGAGCCGTGCGGCATAAGCATCACCATATCAAGGGGAGCTCAGCCATGAACAAGACCACCGATATCCTTTTCATCTCGCATGGGGGAGGCCCCCTGCCGCTGCTGGGCGATCCGGATCACCGGGAAATGGTTCAGTGGTTACAGGACATGGCCGGCAGGTTGCGCCGACCCGAGGCCATACTGATCGTCAGCGCCCATTGGGAAGCAGCGGTGCCCACCATTACCGCGGGTGCCCGGCCCGGGCTGATTTACGACTACTATGGTTTTCCGCCGGAATCCTATGAAATCCAGTATCCGTGCCCCGGTGAGCCTGCCTTGGCGCAACAGGTACAGCAGGCACTGATGGCCGCCGGCATGCCCGCCCGGCTGGATGCCGAACGTGGTTTCGACCACGGCGTTTTTGTGCCGCTCAAGCTGATGTATCCCGAGGCGGATATACCCTGTGTGCAGTTGTCGCTGGTCAGCAGCCTCGATGCCGAACAGCATCTGAACATCGGTCGGGCGCTGCAGGCACTGGACTACGATAACCTGCTGGTGATTGGCTCCGGCTTTTCGTTTCACAACATGCAGGCATTTTTTACCCCGGGCACGCCGGAAATTAAGGCCCGTAATCAGGCATTCGAGGCGTGGCTGGAGGACACCTGCGGCAACCCTCGGCTGGAAGAAGCCGAGCGTCGCCGCCGGCTTATCCATTGGGACAGCGCACCTCATGCCCGTTTCTGTCATCCGCGGGAAGAACACCTGCTGCCGCTGCACGTGTGTTACGGGCTGGCGGGGCGGGCCAGTGACGAGCACATTGCCGCCACCATATTGCGAAAGCAGTCCGGCATGTTTTACTGGTCGAAAGTACCGACAGCGTAATGGCGGGTTCGGAACGGACACAGACGCATTCGTTCCGGTTTGAGGAGAGGGCGGCCGGTGGCCCGACCGCCCTGAGGCATCAGAAGCCTTCGAGCACCAGTTTTCCCTTGGCCTTGCCGCTTTCAAGAATGGTGTGGGCACGCTTGATATTGGCGGCGTTGATCACTCCAAGGGTGTCGGTGGCGGTCGATTTGATCCTGCCCATATCGAGCAGTGCCGCGACCTCGTTCAGGATCTCGCCCTGGCGTGCGATATCGGCGGTGGTGAACAGCGAGCGGGTGAACATCAGCTCCCAGTGAATGGACACGGCCTTGACCTTGAACGGCACCACATCCAGGCTGGCGGGATCGTCGATCAGGCCGAAGCGGCCCTGGGGCGCGATCAGCTCGGCTATCTGGGCGGCATACTGTTCGGAATGGTTGGTCGAGAACACGAAGCCCGGTGCGCCGATACCCAGCGCCTCGATTTGTGCCGGCAGCGGCCGGGTATGATCGATCACATGATGAGCACCGAGTTCCTTCACCCAGGCCCGGGTTTCCGGACGGGAGGCGGTGGCGATAATGGTCAGGTCGGTCAGCGCACGCAGCAGCTGAATGGTGATGGACCCCACACCGCCGGCACCGCCGATGATCAGCACGGCCGGGGCGGCACCCGGGACGGGATCGGTTACGCGCAGGCGGTCGAACAGCATTTCATGAGCGGTCAGGGTGGTCAGTGGCAGTGCGGCTGCCTCGGCGGCGGGTACCGACGTCGGTGCATAGCCGACGATACGCTCGTCCACCAGATGGTATTCGGAATTGGTACCGGGGCGGTTGATGGCGCCCGCATACCAGACCTGATCACCCGGCTGGAAGGCGGTGGCCTGGTCGCCGACGGCCACGACTTCACCCACCGCGTCCCATCCGAGCACGGCCGGGGTGTCACCCTCGGGGGGGCGGCCCTGGCGGATCTTGTAGTCTACCGGGTTGACCGACACGGCCTGCACCCTGACCAGCAGATCGTGGCCGGTCGGGGTCGGTTTTTCCATTTCGAAATCAATCAGGGCGTCTTCGCGGTCGATGGCGCCGGGGGTGTTGTAGCCAACAGCTTTCATGGGGTTATCTCCTGTTTAATGGTGGGGGGCGAGCGTTGCTTGCATCTGCCGCCCCGCTTGCTTGTCGATTGGCGGCCGGGCGCAGGGGCCCGGACGCACTGATATCAGGGCTTCAGCGTCAGGATAAAGTATTGCTTGTCGCTGGCATCCACGCCGCCATTCAGGGCCGGGTGGGTGTTGAGCTGGTTGGTGGTAACGTAAAGGGTGCCGTCGGGGGCGAAGGCAAAGCCGTCGGCCCAGCGCAGGCGCACATCGTCCCGGGCGAGGGTCTCGATTCCTTCGGGTGTCGAGGCGGTAATGGCGTTGGCCTCGATATCGCCCGAGATCACGCGGCCTTTGTCATCCACGATAAAGCCGTCATTGGGCTTCTTGTCGGCGTAGCGCTCGATCTTGCCGGCCAGTACGGTTTCATCCATCGCCTCATCGGCCAGCGCGGCCGCCGGGATGCGGAACACGTCACCGCCGTTCACCGAGCCGAAATAGACATGCTCGAAGGTCGGATCGATGGAAATCGCGTTCATCGCCAGGTGCCAGGGCTGGGTGGTGCCATCCTCACCCTTGAAGCCCATCAGAGCGTCGTTGATGATGACGTCGTGGGCGACCGGCATCAGCCGACTGTCGGCCTCGAGCACGCGGCGAGCCTCGCCGGTCTCGATATCCACCACCACGAAGGCGGGCTTCATGTCCGATGCCGGGGCGGTAAAGGTCATGTCGGCGATGTAGATCTTGCCCCGTTGCTCATCGAGGGCGAAGTCCTGCAGGAAGGAGATCGGCAACCTGGCCTCGGTCGGGATCTCGATCACCTTGTGCAGCTTGTCGGCCTTGCTGTCCCAGGCCACGAGCTGCGCCGGGCTGTTTTCACCGCCCATATCGAGGATCCAGACCACTCCCTTGCTGTCGGTGGTGATGCCGATGGTGGCGGCGATACCCACTTCCCCCTTTTCCGGGCCGTCGGCCCAGTCGGTTGTCGGGAAAGGCACCTTGCTGCCATCGGGTTTGACCTCGACCACCCGCAGAGCCGGGGCATCCAGTGGCTGCTGGGTAATGATCACCCGGTTGTCGGGGGTGACGGTGATGTTGCCCGGGCGGGTGTCGGAAATCTCCGCATAGGTGGTCAGTTCCTGTGCCGCCACGGGGGCCACAGCGGCCAGGGCCAGGGCGGTCAGGGCAGCGGCGGAGGTCAGTTTCGATAATGTCATCATGTTTTCCTTTTAAATGCTTTTTCTGGCGATACATCCGTCAGAAGCAGATGCACAACCGGGGTCATGTATTTTTCTGGTCCGTCACCCGATATGGGTCATCTCGGACAGGCTGAATGCGGCCACGGCACCCTTGGTGGCGGCTCCGAATGCAGCCAGGTGCGGTGCTTGCATATGGGTCTGCCAGCGTTCTCGGCTTTCCCAGTTTTCATAGAAGATGAAGTGGGCAGGATCGTCGTTGTTCTGATGCAGATCGTAGTTGATGCAACCCTGTTCGGCGCGGGTGCTCGGGATAAGCTTTTCCAGCTCGGCCCTGACCAGATCGATCCGGTCGGGGTGGGCGTGAATGTTGGCGATGATAGTCAGTGTGGCCATGGGACTCTCTCCTGAGTGATGCGTTTATACTAGGCCCTTGACCTCTCCGGAAAAACGGGCAGGATACAAAAAGATAATCCGGGAAAACCGTATAATGCTGCTTGATAACATCTCCCTGTTCCTGAAGATTGTAGAGAAAGGCAGCCTGACCGCCGCCGGGCGCGAGGTGGGGTTGTCACCCACCAGGGTGTCGGAACGGCTGGCCGCGCTGGAAGCCCACTTCGGGGTGGTGCTGCTGAACCGGACCACCCGTGCCATCAGCCTGACGGAAGAAGGGCGCACCCTGGTCGACGGCGCAAAAGAGGTGCTGGATGGGGTCGCGGATCTGGAAACGCGCATCCGCTTTGGCGCACAGACCCTGACCGGCCCGATACGGATCAGTGCCCCCAGCGACATCGGCAGAAGCTTGCTCTCCGATGTCATCAACGACTTTCTGGTCGAGCATCCGGCGATCAGGGTCGAGCTGCTGCTATCGGACGGCTATGTGGATATCGTGGGTCTGGGGGTCGACATTGCCGTGCGCTTTGGCACCATCACCGACAGTACGCTGCGGGTCAAAAGTCTGGGCAAAAAACGACGGGTGCTGTGTGCCGCCCCCGGTTATGTCGAGGCCCATGGTGCGCCCGGAATGCCGGCCGACCTGAAGGACCACAATTGCCTGATAATGCGCTTCGGCCAGAAACTGGACAACGTCTGGTCCTTCGGGTCTGGCGCGACCAGACAGAGCGTGACCGTCAGCGGAAACCGGGTGGCCAATGACGGCGCCCTGGTTCGCCAGTGGTGCCTGGAAGGGCACGGCATCGCCCTGAAATCCGAGCTGGACGCCGGTCCCGACCTTCGGGCCGGTCGCCTGATCGAGCTGTTGCCGGACCATGCGGCCCCGGCTGCTCCCTTTCAAATACTGTTTCCCCCGGCGCGGGCCCAGCCAGACGCGTGCGTGTGTTTGCCGAGTTCCTGGTCAAGGCCTTTGCCGGCAGTGACGCTGTTTGATACACAACAAAAAGCCCGCCTTCAAGGCGGGCATTGAGAGTGTTCCGTTTACCGTCAGCAGGTCGGCTCAATTCCCGGTAAAGGCACGCCACAGTTCGGCATGCCCCACCTTCAGTGGTTTATTGCGACACTCGGCTCCACAGCCAGGGGCTCCTGTTTGCGAGCCAGCAGTTTTGCACTGGCAGCCAGATA
The DNA here is from genome assembly GCF_001870485.1 of Oceanisphaera psychrotolerans. Taxonomy (GTDB): domain Bacteria; phylum Pseudomonadota; class Gammaproteobacteria; order Enterobacterales; family Aeromonadaceae; genus Oceanimonas; species Oceanimonas psychrotolerans. The sequence goes on along the minus strand of NZ_MDKE01000012.1, from coordinate 55,416 downwards.
ACAAAGCCTCCGGCAAACAATATCGCGGCCACATAGCCCGTCTCATGTATTTTCCCCCCGGCGGCAATGTAGATGCCGCCAACCCAGGGACCGATGGCATTCGCGGTATTGAATGAGCACTGCACGATGGCACCTATCATGGCTTGCCCATTTGGGGCGGCTTCCATCAGCAGGGATTGAACAATGGCCGCCAACCCTATGGTGCAGCCAATAAAAAATACCACAACGCACAATAAAACCATGCTGCTGCTGACGAACACATACAGCAGGGAGAAGAGTGCCGCCAACGCCAGGGTGACCCCTGTTGTCCGTACCGGATGACGGTTGCCTATTTTACCAAGCACCACATTGCCCACCGTACTGCCAATACCGAACATCACCATGGCGATGGATACCGCATAGGCCGGTGCCTGGGTGTGTTTTAAAATGGTATCGGCAACATAGGTATAGATGCAAAATATGCCACCGAAGCCGACGATCATCATCGCGATGATCGACCACACCGACCCGCTTTTAAATACCCCCAATTCATTGGCCAGCGTGATGCGGGTTTTGTTTGGTTCGTTGGGCAGCCTGAACATCAATAAAAAGGCGAGCAGCGAGAGAAATGAAACCAGTGCCAGACAGTAGCGCCAGCTCAAGTTCTGGCCGATAAGTGTGACCAGCGGAACACCGATAATGGTGGCGATGGTCAGCCCCATAAATACCTTGGATATGTAGGAGACCCTTTTATTTCTCGGGGCAATCTCTGCCGCCATAATGGCCGCGGTGCCAAAATAGCTACCATGGGGCAGTCCGCTCAGAAAACGGGAGAGCACCAGTTGCTCCAGTGTTTGCGCCAATGCCCCCAGGCCATTAAACACCAGCATCATGGCGACAAATAACATCAGTGCCTGACGCTTTCTGATGTTGGCCGTCAGCAACATAAACACCGGGGCGCCTACCACCACCCCAAGCGCATAGGCACTGATCGCATAGCTGCTTTGTGCCGGTGTTGCACTAAATGCTTCCGAGAACAGGGGAAGCATCGGCATCATGGCAAACTCGGTCAGGCCCAATATGAAGCCTCCCAACGCCAGCACAAACAGGATTGAATTTTTCGATTGTAACGAACACGGACTCATCAAGCGCATCTCTTCAACGACATGGGATTACACCACTCACAAATATCAATATGGGTGCAACAATTTAAAAGCAATTCTTTTCGGGTTCCGCACAGCCTTGCCCCTTGCCGGCCTTTATTCCCGCGCACGATATCAGCCTGTCGGGCACAGAGACAACAAGAGTCGAGTGATGGCAGTGCATTGGCGCACAGCAAGGTTTCAATTCCTGTATTGAGCGCTGACCACAACGAAAAAAGCCCACCATCAAGGCGGGCAATGGGCGAAAAACCGGTATTATCCGTTTACCGTCAGTAGGTTTGCCCAATTCCCGGGAAAGGCACGCTGCAGTTCGGCATACCCCTCCAGCCATTCGCTCCGGGCCTGCACCAGGCTGGCCTCGGATTCCAGCAGGTCACGCTGGGCATCAAGAAAATCCATGTATGGCAGTGTGCCTTCTTCGTAGCGGGCGCGAGCCTGCTCAAAGGCCTGGCCGGCAAACTGCTGGCGCGTGTTAAGCTCGGTCAGACGACGGCCCCTGGCGTCCCAGCCCTGCACTGCCTGGTCGGCACGGTTGAGTACCTGCAGCAGGGTCTTTTCATACTCGGCGAGCACCGCCTGCTCTTCCAGCTGTGCGGCCTTCAGCCCGGACCTGAGGGCGGACAGGTTGAGCAGCGACCAGCGCAGTTGCGGCCTGATCGCCAGCTGCTCGCGCGCATCGCCCAGATCCAGGCTGCTGCCACTCAGCCAGCCCAGTACGCCGGTCAGGCTGACTTCCGGGTAGAGCGCGGCGCGCGCCTCGTCCGACAGCGCCATGGTGCGCGCCACCCGGGCCCGGGCGCGCCGCAGCTCGGGGGCCTCGGTCAGTGCCAGCCCCGGGTTTTCCAGCGCCGGGGTCAGGGCCGACGGAGCGGGCAGCCGGCTGCCGGCGGTGTGCGATCTCAGTTGTTCCGCGTTCAGGCCCGCCAGGGTCGCCAGGGCGGCGACATAACCGGCCCGGGCCTGATCCAGCTCCGGCCGGCGGGCGCGATACTCATGTTGCAGCGCCTGGGCCCGGTTCAGTTCCAGCGGGGTCTCCAGCCCTTCTTCCACCCGCAGGCGGAGCACGGTCAGGCTCTCCTCGAGGGAAACCAGCTGCTGATCCAGCAGCGCCAGTTGCTCCTCGGTTCCGGCCAGCCGGGCATAGGTGGTGACCACACCGCTCACCACTTCCGCCCGCACTTCGGCCTGCGCCGCGTGCCGGTCATCCAGCTCGGCTTCCGCCTGCCGAATGCGTGCGCGCAGCCGGCCGAACAGATCCAGCTGCCAGTCGGCCGACAGGCCCAGCGCCATGTTTTCCTGGCGGGTGACCTGAGTGCCCGAGCCGGCGGTCTGCTCGCGAGACAGGTTGAGGGAGCCAGCCAGGCCACCCTGGGGCCGCAGCTGGTCGCGGCTGATGTCGAGCCGGGCCAGTTGTGCGTCCAGGCGCAGGGCGGCCGCCGCCAGATCGTGGTTGTGCGCCAGCGCCTGCTCGATCAGCCGGTTCAGCCGGGCGTCTTCGAACGCCGTCCACCAGGTGGCGCCGGGGTGCTCGGCGGGAGTGCCCGCCACCGCCTTCGACAACTGCCGAACCTGGTCCGCATTTGCCGTGGGCAGCGCCGCGTGGTCGGCGGTCAGGGCACAGCCGCTCAGCAGCAGCGCCAGGCCGGCGGCGCTCAGGTATCGCCTATGGTTAGCTCTGGTCATGTCAGGCCTCCTCCGCCTGGGGCAGGGCATTCGCCGTGCGTGGCGTTGTCTTGCGTTCCAGCGCGGTCATGGCCATGTAGAACACGGGCGTAAACAACAGGCCGAAGATGGTGACCCCAATCATGCCCGAGAACACCGCCACTCCCATGGCCTGGCGCATTTCCGCCCCGGCACCGCTGGCCAGCACCAGCGGCACCACGCCGGCGGTGAAGGCGATGGAGGTCATCAGGATAGGCCGCAGACGCAGGCGACAGGCCTCCAGAATGGCATCCAGTCGTGAGGCGCCGCCGAGGCGGCTGTCGCGGGCGAACTCCACCATCAGGATGGCGTTCTTGCACGCCAGCGCCACCAGCACGATCAGCGCGATGCGGGTGAAGATGTTGTTGTCTCCGTCCATCAGCCAGATGCCCGCCAGGGCCGACAGTATGGTCATGGGCACAATCAGGATGATCGACAGCGGCAGGGTCAGGCTTTCGTACTGGGCCGCCAGCACCATGAACACCAGCAATACCACCAGCGGGAAGATATACACCATGGTGTTGCCCGCCAGGATCTGCTGATAGGTCACCTCGGTCCACTCAAAGGCCATGCCCTTGTCGAGCTGCTCGTTCAGTATCCGTTCAATCGCCTGCTGCGCCTGATCCGAGCTGTAGCCCGGCGCCGGGTTGCCGTTCAGTTCGGCGGTCGGGTAGCCGTTGTAGCGCATTACCCGATCCGGGCCTATGGCGGACTTCACTGTCATTACCGAGCCCAGCGGCACCATTTGACCGGCGGCGTTACGCACCTTGAGCCGCAGGATTTGCTCGGGATCAACGCGATGTTGGGCATCGGCCTGGGCGTTTACCTGGTAGGTCTTGCCGAACAGGTTGACGTCGTTCACATACAGAGAGCCCAGGTAGATCTGCAGGGCATCGAACACCTGCTCCAGCGGAATGCCCTGCAGCATGGCCTGCTCACGATCGATCTCGATGTCCATCTGCGGCACCTGAATACGGAAGCTGGAATACAGCCCGGTCAGTGCCGGCTCCTGGCGGGCCGCGTTCAGTACCTTTTGCAGGTTGGCGAACAGCGCCTCAAAGCCCAGGCTGGCCCGGTCTTCAATCTGCAGCTTGAAGCCGCCGGTGGTACCCAGCCCCAGGATCGGCGGCGGTGGGAACACGGCCACAAAGGCCTCGTCAATGCCGACAAACTGGCCATTCAGCTGGCCGGCAATGGCATTGGCAGACAGGCTAGGGTCCTTGCGCTGGTCAAAGTCCTTCAGGGTGACAAACACGATGCCGCTGTTGGAGCTGTTGGTAAAGCCGTTCACCGACAGTCCGGGGAAGGACACGGTCTGCATCACTCCCGGGGTTTTCAGCGCGATTTGCTCCATCTCCCGCACCACCGCCTCGGTTCTGTCCAGGCTGGAGGCATCGGGCAGTTGCGCGACCGCGACCAGGTATTGCTTGTCCTGCAGGGGAATAAAGCCGCCCGGCACCGCATTGAACAGGGTGATGGTGCCGCCCAGCAGGCCCAGGTAAACCACACCCACCACCACACTCAGGCGGATCAGTCTTTTCACCCCTTTCTCGTACATACGACCACCGCGCTCAAACAGGCGGTTAAAGGGTGCAAACAACCAGCGGCCAAAGAGGGCATTCATGCCGCGGGTCAGCCAGTCGGGTTTGGCGTCGTGGCCGCGCAGCAGCAGGGCCGACAGCGCCGGCGACAGGGTCAGCGAGTTAAAGGCTGAGATCAGGGTGGAAATGGTAATGGTCAGCGCGAACTGCTTGTAGAACTGGCCGCTCAGCCCCTGAATAAACGCCGTGGGAATAAACACCGCACACAGCACCAGTGCAATCGCAATGATGGGGCCGGTCACCTCGGTCATGGCCTGACGAGTGGCCTCCACCGGCGACAGCCCGTTGCCGATATTGCGCTCGACGTTTTCCACCACCACGATGGCGTCATCCACCACGATGCCGATGGCCAGCACCAGGCCGAACAGCGACAGGGTATTGATGGACACCCCCAGCCACTGCATGACCGCGAAGGTGCCAATCAGGGAGACCGGCACGGCAATCAGCGGAATGATGGAGGCGCGCCAGGTCTGCAGGAACAGGATCACCACCACCACCACCAGCACGATGGCTTCCAGCAGGGTGTCGATAACGGCATCGATAGAACCACGCACAAACACGGTCGGGTCATAGGCGATGCGATATTCCACGCCCTGGGGGAACTGCTCAGACAGCTGGTCCATGGTGGCCCGCACCTGATCCGACAGCTCAATCGCGTTGGCGCCGGGACGCTGGAAGATTGGCATGGCCACCGCGCTCTGACCATCCAGCAGGGAGCGCAGGGAATAGGTGTCTTGCCCCAGTTCGACCCGGGCCACATCCTTCAGGCGGGTGATGGCGCCGCTGGAATCCACCTGCACCACGATATTTTCAAATTCCTCGGTGCTTTCCAGGCGACCCTTTACGTTCAGCAGCACCTGGAACTCGCTGTCGGTACTGACCGGCTGGGCACCCAGGCTGCCGGCGGCGACCTGCTGGTTCTGAGCTCGCACCGCCTGCACCACATCACCCGGTACCAGGTTGCGTGAGGCCAGGGCTTCGGGATTCAGCCACAGGCGCATGGAGTACTTGCCGCCACCAAACATCTGCACATCACCCACACCGGGCAGGCGCGCCAGCTGATCCTTGATGTAGATGTCGGCGTAGTTGGCCAGGTAGCTGGGTTCCCGATCACCTTCAGGAGAGATCAGGTGCACCACCATGGTCAGGTTGGGCGATGACTTTTCCGCCACCACCCCCAGGCGCTGCACTTCCTGCGGCAGCCGGGGCAGGGCACTGGCCACCCGGTTCTGTACCTGCACCTGGGCCCGGTCCAGATCGGTGCCCAGGGCAAAGGTCAGGGTCAGGGTCATGCGACCGTCGGTGGTGGCCTGGGAGAACATGTACAGCATGTTTTCGATGCCGTTCATCTCCTGCTCCAGCGGCGCCGCCACGGTTTCGGCGATCACCTTGGGGTTGGCGCCCGGGTAGTTTGCGGTGACCACCACAGTGGGCGGCACGACCTCGGGATATTCACTGACCGGCAGCTGGAACAGCGAGATGCTGCCCCCCACCAGGATCAGCAGTGACAGCATGGCCGCAAAGATCGGCCGGCTGATAAAGAAATGGCTGAAGTTCATGACGTCTCTAATCCGGTTATGCCGACGGTTCGGCCTTCGGCTGTGGCTCGGCCAGGGTCAGGCTCTGAGCCTCAATCTCAACATTTCGCGGGGTGATCGGCATGCCCGGGCCAACCCGTGCCGGGCCGTTGGCGGCGATGCGCTCTCCCGGCTCCAGGCCGGCTTCCACCACCCGCAGTGTGCCTTCGCGACGACCCAGTTCGACCGGCCGGTACTCGAGCACATTCTCGGCGTTCACCACCAGCACGAAGCGGCTCTTCAGGTCGGTGCCCACGGCGCGATCGGGCACCATGACGGTGGGCTGGCTGTCGGTGGCCTTGAGTTGAATACGCGCAAAGGCGCCCGGACGCAGTGGAGCATCTTTCGCGGTAAACACCGCACGCACGCGCAGGGTGCCGGTTTGCTCGTTGATTTGGTTATCAATAAAGTCCAGCTCGCCTGTCTGTGGCGCTCTCGCACTGCCGGCCAGGGTCAGCCGGGCCTGGGTCTGGCCATCGGCCTTCACATCGGAGAAGGAGGCATTCCAGGTGCGTTCATCCACATCGAAGTAGGCATAGAGGCGGTCGGTGGCCACCAGTGAGGTCAGCACACTCTGGCCGGCCTGCACATTGTTGCCGGCGGTGATAAAGGCATTGGACACCTGACCGTCGATCGGGGCCCGCACCTCGGTGAACTCCAGGTTCAGTCGTGCCGCCTTCATGGCCGCCTGCACCGAGGCCAGCTCCGCCCGGCGCTGGCTGGCCAGGGACAGGCGCGACTCGGCCTGCTCCGCCGACATGGCATTGCGGCCCTGCAGGCGCTGGGCGCGCTGGGCTTCGGACTGGGCCTGGCCCAGGGCCGCCTTGGCCCGATCCAGTTCGGCTTCCAGGCGGGCTACCTCGGCCGCAAAGGGGCGGGAATCGATGCGAAACAGCAGATCCCCTTGCTTGACATGGCTTCCTTCGCGAAACTCCACCGACTCGATGACCCCGGAAACCCGGGGCCGCAACTCGACCTGCTGGGGGGATTCCAGGCGGGTGGTAAAGGTGTATTCCGGGCTGTATTGGGTGTACAGCACGGCGGCGACATCGATCGGCTGTGCCGGCGGCTGCTTGGCTGACGGGGCTTCCGCCTCGGCAAAGCAGCCGGTGAGCACGGCCGTGAATAACAGTAATGACAAAACACGAAGCTGCATGTGCCTCTCTCCCGTTGGGATGTCAGAGTGAGTGAAATAGGGTAAGGGGGCGCAAGTATCCGCCCTGTGGTTTCAACTCTGTAGTGGGGGGAGGGTTAAATTTGTTTCAAGCAATAGTTGAAACGGGCGTGGGCTTGCCTGTTACAGCTTGTGCAGCATGCGGTCCAGATCCTCGTTGCTTTCGTCCTGGGCATGCTGAAGCAGGTAATCGATAAACAGCCGGGTCTTGGCGGGCAGGTAGTGGCGTGACGAATAGTAGATCATCACCTGAATGGGATCGGGTTCGAATTCCTGCAGGATCCGCCTGAAGCAGCCCTGTTCAATGCAGGCTCTGGCCGGGCCAATTCCCACGGCGGCGATGCCGACCCCCATTTCCACCGCCTTCATGGCCGCCGACAGGTTGTTGACGATCAGGTTGCCCTGGGGGGTGATTTGGGTGAGCTCCCCGCCTACCCGAAAGTTCCACGTTTTCTTGCGGCCGGTGGTCGACGAGCGGTAGGCAATGCAGTTGTGCGCCACCAGCTCTTCCGGGGTGCTGGGCATGCCATGCCGGTCGATATACTCACGGCTGGCCACCAGCACCGGCTGTAGCCGGTAAAACTCCCGGGCAATCAGCCGGCTGTCCTGGTTGAGCATGATGCCGATGCCCACGTCCGCCCCTTCCTTGACCAGGTCGCCGATGCGGTCGTCAAATTTAAGATCGAGCTCGATATCGGGATACTTTTCGAGGAAGGCGGGCAGCAGGGGCAGCACCACCATGCGGCCGAAGCTGTCCGGCAGATTGACCTTGAGCCGGCCGTGGGGCCGTTTCTGCTTGTCGGTGCTGCGTTCTATCTGCGCCTCGAGCTGTTCCACCAGGTGGCCGGTGCGCTTGTACAGCTCGTGGCCGTTTTCCGTCAGGGTCAGCGAATGAGTGGTGCGGTGAAACAGGCGCAGCTCCAGGATCTTTTCGAGTTGGGCGATGGACTTGCTGACCGCGGCGGAAGACACGCCCAGCTGGCGCGCGGCGGCCGAAAAGTTTCCCTGTCGGACCACGGTAATGAAGGTATTGAGCTGGTTCGGGATCATGGCCGGGCGTTGTTCTCCGCGTGGTGTAATGGGTTTTCTTTCTTACAAGCGTAAGGGAACCCGGTGAATCCGGGCGCAAGCATACCCGCTTGCAGCCTGCAACACATCCCCCGGAGCAAGCGGACTGCCGCTGTCACGGTCGGGATCTGCCCTATGCCGGATCGGCACTCATGATGACAATGGCCAGGACATCCTCTTTGTGTTGCGGCGTCACTTCCCGATACAGAAGCTCGAGAAAATCCTGCCCAGCAGATCGTCGGAGGTGAACTCGCCGGTGATCTGGCTCAGCTGCTCCTGAGCCAGGCGCAGTTCTTCGGCCACCAGTTCGCCGGCCATGTATACCTCCAGTTGCTCCTTGGCCATGATCAGGTGCTGGTCGGCGTGGTGCAGGGCGTCCAGGTGGCGGCGGCGGGCGCTGAAGCCGCCTTCGGTACCGCCCTGATAGCCCATGCAGGCTTTCAGGTGTTCCTTGAGCGCCTCCACCCCCTGGCCGGTCTTGGCGGAGATGGGGTACACCGGGTGTTCGCCGTCGCTCACCACCGTCATCGGTTCACCGCTCAGATCCGCCTTGTTGCGTACCACGGTCAGTCCGATATGGGCCGGCAGCCGGTCGACGAAATCGGGCCAGATGTCCTTGGGATGCAGGGCCTCGGTGGTGGTGCCGTCGACCATGAACAGGATGCGATCGGCCTGCTCGATCTCGCTCCAGGCCCGCTCGATGCCGATGCGCTCCACCGCGTCGGTGGCCTCGCGCAGGCCGGCGGTGTCGATGATGTGCAGCGGCATGCCGTCCAGGTGGATGTATTCCCGCAGCACGTCACGGGTGGTGCCGGCGATATCGGTAACGATGGCCGATTCCTTGCCGGCCAGGGCGTTGAGCAGACTGGATTTGCCGGCGTTGGGGCGACCGGCGATCACCACCTTCATGCCCTCGCGCATGATGGAGCCCTGACGGGCCTGGCGCTGCACTTCGGTCAGCCGATCCATGATGCCGTACAGCTCGCCGGCGATCTTGCCGTCCGACAGAAAATCCACTTCCTCTTCGGGAAAATCGATGGCCGCTTCCACATAGATGCGCAGGTGAGTGAGCGCTTCCACCAGGCTGTGAACGTGGCTGGAAAACTCGCCCTGCAGCGATTGCAGCGCCGAACGGGCGGCCTGCTCGCTGGAAGCTTCGATCAGATCGGCGATGGCCTCGGCCTGGGCCAGATCCAGCTTGTCGTTGAGGAAGGCCCGCTCGCTGAACTCGCCGGCGCGGGCCGGGCGCAAACCGGGCAGGGCGAGGATGCGGCGCACCAGCATGTCCAGCACCACTGGGCCGCCGTGGCCCTGCAGCTCGAGCACGTCTTCACCGGTGAAGCTGTTGGGACCCTTGAACAGCAGGGCGATGCCCTGATCCAGCACCAGGCCCTGCTCGTCGCTGAAGGGCAGATAGTCGGCATAGCGCACCTTGGGCACTTTGCCGAGCACGGCCTGGGCCACGGCCTCGGCGTGAGGACCGGAAACCCGGATGATGCCTACACCGCCCCGGCCGGGAGCGGTGGCCTGGGCCACTATGGTATCGTTCGACATCTGTTCTGTTACTCCACAAATAACTCTGGCGGGGGCAGTAAAAAGGCGACCCTGGGGTCGCCTTCAGTGTATTGATTTCCGGCGCTACCGGCCAGCGGCCTTAAGAGGCAGCCTTGCTGTGCAGGCCTTTCTTCTCCAGCTGGCGGAAGATATACCACTGCTGGGTGATGGTCACCACGTTGCTCACCAGCCAGTACAGAGTCAGACCGGCAGGGAACCACAGGAAGAAGAAGGTAAAGATGATCGGCATGAACTGCATCACCTTCTGCTGCATCGGGTCGGTGACCGTGGTCGGGCTCATCTTCTGGATCATGAACATGCTGGCACCCATCAGGATGGGCAGCACGAAGTAGGGGTCGCGTACCGACAGATCGTCAATCCACAGGAAGAAAGGAGCGTGACGCAGTTCGACCGATTCCATCAGCACCCAGTACAGGGAGATGAAAATAGGCATCTGTACCAGAATCGGCAGACAGCCACCCAGCGGATTGACCTTCTCTTTCTTGTACAGCTCCATCATGCCCTGAGACATCTTCTGACGATCGTCGCCATGGCGCTCGCGCAGGGCCACCAGCTTGGGCTGCAGCATGCGCATCTTGGCCATGGAGGTGTACTGGGCCTTGGTCAGCGGATACATGATACCGCGCACCACGAAGGTGGTCAGCACGATGGCCAGACCCCAGTTGACCACGAAGCTCTGCAGGAAGTTCAGCAGTTTGAACAGCGGCTGGGCGATAAACCACAACCAGCCGTAATCCACGGTCAGGTCCAGGTTTTCGGCGGCGGCGGCCATTTCATCCTGCAGCTTAGGACCCAGCCAGAGCTTGGCTGAAACGGTCTGCTCCTCACCGGGAGCCACGGTAACCAGCGGCGCCTTGAAGCCGATGATGGCCTGGCCCTGGTTGTTGAGTGAACGGCTGTACAGCTGGTTCTGTTCCTGCTCCGGCGCAATCCAGGCAGACACGAAGTAGTGTTGCAGCATGCTGACCCAACCACCCTCGGTGGTCTGGTTCAGGTTGGCTTCGCGCACACTCTTGAAATCGTACTTGGTGTAGCGGGTTTCGCTGGTGGAATAGGCCGGGCCGCGATAGGCGGAGGCCATCAGCATGTTGCCGCCTTCTTCGTTCGGATTGACTTCGCTCTGCTTCAGCTGACCATAAAGCTGGGCCTGTACCGGCTCGGCGCTCTGGTTGTCGATATGATAAGCGACATTGACCACGTGCTCGTTACGGGTAAAGGTGAAGGTCTTGGTGAACGTCACGCCCTGGTCGTTGGTAAAGGTCAGGGGGACGGTCAGGCTGTCCTGGCCGTCGGCCAGCTGGTAGCTGGTCTGTTCGGTATGATAGACCGGGCGACCGCTGGCGCTGCCATCGGGGCCGTCACGACCGATAAGACCGCTCTGGGCCACGTTGACGAAGTTGGCGCCATTGCTCAGCAGCACGAACTTGTCGTCGGAGTTCAGTTCGTCATCGTGTTCCAGCAGTTCGCCGCGAACCACATCGCCACCCCGGGTGTCGATGGTCAGCTGGAGGGTGTCGGTGGTGATGGTCACCAGGCGGCGACTGGCGGTCGGAGCCACGTCGGTGGGCACTTCGCCATCGGCCAGATCTGCTTCGGGGACAAAGCTGTCGTCGCCGATGCTGGTCTGTGAACTTTGCTGCGCCGTCTCTGGCTGAGGCGCCTTATCTGTTTGCCACTGTTGCCAGATGAGGAAACTCACCAGCAGCAGAGCGATAACAAGTATATTGCGTTGAGATTCCATAGTTTATTTTCTTCGCTTTGTCGGGACCGGATCGTGGCCGCTTGGACCTAAAGGGTGGCATTTTAATAGACGTTTGACGGTTAACCAACCGCCTTTTAAAAAACCGTGGAGCCGGATGGCTTCAATGGCGTATTGCGAACAGGTGGGAGTAAAGCGACACCTGGGCCCGAGCAGAGGACTGATAACCAGCTGGTAGAGGCGAATAAGTCCTACGCTGAGTCGTTGCAGCGGCGAGAAAGCGTGCGCCATAGCCTATCCAGCAGCTCGAACAGCTCGTCGTTGGGCACATCCCCGATGCCTTTTTTGGCGATCACCACGATATCAACGTTGGGCAGATTATGTTGCTTGAGGCGAAAGGCTTCGCGGGCAACACGTTTGACCCTGTTGCGCCAAACGGCACGTTTGAGTGCTTTTTTGGGTACGGCTAGTCCCAACCGGGGGTGACCCAGTTCGTTCGGTTTGGCAAGAAGTGTGAGATGTGGGGAGGCGGCTCTGACGGGGTTGTCGAAGACGTTTTTGAAATGGGCGGGAGTTAACAAACGTAACTCCCGTGTAAAGGCATGCCGGGCCATTAGGCGCTCAGACGGGCACGACCTTTGGCGCGACGAGCGGCCAGTGTTTTACGACCATTTTTAGTAGCCATGCGAGTACGGAAACCGTGGCTGCGCTTGCGCTTCAGATTAGAAGGTTGAAAAGTGCGTTTCATAGTAGTTATTACCGCTGTGTCAGTTTGCTATACAGTTTGACCATGTGCTCGACAGACGTATAAACATCACCGAGACGGCCCCACCAAAGAGGCCGAATTCTAAACAGTTCTGCATATAACGTCAATCGACATGGTGTTGATTGACGACCCCAAACGGAAAGTATCTTGCCGGGCGGGATCGATCCCGGGATCCTTAACGATCGCGGGGCTGGGATTATACAGCCCCCGGAGGTCGGTGCAACTAAAAGCGCCGGGATCCGGAGGCAGGATCTGCTAGCTGTTTTCGCCTCGATCCGGCAGCACCTTGCGCAAGAAGGCGCGGGTACGGGGATCGCTGGGGTTGGTCAGTACTTCGGAAGGTGGACCCTGCTCCACGATGCGGCCACCGTCCATGAAGATCACCCGATCCGCCACATCGCGGGCGAAGCCGATTTCGTGGGTCACCACCACCATGGTCTGATGTGCCTGCGCCAGCTTCTTCATCAGTCCCAGCACCTCGTCGACCCATTCCGGATCCAGCGCCGAGGTGGGTTCGTCGAACAGCATCACCTTGGCATGGCTGGCCATGGCCCGGCCGATGCCCACCCGCTGCTGCTGGCCGCCGGACAGGGAAGACGGATAGGCATCGGCCTTATCTTCCAGTCCGATATCACCCAGAATGCGCAGGGCTTCGGCGTGAGCCTCGGCCTTGGGCTTGTTCCAGACGGTGATCAGCCCCTCGGCGATGTTGTCGCGAGCGGTCTTGTTGGCGAACAGCGCATAGTTCTGGAACACGAAAGAGGTGCGCTTGCGCAGGGCGATGGCGTCCTTGCTGCCGTGCCGGGCCAGATCGATGGCGAAACCGTCGATATCCAGGGTACCGGCCTCCGGTGTTTCCAGCAGGTTCAGGCAGCGCAGCAGGGTGGACTTGCCGGTGCCCGAGGGCCCCAGTATCACCACGATTTCGCCCTTGTCGATATCCAGACTGATGTCGTTGAGCACCGTCTGGCCGTTATAGACCTTGGTCAGATTGCGTAACTTGATCATGTGGTCCCTAGTATGCTGCGTTCAGTCGCCGTTCCAGCCGGGTCTGCAAGTGGGTAAAGAACACCACCACCGCCCAGTAGATCAGGGCGACCGCAATAAAGGCCTCGAAGAACTTGAAGCTGCTGGAGGCTTCTTTCTGGGCCGAGGCCATGATTTCGGCCACCCCCAGGGTGAAGGCCAGCGAGGTGCTCTTGATCATGTCGATGAAGTAGTTCATCAGCGAGGGGGTGGCGATGCGCGCCGCCTGGGGCAGTATGATGCGCTGCATGGCCTGACCGCGGGTCATGCCGATGCTCATGGCGGCTTCCATCTGGCTCTTGTGCACACTCAGGATGGCGGCGCGAATCGACTCGGCCATGTAGGCGGCAAAATGCAGGGTCAGGCCGATCACCGCGGCGCTGAAGGCATCGAGACCGATGAAAATCGGCATGATCTGCGGCAGGCCGTAATACAGCAGAAACAGCTGCACCAGCAGCGGCGTGCCACGAAAGAAGGAGATAAACAGCTTGGCCAGGGCATTGAGCCCCGGCAACTGAAAGGTTCTGATGATCGCCAGTCCCCCGGCGATGATCAGGGCGAAAAAGAAGCCCAGCAGCGCCATTTCCATGGTCGTGCCCAGATATTTGAACAGGATCGGAAACAGCGCCAGGGTATAGTCGAGATCGAATTGCATGGTTTATTTGCTGGTGATATCCGCGCCCAGCCACTTCTCCGAAATCTGTTTCAGGGTACCGTCGTCACGCATCTCGGCCAGGGCCTGGTTCACTTCGGCCAGCAGCGCCTGTTGCTCCGGCTTTTTCACGAAGGGGAAGGCGTTTTCCATGGTCTCGAACGGATGACCGGCCAGTTGCAGCGGCAGTCCGGCTTCCTTGATCAGCTGAGCGGAGCCGACTCTGTCCATCACAAAGGCATCGGTACGGCCCAGAGCCACGTCCTGCTCCAGGTTGGTCTCGTAGGTGATGATGTTGATTTCGTTGTTGGTGTCGTGCTTGCGCATCAGTTGTTCGAAGTTGGAGCCCAGGTTGACGGCCACCTTCTTGCCTTTCAGATCTTCCAGACCCTTAATGCTGTCGTTGCCCTTGCGCACCACTATCTGGGCACCGTCGTATACGTAGGGGGTAGCGAAGTCATACTTTTCCAGTCGTTCCGGAGTCACGGTGATCTGGTTGGAGATGGTGTCGATACGGCCGGTATCCAGCATGCCGAACAGGCCGGAGAAGTTGGTGGTTACAAACTCTACCTCGCGATCCAGACGCTTGCCGATCTCGTTCCAGACATCGACTTCAAAGCCCTGCAGCTCATCCTGTTTTACGAAGGTAAAGGGGTAATAACGGCCGGACATGCCCACCTTGACCGCATCGGCCGCCATGGCGGGAGCGATAAGGGTGGCGGACAGGGTCAGGGCGGCACCCAGCAGTTTGACGGATTTGAACATGAATAACTCTCCTGATGGTCAAGGACATAACCGCAAGTGCAGTCATAACCACTACAGCATAAATGATGAGGCTCTTTTTATACCAGCCAAAGCTGGTGTGCCAGTTTTTTACAAATTAACCGCCCGGCAAAATGAGATATTTAATGACGTCTGGTTATAAGGAGGGGCGAAGATCACCCTTTCGACAAGCCGGGGAGCCGCTCAGGGCAGCAGCCACCGAGTAAACTGTCGGGTGGCGGCAGAGGCATGGCGGTGACTGGGCTCCAGCAGGCACAGGTAACCCTTGCTGGGTATGTTGTGTGGCAGCGCCTGCACCAGAGAGCCTTCCTGCAGATAAGGCTGCAGCAGCCGGGCCCAGCCCAGGGCGATACCCTGACCGGCCAGCGCCGCCTGCATCAGCAGCAGATAACTGTTGGTTTTGAGGGTGTGGGACGGCGCCTGATAAGGCTCCGCTATGCCGTCAAACCAGTCTTGCCAGGTCAGCCAGTCGTGATAGTAATCCTCCAGTTCCAGCAGGGTATGCTCTTGTAGCATCTGTCGGGGACCGGTTACCGGACCGGCCTGGTTCAGATAAGCGGGACTGCATACGGCAATGACCTCTTCCTGCTCGAAGATACGGTTGATCTGCACCCCGGCCGGCTCCATTTCTCCGGGCACCAGATAATACAGTGCCAGATCAAACTCACTTGCATCCATTTGGCGCGGATCGTCCATGGTCAGAATGCGGATATCGAGCTGTGGACAGGCTCGTTTCAGCTCAGGCAATTGGCGGGTCAGCCACATGGCGGCCACGGTGGGGCTGGACGCCAGCGTCAGCTGCAGGCTGCCCTGGCGCCGTGTGAGGGCGGCGGTACCGCTGGCCAGCTCCCGCAACAGCCGCTGTACCAGCACAAAATAGCGCTCTCCCGCCGGAGTCAGAGCCACACCCAGGGCATCGCGATGAAACAGCGGCCGTCCCAGAAACTCCTCCAGCCGTTTGATTTGCCGGCTGATGGCGCTCTGGGTCAGGCTGAGCTCGGTGGCCGCATGGGTGAAGCTCTGGCGGCGAGCTGCCGCCTCGAAGGCCTGCAGACAGTTGAGGGGAGGTAGGGGCTTGATCCGTTGGGACATGTCGGCTTCCTGCAGTTGTCCGGTGCTGAATAAGCCCCTACCTTACTCCCGGCCGGCCTCCCGGGCTACTGTGCAAGCCGTGGAATACGGTGTTCCCAGCTTTTTTCGTTGAACACCTCACCGTTCAGCCAGGCCCGCTGCCGGGCACCCAGGTAGAAATGCTGCTCGTCGCAGGCCAGGTGCAATTCGCTTTCCACCCGTACTTCCCAGTCATCCCGACCGGCCCGGTACAGCCAGTGAATATCGGCCTTGGTCGCATCGGGATCATAGGGCCGGGTGCGATATTCCTCGGTGGCTTTCTGTTCCACCCAGAGGCCGTGATCGAGGAAGCGATAAGTCCCCATGTCGTCGTCCACCCGCACGCAGACTTCGCCACTGGCGACGTCTTCGGTGATGGTGCGTTTGGGGCTGGACTCGCGCAGCGTCTCCATGTTGACCGGCTGGGCGGATTCCGGCGGCTGGAAGGGATTGTCGATGGCCTCGCCGCGGTATACCGGCAAGGTCAGGCACTGTTGACCGGGCACCAGACTCAGGGTGGTCAGCCTGGGGCTGGGCCAGAGCAGCGGAAAATGAGCGGTGGCGATGGCGACACGCAGCCGGTGGCCGGTCGGCACCCGATAGCCGATATTGTCCAGCTCCACTTCGAAGTCCATCTCTTCACCGGGCACCGGCGGGGTCAGTTCGGCCTTGTCCTGGCGCAGGGCCAGATTCAGAGTGCCGTAGCTTATCAGGGTGGCCCGGCCGTCCGGCGCGACGTCACTCAGGCGCACCGTAACCTGACCACAATCCTGATCCACCGCGCCCCTGAGTGCCAGCCGGGGGTTGCCCAGCAGCGGCAGCGGCTCGGTCAGGGGGGCGCTGTCGAAACAGAGGGACAGGGCATCGTCGCGGCGCTGATCGGTGGGGAAGTCGGGGCCGAACCAGATGGCACAATACTCGCCGCCATGCACGCCGGTGGTGAGCGGTGAGCAGACGCTGGCGGGGGAGGCAAGTGCATGTTCACCCTGCTGCAGGCCGTTGTCGGTCAGGCTGAACAGCTGTTGCTCTCTCTGGCTGCCGGGCCATCCGTCGGTCTGCACCCAATCGCCGGAGCGGTGGGCGGTCATGGCGGAAGGAGGTTGGGCATCCTGCAGATAGAAGGTGCACTCGGGCTCGTCCATGATGCCGGTATCGATCCCTTTCAGCCAGTGATCCCACCAGCGCAGGGCTTCCTGTAAAAAACCGATGGCCGGATCCGGAATGGCGAAGTGGGGATATTTGTGGATCCAGGGGCCGATCAACGCCTTCTTCGGGCAGCTGAGCTGTTCCATCATCCGCACCGGGGTGTTGCGATAGGCATCGCCCCAGCCGCCGATGCAGTACACCGCCGCTTCGATATCCTGGTAGTTTTCGCAGATGGAGCCGTGGGCCCAGTAGGGGTCCCGGGTACTGTGCTCAAGCCAGGGCTTGGCCAGCAGTGGCATGTTTTCCAGTCGGTGCTTCCACATCGCCTGCCAGTTGTCTCCCACCAGCCGGGGATCCGGCACGGCGGCGGAAAAGCTCAGCATGGTGGCAGCCCAGCCCATGTTTTCCAGCAGCAGGTTGCCACCCTTGAAATGCACATCGTCGGCGTAGCGGTCGTCGGTGGAGCAGAGGGTGATGATCGCCTTCAGCGGCTTGGGCCTGAGGGCCGCCAGCTGCAGGCTGTTGAAGCCACCCCAGGAGATACCCATCATGCCCAGGTTGCCGTCGCACCAGGCTGGCGACTGATCCAGTCGATGACTTCCAGTGCGTCATCCTGCTCCTGCTTCAGATACTCATCCAGCATCAGGCCGTCGGACTCGCCGTTGCCGCGAATATCCACCCGTACGCAGGCATAGCCATGACCCGCCAGGTAAGGATGAGTCAGTGCATCGCGCACCGCGGTGCCGTCGAGCTTGCGATAGGGCAGGTACTCCAGAATGGCAGGCACCGGCTGTTGCTCGGCATCTTCTGGCAGCCAGATACGGGCAGCCAGGCGGGTACCGTCTTTGAGCGGGATCTGCAGATGCTCGATTTCACGCACCTGACGGGGAAACTCATGCTTGATTTGCATTTACCGGTATTCCTTCAAATGATGAGTGGGTGTCGCTGGCCGGAGCCGGGCTGACCGGCATGGTCACCAGGGCCGGATTGGACAGCCAGTGCCATAGCGAGCCGCTGGCCAGCAGGATAATGAACATGGCGGGCAGACCGCCGAGATTGGACAGCATCTTGACGCCGTCGAGGCCGACGAAAGACACCATCACCCAGGATACGGTGCCGATCACCGTGCCCCACAGCACCTTGATGGTCAGGCTGCCGTCGAGGTTGCTGTCGGCAGTCAACCCTTGGGTGCAGAGCCCGCCGATGGCGTCGGTGTTGGAGTCGGCCGCGGTGACATAGGAGATGAAGGCGATAAACAGCAGCAGCACTATCATCAGGTTGCTGCCCGGCATCTGCTCGAAAATCCGGTACAGCACGTGCTCCACGCCTTCGTTGTTGAGCACATCGTTGAGGCCGGCGGCCTGCTGCATATCCAGATAGATGGCGGTGCCGGAGAAGATACAGATCCAGACGATGGCGAACAGGGACGGAAACAGCAGGTTGATGCGGATGAATTCGCGCACCGTGTAGCCGCGGGCAATTTTGCCGAGGAACAGGGCGGTGACCGGTGCCCAGGCGAACCATACTGCCCAGTAGAAGATGCTCCACCACTGGGGCCAGGGGTCACTGGCGGCGGCGCCGGTAAACAGGCTGCGGGTAAAGAAGGTATCGAGATACAGGCCGAGGGACTCGGTGCCCAGCGCGATCATGAAGATGCTGGGGCCGAAGCTGAACATGAACAGGCCGAGGAACAGCAGCAGCCAGGCGTTGAGTGCAGACATCCGCGCAATGCCTTTTTTCAGGCCACTGGCGGCCGACAGCACGAAGGTTGCTACGATTATCGCGATGATGATACCGAGACGCAGCGGGCTGGTTTCTCCACCCAGATACTGGCCAGCGCCGCCGGCCAGGGTCAGGGCTCCGGTGCCGAGAGAAGAGGCCATGCCGGCCACCAGGGCATAGAGCGCCACCGCATCGATCAGGGTGCCGAAGCGACGGGTGTTGCGGGCGCCCAGTACCGGCTCCAGCATGCTGCCGATGGAGAAGCGCTTGCGCTGGTTATAGAAGACGAGGGCAAACACCAGCGAGGGAATGGTGTAGATGGCGTAGGGGGTGAAGGACCAGTGCAGAAACATCGTGGCCATGGCGAAACGAGCCGCATCCGGTGAACCTGCTTCCAGCCCGGTACTTTCGGGCGGGCCAAACAGATGATAGAGCGGTTCGGCGGTGGTCCAGAACAGCACACCGACCGCCAGGGTGGTGCACAGGGTAATGGAAAACCAGCGCCACTTGGATAGCAAGGGTTCGGCTTGCTCGCCACCGATGCGGATCCTGCCGAGCGGTGAAAAATAAACCACCACCGCCAGCACCAGCAGATACAGGCTGCCGAGGCTGAACAGCCATGAAAAATTATCCAGGATGGCGCTGTTCAGGGATTTGGTGGTGGCGAGAAAGCCGTCCAGATTCAGATAGCTGGCGAGCAGGGCGCCCAGCAGCAACAGGAAGGTAGGCCAGAACACCAGGGGTCTGAGGTTGGTCGATGACATCTTGTGAATCACTCCGTGTGGGTACTGCATATCCTTTTATTCTGTTCTTGGGGGCAGGATAAAACTCCCCCGGTTTTGCAACCTTGCATTAACACGCGACCCAGTCTGCTCAGTGGCGCAGATGGGCTCAATCAATATCTGGGTATGAGGTCATGATCGTTGATCATTGCCATCGGCTCGATCTTACCCGGATTGGCGACGGATCGGGTGATCGGGGATGGTGTGCGTAGCTTGTTTATAAATCGAAGGATCCTGTGCATGAAGTTGTGACTTATTCACAGATGTCAAGGATCATATTTTCCAGGATCGAGTCGATCCGGCTAGAGATCCCGCCCTCGGGCCAGTAGAATAACTGCCCCTTGATTGATCCCTTTGTTCCAGGAGTTCTGATGAGCGCTATGCTTTGGCAGCAGTGTCTTAACCGGCTACAAGATGAATTGCCCTCGGCAGAATTCAGTATGTGGATCCGGCCGCTGCAGGCGGAGCTGGGCGATAACACCCTGACCCTCTTTGCCCCCAATCGCTTTGTACTCGATTGGGTGCGGGACAAGTATCTGCTGCGCATCAACGGCCTGCTGGGCGAATTCTGCGGCAGCAATTGCCCGCAGATGAAGTTCGAGGTGGGTAACAAGCGTACGCCGGTCAACCTGGTGACCAGCGGCAGCAACAGCGGCGGCGGTAGTCAGGGTGGCAAGTCACAGGCCAGGGTACAGACGGTGCCGTCCTGGATCGAACAGGCCGACGATCGGCCGCAGATCAATCACAAGAGCAACATGAATCCCAACTATACCTTCGACAATTTCGTCGAGGGTAAGTCCAACCAGCTGGCCCGCGCCGCGGCCCGCCAGGTGGCGGACAACCCGGGTGGTGCCTATAACCCGCTGTTTTTATATGGTGGCACCGGCCTGGGCAAGACCCACCTGCTGCACGCGGTGGGCAACGGCATTCGCGCTCGCAAGGCCGATGCCAAGGTTATCTACATGCATTCCGAGCGCTTCGTGCAGGACATGGTCAAGGCGCTGCAGAATAACGCCATCGAAGAATTCAAGCGCTACTACCGCAGCGTGGACGCCCTGCTGATCGACGATATTCAGTTTTTCGCCAACAAGGAGCGCTCGCAGGAGGAATTCTTCCATACCTTCAATGCGCTGCTCGAGGGCAATCAGCAGATCATCCTGACCTCGGATCGTTACCCGAAAGAGATCAACGGGGTCGAGGATCGACTCAAGTCCCGTTTCGGCTGGGGACTGACGGTGGCGATAGAGCCGCCGGAACTGGAAACCCGGGTCGCGATCCTGATGCGCAAGGCCGCCGAGAACAAGATGCATCTGCCCGACGAGGTGGCTTTCTTCATCGCCAAACGGTTGCGTTCTAACGTGCGCGAGCTGGAAGGGGCATTGAACCGGGTGATTGCCAACGCCAACTTTACCGGTCGGGCCATCAACATCGACTTCGTGCGCGAGGCACTGCGTGACCTGCTGGCGCTGCAGGAAAAACTGGTGACCATCGACAACATCCAGAAGACGGTGGCTGAATACTACAAGATAAAGGTGGCGGATCTGCTGTCCAAACGGCGTTCCCGCTCGGTGGCGCGTCCGCGCCAGCTGGCCATGGCCCTGGCCAAGGAGCTGACCAATCACTCCCTGCCCGAGATCGGTGATGCCTTCGGCGGCCGGGATCACACCACGGTGCTGCACGCCTGCCGAAAAATCGGCCAGCTGCGTGAAGAGAGTCATGATATAAAGGAAGATTATTCCAACCTTATCCGCACCCTGTCTTCCTGAATCGGAGAACCTCATGCAGTTTACCATCAGCCGTGAAGCGATACTGCGTCCCCTGCAATTGGTATCCAGTGCCCTGGGGGGGCGCCCCAATCTGCCGATCCTCAACAATATCCTGCTCAGTGTCGTTGATGATGCCCTGTCGATGACCGGTACCGATACCGAAGTCGAGATGGTGGCGCGGGTTGAGCTGCAGGGGGCGGTGACTGCCGGTCGCACCACGGTGCCGGCGCGCAAGATGCTGGACATCTGCCGGGGCCTGCCCGATGGTGCCGAGCTGAAATTCACCCTGGAAGGGGAGCGGCTTATCCTGCGTTCCGGGCGCAGCCGCTTCAATCTGTCTACCCTGCCGGCGGAAGACTTCCCCAATATCGAGGAGTGGAACTCGGTGCTGGAGTTCGATATCAACCAGCTGGCACTGAAGAAGCTGATCGAGTCGACCCAGTTTTCCATGGCCATTCAGGACGTGCGTTATTACCTCAACGGCATGCTGTTCGAGACCGACGGTCAGTGGCTGCGCACCGTGTCTACCGACGGTCACCGTCTGGCGACCTGTCAGCGCCAGTTGCTGGCCGACGAGTTGCCGGCCCAGCAGGTGATAGTACCGCGCAAGGGCGTGCTGGAGCTGGTTAAACTGCTCGAGCACGAGGATCAGGATGTGCGGCTGCAAATCGGCAAGAGCAACATCCGGGCGGTGACCTCGGGCTTTATCTTCACCTCCAAGCTGGTGGATGGCCGCTTCCCGGATTACCGCCGGGTGCTGCCGCGCGAATGTGACAAGACCCTGATCTGTGGCCGGGAAGAGCTGCGCCAGGCCTTTTCCCGGGCGGCGATTCTGTCGAACGAAAAATTCCGCGGCGTGCGGCTGAACATGCAGGATCAGGTGCTGAAAATCACCGCCAACAACCCAGAGCAGGAAGAAGCGGAAGAAGTGCTGGATGTGGATTACCAGGGGGCCGATCTGGAAATCGGCTTCAACGTTTCCTATGTGCTGGACGTGCTCGGCACCCTCAAGTCCGACAAGGTCAAACTCAGCCTGAAGGATGCCAGCAGCAGCGGCCTGATCGAGGCGGAAGACAACGGGGATGCACTGTATGTAGTGATGCCGATGCGACTCTAAGCATGGCGTTGCTCAATCTACAGCTGAAGGACTTTCGCAACATCCATCATGGCCGCCTGGTACCGGCGGCGGGTATCAACCTGTTGGTGGGCGCCAACGGCAGCGGCAAGACCAGTATTCTGGAGGCCATCCATTATCTGGCGTCGGTCGTTCCTTTCGTACCCACCTGACCGGCCGGGTGATCCGGCAGAGTGAACCGGCTTTTACCCTCTTTGCCCGGGTGCGGCAAGGCGACGACAGCCTGCCGGTGGGGTTGAGCAAAACCCGCGGTGGCGATACCCGGCTCAAGGTCGGCGGCCGGGCTGCCGAACGGCTGGCCGACCTGGCACACATTCTACCCATTCAGTTGATCCACCCGGAAGGGTATAATCTACTGACCGGCGGCCCCAAGTTGCGGCGGGCCTACCTGGACTGGGGGCTGTTTTATTCCCATGCCCGCTTTTTTACCGTCTGGGGCCAGTTCCGCCGGCTGCTCAAGCAGCGCAATGCCCTGCTGCGGCAGCAACGAACGGGTCGGGAACTGGGTTACTGGGATCAGCAGCTGGTCACGGTGGCCGAAGAACTGAGTCTGTTCAGGCAGCAATATGCCGAGGCCGTCGAGCCGGTGATCCGTTCGATAGCGGCAGATTTTCTGCCTGAATATGATTTTTCGTTCGACTTTTTCCGTGGCTGGGACCGGCAAACGACGCTGGCCCAGGTACTGGAGCAGGGCCTTGAGCGGGATCTGGGTCTGGGTTATACCCAGTCCGGCCCGCACAAGGCAGAGATCAGGATCAAGGCCCGGGGCATGCCGGTGCAGGATCTACTGTCGCGCGGCCAGCTCAAGTTGCTGGTGTGCGCCATGCGGCTGGCCCAGGGCCTTTATCTGAAAACCCAGTCCGGACAGGACTGTATTTTTCTGATCGACGACTTTGCGTCTGAACTGGATGAACACAAGCGAGGCCTGCTGGCACAGCGGTTAACCGAACTGGGTGCCCAGGTATTTGTTTCCGCTATCGATGTGGCCCAGCTCAGTCAGATGATTACACGGGATAACAGCAAGCTATTTCACGTGAAACAGGGTGAAATCACCGAAACCCAGGAGTGCGAGTAAGCCAATGAGTGAACACACTTACGACTCTTCGAGTATTAAGGTATTAAAAGGTCTGGATGCGGTCCGGAAACGTCCGGGCATGTATATCGGCGACACAGACGATGGCACTGGCCTGCACCACATGGTGTTTGAGGTGGTGGATAACTCGATCGACGAGGCCCTGGCCGGGCACTGTAAAGACATCGTCGTGACCATTCACGTGGATGGTTCTGTTTCCGTGTCCGATGATGGCCGGGGGATACCGGTCGATATTCACGAAGAAGAAGGCCGCTCCGCCGCCGAGGTTATCCTCACGGTGCTGCATGCCGGTGGCAAGTTCGACGACAACTCCTACAAGGTGTCCGGCGGTCTGCACGGCGTGGGGGTATCGGTGGTGAACGCCCTGTCCGAGAAACTGCAGCTGACCGTCTGGCGCAGCGGCAAGGTGCACGAGCAGACCTATCGTCACGGTGAGCCCCAGGCGCCGCTGGCGGCGGTGGGTGACACCGCCAAATCGGGTACCCTGATCCGGTTCTGGCCCAGCCACGAAACCTTTACCGATACCGACTTCCATTTCGACATTCTGGCCAAGCGTCTGCGCGAGCTGTCGTTCCTGAACTCGGGTGTGTCCATTCGCCTGCTCGACGAGCGGGAGAACAAGGAAGTGCATTTCCAGTACGAAGGCGGCATTCAGGCCTTCGTCGAGTACCTCAACCGCAACAAGACCCCGATCCATCCCAAGGCGTTTCACTTCAACAGTGAACGGGAAGACGGTATTTCGGTCGAGGTATCGATGCAGTGGAACGACTCCTACCAGGAGAATATCTTCTGCTTTACCAACAACATCCCCCAGCGGGATGGCGGTACCCACCTGGCCGGCTTCCGCGCGGCGCTGACCCGGACCCTGAATACCTTTATGGACAAGGAAGGGTACAGCAAGAAGGCCAAGACCTCGGCGTCCGGTGACGATGCCCGGGAAGGTCTGACCGCGGTCATTTCGGTCAAGGTGCCGGATCCCAAGTTCTCGTCCCAGACCAAGGACAAGCTGGTGTCGTCCGAGGTGAAAACCGCGGTGGAACAGGCCATGGGTGAGCGGTTGAGCGAGTTTCTGCTGGAAAATCCGGGTGATGCCAAGATCGTGGTCAACAAGATCATCGACGCGGCCCGGGCCCGGGAAGCGGCACGCAAGGCGCGGGAAATGACCCGCCGCAAGGGCGCGCTGGATCTGGCCGGTCTGCCCGGCAAGCTGGCCGATTGCCAGGAGAAAGATCCGGCGCTGTCCGAACTCTACATCGTGGAGGGTGACTCGGCGGGTGGCTCGGCCAAACAGGGTCGTAACCGCAAGAACCAGGCGATTCTGCCGCTCAAGGGCAAGATCCTCAACGTGGAAAAGGCACGCTTCGACAAGATGCTGTCTTCCCAGGAAGTGGCTACCCTGATCACCGCCCTGGGCTGTGGCATCGGCCGAGACGAATACAACCCGGACAAGATGCGTTACCACTACATCATCATCATGACCGATGCGGACGTGGATGGTGCGCACATTCGTACCCTGCTGCTGACCTTCTTCTACCGGCAGATGCCGGAAATCATCGAGCGTGGCTACATCTACATCGCCCAGCCGCCGCTGTACAAGGTGAAGAAGGGCAAGCAGGAGCAGTACCTGAAAGACGAAGACGCCATGCTGCAGTATCAGACTAGCCTGGCGCTGGATGGTGCCAGCCTGCACGTCAACGAATCGGCGCCGGCCATCGGTGGCGAGCATCTGGAGAAGCTGGTCAACGATTACCGCAAGGTACAGATGCTGATCACCCGGCTGTCACGCCGGGCCCCGGAGCTGGTGCTGAACGAGCTGATCTATCAGCCGGAACTGACCCTGGAGGCCCTGACCGATGAACAGCAGGTCAAGAGCTGGGTGGCGGCCATCAACCTGGCGCTGGAAGGCAACAACACCAACGGTGCCGAATATCTGCTGGATTACGACTTCTTCGAAGAGCGCAACTGCTACCTGCCCAAGGTGAAGGTGCGTCAGCATGGTATCGAGCGGGCCTTCCCGATCAGCTACGACTTCTTCGCCTCCGGCGAATATCGCAGCATCGTCGCGCTGGGCAAGGGCATTGCCAACCTGATGGAAGAAGGCGGCTACGTGAAGCGGGGCGAGAAGACCAAGGCGGTGTCCAGCTTCGCCGAAGGCCTGGAATGGCTGATGCACGAGAGCAAGCGCGGTCTCTATGTGCAGCGCTACAAGGGACTGGGCGAGATGAACCCGGATCAGCTGTGGGAAACCACCATGGATCCCGGTTCTCGTCGCATGCTGCAGGTCACCATAGAGGATGCGGTGGCGGCCGACCAGCTGTTCTCCACTCTCATGGGCGATCACGTGGAGCCGCGTCGCGAGTTCATCGAGACCAATGCCCTCAAGGTCGCCAACCTGGATATCTAAGGCCCGATCTCGAGTGTCACAATATTGAGAGTAACGATGCCGTCCTTCTGGGACGGCATTTTACCTTGAGACACTTTCGGGTAATATGGCCACATCGCACTGCCTCAATCTGACCTTTTAGTCAGCTTAGCGAATTTTTCGCCAATATTCAGGGTGTTACATTCCCGCGATACATCGGCATGGCCCCTTCGACAAGAGCCCCACGACCATGACTCCATCCTTTCCCCTCGGCATTCTGCAGTTATGGGATGAACTGCAGCAGATGCAGACTCCCGGGCTGTACTGGATTCATACGGATCGAAAGGCCGATGCGACTGTGCTGTGCCGGCAGGTGATCGGCATTCAGCCGGCCGATACCCGGGCGGCCCTGATCTGCGTGGGGGGGACTCCGGCAGAGATAGTCGAGGGACTGGGTGAGGTGGGGCCCCGGGCCCTGCCGCTGTTTTCATTACCGGAAAGCGGGCGGGCACTGTTGCAGTTGCAGGAAGATCTGAGGCGCGGGCTCAGGCCACGGGGCCGCTTGCTGCTATTGTGCCTTCCCGCCCGGATCTGGCAGGACGAAGCCGAGCGGGCGAGATTACATGGCTGGCTGGCGGGGATGACCCACTGGCTGCGGGAACAGGGCTGCACCCTGCTGATCATCAGTCATGGTCCGGGTGGGGATGCCCTGGATGCCGCATTGCGGACCGAATATGGCACCCTCTCGGGCCTGGTACGGCTGCGCTGGTTGCAGGACCGGCATTCCTATCAGGTGGCGTTCTGGTTTAACCGGAGTGGTGTCAGCGCCAACCAGAAGCTTGACCTGATCCCCGGAGGGTCGGGCTGGCAAGTCCGGGCGGAACACCAACAGCAGCCCCAGCCGCGTAATGACGAACACCTGATCCTGTGTCAGAAAAAGGTACTGGAGGGTGGCGAGGCCTTGTCTGATCACTGGCGCCTGTTTGACAGCAATGAGGCGCTGGCCGAAGCGGGGCAGCAGGCCCGGGCGGCCACCCTGGTGTTCTCGCTGCAATACAGTCAGAACATCGAAGCGCTGGCTCGCCAGCTGCACCGGCTTCGTCGACGGCGTGGCAAGATGCTGAAACTGGTGGTGCGGGAAATGGCGGTCAGCTGCGTCAGGCCGATGAGCGGATGCTGCTGACCAGTGGCGCCAACCTGATAGTGTCGCATCATGTGCCCTTGTCCCGTTTTCTGACTCAGCTGGAAGGGATCCAGGGACAGGACTTCGTGCGCCATGTGCCTCCCGATGTCGATACTCTGCTGGATGCCCTCAAACCGCTCCGGTTGAAAGGGGTTGTCGACCAGGAGCGTTTCTGTACTGCCCTGACCGAGCTGATGGCGCATCCGCTGCTGGCGCAAGATGGCAAGGGCTTGCTGGTTGCCCTGCAGCCGGAGCCGGGACTGAGGGCGGCACAGGCCCTGACCCTGTGCCGGATAAACAGGGAGGGTGATCTGGCCACTGTGGTCGGCGATTGCTTATTTGTATTTCTTTTTTCCTGTATTATCAACGATTTGGATCGAGTGCTGGAGCATGTCTTCCGGCTGCCAGCGGAGGGCCTGTTCCGCCGGCAGAGGGTCTGGCATCAGGACCACCATATTCTGAAAGAGTTACAGAACATACGGCGGCAGCAGGTGCCCGAGTGGCTGCCCACCCCGAAGGCTGACGAGGGAGAACGGGACGTGGCGGTCGCTCTGGACCGCCGTTCCAGGCGTCAGCCTCAGTCTATCCGCCTGCCGGTTCTTCGAGAGGAATAGCCATGCTTATCGGTGATATTGTCGGTATCTTCCTGTTTTGTGCCGTGATCATGTTGCCATTGGGTTATTTTATGCGTGACTGGTTACCTCGTTTCCGGCAATGGTGGAGCGCCTTGCTGTTGTCACCGCGCTACCTGAAATCCGAAGGGGTACGGCGGCGCAAACCCATTCCCCCTGCAGCAGATGAACAAGATGAGTAAACACATGAACTCTGCCGCCAGCCCGTCGTCGTCCCTGCCGCTGCTTGGGCGGTACTGGCGTGGCCTGGGCGGCTGGAATTATTATTTTCTGCTGAAGTTCGGCCTGCTGTGGAACGGCTATCTGAATTTTCATCCGCTGGCCAACCTGGTATTGGTGGCATTTCTGCTGTTTCCGATCCCGAATGTCAGGCTGCACCGGCTGCGGCACTGGCTGGCGCTGCCGTTTGGCATTGGGTTGTTTTATCACGATACCTGGTTGCCCGGTGTCGGTAGTCTGCTGAGTCAGGGGGATCAGCTGGCGGGCTTCAGTGCTTCCTACCTGCTGGAGCTGGTGCAGCGCTTTATCAACTGGCAGATGCTGGGGGCGGCCTTCGTGCTGTGGGTGGCCTACCTGTTTCTGGCGCAATGGCTCCGTTTTACGGTGCTGGTGGTGACGGCTCTGGGCTGGCTCAACATCGTCGATGTTGCCGCTCCGGTGGTGAAGCTGTTGCCGGTGGAAGAAACGCCGGTCGCGGGGCGCCAGTTCGATGCGACGCAAACCAGCCCGACCCGGCCGGTCGAGGTTCCGGCCACCAATCAGAATCTGAATGCTGCGCTTGAGTCCTTTTATCGGCAGGAGCGGCAACGGCAGACCGGGTTTCCGGATTCGTTGCCTGCCGATGCGGTCCCCTTCGACGTGCTGGTGATCAATATCTGCTCGCTGTCCTGGTCGGATCTGGAGGCGACCGGGCTGGCGTCGCATCCGCTCTGGCAGCGATTCGACCTTCGTTTTCAGGACTTCAACTCGGCGACCTCCTACAGTGGCCCGGCCGGGATCCGCCTGCTGCGTGCGAGCTGTGGCCAGTCTCCTCAGCAAGCGCTGTATCAACCGGCCGACCCACGCTGCTATCTGTTCGACAATCTGGCGCAACTGGGTTTCAGCACCCAGCTGGCCATGGATCATGACGGTGACTTCGGCGGTTACCTGAGCGATTTGCGCCGGCACGGCCAGCTGCAGGCGCCGTTGATGTCACAGCAGGGCATTGCCCGGGCGCTGGTCTCGTTCGACGGTGAGCCGGTGCTGAATGATGCGCAGCTGTTCAGCCGCTGGTTGCAACAGCGGCAGGCGGCGGAAGAAACCCGCAGTGCCACCTTCTTCAACCTGATCCCGCTGCATGATGGCAATCGACTGCCCGGGCGCAATGAAACCGCCTCCTATCGGGACCGTGCCCAAACCCTGTTCGATCAGCTGGACGCCTTCTTCGATACCCTGGAGCAGTCCGGTCGCCGGCTGATGGTGGTGGTGGTACCCGAACACGGGGCGGCGCTGGTCGGTGACAAGGTGCAGCTGTCCGGTCTGCGCGATATTCCCAGCCCGGCCATGACCCGGGTTCCGGTCGGCATCAGGCTGTTCGGCACCCAGGCACCGGCCAGAAGCGCGGCGCTCGACGTCGACGCCCCCAGCAGCTACCTGGCGATCTCCGAGCTGATTGCCCGGCTGGTGGATGGCCAGGTGTTTGAGGCGAACGCCATCGACTGGCCGTCCCTGATCCAGGGGCTGCCGCAGACGGCAGCGGTATCGGAAAATGACAACGCGGTGGTGATGGAATTTCAGGGTAACAGCCATATCCGCCTCAACGGTGGTGACTGGGTGCTGTATCCCCGATGAATGGCGCCCTTGGTACCAATGATTTTCGAGTGACAGCATGACGCATAAAGACAATGAATATGATGGCCTGCGCTGGGCAGAAAGCACCCGGGATGATCTCGGCGCCTTGAGCCGGCTGGTTTCGCTGCCGGAACTGGGCTACCTGAATATCGGACAGCAGCAACAGCTGGCCGCCATTGCGGAGCGCTGGCCCTTGCTGGATGAGCTGTCGCTGGCGCCGGACGGTGAGGACACATGCCGGTAATCGCCCTGCAGGGGATCCGCGGCGGGGTGGGTACCACCTCGATCACGGCAGGCCTGAGCTGGGCTCTGCACCAGCTGGGCGAACGGGTGCTGGTGATCGACTTTTCGCCGGACAACCAGCTGCGCCTGCACTTCAATACGCCCCTTTCATTGACGGCGGGCTGGGCCCGGGCGGAACTGGATGAACGGCCCTGGCACCAGGAGGCGCTGCGCTATGATGACGGGCTGGATTTTCTGCCCTTCGGACAGTTGCCGGCGGGCGAGTATCCTCGCTGGCTGACGATGCACCAGCAAGCCCCCGGGCGCTGGGCGACATATCTGCGCCAGTTATGTGACAGCGGCGATTATAGCTGGCTGCTGCTGGATCTGCCGTCCGCCGGGTCTGCCGGCACCGAAGAGTGGCTGGCGGCGGCCGATGCGGTGTTCTGTGTGTTGACGGCAGATGCCAACAGTCATATCCGTCTGTACCAGCAATCGTTTCCGCCGGGGGCCCGGCTGCTGCTGAACCAGCTTTCTGCCGAAAGTCGTCTGCAGCTGGATCTGCAGCAATACTGGCGACAACATCTGGATGCCTTGCTGCCGGTGTCGGTGCACCGGGATGAAGCGATGGCCGAGGCGCTGGCCGTCAAGCAACCGGTGGGAGAATACAGTGCAATCAGCCTGGCGGCGGATGAACTCAATGTTCTGGCCGGCTGGTGCCTGGCCCATGTGACCGGGACGCGCCGATGAACTGGCTGATGGGGCCACTGTTCGCTCAGGGGATGGGGGCAGTGGGGGCGCGTTATCGGGGTTATCGCCGCCAGGGCAGTTCGGTGCCAGCCGCCGGGCTGTGTTGTGCCGGGCTGATCCTGGCCTGGTTGCTGTTTCGGCTGGAATCGCCGGGCTGGCAGGCATTGCGTGCCCAGGCACGGCACTGGTTTCCCCATCTTTCGCCGGAGCGTCCCCGGCTGGGCGACGGCCTGCGTTACCTGCTGCAGAGCGGCTGGTTGCTGCTGACTCATCCCCCCGGGAAAAGAAAGCCGATATGGAGCGGTTGGTCCGCTTTTTTGCGTGGCTCCGACCGTCTGCATCGCGTCCGGCCAGCGCGGCGGCAGAGCCGAAGGTGGCGGAAGAACAGACGCAGGATGTCATTTCGCCATCTTCCTCCCGCCGATCCCGCCGGCTTCGCCGGGCCGGCCGGATGCTGATGCTGCTGGGTTCGGTGCTGCTGGCCCTGCTGTGTATCTCACAGCCCTTCGATCTGCAGACCCAGCTGGTGTTTGTGATGGTGCTGTGGGTGCTGGCCATGGCGGTGCGCCGGATGCCCGGACGCTTTGCCAGTCTGTTGATGATCATGCTGTCGCTGCTGGTGTCCTGTCGCTATCTGTGGTGGCGCTATAGCTCGACCCTGAACTGGGACGACCCGCTCAGCCTGTTCTTCGGGCTGCTGTTGCTGGCGGCGGAAACCTATGCCTGGCTGGTGCTGGTGCTGGGCTATTTCCAGTCACTGTGGCCCCTGCACCGTCAGCCGACACCGCTGACGGTGCCGCCGGCGGAATGGCCGGTCATCGATATCATGGTGCCCACCTACAACGAGCCGTTGAGTGTGGTCAAACCGACCATCTATGCGGCGCTGGGCATCGACTGGCCGAGAGACAAGCTCAACATCTATCTGCTCGATGACGGTGATCGCCCCTCGTTCCGGGCATTCGCCGAGGAGGCGGGGGTGAACTACATCGCCCGCCCGACCCACGAGCATGCCAAGGCCGGCAACCTGAACCATGCACTGAAGCAGGCTCGCGGCGAGTTTGTGGCCATCTTCGACTGCGATCATGTGCCGACCCGTACCTTCCTGCAGCTGACCATGGGCTGGTTTTTCAAGGATAAAAAGCTGGCCATGCTGCAGACACCGCACCATTTTTTCTCTCCGGATCCGTTCGAACGCAACCTGGGCCGTTTCGGCCATACCCCGAACGAGGGCTCGCTGTTTTATGGTCTGCTGCAGGATGGCAATGACATGTGGGATGCCACCTTCTTCTGTGGTTCCTGTGCGGTCATCCGCCGCAGCGCCCTGGACGAGGTGGGCGGTATCGCGGTGGAAACCGTGACCGAAGATGCCCATACCTCGCTGCGCCTGCATCGTCTGGGGTATACCTCGGCCTATATCCGCATTCCCCAGGCCGCCGGCCTGGCCACCGAAAGCCTGTCCGCCCATATCGGTCAGCGCATCCGCTGGGCGAGGGGCATGGTGCAGATCTTCCGGCTCGATAATCCGTTGCTGGGCAAGGGGCTGAAGCTGACCCAGCGACTCTGTTATGCCAATGCCATGCTGCACTTTCTGTCGGGTATTCCCCGGCTGATTTTCCTGACCGCGCCGCTGGCCTTTCTGCTGCTGCATGCCTACATCATCTATGCCCCGGCACTGGCCATTGCGCTCTACATGCTGCCCCACATGATCCATGCCAACCTGACCAATTCCAGGATCCAGGGGAAATACCGCTACTCGTTCTGGAGCGAGGTCTACGAAAGCGTACTGGCCTGGTATATCGCCCGTCCCACCACAGTGGCGCTGTTCAACCCCCACAAAGGCACCTTCAATGTGACCGCCAAGGGCGGGCTGGTCGAGCAATCCCATGTAGACTGGGAAATCAGCCGGCCTTATCTGATCCTGGTGCTGCTTAACTTCTGCGGGCTGATTGCCGGTGGCTGGCGGCTGGCGTACGGGGATGGGGCCGAGATCCCGACGGTGATCCTGAGTCTGGGCTGGGTGCTGTTCAACATGCTGATCCTGGGCGGAGCCATCGCGGTGGCGGTGGAGGCCAGACAGGTGCGCCAGTCTCACCGGGTGGATATTGCGCTGCCCGCCGCCGTCAAGCGGCGGGACGGCCATCTGTTTCCCTGTACGGTGCGCGATTACTCGGATGGCGGTGTGGGTATCGAGCTGCGGCAGGACGACATCTTGCGAGAAGGGGAGCCGATTACCCTGTTGCTCCGGCAGGGACAGCGGGAATGTGCCTTTCCGGCCACGGTGAGGCGCCGGTTCGGTACCGGAACCGGACTGCAGCTGGGCGCGCTGAGCCGGGAGCAGCATATTGCGTTTATCCAGTGCACCTTTGCCCGGGCCGATACCTGGGCGCGCTGGCAGGAAGAGTTTGCCCGTGACAAGCCGATGGCCAGCCTGACGGATGTGCTGGCACTGGGCTGGAGCGGCTTTCAGAGTCTGCTCGATTATTTGCCGTCGCCGCTGGCGCGGCTGTTTGTCGGCATGAGCCGGCTGCTGGCATGGCTGGGGTCATTTATCCCGCGTACGCCACGCACCGACACGCTGTTACCGGGCTCGGAGCGAGCATTGGTTCAATCTTGATGAGGGAATAATGATAAAAAGAATCGTCTTGTTCATCCTGCTGATGGGCAGCATCGTTGTCCCGACCCTGGCGGCAGAAAACCCGGCCGAGACAGTGCTCACCGGGCTGGAAGAGGTTCCGACCCGGGATGTCGAGCTCGGCTTCGGACAGCTGATCCCGTCATCGGGCAGCCTGGCCCTGCGCGGCACCAGCCTGATGGTCAGGTCGAATTCGGGGTGCGCAGTGATGAAGTGGTGTCTCGCGCCACGCTTGATCTGGCGTTCATTCCCTCACCGTCATTGATACCTGGCGAGTCTCACCTGAGGGTGTACCTCAACGATGAAATGATGGGCGTGGTGCCGATTGAGCGTGAACAGCTGGGTAACAAGAGCCGGGTGCAGGTGCCGCTGGATCCGCGCTATATTGGCGACTTCAACCGGGTAAAACTGGGCTTCACCGGGCATTATCAACGCATCTGTGAAAACCCGGTCCACAGCAGTCTGTGGCTGGATGTGGGCAGTGACAGTGCCTTGTCGCTGCGTTATCAGGCGCTGCCGCTGAAAAACGATCTGTCCCATTTTCCCGAGCCGTTTTTCGATAGTCGTGACAACCGGCCCCTGATCCTGCCGATGGTGTTTGCCGCCTCGCCGGCACTGGCCCAGCAGAAGGCGGCGGCGGTGCTGGCGTCCTGGTTCGGTGCCCGGGCCCAGTGGCGCGGCCAGCAGTTTCCGGTGCTGTTCAACCAACTGCCCGAGCGGCATGGCATCGTCTTCGCCACCAATGACCAGCGGCCGGACTTTTTGCGGGACTATCCCGCCGTTGATGGCCCTATCGTCGAGATGATCAGTCATCCGGAAGATCCCTACGTCAAGCTGTTGCTGGTGCTCGGCCGTGACGACCAGGATCTGGTGACGGCGGTAACGGGTATCGCCCAGGGCAGTATCCTGTTTCGCGGCCAGAGTGTCGCCGTCGCCGGTGTCAGGCCACTGGCGCCGCGCCAGCCCTATGATGCCCCCAATTGGGTGCGTACCGACCGGCCGGTTTCCTTCAGCGAGCTGCAACGCTATCCCGGACAGCTGCAGTCTGCGGGTATAGAGCCGCAGCCGATGGCCCTGACCCTGAACCTGCCGCCGGACCTGTTCATGGCGCGCGATCTGGGCATCGCCATGCAGCTGAAATATCGTTATACCTCGCCGAAGACGGATGATGGATCACGGCTGGTGGTCAGCCTCAACGATCAGCTGTTGCGTGCCTATGCACTCAAGCCGGAGCAGCAAAGTGGCGAAAAGCTGTTGCAGCTGCTGCTGTTGCAGGATGAGTCCGGTGATAATCAGCTCACCATACCGGCGCTCAAGCTGGGTACCCGCAATCAGCTGCGGTTCAACTTCGATTATGTCAATGCCGTCACCGGCGGCACTCCCGATCGCTGCGAAACCTATCAGCCTATCCCCAACCGGGTGGTGATCGACGGTGATTCCACCATCGACTTCTCCGGTTACCGCCATTTCATGGCCATGCCGGATTTGGCCGCCTTTGCCAATGCCGGTTTCCCGTTCAGCCGGCTGGCCGATCTGTCCCAGACCTTGGTGCTGGTCGACAGAAACCCGGCTCCGGCGCAGCTCGGGGCTCTGCTCAATGCTCTGGGTACTATTGGCGCTCATACCGGTTATCCGGCATTGGGTGTGCGGCTCGGCGACGACTGGCAGCAGGAGAAGGATCGGGATCTGGACCTGCTGCTGATCGGGGCGGTCCCGGCGGAGCTGCGTGATAACGACAACATTCATCTGCTGCTCGACGCGACCCAAAGCCGGGTAAAGATGCCGGCCCGTCAGGTATCACGGCCCGATCTGGTACCGGACAGCGAGGATGACCGGCCGGAAAGTGAAGCGCGAATCGACTCGGAGGGTCCCATGGCGGCGGTGATCGGCTTTCAGTCCCCCTTCCATGAACAACGCAGTGTGGTGGCGTTGCTGGCCGACAGTCCCCGGGGTTTTCAGTTGTTGAATGAGGCCATCAACCACA
This sequence comes from Oceanisphaera psychrotolerans, assembly GCF_001870485.1. Lineage (GTDB taxonomy): Bacteria > Pseudomonadota > Gammaproteobacteria > Enterobacterales > Aeromonadaceae > Oceanimonas > Oceanimonas psychrotolerans. The sequence continues at coordinate 20,303 of NZ_MDKE01000012.1, read as the reverse complement.
GCGATCGGCGAGCCGCCCTGTCCGGTTCTGTGGCGGTGATCCGGGAATCGGGGATAGATAGTTTGCGAGTCGGCAAAGCCTACCATGTGGGCTATCTGCCTGGTGGGAACGAGTCTGGTTTGCGCTGTCCCCGCACCCGCTGGTGCTGGCCGGGTTGACGGCCCTGAGTGTGCTGCTGATGGTACTGGTGCTGTGGCGGGTATTGCGAACCCTGAGTCGCCGCCGGTTGTCGCCTGATGAACGGGACTAAGCCATGAAACACCTGTCGGCATGGATGCTGAGTCTGTTGTTGCTGTGGTCGGGCGGCGCCTCGTCTGCCTGCGAATGGCCGGCCTGGCAGCGGTTCAAACAAGCCTATATCAGCGAGCAGGGGCGGGTGATCGATCCCGCCGGAGGGCGAGATGTCACCACCTCCGAAGGGCAGAGCTATGGCCTGTTTTTCGCGCTGGTAGCGGATGACCGGGACACCTTCGCGCGGCTGCTGGAGTGGACCCAGGATAACCTGGCGGCCGGAGATCTGACGGCACGGCTGCCGGCCTGGTTATGGGGACAGGACCGACAACGGCAATGGGGGGTACTGGATCCCAATTCTGCCGCCGATTCGGATCTGTGGCTGGCCTATGACCTGCTGGAAGCCGGTCGGCTGTGGCAGAACCGCCGTTATCGGGTGCTGGGTACGCTGTTGCTGCAGCGCATCGCCCGGGAAGAAGTGGCGGACATCCCCGGATTGGGGCTGATGCTGTTGCCCGGTAAGCAGGGTTTTGTCGGGGCAGAGCGCTGGACCCTGAATCCCAGCTATCTGCCGCCCCAGTTGCTGGCGCGTGTCGCCGGCTTCGACGGCCCTTGGCAGGCGATGCGGAGTAACAATCTCCGGCTGTTGCTGGACACGGCTCCGCTCGGGCTGGTGCCCGACTGGGTGGTATGGCAGCCGGACTCTGGCTGGTTGCCGGACTCCAGGACAGGCAGTACCGGCAGCTATGATGCGATACGCAGTTACCTGTGGGCCGGCATGCTGGCCGAGGACGACCCGGAGCGGGCACGACTGACGGCACACCTGCAACCGATGGCCGCCCTGACGGTGACGATGGGCGTACCGCCGGAGCGGGTCGATGCTTTGAGCGGCGAGGCGTCGGGTGCCGGCCCGGTCGGCTTTTCCGCCGCTCTGTTGCCCCTGCTGCAGGATACCCCCGCCGCCGAGGTGCAGCGCAGGCGGCTGGCCGCGCAGCCCGTCGGTGAGCATGCCTACTACGATGCGGTGCTGACCCTGTTCGGACAGGGCTGGGATCAACGACGCTATGCTTTCAATCAGGCGGGTGAGCTAGTACCCGATTGGGACAATTCATGTTCAAACTCTCGTTAAGTACACTGGGATTGCCACTGGCCCTGGCTCTGTTGCCGGTGGACCAGTTGCCGGCGGCCCAGGCGGCGGTGGTACCCGAGCCCTGGCTGCTGGACCAGATCCGGCTGGGCGAGGCCAGTTACCGGGATAATCTGGTCGAGGAATCCTTGCACCGCCTGGAGTTGATCGTGCCCGGTCATCCTCAGGTCATGGCGGCGCGATTGCGATTGGCGTTGCGTCAGGACGATGTTCCGCTGGCCCGCCGGCAGCTGGAGCGGCTGGCCAGGCTGGCGCCGGCATCGCTTGAGTATCGTCAGGCGAAAAGTGCCATGCGGCTGGTGACGGAAGAGGGGCGGCAACAATTGCAGCAGGCCCGGCTGCTGGCCGCGGCCGGGCGTCTCGCCGCCGCCCGGCAAGCCTATCAGGACTTGTTTGGTGAGGCCTTTCCCAGTCTGGATCTGGCGGTGGAGTACTGGCGGCTGGTGGCCCGGTTGCCCGATCAGCGTTCACAGGCGATCACCCAGTTGCAGATACTGGATCGTCGTTATCCCGGCAACGGCACTCTGCGCGGCGTGCTGATTGACCTGTTGTTCGATGCCGGCCGACCCCAGCAGGGCTTTGCCCTGTTGCAGCAGATGGCGGCCGACCCGGCCACCCGGGCTCGGGCGGTCGAACTCTGGCTGGCACAAGTCAGACGGATGCCGGTGAGCGAACAGAGCCTGGCCCAGTTGCAACGGTTGGTGGCGGTATCGACGGGGAACGAACGGGTACAGGCGGAGGAACTGCTGCGTCAGCAACAGGCCTTGCTGGCCGATCCGGCATTTCGGGCGCGAGCCCGGGGGCTGGCGCTGGTGGAGCAGGGGCGGGACGCAGCGGCCATTCCCCTGCTGAAGCAGGCCTTGGTGGCCTATCCGCGTGATGCCGGCCTGCTGGGCGCCCTGGCTCAGGCTTACGGGCGTCTGGGCAAGCGCAGCGAGGCGATTGCACTGTTCGAACAGGCATTGCAGCAGGCCGATGCGGACAGCAGTGAGCGGAGCAAATGGCAAAGCCTGCTGCAGAATCATCGCTACTGGCTGTTGATCCAGCAGGGGGACCAGGCGCTGCAGGCCCGGCAGCCGGATCGGGCTCAGGGCTATTACCGGCGGGCAAAGGCGCTGGATGGCAGCGATGGTTATGCCTGGCTGGGGCTGGGCGACGTGGCGCTGGCCCGGGGGCAGGCGGAACAGGCCGAGCACTATTTTCGTCAGGCGCTGCGGCGGGATCCGGTTAATGGTGGCGCCCTGCGGGGGATGCTGGCGCTCTACCGTCAGCAATCACCGGCCCAGGCCTTGGATTATCTGGAGCAGTTGCCGCGTCGTCAGCGACAGGCATTGGGCGACGGTGAACCCCGGCTGCGCAGCGAGCTGCTGCAACAGCAGGCGGAGCGGCTCGAGCAAGACCGGCAATGGCAGGCGGCGGCCGAGATGCTGTCCCGGGCCCGGCAGCTGACCCCGGATGATGTCTGGCTGACCTACCGGCTGGCGGAAGACTGGCGACAGGCGGGCCAGCCGGAGCGGGCCGATCAGCCTTTGCCGAGCTGGTGTCGCGACGGCCCGATGATCCGGAGCAACTGTATGCCTATGCCCTCTATCTTTCGTCCAGCGAACGGGAGGCGGCGGCCCTGGCCCACCTGGACACGCTGCCACCGGCTCGCTGGAGCGCCGACATGGGCGAACTGGCCCGGCGGCTCGAACAGGATCAAATGCTGGCCGAGGCGCGCCGCCGGCGTGAGCAAGGGGATCAGGCCGGCGCAACGGCCATGCTGCGGGCGCAGCCGAATGGCACCCGCAGCGAGCTGACCCTGGCCGACTGGGCGCTGGAAGACGATGACCCTGAACGGGCGTTGGCCGGTTATCGAGCGGTGCTGGCCAGGGAGCCGGATAATGACGAAGCCCTTCTGGGAGAGGTTGAAGCCTTGATTGCCATTGGCGAACCGGTGCAGGCGCGTCGACAGTTGCTCGGGCTGGATGCCGCGAGCGAGCCACAGCCGCCGTCCCTTAACCGCACACGGCGGATGGCCAACGCCTGGGCGGCGGTGGGAGAATGGCCGCGGGCCGAGCAGTTGTTCCAGAAGGTTAAATTTCAGGCACAGCAACAGGCGCCGTCGCAGGAGAGCGCGTTGTTGCTGCGTGATGCGGCCAGACTGGCCTGGCAGAACGGACAGCCACAACAGGCGATGGGCGATTACCGTCTGGCGATGGCGGCCGGCGAGCTGGCGGAACAGCCGCCGACGGAGAATGACGATTTCACCCGGTTGACCCGGGTTAACGCCGATGATGACTGGCTGACCCGCAGCATTCGTGCCGATGCGGCGGATCTGTATCGTCAGCTGGATACCACCGTCACCTTCGAACATGACTATCAGCGTTCCAGCGGCACCGGCGGTTATTCGGATCTGACCGCCCACACCGGCATGCTGGAGCTGGACACCCCGCTGCGGGATGGCCGGGCTTTCTTCCGTGCCGATATGGTGCAACTGGATGCAGGCAGCTTCGATGGTGGCGTCTACGAGGAAACGTTTGGCACCTGTCGGGAAGTGGGCTGCAATGACGATTATCATCAGTCTGCGACGGGAGTCAGTCTGGGTATGGGCTGGCGGGACGAACGCTGGCAGGGAGATATCGGTACCACGCCGCTCGGCTTCGAGGTGGTGGACTGGGTCGGCGGCCTCGGCTACAGTGGCGACTGGCAGGACATCGGCTGGACCCTGACCGCCTCCCGGCGGCCTCTGGCCAGTTCGCTGTTGTCCTTCGGCGGCACCCGGGATCCCAATACCGGTATCAGCTGGGGCGGGGTGCGCGCCACCGGTGTCAGCCTGAGTGGCAGTTATGATCAGGGCGGCGCCCATGGCCTGTGGGGGGATATCAGTGCCAGCCTGCTGACCGGGGAGAACGTGGCGGATAACCGGCGTACCCGGCTGATGGGCGGTTATTACTACAAGCTGGTCAACCAGTCGCACCGTCGGGTCAGCGTCGGCCTGAACAGCATGTGGTGGCAATACCAGAAAGATCTCAGCGGTTACTCACTGGGACAGGGAGGCTACTACAGCCCGCAGCAATATCTGTCGCTGGCGGTGCCGGTCAACTATCGTCAACGCACCGACAACTGGTCATGGGAGCTGGGTGGTTCCGTGTCCTGGTCCCGTGCGGTCACCGAAGACCAGCGGCGTTATCCCCTGGCGGGATTGATACCGGCGGGTTTGCCCGACGCCGATGCCATCGAGGAAGGCGGCAGCAGCAGTGGATTCGGCTATACCCTGCGCGCCTGGTGGAGCGGCGGCTGAATGCACACTGGACCCTGGGGGCCGGTATCGATATCCAGCAGGCCAAGGACTACACCCCCAGTCATGGCCTGCTCTATCTGCGTTATTCGCTGAGCGGCTGGCAGGGCGACCTGGATCTGCCGCCGCAGCCGCTGATCCCCTATGCCGAGTTCAAGTGAGTCACGACTCGGTGGCTTGCCTGACCGCCGGCCAGATATGACCGTTCGCCATCACCAGGTACCGTGACCGCTGCCTGTGATGGCGATAACCGCCGGCCAAAAAATCTTCACGTCGGTGCTTGAAAGCCGAAGATGCCATCCCTATATCTTTTATGAACAAGGCGGGTCGCTCGATTGAGGTCCCGCATCGCCCGTCCATGATGGAGGGCACCCTAACATCGCTCACAAGAGGATATGGCTATGTCACGTTTCGATCTCACTCCCCTGTATCGCTCGGCCATCGGCTTCGATCGGCTGGCGTCCCTGATGGAAAACGCCGCCAGCGGCAGCAGCAACAACGGCTATCCGCCGTACAACATCGAACTGCTCAGCGAGAACCAGTACCGCATTTCCATGGCGGTGGCCGGCTTTTCCCGCCAGGATCTGGAAATCACCAGTCATGAAAACACCCTGATGGTGAAAGGCAATAAAGAGCAGGACGAATCGCAGAGGAATTACCTGTATCAGGGTATCGCCGAACGTGGTTTCGAGCGCCGCTTCCAGCTGGCCGATCACGTCAAGGTGACCGGCGCCGACATGGAAAACGGCTTGCTGCATATCGATTTGGTGCGAGAGGTACCGGAAGCCGCCAAGCCCAGAACCATCGCCATCGGCTCGGCCGGATAACGGCGGTTAAACCAGCCAATCGAAAGAACGCCGGCAATTGCCGGCGTTCCTGTTTATTGGGTGTTGTCTCTTCGGTGCTGTTGTTTATTCGACGACGGGTGCCTGGTAGAGCGCCAGCACTTCTTCGGCCAGTATCCGGATGCCGGCCTGCACATCGGCTTCCGACTGGGCGTAGTTGAGGCGGATACACTCCCTGCTGTGCTGCCAGTTGCCGTCTTCGATCCCCGGGAAGAAGTAATGACCCGGCACCACCAGCAGACCTTTTTGTTTTAGGCGCTCGTACAGTTCCTGGCAGTGAACGGGCAGATTTTCGAACCACAGCCACAGGAACAGTGCGCCTCGGGCTTGTGAATATGAAACTGGGGCAGGGGTATGGCCTGCTGCAGCCAGGCCACGGCCTGTTGTGCCTTGGCCTGGTAGAAGGGACGGATCACCTCGTTGCTGAGTGTGATCACGTCACCGTTTTCCATCATCGGCAGGGTCAGGGCCGGACCCATGCTGCCGGGGGCCAGGTTGATGATGCCGCTGATATTGGTCATGGCCTGGATAATGGCCGGCGGTGCCACCACTATGCCGCAACGCACGCCCGGCAGCCCCAGCTTGGACAGGCTCATGCAGAGAATGGTGTTGTCGTTCCAGAACGGCTTGGCATCGGTGAAGATGATGTTGGGAAAGGGCATGCCGTAGGCGTTGTCGATCAGCAGTGGAATGCCTTTCTCCCGGGCGATGTCGTCCAGGCGCATGATCTCTTCGTCGGTCAGCACGTTGCCGGTGGGGTTGGTGGGACGAGATACACAGATCAGGCCGATATCGTCACTCACTTCCAGCTGATCGAAGTCGACGTGATACTTGAACAGGCCATTGTCCAGCCGGGTGATGGTGGGCTTGCAGGCGACGAAGTGATCTTCGCTCAGGGCGCCATCACCGTAGCCGATGTATTCCGGTGCCAGCGGAAAAAGTACCTTTTTCTTGCGGCCGTCGGCAAAGTCGCCGGCCAGCAGATTGAACAGATAGAAGAAGGCGGTCTGGCTGCCGTTGGTCAGGGCGATATGTTCGGGGCCGACCGGCCAGCCCAGCTCCTGGGACAGCAGCTTGGCCAGGGCGCGAATATAGGCATCCTTGCCCTGGGGGCCGTCGTAGTTGGCCATGGCTTTCAGCAGATCCCCGTTTTTCACCAGTTGCTGCGACTGCTGATCCAGATAGGCGAGCACTTCCGGAATGGCAGCCGGGTTGCCGCCGCCCAGCATGATGGTGTTGGGCGTGGTCAGGCCCTGGTTGAGATCGTCCATCAACTGGGTAATGCCGGCGTGACGGGTAAACTTCTGACCAAATGCTGAAAATTCCATGAGATAACTACCAAAGAGAAAGCGGTTGCCGAAAAGGCAACGTTATCCGATATCGTCTCTGGTGTCGACCGGGGCGCCGGCTCGGTGGCGGCATCGCCTTTATGTTGCATGCAGAAGCGGAGCATAAAGGCGATGGTCGCGGGGCAAACGGAAGGTTAATAGGAATAGGTCTGGGTCGGTCGGGCGTATTTGGCCGGCTGGGCTTCGTAGCTGACCTTGAGCGCCAGTACGGTGCATTTTTCATCGCTTTCCATGAAGGGGGCCAGCTCGCCAAGCAGTTGCTGACGGCCGGGGGAGCTTTGCCAGCGCTCCCAGCATTCGATGTTTTCCCAGTTGGAAATCACATAGAAATGATTGGGATGATGAACGTCCCGGTAGGCATCGCCCTTCAGAAATCCGGGTCGGTCGGTGATTTGCAGCATCAGGGCGCGAATTTTTTCCTGATAGGCTTTTTCCAGTCCCTCGGCGATATGACGTTCGATAATGACCTTGATCATCGGCACTCTCCTTGTTGCATTGCGATACTATTAATTAGTAACACAAATACCGGGGGGTTTGGTAAGACAGGAAAATAAAAAGCCCCGCATCGGCGGGGCTCTGAGGCTCAAAAAGCGAGGGCGGTTACTGCAGTAGCGAGATATCGGCGATCTGCAGGAACAGGTTGCGTAGCTGGTTGAGCAGTGCCAGACGGTTGAGCCGCAGGGCTTCGTCTTCTGCCATCACCATCACCTGATCGAAGAAGCTGTCCACGCCTTCGCGCAGGGCGGCCAGCTCGCTCAGGGCGCGGTCGTAATCGGCGGCGGCAAACAGCGGCGTCAGGCGTTCGGTCAGCTCGGCCAGCTGGCTGGCCAGCAGTTTCTCGGCCTCGTCCTGCAGCAGGGCCGGATTGACCTCGGCCGGGATTTCGCCTTCGAACTTGGCCAGGATATTACCCACCCGCTTGTTGGCGGCGGCCAGGGCGGCGGCGGCGTCCAGCTCACGGAACTGGCTGACGGCCTTCACCCGGGCATCGAAGTCGGCCGGACGGGTCGGGCGACGAGCCAGCACCGCCTGAATGACATCCACACCGTAACCCAGGTCTTGATACCAGGCGCGGAACCGGCCCAGCATGAAGTCCAGGATTTCGTCGGCGGCATTGGCATTGCTCAGCTTGTCGCCGTACAGCGCCCGGGCCTGCTCGATCAGAATCGGCAGATCCAGGTCGTAGTCTTTCTCGACGATGATGCGCAGCACACCCAGTGCGGCGCGGCGCAGGGCGAAGGGGTCCTTGTCGCCCTTGGGGGTCTGACCGATGCCGAAGATACCGACCAGGGTGTCCAGCTTGTCGGCCAGGGCCACGGCGGCGGAGATGTCCTGGCTGGGCAGATCGTCACCGGCAAAGCGGGGCTGATACTGCTCTTTCAGCGCCAGGGCCACGGCTTCGTCTTCGCCGTCGTGGCGGGCATAGTGCATGCCCATTACGCCCTGGGTGTCGGTGAACTCGAACACCATGTTGGTGACCAGATCGCACTTGGACAGCAGGCCGGCCCGCTCCGCCTGGGCCTTGTCGGCACCGATGGCGGCGGCGATAAAGCCGGACAGGGCGCCGATGCGCTCGGATTTTTCCCGCACCGTGCCCAGCTGTTTCTGGAACAGCACGCTGTCCAGCTGTTCCAGCCGGGAGGCCAGGGTGCTTTTGCGGTCGGTATCGAAGAAGAACTCCGCATCGGCCAGGCGCGGACGCACCACTTTTTCGTTACCACCGATGATCTGGCTCGGGTCCTTGGACTCGATGTTGGTGACGAAGATGAACTTCGGCAGTAGCTTGCCGTCGGCGTCGTAGACCGGGAAATACTTCTGATCGCCCTTCATGGTGTACACCAGCGCTTCGGCCGGTACCTTGAGAAACTTTTCCTCGAAGGCGGCGGTCAGCACCACCGGCCATTCCACCAGCGAGGTGACTTCTTCCAGCAGATCGTCGTCGAGGTCGGCGATACCCCCCACGGCGGCGGCGGCCTGCTCGACACCGGTCTTGATGATGTCCTTGCGACGTTCGAAGTCGGCCAGCACCTTGCCGGTCTGTTCCAGCGCCTGCAGGTAGTCGTCGGCATGAGCGAGTTCCAGTTCGGGCTCACCCATGAAGCGGTGACCGCGCAGGGTGCGGGCCGAGTCGACACCGAGGATGGAGGCCGGCAGCAGCTGGTCGCCCAGCAGCAGGGTCAGGGTATGCACCGGGCGGATAAACTGGATGCTCTTGTCGCCCCAGCGCATGGCCTTGGGGATCGGCAGCAGGCTCAGGGCCTGCTCGACCATGGCGGGCAGTAGCTCGGTGGCGGCCTGGCCCTTGATGTCGGCGAGGTGAACCAGCCATTCGCCCTTGTCGGTTTTCAGGCGTGAGGCCTGGCTGACCTCGATGCCGTTGCCCCGGGCCCAGCCCATGGCGGCCTTGGTGGGGTTGCCATCGGCGTCGAAGGCGGCCTGTACCGCCGGGCCGCGTTTTTCCAGCTGCTTGTCGGGCTGGCTGGTGGCCAGCGCGGTGACATACACCGCCAGACGGCGGGGAGCCGCATACCAGCGCACCTCTGCAAAGGGCAGATCGGCGTTGGTCAGTTCTTGTTTGAGGTTGTCGGCAAAGGCCTGGCCCAGGCTGCGCAACGCCTTCGGCGGCAGCTCTTCGGTACCGAGTTCAACCAGGAAATTCTGTTCAGCCATGCTGGTCCCTTATCCTTCTTTTTTACACATGGGGAAGCCCAGAGCCTCGCGGGAGGCGTAGTAAGCTTCGGCGACTGCCTTGGTCAGGGTGCGGATGCGCAAGATGTAACGCTGGCGTTCGGTCACCGAAATTGCCTTGCGGGCATCCAGCAGGTTGAAGGCGTGGCCCGCTTTCAAGATTCGCTCGTAGGCGGGCAGGGGCAGCGGCGATTCCAGAGACAGCAGGTACTGACATTCTTTCTCGCATTGCTCGAAGAAGCCGAACAGGAAGTCCACGTCCGCATGCTCGAAATTGTAGGTGGACTGTTCCACCTCGTTCTGGTGGAAGATGTCACCGTAGGTGGTTTTGCCCAGGGGGCCGTCGCACCACACCAGATCGTAGACCGAGTCCACACCCTGAATGTACATGGCCAGGCGCTCCAGGCCGTAGGTGATTTCGCCGGTCACTGGCTTGCACTCAAGGCCGCCTACCTGCTGGAAGTAAGTGAACTGGGTCACTTCCATGCCGTTGAGCCAGACTTCCCAGCCCAGGCCCCAGGCACCCAGGGTCGGGTTTTCCCAGTTGTCTTCCACAAAGCGGATATCATGCACCAGCGGATCCAGGCCCAGCGCATGAAGCGAGCCGAGGTACAGCTCCTGCAAATTGTCCGGAGACGGTTTGATCATCACCTGGAACTGATAGTAATGCTGCAGACGGTTGGGGTTTTCGCCATAGCGGCCATCGGTGGGGCGGCGGGAAGGCTGCACGTAGGCGGTGGCCATCGGCTCCGGCCCTATGGCCCGCAGGCAGGTCATGGGGTGGGAGGTGCCTGCACCCACTTCCATATCCAGCGGCTGTACTATGGTGCAGCCTTGTTGGGCCCAATAATCCTGCAATGTCAGGATCAGACCCTGAAAGGTATTGATATCGAATTTTTGCATGATGTTCGCGCCTTGATATAGGTGCATTCGCAGTGTGAAACTAGGCAGACGAGTATACCTTCTGACCCGATGCGAATATAGGCTTAGGGTGTGTCCCGTTGGTATTACGGGGCATCCACTATAAAGGAGACACCATGCTGGCACGCTGTGGCTGGGTCAATGACGACCCGAGATATCAGGCTTATCACGATCTGGAGTGGGGCGTGCCCGAGTACGACAGCCGGGCCCTGTTCGAGAAACTGTGCCTGGATGGCCAGCAGGCGGGACTGAGCTGGTTTACCATCCTCTGCAAGATACCGGCATACCGGGCGGCTTTTGCCGACTTCAACCCGCAGCTCGTCGCCACCTTCGATGAGTCTGATGTCGAGCGGCTGATGCTGGACCGGGGCATAGTACGCAACCGGCTCAAGATTCGGTCGGTTATCACCAATGCCCGAGCCTATCTGCTGATGCAGGAGCAGGGCATCGAGTTCAGCCACTGGTTGTGGGACTTCGTCGGCGGTGAGCCGGTGATCAACCGCTGGCCGACCCTGAACGAGGTGCCGACCAGCACGAGCGAGTCGGAGGCCATGGCCCGGGCACTGAAAAAACGCGGTTTTTCTTTTGTCGGTGGAACCATCTGTTATGCCTTCATGCAGGCCACCGGCATGGTCAACGATCACCTGCTGAGTTGCCCCCGGCATCCGGACCACGTCAACAGCTGACACCACCGGCGAAACGAGGCTTTGTAGAAAGGTCCGGGCGGGGCTATATTGTGGGATACTTGTGCTTGCTACATATGGAACCATTTATTATGAAAAAAATCTGTCTGGCTGTTGCCGCGACCCTCGCCCTCTCTGCCTGTACCACCAATCCCTATACCGGTGAACGGCAAACGTCCAAGGCCGCCATCGGTGGTGGCCTGGGTGCCCTGGCCGGAGCCGTGATCGGCGGCGCCTCTGCCAGCTCCAGCGATCGAAAGAAAGGTATTCTGATCGGTGCCGCCAGTGGCGCGGCACTGGGTGGTGGCGTGGGTTACTACATGGATGTGCAGGAAGCCAAGCTGCGTGATCAGATGAGCGGCACCGGCGTCAGCGTGACCCGTAATGGTGACAACATCATCCTGAACATGCCGAGCTCCATTACCTTTGCGGTAAACAGCGCCGATCTGTCCCCCAGCTTCTATAACACCCTGAGTGGCGTGGCCATGGTGCTGAAAGAGTACGAGAAGACCTACGTCAACGTGGTTGGCCACACCGACAACACCGGTTCTGCCAGCCATAACCAGGCGCTGTCAGAGCGTCGTGCCGCGGCCGTGGGTCAGTTCCTGATCAGCCAGGGTGCTGCAGCCAACCGCTTCAATATCCGCGGTGTCGGCTTCAACCAACCGGTGGCCAGCAACGATACCGAAGCAGGCCGTGCCCAGAACCGTCGGGTAGAGATCACCCTGAGCCCGATGCAGTAAGCATTCAGGTACAGCAGGACATAGATAGCCCAAATGCCCGCCAGTCGCGGGCATTTTTTATGGCTGCAAGGCACCCAGTAGTGACATCCACAACGGCAGCAGTGCCATCGCCAGCAGTGTCTGGCCGGTGATCACGGCGGCCATCAGCGGCGCGTTGCCGCCCATCTGTCGTGCCAGGATGTAGGACGAAGTGGCGGTAGGCAGGGCGGTAAAGAGTACCACCACGCCCAGCTCGACCTCTTGCAGTCCCAGCAACCAACCCGCCGCCAGCGCCAGTAACGGCAGCAGGCCGAACTTTATGGTGCAAGCCAGCCAGAACGCGGTTCCGGTGCCGCGCAGCGCCCCGAGCTGCAACGCCACCCCCACGGCGACCAATCCCAGCGGCAAGGCGGCCTGACCGGCCAGGGCCAGGGTGTCCCGACTCCAGCCAGGCAGCCCGATACCAGAGACATTGAGTGCGATGCCGATGACACAGCCCAGCAGCAAAGGGTTTTTGGCCAGTGCCCGCATGGCACCTAATAGTCCCGACTGGCCGCTGCCACCACAGCCGACAAACATCAGCACACAGAGGATATTGATCAGAGGCACCATGATGGCGATGGCCACGGCGGCGGCGGTAATGCCGGCCTCTCCGTACAGGGCGGCGGCTCCGGCCAGGCCCACGTAGGTATTGAAGCGCAGGGAGCCCTGAAACACCGAGCTGAAGGAGGGGAGATCCAGCCCGAGCCGGTTGCGCAGCAGCCAGAGTCCGGCGGCCAGCAGTATGAGCAGGCTGGCCAGCAGGCTGATCATGCCGCTAAAGGCCACCTGGCTGAAGTCGGCGGTGGCCAGGGTGCTGATCAGCATGGCCGGAAACAGCAGGAAATAGATGAAGCGTTCGGCGCCATGCCAGAACTGCGGATCGGGGAAGCGCAGTCGCCTGAGTACTACGCCGGTGAGAATCAACAGAAACAGGGGGCCGAGCGCGTTGCTGACAGTGAGCATGGGTATCCTTACCAGGGGGGAACGGACAGCCAGTATAGCGGCGGGGATGGGAGCCTCATACCGGCGCCCCCGCGATTCAGTCGCCTTTCTGTATCAGGAACTGGTACGGCAGCTGTTCTACCTGACTGGACAGCAGGGCGTGATCCATGAACTGGCAGAAACTGGGGATATCCCGGGTGGTGGAGGGATCGTCGGCGGTGATCAGCAGAGTTTCCCCGGCAACCATGGTGCGCACCTGTTTGCGGACCATCATCACCGGCTCTGGGCAGCGCAGGCCGGTGGCATCGAGGTGGTGGTGAGCATCGGAAAGAGAGATTGTCATGAAGTTACTACCTTGAAATAAACCCGACTATTTTAATGCTGTTTAAATTGTGGTCAACCGTTAAGGGGGCTTTAAACGGTAAGCTGTAATACCCCTCCCGGACAAAGGACCCGCTCCACCGACCCGATCAAGAACCTCCTTGTGACGCTCAGCACATGACGTCCCTGTCATGTGATGGTCGGTGGAGCAGATCCCTTTGCCCTCCTTGATACTCCGGCGTCGCCTGTTAGCACTGCCTGCGGACAACTCGGAGTTCCAGAAGAGGCAACAGAGAACGGCTCCCACGACCGTGAAATGCCAAGGACGGCATTTCCGAGCCCCCACGGATGGGTTTATGGCGTATCGTGGGAGGCGGCTGTGTTGCCTCTGGTCTGGGGCCTCAATATGACCAGATCATTACTGGGATTGGTATAAGAAGACAAAGGAGACTGCTCCGCCGACCTTCCGTTTCAGGGATGAAACGGAGAGCGTACATGGATGTATCTACAGCGAGTCGGCGGAGTGGGCCCTTTGTCTGACTTATCTACAAACGATTTTATACCCGTTCAAACACGGTCGCGATGCCCTGACCCAGGCCGATACACATGGTGGTCACGCCGAAGGTGGCGTCCCTGTTTTCCATCAGGTTGAGCAGGGTGGTCGAAATGCGGGCGCCGGAACAGCCCAAAGGATGCCCCAGGGCGATGGCACCGCCGTTGAGATTGACCTTGTCGTCCATCTCCTCCAGCAGCCCCAGCTCTTTCAATACCGGCAGCGACTGGGCGGCGAAGGCTTCATTCAGTTCGAACAGGTCGATATCCGTTATCGACAGTCCGGCGCGTTGCAGTGCCTTGTGTACCGCCGGTACCGGGCCGTAGCCCATGATGGCCGGGTCACAACCGGCCACCGCCATGGCCCTGATACGGGCGCGGGGCTTGAGTCCCAGTGCGGCGGCCTTGTCGGCGGACATCACCAGCATGGCGGCGGCACCGTCGGACAGTGCCGAGGAACTGCCGGCGGTGACGGTGCCGTTGGTCGGATCGAACACCGGACGCAGCTGGGCAAGGGATTCAAGGCAGGTATCCGGCCGAATGACTTCATCGTGTTCGAACAGCGTCAGGCTGCCGTCGGCGCCGTGGCCGTTGGTGGCCAGAATCTCGTTGGCGAAGCGGCCTTCGAGGGTCGCTTGATGGGCTCGCTGATGGGAGCGTACCGCAAAGGCGTCCTGCTGTTCGCGGCTGATGTGGTGCAGCCGGCCCAGCATTTCGGCGGTCAGCCCCATCATGCCCGAGGCTCTGGCCACGTTCAGGGCCAGACCCGGATGAAAGTCCACCCCGTGATCCATCGGCACATGGCCCATGTGTTCGACACCGCCGACGATAAACACCTCGCCGTCACCGACCATGATGGCGCGGCTGGCATCGTGCAGTGCCTGCATCGAAGAGCCGCACAGCCGGTTGACGGTCACGGCGGCCACCTGCTTGGGCAGGCCGGCCAGCAGGGCGGCGTTGCGGGCGATGTTAAAGCCCTGCTCCAGAGTTTGTTGCACACAGCCCCAGTACACATCTTCGATATCGGCGGCGGCCAGCGCCGGATTGCGGGCCAGCAGGCCCCGCATCAGGTGGGCGGACAAACTTTCGGCCCTGACATGGCGGAACGCGCCGCCCCTGGATCGGCCCATGGGAGTGCGAATGCAATCGACAATGACGACCTCGTTTAATGCCTTGTTCATGCTGTGGTCTCCTCGCGCCAATCAGTAAAACGTCTTGTTGTCGGCGGCCATCTGGCGCAGACCGGAGCTGACGTGATAAAGGGGCCCCAGATGGGCGAATGTATCGGCCAGCGCCACATAGGCGGCCAGCCCCATGTTGTCCAGATAGCGGAACACACCACCGTGAAACGGCGGAAAGCCGATGCCATATACCAGCGCCATGTCCGCCTCGGCGGGGGAGCCGACAATGCCTTCTTCCAGACAGAGCACCACCTCGTTGATCATGGGGATCATCATGCGGGCGATGATGTCGTCCGGCTCGAAGTCGGTGCCTGCGCCGGCGACGGTGGCCAGTAGTTCATAGCTTTCGGGGTCCGCCTCTTTTACCGGCTTGCCTTTCTTGTCCTTGCTGTGGGCATAGAAGCCCTTGCCGTTCTTCTGGCCGAAGCGCTGCCGTTCATACATCACGTCGATGGCATCCCGGCCGGTCTTGCCCATGCGCTCGGGGAAACCGTCGGCCATCACCGCCGCCGCGTGGTGGCCGGTGTCGATACCCACTACATCCAGCAGCCAGGCGGGGCCCATGGGCCAGCCGAATTGTTTCTCCATCACCCGGTCGACCCGCACGAAGTCGGCACCGTCGGCCACCAGTTGATTGAAGCCGAAGAAGTAGGGGAACAGCACCCGGTTGACGAAGAAGCCCGGGCAGTCGTTGACCACGATGGGGGACTTGCCCATGGCCGCGGCATAGGCCACCACCTTGTTGATGGTGTCGTCGCTGGTCTGCTCGCCGCGAATGACTTCCACCAGCGGCATCCGGTGTACCGGGTTGAAGAAGTGCATGCCGCAGAAGCGATCCGGGCGCTTGAGACTCCTGGCCAGGGTCGAGATGGGAATAGTCGAGGTGTTGGAGGCAATCACCGTATCGTCGGTGACCTGGGCTTCTACCTCGGCCAGTACCTGTGCTTTCACCTTCGGGTTTTCGACCACCGCCTCCACCACGATATCGACGCCCTGCAGGCTGTCATAGCTGAGGGTCGGGGTGATGCTGGTCAGTACCTGAGCCAGCCTGGCGCCATCAATCCTGCCCCGCTCAAGCTGTTTGTTGAGCAGCTTGCCGGCCTCGTTCATGCCGAGAGTCAGTGCCTGGTCGTTGATGTCTTTCATCACCGCTGGAATGCCTTTCACCGCCGACTGATAGGCGATGCCGCCGCCCATGATGCCGGCGCCCAGCACCGCCGCCTTGCGGGCGGGCTCGGCAGCTCTGGCCGCCTGTTTGGCCTTGCCCTTGATCACCTGGTCATTGAGGAAAATACCCACCAGTGCCCTGGCGACCGGGGTCTGGGTCAGGG
This sequence comes from Oceanisphaera psychrotolerans, assembly GCF_001870485.1. GTDB lineage: Bacteria > Pseudomonadota > Gammaproteobacteria > Enterobacterales > Aeromonadaceae > Oceanimonas > Oceanimonas psychrotolerans. The sequence continues at coordinate 4,068 of NZ_MDKE01000012.1, read as the reverse complement.
TGATGAAGTTGCGCTGTTCAATCCGGAGCGCCTCTTTCCGGCTGGAACCGGCGGCGGCTTCGATGGTCTTGACCGCCATCATTGGGGCCGGGTAATGGGGACCAGCCTTGGCGGCGACCATGTCTCTGGCGGTGTTGAAGCTCATGGCGGCTTCCAGCTTGTCCAGGGTCAGGGGCGCGCCTTTCTGGGCTCGCTTTCCCTGCCAGTCCTGCCTGCCGAGGGCGGCGTCTTGCAGCAGCTGTAGCGCCGAAGCGTGCAGCTTGTCGGTATAGACCACTGCATCCAGTACCCCCAGGCTCAGGCAGACGTCTGCTTTATGGTCCTGACCCGTGGTGATCCACTCCATGGCGTTGTCGGCGCCGATCAGCCGGGGCAGCCGTACCGTGCCGCCAAAGCCGGGCATCAGTCCGAGTTTGGTTTCCGGCAGGCCGATACGGGCGCTGGCGTCGCCGATGCGAAAGTCGGTAGCCAGAATGCACTCGCAGCCGCCGCCGAGGGCGTAGCCACGCACCACGCTTACGGTCGGGAAGGGCAGGTCTTCGATACGATTGAAGATGCGGTTGGCCTGAGACAGCCATTCATCGAGGCTGGCTGGTGGCAGGTCGAACATGTCCAGAAATTCGGTGATATCGGCACCGACAATAAAAGCATCCTTGCGGCTGGTCAGCATCAGGCCTTTCAGGTCCGGGGTCTGCTCCAGCGCGGCAACGGCCTGCTCCAGCGACAGCAGCGTGGCTCTGTCCAGCTTGTTGACGCTGCCTTTGCCGTCAAAGCTGAGCTCAGCAATACCGTCTTGCAGTAGTTGTACAGAGAGGGCTTCACCTTGGTAGATCATCTTCATGTCTCCTTGATTCCTCTGGGCTGCGCCGACGTTCCCGGGCAGGGATGAAATCACTATGAACAGAAAAACAGCAGAGTTCAACATTCGATTAAAACAATCGTTTTAATTTTATCAGGCGGTTTCCGGTGGCCGGGAAGCCTGGCTAAATATGAGCAAGAGATGACTTCCCCGGCCGATTCGGCAACAATGTCGCGCTATTTTTCGCCGGCCCATCTATGGGGCCGAATAATCTATATTAGGCGGCTTTGCCTTGCCTGGGAGTGAGCGCCATGAATATGTCTCCCTATCTGGTACCGGCCTCTCCGGTGGTGTGGGAACAGGAGATAAAAAAAAGCCGCTTTATCGCCTATCTGGCCCATACTCCGGACGCGGAGTCGGCCAGAGCCTTTATCGGGACGGTACGCGCCCGGGAGCCTTCGGCGGGTCATCATTGCTGGGCCTTTGTGGCCGGCATGCCGACCGACTCCCGGGTGCTGGGTTTCAGCGATGACGGCGAGCCTTCGGGCACCGCCGGCAAGCCCATGCTGGCCCAGTTGCAGGGGTCGGGCATCGGCGAGATCACCGCGGTCATCGCCCGCTATTTTGGTGGCGTCAAGCTGGGCACCGGTGGTCTGGTGCGGGCCTATGGCGGCACTCTGGCATCAGCACTGACGCAACTGAATACCGTGGAACAACGTATCATGGCTTCGTTGCACGTCAGGGCCGATTACGGTGATATGGCATTGCTGGAATTCCTGCTCGGTGAATATCAGGGACAATGGCTGCAAGTGGATTACGGTGCCGAAGTCACCGGGATGTTATCGGTTGAAGCACGCGCCGTCGCAGAGTTTTGTCGTCAGCTGCTTGATCGTAGTCAGGGACGAGTGGTGGCCAGACCGGTGGAGCCGGAAGCTGGCTGAATTATCAGTGTATTGGAAGTACCATGCATATACGCACAATTATCCGCATCGTGGGCATTCTGGTGGCGCTGTTCAGCGTCACCATGCTGGCGCCGGCCCTGGTGGCCTACATCTATCGGGATGGCGCCGGCCTCGATTTTTTCAGTGCCTTCGTTATCTGCCTGATCCTGGGGCTGGCGTTATGGTTTCCCAATCGCACCCACAATAAAGAACTGAGGGCCAAAGAAGGCTTTCTTATCGTGGTGTTGTTCTGGACGGTGCTGGGCAGCGTCGGGGCCATTCCCTTCATGCTCAGTGCCGCGCCGGAGATGACGGTGGCCGAGGCCTTCTTCGAATCCTTCTCCGGCCTCACCACCACTGGCGCTACCGTGATCAGCGGCCTCGATACCTTGCCCAAGGCGATTCTGTTTTACCGGCAGATGCTGCAATGGCTGGGTGGCATGGGGATCATCGTGCTGGCGGTGGCCATCCTGCCTATTTTGGGCATCGGCGGTATGCAGCTGTTTCGTGCGGAAATACCGGGTCCGGTCAAAGACAACAAGGTGGCGCCCCGCATTGCCGAGACCGCCAAAACCCTGTGGTACATCTATCTGGTGCTGACCATTTCCTGTGCCTTGCTGCTGTGGCTGGCCGGTATGAACCTGTTCGATGCCATCTGCCATTCCTTTTCTACCGTGGCCATCGGTGGCTTCTCGACCTACGACGCCAGCGTGGGGCATTTCAACAGCCCCGTGATCAACCTGATTATCGTGGTGTTTCTGCTGATTGCCGGGGTCAACTTCAGCCTGCACTTTGCTGCCTTCGCCAATCGGGGACTGCGGTTGTCGGTGTATCGCCTCGATCCGGAAGTAAAGGTGTTTATCGGGATACAGTTGATACTGACCCTGATTTGCCTGTCGGCTCTGCTGACCCATCGGGTATATACGGATCCCTGGCAGGCACTGGACCAGTCGCTGTTTCAGGCGGTCTCCATCTCCACCACTGCCGGTTTCAGTACTACCGGTTTCGCGGACTGGCCGCTGTTTCTGCCGTTACTACTGATGTTTTCTTCCTTTATCGGTGGCTGTGCCGGCAGTACCGGCGGCGGTATCAAGGTGGTGCGCATCATGTTGCTTAATCTGCAGGGGATGCGCGAGCTGAAACGACTGGTCCACCCAAGAGCCGTCTATCGGATTAAGCTTGGCAACAAGGCGTTAGCTGATAAAGTGGTGGAAGCGGTATGGGGCTTCTTTGCCGCTTACGCCCTGGTCTTCGTGCTCTGTATGCTGGCACTGCTGGCGACCGGCATGGAAGAGCTGACGGCCTTTACCGCCGTGGTGGCGACACTGAACAACCTCGGGCCGGGCCTGGGTGATGTTACCGCCAATTTTGGCACCACCACCGACGGTGCTAAATGGATAATGATCCTGGCCATGTTGTTTGGCCGTCTCGAGATATTTACCTTGCTGGTACTGTTTACGCCTGCCTTCTGGCGTAGCTAAGAGGAGTCTATGGAAAAACTGTTGGTACTTTATTCATCTCGTAATGGTCAGACGAGAAAAATCATCGAGGCGATGCAGGATGAATTTAGCGGTTACGATGTGGAAGTGGCGGATCTGCATGGCCCTATCCGAAAAAACCTCAGCAAGTATGACAAGGTGCTGATTGGCGCTTCTGTTCGCTATGGTCATTTTCACCGGGATCTCTACACCTTCATCGATGTCCACAGCGAACAGCTGGCCGCTACCGATGCGAGTTTCTTTTGTGTCTGTCTCACCGCGCGCAAGCCGGAAAAGGCCGAACCCAGGAACAATGCCTACATCAGGAAGTTTCTGGCCAGGTCGCCCTGGCGGCCGAGAACCATAGGCGTATTCGCCGGTGCACTGAAATACAGCGAATACAACTGGTGGCAGACTCGCATTATCCAGCTGATCATGAAGATAACCGGCGGCAGCACCGATACCGGCCGGGATCTGGAGTTTACCGATTGGGATAAAGTCAGGGATTTTGCCCGGAAACTGGTGGGTAACAGATAATAGAATGTAACAAAACGTGAATAAAAAGCGGTTTTAGCTCATTTTATGTGCGAAGTCGCTTTTTTTAATAAAAATGTCAAAAAAGCCCTTGCGCAAAATCGGGCGGTCCCTATAATGCGCATCCACTGACACGGGGCAACACGCCAACGGTCACAAGGGTTCGAAACGAACGAAACAAAGTTTGCTTCAACGCTTGACGAACAAAACGGAATGCGTAGAATACGCATCCCTGACCTGAAACAAGGTCAACGCTCTTTAACAATATATCAAGCAAACTGTGTGGGCACTCGCAGGTAGTTGGGAAACAAAAAAA